>NZ_WELG01000009.1 GCF_009184425.1 Flagellimonas olearia | reverse complement strand
ATTAAGAACGTTGATCCGAAATCATTTAAATTAGTCCAAAATAAGTATCTGGGAGTAATAATCCAGTGTTTAGTGACAGAGACAAAGACAAGCGTTAGTAGGCACATATACTTCTTTAGCGCAAGGGGTAGGATCGATCCACTTGTATATTTGGATGAATTTTTGAGGAATTCTGAACCAGTCCTAAAACGAGTAAATAGGACCGGCAATTCTTCAAGCAATAAACAGGAATACCAATTATTAAAAGATAACTTAGTCAGATCGTACAATAAAGCTTTGAAGAAAAATGCGCCTTATTCAATCTTTGCTATAAAAAATGGCCCAAAATCTCACATTGGAAGACATTTGATGACCTCATTTCTTTCAATGAAGGGCCTAACGGAGTTGACTAATGTTGTGGGAAATTGGAGCGATAAGCGTGCTTCTGCCGTGGCCAGGACAACGTATACTCATCAGATAACAGCAATACCTGATCACTACTTCGCACTAGTTTCTCGGTACTATGCATATGATCCAATATCAAAGGAAATGATAGCATTGAAGGATGAGACTAATCCAATTGAGGAGTGGCAGCATATAGAACAGCTAAAGGGTAGTGCTGAAGGAAGCATACGATACCCCGCATGGAATGGGATAATATCACAGGAGGTACTAGACTACCTTTCATCCTACATAAATAGACGCATATAAGTACGCATTTAAGCATAAACACGCACTATGCCGTTCTTCTCATGTATATATATATACAGGCAACACGCAGATATAGGTGCGACGTGAACAGTGAGCTGTATGTGCGCAGCTCGCGTTGCATTTTCGGAAGCGCTCGTTTTCGGAAACGCTTTGAAGTTCCTATTCCGAAGTTCCTATTCTCTAGAAAGTATAGGAACTTCAGAGCGCTTTTGAAAACCAAAAGCGCTCTGAAGACGCACTTTCAAAAAACCAAAAACGCACCGGACTGTAACGAGCTACTAAAATATTGCGAATACCGCTTCCACAAACATTGCTCAAAAGTATCTCTTTGCTATATATCTCTGTGCTATATCCCTATATAACCTACCCATCCACCTTTCGCTCCTTGAACTTGCATCTAAACTCGACCTCTACATCAACAGGCTTCCAATGCTCTTCAAATTTTACTGTCAAGTAGACCCATACGGCTGTAATATGCTGCTCTTCATAATGTAAGCTTATCTTTATCGAATCGTGTGAAAAACTACTACCGCGATAAACCTTTACGGTTCCCTGAGATTGAATTAGTTCCTTTAGTATATGATACAAGACACTTTTGAACTTTGTACGAC
>NZ_WELG01000073.1 GCF_009184425.1 Flagellimonas olearia | reverse complement strand
CCCCCTTGCATGGTGTTTTTGCGGTGGCGGTTACTGGCGCAGGGCTTACCGACCAGCCCGGGGCCGCCAATATGGGCACCCGTCCCACGGTGAATGGCACGGAGAATCGTTTGGAAGTATATCTGCTGGATTACGGTGATCCGGCGGGTAGCTCAGGCGATGCTCAGTGCACGCATCAAGATAGCCTGTACGGCGCGCACCTGACAGTGGCCTTCCGCCATTATGTGCGCCCGGAAGAAAAATTCGCGGATCTGGACCTGTTGAAAACTGCCATCCGGCAGGACATAAACGCAGTCCGGGCCTTTTTTGATATGCCTACGGTGTAATAAGCGGAATCATGACGGACTACAAGGCAACGCTAAACCTTCCCCAAACCGGCTTTCCGATGAAAGCGGGCCTGTCCCAGCG
>NZ_WELG01000072.1 GCF_009184425.1 Flagellimonas olearia | reverse complement strand
AAACGCTAAATACACTTGAATATTTGGCGAATCTAAAGCGGGTTTGAGCGGTTGCAATTGCGCATGAAGCGTGTTGGATTTTTCCAAAATCAAAGCGTTTTTTAAAAGGTTTTCTTGGAGTTTTTTATCCCCATGCGTGCCTTTAGAAAAATAGGGCAAAATGGGGGTTTTAGAGCCTTCTGTGAGAGGATTTAAACCCACTAAAAAACGATAATTGGATTTAAAGTTTTCATAGGTTTTAAGCATAGCGTTAAAGTTTAAATCCACTTCGTTATGGCCCTTAAAATACACTAAATCGTTTTTAGGCGAATTTTTTAGGGCAAACACCACCAAAAACACCACAAGCCCAAGCCCAAGAACAAGCACACTCATGATCCCTAAAGGCCAAAAGTTTTTTTCTTTCATTGA
>NZ_WELG01000071.1 GCF_009184425.1 Flagellimonas olearia | reverse complement strand
TCCTTGTTCACATCATCTGCTGCACTAGGCGCATCCGGGTCCACGCACACAATGGCAAAGGAACGCGTCCCTTCAGGAGCACCTTTCCAAGCTAAATGCGGGTTAATATTACTGGCTAAGGATACATGGGTGTCCGGGTTTATCGTCGCAAAGGCAAATTTTTCCAGAATCGGCGCCTGATCGGTGAGGCTGTTGCTGAGTAACTGCATGGATAATCTCTCCTTGTTGCACTACATGCCTACGGTATCAGCCATGCGGGCAATAACCGCTATTTCAAGTTGCTGGAGCCAAGCGCCTCATCTGCAGCCAAGATAAAATAACAAGGCGTGTGGCAGAAACAGACATTACTCGCCCTTGGCCGCCCAGCGAATAACTACAGCGCAGTTTTCAAGGCAAATCGTGCCAGACA
>NZ_WELG01000070.1 GCF_009184425.1 Flagellimonas olearia | reverse complement strand
AAGTGGAAAATTTCAACGTCGGCGACCGGGTCTGGTATGCCGGCGCCGTGCAACGCCAGGGCAGCAATGCCCAGTTCCAGTGTGTTGATGAACGGCTAGTGGCAAAAAAACCGAATAGCCTGGGCATGCAAGAAGCGGCTGCACTCCCCCTCACCACACTAACCGCCTGGGAGGCCCTGGAAGATCAGCTCGGTTTTCGAGCCGGAGAGTGTGAGGGGAAAAGTGTGCTGGTGATCGGTGGCGCAGGAGGAGTGGGGTCCATCGCTATCCAGCTAGCCGCCCACTATTTTGGTCTTAAGGTGATCACCACTGCGGGTCGCGAAACCTCTGCCAACTGGTGTCAAAGCCTCGGCGCTCATCATATCGTGGACTAGCGCAAGCCATTACTAGCGCAGCTGGACGCCATTGGTTGCCCGC
>NZ_WELG01000069.1 GCF_009184425.1 Flagellimonas olearia | reverse complement strand
TGAATCTCCTGGCTGTCAGGTTCGGTAATTGTGAAAGAGCGATTTCGATAGTCATTACGATTGAGAAGCTCGCTCATGGCGTTAGAAAGCGCGTTCACTTCATCGCTGTGCAAAAAACCGCGTTCGAACAGAAAGCCGTTCTGCTCAAAGTTATCAAGTTGTGATTGGGAAAGCGGCCCAGGAAGATGGCGGCCTTTCACCGTATGCTCCTGACGCTTGTACCAAGGTTGGTCCGGGTGTTGATGTAACCGGGTGGGATAAGGATCGGTTTGTATCGATGCAGGGCAAGTTAGGTTCTGCGCTGACATCAAATCACCTCCGTCATTCTTTCAGAAATCAGCATTTACCTTGCGCTAAGGTTTCTTGTTTCTCCTATGTAAATTAAAGACCAATATGTGATTGGTCGGATAAGATGACGGT
>NZ_WELG01000068.1 GCF_009184425.1 Flagellimonas olearia | reverse complement strand
TCCGGGATGAATAAATCACCTATTAAAGCAGCTTGACGATCTGGTGGAACTAAAGTAAGCAATTGGGTAACGACGCTTACGAGCTTCATAACATCTTCTTCCGTTGGAGCTGGTGGGACTAATAACTGTGTACAATCCATTTTTCTCATGAGCATTTCGGTAGCTCTCTTCTTGTCTTTCTCGGGCAATCTTCCTATTATTATAGCAATAGATTTGTATAGTTGCTTTCTATTGTCTAACAGCTTGTTATTCTGTAGCATCAAATCTATGGCAGCCTGACTTGCTTCTTGTGAAGAGAGCATACCATTTCCAATCGAATCAAACCTTTCCTTAACCATCTTCGCAGCAGGCAAAATTACCTCAGCACTGGAGTCAGAAGATACGCTGGAATCTTCTGCGCTAGAATCAAGACCATACGGCC
>NZ_WELG01000008.1 GCF_009184425.1 Flagellimonas olearia | reverse complement strand
GGAAGTGTATCGTACAGTAGACGGAGTATACTAGTATAGTCTATAGTCCGTGGAATTCTAAGTGCCAGCTTTATAATGTCATTCTCCTTACTACAGACCCGCCTGAAAGTAGACACATCATCATCAGTAAGCTTTGACAAAAAGCATTGAGTAGCTAACTCTTCTATGCAATCTATAGCTGTTTTATAAGGCATTCAATGGACAGATTGAGGTTTTTGAAACATACTAGTGAAATTAGCCTTAATCCCTTCTCGAAGTTAATCATGCATTATGGTGTAAAAAATGCAACTCGCGTTGCTCTACTTTTTCCCGAATTTCCAAATACGCAGCTGGGGTGATTGCTCGATTTCGTAACGAAAGTTTTGTTTATAAAAACCGCGAAAACCTTCTGTAACAGATAGATTTTTACAGCGCTGATATACAATGACATCAGCTGTAATGGAAAATAACTGAAATATGAATGGCGAGAGACTGCTTGCTTGTATTAAGCAATGTATTATGCAGCACTTCCAACCTATGGTGTACGATGAAAGTAGGTGTGTAATCGAGACGACAAGGGGGACTTTTCCAGTTCCTGACAATTATAAGAAATACAAAACGTTAGCATTTGCATTTGTTGGACATGTACTGAATACAGACGACACACCGGTAATTGAAAAAGAACTGGATTGGCCTGATCCTGCACTAGTGTACAATACAATTGTCGATCGAATCATAAATCACCCAGAATTATCACAGTTTATATCGGTTGCATTTATTAGTCAGTTAAAGGCCACCATCGGAGAGGGTTTAGATATTAATGTAAAAGGCACGCTAAACCGCAGGGGAAAGGGTATCAGAAGGCCTAAAGGCGTATTTTTTAGATACATGGAATCTCCATTTGTCAATACAAAGGTCACTGCATTCTTCTCTTATCTTCGAGATTATAATAAAATTGCCTCAGAATATCACAATAATACTAAATTCATTCTCACGTTTTCATGTCAAGCATATTGGGCATCTGGCCCAAACTTCTCCGCCTTGAAGAATGTTATTAGGTGCTCCATAATTCATGAATACATTTCTAAGTTTGTGGAAAGAGAACAGGATAAAGGTCATATAGGAGATCAGGAGCTACCGCCTGAAGAGGACCCTTCTCGTGAACTAAACAATGTACAACATGAAGTCAATAGTTTAACGGAACAAGATGCGGAGGCGGATGAAGGATTGTGGGGTGAAATAGATTCATTATGTGAAAAATGGCAGTCTGAAGCGGAAGATCAAACTGAGGCGGAGATAATAGCCGACAGGATAATTGGAAATAGCCAGAGGATGGCGAACCTCAAAATTCGTCGTACAAAGTTCAAAAGTGTCTTGTATCATATACTAAAGGAACTAATTCAATC
>NZ_WELG01000067.1 GCF_009184425.1 Flagellimonas olearia | reverse complement strand
CGAACCATCGGCCGCGTTGGCCGTGATCTGTGAGTCCACATAGTTCTTCGTGGCGGCATCCTGGGCGTTGGTCGGGTCCGTAACATTGGTGATGGAAGTACCCGCGCTGTTGCCCTCGGAGAGTACCTCCGATAAGGTCTGGTCGTCACTGCCCAAGTTGGCCAAGGGTACCTGTAGGGTACCGTTGTTATCTTCTATCTCAAGGTTCGCTCCGCTCACCTCGAAGCGGGTGTTCACCTCATTGGTGATGCTCCCGTCAACCTCAGTGAAGGTGCTGTTCACAATGTAGGGGTCACCGCTGGTGCCGCTTCCGCTCACACTGATGTCAGTACCTGCGTTGACGATGGTCTCCGAACCATCGGCCGCATTGGCCGTGATCTGTGAGTCCACATAGTTCTTCGTGGCGGCGTCCTGTGCATTG
>NZ_WELG01000066.1 GCF_009184425.1 Flagellimonas olearia | reverse complement strand
GGTTGCTGGCCATGACCATGGGAGACAGGCCACGCAGACCATCGTTACCTCCTAGTTCCACCACCACCAGATCCGGCTTGTGGCGAGCCAGAAGCGTCGGCAACCGTGCTTTACCGCCAGCAGTAGTTTCCCCGCTTACCGATGCATTAATCACTGGAAAATCCGGGCACCTTTCCTTCAGCTGTCGGTCCATAAGGGCAACCCAGCCAGATGATTTTTCAATCCCGTAGGCAGCACTGATACTATCGCCCAGTATCAGCACGCCATTGGCATGAACGGATGCCGCCAGGCACAACAACTGAACCAGCAGAAGATATCTTGCCATGAATACAACGTCTCCCGTTTTGCTTGCCCACAATCTTTGTAAGCGTGTTCAAGGCCCAGAGGGCGGGCTCGATTTGTTGCAGGGTATCACGCTTGAAGTC
>NZ_WELG01000065.1 GCF_009184425.1 Flagellimonas olearia | reverse complement strand
CTCTACTTTATCAAACTGGTGCTGTCTTATCATCCCCCTTGTGTCCTTGCCCGCACTCCCCGCTTCGCTCCTAAAACAAGGCGTGTGCGCAGTCATTTTAATAGGGAGTTTTTCAACGCTAACAATCGTGTCGTTGTATAGATTAGTGAGCGTTACTTCAGCGGTGGGGATCAGATACAAATTTTCATTTTCTATTTTGAAAACATCTTCTTTGAATTTGGGTAATTGCCCGGTCCCAAAAAGCATTTTTTCATTCACTAACGCCGGCGTGTAGATGATTTCAAAGCCATTTTTTTCATTAAAATCCAACATTAAATGAATGAGCGCGCGATAAATTTTAGCCCCAAAACCCCTAATGACAGAAAAACGGCTTTTGGCGAGTTTCACGCCGCTTTCAAAATCAATCCAGCCATTTTGTTGAGCGAGT
>NZ_WELG01000064.1 GCF_009184425.1 Flagellimonas olearia | reverse complement strand
CATGAGGGGGCTCAAGGCCTAATCCGGGGTCGGGACTCGTCGTTAACACGAAGACTTTTGAAAGAGTATCGATGTTGAAGAACACAACCAATTTAAATTTTAAGTTAAATCATAACGTATACGAGTCATCTCGACGGATGCCACTCGTACACGCGATTTCCCACAGGTGTCCGCGGTGAGGATATCCAACTCACAATAAGAATATTTGTTTGATAATTGCGGAAGCGTGTAGTAAATCTAAATCATCCAATCTCATTCCATATAACATAATCAAAACATTTCTATAGGCATCATGATATCAAAGTAAGCAATGATCATTAAGCATTTACCCCAAAAATAATGTTAAAGTTAGACAAAATGTTAATCAATTACATTCCCCAAAAATAGAGGTCATGAAAGACCAATATAAACAAGTAAATAAGTTTCC
>NZ_WELG01000063.1 GCF_009184425.1 Flagellimonas olearia | reverse complement strand
AAGGATAATAAGATATGGATCCAATTTGGTGGACAGGTCCAATTGATCCATGGATATAGATGGAGGGGCCTACTTGTGGTAATTGGGAAGTTTAGGGTCTTCATTGTAATTTATTCCTAAGACTGGAGTTCAATTGCATTTATATAGTGGAGTTATTTGCAATTAACTGTGGGCCCGGATTGCACATGAGATGTGGGGTCGCGGTGTCCCAGTTGGAGCCAGCTTTCTAAGGAATCCCTAGTGGTCCCCACGCTAGCCCAAGATATTAGAAAGATACTAATCCTACTTGAACTCTAAAAGGAAAGAATGAGAAAGTTACTATTTCTATTTGAAGTAAGACTTCTAATAGTGGTAATAGTTAATAAGACTTCTAATAGTGGTAATAGTTAACTTACTAATTGGTATAGAAGTGAGACTTCTAAAGCAAGT
>NZ_WELG01000062.1 GCF_009184425.1 Flagellimonas olearia | reverse complement strand
AATTCTTACGATTAGCCCTTAAGGTATCCATTGCAGAACGCAAATTTTCCCTTAGTTGCATATCGCCTAATTGGTCGGTGATGATTTCTTCGTATTCTTGGTCGCTATGATATTTTTCCATGATTATTCCTTAAAACAATTCTTTAATGTTAAAGCCCAAGCCTTGAGGCTAAAAAGTCATAAAAATGCATGGGTTTTGTGGGAGAGCCCATTTTTTGCATAGCGGTGCTGATATTCATCAAACACCCAGCATCCGCTGAAACAATCACATCCACTTGACGGCTTTCTATGTCTTTAATCTTTTCTTTGACCATAACCGCTGAAATTTCAGGCTCTTTGACTGAAAAAGTCCCCCCAAACCCGCAGCATTCCTCTTCTTTTTCCAATTCAATGAGTTCCACATTTTTAAGCTGTCTGATGAGATTTTTCGC
>NZ_WELG01000007.1 GCF_009184425.1 Flagellimonas olearia | reverse complement strand
CGATCTACCTTGAGCAACTGGGCAGAACCCATGCATAATTGCAGCAGACCAAACTTTGTCCATATCAAGCACCTTGTCACCACATTCATGCTCATTCCATCCCTCCAACGCATGAAGAATTCCCGCGATTCGCCATGCGCTCATAACCCTCCTTGGCAGCCAATTCTCGCATGAATGCACATTCTGCAGCGTTTTTGGTACAGCCATTGCAGGAGTTGTCGAGTAGCTGCAGCTGTCCTTGCGTACCATCTTTGGAGGAAATTGTGAGTATGGGATAAACAGAGTTCCTTTCTGTGCTCTGAATTGTTCAGCAGAATCTAGACCATCACCAATTAACCAAACCTTTGCGGTGCCTGTTTTCGAAAACGAAAGATTGTCAGCTACAGTTTCTGGTATTTCTGGCTTGAGTAAATGATAATCTTGCTTGTTTGTCATCGTGACTTTGATATTTTTCTTGCATAATGCTTGCGCTACAGCACGCGCCACCTTGGAAACATTTCCTGCAAGAATTACTTGGTCTGTGCCTTGGGGGATACTGTTGACAACCACTGCAGCAGCTAAGCTGGTTCCATCGACAATTCGTGCTCCCAACTTTGGGTATTTCAGCAGATATTGTTCTCCACTTTTATTCAGGGTATGTGCCTGATTCAGGAGTCCAAGGCTTACAACTTTAGCCCCATTCTTGTCAGCTTCACATACCGCCTTTTCGATAAGATCATTGATAGCTTCCTTCTCCCAATCCAATCCATAATGGAAACTGTATCTTGGTATGGCCCATGACTGCATCCTGATCTTCTTCATGACATTCCTCTCAACAGTGAATGAAGAACCGTACGTCCATGTCAGCACCATGGAGAGCCATGACAGAGGCCACATCATCCTCATGTACCACCTGGAAACGTAGGGCCTGGACGCAAATTCGGCGAAACCGGGCCTCATGTGGTAGATGGAATGCAGGGTGGTCAGGTGTGTAAGGTGAACCACATCCACTGCTTCTTCTTCGTCATTGTTCTTCAGTGAGTTCTCATACAGAGTGTCTGATGACTTGTCCATGGTGTTGTAGATATAATCGTAGAACGGCATGAAAAGGGAGTAGTTTGTCCGAAACTGAGTGTGGTGCAGAGAATGAAACGATGGCGTGTACATGAGATACTTGAGAGGAGGGAACCATGTGAAGAGCCAGCTGGGTACCAACTCGAAGTTGCAGTGCCCCATGTTGTTCATGAAATCAATGTAAATCAAATACATCTCGAATGCAATTATGGAAGCAGTTCCAGTCAAGGCACAGGCGATCAGTGGGATCGAGAAGAGCAATTCGTAGGCAACGAGCTCAGCAAACGGATGGATGACGGATGTGATGGGCTCAGTGACGATTGAGGAGTGGTGGTGCGAGTGGTAGCGGGTGTAGAGAAAGTGGTGGTGCAACGCACGATGGAACCAGTAGTAGAGGAACTCCACTGGCCCGGCATGCAGCAAGGCAATCAGCCCCGCGCCATCCGTCCTCCACAGCGGTAAGTGTTGCCCGCCCGGTACGTACAGTGCGCCGAGGTATAGCAGGATACCGCTCAGGATGATCTGGTCGTCCCAGTTCCTCTCGCGGTCAACCTGGTCGAACTCGATGCCGCGGCGAACAATCTGGCGGCGGCCACGGGCGTTTTGGAGGCGGGAGATGGTGATCCAGGCTTGGTTGTGCAGCATCCGCAGCAGCAACGACGGGAGGATGGCGATGTACCCGAGATCCACCTCACGCCTCCCCTTGGTCGCCACCTCATACCACCCGTGCGCTACCCACGGCGCCAGCAACACGTACTTGAAGCTGCCAAGCTTCTTCCATGGCCACTCCGTGAAGAGTCCTGGGTTTGTGGCCATT
>NZ_WELG01000061.1 GCF_009184425.1 Flagellimonas olearia | reverse complement strand
AGAACGCCTTACTGAAGCTGCTCTATGCCGGTATACTCAAGGCATCCGAGCGCTGGACCCACCCGGTGCAGAACTGGAATCTGACGCTGTCACAGATGGCCATCCACTTCCCCGAGCGCCTGGACAAATACATCAGCCTGTGAGGCTGCTGGCTGTGACACAGAGTTTTGAACACCCTCTAGACAAACGGTCGAGGATTACAGCTCCTCACCGTCGTCCACCCAGCCATCATCTTCAAGGCACTCTTCCAAGCTTTCCATTAACAGCCTTTGTTCTATGCGTTCTTCCAAATAATCATCCATTGCCTTTTCTTCCTTACCATTTCATTTGTTGTCCAAATGATTAGACAGAAGAAAAGTGACAAGTTCATGAAAGAAAACGCCAGGCAGGAAAAATCTGGATGTAAAGAATCACGAAGGGAGGGACGCTTACT
>NZ_WELG01000060.1 GCF_009184425.1 Flagellimonas olearia | reverse complement strand
GATCTAGCCTTCCGGCGCCTACCGCGAGCAACACACCTCCGCTACCCGCGAGTCTTCCCGGCTACGGGCCCGTAGTCACAACACAATTGTAGGAACTGACGGAACTCGATTCCGACTCCCGGATTGCCCGTAGAGCTTAAACGTAGGTTTAAGTTAAACCGTTAACTTAGAACTTAGGAAACTAGCCTCCGGGCGCCCAAAACGAGCAAACGAGCTCCGTTGCCCGTGAAACTTGACGGGCACGGGCCCGTAGTCATTCCTCACTTGCAGGAACTGACGGAACTCGATTCCGACTCCCGGATTGCCCGTAGAGCTTAAACGTAGGTTTAAGTTAAACCGTTAACATAGAACTTAGGAAACTAGCCTCCGGGCGCCCAAAACGAGCAAACGAGCTCCGTTGCCCGTGAAACTTGACGGGCACGGGTCCGTAGTT
>NZ_WELG01000059.1 GCF_009184425.1 Flagellimonas olearia | reverse complement strand
GGCCCTGTTCCGCGGCGGCCGGCTTAGCTTCTGCTTTGACGGCTTTCACTTCGGTGGCACGGCTGGGTAGCTCATTGCTGGCCGGTGCTGGTTTGGGCTTTTCTTCTACCTTGGGCGCCGGAGCGGCAGGGGTAGGTTTGTAGCCTGGAGAGCGCGGGTCATTGCTGGCACGGCTTGGTGCTGCCGGCTCGGCGGTGACCGGTTTTTCCTCTGACTTATTTTCTTCAGCTGGCTTGGCCGGAGCTGGAGTTTGGGTCGGTGCGGCTGTTGCCGGTTGAGCGGCTACTGGAGCGGCGTTGGTGGTTGCCGCTTGCTGTGGCGCAGAGGGCGCCGGCTTGTCGTCAGTGCTGGCCGCTTTGGGGGTATCAGTTTTGGGCTGCTGAGGCGTGCTGTAAGCGGTCGGGGTAGGTTGTTCCTGCGCCGGAGCAGCGGTG
>NZ_WELG01000058.1 GCF_009184425.1 Flagellimonas olearia | reverse complement strand
CTTATGAAAAAAAACAGTTTTCTTAGTTTGAATTCAAAATTGAGAAACTTTGATCCTATCCTATCGTTCTGTGGTGCTTGCAGAAATGTTGAGCCCGTTCGACTAAGGTTTTGGGCCATCGTTTCTCTTCGATGAGTCTATTTGGGATTTGAAAAAGACATAGACCACTAAGGTTAAACCAATTGCGTTCTTTGATCACGATTGATTCAAGAAAAGCCTTGTCCAGAGTGTGGAGACAGCTTGACTGTTCTAGGCAAGGGTCCTCCAAACGGGTTCATTAAGTAATCCTACCCTTACCTGGGGGCAATTCTATCAATTGAGGTTTCATAAGACCGGGTTAGGAGGCCTATGTGTACTCTCTCGTCTTTTAAATCTTCAAAAAAAAAAAAAAAACTCTTCAAAAAAAAAAACTGCCGTCATTTTGGATTCAGATT
>NZ_WELG01000057.1 GCF_009184425.1 Flagellimonas olearia | reverse complement strand
AGTTTCAGTTTGGCCCTTGCCAAAATGCACTACCTGGTCGTTGGCGGGCAGCGGCATGTCCATGTTCGGCATGGTACCCAAGTCGATGAGTAGGTGGTGGTGGCCACTGTTCTTTTGCTCGTTGCCAGCCGGTGCCACCTCCATGCCTTCCAAGCCAAAGACAACCTTCACGGGGCTGCTGACCGTCGCGCCATTGGTGGGGCTGACAATTTCAGCAGCGGCGCCTTCCGGGGCCGGGCTGCGTACGATGCCGGTGGCGGCGGGCTTGGTGGCGCTGTCATCGGTGTTCATGTGATTGCTGTGATCGGCGGCGGCAGGAGCGTCTGCAGCAGGCGCTGCGGCCTCTTTGCCGTCGCTGTTGTCGGAGCATGCCTGTAGCAAGCCTGTGCTAGCAATCACCGCGACGAGTAGGGAGCGTTGGAACGGAATACGCAT
>NZ_WELG01000056.1 GCF_009184425.1 Flagellimonas olearia | reverse complement strand
GCGATGTGGTGGAACCTGAGAGCAAGCCATTGCACGTTTTCTAGGAGGGCTCAAGAAGGAGATCTCCGATGTAATCAAATTGCAGCCATATTGGACTTTCAATGATGTCCGAAAATTAGCTTTGAATGTGGTGAAACAACGGAAGGATTTGCAAAAGTATCCGACCAAGAGTATGGGAAGCACTAGTTATGGAATTAAGGGAAACCCTTCGTCTTCTTCAAAACCAGCCTTTAACAAGGCATCTGCCACCACTAAACCGGAGGTGAAGAACGACAAACCAACCAACACTTCCAATTCTTCGAAAAAATGTTTCAAATGCCAGGGATATGGGCATATTGCTTCAGAGTGTCCAAATCGAAGGGTCATCACCATTGTAGAAAATGAAGTTGTGGAGGAAGAGGAAGAGGAGTCGGAAAAGGAAGAAATTGAAGAACAC
>NZ_WELG01000055.1 GCF_009184425.1 Flagellimonas olearia | reverse complement strand
GAGATAGCGGTTCCAAGTAGAGCTCGCTGGGGGGCACAGACACAGCGGGCGGTGGATAACTTTCCTATTAGCGGCCGCACGCTTCCGCCACGGTTTATTCAGGCGGTGGTGCACATTAAGCGTTGTGCGGCTGAAGCAAACCGGGAGCTGGGAGAATTGCCTTCCAATAAAGCAGTGGCCATTGTTGGGGCCTGTAATGACTTGTTGGCGGGTCACCATGGCGATCAGTTTCCTGTTGATATCTTTCAAACGGGTTCCGGCACTAGCACCAATATGAACGTTAATGAGGTGATTGCTCATCTGTGCGAAGAAGCGGGGGCTTCGATTCATCCCAATGATGATGTGAATTTGGGACAGAGCAGTAACGACACTATTCCCACCGCCATCCATGTGTCTGCGGCGTTAGCCGTGACCGAACACCTGATTCCTGCGCTGGAGCA
>NZ_WELG01000054.1 GCF_009184425.1 Flagellimonas olearia | reverse complement strand
AAATAAAAAACAAAAACAAGCCGACAAGCAACGCGCTCAAAGAGACATCAAGCTCATAGCATGGGATATTCACAACCAAATCGCTAAAAGAAACGCAAAAGCCACTATGGAAGCTAGGTTTCTTGAATTGAAAACCTTGATCGGCTATCAGTTTAGGCACAATGACAGTGGGATCGTTTTGCAGATTGACAACACCACTTTTGAAAAGAATCAAATGTTTTTGCATGTTTCTTACCCTAAAAGCAAAAACAACCCTCAAAAATTGCGTGTGTCAAGTAAAACATTCGCTTTAGAATTTCTGTTTGTCAATGGATACAGCCTGAAAAAAGATAGCTTGCTAGAAGAAATTGAACCCCCTAAAATCCACCCTATCACGAATGAACCGATTAAGGAATTTGCAGAATACATTGGCAAAACGATCCACATCACTAATTTCAATGTGGAT
>NZ_WELG01000006.1 GCF_009184425.1 Flagellimonas olearia | reverse complement strand
TGCGTTGACGATGGTCTCCGAACCATCGGCCGCGTTGGCCGTGATCTGTGAGTCCACATAGTTCTTCGTGGCGGCGTCCTGGGCATTGGTCGGGTCCGTCACGTTCGTGATGGATGTGCCCGCGCTGTTGCCCTCGGAGAGTACCTCCGATAAGGTCTGGTCGTCACTGCCCAAATTCGCCAAGGGTACCTGTAGGGTTCCGTTGCCATCCTCTATCTCAAGGTTCGCCCCGCTCACCTCGAAACGGGTGTTCACCTCGTTGGTAACACTCCCGTCCACTTCGGTGAAGGTACTGTTCACCACATAAGGGTCACCGCTGGTGCCGCTCCCGCTCACGCTGATGTCCGTGCCTCCGTTGACGATGGTCTCCGAACCATCGGCCGCATTGGCCGTGATCTGTGAGTCCACATAGTTCTTCGTGGCAGCGTCCTGGGCGTTGGTCGGGTCCGTCATATTGGTGATGGATGTGCCCGCGCTGTTCCCCTCGCCTAGTACGCTCGCCAAATCCTGTATCTCGTTGGTGATGCTACCGTCCACTTCCACAAAGGTGCTGTTCACTACATAGGGGTCACCGCTGGTGCCGCTTCCGCTCACGCTGATGTCCGTACCTGCGTTGACGATGGTCTCCGAACCATCGGCCGCGTTGGCCGTGATCTGTGAGTCCACATAGTTCTTCGTGGCGGCGTCCTGGGCATTGGTCGGGTCCGTCACGTTCGTGATGGATGTGCCCGCGCTGTTGCCCTCGGAGAGTACCTCCGATAAGGTCTGGTCGTCACTGCCCAAATTCGCCAAGGGTACCTGTAGGGTTCCGTTGCCATCCTCTATCTCAAGGTTCGCCCCGCTCACCTCGAAACGGGTGTTCACCTCGTTGGTAACACTGCCGTCCACTTCGGTGAAGGTACTGTTCACCACATAAGGGTCGCCGCTGGTGCCGCTTCCGCTCACGCTGATGTCAGTACCGGCGTTCACGATGGTCTCCGAACCGTCGGCCGCATTGGCCGTGATCTGCGAGTCAACATAGTTCTTCGTGGCGGCGTCCTGGGCGTTGGTCGGGTCCGTCACGTTCGTGATGGATGTCCCCGCACTGTTGCCCTCGGAAAGTACCTCCGATAAGGTCTGGTCGTCGGTATCCACAGTATGGTTCAAATCTGATATCTGACTTTCAGTGATAGTCAAATTAGCTTCATTGATATCAATGTCTATTTCATCGTTTGCAGCATCATCCGTTATTGTAATCTTGTTCGATCCTGCATTTATATTTTTGAATTCAAGATCAACGCCAGTCTTTCTGGCAAATGTTCCAACTCCTCCTGTACCTACATTTGAGGCTGTATTTGTTTGACCAGAAGTTGCTGCAAAGGCATCCACTTCCGCTTTTAGTTCCTCAATTACATTTTGAACATTACCTGAAGTCAATGTCGTTGTGCTTGGGTCATATGGTACATCAATGGCTTCTTGTGACTCCGTGAAGGTGCTGTTCACGATATAGGGGTCACCGCTGGTGCCGCTCCCGCTCACACTGATGTCCGTGCCGGCGTTCACGATGGTCTCCGAACCATCGGCCGCGTTGGCCGTGATCTGGCTGTCCACATAGTTCTTCGTGGCGGCGTCCTGGGCGTTCGTCGGGTCCGTCACGTTCGTGATGGATGTGCCCGCGCTGTTGCCCTCGGAGAGTACCTCTGATAAGGTCTGGTCATCGCTGCCCAAGTTGGCCAAGGGTACCTGTAGGGTTCCGTTGCCATCCTCTATCTCAAGGTTTGCTCCGCTCACCTCGAAGCGGGTGTTCACCTCATTGGTGATGCTACCGTCAACCTCAGTGAAGGTGCTGTTCACGATATAGGGGTCACCACTGGTACCGCTCCCGCTCACGCTGATGTCCGTGCCTCCGTTGACGATGGTCTCCGAACCATCGGCCGCGTTGGCCGTGATCTGTGAGTCCACA
>NZ_WELG01000053.1 GCF_009184425.1 Flagellimonas olearia | reverse complement strand
CCGCTACAAGCACCTGCTAAGGCCTACACTCCTTCAGTTTGACTCTTCATCTCTACAGGGGCCGAACTCGAAAAATTCAAGGCTTCGCTGCAACAGGCAAAGGGCCGGGTCCGCATCCTGTCCTTGCCCAGTTACAAGGAAGATAAACTCGGCTGCTGCGCCCGAGGGAGTACATCCTTCGTCGTCAGAGCCCAGCCAGAGCTGACTGAAGCTCAAATTGCTCGTCGAGCACGCCGCCGTGCGTCATATCGGCAAAAGAGACTAGAGAAGCAAAGGACCCAGTCTCCTACACTTCAAGTCTCCCCCAAATGGGTCGAAAAAGAAAGACCCGACCAAATTGTTGCTGTCCATATGGTTGGAAAAACCAAAAGACGCCAGAAGTCAACATAAAAAATCCATGTCCGACGTCCGGTGACCCGCAGCGTTACCAGGACAAGAAGACATTCCG
>NZ_WELG01000052.1 GCF_009184425.1 Flagellimonas olearia | reverse complement strand
AATATAATGACAACACGTCTGAAACTTCAGACGATGATGAATCAGCCGAGGCAACTGAAGCTCTCTTCATGGTTACTGTTGAAGAAGAAGAGGAGCAAGAGCTGGAAAAGGAAGAGGAGGCTGAGGTCGATCTTGAAGAAGAACTCATTGCCGCACTTGAGGAGCTTAGCATGGAACGAAAAACAAGTAAGAAAAATCTGAAACTTCTCCATGAATCTGAAAGTTCTGTTATTGCTTTGAAAACTCAAGTTGAAGAATATAAAAGAATTATGGAAGTCCTTGAAAGCCAAATAAATGTCAAAAAGGAAGAGGCTATGAAACTTGAAACTGAAATTGCTAGAGCAAAGGCTGAAAACTTGGAACTTAGCCAAAAACTCAAAGTGCTCCAAGCGTTTGAAAGCACAATAAAACTCAATGAAATTCTGAAAGTTCAAAAGCCCTTCCACAATAAAT
>NZ_WELG01000050.1 GCF_009184425.1 Flagellimonas olearia | reverse complement strand
TGAAAAAGAAGACACGACCTATATCATCACCAGCTATCTTAACAAAGAAGAATTGTTTGAAAAAAAACCTGAATTAAAAACCCGTAAGGTGTTTTTAGTGGATTGTTTAAAAATCTCTATGGAAACCTTAAAACGCCCCATCCCTAACACGCCCATGCTAGGGGCGTTAATGAAAGTGTCTGGCATGCTTGAAATCGAGGCTTTTAAAGAAGCTTTTAAGAAAGTTTTAGGCAAAAAACTCACGCAAGAAGTCATTGACGCTAACATGCTCGCTATCCAAAGAGCTTATGAAGAAGTTCAATAACATTAAGGAGCAAAGATGAAAGATTGGAATGAATTTGAAATGGGAGCGGTGCTCTTCCCTTTTGAAAAAAACGCGCAAAGCGAAATGGAAAAACACAATGATGAGCGCCATTACACCGAACAAAGCTACTTCACCACTTCAGTGGCTCAT
>NZ_WELG01000049.1 GCF_009184425.1 Flagellimonas olearia | reverse complement strand
GACTCCACACGTCCAGCCCTATTGGTCTTTTGAGAAGAGCTTCTTGCTCTAAAATTTCCATAGAATTGAGTTCAAGAAACCCATCTCTAAAACCTAGTTGGAGGTTCCACCACCTCAGCCAATCAGATTGGAATTTGAGATAGAGGAGAAGATCAAAGACACAAATTCCTGCAGAAATTCCAGCAAGCTTATTGCTGATTGCAGACCTGTGTTTGCCCCTTTCGGATCAGATTATCAGAGGTTTAAAGCATACAAAACATCAAGGTATGAGTCTACTTTAATCTTATATTAATTAGACACATGTTGGTTATGATTTCATGGAGTTTCCAAGCGATTCTTTATGGCTGATTTCCGCTGCATAGTGCTGAAATCAGATTTTTTAAAATCTGTCATAGCTTGCATTAGCCATAGTAGTCCCTGGTATGGGAAGTTTCAGATCTGAATCGCGGTTTCC
>NZ_WELG01000048.1 GCF_009184425.1 Flagellimonas olearia | reverse complement strand
AAAAGGGCTTTTAGTCAAAGAAAAGTCCCTCTTACCAAGAGCATACAAAAATGGTTCCATGCCTCTTTTGAGTTGATTGGACCATACAAAAAATTCCAAGCCCCATGAGCTTCCAAAATTCAAACCATCCAACCTCATATACCAAATTGAGCCAAAATCTTGAAATTGACATTCCACAAAAATCCAAACCACTCCCATGGACCCACACAGTCCCAAAGAGTGACCAAAAACCAAATCCAGGTCCCCTAACTTGCCACATACAGCTTGTTAGGTCACAAGACCAAAACCAAAAACCAAAACCTGATCCCCTAACTTGCCACATACAGCCTGTTAGGTCAACAAGATCAAAACCAAACCGATCCCCTAACCTGCCATAAATAGCTTGTTAGGTCACAAGGTCAAAAACAAAAAACCAAATCCACATCTCTGATGTCATCTTCAAAACTTTGCCTCGAGATGGTAC
>NZ_WELG01000046.1 GCF_009184425.1 Flagellimonas olearia | reverse complement strand
TTGGTCGTGACCCTTCTATAAATATTGGACGAGTTCAATATATAGATCTTAATAAAAACTATGCCGGGCCAAATGATGCTTTTTGGCGAAAAAGAAAATCTTTTGAGCATGAAAGAGAAGTTAGAGCGCTTTTAACAGAGATGAAGTGCAAGGAAGAGGGAAGGCTTATTCCCTGTGATCTAGATCTCCTTATTGAAGACGTTTTTGTTTCACCCCATGCGCCTGAATGGTTTATTCATTTGGTAAATAATATTAACGAAAAGTACTCAATGAAAATCAAGGTCAACAGATCTGAGCTTATTGAGGAACCTTTCTTTTGAGCAAGTCAGGCCTAACAAGCGCGTCAATTAGGACGCTGTAGTTCCCCCGCTTTAGTGGCCACCTTCTCTTAATCAGAGGAGGTGGCATATGCCCCGATACAAGAACCCCTGAAAAAGCTGACCCCGGAATTGGAGATGTTAAGCATATCCCC
>NZ_WELG01000045.1 GCF_009184425.1 Flagellimonas olearia | reverse complement strand
CTGGCGCCTTGCTGGGAGCGGGCGATAAATTTACGGGTGTTGGGTAAGGTTTTTAGGGCCTGCTCAACGGGGATGGTGATGGAGCGCTGCACATCTTCCGGGCTGGCACCGCGCCAGGGGATGGTCACGGTGACATATTCAAAGTCGAAGTCGGGGAATAGCTGGGTGTTAAGCCGGGTTAGGCCTAGCACCCCGAGCATGATCATCAGCACCATCAGCAGATTGGAGGCAACTTTGTGTTCGGTAAAGCTGGCAATCAGGCCTCGCGACTCATTCACTGTCGCTGCCCTCGCTGTTCTGCTCTGTTGCGTTCACTGGGGGGCTCTCGCCACCTGTATCTAGACTGTTTTGGGTACTGGTATCGGCATTACTGCCGGGTACAGGCTGTGCGTCCACTGCTAGGCCGACGATGGCCTGGGGCAATTGGGTTGTCATAATGCGTTCGCCGCCTTGCAAAGCATCGGCACGCAGCAATAAAC
>NZ_WELG01000044.1 GCF_009184425.1 Flagellimonas olearia | reverse complement strand
AATGTGGGCGCGGATGTCCTGGTAGCTGTTGCCGAGGGCAAACAGGGCAATGATCTTGCGCTCCAACTCATCGGTCAGATGCGTCTGGTGTTTCTTTATAAGCTGGGGTTCGAAGGTACCGCTGCGGTCTCGGGGCGTTTTAAGTTCAAAGCTGCCGGCGGGGCCTTTCATGGTCTTACTGGTCGTGCCATTCTTGCGGTTCGGCGCGGTCTCTTCTGTAAGATGATTGTCCAGCTCGGCTTGCATCGCGGCTTCTGTGAGCTGCTTGATCAGCGGCGTGAGAATGCCGTCCTTGCCGGTCAGGTCTTTGCCTTCCTGTAGGGCCTTGAGAGCAGCATCAATGTCGAATGTGGGTTTGGTCATGTATCACCTCTTTGGTGTGTAGATTAAAGAAGTGACACAGAATTCTGAACACTACCATCAGTGCTTTATGATTCGTTTAAAAATGAACCATTGTGCGCTAAGCGCCTAATTACGGG
>NZ_WELG01000043.1 GCF_009184425.1 Flagellimonas olearia | reverse complement strand
CCACCCTTGGGTGAGCGGCGATCATCGTCTGGATGCCGGCCTTTGGCCTCATCTTGCGTTTTTTGATCCGCTTCCAGTTTCTCCTTCGCTGCCCGGATCTTGTCCAGCCGCCCCTGACGGTGCTGAAGCTCTTCGGGTAACTCGTCGCCCCGCTGATCCGGGCCAAACTGTTGGTCTTCCGATTCATCCACACGGCGAGCCTGGCCACAAAGCTCATCAACCTCTTTTGACAGACGGGCTTCTTCCTCCCGCATGCGGTCATAGCTCATGGCCTTGTGCTTACTGGCGTTGGCCCGGACCTTGGTGCCATCAATCGCCAGCGTACCGAGAGTAACCAATTCCGCTTCCTGGGCGATCCGGACCACCTGAATAAATACGGCCTTGAACGCAGCCAGGTGTTGCTTGCGAAAATCGCAGATAGTGCGGTGTCTGGGGAAATTGCCAGCCGCCAGGACCCGAAGGGCGACATCTTCTTCCAACTTCCG
>NZ_WELG01000042.1 GCF_009184425.1 Flagellimonas olearia | reverse complement strand
GCCTGTCCGGGCTGATAAAGCAATTCTGGTTGGAATCTGGAGCCGTGTATGGCTACCGGAAGATCCACACGGATCTACGCGAGTATGGCGAGCGCTGCGGGCCCAATCGAGTCCATCGCCTGATGCGCCACGCGGGAATACGAGCGCAGGTGGGTTACCGTAAGCCACGCCATAGGGCTGGGGAGCTACACAAAGTGACACCGAATATCCTGCAGCGGCAGTTCAATCCGCAAGCGCCGAACGAGAGCTGGGTAACGGATATTACCTATATCCGCACACATGAAGGCTGGTTGTATCTGGCGGTTGTTCTGGATCTGTTCTCAAGACGGGTGATCGGTTGGTCAATGCAATCCCGGATAACCAAGGAGCTGGCGCTGGATGCGCTGCTGATGGCGGTCTGGCGCCGCAAGCCTGAAGGCAAGGTGGTTGTTCACTCCGACCAAGGCAGTCAATACACCAGCCACGACTGGGATTCGTTTCTGAGGGC
>NZ_WELG01000041.1 GCF_009184425.1 Flagellimonas olearia | reverse complement strand
TCCCGAGAACTGGTCTGCCGGAGCCGTAGGCCGAACAGGAGGCAGCACAGAGAGCCCGCCGCAGCCAATTGCAGCGCCACGGAAGGGACAGCCGTCATCTTAAGGGGCGCCTACCGCAAAACCGGTACGAATACAGACACTCGAAGCGAGGCGCGGCAAGGCCAGCCGGGCCAAGAGGTGAGGAGGAGGGAGCAATGAAGGGCAGCCGCACGACGCAAGAGGGGGCCCCCATTCGCAACCTTGCCGATAACAACACACATGCCAGCACGGCACGGTCACACACCGCTCCGGACGCCCGACTTCGATCTCCGACGCCGCAAGAGCGGGCGGATAGAAAGAAGAGGGATCAAAAGGAGGCGGGCGCAACCGGCCGCTGCGCACGGGCAGACTCTAGCCGGGCAAGTCAATTGGATTTCAACAGCAGCCGAACGCAACGAAACTAGCACCCGGCAGGAAGCACGGACGGCCATTCCCAACGGCGGAGAAGCGAG
>NZ_WELG01000040.1 GCF_009184425.1 Flagellimonas olearia | reverse complement strand
GAGCGTGATCTTGAAGCCATCTATCCGATTGTCTGGCTTGACGCCATTCACTACAAAATTAGAGAAAACGGCCGTTACGTCAGCAAGGCTATCTACACCATTCTTGCCCTGAACATCGAGGGCAAGAAGGAGCTGCTTGGTCTTTATCTCTCTGATCAGGAAGGTGCCCACCACTGGTTAACCGTGCTGACAGACCTCTACAACCGTGGCGTCAAGGATATCCTGATCGCCTGCGTGGATGGCTTGAAAGGCTTCCCTGAAGCCATCGAGAGCATTTACCCGAAAACGGAAATCCAGCATTGCGTGATTCACCAGATCCGTAACTCACTGAAGTATGTTGCCTCGAAAAACCAGAAAGCCTTCATGGCCGACCTGAAGCCCGTCTACAAGGCTGCAACGCTGAACGCCGCAGAAATCGCACTCGATGAACTGGAAGCCAAGTGGGGCGAGAAATACCCGATGGTAATCAAGTCCTGGCGGGAAAAGTGGCCAACCCTGTCAGCCT
>NZ_WELG01000004.1:2500-5322 GCF_009184425.1 Flagellimonas olearia | reverse complement strand
AAGAAGTTCATATACATATTGTAACGACAGCGTAAAGAGAATTAAGAACCATTTTGATGCGGGGACTCTGGTTTCCGGGTGTCGGACAGACATTCAAGGAAATACAATGAAGAGTTTGATCCTGGCTCAGGATGAACGCTAGCGGCAGGCCTAACACATGCAAGTCGAGGGGCAGCGGGGAAAAGCTTGCTTTTCCGCCGGCGACCGGCGCACGGGTGCGGAACGCGTATGGAACCTGCCCCTGTCAGGGGAATAGCCCAGGGAAACTTGGATTAATGCCCCATGGTACCAATATATCGCATGATATTTTGGTTAAAGATTTATCGGACAGGGATGGCCATGCGTACCATTAGTTAGATGGTGAGGTAACGGCTCACCATGGCAGCGATGGTTAGGGGCCCTGAGAGGGGGATCCCCCACACTGGTACTGAGACACGGACCAGACTCCTACGGGAGGCAGCAGTGAGGAATATTGGACAATGGTCGGGAGACTGATCCAGCCATGCCGCGTGCAGGATGACTGCCCTATGGGTTGTAAACTGCTTTTATACGGGAAGAAACCACCCTACGTGTAGGGTGCTGACGGTACCGTAAGAATAAGGACCGGCTAACTCCGTGCCAGCAGCCGCGGTAATACGGAGGGTCCGAGCGTTATCCGGAATCATTGGGTTTAAAGGGTCCGTAGGCGGGCCGTTAAGTCAGGGGTGAAAGTCTGCGGCTCAACCGTAGAATTGCCTTTGATACTGGCGGTCTTGAGTCATGGTGGGGTTGCCGGAACATGTGGTGTAGCGGTGAAATGCATAGATATCACATAGAACACCGATCGCGAAGGCAGGTGACCAACCATGTACTGACGCTGATGGACGAAAGCGTGGGTAGCGAACGGGATTAGATACCCCGGTAGTCCACGCCGTAAACGATGGATACTAGCTGTGGGGACTTCGGTCTCCGTGGCCAAGCGAAAGTGATAAGTATCCCACCTGGGGAGTACGTTCGCAAGAATGAAACTCAAAGGAATTGACGGGGGCCCGCACAAGCGGTGGAGCATGTGGTTTAATTCGATGATACGCGAGGAACCTTACCAGGGCTTAAATGCAGGCTGCATAAGCTAGAGATAGCTTTTTCTTCGGACTGCCTGCAAGGTGCTGCATGGTTGTCGTCAGCTCGTGCCGTGAGGTGTCAGGTTAAGTCCTATAACGAGCGCAACCCCTACCGTTAGTTGCCAGCATGTCAAGATGGGGACTCTAACGGGACTGCCGGTGCAAACCGTGAGGAAGGTGGGGACGACGTCAAATCATCACGGCCCTTACGTCCTGGGCCACACACGTGCTACAATGGCCGGTACAGAGGGAAGCCACCCCGCAAGGGGGCGCGGATCTATAAAACCGGTCACAGTTCGGATCGGGGTCTGCAACTCGACCCCGTGAAGCTGGAATCGCTAGTAATCGGATATCAGCCATGATCCGGTGAATACGTTCCCGGGCCTTGTACACACCGCCCGTCAAGCCATGGAAGCCGGGAGTGCCTGAAGTCCGTCACCGAGAGGAGCGGCCTAGGGCAAAATCGGTAACTAGGGCTAAGTCGTAACAAGGTAGCCGTACCGGAAGGTGCGGCTGGAACACCTCCTTTCTAGAGAAAGAGATGCCCGGAAGTTACGGGTCCCGCACGAGGTGGTCCTTTAAGATCTTTGTGCTGTCGTTTATGATATGTTTTTTGTGATATAGGCAATTTTGGCCAAGACAGTCTCATAGCTCAGCTGGTTAGAGCGCTACACTGATAATGTAGAGGTCGGCAGTTCGAGTCTGCCTGAGACTACGAAAGCGGCGAAGCTGCAAGTTCAAAGTTTTAAGTTTGAAAGTTTAAAGTTTTGAAAAGTTCATTAAGGAATACTGAAGGAAATTTTAGAGGTTGAGTGATTATCACGTAATGGTGAGCACGTTATCAAAACTGTTAACTGTTAACTGATAACTGCTGACTGAAATGGGGAATTAGCTCAGCTGGCTAGAGCGCCTGCCTTGCACGCAGGAGGTCATCGGTTCGACTCCGATATTCTCCACCACGGCAAAGATTGTCCGCTGATCGTTAAACATCGGTGGCGATTCGCCACAAGTTCATTGACATATTGGGACGGAGCGTGATGGTTATACCATCATGGCGAAGTCAAAAGAAGAAACACGAAGTAGAATAGAATATATAAGGATTACGAGAGGGCATTTGTGCTTTTGCACATAATGCGACAAGCAAAAGAAGGGCGTATGGGGGATGCCTGGGCTCTCAGAGGCGACGAAGGACGCGATAAGCTGCGAAAATCCACGGGGAGCTGCACATGAGCATTGATCCGTGGGTGTCCGAATGGGGCAACCCGGCTGGTTGAAGGCCAGTCACACCGCAAGGTGGGCGAACCCGCTGAACTGAAACATCTAAGTAGGCGGAGGAAGAGAAAACAAAAGTGATTCCGAGAGTAGTGGCGAGCGAAATCGGATTAGTCCAAACCAATGTTGTTCCGGCAATGTTGGGGTTGTAGGACCACGGGATTCTTTGCGTGACGAACTGGAACCCTTTGGAAAGAGGGGCCGTAGACGGTGATAGCCCGGTACAGGCAAGGAACGTTAAAGATAGTGGTATCCTGAGTAGCGCGGGGCACGTGAAACCCTGTGTGAATCCGGCGGGACCATCCGCCAAGACTAAATACTCCTGAGAGACCGATAGTGAACCAGTACCGTGAGGGAAAGGTGAAAAGAACCCTGAACAAGGGAGTGAAAAAGACCCTGAAACCATACGCCTACAAGCGGTCGGAGCCCCTTTGGGGGTGACGGCGTGCC
>NZ_WELG01000039.1 GCF_009184425.1 Flagellimonas olearia | reverse complement strand
GATTCTAGAAACTCTGCCGGATTCCTTCAATCAGTTCAAGCTCAATTTCAATATGAGCAAGATGGACATGACCCTTTCTGAGTTAATGAAGGAACTCCAGGCGGCAGAGGCCATCATGAAGCCCAAGGCCCAAGTCCACTTTTTCCAGTCTTCCTCTAAACTAAACCCGAAAGGGAAGAAGTTCAAGAAGAAGCAGAATAAGGGAAAAGGACAGAAAAAGGGCAATGCTGGTAATGCAAAGGACAAGGGTACAGATGATAAGCCCAAAGGGAAATGCTTCAAGTGTGGCCTCAAAGGTCATTGGAAGAAAGATTGTCCCAAGCTCCTAGCTAAGAAAGGTACATCTTTTTCATACTACATTGAAACCTGTCTTGTGGTTGATTCTACTGATTCATGGATCGTAGATTCTGGAGCCACTAATCATATCTGCAATTCTTTGCAGGGGTTTCAGATAATGCAGAGAATTGAGAAAGGGGAGTTTGCCTTTAGAGTTGGAACTGGAGCTA
>NZ_WELG01000038.1 GCF_009184425.1 Flagellimonas olearia | reverse complement strand
ATGAATGCGCTCTTGGCGAATGAATTCCTTGGCGGCATTGAGCACCTCCGGGTCGTCAAGCTTGCTAAGCTGTCGCCTGGCTGAGTTCATAACCCAGCGCTCGCCGTCTGGGACGGCGGCAAGGATGGCGTTCATCCAGTGGGTGGACCAAGGGTCATTACCGAACCAGTGGCGGGCCACGTTTTCGATATTCATGGGAAAGTGAATGTCACGGGTTACAACCTCGTCGTAACCGATCTTGCGATTTGCTAGGGCCATTGGATTGCTCCGATATAGGGTTCATTATCTAGACTTTATTTGTATGACCAACCAAATTCAATATTATGGGCTAAACAGTGTTCTTGTTTATGTATAGCCTAGGTGGAGCGATCTGAGAGCAAGGCTGGGCCGCCTCCAAAAGGAATGTTAGAATCAAAGACTTACAGCATGGGAGTGGCTTGTGGGAAGAAAAAAAAATCAGGCGATGTCGGTGGCCGAGACGGATCGAGAGTTTGTGCTTGGTGCTGCAGCTCGTCTGT
>NZ_WELG01000037.1 GCF_009184425.1 Flagellimonas olearia | reverse complement strand
AAAGGCGAGTGGTATCCTTGTAGAGAATGCCACATTAGACCTGATGTTTTGTTAGTTTATATAGTCAAAAATAACACTCTTTGGTTGCTTAGGCTTGGTAGCCATAGTGAGTTGTTTTAGACAAATTTCTTCCTAAAATCGCCTAGAATGAATTTTCAATTCTAATCCAACCTAATCATCAGTTTTTGAATGAAACGATGAAATAAGGCTATTTTTAGCTTATTATTGGGCTACAAACCGTTACTACAAACCTATAAAATCCTATAAAGAGCTATAAAATTCTCTTAATTTAGGATTTTTGTTGTATTCCTAGTTCAACCTTGCTAGTTACTAAACGATTTTTGGATAAATCATTCAACAGAGCTGTCAAGTCCATAGGCGTAAATTCGGCAGTAACTCTACCTACTAAATGCTTTAAAAGATTGATAGCAGCGTTTATATCTCTATCTAATTCAAAGCCACACTCTAGGCATTGATAAATCCTATCTTTAAGTTTTAAATCTTGTTTAACCTTTTGACAATTAGAGC
>NZ_WELG01000036.1 GCF_009184425.1 Flagellimonas olearia | reverse complement strand
GGCCCGTAACGACGTAGTAGTGATTAACAAGGGCCTGCGTGATGGTCTGAAAGAAGGCAATGTGTTGGATATATATGGTCAGGGCGAAGTGGTTCGTGATCGTCAGCAGGGTGACATGGTTCAGCTGCCCCGCGAGAGAACGGGTTCCATGGTGATCTTCCGGGTTTTCGATAAGGTCAGCTACAGCTTGATTATGGAGTCCACTCGACCTATTTACATGAACGACATCGCTGAAAGTCCGGCGGGTAGTTACTGATTCCTATGCGGTAGCGCTCACCGCCGGCGTTTCGACGCCTGATAAACCGTCAACGCACACAAGGAGGTGGGCGAATGGACGGACAATTTAAGCGCCTTCTATTGCAGGCGTTGTTTTCCCCCTCTTCAGCGGCCTTGGGGCGCGCTTTGAAACAACACCGGAGCGTCTCTGCTGCGGCCTCTGATTTTCTTCCTCTGTTACCGGCCGGCCTGAAAGAGCGAGCCAGCCTGTTGGACAATACGGGTAATCTCCAGGCGTATTATGAGCAATTGA
>NZ_WELG01000035.1 GCF_009184425.1 Flagellimonas olearia | reverse complement strand
CTGAGACCGTGACTTCAGAATTCACATTCTTCTTGACTGATCATCTTGAAGAAAACTCAGCTATTAATGCTTGGGATGATGAATTAGTCAACACAGAAGAAAAGCTGCTGGATGCTGTTCAGGACTTGCTCCCGGAAAATGCTCCGTGCAACACAATCACTGAGGATGGCAACTCTGCTGCAGATACATCCCCAGTAGATGAAAACGACAGCCTCTTGATCCTGAAGACAATCTTCCAAACGAAGATCCTTCTCAAGAAGCTCTCGAAGTTGGTAGAGGCACCCGCTCTGGCCGGGACTACCACAAAAATTACAACCAATCTTCCTTTACTTATGTAAATCCTTCGGGAAAAGATGTTGTAAGCGCCCCTAGTGGCAACAATAATGAACATGCAGGCCCCAAGGAGGCTTTCAAGTATGACTTGGTTGAGCACTTCAAACACATTCCTGCATGTCTGCACATCCTAGACTTATTGCGAATGTCTCCACGCACTCGTGATAATCTCATCTAAGAATTACAAAAACTGAATGAGGA
>NZ_WELG01000034.1 GCF_009184425.1 Flagellimonas olearia | reverse complement strand
GCTTGCAGAAATGTTGAGCCCGTCTTGGAATTGGAATACCACCTGCTCTCCTTTATAAATCCATTTCAGACCTTTCAAAAACAGAGAATCCCATCTCATGGATGCGATCTCCAACATTTGTGCATAGCGGTACTAGTACGCCCTTTCGGGGTCTACTGTATCTGTGACCGGCACATTTGTAACTCCTACCTCATATTCTTCTTATCTCGAGCAAGCTCCGCTTCTCGATAAGTCGAATTTAGGTATACAATTACTTCTGGCAGTCACTGGGACGCTCATTCCGAGCCTACCATACTTGCAATCAGAACAATTGTACCCTCTATGGCTTTTTGCCTTCTTCATATTGCTTGGGTCATGTCCCTCAAGCGATTTGAAAAGACAAAACCATAGAATTTCCCATTTATGATCATCATATTCTTGTGATTACTAATGGATGTGGTCTTGTTTCAGAAAATTTTGAAACTAACAATGGCAGCTTCACTGATCATCACCTTCGATGAGAACAAACACCAGCTTATGCTTCAAAAGAAGCAAACCGCTCG
>NZ_WELG01000033.1 GCF_009184425.1 Flagellimonas olearia | reverse complement strand
AGCAGCGTGCACGGACAGACCGCGCACGGCCGGCGCTGCAGCACGCCCGCACGCGCCGGCAGACCGCACGCAGCAGAGACAGCAGCACCGAAGGGACGATGGCACGGACGGACCGCACACGGCCGACGCAGCAGCCAGCACGCACCGACAGACCGCACGCAGCAGCGTGCACGGACGGACTGTGCACCGAGGCGGCCGACCGGACCGACGGCGCAGCGCCACAACAAGGTAGGGGCTGGTGCCGACCATTGTTTCTCACCTCCTGGGTATAAACGTCCGAGATTGAGGAAACGGACCGTGAGCGTCCGATGCGGCCGACCGGACCGTGGGCACGGACGGACGGCGCACGACCGGCGCAGCAGCACGCACCGGCAGACCGCACGCAGCAGAATCAGCAGCACCGAAGGGACGATGGCAGGGACGGACCGCACACGGCCGACGCAGCTGCACGCGCGCACCGACAGACCGCACGCGGCCGACGCAGCAGCGTGCACGGACAGACCGCGCACGGCCGGCGCTGCAGCACGCCCGCACGCAACGGCCGA
>NZ_WELG01000032.1 GCF_009184425.1 Flagellimonas olearia | reverse complement strand
GAGGTTGGTAGAAGATGGGCCTTTGAGCTCATTAGATTTCGAACCTTTTCCTCAGTGCGAATCATGTCTCAAGGGAAAGATGACCAAAAGGTCATTCTCTGGAAAGGGACTAAGGTCAAAGGAGTTGTTAGAATTGGTTCACACTGATGTGTGTGGTCCTATGAACAAACTAGCAAGAGGAGGATATGAGTATTACATCACCTTCACCGATGATTACTCTAGGTATGGATATGTCTATTTGATGCGACGCAAGTCTGAGGCGTTTGATAAGTTCAAACAATTCAAGGCTGAGGCGGAGCTACAACTAGGGAAACATATCAAAGCCCTTCGATCTGATCGAGGTGGCGAGTACCTCCTAGGTGAGTTCAAGGAGTACCTCACACAACAAGGGATTGTGTCTCAGTTGTCTGCACTGGGTACACCCCAGCAAAATGGTGTAGCAGAGAGAAGAAACCGTACCCTTCTTGATATGGTAAGGTCCATGATGAGTCATGCAACCCTACCTATATCTTTTTGGGGTTATGCCTTAGAAGCAGCAACATACATTTTAAATA
>NZ_WELG01000031.1 GCF_009184425.1 Flagellimonas olearia | reverse complement strand
TATTTGTGCATGATTCCAGTAGCGAGAAAGCATGTGGAATCATATATTTGCCGGGGCTAACAAAAAGGATGCCAACTCCCGAGATCAGCTCTCTTTTTTCATTTGTCCTGGTTGCACCGTCAAAGTACATATCCCAGGAAGCTTTTGGCGAGAAAGTCTCCACGTTGTAGACGGGTTCGTCTGGGAGATCATCTCTGAGTGGTGAATCTTTAGGCAATGGATGCTCTGCGAGGAAATCTGCTAGAGCTTGGCCTTTGATTGCTTTTTGTGGCACATACCTAATATCAAATTGTGATAGAAGGATGGACCATTTTGCCAGTCGTGCATTGAGAGAACCTGCTTTTGTAACAAGGACCTTTAAGAGGTTAATCCTTGAGACCAGGTAAACTGTGTTGGAAAGCAAGTAGTGACGTAGCTTTTGTACGGCGAACATCACTGCAAGGCATTCTTTTTCGACCGGAGAGTAACGATGCTCTGCACCTACTAGCATGCGGCTGAGGTAGTATAGAGCAGCTTCTTTCCCTTCGTCATTCTCTTGTGCAAGCAGAGCGCCTACAG
>NZ_WELG01000003.1:1665-7164 GCF_009184425.1 Flagellimonas olearia | reverse complement strand
TAGTAATGGAATTTAGAAAAGGAAGCAAAAAAAAAAAAAAAAAAAAAAAAAAAAAAAAAAAAAAAAGAAATAAAGATTGCAGCACCTGAGTTTCGCGTATGGTCACCCACTACACTACTCGGTCAGGCTCTTACCAGCTTAACTACAGTTGATCGGACGGGAAACGGTGCTTTCTGGTAGATATGGCCGCAACCGATAGTTTAACGGAAACGCAGGTGATATGAGGGCAGGGTCCAGACATGTTCAGTAGGTGGGAGTGAGAGGTGTTATGGGTGGAGGACAATTTTTATTATATTTCATCTAATAGCAATAGGATATGACAGGTGAAAAAGCAAAAGCAATAGTGCATTGTGATGTGGAGAATAAGGTGCATACGATGAAAAAGGTGATTTGTCATTTACAAGAGGTAGGTCGAAACAGAACATGAAAGTTGGTCGGTAGGTGGCATGCAGAGGTAGTTTCAAGGTGACAGGTTATGAAGATATGGTGCAAAAGACAAATGGATGGTGGCAGGCATAGTAAAATGATGGTGTGGAAGACATAGATGGTATTTGTTTTGCATTTACGGCACCGGATGCGGGCGATAATGACGGGAAGAGATTTAGTATGTGGGACAGAATGTCGGCGGCAGTATTGAGACCATGAGAGTAGCAAACGTAAGTCTAAAGGTTGTTTTATAGTAGTTAGGATGTAGAAAATGTATTCCGATAGGCCATTTTACATTTGGAGGGACGGTTGAAAGTGGACAGAGGAAAAGGTGCGGAAATGGCTGATTTTGATTGTTTATGTTTTGTGTGATGATTTTACATTTTTGCATAGTATTAGGTAGTCAGATGAAAGATGAATAGACATAGGAGTAAGAAAACATAGAATAGTTACCGTTATTGGTAGGAGTGTGGTGGGGTGGTATAGTCCGCATTGGGATGTTACTTTCCTGTTATGGCATGGATTTCCCTTTAGGGTCTCTGAAGCGTATTTCCGTCACCGAAAAAGGCAGAAAAAGGGAAACTGAAGGGAGGATAGTAGTAAAGTTTGAATGGTGGTAGTGTAATGTATGATATCCGTTGGTTTTGGTTTCGGTTGTGAAAAGTTTTTTGGTATGATATTTTGCAAGTAGCATATATTTCTTGTGTGAGAAAGGTATATTTTGTATGTTTTGTATGTTCCCGCGCGTTTCCGTATTTTCCGCTTCCGCTTCCGCAGTAAAAAATAGTGAGGAACTGGGTTACCCGGGGCACCTGTCACTTTGGAAAAAAAATATACGCTAAGATTTTTGGAGAATAGCTTAAATTGAAGTTTTTCTCGGCGAGAAATACGTAGTTAAGGCAGAGCGACAGAGAGGGCAAAAGAAAATAAAAGTAAGATTTTAGTTTGTAATGGGAGGGGGGGTTTAGTCATGGAGTACAAGTGTGAGGAAAAGTAGTTGGGAGGTACTTCATGCGAAAGCAGTTGAAGACAAGTTCGAAAAGAGTTTGGAAACGAATTCGAGTAGGCTTGTCGTTCGTTATGTTTTTGTAAATGGCCTCGTCAAACGGTGGAGAGAGTCGCTAGGTGATCGTCAGATCTGCCTAGTCTCTATACAGCGTGTTTAATTGACATGGGTTGATGCGTATTGAGAGATACAATTTGGGAAGAAATTCCCAGAGTGTGTTTCTTTTGCGTTTAACCTGAACAGTCTCATCGTGGGCATCTTGCGATTCCATTGGTGAGCAGCGAAGGATTTGGTGGATTACTAGCTAATAGCAATCTATTTCAAAGAATTCAAACTTGGGGGAATGCCTTGTTGAATAGCCGGTCGCAAGACTGTGATTCTTCAAGTGTAACCTCCTCTCAAATCAGCGATATCAAACGTACCATTCCGTGAAACACCGGGGTATCTGTTTGGTGGAACCTGATTAGAGGAAACTCAAAGAGTGCTATGGTATGGTGACGGAGTGCGCTGGTCAAGAGTGTAAAAGCTTTTTGAACAGAGAGCATTTCCGGCAGCAGAGAGACCTGAAAAAGCAATTTTTCTGGAATTTCAGCTGTTTCCAAACTCAATAAGTATCTTCTAGCAAGAGGGAATAGGTGGGAAAAAAAAAAAGAGATTTCGGTTTCTTTCTTTTTTACTGCTTGTTGCTTCTTCTTTTAAGATAGTTATCTGGTTGATCCTGCCAGTAGTCATATGCTTGTCTCAAAGATTAAGCCATGCATGTCTAAGTATAAGCAATTTATACAGTGAAACTGCGAATGGCTCATTAAATCAGTTATCGTTTATTTGATAGTTCCTTTACTACATGGTATAACTGTGGTAATTCTAGAGCTAATACATGCTTAAAATCTCGACCCTTTGGAAGAGATGTATTTATTAGATAAAAAATCAATGTCTTCGGACTCTTTGATGATTCATAATAACTTTTCGAATCGCATGGCCTTGTGCTGGCGATGGTTCATTCAAATTTCTGCCCTATCAACTTTCGATGGTAGGATAGTGGCCTACCATGGTTTCAACGGGTAACGGGGAATAAGGGTTCGATTCCGGAGAGGGAGCCTGAGAAACGGCTACCACATCCAAGGAAGGCAGCAGGCGCGCAAATTACCCAATCCTAATTCAGGGAGGTAGTGACAATAAATAACGATACAGGGCCCATTCGGGTCTTGTAATTGGAATGAGTACAATGTAAATACCTTAACGAGGAACAATTGGAGGGCAAGTCTGGTGCCAGCAGCCGCGGTAATTCCAGCTCCAATAGCGTATATTAAAGTTGTTGCAGTTAAAAAGCTCGTAGTTGAACTTTGGGCCCGGTTGGCCGGTCCGATTTTTTCGTGTACTGGATTTCCAACGGGGCCTTTCCTTCTGGCTAACCTTGAGTCCTTGTGGCTCTTGGCGAACCAGGACTTTTACTTTGAAAAAATTAGAGTGTTCAAAGCAGGCGTATTGCTCGAATATATTAGCATGGAATAATAGAATAGGACGTTTGGTTCTATTTTGTTGGTTTCTAGGACCATCGTAATGATTAATAGGGACGGTCGGGGGCATCAGTATTCAATTGTCAGAGGTGAAATTCTTGGATTTATTGAAGACTAACTACTGCGAAAGCATTTGCCAAGGACGTTTTCATTAATCAAGAACGAAAGTTAGGGGATCGAAGATGATCAGATACCGTCGTAGTCTTAACCATAAACTATGCCGACTAGGGATCGGGTGGTGTTTTTTTAATGACCCACTCGGCACCTTACGAGAAATCAAAGTCTTTGGGTTCTGGGGGGAGTATGGTCGCAAGGCTGAAACTTAAAGGAATTGACGGAAGGGCACCACCAGGAGTGGAGCCTGCGGCTTAATTTGACTCAACACGGGGAAACTCACCAGGTCCAGACACAATAAGGATTGACAGATTGAGAGCTCTTTCTTGATTTTGTGGGTGGTGGTGCATGGCCGTTCTTAGTTGGTGGAGTGATTTGTCTGCTTAATTGCGATAACGAACGAGACCTTAACCTACTAAATAGTGGTGCTAGCATTTGCTGGTTATCCACTTCTTAGAGGGACTATCGGTTTCAAGCCGATGGAAGTTTGAGGCAATAACAGGTCTGTGATGCCCTTAGACGTTCTGGGCCGCACGCGCGCTACACTGACGGAGCCAGCGAGTCTAACCTTGGCCGAGAGGTCTTGGTAATCTTGTGAAACTCCGTCGTGCTGGGGATAGAGCATTGTAATTATTGCTCTTCAACGAGGAATTCCTAGTAAGCGCAAGTCATCAGCTTGCGTTGATTACGTCCCTGCCCTTTGTACACACCGCCCGTCGCTAGTACCGATTGAATGGCTTAGTGAGGCCTCAGGATCTGCTTAGAGAAGGGGGCAACTCCATCTCAGAGCGGAGAATTTGGACAAACTTGGTCATTTAGAGGAACTAAAAGTCGTAACAAGGTTTCCGTAGGTGAACCTGCGGAAGGATCATTAAAGAAATTTAATAATTTTGAAAATGGATTTTTTTGTTTTGGCAAGAGCATGAGAGCTTTTACTGGGCAAGAAGACAAGAGATGGAGAGTCCAGCCGGGCCTGCGCTTAAGTGCGCGGTCTTGCTAGGCTTGTAAGTTTCTTTCTTGCTATTCCAAACGGTGAGAGATTTCTGTGCTTTTGTTATAGGACAATTAAAACCGTTTCAATACAACACACTGTGGAGTTTTCATATCTTTGCAACTTTTTCTTTGGGCATTCGAGCAATCGGGGCCCAGAGGTAACAAACACAAACAATTTTATCTATTCATTAAATTTTTGTCAAAAACAAGAATTTTCGTAACTGGAAATTTTAAAATATTAAAAACTTTCAACAACGGATCTCTTGGTTCTCGCATCGATGAAGAACGCAGCGAAATGCGATACGTAATGTGAATTGCAGAATTCCGTGAATCATCGAATCTTTGAACGCACATTGCGCCCCTTGGTATTCCAGGGGGCATGCCTGTTTGAGCGTCATTTCCTTCTCAAACATTCTGTTTGGTAGTGAGTGATACTCTTTGGAGTTAACTTGAAATTGCTGGCCTTTTCATTGGATGTTTTTTTTCCAAAGAGAGGTTTCTCTGCGTGCTTGAGGTATAATGCAAGTACGGTCGTTTTAGGTTTTACCAACTGCGGCTAATCTTTTTTTATACTGAGCGTATTGGAACGTTATCGATAAGAAGAGAGCGTCTAGGCGAACAATGTTCTTAAAGTTTGACCTCAAATCAGGTAGGAGTACCCGCTGAACTTAAGCATATCAATAAGCGGAGGAAAAGAAACCAACCGGGATTGCCTTAGTAACGGCGAGTGAAGCGGCAAAAGCTCAAATTTGAAATCTGGTACCTTCGGTGCCCGAGTTGTAATTTGGAGAGGGCAACTTTGGGGCCGTTCCTTGTCTATGTTCCTTGGAACAGGACGTCATAGAGGGTGAGAATCCCGTGTGGCGAGGAGTGCGGTTCTTTGTAAAGTGCCTTCGAAGAGTCGAGTTGTTTGGGAATGCAGCTCTAAGTGGGTGGTAAATTCCATCTAAAGCTAAATATTGGCGAGAGACCGATAGCGAACAAGTACAGTGATGGAAAGATGAAAAGAACTTTGAAAAGAGAGTGAAAAAGTACGTGAAATTGTTGAAAGGGAAGGGCATTTGATCAGACATGGTGTTTTGTGCCCTCTGCTCCTTGTGGGTAGGGGAATCTCGCATTTCACTGGGCCAGCATCAGTTTTGGTGGCAGGATAAATCCATAGGAATGTAGCTTGCCTCGGTAAGTATTATAGCCTGTGGGAATACTGCCAGCTGGGACTGAGGACTGCGACGTAAGTCAAGGATGCTGGCATAATGGTTATATGCCGCCCGTCTTGAAACACGGACCAAGGAGTCTAACGTCTATGCGAGTGTTTGGGTGTAAAACCCATACGCGTAATGAAAGTGAACGTAGGTTGGGGCCTCGCAAGAGGTGCACAATCGACCGATCCTGATGTCTTCGGATGGATTTGAGTAAGAGCATAGCTGTTGGGACCCGAAAGAT
>NZ_WELG01000030.1 GCF_009184425.1 Flagellimonas olearia | reverse complement strand
TGACAGGTGTTCCTTCAGCCATTCTAGTGTTCATGATGGTCCTTATAGCAGCTTGCCTAGCTGGCCTGCTCTTGTCTGCGAACATTTCTGACAAGGACATCATGATTTCATAGGCTGTGTCCATATGCTCGTGCTGTGTTTGCAACACGTTGGACATGGAAGCGAGCATGTAGCATTTAGCCATGCTGTTCGCTTTCTTCCACTTCCTTTCAGCCTCTAACTGGTCTTCAGTAGAATTGGTATCAATTTCAGGACAATTTTCTATCAAGACATACTTGTACTCCTCAGCAGTGAGTACTATGTCAAGATTCCTCTTCCAATCTACGTAATTAGGGCCGGTCAACTTGTTCTCACGAAGAATACTCATCAACGGGCTAAATGAATCTTTACCCATCTCTCTCTGGATATAAAATGGTTTATAATTAGATAGGCAGTATATATGTAACATGTATATGGTGCTTGTTATAAAAGGAAAAACATGCACAAAAACTTTTTACATTATTTCAACCCTAAACATAATGTATCAGTGTTTCAACCTCCTCATAAACCCTCCATCGAAAG
>NZ_WELG01000029.1 GCF_009184425.1 Flagellimonas olearia | reverse complement strand
GGGTCAGGGCCCACAGCATTGTGCTGCGGGTTCCCGTACGGCAAAACGCTAATACTGGTGTTTCTGCCAGCGAGACGATGGCGTCGAAGCCGTCGATATCGGTTTCGCTGATGTTACTGCCCACCACAGGCTGGTGAGCGTATTCCAGGCCCGCTGCCTCGGCGGCGGCGGCCATTTCGGCGCTACTGGGTTGGTTTTCATCTTCACCATCGGGGCGGTTGTTGATGACCATCTTGAAGCCCGCTTTGGCCAGCTCAGCCATATCTTCTGGCTGCAGCTGTTCTGCGACAAAGAGGGTGTCGGTCAATTTCTTGGTAGTCGTCATGGAGACTCCTTGATGATTTGCTGTCAGCTTACCGGGGTATGTGGGGGCTGCAAGTCTTCTTCGTCTTGGCGGTCCTGTTGTTTTATACATTCCGGTGCCAGATCCTGCATGGCCTGATAATGGGTCAGGTAGATCTTGCCGCTAAGCTGTTCGGGTAACGCCGCTCGCTTGAACTGATCCATTACGGGTCCCTTGATCTCCGAGAAGTGAAGCGTGATGCCTGCGTCGGCCAGCCTGCGGTTGAGACTGAGCAGGCCATCG
>NZ_WELG01000028.1 GCF_009184425.1 Flagellimonas olearia | reverse complement strand
ACCCCCATCCAAGTATTAACCTCGGTTCCCATATAGCTGAGCATTGCAAAGGATCCCAATCCCGCATGACTCTGTATGAGCGTATCCATTGACCCTGTTGCGGACATAATTAGGTATAAATTCACCACTGCCATCAAAGGCATCCACATTTGCACCCAAAGAACCAGGAACATGTATTTGCCAAGGAGCTTTATCCCCCCGGCGCCCAAGAAAACCACGAACACCATTAGGGGGGAAATTGCGAAAACAAAGTTTTCAAAGAATGTGATTAGAGGAACCATCACGGAGGCAAAATTATCCGACTCCAGCTGCCAGGCTGCGTTTCGCTGAGCCCGAACTTGCATCATTGCTGCCAATTTACTTGCGTCTGTATGCTCGTCAAAAAAGGCGATATTCCCTTGTTGTGCCATCTCGTAGATGAGCATATTCAGACCAAGTTGCTGGTTTGAAATGCCAGAGTTCGTCAATATGCTTGCGACCTCACTAACCTTTTTGACAGCCCTTTGTTCGGCTGTCCCTTCACTGGAATCAAGTTCTTCTATATTTTGCAGCAATGCTGGGGCCATAAATCGACCGTATGTTGTGCCCCCCCA
>NZ_WELG01000026.1 GCF_009184425.1 Flagellimonas olearia | reverse complement strand
CGAAACTATTTGTGCGTTCCGGACGGAAGGTTCGCGCGGAACGGCTTGGGTTGTCGAGGCCGCATCTTTCGATCCGCCCGCCGGATTCGCGATTGTGATATACCGTCGGAAAGCTCGGGACGAGCAGAACGGCGGGGCGAACAGGCGGGCCCGTTCCGAGCCGCCGGCGGTGTCGGATTCGGCCATTCGCGATCCGGTATCCTCGGTTTTTTGCCCGGGCGCCACACGCCAATCGTTCTGACACCGGGAGGAGGCACGTCGGCCCCCGCGGGTCCGTTAAAGGGGATCGTGACGAGCTGGTGACACCGAAAAAAAAAATGGAATGCTAAAAGATCTGCCGCTAAGAAGGAGAGGCCCAAATTGACGCGAAAAGCAAAAAGGGGGTGCAACACGAGGACTTCCCAGGAGGTCACCCATCCTAGTACTACTCTCGCCCAAGCACGCTTAACTGCGGAGTTCTGATGGGATCCGGTGCATTAGTGCTGGTATGATCGCACCCGAAGTCCTAAGCGCGAAGAAATCACTTAAGGTGTTCACATTCTTGAACAAGAGAGGCGAAAAGTTATGCCGGCAGCCACGTTCGTCCCCCGACGCGGTACAAGCGAGTGACGCGTTAACCTTAAAAGCGGTAAAGAG
>NZ_WELG01000239.1 GCF_009184425.1 Flagellimonas olearia | reverse complement strand
CAGAGCCTGACTATTTTGCTCGCTTGCGGCCGGTGATGCCGGTGCCAGTGTATTTCGATTGTGCCTACAATCAAATGCGCTTTCCGGTGGAGCGCATGAAATACACTTTACAGTTTGCGGATCCGCGTCTGGCCAGAATGGCGGCAGATCAATGTGAGCAGGAAATGGCGACGATCAAGTTGCCGCCGCCTTTGTTGGGGCAGGTGCGGCGGATCATTCTGGGTGGCGGTGGCCGCTTCCCTGGGGTGGAAGAGGTAGCTGGTGAGCTGCATATGTCGTCACGCACCTTGAAACGCAAGC
>NZ_WELG01000238.1 GCF_009184425.1 Flagellimonas olearia | reverse complement strand
ACTAACCCTAGTATCTTTATCGTATTTCTTAGAAAGCAAGTTAAAAGTATCCGGGAAGGAGTTGTATTCATAGGTTTGACTATCTATATAGATTTTTGCGTCTTTATCCATGCGGATCTCTATCATTTTATCTTGAGTGGCTCTAGCAGTTTTTGAGCCAGAAGGCAAAGCAATCTCTTCTTTATAGGTAAGAGTGGGTGTTGTTACCATAAGAATGGCCAATAAAACAAGCATCACATCCACTAAGGGCGTGATATTGAGTTCTGGTTTGTCCTCATCCCAATAGTTATCATAATTCATA
>NZ_WELG01000237.1 GCF_009184425.1 Flagellimonas olearia | reverse complement strand
GTGTTGACACCAAAAATGTCACTTTGCCTCTTCAACATCAAGAGAGCTACATGACGTCGCAGCCTGCCATAAATAGGCAATGCTACTTCTCCAAAAATCGAATCTTGTCAGAATCAAACAAAAACTGCAAGATCCTTCAAGACGGCCAAAAGAGGAGTACACAAGAAGTTTCGGGCCATTTCAGAATCATTTGGCCTAACTTCGCTTCTCCGACAGCTGAACAGGAGCTCCCGGCGGCGACAGCATCGGAGACAAAAAAATCTTCGATCAGAGCCTATGGATGGTCTCAAAATACATCCAA
>NZ_WELG01000236.1 GCF_009184425.1 Flagellimonas olearia | reverse complement strand
CAGCCACATGACCCACACCACCGGTACCCCCATGAACCAGCAGAGTCTGCCCGGCGCTGGCGCCGGCACGCTGCAGCCCTTCGTAGGCGGTTATACCAACCAAGGGCAGGGCGGCGGCTTCGCGCATGGACAAGCGTTTTGGCTTGTGGGCAACCAGGCGAGCATCCGCCGGAATGTATTCAGCCAAAGCGCCTTGTAAATCCGCTAGACCTCCAGCGCAGCCGTAGACTTCATCACCTGAGGTAAAGCTGGTGACTCCGGCACCGACAGACTCAATGGTTCCGGCAAAATCCATACCCAA
>NZ_WELG01000235.1 GCF_009184425.1 Flagellimonas olearia | reverse complement strand
GAAATCACGATGTGTCACTGGAATACCGCAGTATGCCGGAACAGAATAAGAAGAAGAAATTCCCGGCACAACTTCAAAGTCAACACCAGCTTCTCTAAGTTCCTGTCCTTCTTCACCGCCACGGCCGAAGATATATGGGTCACCGCCCTTTAAGCGGACAACATTTTTTCCTTCTAATGCAAGCTTCACTAAAAGCTCGTTTGTCTCATACTGTTTTAAATGATGATTTGAAGAACGCTTTCCTGCGTAAATAAGTTCTGCGTCATCTCTCACTTCATTTAAAAGGGAACTGGATGCAAGG
>NZ_WELG01000234.1 GCF_009184425.1 Flagellimonas olearia | reverse complement strand
CGGCCCGCAGCGGCCATCAAACGCTTGAAAATAGAATCGCCATTGCCACCAATCACCACGAATTTGCGATCGGCACAGCGGTAGGTGTTAGTGGGCACAATGCCGGTGACCGTGGAGCCTGCGGGTTCACGAATCACGCCGGCTCCATCGAATTCGGGAATCACGCCTTCCAGTAGGTTGAACACGGATTCGTACAGGGCGATGTCCACGACTTGGCCACGCGCACTGTTTTGGCGCTCGAACAGGGCGAGCAGGATGCCAAGGGCTGCGTGCAGACCGGCAATGGTGTCACCCAGCGACA
>NZ_WELG01000233.1 GCF_009184425.1 Flagellimonas olearia | reverse complement strand
TCTCCCTCTCCCTTCTTTCTTTCCCTTCCTTCTTCCCCATCTTCTTCTTCCCTCTCTTCTCCCGGCCAGCACCGCTGCACCCACCTTCACCGCCCACACCTTCATTCCCACTCCCCTTTCACTGCACTGCTGCACACCCACTGAACTACACTCTCCTTTCATCATCCCAAGAGCCTGCCTGAAGCCATGCAGCCACTAGAACCCATTCCATCCAACACCTCTGCTGCCCCGTCTCGACCGAATCCCTTTTAAATCCGGCCCAACCAGAATTGCAGCTAAGCTAAGCCCACTTCTCTGCACCC
>NZ_WELG01000025.1 GCF_009184425.1 Flagellimonas olearia | reverse complement strand
TGAGAGAAGTGCTCTCCGTACTCATCATGGAGGGTGTTCATGAGATTCATCACCGCCTCACTGGTTTTACCAGGGATACGGAACGCAAGGTAGGTTTCCGTCTTCTTCTCCAACAAGGAAAAGACAACAGCCTCCTTACCCGCTCGCTTGCCGACCACGGTATCGCCTTCCCAGTGGCCCTCTTCAAGACGAAGAGATGCAATCTCCGGGCGGCTGGAAATGCTTGTGCCGTAGCGCTTTTTGTTCTCTCGCACACGATGCTTCTTCGCTTTGCGCTTTAACGCCTCGGGCAGTTCCATTGGCTGGATGGAGAGGTGCCCTTTCCAGACCATGTTGTAGAGGGTACGGGAACAGACCATCTCCGACGGCTCGAACAGGCTGTGTCGCTTGGCATAGCCACAGCAGGCATCCAGGGACCACTTGTGTTCCCGGATTTGCCGAACCACCCAGCTGGTAAAGTTGCTGCAGACGCCCGCTTTCGGATGCCTGTGGCAGGACACTCTGTTGGCCCTATAGACGGCTTCTCCCAGCGTGGGGGAGTAACCTGGAGCTTTCCCCTTGTTGCTCTTGCGGGCCGGTGTGCCTCGCCGAAGCTCATTCGTAACGGTGGACGGGGCGCAGCCTATCTGTCTGGCGATGGCG
>NZ_WELG01000232.1 GCF_009184425.1 Flagellimonas olearia | reverse complement strand
CGTGTAGCGGGAACCAACTGCAGTGGTAAACAGAAAAAAGGGGGATATTCCAAGTGGTGGATCAAACACACAAGGGTATCCAAGCTTAGTGGTGCCGACTCATAGGTGAAATCACGGAAATCGAGACAATCACAATACACTAGGCAATATATCATTTACATATGCGGGACGGTTTGCTCGAAAGCACAATATCACTAGAAATCGGGAATACTCATCGGGACTGACAAAATGCTCAATTGTAAACTTAGAAATTCCGGGACGAAGATCGGGATTCAAATCTACTTGAGGTGAATAAGGATCCCG
>NZ_WELG01000231.1 GCF_009184425.1 Flagellimonas olearia | reverse complement strand
CGCGAATACGATCTGGATATCTACATGATTGTGGCGGTAAGCCACTTCAATATGGGGGCCATGGAAAATAAGGGCCTTAATATCTTTAACACCTCCTGTGTGCTGGCGCATCCCGCTACGACCACCGACGCCGGGTTCCAACGGGTGGAATCTGTAGTGGCCCATGAGTACTTTCATAACTGGTCTGGAAACCGGGTGACCTGCCGTGACTGGTTTCAATTGAGTCTTAAGGAAGGTTTCACGGTATTTCGTGACCAGGAATTCTCGGCGGACATGCATTCCGCCGCAGTGAAACGCGTTGAAG
>NZ_WELG01000230.1 GCF_009184425.1 Flagellimonas olearia | reverse complement strand
AAGCGTTTTAAAATCCAGGATGTGGATTTTTTGTTTTCGCCTTTTAGCCTTATTTATGATTTTGTGCGCGATAATTTAGAAGAAAAGCCGTTGTTGTATTTGCTTTTGGAGCGTTCAAGATTTTATTTTTTGATTGCGGATAAAAAAGAGATTTTTTTAGCCAAATCCGTGTTTTTAGAAGAGCAACCTGAAGAGTTTATAGAGAGCAAGGAAGAGGATTCTATGGAGATGGATAATGAGGCTGTGAATTTGTTTTTGAGTGAAATCCAAGAAGATATTGACAGCCTTGAAGAAGCGATGGGCT
>NZ_WELG01000229.1 GCF_009184425.1 Flagellimonas olearia | reverse complement strand
ATGCGTTGCGCCCAGCAAAAAATACAAGGCGAATCTTTCAAAACATAGCCAAAATAAAAATTCGCCAAACCCACAGGAAAGATTAAAATCCCTAAAATCGCCAAAGAAAAAAGATTATAAAATCGGGTTTCTTTATTCATGCATCCCCCTATAAATTCATATTAGGCAAAACGCTAGAGCTGTGGGCTATAAAAATAATAAGCTCCATCAACCACACCACAATCAAAATCCCAAACGCCCAATTTTCTTTTTCAGGCTTTTTAAACGCTATCAAAATAGCGGCTAGACTTAAAAGCAGTCCTAA
>NZ_WELG01000228.1 GCF_009184425.1 Flagellimonas olearia | reverse complement strand
AAAAGCTGGCCGTAACCACCGCCACCGTTAGCCAAAAAACCGGAAACAGCGAATGGAATCCAACGTATACCAAGCCCCGGCCAGCGAGATCCTAACTGCAAAACCTGAAGCCGCCGGGGTCGCGCTCTATGTGGTCGCCCCCTGGAAGTTCAATCTACTTTTCTGGGCCACTATGGGTATTTACGGCCTTTACTGGAATTTCAAAAACTGGCAATACCAAAAAAACCATCGAGGAAAGAATGTACAGCCGGTATGGCGAGCCCTGTTCAGCGTTTTTTTCTTTGGCCCGCTGTTGAAAACCAAC
>NZ_WELG01000227.1 GCF_009184425.1 Flagellimonas olearia | reverse complement strand
AGTTCGCCGACGTCAGCAAAAATATTGATGGGCATCACCCGGTGGCGTTCGCTTAGCACTTGATGTTCTGTGAGGAGGTGTTGTTTGCGGCGGGCCATGTCCGGCAAGTCGGTTTCGATGTAGGTGAGCTGCGGATATTGCTGGCAGAAGCGGTGGCCGCGGGGCGACAGGCCGCAGGCGATTTCCACTACCTGGGTTACGCCACTGTTAATTAGCTGGTGCAAGCGGTGGTCGATAACCAGGTGGCGTTGCAGAAGAAAGGTACGAATATTGCCACCGGCAATGCGCCGCCCCATATATTCAA
>NZ_WELG01000226.1 GCF_009184425.1 Flagellimonas olearia | reverse complement strand
ACGTGCGTGAACGTGGCCAGCGACGTCCCGCCTACGAGCATGAACGTATCGAGCTGGTTGAGGAGGCGTAAGCCATGAACAATGCAGTAGCGGTTGAATGGAAAACAATCTGCAGCGTCGACGATGTGTTGCCCGGCACCGGAGTGGGAGTACGCCTGGCCACGGGGCAGGCGGCACTCTTTCGTACTAGGGACGGAAAGTTCTATGCGCTAGACAACATGGACCCGTTTAGCCATGCCAACGTGATTAGCCGGGGCCTGCTGGGCTCGCTGGGTGACAAACGGGTGGTTGCCTCACCCCTCTA
>NZ_WELG01000225.1 GCF_009184425.1 Flagellimonas olearia | reverse complement strand
GTTGCAATTTGGTTTTAAAATCGCTGATGAGTGCTTGAAGGCTTGCAATGGTATTCAAGAAATTGAAGTTTTTACCACAAGAGCGGACACCATTTATGGCGTAACTTACATCGCCATCGCCCCAGAACACCCTTTAGTAGAGCATGCCATTAAGCAAGTGAGTCAAGAAGATTCAAAGATGATTAAAGCGATTTTAAACACAACTCAAAGAGAAAGAGCTTTAGAGAAAAAAGGGGTGTTTTTAGGCATTTACGCTATCCACCCTTTAACAAAGCAAAAAATCCCTGTGTGGGTGGCTAATTTCG
>NZ_WELG01000224.1 GCF_009184425.1 Flagellimonas olearia | reverse complement strand
AAATATCCAGATATCAAAATGATTTACAACGGGTTTGCCAATTCACATACCCGTCAGCCCCAGCGGGAATCCGCCATACGGGCATGGCAGAAACCCGAATGCATTGTCGTTCACGAAATGTTCTGGACGCCGACCGCGCGCATGGCCGACATTGTCCTGCCCATTTCCACCCCGGCGGAATGCATGGATATGACCACCAGTGAAGATGGCCGTTTCCTGATTCCCATGAAGCCCGCCATCAAGCCGCAGTATGAGTCCAAGCCGACTTACGACGCGTTTGCCTTCATTGCTGGCAAGCTCGGCAT
>NZ_WELG01000002.1:1644740-1825331 GCF_009184425.1 Flagellimonas olearia | reverse complement strand
CACCCGGAAACCAGAGTCCCCGCATCAAAATGGTTCTTAATTCTCTTTACGCTGTCGTTACAATATGTATATGAACTTCTTTATTCAAAAAACCGAACCTCAATTTCATCAAAATCAATCTTCTTTCGGCTTCAACCGCTCCACCTCTTTGGTTAAGCGGGTGCAAATGTACAACTGTTTTTTAAACCGGCAAGCTTTTTTTGAGAAAAATTTCAAAACATTTTCTTGACCTCAAAAACAATCATTTTACATGAACTTTTCCCTGAAACACCTTGGTGTTTTTCGGGCTGCAAATGTAAAATGCTTTTTTTGATTACACAATGCTTTTTTAAATAATTATCCCAGCCTTTCCGACTTATCAAAACAGTATATCAATGAGCTTCTGAACTTGCCTAAAAAACAAACCCTTTGTTGTTTTTCGGGCTGCAAATGTAACACCGTTTCCTAAATAAACAAGGCTTTTTTTGCTTTCCGGACACATTAACTTTCAACTCATTGAAAACAAAGCAGATAAAAATACAACTTTTTTTAAAATTCAAAACCATCTTATCATATGTAGAAAATTAATACATATATATAAGGTAAGCATTGTAGCATCAACTCAAGATAGTATCTTTGCGCACCATCTCAAAATAAGGAGACGAATGATAGAAATCACATTGCCCGATGGCGCGGTAAAGAAAGTTTCAAAAGGCACCACACCCATGGAGGTCGCCAAAAGTATCAGTGAAGGTTTGGCCCGGAATGTCATTTCGGCCAAATTCAATGACACCGTTGTGGAAACCGTCACCCCACTAACTGAAGATGGCACCCTCACTTTATATACATGGAACGACAGTGAAGGGAAAAAGGCTTTTTGGCACTCCACTTCACACGTTGTGGCCCAAGCCTTGGAGGAATTGTACCCAGGAATTAAACTTACCATTGGACCTGCTATTGAAAACGGATTCTACTATGATGTGGATTTTGGGGAGCACACGGTTTCTGAAAAGGATTTCCCAGCCATTGAAAAGAAGGCATTGGAAATTGCCCGAGGCAAACATGATTATAAGATGCGAAGTGTTTCCAAAGCGGATGCCCTTCAATATTATAAGGACCAAGACAATGAGTTCAAAATTGAGCTTATTGAAAATTTGGAAGATGGCACCATAACTTTCTGTGACCACAGCACATTTACTGATTTGTGTCGCGGTGGACATATCCCCAATACAGGCATCATCAAGGCTATTAAAATATTGAGTGTGGCCGGAGCCTATTGGAGAGGTGATGAAAACAATCCCCAATTGACCCGGGTATATGGCATCTCCTTTCCAAAGCAAAAAGAGCTCACCGAGTATTTGGAACTATTGGAAGAGGCCAAAAAACGAGATCATAGAAAACTGGGCAAGGAACTGGAACTGTTCACTTTCTCAAAAAAGGTTGGACAGGGTCTTCCCTTATGGTTACCCAAAGGGGCAGCCCTTCGTGAACGATTGGAACAGTTTCTAAAGAAAGCCCAGAAAAAAGCTGGTTATGAAATGGTGGTCACCCCACACATTGGCCAAAAGGAACTTTATGTGACTTCCGGACACTATGCCAAATATGGCGAGGACAGTTTTCAACCCATTCATACACCAAAGGAGGATGAGGAGTTTCTATTGAAACCCATGAACTGTCCACACCACTGCGAAATCTATAATAGCACTCCTTTTAGTTATAAGGATTTACCCAAACGATATGCCGAATTTGGCACCGTATATAGATATGAGCAAAGTGGAGAACTCCATGGACTTACGCGTGTACGTGGATTCACCCAAGACGATGCCCACATTTTTTGTACTACGGAGCAATTGAACGAAGAGTTCAAAAATGTGATCGACCTATCCTTATATGTATTGAACTCTTTGGGCTTCGACAATTTCACAGCCCAAGTATCCGTAAGGGATTTGGACAATCCTGAAAAATACATTGGTGATGTAAGCGATTGGGAAAAAGCCGAACAAGCCATTATTGATGCGGCAGAAGAAAAAGGATTGAACTATGTGATTGAAAGTGGTGAAGCTGCTTTTTATGGCCCCAAGTTGGATTTCATGGTGAAAGATGCCTTGGGTCGAAACTGGCAATTGGGTACCATACAGGTAGATTACAACCTTCCCAAACGTTTTGACCTTACCTACAAAGGAAGCGACAACGAGTTGCACAGACCGGTAATGATCCACCGGGCCCCTTTTGGAAGTATGGAACGTTTTGTAGCTTTGCTACTGGAACATACCGGGGGAAATTTCCCCTTATGGCTTATTCCAACCCAAGCTATTGTTCTGCCCGTCAGTGAGAAACATGAAAAATATGCGGAAAAAGTTTTGAATTCACTGGAAAATCACGAAATTCGCGCGCTCATTGATAAGAGGAATGAAACGGTAGGGAAAAAAATCCGTGAGGCAGAACTTCAAAAAATCCCGTTTATGCTCATTGTTGGAGAGCAGGAAGAAGCATCCGGAACCGTATCGGTACGGAAACACGGCGGCGAAGATTTGGGAAGTTTGAGCACCGATGCATTTTCCGACTTGGTATCTACTGAAATAAATAGTACCTTAAAGTCGTTCTAAAAAATTGAGTTTAATTAAAAAGTATACGTCATAGCAATACGAAGAAGATTTAAGCCCCAACCCAGGAGGGAAAACAAAAACCCTCACAATATCAATGAAAAGATCAAAGCCCCAGAGGTAAGGCTGGTTGGGGACAATGTTGAAATGGGTGTTTATCCCATTTCCAAAGCAAGGGATATCGCAAAAGAGCAGGAATTGGATTTGGTGGAAATATCCCCCAATGCCAATCCACCCGTTTGTAAAATTATAGACTACAAAAAGTTTCTTTACGAGCAGAAGAAGCGGGACAAAGCCTTAAAGGCAAAAGCCACCAAAGTAGTCATCAAGGAAATACGGTTTGGTCCACAGACAGATGACCATGATTATGACTTTAAGAAGCGACATGCGGAAAAATTCTTGAAGGATGGTGCCAAACTAAAAGCCTACGTCTTTTTCAAAGGACGGTCCATAGTGTATAAGGACCAAGGTGAAATATTATTGCTGAAGCTGGCCCAAGAACTGGAAGAGCTTGGAAAAGTGGAGCAAATGCCGAAATTGGAAGGTAAGCGTATGACCATGTTCATTGCGCCAAAAACCAATAAGAAATAAAAAATACTGAACTAAGTTCAGCATATAATAAGCGGAGTTAAATACTAGGAAAATGCCTAAGATGAAAACAAAATCCAGTGCCAAAAAGCGTTTTAAGCTTACAGGTTCTGGTAAAATCAAAAGAAAGCACGCTTTCAAGAGTCACATTTTGACCAAGAAATCCAAAAAGCGTAAGCTTAAGTTGACGCATTCCACATTGGTTCACGAATCCGATGTGAATAGCATCAAAGAACAATTACGTTTAAAATAATTGTTCAATCGGTACATTATTTAATAACCATGGAGTCAGGCTCTTTAAAGTGTTAAGTTTTTAGTTTTAAGTTCAGAAAAAATCATTTAGCATTTACAACTTAAAACTTTACCATTCTCGACCGCCTGCTACAAAAAAATGAATCATTATGCCAAGATCAGTAAATTCAGTTGCTTCAAGAGCTAGAAGAAAAAAAGTGATGAAGCAAGCCAAAGGTTACTTTGGAAGACGTAAAAACGTTTGGACAGTAGCCAAAAATGCGGTAGAAAAAGCAATGCTATATGCTTACCGCGATAGAAGAAACAAAAAACGTAACTTCCGCTCACTATGGATCACCCGTATCAACGCCGGTGCCCGTTTGCACGGAATGTCTTACTCCCAGTTCATGGGCAAAGTAAAATCCAACGGAATTGAACTTAACAGAAAAGTTCTTGCAGATTTAGCCATGAACCACCCCGATGCCTTCAAAGCCATCGTGGATAGAGTAAAGTAAAAATCAATATAAACTTACCCCGCTTATTAAAATCCCGCTCCATGGAGCGGGATTTTTGTATTTTAAGGTCTCGATAAATATTGAGGCCATGTACAAAACCATATTAGTTTCCCTACTCTTCCTGTTGAGTTTCATTCCGATTTTTTCACAGAATGACAGCATTACGTTCCTAGCCTTGGGAGACAGTTATACCGAAGGTACAGGTGAGGTGCAACCAAACGGTTGGCCCGCGCAATTGGTCAGTCTTTTGAACAAAAAGAAAAAATCCATCGCATCACCCAAAATAGTGGCCAAAGTAGGCTGGACCACCACAGACCTTATTACCCATATCAATTCTGAAGACTTACAACCACCCTATGATTTGGTTTCCCTCTTGATTGGGGTCAATAACCAATACCAAGGATTACCTCTTGATACCTTTAAAGCTGAGTTCCCTGCCTTATTGGAAACAGCCATCCGATTGGCCAACAATAATCCCGATAATGTTTTTGTGCTCTCCATACCTGATTATAGCGTTACTCCTTATGCACGTTTCAAGGATAAAAAAAAGATTGCTCAAGAACTAGAAACCTACAATTCAATTATTGAGGATGTGGCCAATCAATATCAGGTACAGTTTATAGAAATCACGGAACTTTCCCAAAAAGCAGCTTTCAACCGCTCGTTGATTGCATCTGACAGTCTTCACCCTTCCGGTAAAATGTATAAGACCTGGGCCAAAAAAATCGTCAAAAAAAGATATTAGCCCCCAAAAGCCGTAATTACCAGCCTTCTTCCCGAGGCATGGTCACGGTGTTCGCAAAGATAGATGCCTTGCCATATCCCCAAGTTCAGTTTTCCTTGGGTAATGGGAATCTGTACAGAGGTACCCATCAGTGAAGCTTTGATGTGCGCCGGCATATCATCCGGACCTTCATAGGTATGCACATAATAGGGTGCATTTTCAGGCACCATTTGGTTCATGTGACTTTCAAAATCGGTTCGGACAGTGGGGTCGGCATTTTCATTGATGGTCAAACTGGCCGAAGTATGTTTAATGAACACCTGTAACATTCCCACCCTTACCTTTTTTACTTCTGGAATGGCTTCCAAAATGGTATCCGTAATCAAATGGAATCCTCGGGGATACGGTCGTAATTGTAATTCTTTTTGGTAAAAATCCATGGATATATAAAGTGCGGTGCTAAATTAATATAAAGTTTACCAAAAGTGATTCTTGCATTCACCCAATAAGAAATACCTTTGCAGCTTAATTTCTGGACAATGGATTTATCGCAGATCAAAATGGTGGTGACCGACATGGATGGCACGTTGTTAAACTCCAATCATGAAGTGAGCCCTCGTTTTTTTGAAATTTTTGACGAACTCAAAAAAAAGGACATCCTTTTTGTAGCCGCCAGTGGTCGCCAATACAACAGCATGGTGGACAAATTGCATTCCATAAAGGACGATATCATTGTCATTGCAGAAAATGGCGCTTTGGTGAAACAGAAAGGTGATGTATTGCTTACCACGCCCATTACCAAATCTGAAGTAGACCGTATTTTGGCTGTTGTACAGCCCTTGAGCAATGCACATCCCGTACTATGTAGTCAAAATGGTGCCTTTGCCAACCCAGATTCAGATGATTTTTTGAACCTGCTTCGGGAATACTATTCCGAGTTTGAAGTGGTAGAGGACCAAACCAAAGTGGATACGGAAATCCTGAAGATTGCCATTTACCATTTTGAAAGTTCCGAAAGACACATTTATCCTGCCGTACGCTCTTTGGAAGATTCCTTGAAAGTGAAAGTATCCGGAGCCAATTGGGTAGATATTTCGCATCAAAATGCACATAAGGGCTATGCCCTTCAAAAAGTCATGGACCAACACCAAATCACCTCCAACGAGGTCATGGTTTTTGGGGACTATAACAACGATTTGGAAATGCTACAGCTTTCCAACTATAGCTTTGCCATGGCCAATGCCCATCCCAATGTGCTCAAAGTGGCCCAATACAAGACTTCGAGCAATAACGAGTTTGGTGTGGAACGGATACTGGAGAAGCTTATCTAAGACGCTTTCATTTTTCAGATGGATTTTTTACCTATCTTTATGATTGGCAGCACCTTATAAAAGGAATGCTTCTTCCCCCAATATTGTCAATCCAATAAAGAATCCATCTTATGAAATGTGTAGGACTCTCCTTTGCAGTACTCGGTCTTCTCATGGGCTGTAACACCCAAAAACCGGAAACACCTATCGATTACGACAAGGCCAAAACCCAAATCAATAAAAGTATTGAGGCCTGGGACAAAGGTTGGGAAACCAAAGATTTGGAACTCTCCCTGAAATATTATGCCGATGATACCGATTGGACCAATGCTTTTGGAGATCGGGTGCAAAGCAAAGCAGAATTACGCCAACTTTTGGAAACCATCTTTGGGTTGGATTTTGTCATGGCCGGCGAGAACGATTATGGTGAAAACGAAGTTACATTCCTTAGTGATTCCATTGCAACGGCCCGGTCATTGAACATCCGGAAGAACCAAAAATGGCCCGATGGTTCCCAAATGGATGACCGGCACATCAATCATCTTAGGATTTATAAAAACATGAACGGGGAATGGCTTATCATAAACCACATGATCAGTCAAGCTTGGCCCAAAAGACAACCCAAAGACACTACCCAAACCAAGGATTGATGCCGATGTGTTATTACGACTGGATTTTATTTGTAACTTCATAGGAATTCATCAACCCATATATCCCATGGCAGCTTTAAAAAAAGAAGACATCAAACAAGAGGTTTTTGATCTCTACGACGACTATGCCCACAACAAAATAGATCGCAAGGAGTTCATGAAAAAACTATCGCTTTATGCGGTGGGCGGCATCACCTTGCCCTCCCTTTTGAGTTTTATCATGCCCAATTACACGGATACGCTTTTGGTACAACCTGATGACCCTTCATTGGATTCCCAATTCATCACCTATAATTCGCCCAAGGGCGGAGGCGATATCCGCGGTTTGCTTTCCAAGCCCAAGAACGCTTCTGGCAAAATGGGAGGCATAGTAGTCGTCCATGAAAACAGGGGACTAAACCCCTATATTGAGGATGTAGGCCGAAGGGCCGCTTTGGAGGGGTTCATTTCCTTGGCCCCTGATGCCCTTACCCCTTTGGGCGGATATCCCGGCAATGATGATGAAGGCCGGACCTTGCAACGCCAACGGGACCGGAATGAAATGCTGGAAGACTTTATCGCTGCTTTCAACTATCTTAAAAACCATGAAGATTGCAATGGCAAGGTAGGGGTGGTCGGTTTTTGTTTTGGTGGATGGATTTCCAATATGATGGCCGTAAAAGTTCCCGATTTGGCCGCAGCCGTGCCGTTTTATGGTGGACAGCCCGATGATGCGGATGTTGAAAAAATAAATGCTCCCTTACTCATCCATTATGCCGAACTGGACCAAAGGGTCAATGAAGGCTGGCCGGATTATGAAGCCAAGCTCAAGGAATTGGGAAAAACATACGAGACCCATTTTTATCCGGAAGTGAACCACGGTTTCCATAACAACACCACTCCCCGTTTTGACCAAGCTGCGGCGGATTTGGCCTGGGAACGCACCCTTGCGTTTTTCAAGGAAAAATTGACCTAGGTCTTCTGCTTCTTCTTGCGAGCAGCGGGAAAAAGTACATTGTTCAAAATGAGACGATAGCCCGGTGAAGTGGGGTGCAACTCCAACTCTGTCTTGGGGTCCCCTACCCTATGTTGGTAGTCCTCAGGATCATGACCTCCGTAAAACGTAAAAAAACCCTTCCCTTTGATTCCGTGAATGTAACGGGCCTCCCCATTGATCTTATTCTCTCCTAAAATCATGACCGTAGGTTTTATCTCTTTTCTAGTAAAGGCGGTGGTCTGTCCCATAAATCCTTTTACCAAAGATGTATGGTTTTGGGTCAGCATCGTAGGCACGGGATCCCATTTTGCTGAAAACTCCATTAACGAAAAGTAATCGGATTCCTTGGGCACGTTGCCTCGCTTATTGGTCATATCTATGGAAGAAAACTCATATCTGAGTGGATTGCGCTCCAAGATAAAATTGGTGAAGGCCAGGGTGTTTCCATACTCCAACTTTCCTTGATAATTGGCATCCGAAGGGTCTCCATCGAACATGGGCTCACAGATATCCACATTTTCTGCGGCCAGGGCAATATCAAAACTATCCGTGGCGGAGCACATGGCAAACATAAACCCACCACCAATCACATAATTCCTGATCTTCATGGCAACCGCCAATTTCTCATCGGATACTTTTGCATACCCCAATCGTTGCGCCAAAGCCTCCGCTTGCTCTTTCCCTTCAATATACCAAGGAGCAGCTCGGTATGCCCCGTAAAACCGTCCATATTGGCCCGTAAAGTCTTCGTGGTGCAAGTGCAACCAATCGTAAAGCGCCAGCTTATCCCCCAACACCTCTTCATCATACACGGTAACATATGGAATCTCCGCATAAGTAAGCACCATGGTCACCGCATCGTCCCAAGGTTGATTCTCTTTCGGGGAATACACGGCTATCTTGGGAGCTTTTTCCAAAATAACGGCATCTTGGTTTTGGGATGGACTACTGATCTCATCCAAAATCTGTTCCGCCTGTCCATCGGACAGCACCTCGAAGGAGACGCCGCGAATCTGACATTCCTTTCTAATGGCATCACCATCGGGCATCATAAAAGAACCTCCACGATAATTCAAGAGCCATTGTACCTTCTGTTGTTTGGAAAGCACCCAATAGGTGATTCCGTAGGCTTTCAAATGATTTTCTTGGCTCTCTGCATCCATGGGAATGAGAATTACCGATGCAAAAGAAGAAAGAGAAAACAGCAGAGAAAAAATAAGTAAGACACCTCTCGACTGCGCTCGAGGTGACAGAAAAGTAGTTTTATTAGAATGGGACGTCATTGTCATCTGGGTCATCATCACTGTTCATTGCGCTCCCAAAAGCCTCATCCGCACTGGGAAGATTTGGGGTTGCAAAGGGATTTTCTTCGTCCGCATTCATCTTCGATTGGAATTCGAATGGGGAATCAAAGTCATCCAAGTTATCAAATTTACCCAGAGCGCCCACAAATTTTAACCTAATATTTTCCAAACCTCCGTTACGGTGTTTGGCTACAATGAACTCGGCCTGACCTTGGGTGGGGGTGCGCTCTTCATCATCCCACTCATCAATTTTATAGTATTCAGGTCGATAAATAAACGATACAATATCGGCATCCTGCTCAATGGCCCCGGATTCCCTCAAATCGGAAAGTATGGGACGCTTACTGCCTCCACGGGTCTCTACCGCCCTTGATAGCTGCGATAGCGCAATAACAGGCACGTTGAGTTCCTTGGCCAATGCCTTTAGGTTTCGGGAAATGGTGGATATCTCCTGTTCCCGATTCCCTCCTTTCTGGCTTCCGCCAGCGGTCATCAATTGCAAATAGTCAATGATGATCAGTTTAATTTTGTGCTGTGAAGCCAATCGTCTTGCCTTGGCCCTTAGGTCAAAAATGGAAAGCGATGGCGTATCGTCAATGAACAAAGGGGCTTTTTCCAAGGCCTTTACCTTTACGTTCAATTGTTCCCATTCGTGCTTTTCCAATTTTCCAGTCCTCAATTTTTCCGATGAAAGTCCTGTTTCCGAGGAAATCAAACGGGTGATCAACTGTACGGAAGACATTTCCAAGGAAAAGAAGGCCACGGCATTACCGGAATTCACGGCAATGTTCCTGGCCATGGAGAGCGTTAAGGCCGTTTTACCCATACCGGGACGTGCGGCCACAATGATAAGGTCACTGGGCTGCCAACCCGAGGTAAGTTTATCCAGTTTATCAAATCCGGAAGGGATTCCACTGAGCCCCTCTTTGTTCGAGATTTCCTCGATTTTTTTCTTTGCCTGGATGACCAGGTTCTGTGCTGTTTCGGCAGAACGTTTTAGGTTGCCTTGGGTAACCTCGTACAATTTGGCCTCCGCATCATCCAAAAGGTCAAAAACGTCAGTGGAATCACTGTAAGCGTTTTCTATGATCTCACTGGAAATCTTGATAAGGCTCCGTTGGATATACTTTTGAAGGATGATTCGGGCGTGGAATTCGATATGCGCCGAAGAAGCTACTTTTTGAGTGAGTTTTATCAAATAAAAGTCCCCTCCAACAGCTTCCAGCTTCCCTTCCTTCTTGAGTTCAGAGGAAACGGTTAATAAATCCACAGGCTCCGAAGATTCAAATAATTTGAAGATGGCCTCGTAGATAAACCTATGCGCGTCCTTATAGAAGACATCGGGATGTAGAATATCGATTACCTCATCCACCCCTTTTTTGTCAATCATCATAGCCCCAAGCACAACTTCCTCTAAATCAACAGCTTGAGGCGGTATTTTACCTTTTTCTAGATTGATGAGGGTTGACTTGTCCACTCTATGACCGATGACTGGGCTAGGTTTGTCCATGAATGCGAAAGTAGCTAATTGGTCTTAAGTTAACTTTAATTTTACGTAATGCGATTTCCACAGGTAATGAACAAAGTTAATGTTAATAACTCGCGTTGCCTGTTGATAATGCAAAAAAATCGGAGGAAAAAACCTAATAAAAAAAGTTAGCCTTTGAAAAACAAGAATTAGCCATTGAAAACCCCCATTTCGGCGTATTTGTCCATTCGGGTTTTTATAAGCTGTTTTGGTGATAACTTTTTGAGTTCTTCGTAATGGGAGGAAATTTTGTTCTTGACCGTTTCAAAGGTCTTTTCCCTGTTGACATGTGCTCCACCTAGAGGTTCCTTGATGATTTCGTCAATGACCTTGATTTTTTTACTGTCCGAAGCGGTAAGTTTCAGGGCTTCCGCTGCTTTTTCCTTGTATTCCCAGCTTCTCCACAAAATGGAAGAGCAGTTTTCAGGAGAGATCACGGAGTACCAAGCGTTCTCCAGCATCAACACCTTGTCGCCTACTCCAATACCCAAGGCACCACCTGATGCCCCTTCTCCAATAATGATACAGATGATGGGTACTTGAAGTCGTGTCATTTCAAGAATATTCCTTGCAATGGCTTCACCTTGCCCTCTTTCTTCTGCTTCCAAACCTGGATAGGCACCGGGAGTATCAATAAAAGTAACCACAGGAATACCAAACTTCTCTGCGGATTTCATCAATCGCAAGGCTTTGCGGTACCCTTCCGGGTTGGCCATACCAAAATTTCGGTATTGTCGGGTCTTGGTGTTATATCCCTTTTGCTGGCCGATGAACATATAGGATTGGTCACCTATTTTGCCCAATCCTCCAACCATGGCCTTGTCGTCCTTTACATTTCTATCGCCATGAAGCTCCAAGAACGTATCGCCGCAAATGGCATTGATATAGTCCATGGTATAGGGCCTATTGGGATGTCTGGATAGTTGCACCCGCTGCCATGCTGTTAAATTTTTGTAGATGTCCTTTCGGGTCTCTTGTAATTTCTTTTCAATCTGTGAGCAGGTTTCCGTTACATCAACGTCACTTTCTTCCCCAATCACCATACATTTTTGAAGTTGGTCTTCAAGTTCTTTGATAGGAAGTTCGAAATCTAAATACTCCATGGAAGTTCGATTCTTAAAAATAGTGGGGACAAATATAAAACTTTATGTATTACTTGCCGAAATCATCCAACTCATTTAACGTTAGACGAATAGATTCATTTCCTTCATTAGCGCTTGGCCTTCATCAGCATATAAAATGCAAAAATCCCAAAAATGAGATTGGGGATGATCACCGCCAACAAAGGAGAAAAACCGGATTGTTCCGCCAAGGTTCCAAAAACCTTGTCAAAGAAAATATATACAAAGGCCACTCCAATACCAAAAGCCAAGTTAAGTCCCATTCCCCCTCTCCGTTTTACCGAGGAAACCGCTACCGCTATTATCGTTAGGATAAAGGCCGCAATGGGCAAGGCCCATCTTTTATATTTTACCAAGACGTAGGCATTTACGTTGGACGCTCCTTTACTCTTCTGATCTTCGATAAAGTCATTGAGCTCAAATAGGTTCTTGGTCTCCGCCACGTAGGAAACCGGGGTAAGGTCGTCCAGCTTGAAGGTGAACAGGGTATCCAACCTCCTTTTGGTTTCCAAGAGCTCCACACCATCGCGCAACTTGCGCTTGGTGTAATTGGTCAACCGATATAGACTATCAGTATCCACCCATCTGATATTGCTTGCCGAAATTTTATAGTCCAGTTGCTTGATGGAATCAAAATGTTCATAGGTAAAGTTGTACCCGATTTTACGATTGGGGTCAAAACTACTCACATAGATGTAATCGTTTTCATTGAGCTGATTGTAGATATTGTCCGTGACCCGGTCCTGCCTACCCTTTTTAAAGTATTTGTATTCAAACTCATTGAAGCCGATACTGGCATGGGGCACTATGAACATTCCCATCATAAATATAAGGATGGCCACCAAGGTGGCGCCGATCAAATACGGTCTCAAAAAACGGCCATAGGACACTCCTGAGCTCAAAATGGCCACAATCTCCGTATTACTGGCCAGTTTTGAGGTAAAAAATATAATGGAGAGGAATAAAAAAACAGGTAGCAGCAAATTCCCGATCACCAAGGTAAAGTTGCCGTAGAATACGATTACCTCGGACAAAGGGGCTTCATTGTCTATGATCTTCCCGATCTTTTCCGCGAGGTTGGCCATGATACCAATGGGAACAAAAAGCATCAACATCCCCAAAAAGGTGACCAAATAACGCTTTAAGATGTACCTATCAAGTATGGTGAGCATTACAATCTTTTATCCATTTGTTGTACCATCTGGTTTTTCCACTCCAGAAAATCCCCTGCTAAAATACGTTCTCTTGCGGTTCGCACCAACCACAAATAAAAACCAAGGTTATGAATGGTGGCTATCTGCTTGCCCAAATATTCGTTGGCGGCAAACAAATGCCGTAAATACGCCTTGGAATATTCGGTATCTACAAAAGTAATGCCCATCTCATCTATGGGTGAAAAATCATTTTCCCACTTTTTGTTCTTGATGTTGATGGTACCGTGCGCCGTGAACAACATGCCATTTCGGGCATTTCGGGTAGGCATTACACAATCGAACATATCCACACCCAAGGCAATATTCTCCAAAATATTGATAGGTGTTCCCACTCCCATGAGATATCGCGGTTTGTCTTCCGGAAGGATATCACAAACGAGTTCGGCCATTTCGTACATTTCCTCTGCAGGTTCTCCTACCGAGAGACCTCCGATGGCATTTCCCTCTGCTCCTACGGAAGCAATATACTCTGCGGATTGCTTTCTCAAATCCTTATATGTAGAACCCTGGACAATAGGAAAAAAGGTCTGGGTATAATCATAGGTATACGGAAGCTTTTCCAAATGTGCCATACAACGGTCCAACCATCTATGGGTCATATGCATGGAACGTTTGGCATAATTGTAATCGCAGGGATACGGGGTACATTCGTCAAAGGCCATGATGATATCCGCCCCAATGGTTCGTTGTATCTCCATCACATTTTCAGGAGTAAAGACATGGTGGGACCCATCAATATGCGACTTGAACTTGACCCCTTCTTCCTTGATCTTTCGATTATCCGATAGCGAATAGACCTGATACCCGCCACTATCCGTTAGAATAGGGCGTTCCCATCCCATAAATTTGTGCAGTCCCCCAGCTTGTTGCAAGATACTGGTTCCCGGTCTCAAGTATAGGTGATAGGTGTTTCCCAAAATAATATCGGGATTAATCTCATCCGTCAATTCCCGTTGATGCACCCCTTTTACGGAGGCCACTGTGCCCACCGGCATAAAAATAGGGGTCTGGATGGTACCGTGGTCCGTGGTCATTTCCCCGGCCCTGGCCTTACTTTTGGTATCCTTTTGTACTAAGGTAAATTTCAATGCATTTGTTTAAGACCGCAAATATAGCCAACTCATTTTCCCCGTTCCTTAACAAAAAAATAAAGTTTGTGTGCAAAGTCTTTGATTAAATCTTCCATTTCCACTTGTTTAGCCCACTGAATGCGGTTACTTTTGGGCTTTAAATTTATACTAATGCCAAATACACAAGAATTACAGGATTTAGTGACCCAAGTACGAAGGGACATTTTACGAATGGTCCACAAGGTAAATTCCGGACACCCCGGAGGCTCTTTGGGCTGTACCGAGTTTTTTGTTGCTCTGTACAACGAAATTATGGACCTCAAGGAAGGATTTGATATGGATGGAATTGGGGAAGATCTCTTCTTTTTGTCCAACGGACACATTTCTCCTGTATTTTATAGTGTATTGGCTCGACGGGGCTATTTTCCCATCGACGAACTGAATACGTTCCGCTTATTGGATTCACGTCTACAAGGACACCCCACTACCCATGAGGGGCTGCCCGGTGTACGTGTAGCTTCTGGATCATTGGGGCAAGGGATGTCCGTTGCCATTGGAGCTGCATTAGCGAAAAAGCTTAATGGCGATGACCATTTGGTATACAGTCTACATGGAGACGGTGAACTTCAGGAAGGTCAAAACTGGGAAGCCATTATGTATGCCGCTGGCAACAAAGTGGACAACCTGATTGCCACCGTGGACCGAAATGGACAACAAATTGATGGGTCTACCGAAGACGTACTGCCCTTGGGCGATGTTGCCGAAAAATTCAAGGTATTTGGATGGGATGTCATGGAGATTGAAAACGGTAACGATTTGGAACAGGTCATTGCCGGACTGAAAGAAGCCAAGACCAGAACCGGAAAAGGGAAGCCGGTATGTATTGTCATGACCACCGAGATGGGTAATGGCGTAGACTTTATGATGCATACCCATGCATGGCACGGAAAAGCTCCCAATGATGAGCAATTGGCCACCGCATTGGCGCAAAACCCTGAAACCTTAGGTGATTATTAATTCAGAAGACCTCACAAGATGACAAAATATACAGATCAAGGAAAACAAGATACACGTAGCGGATACGGAGCCGGAATGACAGAGTTGGGAAGAACCAATCCCAATGTAGTGGCCCTTTGTGCCGATTTGATAGGCTCATTGAAAATTGAAACCTTTATTGAGGAGAATCCAGAGCGTTTCTTTCAAGTAGGGATTGCAGAGGCCAACATGATGGGTATGGCCGCTGGTTTGACCATTGGCGGAAAGATTCCATTTGCCTCCACTTTTGCCAATTTTGCCACAGGTAGGGTGTATGACCAAATTCGTCAATCCATAGCCTATTCGGGTAAAAATGTGAAAATCTGTGCATCGCACGCAGGTCTTACCTTGGGTGAGGATGGCGCCACCCACCAGATTTTGGAAGATATAGGTCTTATGAAAATGTTGCCGGGTATGACGGTAATCAACCCATGCGACTTTAACCAGACCAAAGCTGCCACCATTGCCATTGCCGAGCATGATGGTCCCGTATACCTTCGTTTTGGAAGACCCAAAGTGGCCAACTTTACCCCTGTTGACCAAAAATTTGAAATTGGCAAGGCACTCATGCTCAATGAAGGTACCGATGTGACCATCATTGCCACCGGACATTTGGTTTGGGAATCCCTGCTGGCCGCGGAAAGTTTGGAAAAGCAAGGTATTTCTGCCGAAGTGATCAACATACACACCATTAAACCTTTGGATGATGCCGCTATTTTGGCTTCGGCCAAGAAAACCGGATGTGTAGTCACTGCAGAGGAACACAACTTTTTGGGAGGTCTTGGCGAAAGTGTTTCCAGGGTACTGGGCACACACCTTCCCACACCTCAAGAATTTGTGGCCACCCAAGACACTTTTGGCGAAAGTGGGACACCTGACCAACTCATGGAGAAATATGGGTTGAACAATAAAGCCATCGAGGCTGCCGTTTTAAGGGTATTGAAGCGAAAATAATTTTCGGTATCACTTTTGTGTGATATTCTTCAATCCATTAAAACGAAATACTTATGAAAAAAGCACTTCTAGTGGCAGCAATGGCCCTATTGGGGTCTGCCGCAATTGCCCAAAGCGGTTCAGGATTTGGTATCAAAGCAGGTTTAAGCTACAACAAGAACGGGGACTTGATCAGTTCTGTTGGCGACTCCGGACAGGACATCGTTGATGGCGGCAAAGGTAAGACCGGTTATCATGTTGGTTTCTGGGGAAAGTTGGATTTTCCAAAGATTTATCTTAGACCCGAATTGGTATATTCCAAGACCAAAAGTAGCTATGAGGTGGATGGTGATTCCCAGGACTATGACATCTCCAAATTGGATCTCCCTGTATTATTGGGGTACAAAATTATTGGCCCCTTGCATATTTTTGCAGGACCTGCATTCCAATATACCCTTAAAAATGATTTGGGGGACCTTGAAGTGGAAGATGTCAAGAACGACTTTACCGTTGGCCTGAACACCGGCGTAGGGGTAAATTTGGGAAAAGTTGGTCTGGACGTACGCTATGAGCGTGGTTTCTCCAAGAACGAGGCCGAGTTTATCGGTGATAACATTACGGACATATCCGGTAGGGTAGATTCGAGACCTTCTCAAATCATCTTTGCGCTATCCTTAAAATTATAGTGGCAGTTTTAACCCACAAAAAAAGGGCCCGTCAATGACGGGCCCTTTTTATTTTATTATCTTCTTTTTCCTAATTATCGGGGTCTAAATAATCTGGGATATCATCATTATCAGCATCTGGGTAAGGGATAATGATTTCCCCATTTTCATCGGTTATCTCACTTCTTGTGGAGACCCCATCGCCATCATCATCACCATCCAAATAGTTGGGGGCATTATCTCCGTCCGTATCATCATCAAATAGATTTTTGTTTCCATTCCTATCTTCTTCAATACTTGGTATGCCATCCCCGTCATGATCGGCCGTATTCACCACCAATAAATTAATATTGAATATGATAGGCGCATAGCTTTCCCCTACTTGGGCGCTATTAAAATACGCCAATCCAGAGGGCATGATGATCATTCCCGAACCGAACCCCTGTACTTCAAAAGTTCCATCAGGGTTATCAATGATACCGTCTCCGGATTTAAAGTGGGTCAACCCAAACTGAAAACCTTTAATGGCACCGGCAGAGCTTATGGTCCCTTGCAAATCAAACCAAACTCCGCTGCTGATCGCACTATCAAACAAAGTACCATCCAATCTATAGCCTTCATATAACACATAGGTGGAATCGGCCACAGTGGGATGTTCCCCCTCACCTTCCCTAGCCACCAAATAGTAATAGGTATGAGCAATGTCTTCCGCACCATCAGAAATTCCAAACTCTGAAGCCGATACGGTGGCGGTTGCGGATTTTAAGAGCGGGGATTCTGAAATTGGGGTCTTATCTGCATTATCCCCGGCAATGGTGTCTACCTTGACTTTATAGTCAAAACCAGCCGGTGGGTTTTCAAACTCTTCATAATTATAGAAATGGGTCTGTAAATATTCTTTTATCTCATCGTCATCCTCCAAGGCTACTTCCGACAAGTCCCTTGGCGGAACCGTCTCAACCCCATCATCATCCTTTTTACATGAGAAAAAAGCAAATGTTAAAAATAAAGAAACCAAAATCCCGTATCTCATCAAGTGTGTCATTTAGCTGCGCAAGATACAATTTTCCGCTATTTTTGCTCAGTGCGTTAACAAAGATTTGCAGAGATCATGCGGATAGACAAGTACCTTTGGTGCATTAGATACTACAAAACACGGAACGTTGCCTCGACGGCGGTCAAAAAAGGTCAGGTCAAGGTAAATGGCAGTACGGTGAAACCTTCGAGGGAGGTATTCCCCATGGACAAAATTGTGCTGCGGAAAAATCAAATAGACTATCAGCTTACCGTTTTGGACATCCCGGAAAGCAGGGTCGGGGCCAAATTGGTGGACATTTACCGGAAGGATACCACCCCCAAGGAAGCTTTTGAGCACAACGAACTGCTGAACTTTGCCAAGACCCACTACCGAAAAAAGGGATTGGGGCGCCCTACCAAAAAGGACAGAAGGGATATTGATGAGTATTTGGATGAGTCCGAATAGTCTGTTTTCATATCTTTGAATGAATTAATCCATTTCATGAAAAACCACATTCTTACCCACGATCAGATTCAGCATATTGCTAAACGGATTGCTTACCAAATCTATGAGACCAATGTGGATGAAAAGGAAATTGTAGTGGCCGGTGTCAATGGAGGGGGAAACGATTTTGCCAAAAAGATAGTCGCTATCCTGAAAAAAATCACCGAGGCGCAGATTGTACTCTGCAAGGTGAGTATGGACAAGAAGAATCCCTTGAAAAGTGGCGTGGAGACCTCAATCCCGGAAGATGACTATAAGAACAAGTCCATTGTTTTGGTGGATGATGTACTCAACTCCGGCACTACCTTGATCTATGGGGTGCACCATTTTTTGAAAACCCCCATTAAACAGTTAAAAACCGCGGTGCTGGTCAATAGGAATCATAAAAAATATCCTATTAAGGCCGATTTTAAGGGAATTTCACTTTCTACCTCCTTGAACGAACACATCAAAGTGGAATTTAAACCCAAAAACGATATCGTCTACTTAGAGTAGTCCTTTGATTTCGGCAACCACCTCATCCAGATTCTTCCCATCGCATTCCACAATATGCTTGGCCTGCGCATAGTACGTCCTCCTTTCAAAAAGGTGTTTTCCAACAAACTCGGGCAAATCAGTATCTTCTATGTTCCTCACCAAGGGTCTCTGCTCTTTTTCCTTTTTGAGCCGTTCCACTAAGGCGGGTATGGACAGCTGTAGATATATGGAATGGTCCGATTTTTCCAAAATGGTGTCCATGTTTCCGGAATAGCAAGGCGTTCCCCCTCCAGTGGACAGTATCAAATTCTCCTTCCCATCCAATACTTGGGAAAGCATCTTGTGTTCCAATTTTCTAAAAAAAATCTCCCCGTGCTCCGAAAAAATGGATTTCACGGATTTTTGTTGCTCCTCTTCAATATAGTCGTCCAGATCTACAAATTCCATCTGTAAATCCCTGGCCAACAACCTTCCAACGGAGGACTTACCACTTGCCATATACCCCATCAAAACTATTCTCATACATCCGATTTAAATACGATTTCAAAAAAACACAAATTTATCATTAATTCACTTTTGGAAAATAGATTATTGATGTTATATTTGCACCCGCTTAGCCAGACAGCCAAGCATTGAAATTTTGACCTGATAGCTCAGTTGGTAGAGCATCTCCCTTTTAAGGAGAGGGTCCTGGGTTCGAGCCCCAGTCAGGTCACTTTCAAAAAATCCTGTACGTTGAAAGACTTACAGGATTTTGTTTTTTTAGCTTATTTCCATTTTAAATTTTAGCCAAAGAGACCTCTTATCCCATAAAAAATTACGCCATTTTCACCTCTATACCACTTTCGTACTGAAAATATGGTGTTGGGTAGCCGTAAAATAATCCTTGAATACCTGATTCAATTGGTGCCCATTACTGCACCCTCTAATCCCCAACAAAGGGTAGACCTCCATTATACATTCCGAAATGGTCTTAACCGAAGCTGAAGCCTCAGAATGAACTTCACGAATCCAATCTTCCGGGAACCCGTCCTCCAAATTGATGTTATCCTCGGTCCGTTTTGCCCAGCCGCCTATTTTTTCATCTGATCGGGACAGTGCTTCTTTCAATTTTTCCAATATTTCATTCCGTCTCAATACCATTTCGGCTTCTTCTATATAATGGGCTGCCATACCTACATAATTGACCCAAAGGGTCAAATCGGCAAACACCCCAAAAGGAATTTTAAAGATATTCTGCGAATGGTACCATTGGTTATAGAAAAAGCTATACTTTTCATCTACCCATTTGGAAGATACTTCAAAGGAATGGGTGGCCGTGGCCTTCAATCCCATGGTATTCCAATCCTTAATGACTTTTACGTCCTTACCATCCAAAACAAAACAACGCACTACAGGCAAACCCTCCTCATTGAGCACGTCCTTTCCCTCTTCTTGGATTTTTGCACTTAAGGTAAAATGGGTAAGATAGGGGGCACCCGTGGCGTACTTCCAGATTCCGTTAATAATGTATCCGTCCCCTTTTCTCTCGGCGGTACCAAACACTCCCCCACTCCCCCCAAAACAAACGGGTTCTTTTGGGTCATTGAAAATTGCATTGGCCGTTTCTCTGGGCAAGTTCCCAATAAAGAAATTCGCTCCGGAGCACAGGGTAACGGTCCACCCCAAACTGCCATCCACTTGCGCCAAATGTCTCAACGTTTTCAATCCCCCCGTCAGGCTCAGTTCCAATCCACCATACAACTTGGGCACCCATAAGTTCCACAAGTTTTCCTTGGCAATGCCTTCCAAAACGGCTTTGGGCAGTTCTTCTTTTCCGAAGCAGAGCTCTCTATACCTTTGCATGTTGTCCTTCAGTTTCATCTGCAAGTATTTTTCTCCATTTAATATAACCCGATACAGCCACGATGAACAAAAAAGCCGTTAAACCTGCATAGATGTACAGTCCTTTATACATCAATAGTGGAATGGATATCAGGTTACTGATGTTCAAGTATATCCAGTTTTCAATCTTTCGTTTGGCCATGAGCCACATCCCGGCCCAGGCAAAGGCACAGACCACGGCATCCCAATACGGAACATCCGAATCTGTATGTTGTCCCAGCCAATAGGCCATCAACGCAAAACTGGCGATAACGATTCCCATGGCAATCCCATGTTCATTTTTGGTGGAATATGAAATTGGGGTTTCCTGCTTTTGCTTTCCCATTTTCCAATAGAACCATCCGTAGATACTCATGACCAGATAGTAGAGGTTCAACAGGATATCCGCATACAATTTGGATTGATACAGCACCCACATACTGATCAAAATGGCAACGATACCAAAAAGATAATTATGGATATTGTTCTGGCGGGCCAAAAGAACTTGGACCACTCCAAAGCCGGTTCCCACCCATTGTAATAAAGTAAGTTGTGAAAGTAATTCCATGTAAACGGGTTATCATTGTCCAAATAAACCATGGGAACCCTAATGGAACACGTGCAAAGCACGTTTGCCAAAATCCCTACGCCAGCATGATCTGGATCAGGTGCGAAGTGGTCAACTTCCGGGTATAATCTCAGCCCTGTTATCCAGGACACCCCATGTAGACTTCAAAGGTATGAAAACCTACTTGGACCAATTGTAATTTATACCCTAAATTAGCAACAATGCGCTGTGCATCTGTTTCTGGTATACCTATGCAGCCTCACAAATTTCCATTGATATGATAGACCTACGGGACTTTATTTCCGACATTCCTTTTTATGATGATTTAAAGCGTTTGGGATTACCTTGGGAAATCACCACTGAAGTCCAAACCTTCATTATGGGGATACTGCCCCATCTTGGAGCTGATTTTGACATTGAGAATCAGGTGGCCATCCACAAATCGTCCGTAGTGGAACAAGGGGTCACTTTTAAACATCCCACCATTGTTATGGAAAATTGTCATATTGGGGCCCATGCCTATTTTAGGGAAGGGGTCTTTTTGGATCGGTCGGTAAAAATTGGGCCTTCCACTGAAATCAAGGGCAGTCTCATATTTTCCAACACTGCCATTGCCCATTTAAATTATGTTGGGAACAGCATCATTGGTTCAAATGTAAATTTTGAAGCAGGTTCCATAGCGGCCAACCACTACAATGAAAGAACGGATAAGGAAATTGTATTGAATTATGACGGTAAGCTCATTGCTACCGGAGTAAAAAAATTCGGGGCATTGGTGGGCGACCACAGCCGTATTGGGGCCAATGCAGTTTTGTCTCCAGGCACCCTCCTGAAAAGAAATACCATTGTAAAAAGGTTGGAGCTGGTGGAACAGTATCCTTTATAAACTCCCTAGGCTTAAAAATAGGTTACTGCTTATCCGGAACCTTGTTTCCTGCGATCCAAACGGAGGAAATAGTCCTAGTATTGGATATGTCTTCCAATGGATTTTTGTCCAGCACTATAAAATCTGCCCATTTGCCCTCTTCCAAGGAACCAACGCCTTCCAGTTTCATGACCTTGGCCGTATTGGACGTGGAAGCCATGATCACTTCCATGGGCGACATACCAGCATCTACCATCATTTCCATTTCCAGATGCTCAAAATATCCTGGAAATCGTCCTGCAGGCCCACTATCCGTTCCCATGACAATAGTGACTCCCGCATCCGATAGTCGCTTCAGGTTTTTCATCGCCGTGGGGAGAGCGGCTTTATAAGCTTGGGCACTGGCACTATTGGCAATGCTTTCCATACGTTCCGGATTGCGTAGTTCCGCAATGGTGGCTTCATCCACTTCCTTAGTGAAAAAGGGATCGGTAAAATAATTGGGTTCACCTCCAAAGACAAAGGTGGACACTTCCCGCATCAAGGTTGGGGAATAGTACACCTTGTTTTCTTTCATCAATGTGATAAATTCATCATCCACCAGCGTATCCCGAACGCTATGCGCTATGTAATCGGTTCCTGCCCGCAATACCTTTTTGGCATCCTCCAGATAAAAAATATGCGAGGCCACCCGATACCCCAACTCATGGGACCGATCTATTACCGTTTTATAAATGTCCTCGGCCATTTTTGGTGAAGTACCCAGAACATCATCCACTCGTATCTTCATAAAATCCACTTTGAGCGAATCGTTATGATCAATGATTTTCGTCACCTCTTCCTCGGTGTCCCCGGAGATGACTGTCCCTGCCATAAAAAGTCTGGACCTATCCAAGGTCGGTACGTTTTGTGTGTTCCGGAATTCTGCCGAAATCGCTGTTCCGTCCCCTAAAGAAACCAAGGTAGTAATCCCATACCTTGCATTGGTATTTAGATGTTTGACCACATTTTCACCACTATACCCTGTCTGCAGACCATTGGACACACCCACATGGCAATGGGCGTCAATGATTCCGGGCATAATGGTCTTGCCGCTCACCCCCAGAATGGAAGCCCCTTCCGGAATAGTGATATTATCCTTTGTCCCTACAGCAACAATCTTGCCCTGCTCTACCAAGAGAACACCGTCCTTGATGGGTTCTGCCCCTGTCCCATCAATGATATTGGCCCCAACAAATGCCAATACTTCGGCATTATCCGCTGTTGACTTATTTTGCCGACATCCCAATAAGCAAAAGGTGGTTACAAGGATGATCATGGGAAACCTGTACAGATTTTTTGAAAGGACTTTACTTTTTGGGTTCATGCTGTTTTAAGAATATAATTGGACTTGCCATTGAGGCAAACACCGGTTAAAACTGAAAAATACAACATGTACACGGTAAAATCCATTGCTTTTTTGTTATAAATCGAGAAAAAGGCATTCTTCCTTTGACCATAAACACTTAAAAGATTTGGTTGGTTTTTAGAACATACGCCCTGAAAAATGAATCATCCGTAACAACCCAATACCCACATATCAAAATTGTTTTCCATTTATCTTATTTTAGAGTTCAAACCCACATTCCACAAAATGAAAAATCGAGGACGTATTGTATTATTCTTTGGATTGCTCACCACCTTCGGATGGGCCCAACAGCAAGCACCACAAGTAGAAATACGCAATGGTGATATCTCCGCGACCCTATATCTCCCAGACAAGGATATGGGATATTACCGCGCTTCCCGATTCGATTGGGCTGGAATCATTCCCAAGTTGGAATACAAGGGCCATACCTATTTTGGCAAATGGTTCCAGGGTTATGACCCTTTATCGCACGATGCCATTATGGGGCCCGTTGAGGATTTTAAGGCTGTAGGTTTCGAGGACGCTGTAGCAGGCGAAGCATTTTTAAAAATCGGGGTAGGTCTGTTGAAAAAAGATAACGGGGACAAGCACTCGTTTTCCAAGACCTATGATATTATGGATCATGGCAAAAGAAAAGTCAAAGTGCGAACCAATTCTGTGACGTTCCTTCATGAGATAACCTCCGACAGCTATTCGTATAGCTATGAAAAAAAGGTGAAACTGACCAAAGGAAAACCTCAACTGGTATTGCAACATCGATTTAAAAACACGGGGAAACTGCCCATTGAGAGTTTGGTGAACAACCATAACTTTTTTGTGATGGACAATCTATCCATTGGCCCGGGCTATTCCGTAACTTTTCCGTTTACCCTAACCGACAAGGATGGCGTGCCTTATGCTTCTTCACCCGAAGAAACCGGCCTGAAGGACTACGCCAAAATAGAGGGCAACAAAGTAGTGTTCACCAAAGCGCTTATTGATGACTTTGCACAGATTCGTCCTGCTTTTGGCTATGATCCCAATGACCCAAAGGATTACGACATCAGACTGGAAAACCACGAAGCGGGAATTGGGGTGCGAATCACCTGTGATCAACCCATATCGTCCTTGGCAGTTTGGTCGGCACCACAAACCATTTGCCCCCAACCTTACATTAATGTAAAAGCGAACCCCGGTGAGGTATACACTTGGACCATTATCTATACATTTTATACCCTCTAGAGTTAAAATAGATAGGTAACCCCTATTTTACCGTAGTAATTCCTACCATTGGCAGGGTAGTAATAGCGGGGCAGGTTTCCACCAAAGCCCACTGCATTGATCAATACAGACCCGGCATAATTGGTATCGAACACATTGTTTACTCCGGCATTTAAGCCCAATTTGAAGTTCTTGCCCATGGGAACGGCATATTTGGAAGAAAGGCTGAACACATTATAAGACTCACTGGACAAAGTATTGGCATCCGTCAGTGGAATATCATCCACATACTGATGGGATATGTTAAGGGAAACCCCACTATCATGAACCATATCCAACCCGGAGCTAAGCCTGTGCTTTGGCACGCCGGTCAATGGATTTCCACTGTAGTCGTTATCGCCATCCACAAAGTCAATAAAACTATGGTCACTCAAGGTATAGCTCAAATAAGGTGTAAGTAAAAACGTGTTGGTGACCGAAATGGCATATCTGGCGTCCAACTCCAAACCTTGGTGACGGGTCTTACCGGCATTCTTTCCTATATATTGGTCCTCTCCTACCCGTTGGGCCACCAAAAGATCCTTGATTTGCATGGTATACAGGTTGGCCGTAAGCTGCAAGGCGTCGTTGAACAGTCCAAACTGACCTCCCAACTCATAGCTTATTCCCTTTTCTTGGGCTATATCTGGGTTGATGACCCCTTCGGGCGTCAAGGTCTCTTCCAATCCAGGATTGGAGAATCCCTTACTCACATTGGCATATAAAAATCCTTGGTCCAATTTGTATTGCAGTTCCAAGCTCGGTGAAAGAATGGCATCAAAATCACGATTGGCCGATGTGTTGGCATCCCCACTGTTGAACAAATCCCTAAAATCGTATTTGGTCTTATTGAGGTTCAATCCAACTTGCGCGGTCAAATTCTTGTCCAAGGGAAGTTCAAACGTCCCAAAAAGATTCAACTGCCTTCTAAACTCCGTATTGTTGCTCAGCCTATCCCCCTGCACACTTCCAACGCCTTCATTGTCCCGGAACAGATTCTCAAAAGTACCCCAGTGGTATTCATCATTATAAATTTCGGTTCCCAAAGTAAAATGCCCGGAAAGCAACTTTCCATCAAAGACCGACCTTAGGCCAAATCCGTTGGTAAACTCATCTAAAATATTGAATGGGCGGGGTTCATAATGATCCAAATAGGTGTAAAAAAGGCTTGTTCGGTTCCTTAGTCCCGGATTGAACTCATAGGTATGCGTAATCCCGGTCAAGGTATATTTGTTGGCTTCGAAACCTTGTGCCGCCAACCAGTTGGCATCTGCATTGGTAGGGTTTTCTTCAAAATCGGTTTGGTTGATGGAACTGGGGATTCCAGCCGTGTAATCTATATAATTGAGCATAAAATCCAACTTGCTCTTACCCCCCAACACTACCGATGAAGTAAGTAAAATGCCATCCCTTTCAAACTGGTTGTTCTGTCGATACCCCTCCGTTTTCAAATGATTATAGCTAAGACTCAAGTTGAAGTTCTTTTCGGAATGCCGAAACGCCAAATTGTTCTTGAACATCTCATAGGAACCTACGGTTAGGGAATTGGTCAAAAACGTCTGACCCACTTCTGGAGCTTTGGTGTTGAGAATGATCGCTCCTCCCAAATTGGTCCCAAAAGTAGACCCCTTGGGTCCTTTTATGATTTCAACCGCTCCAACATTTTCCAAATCATAAGCCTCAATGGTTGAAAAACCCGTTCCGTTGGTTACAGGGATATTATTAAAGTATAGTCGAAGCTTATCCGTACCATAAGGTGTACGTGCACCTACCCCCCGTATGGTAATCCTGTTGGTATTCAATGCTCCCGAGAGTAGATACACTCCGGAAACTTGGTTGATTGACGAAGCAATGTCCAACGGACCAAACTTTTCTATTTCTTTTATCCCAATGGAACTGGATGGGGTTATGCCCACAGCCCTTTTCTCAATGCCTTGTTCTATAAGCACCACCTCCTGTAAGGCATTTACGGAGTCTTGTGGAATATCTTGAGCAAAAACAAAGGTTAGGGAAATTGCATAAAAAGCGAGAGCGAGGGAGGTCTTCATTTCGGTTTTACCGTTACATTATAAAATAAGATGTGCAAAATTATGAACTTTTCAGGGCATTTATTTCTTTTGGAAAAAAAATAACATTTTCCCCAATTTTTGATTAGGAGGGTCCAGAACGCCCGTTCCATGCGGATTTAAAAGGAAATCAAGAGCATCTGAAGCGTTTCCGAAACCCACTCTCAAATTGGGGATTTTGACAGTTAAGGGGAAGGTTTCCGTCGTTGGACCGTAGTATTGGGACGTTTACAGAAAAGTACGACATTTAACTTTTTACCCTTCTACAGATTAGGCCATTAGGGTTATCTTTGGGCAAGCCCGATCATGGGCTTTTGCGGTATTTGCCATTCATCGATATTCATGAAGACGAAACATATTGTATATGCCCTATTTGTTGTTGGATTGGGCGCCCTTATTGCCTACAGAATCAAGTCCAACAACAGTGTCCAAAAATCAGCTCCAAGTGGTCCCGGGACCACCACGGTAAAAGGAATGGTTTTGCAACCCAAAACCTTTAAAGACAACATATCTCTTTCCGGTACCTTGGAAGCCAACGAACAGATAGATCTGCGCAGTGAAATCTCCGGCGTGGTGGAAAGCATCAACTTTAAGGAAGGAAGTAAGGTTTCCCAAGGGCAAGTGCTGTTCAAGGTAAACGACATTGAACTTCAGGCCCAGCTTTCCAAAGCCCAAACCGCAAAAAAACTGGCCTCCGAAAATGAGAGAAGAGCCAAATTACTTCTGGAAAAGCAGGCCATAAGCCAAGAGGAATACGACATTGCCAGTGCAGATTTTCAATCGGCCAATGCAGAATCGGAACTTATTGCAGCTCAGTTATCCAAAACTACGGTCAGAGCTCCTTTTTCTGGAACTATAGGACTGCGGTCCATTTCAAAAGGAACTTATGTGACGCCCTCGACCACTATTGCCAAATTGGTCAACACCGATGAATTAAAGATCACATTTGCCATCCCTGAAAAATATGCCTCCCAAGTAAGCGTAGGCACGGTACTTTCCTTTACTACATCGGACTCGAGGGAAGAATACAATGCCACCATATACGCCATTGACCCAGAGGTGGACATTGCCACCAGAACCCTTAGAATGCGGGCCAAAATGGACAACAGGGACAAAAAGCTTTATCCAGGAGCCTATGCCAATGTAAGCCTTCCTTTGGAAACTTTGGATGATGCCTTGTTGGTGCCATCAGAATCCTTGATTCCTGTACAGAACGGAAAGAAAATATTTGTGCTTAAAGACGGAAAAGCCAAAGAAATTGATGTGGAGACCGGTTCGCGTACCGGAAAAGCGGTACAAGTGCTTTCCAATCTTCATCCCGGGGATACCGTTTTGACCTATGGGGTAATGGCCTTGAAGGATGGGGCGCCCGTAGAGGTTGTTTTAGAAGAATTTGAACCCTTGACCGCGGCACAATGAACCTTTCCACGATAAGCATCAAACGACCCATCCTGACCATTGTGATGAACATTTCCATCATCCTGTTCGGGATTATTGGCTATACGTTTTTGGGAGTTCGGGAATTCCCATCCATAGACCCTGCCGTGGTTTCAGTACGGACCAGTTACTCCGGGGCCAATGCGGATATTATTGAATCACAGATTACAGAGCCTTTGGAAAAGGCCATTAACTCCATTGATGGGATACGGAACATCACCTCATCCAGTGTGCAAGGTTCCAGTTCCATCAGTATTGAGTTTGATTTGGACAAAAACCTGGAAGATGCCGCCAACGATGTGAGGGACAAAGTTTCCCAAGCAGTCAGGAGCCTTCCCGAGGATTTGGACGCGCCCCCCGTGGTATCCAAGGCAGATGCGGATGCCGAACGGATCATATCCATGACGGTCCAAAGCGACAACAAGAATATTCTGGAACTGTCCGATTATGCCGAAAATGTGCTCTCACAGCGTATAGAGACCATTCCAGGGGTAAGTAGTGTACAAATTTGGGGACAACGCCGCTACGCCATGCGGTTGTGGATAGACCCCTTGAAATTGGCTTCATACGGCCTTACCGTGGCCGATGTAAGAAGCGCCCTATTAGCCCAAAACTTGGAACTCCCTTCGGGAAAACTTACCGGAAAAAACACCGAGTTGACCGTTAAGACCTTGGGAAACCTCAATACCGAAGAGGAATTCAACAATATCATCATTTTGGCCGATGGCGAAAAACTGGTACAGCTAAAAGACATTGGAAAAGCAAGTCTTGAGGGAGAGAACATGGAAACCAAAATGAGCGATTCTGGGCAACCTATGGTGGCCATTGCCGTGGTTCCGCAACCTGGCACCAATTACCTTGAAATCGCCGATGCTTTTTATGAAGAATACGAAAGACTGAAAAAAGACCTCCCCAAGGATTTTAAGCTGAACGTGGTTATTGACGATACCGTATTTGTTAGAAGGGCGGTAACCGAAGTGGCCGAAACGATTTTGATATCCATTGTTCTGGTTATCTTGGTCATATACCTATTCTTTAGGAACTGGTCCATGGCACTTCGTCCTTTGTTGGACATTCCAGTTTCCTTGATCGCCACGTTCTTTTTCATGTGGCTGTTCGGTTTTTCCGTAAACGTTTTGACCCTATTGGCCATTGTACTCGCCACAGGACTCGTGGTGGATGACGGTATTGTGGTCACCGAAAATATCTATAAAAAAGTAGAGGAAGGGATGAATCCCATTGAGGCCGCGATAAAGGGTTCCCAAGAAATCTTTTTTGCGGTCATCTCCATATCCATCACGCTTGCCGCGGTGTTTTTACCCGTAATCTTTTTGGAAGGTTTTGTGGGACGACTCTTCCGGGAATTTGGGGTGGTCCTTGGTGCTGCGGTATTGGTATCGGCCTTTGTGTCCTTGACCCTTACCCCTATGCTGAACGCCTATTTGACCAAGCCAGGAAAGCAAAGTCGGTCACGGTTCTATCAGGTCACGGAAAAATATTTTGTGGCGATGAACAAATCCTATGCGGACCTATTGGGTCAATTCATGAAACGAAAATGGCTCAGTTTCCCCATATTGTTTGGTTGTATTGGACTCATTGTCCTATTCTATTCACTTTTGCAGAAGGAAACCGCACCTTACGACGACCGTAATTTTGTTCGACTCAGTGTAAGCGCCCCTGAAGGGTCGTCCTACGAATATATGGACCAATTGATGACCGGAATTACCGAACTCATCAACGATTCAATACCAGAAAAGAAAGTAAGTTTGGTACTCACCTCTCCCGGTTTTGGTACATCTTCCGTAAATAGCGGTCGGGCCAACGTTGCCCTTGTGGACCCCAGTGAACGGGAGCGTTCCCAAAAAGAGATCGCGGATGATCTTGGCCAATGGGCCAAAGTCTTTGTTGGAGGAAAAACCAATGTTTCCGAGCGTCCCACCATTTCGGTGAACCGGCGCGGCGGACCGCCCATTCAGTTTATCATTCAGGCGAAAAACTTTGAAAAACTGGAAGAGAAAATCCCTGAGTTCATGGCCGAGGTTGAAAAAGACCCAACATTTTCCTTTTCTGATGTCAACCTAAAATTCAACAAACCGGAGCTCTACGTATCCATAGATCGTGAAAAAGCGGAAAGCTTGGGGGTATCTGTGCGCGATGTGGCCCAAACCCTTCAGCTGTCCTTGAGTGGACAACGGTTCGGATACTTCCTCATGAACGGGAAACAATATCAGGTCATAGGTCAGTTTGACAAATCGGACCGTGATGAACCTATGGACCTTACCTCCATTTTTGTAAAAAGCAAAGATGGTCTTTTGATCCAACTGGACAACCTGGTTACCACCGAAGAGCACAGTAGTCCACCCCAATTATTTCACAACAACCGATATATGTCGGCCACGGTTTCGGCCAGTTTGGCCTCAGGTATGAGTATTGGCGACGGTATTGATGCCATGAATGCCATCAAGGACCGTGTATTGGATGAGACCTTCACCACCGACCTTGGAGGAGAGTCCCGTGATTTTGTGGAAAGTAGTTCCAATACCATTTTTGCCTTTGGCTTGGCCTTTTTATTGATTTTCTTGATTTTGGCAGCACAATTCGAAAGCTTTATCGACCCATTCATTATCATTCTAACCGTACCCATGGCCGTGGCGGGAGCCATGTTCTCTCTCTGGCTATTTGGGGAAACATGGAATATTTTCAGTCAGATTGGGACCATTATGCTCATTGGGCTGGTAACTAAAAACGGAATTCTTATCGTGGAATTCGCCAATCAGTTGCAGGAAGAAGAGGAACTGTCCAAAATGCAGGCCATCATGAAAGCTTCGGAATCGCGTTTGCGTCCCATCCTGATGACGAGTCTTACCATTGCGTTGGGAGCTTTGCCCATTGCCCTTTCATTGGGTGCCGCATCGGCCAGTAGAACAGGTATGGGAGTCGTAATCATTGGAGGGACTCTATTTTCCTTGGTGCTCACCCTATTTGTTATTCCTGCTTTGTATCTCATGTGGTCCAAGAAAAAAGTTGTTCGGCCAGAATTCAAAATTCTTGAAGCATCGTAATATGGGGATTCGTCTAAAATTTTATGTCCTTTTATTTGGATTGGGGGTTTGTTTTGTAGGAACGGCACAAGAGTTTCTTACCGTTGATGAAGCAGTAAAAATCGCTTTGGAAAACAACTATCAGGTTAAAATGGCCCGTAACGACCTTAAGATGGATGAACTTTCGGTCAGTCCCGGACAAGCGGGAATGCTTCCCCAAGTGGATGCCAATATCACGGACAACAATAGCAGACAAAATTTGTCACAGGTTCGCTCCGATGGTTCGGAGGTGGAACTGGACAATGCCAAAAACAGAAACCTGAACTATGGGGTGGCCTTGGAATGGACCATCTTTGATGGTTTCCGCATGTTTGCCAACCACGAACAGCTCAAAGAAACCCAAAAATTGGGGGAAGCCGAGTTAAAACAGGTCATCCTCACCAAAGTTGGCGAAGTATTGGTCACCTATTACGATTTGGTACAACAGCAACAGCAATTGTCCGCTTTGGACAGCACTTTGATCATATCCGAACAACGGGTAGAACTGGCCCAAAACCGCTTTACCATTGGAAAAGCTTCAAAATTGGAGGTACTCAATGCGCAAGTGGACCTGAATACCGACCAGACCCAAATGCAACGTCAGCAAGAACTGTACAAGAACACCAAGATTCAATTGAACGAGCAATTGGCACGGGATTTAAAAATTGATTTTCAGGTTGCTCCTGAAATTTTCGTGGACCAAGCCTTGATCTTGGAAGAATTGGAAAACAGAGTGGCCGCCGAAAACCCCCAATTGCAAGCTGAAATCATCAACAAAAGAATCAGTGAGCTACAACTGAAACAGATAAAAGCATCACGGTATCCTTCGGTTTTTGTGTCCACAGGGTACAATTTTGGTCATACCGAATCCAGCTTGGGCTTTACCACTAGCTCGGATTCCAGAGGATTTAACTATGGATTTGGGGCCACCTTGAATCTTTTTGATGGCTTCAACCAAAACCGCAATGAAAAATTGGGCAAGATGGCCGTGGAGAATGCAGAGATTGCCATCGCCCAACAAAAACAATCCCTTATTGCGATGGTCGGCACTACCTATCAGACGTATCTGACCAACATCAGCCTTATTGAATTGGAGGAAAAAAATGAGAGTATTGCCAAGGAAAACTTGGATATAACCGTTGAAAAATACCGGATAGGAATTATTCCCACCATTGAATTCAGAACCGCGCAATTGAACTACATCAATGCCCGAGTACGGCACAGCAATGCCAAGTTCCAGGCTAAAGTATCCGAAATCATCCTTAAACAACTGGCCGGAAATCTGGACCTGTAACATTCAGCATATTTTCCTGCGATAATGCAATTTGGTGCAGTGAGGTTTTTACAAAAGAATTATATTTGTGCCCCTCAACGATTCCCCATTACAATCGTTGATCATAAAAGCCTGCCCACGTGGTGGAATTGGTAGACACGCTACCTTGAGGGGGTAGTGTTCGTAAGGACGTGCTGGTTCGACTCCAGTCGTGGGCACAAAACCGCAACTAAGTTGCGGTTTTTTATTTTCTGAATGTCCTCAATAGGTTTTTCGTCCTAAATCCCTCCATTATTTAAACTTCTTTCCTAAATTTTACGATAAAAAAGTAGGCTATCTCGGTCAAAATTGTAAATTTGTTTAATGTTTTTTGATAAAAGATGAACAACGTAAAGAAATCTTTCAGCATCCGCGATATGGAAAACCTTTCAGGAATAAAGGCACATACCATCCGCATTTGGGAAAAAAGATATAAACTGTTCTCTCCTGAGCGTACCGATACCAATATCAGGACCTATGATATTGTAAACTTGCAGAAGTTGCTTAATGTAACCTTGCTCTACAACCACGGATACAAAATCTCCAAGATTGCCAAACTGGACGAATCACAGATTCCGGATTTGGTGAGGGACATCACTTTGAAGGATAGGGACAAAGACCATGTGATCAACCATCTTAAAATGGCCATGCTCAATTTTGATCAAACCCTCTTTTTAAAGACGTATGATACCCTGCTGTCCACTAAAACGTTCAGTGAAATATTCAATGAGGTCTTTATCCCATTCCTGAATGAATTGGGGCTTCTATGGCAAACGGACACCATTAGTCCGGCCCACGAACATTTTATCAGCAACCTCATAAAACAAAAGATATACAGCAACACCGAGACCCTCCAGATTCAGAAACCATCAAGGGACGATCAAGTCTTTGCGCTTTTTCTTCCAGAAAATGAAATCCATGAACTTGGTCTGTTGTACATCAACTACGAAATTGTCAATAGAGGGTTCAAATCCATTTATTTGGGACAGAGCATGCCCGTGGAAAGCTTGGTGGACCTCGCCAAATATTATCATAAAATAGATTTCATCTCCTACTTTACCGTTTCCCCTACCAAAAGTGATTTGGATGCTTATTTCACCAAATTTTCCGAAGTCATAGATCTACCACCAGATTCAAAATTCTATGTCTTGGGACATCAGGTACAAGAATTAACGGAGAACGAAATCCCCGATTACATAAAACCATTTGGTTCCATACAAGACCTATTGGAATCCATTTAAAGCATCCCATGAAAAAAGCCATTGTCATAGGTTCCGGTTTTTCGTCCCTTTCCGCTGCTTGCTATTTGGCCAAAGCGGGTCTGGACGTGGAAGTCTTTGAAAAAAACGATACTGTGGGTGGTAGGGCAAGACAAATGGTAAAGGAGGGTTTTACTTTTGACATTGGCCCCAGTTGGTATTGGATGCCGGATATTTTTGAAAAGTTCTTTGCCAATTTTGGCAAGAAAACCTCGGATTACTATCAGTTGGATCGGTTGGATCCCGCCTACAAGGTTTTTTTTGAAGATGACACGATAACGATTGGGGACACCATGGAGAAAATATGTCAGGAGTTTGAACGAATAGAACAAGGTAGCAGTGAACACCTAAGAAACTTTATAGAACAGGCCCAGGAAAACTATAACATTGCCATCAATAAAGTAGTGCTTCGGCCCGGGATTTCCCCATTGGAGCTGGTGACCAAGGAAACCGTACTTCGGGTGGACCAGTTCTTCAAGAGCATCAGTCAAGAAGTTCGCAAACGGTTTAAAAATCCCAAATTGGTTTCCACTTTGGAATTTCCCGTGCTCTTTTTGGGGGCCAAGCCAAGCAAGACCCCGTCCTTCTACAATTTCATGAATTTTGCGGATTTTGGTCTGGGAACCTGGCATCCCAAGGGCGGCATGTACGAAATTATCAAGGCCATGAAAAGTCTGGCCGAGGAATTGGGGGTCACCATACATACCGATAGCCCCGTATCCAAAATCTTGGTGTCGGACAAGGAGGTCATTGGCATACGCTGCAAGGGCCACAACCATCTTGCTGATTATGTGATCAGTGGCGCAGACTACCATCATTCCGAAACCTTGTTGGACCAGAAGCATCGGCAATATTCAGAGGAGTATTGGGAAACAAAGACCTATGCCCCCTCTTCCCTGCTCTTTTATATTGGTTTTCGGAAAAAGTTGGAGCATGTAGAGCACCACAATCTCTTTTTTGATACGGATTTTGAAAAACATGCCCAAGAAATTTATGATACTCCCCAGTGGCCCAGTGAACCTTTGTTCTATGCCAACTTCCCTTCGGTGACAGATGCCTCCATGGCCCCAAAAGGCTGCGAGACGGGATTTTTTTTGGTCCCCATTGCCCCAGGATTGGAAGATACCCCTGAACTAAGGGAGCAATATTTTGATATTGTGATGGATAGGTTCGAAAAGCGAACCCAACAAAATGTAAAAAATTCGATTATATTTAAGGAAAGTTTCTGTGTAAACGATTTTGTGGAGCAGTACAATTCCTATAAAGGAAATGCATATGGTTTGGCCAATACCCTACGGCAAACCGCATTTTTAAGACCTAACCTCAAAAGTAGCAGGGTAAAAAATTTATTTTTTACCGGTCAGCTTACCGTGCCTGGACCAGGAGTGCCCCCTTCCCTGATCTCAGGAAAGTTGGTATCTGATCTAATCATTAAAAACTTAGAAAAATGAAAACTATTTTTGACGATGTCTCTTACCACTGTAGCAAGATTGTGACCCAATCCTACAGCACTTCATTTTCCTTGGCCACAAAAATGTTGGCGCCATCCATTCGTACGGATATCTATAATATTTATGGGTTTGTGCGTTTTGCAGATGAAATTGTGGACACTTTTCATGATTATGACAAAGAGGAGCTATTTGCCAATTTTGAAAAGGATATGGAACATGCCATTGCGCATAAGATAAGCCTGAACCCCATCCTCAATGCCTTTCAGCATACCTATCATAAATATGAAATTCCGCATCATTTGGTGGAATCGTTCATGAACAGTATGCGAATGGACCTGACTAAGAAAACCTATGGTTCCTTTGATGAATATCGCGAATACATCTATGGTTCAGCGGATGTTGTAGGACTGATGTGCCTCTGTGTTTTTGTACATGGCGATAAGGAAAAATATGAGGAACTCAAGGAATCGGCCATGGCGCTGGGTTCCGCTTTTCAAAAAATCAACTTTTTACGGGACTTGAAAGCGGATTTTGAAGATTTGGACCGGACCTATTTTCCAAACACCAACTTGTTGGAACTGGATGAAGTTTCCAAGAAAAGGATCGTCAACGAGATCAAAGCCGATCTGGCGGTGGGATACTCCGGCATCATTAAATTACCTGAGCAGGCCAAATTTGGGGTATATACCGCATATCGGTATTACAAAAAATTATTGCAAAAACTACAGGGAACACCCTCCCTTGAAATCAAGAACACTCGGATTAGAGTGCCCAATTATCAAAAATTCGGGCTTTTGGCCCATTCCTACCTCAACTATAAACTTCAACTGGTATAAATGAAAATAGCGCTCTGGATATTCCTTTTTTTCGCCACCTTCGGGTTTATGGAGTTCATGGCTTGGTTTACCCATAAATATGTGATGCACGGCTTTTTGTGGACCCTCCACAGAGACCATCATAAAAAGGACCATGACTCTTGGTTTGAGCGGAATGATGCCTTTTTTATCTTTTATGCGGTGGTGAGTATGACGTTGTTCTTTCTGGGCAACTATACTTCATTTTGGTATGGTTGGCCGTTGGGCTTCGGGATTTTGGCTTATGGTATAGCTTATTTTTTGGTGCACGATATTTTTATCCACCAGCGGTTCAAATTATTCCGAAACGCCAACAATTGGTACGCCAAGGGAGTTCGAAGGGCCCATAAAATGCATCACAAACACTTGGGTAAGGAAGACGGGGAATGTTTTGGAATGTTGTTGGTTCCGTTTAAATATTTTAAAAGTCAACAGACTACTCCAAAATAAGGCGATCCAATAATTCCCTTGTTTTTTGGGAGTTCCAATCGGCCGCTCCCTTTTCATCAACCACAATTTTCCCTGATTTACTGATAACATAGGTAGCCGGGATACTTTTGGAAACCAATTCCTTTGGCGTGGATGTAGTTTGAAAATAGACCGGTAGCTGATATCCCTTCTTTTCTAGGAACTGAAGCACCTTATCCCTATCGTCATTGGCCACAAAGGCGAATACCACTTTATCTTTATAATCCCCATAGAGTTCCACAAAGCTGGGCAATTCTGCCACACAGGGTGGGCACCAGGTGGCCCAAATATTCACCACCACCACTTGGTCTTTAAAAGATTCAAAATTGATACGTTGGCCCTTTACATCCACAAGTCCCCATTGATAGTTGGTCAGGGTCTTTTGTTCTTCAGTGTCCACCACATCGGCACTGGTGGAAATAAGCTTGCTCACCAAAACCTTAAGGTGAAACCCCACTGGGGTAAAAAGAATCAAGACAATGGCCAACAACCATATTCCGTTACTGATCTGTTCTTTGGAAAATTTCATACTGCACCTACTCTTCTATCAGTGTATCCAACACTTTGTATAATTTCCGATTGCTCCAATCCGCAATACCTTTTTGATGAATGACAATATGCCCGGATCTATCAATCAAATACGACGAAGGAACCTTTTGGGCGTCTATGGGCATTTTCTCCCCAATAATCAAATAGGTTACCGGAAACGTAAATCCATGTTCCTCCATAAAAGCTTCCACGGGTGGCCTATTCTCATTGGTAATGATATAGAAATCCATTTTACCCTTATATCGGTCATACAGCTCCTGGACACTTCCCAATTCAGCTTCGCTAGGTAAGCGCCACGAGGCCCAAAGATTGATGAACACCACATTTCCCTTGGACTTTTCAAAATTGAAAATGTTCCACTCCCCATCCTTTAGTTTCCAGTCATAATCCGCAATGGTCTGCCTTTGGGATTGTTCTATCACCGGAGGGGAAAACGCAAGTATCCGATTGAGAAAAATCTTTCCATAGTGTCCCAATGGGGTCACAAAAAAGGAAAGTATGAACAAAATCAGTACAATATTGAGGGCAGTCTTTTTACTGATCTTCATTCTGGGGGATTTGGTTAAAATTAAAAACTCCTGACATTTTAACAATATCAGGAGTTTTCTTGAATTATCTAAAAAATAATTTAGGCATTCTCCTTTTTGATCAAGTTCAATGCGGAGCCTTCATTAAACCATGCAATCTGAGCATTGTTGTATGAATGGTTGGCAATGATGGTATCCTTGCTTCCATCGGCATGTACTACCTCAATGGTCAATGGTTTGTCCGGAGCAAATTGATCTATGTCCAAGAAGTTGAAGGTGTCATCTTCTTGAATCAAATCGTAATCGCTTTCATTGGCGAAGGTCAAGGCCAACATTCCTTGCTTTTTCAAATTGGTTTCGTGAATCCTTGCGAAAGACTTCACCAAAACAGCGGCTACGCCTAAGTGGCGAGGCTGCATGGCAGCATGCTCCCTTGAAGAACCTTCTCCGTAGTTATGGTCACCCACAACCAAAGTCTTGATTCCTGCTTTTTTGTATTCACGTTGGGTATCTGGAACACCACCGTACTCCCCTGTCAACTGATTTTTAACAAAGTTGGTCTTTTGGTTGAAGGCATTTACAGCTCCAATCAAAGTGTTGTTGGCGATATTGTCCAAATGTCCTCTGTAACGCAACCATGGTCCGGCCATGGAAATGTGATCCGTAGTACATTTTCCAAATGCTTTGATCAACAACTTCATACCTTGAAGGCTTGCAGGAGTGATGGGCTCAAATGGAGTCAACAATTGCAAACGCTCAGAATCTGGAGCAACGATTACATTCACACCGCTACCATCTTCCAAAGGATCCACATAACCGTTTTCCTTTACTTCAAATCCTTTTGGTGGCAATTCCCATCCTGTTGGCTCATCCAACATTACTTCCTCACCATCTTCATTGATCAAGGTGTCCGTTAATGGGTTGAAGTCCAAACGACCAGCAATCGCGATGGCAGCGGTCATTTCTGGAGATGCTACGAAAGCGTGGGTATTTGGGTTACCATCAGCACGCTTGGCGAAGTTACGGTTGAAGGAATGCACAATACTGTTCTTAGGTGCATTCTTTGGATCTTTGTAACGCGCCCACTGACCAATACATGGTCCACAGGCATTGGTGAAAATCTTGGCATCCAACTTTTCAAAGATTTCCAAAATTCCATCACGCTCGGTAGTATATCGTACTTGCTCAGAACCAGGATTGATTCCGAATTCGGCTTTGGTCTTCAATTTTTTATCCAAGGCTTGTTGCGCGATTGAAGATGCTCTGGACAAATCTTCATAAGAAGAGTTGGTACAAGAACCTATCAATCCCCACTCAACGGCCAATGGCCAATCGTTCGCTTGGGCTTTTTCCGTCATGGTACCCACTTCGGTAGCCAAATCTGGAGTAAAAGGTCCGTTTAGCAACGGCTTTAATTCTGTCAAGTTGATTTCAATAACCTGATCAAAATACTGCTCTGGATTGGCATACACCTCTGGGTCTGCGGTCAAATATTCCTTTACTTCATTGGCTGCATCGGCAACATCTTCCCTATCGGTAGCTCTCAAGTAGCGCTCCATAGACTCATCGTATCCGAATGTGGAAGTGGTAGCGCCAATTTCAGCACCCATGTTACAAATGGTACCTTTTCCTGTACAAGACATGGAAGTGGCTCCTGGGCCAAAATATTCCACGATAGCTCCTGTTCCTCCTTTTACGGTAAGGATTTCAGCAACCTTAAGGATAACATCTTTTGGTGCGGTCCAACCGGATAGTTTACCGGTCAATTTTACACCGATCAATTTTGGGAATTTCAACTCCCAAGCCATACCGGCCATTACATCCACGGCATCGGCACCACCAACACCGATGGCTACCATTCCCAATCCACCAGCATTAACCGTGTGCGAATCGGTACCGATCATCATACCTCCAGGGAAGGCATAGTTTTCCAATACAACTTGGTGAATGATACCAGCTCCTGGTTCCCAGAATCCGATTCCGTATTTATTGGAAACCGAACCTAAGAAATCGAAAACTTCCTTACTGGTCTCGTTGGCATGCCTTAAATCGGTAGCAGCACCCTCCTTGGCCTGAATCAAGTGGTCACAGTGAACTGTAGTTGGAACCGCTACTTTATCTTTTCCTGCTTGCATAAACTGAAGCAATGCCATCTGGGCGGTTGCATCTTGACAAGCGATTCTATCTGGAGCAAAATCAACATAATCTTTACCACGGGTAAATTTTGTGGTGGGTGTACCATCCCAAAGGTGGGAATACAATATTTTTTCAGCTAAAGTCAACGGTTTACCAACCAATTCCCGGGCCTTGTCCACACGCTCCCCCATGGAAGCGTAGACACCCTTAATCATGTCTATATCAAATGCCATTCTATTAAATGAATTTTAAGATTTTAGTAATTCGGTAAATTTACTAAAATGCTAAGTATTTTGGAATTAGAATTGATCTAAATAATGTTAGAAGATTTGTTATTTATAACAATTCTGATATTATTTTCTCTTCGGTAATACCTTCGGCTTCCGCCTTATAGTTTTTAAGGATTCTATGGCGAAGTATGCCAACTGCCACCGCTTTTACATCTTCAATGTCCGGAGAAAACTTGCCATGAATGGCTGCATGGGCCTTGGCGGCCAATACCAAATTCTGTGAAGCCCTTGGTCCTGCTCCCCAATCCACATAGTTGTTCACGTAGTCCGAAGAACCTTCCATACCCGGTCGGGTACTGTGCACCAATCGAACCGTGTAATCCACCACATTGTCCGCAATGGGAATTCTACGTACCAAATGCTGCACCTCAATGATCTCTTCGGCATTGAACAAGGTTTTTATTTCCACCTCATCATCGGTGGTGGTGGATTTTACCACTTGGATTTCTTCCGCTATGGATGGATATTTTAGCTCAATGGCAAACATAAACCGGTCCAATTGCGCTTCAGGAAGTGGATAGGTTCCCTCCTGTTCAATCGGGTTTTGGGTGGCCAATACAAAGTAAGGCTTGTTGAGTTTGTGTTGTTTTCCTGCAATGGTCACCGCCCGTTCCTGCATGGCCTCCAACAAAGCCGCCTGCGTTTTGGGTGGTGTACGGTTGATTTCATCCGCAAGAATGATATTACCGAAAACAGGGCCCATGATAAATTTGAAGTTACGGTCCTTGTCCAAAACCTCACTCCCCAGAATATCGCTGGGCATTAAATCGGGCGTAAACTGAATGCGTTTAAAATCTAGCCCCAAGGTCTGTGCAATGGTATTGACCATTAAGGTCTTTGCCAAACCGGGAACACCAATCAAAAGGGAATGTCCTCCCGTGTAAATGGACAACAGTATTTGTTCAATTACCTGCTCTTGGCCCACAATGACCTTGGCAATTTCCTTCTTAAGTTCTTGGTGTTTTTTTACTAGATTTTCAACAGCAGTTACGTCAGACATGCACTTATTCCTTTACCCAGTTGTTTGCAAAATCGCAATCCTTGTTTTCCGTGTTCACATGGATATAAGTGTCCTCTATATGCTCGTCCATCCATTTTTTAATGGCCTTGAACTGCTTTTCACGTAGGGCCAGTTCCTGTATTTTTAAGTAATCTTTTGCGAAATCGGCCTTGTGTTCATCATACCGGTTGGAAATCTTCATGATCTTGAACTTAGGAGCTCCTCCCCTAGGGTCATCTTCCCGTAATGGTCGTGAAATTTCACCATCCTTAATATCCCTTACTTGATTGTATAGGGCTGGATCCATCTTGGTCAATTCAAAACGGGAATCAAAATTGATGGGGTTTCGAAGAAGGCCTCCATCAAATTTGGTCTCTTTTTCATCCGAAAAGTTCAAGGCAGCTTCCGCAAAGGTGTATTTTCCATCCAAAATATGTTGTCGAATGCTATCCAGCTCCTTTACCGCCTTTTCAACGGCACTCTTAGGCACTTCAGGAATCAAAAGAATATGTCTCAAGTCCAATTCCTGTCCCCTGATTTTTTCAACATAAATGATGTGGTATCCAAAATCGGTCTCAAAAGGGTCAGATATTTCCCCTTCCCGAAGGCTGAAAGCCACATCCTTGAATTCTTTGACAAATGGAGTTTCACGGGTCATGCTGTAAAAACCGCCATTTGATTTTGATCCAGGGTCTTGGGAATACAATATGGCCTTTACATTGAAACTGGCATCGTTTTCCACTATATCCTGTTTGATCTGCTTCAATCTGTCGACCACTTTTTGCTTCTCTTCCTCCGGTGCCGTAGGTTGTTTCACAATTTGTGCGATTTCCAACTCAGCTCCAAAAACAGGTCTTTCTTCCTCGGGTATCTTATTGAAGAACTGTCGTACTTCTTCCGGTGTTACCTTAATCTCCTCAACAATACTGCTCTGCATTTTTTCGGACAGCATGTTCAATTTATTGATTTCAAAAAGTTCCTGTCTAAAACTCTCAATATCGGTTTTCTTGTAGAACTTCAATACTTTTTCCATGGAACCCACTTGCGCAATCAGCTGTTGGATCTGTCTATCGCTCTGCGCATTTACCTGATCATCGGAAACCAATAAACTGTCCTGCACGGCCTGGTGGGCATACAAACGGTCTTCCATAAGCTTTCCCAAAAGGCCACAGCGGGTGATATCCTGTACTGAAGCTCCTTGACTTTTCAGGTCTATCAACGTTTTATCGATATCGGATTCCAAGATTACATAATCCCCTATTACCGCAGCAATTCCATCCAATTTTATTTTATTGGAAGAATTTGTAGTGTCCCGAGCGGTTCCCAAAGCCTCGTCCATTTCTTGGGCCTGAACAATCCCCAACGATGCAACACAGGCCAACGCCCACACTATTCTATTTTTTGTCTTCATAAACCTCAAATTCTTTCTTCTTAATGGCTTCATCTATAATTTCGGTTTCCAGTTTTTTGATGTAGTTCAACCGTCTTCGGTTCAATATCAACTGCCGTATATCGGGCTCAATATACTCAAAAGGAGCTGTATCATTGACTTCCAGAACGTTGGTCACGATGCCCAAATATACCTCTAACGAATCTTGCAGCTCAAAAAATTGTGATTTTTTTAAGTACGAGGTCTCATTTGATGGGGTTAGGGGCGGTATTTCCTCCACCACCCTCGAGGCACTTACCCAAACGGAATCGTTGAAATGCATTTTCTTGAACTGCACCGCAATGGAATCCAAGTAACGTTTGTCCGAATCCTTCCAATTCCGAATGCGGGTCTTTACGCCGTCCAAATCCAAAAACTGGTTGGGCATGCCCACAAAGCGGAGCTGCACCAGTTTTTCGTTGAGCTTAAAATTTTCCTTTTCCCGCTCGTAATACTGTTCCAGTTGTGAACGGGTCACCGCAGTGTCCTTGGCCTGAAGCACCAAAGCCTCGATATAGGCCCTAGTATACAGGTCCGCGCGATAATCGGAGACCAATCGGTCAAACTCGGCCAATTTTTCCTCTGGAAGGTTGATCTTTGATTTGGACAACAACAATTGCTTTGAAGCCCAATTGTTGATATAATTGGTCACAAACAGGGTACTGTCCTCGGCAGACATATCGTCTTGAACCAAGGCGGCAACATCTTCCCTATACAAATAGGTATCCCCTACCCGGGCCAGAGGTTCCCTTTCCTCCTGCTCCTTAAAAAAGGAGCTACAAGAGGAAATCAACACTGCTGAAGTACAGCAAAGTAGGTACAGAATGTTTTTTTGGAGCATATGCATTGCGCAAAAATAACAAATACAACATCCCATACAAGTAGGTTCCTTTCTCATTAACAGATTTTTAGTATGCGGGCAAAGACAAGGATAATTTAGTATCTTGGCACAAACCAGATGGAATGAAGTACACCACTGAAGTTACCGTGGACCTACCGCGTGATGAATTCATAAAAAAATTGGATGACCCCGAGAACATGAAGCATTGGCAAAAAGGCCTCGTAGGTTACGAACAACTCTCTGTAAAACCGGGATTGGAAGGTGCTCAAATGAGCCTCACCTATAAAATGGGAAAACGTGACCTTCAAATGGTGGAAACCATCATAAAGCGCAATTTACCGGAAGAACTCCATACCATTTACGACGCGAAAGGCGTGCACAATATCCAAAAAAACTATTTTCACGAAGTGGATGGACAAACCAAATGGGTTTCCGAGTGCGAATTTCAATTCTCTGGATTGGGCATGAAAGTCATGGGGTTTTTAATGCCCGGAGCTTTTAAGAAACAATCCTTGACCTATATGCAGGATTTTAAGGCCTTTGCCGAAAAAGGAATATCCGTTCTTGACACATAACCATGGAAAAAACATTGGACAGAAAAATTAAGGCCATTTGGGATTTTAGAGGTCCCAGTGCAGCACATACCGCCGAACATTACCAAATACATTTAAAAGAATTCGCCGAGGTGGAAAAGGTTCCCTTTGAGCAAATTGGTGTGGAACAGTACAGCCCATCGCACTGTATTGTGTACATGGTCATAACCGAACCCAACGTAAAAAAGGTTCGAAGTCTTCTTAGACCCAATCGCGGCGAAATCTACACGGAGAAACCGTAAAAGCGTATGAGATGAAAAGTACATTTTTTGCCTTACCCAAAAAGTGCATGGGAACCCTCCCGTTGTTGCTGATTTTTATGGGTTGTACCACTAAAAATGTCACCGACCCCCTCAAAGCCGCCCTAGCATCCGAAAATCCCCTTATCAAAAGGGTCATGGAACAATTGGATGCCCATGAAATCCAAATACGGTATACCCAGATAGACCGTCGCAACGATAGCATTCTTTTTACCGATCATGATTTTCAGGTGGATACGGACAACTACTTTTATCCAGCCAGTACGGTCAAGTTTCCTGCCGCAGTGGCCACCCTTGAAAAACTTAATGAAGTGGACTCCCTTTCCCGGGACACCCGATTCTACATTGAGGGGGATTCCATTGAAACCACCTTCGCCAAGGCCATTTCAGAAATTTTTGCGGTTTCCGATAATGCCGCCAACAATCGACTGATTGAGTTCTTGGGACAGGATGGTGTAAACAACAGAATGCAGAACAGGGGCGTTTCCCCCATTCGAATTGCGCATAGACTATCCACCAGCAATGCAGATGACGTGACCACCAAACCCTTGGTCATTTATCTGAACGACTCCACAACGGCAGTGAGCCGCCCCATCATCAATTCCGCAGTCCAACCCATGGCATTGAACCGGATAAAAAAAGGAAGAGGGTTTTATGCGGATGATTCCTTGCAACTGGAAGCTTTTGACTTTTCCTTGAAAAACTACTATCCCATCCAAGCGCAGCATGCTTTGCTGAAACGGGTCATCTTTCCGGAAGCCTTTTCCAAAGACCAGCAATTCAACCTAAGTGAAGACCAACGGGCATTTCTTTTGGAAGCCATGCATACCCTACCGGCCAAACTGGGGTATGACCCGGAACAATATTACGACAGCTATGTAAAGTTCTTTATGTTCGGGGACGAGTTGGACCCCATACCGGACCACATCAAAATCTACAATAAGGTGGGCTATGCCTATGGCACGTTAACGGACTGCGCGTATATTCAGGATACCGAAAACAACATCGACTTTATGATCACAGCCACCATTTTGGTGAATAGTGATGGTATTTTTAATGACAATGCCTACGAATATGACGAAGTGGGTATTCCATTTTTGGCCCAGTTGAGCAGGGAACTCTACCAATATGAACTAAATCGAAAGCGATGAACAAGCTTACTTTTGACTGTTTCAACAAAAAAATCTTCATCAAGGCTTCCTTGGAAAAGTTGTATTGGTGTTGGGGGACTTCCGAAGGAATCACTTCTTGGTTTTTGAGGGAAGCCATCTACACTTCTGATGGGAAACAACGCTTACCAGAAGATTTTATTCAACCTGGAGATGATTATGTCTGGAAATGGCACAATTGGGACGGACAGGAAACCGGAAAAGTATTGCAGGCGAATGGAAGGGATTTTTTGGAGTTCACCTTTACCGGCTGCAAGGTTTCCATAAACTTGGAAGACCATGGCAAAGCGGTTCTTTTAACTTTACGGCAGTTTGAAATCCCCACCGATGAGGAAAACAAGCTCAACATACACCACGGCTGCAGTAATGGCTGGACCTTCTGGCTGGCCAACCTAAAGGCCTATTTGGAACACGGAATCCTCCTCAATGAAACCGAGTTTGACCTAAGGGATATTCCTCTGTCCGGTTTTGAATTTGTGAATATGTAACTATTTGGAGGTTGCCGGAACCCCGTATAGATCAAAATCGGAGGCGTCTGTAATTTCAATATCCACGAACTCCCCAACTTTCACATAATGCTGGGCCGCATCAATCAAAACTTCATTGTCCACATCCGGGGAATCGTGCTCTGTACGCCCCACAAAATAATTGCCTTCCTTTCGATCAATGATACAACGGAAGGTTTTCCCAATCTTTCCTTGATTGAGTTCCCAAGAAATCTGGGATTGGATTTCCATGATCTCGTTGGCCCGTTGTTGTTTGGTTTCTTCAGGAACATCATCCTCCAAGGTATAGGCATGGGTATTTTCCTCATGGCTGTAGGTAAAACATCCCAAACGTTCAAATCGCATTTCCTTGACCCAGTTTTTCAAGATTTCAAAATCTGCCTCGGTCTCTCTGGGATAGCCTACAATCAGTGTGGTCCTAATGGTCATTCCGGGTACGGCCTCCCTAAAATCCTGCAACAATTTGGTGGTCTTGGCTTGGGTGGTCCCCCTTCGCATGCTTTTTAGAATGGCATCGGATATATGTTGAAGTGGAATATCTATATAGTTACAGACTTTGGGTTCATTGCGCATTACTTCCAATACATCCATGGGAAACCCTGTGGGAAATGCATAGTGCAAACGTATCCACTCAATACCTTCCACCTGTACCAGTGCCTGTAACAGCTCTGCCAAATTCCGTTTTTTGTATAGATCCAACCCGTAATAGGTAAGGTCCTGGGCTATCAGGATAAGTTCCTTGACCCCTTTGGCCGCCAGTTTCTCGGCTTCGGTCACCAAGGCTTCAATGGGTGTACTTTTATGTTTGCCCCGCATTAAGGGAATGGCACAAAAGGAACAGGGACGATCGCAACCTTCGGCAATTTTTAGATAGGCGTAGTTCTTGGGCGTGGTAGTCAAACGTTCCCCCAACAACTCATGCTTGTAATCCGCACCCAAAGCCTTGAGCAGATTGGGCAGGTCACTGGTCCCAAAATATTCGTCCACATTGGGGATTTCCTTTTCCAAATCGGGTTTATAGCGCTCACTTAGACAGCCTGTGACAAAAACCTTATCCACAGCACCCGCCTCCTTCTTTTGCACATATTCCAAAATGGTGTTCACGCTTTCCTCCTTGGCATTGGCAATAAATCCGCAGGTATTGATCACCACCACATTGCCTTCCTCTTCATGGACCACTTCTTTGTTGTTGGCCCTTAATTGACCCATCAACACTTCGGAGTCGTAGACATTTTTGCTACATCCCAGTGTCACTACATTGATTTTGTTCTTTTTAAGCGATTTTGTGCGCATAGTTGCTATAAATGGAGTGCAAAAATACAACAACACAAGGCATTACATCCATTTATAAGGAGATTTTTGGTACGGGAAGAACCAGTATCACTTCTAAGAATCAATCTCGGTAGGCCTCAGGAATTTTTCTTGATTTGGTCAAATCCTCAAAAGCTTTGCCAATTCTCAGCAAATGGGCCTCCGTCCAAGGTTTTCCAATAAAGGTCAGGTTAGTTGGCCTGCCTTTCGGACTATAGCCCATGGGGATGGTCAGTGCTGGATATTCCGCCACTGCCGCCAAACTGGAATGACCACTTCCCACACTGAGCACAGCATCCAGATTTTCCCTGTCCATAATGTTGAAATATTCCTTCCCTGATGCCATCAATGTGCCCTTCAGGACCTGAAAGTCCTCTTCGGATATGGAATCTTGAAGTATCCCATCAAAACGACCTTGGCCGTAGGGAATCCTGACCAAGGAATCCTTTTTATTGAAGTTCACAATATCTTGAACCGATTTCACCTTCACCAGACTATCCTTGACCTGACTGTCCAAATAAGCCACTAAATCGTTCCGCATATCAATGTTCAACAAGGACAAAAAACCATCCAAAGCCACATCATTGGGCTCATATTCCACTATCTGCGCACCCGCTTCCTTCAAACGGTTTACCGAAACGGCATAAAGAGAATCCTGCTCCAGCAAATCCTTCATCACCCCTAAGCGAACATTCTGGAGTGGTTCCGGGTTTAACCAAGCGGATAAAATTCCAGGCTCGGGAACCACCGATTTGGAATCCTTTTCATCTTTTCCCAACATGGCATCCAATAAAATGGCATTGTCCGTCACATTTTTTGTCATGGGACCCGGTGTATCCAACGTACTGGATATCGGTACAATGCCCGTCCTACTCAATAAACCAATGGTAGGTTTCAGGCCCACCACGGAATTATTGGTGGACGGAGAAAGAATAGATCCCGAAGTTTCGGTACCCACGGCACCTACCGCATAATTGGCCGCCGTGGATGTTCCACTTCCGGCACTGGACCCTCCGGTATCAAAAATCCTTCTTCCGTAGGGATTAAGGGTCTGCCCTCCCACCGCACTTTGGCCATTAGGGCAGCCTTCGCATATATAATTGGCCCATTCACTGAGGTTCACCTTGCCCAATATCAGGGCCCCATTGGCCTTGAGGTGTTCCACAATGAAGGCATCATCGGTCTGGTTCTCCTTGAGGGCCACAGCACCAGCGGTGGTCTTCATTCCCAAAGTCCCAATGTTGTCCTTCAGTAGGATGGGCATTCCATAAATGGGGTGATGAATCTCAAGATTTTCATCCAATCCACGTGCCTCTTCCAATACATTCGGGTTCAAGGCAATGATGGTATTTAAAGTCGTATGGTTAGGTAGTTCGTACTTGTAGATCCTGTGGAGATAAAACAACACCAAATCCTCATAGGTGAATTTTCCTTGGTCGATATGGTTTTGAATGGTGGGAATGTCTTGCTCCAAAATCAAAGGTTTCATCACTTCATAGCGTTCCTCCGCAAATTGGGAAACCTCTTGGTAGAGAGGCGAAAACACCTCATTCTTATCCAACACCTTGCTTTGGATGAACTTGTAGCGCATCCTCGTGTTTTCGTGCTCCGCGTTGGCGGCCACATCCGTAGAATCATTGTAAGGGACCCACAGCACCTTGTCTTTGGAAGATTCTGCCTTTTCCAGTTTACAGGAAAAAAATCCGAGAATCAAAAAACAATATACCGCGTATTTGCCCATAGCTGTTTTCTACATCTTAAAAAAAGAATCCACAAATTCGAACTTGTTGAAGACTTGAAGATCATCAATACCTTCACCTACTCCAATATATTTTACGGGAATCTGGAACTGGTCCGAAATGCCAATGACCACCCCTCCTTTTGCCGTACCGTCCAACTTGGTCACCGCCAAACTGGTCACTTCGGTGGCCTTGGTAAATTGTTTGGCTTGCTCAAAGGCATTTTGGCCTGTGGAACCATCCAACACCAAAAGGACTTCGTGCGGTGCATCGGGTACCACCTTTTGCATGACCCGCTTTACCTTGGAAAGTTCATTCATGAGGTTGACCTTGTTATGAAGTCGGCCCGCAGTGTCTACCAGAACCACATCGGCATTCTCTGCCACGGCTGAATTCAAGGTGTCAAATGCCACGGAGGCGGGATCACTGCCCATCTTTTGCTTAACGATGGGGACGTCCACGCGTTTGGCCCATACTTCCAATTGATCAATAGCAGCAGCCCTAAAGGTATCCGAAGCCCCCAAAACCACCTTAAGACCTTGGTTTTTAAACTGATGGGCCAGTTTACCAATGGTAGTGGTCTTACCCACCCCATTGACGCCCACCACCATGATCACATGGGGTTTTTTATCCGTGGGAACGGAAAATTCGGTTTCCTCACCCACATGGGTTTCAGACAAAAGTCCTGCTATTTCTTCCCTAAGGATGGTATTGAGCTCATCGGTCCCCATATATTTATCTTTGGACACCCGCTCTTCAATACGGTCTATAATCTTTAAAGTGGTGTTCACCCCAACGTCCGAGGTGACCAAGATCTCCTCCAGACTGTCCAATACCTCATCATCCACCTTGGATTTTCCGGCCACTGCCTTGCCCAACTTACCAAAGAAACTGGTTTTGGACTTTTCAAGACCCTTATCCAGGGTTTCCTTCTTTTCTTTCGAAAAAATTTTTTTGAATAAACTCATCAGATATACATCATTCCAAGCCTCAAAGATAGGAAAGTACGGGCAGTTTTGTTAAAACAAAATGGCTTTTACCGCATTCCCACATCTTCCAAAGCAGCCTACCACACACGCCGACAAACCTCATACACCCAAGGTTTTACCGATGAAATGCACGGCTACACAACAAATATTAGAACACTTCTGGCAACCCGCTTACTTTTATATTGGTTTAGTTTCTCAACTTCCACCATGAAAAAACCTCACAACAAACTATATTTTGCATTGGCAGTACTGTTTTCCATAACAGTTTCTGCCCAAGAAACTTTTTCGGATACCTTTAGTGCCCTGTCCTACTCCAATAACAATGGGTCTAGATCTTGGGCTTCCAATTGGCTGGAGTATAACGACACCAACACTCCTGATGACGGACGGATTCAGATTCAGGGCAGTAGGCTACGGTTTTCCGGACTCTCGTCCCAATATATCACCCGAACAACGAACCTGAACTTTTATGTCACGGCCTCGCTTTCCTTTGATTGGGAAACTTCCAGTCTGGATGGTGCAGAAACCATGGCAGTTCAAATTTCAAGTGATGGTTCATCCTTCACCACCATTGGAACCTTTTCCGGAAACAATAGTGGAAGCTTTAGCCAAGATATTTCCGCCTATATTTCAAACAACACAACCGTTCGTTTTATTAAAAATGGGATTACATGGGACCAAGGCAACGACCGGTTTTATGCCGACAACGTGACCATTAGTGCCACCTATCTTGATTCCGACAACGATGGTATCGGGGATTTGGTGGACCTAGACGATGACAACGATGGCATTACCGATGAGGAAGAATACTGCACTACGGTAAGTGCTTCATTTTTAACATCGGCCGATGTTGGTGAACGATCCGTGGTCGTCAATCATACCGATACAGGATATTTACGTCTCGATTTTTCGTCCATGGACAACTCCTTTCAACTGGATATCAATGGAACCACTGTGCACCCTTCTGTGCTGGAATTTGAAAATGGCGCCCTTGACAGTGGGGACGAATACTTTTTGTTTCAATCCGATGGTAGCTTTATCAACTCACCCTGGGTGGCCAATTCCAATGGTTTGCCCAGACTTAGATTGGTTATAGACGAGTCAGGTCAAGTGAACCTATATGGAACCAGAACTACTTCGTCCACGTCATTGGAATTGATGGAAGCACAAGGAGGCACACCTTTTAACTTCATTACCTGGGTTCCGGGGAACAATAACACGTTTACGGTGACCAACCAGGCCGGACCCGGCCCAGAAGGATTTACAGGTGATTTATTTGCCAGTGCCGTTTGCGATACGGACGGTGATGGTATCCAGAATGAATTGGATTTGGATTCTGACAATGATGGGATCTTTGACATTGTTGAATCGGGTGTATTGAACTTGGGTGGGGTTGCCGACAGCAATAATGATGGCGTCATAGACGGGGCCACATCTGGTTCTGGAAGTAATGGACTATACAATAATATTGAAGACAATGATACCGAGTATGCCATCCCAACCTACTCCGTATTGGATTCTGATGCCGATGGCACCTACGACCCCTATAGCACCGATTCGGATGGGGATATCTGCAATGATGTAGTGGAATCCGGGTTTACCGATAACAATGATGATGGTTATCTAGGACCATTGCCCATTACGGTGGACAGCAATGGTGTGGTCACCAGTGGTTCGGACGGCTATACAACACCAGCTGACAATGATTCCAACACCACATATGATTATAGGGAAGCTGGAACAGTACCCAGCATCTCCTCACAACCTGCCAATGTAACCACATGTCCAGGTTGTTCCACCACCATATCCGTATCATCGACAGCAGACCAATTTCAATGGCAGGTATTTAATGGCGGATCTTGGACCGACCTCGCTGATGCAGGGATTTATTCAGGAACCCATACAGGTACATTGTCCATTACCAATCCAACGCCTACGGAGGATAATAACCAATACCGGGTAATATTGACCAATAACAGTTATGTCTGCGGGAACACGTTATCCAATACCGCCACCTTGACCCTTGAGGTCAACACCGTGGTCACCAACCGTAGAATCACCTATCGAGTAAATAAAAACTAACACAGGTCAGGTTTTTAAATAAACGTGACCCTGAAGCATAAAAAAACCGCCTAAAAGGCGGTTTCATAATTTTGTATGATCAAGAAAATAAAAGGATACTCCTTAATTCTTGTTCAACCAATCGTTGACCATTTCAGGGGCCATAACAGATTCTACAAATGTGTATGCTCCTGATTTAGGTGATTTTACCATTTTAATGGCCTTGGTCAATCTTTTGGATGATGACTGAAGGGTTGCTACTGTTTTCTTTGCCATGGCTTATATTTTTTAGGTCTACTATGGAAAAACCTATTATTTAATTTCTTTGTGAACGGTCATACGCTTAAGGATAGGATTGAATTTTTTGATTTCCATCCTGTCTGGCGTATTCTTCTTGTTCTTGGTGGTAATGTACCTAGAAGTACCTGGCATGCCAGACTCTTTATGCTCTGTACATTCCAAAATTACCTGAATCCTATTTCCTTTCTTTGCCATTGTATCGTACTTAAGATCTTAGACTACTTACTTTTTGGAATTGATTTCCTTCAACACAGCAGAGATTCCTCTTTTGTTGATGATCTTCAACCCTCTGGACGACACGTTCAAGGTTACCCAGCGGTCTTCTTCCGGAATGTAAAATTTCTTCTTGGAAATATTTACATCGAATCTTCTCTTCGTTTTATTGATAGAGAAAGAAACGTTGTTCCCGAACATCACTTTCTTTCCTGTAACTTCACAAACTTTAGACATCTCCCTAACTATTTGAGTGATTTTATTGAGGCTGCAAATTTATACCATTTTAATGGGACGTACAAAATTCTTTTTCAGAAATTTAAAATTTCTTTTAAAAGGAGCTCAAAAGCCTTGTTCACAGACTTCTCAACAACACGTTCCCGATGGTTTCCCATATTGAATTTCTCAGCAAAAGTACGTTTGGGCGTACTAATGGCAATATAAACTGTTCCTACATCCGCATCGGAGTCTCCTTTGGTGGGACCCGCATTGCCTGTAGTGGCTATGGCAAAGTTCGTATCCAGAATATTCCTGACATTTTTGGCCATGGCCATGGCCACTTCCGCGCTCACCACGGAATGTTCCTGGATCAACGCTTCGGGAATCTTCAACAACTTTATCTTGGTCTCTGTGGCATAGCTCACCACACTGCCTTTAAAATACTGGGATGCCCCGGGTATGGAGGTAATCTCCTCCGCAATCCTTCCTCCCGTAAAACTTTCGGCGGTGGCCAAAGTCAAATGTTTTTCGGTAAGCAAAGTGGCTATCTGGGCTTCCACGGACGCCTCTTCCTCTTCACCATAGATAATATCACCAATAAGGGCATATAATTTTCCCACCTCCTCATTCACGGCAGAAACAACCTCCCCTTTATCCAGCCCCCTAGCGGAAAGTCGGAGTCGTACCTTGCCCAAATTGGGCAGATACGCCAACTTAATGAACGAAGGAAGGCCATCTTCCCAATCCTCTATCTTCTCGGCAAGGGCACTTTCCCCCAAACCGTAGGTCAATATGGTTCGATGTAAAATGAAGGGGCGATCAAATTTTTCCATGATCATGGGCAAAACGGAAGCGCTCATCAGATTTTTCATTTCCATGGGAACGCCAGGAAGTGACACATAAACTGTCTGGCCTTTTTCCATCCATAGCCCGGGTGCGGTACCATAAGCATTGTGCAACACCGTGGCCCTTGAGGGGACCAAGGCCTGCTTCCGGTTCAATTCTGAAATGGGTGTGGATATGTACTTTTTAAACAACACCTCAATGTGTGCCAGCACGTTCCGGTCCATAATGAGTTCATCCCCAAAATAATCACAAAGGGTATGCTTGGTAACATCATCCTTGGTAGGTCCCAAACCTCCTGTTATAATGACCACCGAAGATCTATTGCCCGCTTCCTCCATAGCATTCAGGATATGCTCTTTCTCATCCTGAATAGAGGTAATCTGATAGACGGAAACGCCTATTTTATTCAGTTCCTTGGCAATAAAAGTGGAATTGGAATCAATAATCTGCCCAATAAGGATTTCATCCCCAATGGTGATGATCTCTGCTTGCATCTATAGATTAAAATCGTTCTTGAGTTCGGATACCACTTGAAGAACATCCTTCTTCAAAAGAGGGAATTTTTGTTCAATCTCGTCAAAATTACCGGTGTTCTTTCCCAAGGTTTCAATTTCCAATGCTCTATCCCTGGTCTGCTCCATCCCCAAAATATCCACGTTGGGCTTTATTTTATGTGCCAACTTATATACATTTTCGTAGTCCTTTTGACTGATGGCTTTTTCCAAGCCTTCCAAATCTTCTGGGACTTCTTCCAAAAAAACGGCAATAACGGAGTTGATGAAATCTTGGTCTCCTTCCGCCATTTCATTAATCTTATCGAGGCTGTAAATCATTATCTTACGTTAATTTCAAATAGTTGCTCTCCTTCAAGCATCCCTGAAAGGTAGTCATTTGGACTTACTTTACCAACACCCGCCGGAGTACCCGTAAACAAAATATCCCCCTTTTTGAGCATGAAATATGTGGATACATGGGCAATGAGCTCATCTATCTTCCACAACATCAAGGAAGTGTTTCCCTCCTGTACCTTTTCACCGTTCTTGGTTAAAGAAAAGTTTAAATCGTCCACATTCTTGAATTGGGATTTGGGCAACCATTTTCCAATCACTGCCGCGCCATCAAACCCCTTGGCCTTTTCCCACGGCAGTCCCTTTGCCTTTAATTTCGCCTGGAGGTCTCTCGCGGTAAAGTCGATTCCCAAACCTATCTCATCATAGTAATTGCCGGCAAACTTTGGATCAATATGTTTTCCCACTTTTTTGATTTTCACCAAGACCTCCACCTCATGGTGCACATCATCGGAAAACTCGGGAATATAAAAATCCTGCTCCTTGGGCAGAATGGCAGAATCGGGTTTAATGAAAACCACGGGTTCATCTGGGCGTTCATTCTTGAGTTCATCAATATGCGCAGCATAGTTTCTACCTATACATATCAATTTCATAGCGTGTTCTTTTTAAGGTTGACTCTTAGGAGAGTTTGTTGTTGAGTTTGCTCAACTTAATTTGCGTAAGTACTTTTTTGGTATACAGCGGAAAATCGGCATTCAGAATCCATCCAAAGTATCCGGGTTCCGATTCCATGATTTCATGTACCGTTTTTCCTTTGTGCTTTCCAAAGGCAAAAATAGGTTGATCCTCTTCATTGATACCTATAAATCCGGCAAAATCCATGGATTGCTTTCGGGTTGTGAATTCCGATAGTTTTTTAACGTTGTTCTCCAAATCCGGATAGCGTTCCAATTGGGCCAACAACACTTCGTAGGTAGCCATGGTATCGGCTTCGGCGCTGTGGGCATCATCCAAATTTTTATCACAATAGAATTTATAAGCCGCTTCCAGAGTACGTTTTTCCATTTTATGGAAAATGGTCTGCACATCCACCGAAACCGTGCTCTTCATATCAAAGTCCACATCGGAACGCAACATTTCCTCGGCCAACAGGGGAATATCAAAACGATCGGAATTGAAACCGCCCAGATCACTGTCCTTTATCATTTTGTAAATTTCCTTGGAAAGCTGTTTAAAGGTGGGCTCGTTGGCCACCTTTTCATCGGATATACCGTGAATTTCCGTTGATTCTGGAGGAATGGGCATTTCCGGGTTCACCAACCAGGTCTTACTTTCCTTATTTCCATTGGGAAAAATTTTAAGGATGGAAATTTCCACGATTCGGTCTTTGGCCACATTGGTTCCCGTGGTCTCGAGATCAAAAAAACAAATGGGCTTGGTCAATTGTAACTGCATGTAACTTTTTTATCTTGATTTAGAAAATATCCATGTCAACAACTCGGGTTCTGCAAAGGCATTGTCCCAGCTGTTGTGCCCCACACCTGGATAAACGGAATATTTTATATTGATGCCCTCTTTTTCCATGGCTTCCACCATTTGGGCAGAATATCTTTCGGGCACACTCTTGTCGTCTGTCCCGTGAAAGACCCACCAGCTGGACTTCCTAAGTCGTTTTCCAATTTTTGGATTTGCCCCGCCACAGATGGGAAAAGCGGCGGCAAACATCCGTGGGTTGCGGCGCACCAGTTCAAAGGTGCCCATACCGCCCATGGAAAGCCCTCCAACATATAGTTGATCCCGCTTTAATTTGTAGTTCTTTTTCAGGTATTTTAAAAGTCCTTCGAGTAAGAGCATGTCTTGGGTAGGTTTGGATTTTTCGTAGAATACGAACTCCCGATCGGCCCCTCCCCCTTCAACACCTATCCTTGCCCATGAGCTATTGGCCCTACATTGAGGAAACACCACTATGGCCGGATGTGCATTTCTGTTTTCATCCTGTGCAAAAAGACTTGCCCCATGCATCAATTGCGAGGTATTGTCATTGCCACGTTCCCCGGAACCATGCAGAAACAACAGTAACGGATACTTCTTTGTAGGATCGAAATTTTTGGGTAACAATATCCTGTATGGAAGAGTATCTCCTTTCTTTACGAAGTATTCTTTTTTATATGCGTCATTATTTTGCGCAAATGAAAAATTACTGCATAAATAAATCGCCAGAGCACAGGGTAGTAGGATTTTAATTCTCATGTAGGTAAAATGATTAGAATCCCTAAAATACTAATAGTTGATAGAAAACCTTACTTTTTAGGATTAGATTTCCCTATTCATGTCCCAAGCTTCGAGATAATCGGCTACAGTCTTGACAAACATTCCTCCCAACGCCCCGTTCACCACCCGGTGATCGTAACTGTGGGACAGGAACATTTTACTTCGGATACCAATATATTCCCCTTGGTCGGTTTCAATGACGGATGGAATCTTACGAATGGCCCCCAAGGCCAAAATACCAACTTGCGGCTGGTTGATAATGGGAGTTCCAAAGACACTGCCAAAAGAACCCACATTGGTAACGGTATAGGTACCGTCTTTGATCTCGTCCGGTTTCAGTTGATTGGTGCGCGACCTATTGGCCAAATCGTTCACGGTTTTTGCCATACCCACCAAATTGAGTTGGTCCGCATTCTTGATCACGGGCACGATAAGGTTTCCATCGGGAAGCGCAGCGGCCATCCCAAGGTTGATGTTTTTCTTTTTGATGACCTTGTCCCCATCCAACGAAATGTTCATCAGCGGGTATTTTTTCAAGGCTACGGCCACAGCTTCCATAAAAATCGGGGTAAAGGTGAGCTTTTCACCTTCACGTTCCTCAAAGCTCTTCTTTACCTTGTTCCTCCAATTGACCACGTTGGTAACATCCACCTCCACAAAACTCTGGACATGGGCCGATGTGGCCAGACTATCCACCATATGTTGGGCAATGAGCTTGCCCATTCGGGTCAACGGTATGATCTCGTCCCCTGCCCCTACTTGAACGGGGGCCGGTTTTGGTTTCTCGACCGTTTCCTTTTGCTCTTGTGGAGCTGCCTCAACGGTTTTTATTGGTGCACTAACGGGTGTATCCGCCGGTGTATGACTCCCATTGGTAGAGCGATTTTCCAAAAAGGCCTTGATATCATTCTTGGTGACTCTTCCTTCTTTTCCAGTGCCTATGATGGATTCCAATTCTTCCATGGAAACCCCTTCTTCCTTGGCAATGTTCTTCACCAAGGGGGAATAAAATCGTTCTGTCACTGAAAAATCAGGAGCGGGAGCAGGTGCCGATACGGACTCCTTTACATGGGCCATTTGGTTTTCCAAGGCCATGGCAGATTCTTCCACCACCACTTCTTCCACAACATCGGATACATCCACATTGGATTCTTCACTATCAACCGCTCCTTCAACCTGAATCACGGCAACCACTTCGCCTACTTTAATGACATCGTCCACATTGAATCGTTTTTCCAACAGCACACCCTCTACCTCGCTGGGCACTTCGGAATCTACCTTGTCGGTGGCGATTTCAAATACGGCCTCGTCCATTTCAATGGTGTCCCCCACTTCTTTGAGCCAAGTGGTCAATGTTGCTTCGGCAACACTCTCTCCCATCTGCGGTAATTTCAATTCAAATTTTGACATATTCTTATTTATCGAAGTGATATTGATTTACTTTTTGCAAAAATACTAAAGAAATCGACTCTTTATTGATTTATGCGCATAAATTAACAACAATCAAGTAGCCTTGATGGAACTTTCAAAGGGAACGCGGTTCAAAATGCTTCTTCCCAAAGTAACCTCATCGGCATATTCCAACTCGTCGCCCACCGAAATTCCACGGGCAATGGTGGAGGTGGCCACTTCCGTGCCTTCCAATTGCCGATAGATATAGAAATTGGTGGTATCTCCCTCCATCGTGGAACTCAATGCAAAAATGAGCTCTTTTATGGTTCCTTCCTTTACCCTTTGCACCAAAGAGGTAATGTTCAAGTCCTGCGGGCCTACTCCTTCCATGGGAGATATCTTTCCGCCCAGCACATGGTATAGACCATTGTACTGCGAGGTGTTCTCTATGGCCATTACATCCCTGATATCCTCTACCACACAGACCACGGTCCCATCCCTTTTGGTACTGGCGCAAATTTCGCACAGCTCTGTATCCGAGATATTGTGGCACTTTTTACAAAAATTGACCTCACTCTTGAGTTTCACAAGGGCATTGGACAGATGTTCGGTGCGTTCTTCGGGCTGTTTCAAGAGATGTAGTACCAACCGCAAAGCGGTCCGCTTACCTATTCCTGGCAACTGGGACATTTCGTGAACGGCATTCTGCAATAGCTTTGATGAAAATTCCATAGCCTTGATTGTTCCAACAAAATTACGATTTTAGCGTTACCAATTAACTTTTGTACTTTGCAAATCAAAATACATTTATGACAGCCACACAAATTCTCCTACTCATCGGTGCCTATTTCTTGGTGCTGATCCTAATTTCTTATTTTACCGGTAAAAACGACTCCAACGTAGATTTCTTCAAGGCGGGAAAGCAATCCCCTTGGTACGTGGTTGCCTTTGGCATGGTGGGTGCCTCTCTCTCTGGAGTAACGTTTATTTCGGTTCCGGGATGGGTAGCGGATATCCAGTTCAACTATTTTCAGGTGGTAATCGGATACATTTTTGGGTATTTGGTGGTGGCTTTTGTCTTGTTACCGCTCTACTACAAACTCAACCTGACTTCCATTTATGAGTATTTATTGGAACGTTTTGGTACCGTGAGCCATAAAACCGGGGCTTTTTTCTTTTTTATTTCCAGGGTTTTGGGAGCCTCTTTCCGGTTGTTCTTGGTGGCCATAGTATTGCAACAGTTTGTTTTTGATGACCTTGGGGTTCGGTTTGAGTTCACCGTTACCATTTCAATCTTATTGATATGGCTCTATACCAACCGTGGTGGTATAAAAACCATTGTGTGGACCGATACGTTACAGACACTTTTCATGTTAGCTGCCGTTGTCCTTTCCATTATACTCATCAATGATGCCCTGGGCTGGAGCTTTGGCGAATTTTTGGCATCCGATGAGCTTAAGGACTACAGTTCCATTTTACAAACGGACATTTTGGACCGTAACTATTTTATCAAATCATTTTTGGGCGGTATGTTCGTGACCATCTGTATGACCGGGTTGGATCAAGACATGATGCAAAAGAACCTTACCTGTAAATCCTTGAAAGATGCCCAAAAGAATATGGTATCCTTCACATTTGTTTTGGTTGGTGCCAAGATTTTATTCTTACTACTTGGAGCCCTACTTTTTATCTACGCCAAGAGAGAGTCCATTGCCATGCCCCTAATGGATGGCACCCCAAAGACCGATTTGCTATTCCCTGAAATTGCGTTGAACGGAGGGTTGGGGCTTGCCCTTGCGGTCACCTTCATGTTGGGCCTCATTGCCGCTGCCTATAGTAGTGCCGATAGTGCCCTTACCTCATTGACCACATCTTTCTGTGTGGATTTTTTAAATGTTGAGAAAAAGAGTGAATCCGAACAAAAGAAAATACGAAAACGAACCCATATCGCCATGAGCTTTATATTGGTGGTGGTCATCATTGCCTTTAAATATATTCTGAGCAGCAACGTGATTGATAGTCTTTTGACCGTGGCAGGATATACCTATGGACCACTATTGGGACTTTTTGCCTTTGGCATTTTCACCAAACACACCATTAAAGACAAGTATGTTTGGATTGTTGCGATACTTTCAGTGGTCATCATAGCATCGGTAGCCAGCATCCCTGCGTCATATTTGGGTGGATATTCAGTAGGATATGAACTACTGCCACTAAATGGATTGTTGACCTTTTTCGGACTTTGGCTGATTCGGAATAAAGGAGCCAACGTCAGTACTGCCCTGTAGCAAGAAGGACCAAGGTGCAGGCTTCCTGTACCTCAATACCCTCTTTTGAAAGAATTTCTTGGAATTCAGGGTTTTCCGTACCAGGGTTAAAAATGACCCTCCGCGGTTTTAAATCCACTATCTTTTGATAGTATTCTTTTTGCCTTTTTGGATTTAAATACAAGGTTACGGTATCAATATTTTGAAAATTGTCCAAGTTGTCCGTAATTTGTATTCCTGATACAGTTCCCCTACTTATCCCAAATGCGGTTGTTTCCACATGGTTTTCAACCAATCTACGAATTGCTATATTGCTGTATCTTCCAGGGTTTATTGAAGCCCCAATGACAAGTGTTTGGCCCATTTGTTAATTTATGTGTTAAACTGGGTTAAAGATTGCAACTTTTTATAAAAAATAGCGTCTATTGTATATAAGAAATCATTCATTGGTAAGACTGTATTTTTTATAGTTAATGGTTAGTGTTTAGTATAGCTTATCAATGTAAAACCCTGGCAGTCAACTTCGGTTGAATATGTCAGGGTTTCTTTTTTTCAACCCTATGTTGGTCCGCATGTTTACCCTCAACTTACACCTTTGCCGCACCGTATTTGTTAAAGAATGTTAAAATCAGTTTAAAGTGTAACATTCCAACCCTGATACCGTCTTGTAGGTATCATCGTCAATCTAATCAAAAAACGAACAGCTCATGAAAAAAGTAGTATTACTTTTTGCATTGCTTTTATGCAGTGTACCCTCAACCAAACTTTTTGGAAACAACCCGGAAAATGAAGCTTTTGGCTCCATATCCGGCACCGTTATTGACAACACCCTCCAAGAACCCATTGCCTATGCAGCCGTGGTGATAAAATCCGAGGATGGCACAGAGACCATTACCGGTGGCATCACCTCGGAGGATGGTTCCTTTGAAATCAATAAACTCCCTGATGGTTCCTTTGTACTGGAAGTACAATTTATTGGGTATAAGACCCACTCACAACCCTTGGTCATCTCAAAAAATAACCGAAATCTGAAGGTAGGCACCATCACTTTGATGGAGAACACCGAGGAACTGGCCGAGGTGGAAGTGGTTGCCGAACGTACCACCATAGAACAGCGGGTAGACAGAAAGGTCATCAATGTGGGCAAGGACTTGACCACAGCCGGTGCCACTGCGTCAGATATTATGAACAACATTCCATCGGTGAACGTGGACGCCCAGACCGGGGACATTACCCTTAGAGGCAACTCCAATGTACGGGTCATGGTAGACGGAAAACTATCCAATGTACCTGTGGCGCAATTGTTGCGTCAAATTCCATCGACCTCCATTAAATCCATTGAATTGATCACCAACCCATCCGCCAAGTACAATCCGGAAGGGATGAGTGGCATCATCAATATTGTATTGCACAAAAATGCCAATATTGGGTTCAACGGAAACGTCAACCTAGGACTTACCAAAGGGATTGAAGCCAAGTTCAACAGTTCCATTGACCTGAACTACAGAAGTGGAAAGTTCAACTTTTATGGAAACTACGGCAACAACATTGGTAAATATGTCAATGATGGAAGTATTTATAGATTGGAGGAAAACTCCCTTCAAGAATTTGATTTCTTCAACAACAACAAATCACACCTGTACAAATTGGGAGTTGATTTCTACCTTAACGATAAGAATACCATTTCTGTCTTCACCAACCAGAACATTTTTGAGGGAGATGGAAGCGGCATCACTGATGTAACCTATAATACGGATGCTTCTCGCAACGTGACCCAGTTTTTCAACGATGTTTCGGACAACCGAAGCGAACAGTACAACTTTAATTATAAGCTTGATTTTGGCAAGGAAGGCCACAATATTGAATTGGAGGTGGACCATAACCGTTTTGAGAACAACCAAGACGCCAATTTCAGGTCTGTGGGCGCCTCACTATATCCCAACTACATGGATTTTGTGGATACGGAAAGAACCCAGACCATTGCCAACTTGGACTACGTGAATCCGCTGGACAGCATCTCCAAATTGGAAGTTGGATTGGAGTCCAGAAACTTTGAAACCGATGTGGACTATGCCTCAACCGGTTCTTCATTCAACTCGAACGGTGTTTTGGTACCCACTCCCGACACAAACTTTGTGTATGGGATGGATATCTACTCGGCCTATGCCACTTTTGGACAAAACTACGAGAAGTGGTCCTATCAAATGGGAGTACGTATTGAAGATGTGGAGGTTCAAGCGGATACTAACCAAGTACGGGCCTTTACCGATAAGTATACCGAAATATATCCTTCGGCCTTTGTAACCTATAGCCCCAACGAAAAGAACCAGCTCCAAGTGAGTTATAGCAGACGTGTGGACCGCCCTGGATTACAACAGGTAAATCCCATCAGGGAGTTTGCCACTCCGCTGATCTCTTCATTTGGAAACCCAAATTTGGTGCCCCAGTTCACCAGTTCCTATGAGGCCAATTACACCCGTCGCATTAAAAATGGCAGTATTACCGGAGGAGTGTTTTACCGAAGCATCAAGGATGAAATCAACAGGGCTGTTTTTGTAGACCGATTGGATTTCAACAAAATCATACTCACGTTTGACAACTTTAATGAAACCTCTGCTTATGGATTTGAGCTTTCATCCAACTACAGGCCGGCAAAATGGTGGAACATCAATGGAAGTTTTGATATATTCTCCCAAACCAATAGAGGTATCACGGAGAGTATTCCCGGGAACATTCCCGATCCCACAGAGGATGATATTACGGTGGAAAGCGTTAAGGTGGACAACACGGCTTGGAACCTACGGATGAACAATAGTTTTACCGTGAGCAAGAAGCTGACTTTGCAAGCCTTTGGATTTTATCGAGGCAAAAACCGTAACATCCAATTTAATGTGAAGCCCATGTACTTTGTAAACTTGGGAGCCCGATATAGCTTTGCAGAAGGTAAGGGAACGCTCAGTTTCAATTACAACGATATCTTCAACACCATGCGCTTTGCCTTTGAAGGAGACCGCCCCTATTTACAAGAGGGAGGATTCAACTGGGAGAGCAACAATGTATACGTAGGGTTGTCCTATCAGTTTGGAAGTGGTAAAAATCGCGCCAAGCAACGAAAAAGAAGGGACAACCGCACCAAGGATACGGGTGGGGGCATCCTATAACCACATATTGGTATCCTCTGCAAAAAAGTGTTGGTTGGTTAATATTGCTAGAGGTATCAATAAAAAACCCCGGTCTGGAAAGATCGGGGTTTTTATTTAATCAAACTCATGGGGGAGGCCGTCCAAACTGACGGTATTTTTCTTCTCCCAATATTTTTTCAGACCACTTTCTCCTTGTTTTTGAGCCCAATCTACCAATTCTTGCCGTTGGTGTTGGTATTCCATAATGGGAATCCCCATACCGCATGAGGTCTGTACTTTTTCAATATGTACATCTATTAACTGCCTACCCCCAGCAATCTCAGAGAACAACCCAATATGCTCTTCCCACTCAGGACTTTTATAGGAATAGACCTTTGCTGTTCCGTACAATCGTAAAATCAAGGGGTCGCCGTCAAAGGCACAGAACATAAGGGTAATTCGGTTTTTGTGCTCCAGATGGATGGCCGTTTCATTGCCACTTCCGGTAAGGTTAAGCCAAACGACCCGTTGGGAATTGATCACCCTAAGTGAATCCAATCCCTTTGGGGACAGATTCACGGAACCCTCTTCCATGGCCGTAGCCACAAAGAACATTTTTTGGTTTTTGATGAATTCAATCAGCGGCGGGGTCAGCTCTGGGATCTGTCTTCCCATATCACCATCTAATGATTACACTTCCCCAAGTAAAACCGCTTCCAAATGCAGCCAAGACCACCAAGTCGCCTTCTTTGATCTTCCCTTGTTCCCATGCCTCTGTAAGGGCAATGGGAATGGAAGCCGCCGTGGTATTCCCATAGCTCATGATGTTGTTGAATACTTGATCATCGGAAAGTCCAAACTTCTTTTGAATAAACTGTGAAATACGCAAATTGGCTTGATGGGGAATCAGCATATCAATATCCTGCGGGGTCAAATTATTGGCCGCCAACCCTTCCATGATCACCTCACTGAAACGGACCACTGCATTCTTAAAGACAAATTGTCCGTTCATGTATGGAAAATAGGAAGTGTCCTCTTCACCGCTATCCACATCGGCCAAAATATCGTTCACCCAACGTTTTCCCATCCCCGGGGCAATCAATGAAAGTTCTTCGGCATGTTGCCCTTCGGAATGCAAATGGGACGATAAAATTCCTTTAGACGTGTCCTCTTCACGGGTGAGTACCGCAGCTCCGGCCCCATCCCCAAATATTACCGACACTCCCCTACCTCTAGTGGTCATGTCCAACCCATGCGAATGCAGTTCGGAACCAATGACCAACACGTTTTTGTACATGCCACTTTTAATATATTGATCCGCCACGGATATGCCATACACAAATCCAGAACATTGGTTGCGTATATCCAAAGCACCTACCGTCTTGATATCCAAATCGCGCTGCACCAAAACCCCCGGGCCTGGAAAGTAATAATCCGGGCTTAAGGTGGCAAAGACGATAAAATCGATGTCGTTCTTATCAATCCCCGCCCTTTCAATGGCTTTTTGGGCCGCTTTCACCCCCATGGAAGTGGTTGTATCGGTACCCTTAACTACATGTCTACGTTCCTTGATACCGGTCCGCTCTTGGATCCATTCGTCATTGGTGTCCATTATTTTGGACAAATCATCGTTGGTGACCACATTTTCAGGCACATAGAATCCCAGTCCTGATATTCTTGAATTGTACATTATCCTATCTTTATAAATAAATTATCAAAAATTAGGGGCTATTTAACCGAAAAGTAAAAAATATATCCTTAGAACTGCACATTTATCAACAAAATAAAACTTTCAAGCCTTAGGGAACTGCCCATGGAAAAAAGAAATGCACTCCCTAGCGAAAGTGCATTTCCAACAACCTAACCAATAAATAAAAGTGCGTTATAGATAATCCTATTTCATAGCAATTTTTTCTATAACAATTTAAAGATACATATTTTGTTTAACTTATCATTAAAAAAGATAAACAAAATTATGTTAAATTTTTATCTCGCTCCCATGTCAACCATCAATGTCAGTTTGTCACCTTTATCAGTATGGTATTTTTTTTGTCCTGATGGCGTAAAGAAAATGTAAAAACAATGGCAACAGGTAAAATCAATGTTTCAGTAGAGAACATCTTTCCCTTGATCAAGAAGTTTCTGTACAGTGATCATGAAATCTTTTTGAGGGAGCTTATTTCAAATGCAACGGATGCAACCCTAAAGCTAAAGCACTTAACTTCCATTGGCGAGGCCAAGGTGGAATATGGAAATCCCATTATCGAGGTCAAGGTGGACAAGGACAACAAACGCATCCACATTTTGGACCAAGGGGTCGGGATGACCGAGGATGAAGTGAAAAAGTACATCAACGAAGTGGCTTTTTCCGGTGCGGAGGAATTTTTGGACAAATATAAAGATGCCGGCAAGGATACGGGAATCATAGGTCACTTTGGTCTTGGTTTCTATTCGGCCTTTATGGTTGCGGAAAAGGTAGAGATCATCACCAAGAGCTTTAAGGACGAACCGGCAGTACATTGGGTCTGCGATGGTTCCCCCGAATTCACCCTAAAAGAGGCGAAGAAAAAAGACAGGGGCACGGAAATCATCCTTCATATTGCGGAGGATTCAACCGAATTTTTGGAAGATGCCAAAATCCGTGAACTGCTGACCAAGTACAACAAGTTCATGCCCATTCCGATTAAATTTGGAACCCGTACGGAAACACTTCCCAAACCCGAAGGTGCCAAAGAGGACGAGCCGGCTCCAACAAAAGAGGTGGATGATATCATCAACAATCCCACTCCGGCGTGGACCAAGCAACCTACCGACCTTAAGGACGAGGATTACAAGAATTTTTATAGGGAACTCTATCCCATGCAGTTTGAAGAGCCTTTGTTTCACATCCACCTGAATGTGGACTACCCCTTTAACCTGACCGGGATCCTGTATTTTCCCAAGTTGACGAATGACCTCAACATCCAGAAAGACCGGATACAATTGTACCAGAACCAAGTGTTCGTTACGGATAATGTGGAAGGTATCGTTCCTGAATTCCTGACCATGTTACGCGGGGTCATTGATTCCCCTGACATTCCCTTGAACGTATCACGATCTTATCTGCAGGCCGATGGTGCCGTAAAGAAAATCTCTTCCTACATCACCAGAAAGGTCGCCGATAAGTTGAGTTCCCTGTTCAAGAACAACCGGGAGGATTTTGAACAAAAATGGAACGACATCAAAATCGTCATTGAATATGGGATGCTTTCCGAAGACAAATTCTTTGAAAAAGCCGATAAGTTTGCCCTATACCCTACGGTGGATGGCAAGTTTTACACTTTTGAGGAATTGGAAGCCAAGATCAAGGACAACCAGACCGATAAGGACGGCAAATTGGTGGTACTCTATGCTTCGGATATGGAAGCACAGCACAGCTACATTGAAGCCGCCAAGGCAAAAGGCTACGACATTTTGTTGATGGACTCCCCTATTGTTTCGCATTTGATGCAGAAACTGGAGAGCTCCAAAGAAAATCTATCCTTTGTCCGTGTGGATTCTGACCATATTGACAACCTGGTCAAAAAAGAGGATTCGGCCATTTCCAAATTATCCGATGAAGAAAAAGAGCGATTAAAGGAAAATCTGGAGAAAGTCATCAGTGCCGATAAAGGGTATACCATTCAATTGGAGGCCATGGACAGCAATGCTTCCCCCTTCATCATCACTGAACCGGAATTTATGCGCCGTATGAAGGAAATGCAGCGAACCGGAGGTGGTGGAATTTTTGGCATGGGGAACATGCCCGATATGTACAACCTCATCGTGAACACCAACCATGAGTTGGTAAGCGAGATATTGAATACCAAAACCGATAAAAAGAGGGAACGTTTGATCAACCAATCGTTGGATTTGGCCCGGTTGAGCAAAGGATTGCTAAAAGGCGAAGAGCTCACCAAGTTCATTAGCCGTAGCTATGAGATGATTAAATAAACACCTACCTACAACACTACTGTCACATCGAGCGCAGTCGAGATGTAATTCCTCTACATCCTAAAAAAGAGTTCTCGACTGCGCTCGAACTGACAATTTCCCTTTTTGGTATCCGTTTTCTTATTTTTAGGACATGGAAACCCCTTGGCACCTTTATGCAATGGCCGTACTGTACTTGGTTGCAGGGTTGGCCCATTTTATATTTCCCAAGATATATTTGCGCATTATGCCCCGCTATCTTCCCTATCCCAAATTTTTGGTGTTCTTGAGTGGTGTGGCCGAGATGATTTTGGGCCTGGGCCTATGTTTTCAGGTGACCAGAAACCTGAGTGCCTTCGGAATCATTGCCATGCTGATCGTATTTCTAACGGTACACTTTTACATGCTTTCCGGAAAAAAGGAGGCTGCGGGAATTCCCAAATGGATTTTAGTTCTCAGGATTCCACTACAATTTGTATTGATGTACTGGGCCTATGTTTATATATCAGCTTAAGGTCCCGTGTTGGTCCAAATAGCGTTTTAGCCAAGGTATCTGGACAAAAAACAACACTCCGAAGAGCAAGACGGCATATAGGGTCACTTTGGAAGCGGTATATCCCTCCATCCAACGCCATGTATTGGAGAAATCCAAATTCCAATGTATGTTTTTGAACCACCCTTGATTGGGATCAAGACCATAGGTCATGAGCAGATAAACAAACCCAGCCACAAAACCCAAAAACAGAACTGTGAGGAGTTTTCTGGGCAAAAGGGGTTGGGCTACAAACACCTGCTGTTGGGATTGCGCCTCAATCTTTGCCATGAGCTTTTCGGTAAAATCCGGTGAGGGCGACTCCAAGGAAGTTTCCCCCATGACCTTGTCTACAAATGTTTCCAGTTCCTTTTTTTGTTGCTCATCCATTGTTTTGAAGTATTTCTTGTTTTAGGTGGGCTTCCAATACCGCTGCCAACTTCTTCCTTGCCCGGAACAATCGCACCTTTAACGAATTTACCGGAACATTCAATATATTCTCAATTTCCAAAAGACTTTTCTCCTCAAAATAAAACAAGGTCAAAAGCCCTGCGTCCTCGCTGGGCAACTTTGCCAGACATTGCCCCACAAGCCTTCCCCGTTCTTCCCTGACCATTTTGTCCAAGGCCGTATCCATTTCCGTAAAGACAAAATCTTCCATTTCGCCAACATCCAAAAACGTCCTGCTCTTCCGCAACCGTATCCGGTCCAAACAGGCATTGTAGGCAATTCTATAGATCCATGTCGATATCTTGGAATCACCTTTAAACCGCTCCAACGAATGGAATACCTTAATAAAGGTATCCTGTGACACCTCTTCGGCCTCTTCCCTGTTGCCCAACATACGAAGCGCCAAGGTATAGACCAAATCCTTATATCTATTGACCAATTCAGAAAATGCACGGGTATTCCCCTTGCGGATGCTTCGGATCAATTTTCTTTCTTTGGCGGTCAACATTGAAGATTGGACGTTCAACCCATGGTTTTGGTTACATCATTTCCACTTTTTTTATGGAACCCTGTAACCTACGTCATATAAATCCCGTCATAAGCTAAAAACCAAAAAAGTATAATCATTAAAAACGAACAATCATGGGATCTGAAGTAATCATCTTACCCGTAATTTTTGGAGCAGTCTTCGCGATTGCCTATCTGTATTATTCAACCCGGAACAAAGAGCGAATGGCTTTGATAGAAAAGGGAGCCGATGCCAGCATCTTTTTTCAGGGAAAACGGGAGGGCAAAGTTCCTTTTTGGAAAATCATCCTAATCAATGTGGCCCTACTTTTTATAGGTATTGGCATAGCCATTTTCATGGCCGCCTTTCTGGTGTACAACTTGGGAGTAAATGAGGATGTAGCCTATCCCGGAACCATTTTCTTTATGGCAGGAGTTGGGTTGTTGGCAGGATTTGCTGTCGCCAAGCGGTTGGAAAAATAGTATAGATCCAAGCTAAAACACGATGAAAAACCATCGCAGATTGCGGTGGTTTTTTTTACCTTGTAGGCATGCAAATCATCTCTACCAACTTAGGAAAACCCACTGAAATTTCTTGGAACGGCAAGCTGATCACCACGGGTATCTATAAATCCCCTGTGGACACTCCCTTACTTTTGGAAACCGAAAATGTATCGGGGGATACCATTGGAGACCCCAAGGTGCATGGGGGTTTCTACAAGGCCTGTTATTTGTTTTCGGCCGAACAATATCCGTATTGGAAGGAAAAATACCCTCATTTGGATTGGAATTGGGGCATGTTCGGTGAAAACCTGACCATTAAAGGACTGGATGAATCCCAAATTAGGGTAGGCAACATTTACAGATTGGGGACTGCGCTGGTCCAAATAACCCAGCCCAGGGAACCTTGTTTTAAGCTCGGTTTGAAGTTTGGCTCCCAACAAATCCTGAAACAATTTATAGACCATGGATGGCCAGGGACCTATGTTCGGATTTTGGAAGTGGGAAAAGTAAGTTCCGGTGACACCATGGATTTAGTGGAGGAGTCTAGCAACCCATTGACCACCCAGCAATTCTATAGACTTTTGTACGACAAAGAAAAAGACCAATCTATTCTAAAATTGGCCATCTCCAATGATTCCCTCCCCTTGCACAAAAGGGAACGACTTAAAAAATTTCTATAAAAAAAAGGGGCCAAACGGCCCCCATGCACATAAAAATTAACTAAACAAACTATTTTACAACCATGGTCTCTGTGTAAGTTCCCAACTTATCGACCACAACCACGGTGTATTTATCTTCAAAGGCTTTTTCAAAGTTGAATGCTTTTTCAACAACCACTTTTCCATCTATGGTTTCATTATAAACCAACCTTTTCTGACTGTCATATACTTTAACCGTAACTTTTTCCTGTGATAGGTTCAAAAGGTTCATCATCAATTTCCCTCCCTTTTTCACAAAAACGGGCTCTACCTTCACATTCACCAACTTCAATTCCACCTCACTTTTGGCATTTCCTTTCTTATCCAAAGAAATATTGGATGCATTGGCAAGTCCAATGGTAGTTGCAAAAAGGAACATCACCGCTACGATATATCTTTCTACTGTTTTCATAACATTTTGTTTTTTGGATTACACTACAAAGCTATCACAGGATATCCCTCAAAAACACTACCATCTTTTCCAGTATATGTACAATTTTACCCTATGATTATACTTAAAATTAGGTTAATGGTAAAATACCATACATTTTGGTTAATTTTGTGGAGACACCGTTTTATGGACCACTATAATTTTACATTGTGAAAAAGAATACGGCCAAAATGATTCAAAAACCTGCTTTTGAGGCAATTGCACCCAGTTTCGGACACTCATTCCTGTATCAGAAATTCAGTGAGCGGCATGAGAATAAGAACATTGGCTGGCATTACCACCCCGAACTGGAGCTGGTCTATATTAACGGAGGTTCTGGGAAAAGGCAAATAGGCAGCCATGTTTCCTATTTTAGAAATGGGGATCTTATCCTAATTGGATCTAATTTGCCCCATTGTGGTTTTACCGATAAGCTGACCGGCAATAAAAGTGAGACGCTGATACAGATGAAGGCCGATTTTTTGGGAAGCGACTTTTTCAGCATCCCGGAAATGAAGAACATCCAAAAACTGTTCGAAGTGGCCAAGGGCGGTATTGCCTTTTCGGGAAAGACCAAGATCAAAGTGGGTGAGAAAATGGAAATTCTGGAATACCAGACCGATTTTCAACGCTTGCTTTCCATTTTAAACATTTTGAATGTATTGGCCACCTCGGACGAAATCAAGGTACTCAACGGGGAAGGCTTTTCCATGGAAACGGAGGTCAAGGACAACGACCGCATCAATATTGTCTTCAATCACGTAAAGACCAATTTTAAAGAGGATATCAGCCTAGGTGAAATTGCAGACTTGGTAAGTATGACGGTCCCTTCTTTTTGCCGATATTTTAAAAAAATCACCAACAAGACCTTTACCCAGTTCGTGAACGAATACCGTTTGGTGCATGCCTCCAAACTATTGGCCGAACAGCCCATCAGCATTACGCAGGTGTGTTATGACAGTGGCTTCAACAACTTTTCGCATTTCAATAAGTCGTTCAAGGCCTTTACCGGACAAAATCCATCCGAGTATCGAAACCAGCTCAAAACCGTTTTGCAATAAATAATCTTGCTTAGCTGAAGAGGTCGTTCAAAACCTTGGCCAATCTTAGCCCTCCTTTTTGCAGTTGTTCAAACAAGATATCGTTGTGGTCATAGGTATACCGATAGCCGAGTTTTTCGCCAACCTCGGCAGATTCGTAAAGCGTGGCACATATTTCATGGGACTCATCCACCCAATCGTAAATGGTTCCCTCTTGAATCCTTTTGCGCTCTTTACGGGAAACCCCTCGGTCCAGCTCGGTGGCCATTTCGGTATAGGTCATTCCGTAGGATACGATCAAATCCTTGTCCCATACCCTATGTAGGTTGCTTCCTTGGCCAAACCACTGCACTTGGATATCGTTGCCTCCCTTGTCCTCTGCCCTACTGGCATGCATGGGTTGATGTAGATCTCCAATAAGGTGAACGAGCATTTTTAAATGAAAAACCCGGTCGGCCCTGCTATTATTCTTGTTCTTGACCACCTTGGTGCATTCTTCAATAGCGGTGACAATATCCCCGTACTTGCTTTTTTCTGAATCCACATATTTCATACCCAAGGGATAGTTTACATAGTGCCATGCCGAAAATTTGGAATAGGAACGATCCGCCTTGATTTCATCGGCATAGTTGGAAACAAAGGCCAAACTATGTCCATCCAAAAGGTCGTTCAAGGCCCTCTTGGCCTTTCCTGTCAAATGATTTTGTGCAATATGTCCCGTAACCCGGTGGCCTGTCTTGCCCCAAAAATTACCAAAGGAGCATAGGGGTATAAGTAAAAAAAGAAGTATGGCTTTTCGCATTATTCAAGGTTTGTCCAAAAGTAGGGAACTCTAAAACTAAAAATCGTGACAAGTAAACACCAATTTTTATAACCTACTATCAATGAGTGCACTTATAACAAAACTTTGGGATTTTTTTAACGAACCTAACACTTAAATTTGGGGCACCGACTAGACTCAAAACAATGCTAAAATTCCGTCTTGTACTTGCTACAACACTACTTCCTTTGCTATTTTTTGCGCAATCCCGATCCAAAAGCTTTACCGTTAAATTCATCAGTGACCCCATACAGGTAGATGGTGTTTTGGATGAATCGGTTTGGGAAATTGCGGAAAGCGCCCATGATTTTCAACAATATTTCCCCACGGATTCCACCTTGGCCGCCCAGCAGACCGACATTAAAATGCTGTACAATGCCACTACCCTTTTTATTGGCATAAAGCTCAACACCGAAGGAGACAACTATGTGATTCCCTCCTTGGAAAGGGATTATAGGGCCGGGGGGAATGACAATATCAGTTTACTGTTCGATACGTTCAACGATGGCACCAATGCCTTTCTTTTTGGTATGAACCCCTATGGGGTTCGGAGGGAGGCCTTAATTTCGAATGGAGGGTCCGGCCCAAGTGGATTCACCACTTCTTGGGATGTGAAATGGCAAGGTGAAACCCGATTGTATGATGGGTATTACGTATGCGAACTGGCCATTCCGCTTACCTCTTTCAAGTTTAAACAAGGCGAGACCAAATGGCGGTTCAACAGCTACCGATTTGATATGCAGACCAATGAAACCAGTACCTGGATGGAAATCCCCCAAAATCAATTGATCTATAGTTTGGCCTTTATGGGGGATATGGTCTTTGAAAAGCCCTTGGGAAAATCCCGTACCCCTATGGCCATCATTCCTTATGTCAATGGGATTGTGGGCAAGGATTACGAGAACGATAATGACCTCAGCGCCTTGAATTTTGGTGGGGATGCGAAGGTATCCATTGGCAACGGAATGAATTTGGACATTACGGTGAACCCCGACTTCTCCAACGTGGAGGTGGACAATTTTGTGACCAACCTTACCCGTTTTGAAATTTCGCTCCCAGAAAGAAGGCAGTTCTTTATTGACAACAGTGACCTTTTTGGGTCCTTTGGTAGTGAAGAGGATGCCAACCCATTCTTTTCAAGAAGAATTGGTATAGCCGAAAACCTGGAAGAAGAGACCATAGAGAACGGAATCATTGGTGGGCTTCGACTCAGCGGTAAGCTTAACGAAAACCTGCGATTGGGTTTTTTGACCATACAGACCGAAAAGGATGAGGCCAACCATATTGCCAGTAACAACAATACGGTACTCGCCCTTCAACAAAGAATGTTCTCCCGTTCCAACCTCAGTTTCATTTTTGTGAACCGGCAAACTTTTGACGACTATGATTTTTTGGAGGAAACGGACCGATACAACCGGGTTTTGGGATTGGACTATAATCTGGCCTCAGCGGACAATACGTGGACCGGAAAATTCTTCTACCACAAATCCTTTGCCCATGAAATAGGTTCCCGGGACGCAGCTGGTGGAATAAACCTCAACTACAATTCCCGTTACCTCAATGTTGGACTGAATGGTAATTTCATTGGTGAGGATTTCCGCTCCGATCTTGGGTTTATCCGAAGACAAGATGTGGTGGTGGCCAAACCTTTTGTAGAGGTAAATTTTTGGCCAAAGAAAGGAAAGTTAAATTTCCATGGTTTTACTTTCAACCCCAACATGGAGTGGAAACCCACACTGGATTATCAGAATACCGATTACTTTATATTTTCAGGATGGCAAGCACAATTCAAAACCCAGGAAGAGTTATCGGCACGTCTTTTTAACCGATTCACCTTCCTTACAGAGCCTTTTGACCCCACTGGGACCGATGGTGGTGTGGAGCTTCCGGCCGATCAAGGCTATTATTATACCAGTTATGAAGTGGAATTCCAGAGCGATCGCCGAAAGGTTTTCTCCTATGCCCTTGAACCCGGTTATGGCGATTTTTTCAATGGCACCCGATTCTCATTTGAAGGAGATATGAGCCTACGATTACAACCCAAGGTCTTTCTTGTCCTAGGACTGAATTACGACAGCATAAAACTCCCCGATCCGTATGAAAGTGCCGATATTTGGTTGGTAAGCCCCCGAATCAACATCACCTTCAACAAATCCATTTTCTGGTCTACCTTGATCCAATACAGCAACCAAAGGGACAATCTAGGTTTCAATTCGCGTCTGCAATGGCGCTTTGCACCCCTGTCGGACCTTTTTCTAGTCTATAATGACAACTATTTTGTAAATTCCTTCATGCCCAGAAGTCGGTCCATTAATTTAAAGCTGACCTATTGGCTGAACATTTGATCTAGAATCAGGTGAAGTAACCCTATCACAACCATTTTTGATTTTCCTATATTTGGGGCTATCACTATTGAAATTCTATGGATCAACTACCCTTTACGGAGGATACGGTCATTTTTGGACTCCTCTGTCTCTGCCTAGGTTTTGTTTTTTACACCTCCTCCCTCAACACCGGTTTTTGGAAAAAATTCTACTCCATTGTACCCACGGTACTCATGTGTTATTTGCTTCCGGCCATCTTGGCAAGTTTGGGCATTGTGGATGAATCCTCCTCACAGACCTATTATATCGCCAGTAGATACCTCCTGCCGGCAGCCTTGATCTTAATGACTTTGAGCATAGACCTCAAGGCCATTGCCAATCTGGGATCAAAGGCCCTTATTATGTTCTTGACCGGTACGGCCGGAATCATCATTGGTGGTCCCGTGGCCATATTGATTGTTTCCATATTTTCCCCTGAAACGGTCGGCGGCAGTGGTTTTGATGCTGTATGGCGTGGTCTGGCCACCATAGCCGGAAGCTGGATCGGGGGTGGTGCCAATCAAGCGGCCATGCTGGAAGTGTTCCAATACAACCAAGAAAACTATGGGGGTATGGTATTGATCGATATTGTTGTGGCCAACCTTTGGATGGCAGTGCTCCTATTGGGCATTGGCAAGACCAAGCAGATAGACCGCTGGTTCAAAGCAGATAATTCTTCCATTGAGGAATTGAAGGAAAAAGTATCCACCTATACCGAAAAGATTACTAGGGTTACTTCACTTCCCGATTTAATCATGATGCTGTTCTACGCATTTGCCGGAGTGGGCATTGCCCATTTTTTGGGCAACCATTTTGCCGGTTTTCTGGAAGACAATTTTGAAGTCATCCGAAACAAACAAAAAATTCTATCCTCCTTAGGTTCCCAGTTTTTATGGATGGTAGTATTTGCCACCGCCATTGGTATTGGGCTTTCTTTTACCAAGGCCAAAAACTACGAAGGTGCCGGGGCCAGCAAGATAGGCGGTATGTTCATCTATATTCTGGTGGCCACCATTGGTATGAAAATGGACTTGGGCAAAGTTTTGGAAAATCCAGGACTTATTGCGATAGGCTTGATATGGATCACCATTCATGCCGGACTTTTGATCTTGGTGGCCAAACTCATCAAAGCTCCCTACTTTTTTCTCGCAGTGGGCAGTCAGGCCAACGTGGGAGGTGCGGCCTCCGCTCCCGTAGTCGCTGCGGAATTTCATCCTTCATTGACCTCTGTGGGGATTCTTTTGTCCGTTTTTGGGTATGTTGTGGGTACGGCTGGCGCTTATTTATGCGCTTTGTTGATGGAAGTCGCCGCCAAAGTTTAAATATTTCAGAAGTTTATTTGATATTTGCCCTGCAAAATTTTTATTGATGAAGAGGTTATTGTTTGTATTGTCATTGGGAATGTTGGTTCTGTCTTGTGAAAAAAGTACAGAAAACACCATGACCGTTTCTGGAAACGTAAAAGGATTGAAAAAAGGAACCCTATACCTACAGCAGTTCAAGGATTCTACCCTTATGGTCTTGGATTCCCTGGAAGTTGAAGGAGATGGAACATTCAGTTTTTCAGAGGAATTGGAAAGCCCGGATATTTTTTACCTCTACTTGAAAAAACAGGACAATAACGACCTCAACGATCGTATTACCTTTTTTGGAGAGCCCGGACAGATTATTATCAACACCACTTGGAAGACCTTTGATATGGCCCCGGAGATATCTGGTTCCAAGTCCCATGAAAAATACCTGGAGTTCAATGAAATGATATCCAAATTCAACATCAGGGACATTGCATTGGCGCAACAGGCCACATTGCCGGAGTTTCAGGAAGATTCCACCGCCTTGGATTCCCTACAGAATTTGGCGGATATCAATCTGGTAAGACGTTACCGATATGCCCTTAACTTTGGTTTGAACAACGGAGATTCTTACGCCACCCCATACATTATGATGTCCGAGGCCAGCGACGCCAATCCAAAATATTTGGATTCCGTATACAACGCCCTTACGCCGGAAGTAGCCTCATCCAAATACGGAATGGCATTCCAAGACTTTCTAAGCAAGCAAGACTAACTTACCCGGCAAGATTGTTCAAGTCATTGACCAATTGTGTGGCCTTTTCCTCGAGTTGGGCCCGCACGCTCCTAAAATGAGCCTTTTGGTCATCAACATTTTTTTGGTTGATTTTGTCCATGAGCTCGTCAAAAGCTTCAATGGCCTTGTCAATGATGACGGTTCCCTCTTCGGATTCCTTGTTATCAGAGCCTGCCTCCCAAATGTAGACCGCTTCTATGATGTCTCCCAAGACAAAGTTGACATCCTTTTTTAAATCACGTATACTTGGCATACCAGTGTTTTTTATAAAGGTACTATTAAATGGTAACTTCCAAAAGTTTGGCGTTACGGGTATCTATATCAATCGTTGAACTGGAGGCTGCGACCAATACCGTCTCTCCTTTTTGAATGGATGCAGTGCCCCAATCATTGGTAATCTGTGCCGCTCCACCCACACACATGTATATGGTAAATGAATCCCTTAGGGATACATCCAGTTTTAGAGGTTGGGTCAACTCCAAAAAGTTGGTTTTAAAATAAGGACAGTCCACCATGGTATTGGTTTCATCCTTACCCTTTGGGTAATCTACCTTGAAATCGTTCTTACGCTCGTAATCAATGGCATCAACGGCCAAACTGGTATGGAGTTCCCTTAGGTTGCCATCCTTGTCCTTTCGGTCAAAGTCATAGACCCTATAGGTAACATCTGAAGTTTGCTGAATTTCGGCCAACAACACCCCAGCGCCTATGGCGTGTATCTTTCCGGTATTGATAAAATAAGTATCTCCTTCCTTTACCTCTTCATAATTCATCAAATCCAAAAGGGTACCAGATTCCAAGCTTTCGATATATTCGTTTTTTTCAACATCCTTGTTGAAACCCACGATCAACTGGGAACCGGGATTGGCATCCATTATGTACCACATCTCTGTTTTTCCAAAGGAATTATGCCTTTTCTTGGCCAAGGCATCATTGGGATGCAATTGAATGGACAAATCTTGTTTGGCATCGATGAATTTTATCAAAATGGGAAATTCATTCCCAAACCGTTCCACCACACTTTTTCCCAAAAGGCTTTCTCCTTGAAGGGATATCAGTTCTTGAAGCGAGGTTCCCTCAATAGCCCCGTTGGCCACTTCGGAAATATCTCCACTTACTCCGGAAAGTTCCCAGCTTTCGCCAGTAATATCACTTTCGATGGGTTTATTGAGTACATCTTTTAGTTTTGTTCCTCCCCAAAGACGTTCTTTGAGAATGGGCTTGAACTTTAAAGGGTATAAATCCATTTTATCCTGAATACGTTACAAAATTGCGCGGTGTCTCATAGAGTACCACTTCCAATTCATTGGCCTGGTCTATATGTGGCCTAAGTTTGCTCCAAATGACCACGGCAATATTTTCTGCAGTTGGGTTGAGTTCCTTGAACTCGGGAACATCTGCATTAAGGTTTTTGTGGTCCAGAGCCTCTTCTACATGCTCCTTGATCAAGTCCTTGAGCACTTTTAGATCCATCACAAAACCTGTTTCTTGATCAATTTCACCCGTAACACTTACAATAAGGTCATAATTATGCCCATGGTAACGGGGGTTGTTGCATTTTCCATAAACGGCTTGGTTTTTCTCTGCATCCCAATCTGGTCTGTGCAACCGGTGGGCCGCATTAAAATTGGCCTTTCTGCTCACTTTTACTTTCATTTGGCCGGGGTATTTTTCATGATATAATCATAGAAGCGTTCAAATATAATCTTGAACCACTCCGTATATTCATTGGGATTGGCGGCGATATCTTTTTTGATATCGGCCGGAAACATCCATTTCCAATCGGCCACTTCCTCTGGGTTAATATTGGGGGAATCGTTATACGACCCGATCATTACATGATCGTATTCATGTTCGGTAAGGCCATTATCAAATGGGGCCTTGTATATAAAAGAAAACAGTTCCGTAAGTTCCGTTTGAAATCCCATCTCTTCCATGAGCCTGCGCTTTCCGGCCTCAATATTGCTTTCGCCATCACGCTGGTGACTGCAACAGGTATTGGTCCATAACAAAGGGGAATGGTATTTATCCTGTGCCCGTTGTTGGAGCATGGTCTCTCCTTTATCGTTCATCACAAAAACCGAAAAAGCCCTATGCAACAATGCCTTTTCATGGGCCTCCATTTTGGGCATGAGACCAATGGGCTCATCCGCCTCGTTCACCAATATCACTTTTTCCTCTTCCATGAGGTAAAAATATGACCTTTGGAGGAATTTATGGAGCCAAGGGTTTTAAATTGTTCCTAAAAGAAACGTGGGGATTTTAGGTTACCGACATTTCTAAGGAAATCGTAACGTAGGATAACCTCAAAGGAACCATCATTGAAGGTAGCGGCACCCAATTCGGTTATTTCACGGTCATAGGCCAACCCAAGCATCAATTGATCGGAAACCATAAAACCAAACAACCCGCTGAAGGCCGCATCCCATCGGTAGGCCACGCCTCCAATGAACCGCTCATTCAGCATAAAATTGGCCGAAACGTCTACCTGCAAAGGGGCTCCCTGTACCATTTTGGTCAAAAGGGTAGGTTTGAATTTCAAGAAAGGGTTCAAATCCCAAACATAACCGGTAATGACGTATAAATTGATCTGTTCCTTTGCCGTGGATACGGAAGAGGTATCAAAATGGGTGGTCTCCAAAATCCTAGGGGCCGAAATGCCTGCATAGAATCTATCGGTATGGTAATATACCCCCGCACCGATATTGGGAGAAAACTTGTTTTGTATGTCCTGCTGGGACTGCAGCTGCGGGTCTATTTCAAACTCATCCAATTCGGAATAACGAATATCCAACATATGGGCACTGGCTTTCAGACCAAAACTCAGTTTAGCGTCAAAAGAGGTTTGTATGGTATACGAAAAGTCCACATCGAAATACGTTTCGGAAGTAGGGCCTATCTTATCGTTTACCACAGAAATTCCCAGTCCAACCCCTCTATAGCCCATGGGCGTATGGATATTCAAGGTCTGTGTTTCAGGAGCTCCATCCAGTCCCAACCATTGGTTCCTATACAATGCCGCAATGCTCAAATGTCCACGCGAACCTGCATAGGCCGGATTTACACTCACTGTATTGTACATATACTGGGTATACTGTGCATCTTGTTGGGCATGGGTAGTTCCCACAATCCCTAAGAAAAGTAAGGCCAGTAGTCCTTTTATGTTCTTCAATAGATGTTTTACCTCCACAGTAACCATGTTTATCTGTTAATGTATATGTATCCTGAGATTTGCTTCATATTTCCACCTTGATCTTGATAATCGATAACGTAGAAATAGGTCCCCACAGGAAGCTTATTGTCTTGATCTACTGTTACCCTACCTTGGGAAGTTCCATCAAAAACATTTCCAGTGGTATTGTAGGCTTTGGTCTGGAAGACCATTACTCCCCAACGGTTATAGATCCTGACCGTGTTGTTTGGATAATCCTCAATACCGTTGATGGCCAATACGTCGTGTATTCCATCCCCATTGGGTGTGATAACATTGATCACATCAATGGTTTCGGCCGTAGTTTCACCCAAATCAGGGTCCAAGTAGTTGGGTATACCATCCTCATCGGAATCGTCATTGGCATAGTTGCCATCCATATTTAGGTCTTCGTCAATGGTCTCGATACCATCGTCATCGTCGTCAGAGTCCCTAAAGTCAGGAATACCATCAGAATCAGTATCCAAAAGGTCGGTGCTAGGGTCGTCAATCTCATCATTGACATCCAAATCGATGACCGTACTGCCTTCAAAGGCATCGTCAAGACCATCATTGTCCTTATCTGAACCTATAAGCTCTATATCGGCAATACCATCTTGGTTCATATCATGGCCTTCAATAATATCAGGCACATTATCATCATCACTATCCGTATCCACATAATCCGGAATACCGTCATTATCTGAATCCAAGGGAATCAAACCAATGTTTCCATCATTCTCATAGGCATCATCCAATCCATTTCCATTGGCATCAACCATACTTGGAGGGATATATCCCAAAGCAGGTTGTGCTTCAATATTATCCGGAATGCCATCATTATCACTATCTATATCCAAATAATCTGGAATGCCGTCCCCATCCGTATCCGTTGGATTGGTGGATGGATCATTATCATTATCCGCATTGAGATCCTCAAAACTGTCCACAATACCGTCTCCATCACTATCTAGGTCAATTCCAGAAGTGTTTACAATCACAGTAATGGTGGCCGTATCACAATGTCCATTGTCATCACAGACCGTATATTCAAAGGAATCTGTTCCTGTATACCCTGCATTGGGTATGTAGGTAATATTGTCATCCGAAGGATTGTTCACGGTACCATTATCATTCAATAGTATGGTTCCGTTGGATGGATCTGTAGCTGTAATGGTTCCGATATTGGGGATGTCATTATCATTGCCTTTCCACAAAATAACAATATCCACTCCTTGATCCGTGGAAACTGAATCATCATTGGTATCCACGATTGGAAGTACATCAACGGTCACCGTAGCGGTACTACAATCTCCAAAAGTGTTGCAGACGGTATAGTCAAACGAGTCGGTTCCATTAAAATCAGGTGCTGGAATATAGGTTACCCTATCATCCGATGGGTTATTGGGTGTTCCATTGTCGTCAATGTTGACCGAGCCATTGGCTGGGTTCGTAGTAGTGAGCGTTCCTGTTGAAGGCAAATCAGAATCATTGTCAAAGATAGGCACCTCAACAGATTCATCTTCATTGACCACAATCAGGTCATCCACCAATGTGGCCGCCTGGCTCATACAAACCACGGTAAACCGAGGCAACTCAATACTGTTCCCCACCTTGGTGATAGTAGCCGTGTAGCGCACCACACTTTGTGTGCTTGTGACCATTGGTCGGGTTTGATCCCCACTTAAAAACGGACTCCAACTCACTGTGGCTCCCGAAGGCACACTGGCAGAAATATCCAACGTAACTTCGTTGTTCGGTGCTTCACAATCGGTTAAAATAAAATATCCCGTGGCATTGGAACCGCAAAGGGTACCATCATAAGTAGCGAAATATACCCCTGGCTGTGTGGCTTCGTAAAAAGAATTTGTTCCGAGAACTGTACCCAAATCGGAAGCTTCAAACCATTGGTAGTTATTTTCATCACCCGTATTTGGAGCCTGAAGCAAAAACTGGGCGTTGGCAAAATTCACTCCCAAAAACAGGATGAACAACCCAAGAAATAAAGACTTATGTAAGGTGATGGATTTCAAATCTTCTAGCGTCTTTATCATTCTTATTTTACAACAAACACCACGTTGATCAATGCATTATAGTCTGATGGTTGGCCAACAATATCATAGGTAAGTTCACCACTGGCATCAATACTCATATTGTCAAACACAGCTGGATCTGCATAGGTCACATAATAATATAGATCCGTTGCAGCATAGGTAGGTATTGCCGCAGGAGCCCCTAAACTTGCCACTGCAGGAGTACCAAACTGTGCAACATATTGATCATATAGGTTTATTGTTCTACCGATTCCGTTTGTTGAAGCATCAACTGCGATAGAAGGTGGATAAAAAATCCGAGCCGCTTTGGATACAATGGGCGACATTGCCTGAATGGCTCCCTCAACCGTGGTCTCTGAACTACCATCACCATCTGAATCAACCGATGTGTCCAAATCAACATCTGAAGCAGTTTGATCAATATTGATATCTGCCAAAGCTACCTGAAGGGTTCCATTACTGTCCTCTATCTCAAGGTTCGCTCCGCTCACCTCGAAACGGGTGTTCACCTCGTTGGTGATGCTCCCGTCCACTTCGGTGAAGGTGCTGTTCACGATATAGGGGTCGCCGCTGGTGCCGCTTCCGCTCACGCTGATGTCCGTGCCGGCGTTGACGATGGTCTCCGAACCATCGGCCGCGTTGGCCGTGATCTGTGAGTCCACATAGTTCTTCGTGGCGGCGTCCTGTGCATTGGTCGGGTCCGTAACATTGGTAATCGAGGTTCCCGCGCTGTTGCCCTCGCCTAGTACGCTGGCCAAATCCTGTATCTCGTTGGTGATGCTACCGTCAACCTCCGCAAAGGTGCTGTTCACTACATAGGGGTCACCGCTGGTGCCGCTTCCGCTCACGCTGATGTCCGTGCCGGCGTTGACGATGGTCTCCGAACCATCGGCCGCGTTGGCCGTGATCTGTGAGTCAACATAGTTCTTCGTGGCGGCGTCCTGTGCATTGGTCGGGTCCGTCACATTGGTGATGGATGTACCGGCGCTGTTGCCCTCGGAGAGTACCTCCGATAAGGTCTGGTCGTCACTGCCCAAGTTCGCCAAGGGTACCTGGAGGGTACCGTTGCCATCCTCTATCTCAAGGTTCGCTCCGCTCACCTCGAAACGGGTGTTCACCTCGTTGGTAACACTGCCGTCCACTTCGGTGAAGGTGCTGTTCACGATATAGGGGTCACCACTGGTACCGCTCCCGCTCACGCTGATGTCCGTTCCGGCATTCACGATGGTCTCCGAACCATCGGCCGCATTGGCCGTGATCTGTGAGTCCACATAGTTCTTCGTGGCGGCGTCCTGTGCATTGGTCGGGTCCGTAACATTGGTAATCGAGGTTCCCGCGCTGTTGCCCTCGGAAAGTACCTCCGATAAGGTCTGGTCGTCACTGCCTATGTCCGCCAATGGCACCTGGAGGGTACCGTTGCCATCCTCTATCTCAAGGTTCGCTCCGCTCACCTCGAAACGGGTGTTCACCTCGTTGGTGATGCTCCCGTCCACTTCGGTGAAGGTACTGTTCACCACATAAGGGTCGCCGCTGGTGCCGCTTCCGCTCACGCTGATGTCCGTGCCTCCGTTGACGATGGTCTCCGAACCATCGGCCGCGTTGGCCGTGATCTGTGAGTCCACATAGTTCTTCGTGGCGGCATCCTGGGCGTTGGTCGGGTCCGTCACATTGGTGATGGAAGTACCCGCGCTGTTGCCCTCGGAGAGTACCTCCGATAAGGTCTGGTCGTCACTGCCCAAGTTCGCCAAGGGTACCTGGAGGGTACCGTTGCCATCCTCTATCTCAAGGTTCGCTCCGCTCACCTCGAAACGGGTGTTCACCTCGTTGGTGATGCTACCGTCAACCTCAGTGAAGGTGCTGTTCACAATGTAAGGGTCACCGCTGGTGCCGCTTCCGCTCACGCTGATGTCCGTACCTGCGTTGACGATGGTCTCCGAACCATCGGCCGCGTTGGCCGTGATCTGTGAGTCCACATAGTTCTTCGTGGCGGCGTCCTGTGCATTGGTCGGGTCCGTCACATTGGTGATGGAAGTGCCGGCACTGTTGCCCTCGGAGAGTACCTCCGATAAGGTCTGGTCGTCACTGCCCAAATTCGCCAAGGGTACCTGGAGGGTTCCGTTGCCATCCTCTATCTCAAGGTTCGCCCCGCTCACCTCGAAACGGGTGTTCACCTCGTTGGTAACACTGCCGTCCACTTCGGTGAAGGTGCTGTTCACAATGTAGGGGTCACCGCTGGTGCCGCTCCCGCTCACGCTGATGTCAGTTCCGGCGTTCACGATGGTCTCGGAACCATCGGCAGCGTTGGCCGTGATCTGTGAGTCCACATAGTTCTTCGTGGCGGCGTCCTGTGCGTTCGTTGGGTCCGTCACGTTCGTGATGGATGTGCCGGCACTGTTGCCCTCGGAAAGTACCTCCGATAAGGTCTGGTTGTCTGTATCAATCAAGGCTGCAATATCTGCCAGTGAGACAGCATAAGTATTGGTATCAGAATCTGTTATCACCAAATTGGTGTTGGTTCCATCAATCCCAAAAGAAACAATTGTAGTATTGGTATCCGTAAAACTATCACTCAAACTGCTTAAATCAACATTGACACTCCCCCCATTTTCCAATGTCAATGTCAACGTATTGGTCGCATCGTTAAAAGTGAAACCGGTAAGTTGCTGGTCATCCGTAGCTGTGAGTTCCCACGAATTCCCATCCCAAAAATAAATGGTTCCAGTATTGGTATTCACATAAATGTCACCTGTATCCGCACCACTGGGAACAAGCGCTCCTGGACTGGAGACATCGGTTCCAGATAATACTTCACAATCGCATTGGTCTTGTAAAGTAACCGTGGTTTGAGAAAAGGCAATTCCTGTAACAAGCAGCAAGAATAAGAATAATACGCTCTTTTTCATGGGGTTATTATTAGTTGAGGGTCGTATTGTGTTTTTGTGATTTGTTGTTCGATTTCCAGTGTTTTCCTATTCAATCCAACACCTGAATTCTATTACATGCTACAAAATTACCTTTACTAATAGGGGGTGAAAATATTTGTTGTGTATACCATGAATCCAACGGTATAGTCTTATTTTTTTGAGGTGATTGCGTAAATTCCCTGCTATTTTCAAAGGCTGTTTATCGATAAAACCAGCAATATCAATGGTTTGCCAAGCCTTCAAAAAGACACCTTGAAAATGTTAACAAAATTGTAAGAAACCTCTTTCATGTTCTTAAAAGAAGAAAGGAGTAAAGGAAAAAGGAACAAACCTAAAAACAGGGTCATGACTTCCTTACATAGGGAGAAAGTACCCGCGCCCGAATAAGATGGCCTTCAAAAAAAAACTTCCCTTGATTAATAAGGGAAGTTTTTATGATATTGAAACTTGGAATGCGGTTAAGCTAGTATCATTCAAATATGATGAACTCGGATCTACGGTTCAGTTGGTGCTGTTCCTTGGAGCATTGAACTCCATTGAAACATTCATTTACCAGTCTGGACTCACCAAAACCTTCTCCCTGTAACCTATCTGCAGATATTCCTTTGGAAATCATGTATTTGACTGTTGACTCTGCTCTTTTTTGCGATAACCAAAGGTTATAGGCATCGTTTCCACGGCTATCGGTATGAGAATTGACCTTGATTTTTAAGCTTGGATATTTTTCCATGGCCACAATCACTTTCTGAATTTCAATCTCCGCATCGGGACGGATATTGAACTTGTTCAAATCAAAATAGATGGTGCTCAACTGAAGTAGTTTGGCCAAATCATCACCAAATCCACCCGTTACCACATCACGTTCCAGATAAAAGTCAATAATTCTGGGCTTTCCATCCGACTTATTAAAATATTCTTCAGCGGGTACATATCCGTCTCGGGATGCCCTTACAAAATTCCCTTTGGAGCAATCCAACTGCAAAACATAATTGCCTTTGGAATCGGTTATTGTGGACGATACCTCCCTATTTTCCTCATCAATGACCTTTACCGTGGCACCTGCCAACACTTCATTGGATATACGATCTCGAACGGTTCCCGACACCTCTTGTATGCAGTCCAAAACCAAAGGTTCGTTCTCCACAAAACCATAGATATCGTCTTCTCCCATGCCCCCTTCCCTATTGGAAGAAAAATAGCCTGTCTTATCCTCTGAATTGAAAATAAAAGAGAAATCGTCCAGAGGGCTGTTAATGGGTCTCCCCACGTTGACCACTGGTTGATCATAATCGTTATAGGTGATTTTTGTGGCAAAGACGTCAAGTCCACCCAAACCTTGATGTCCATCCGATGAGAAATACAACACCCCGTCCTTTGTTATGAACGGAAAGGTTTCCCTCCCAATGGTATTGATGTTTTTCCCTAGGTTGATGATTGGCCCATAGGTGCCATCACCAATAATTTCTGTCATGAAAATATCCGATTGTCCAACACTTCCCGGCATGTCGGAAACAAAATAGAGTTTTTTACCATCTGGGCTCAACATAGGATGGGCCACAGAATAGGAATCATTGTTGAACGGAAGTTCGGTGATGTTCGTCCAAACCCCATTGACCCGCTCTGCACTGTAGATCTTTAAACGGATGATACCCTCTTCATCTTTTTTCTTTTTCCCATCAAAAAAGTTATTTCGGGTAAAGTACATAATGGTCCCATCCTTGTTCACTACCGAAGTGGATTCATGAAGCCGGGTGTTCACATCCCCTTCAAGCTTTACCACCCTGTCATTGGAAACACTATCGGCATTGACCTTGTATAAATCCAAGAAATCCTTTGAATTCCATGTATGCCTATATCGAGCCAGGTTACCCGTATCCCTATCCGAGGCGAAAATGAGTCCCTTCTCATAATAAGAAGCCGCGAAATCCGAGTACTTGCTATTATAATCAAAAGGTTTTACCGTGTATCTTCCTGAATTTTTCTCAATCTTGGCCAGATAATCCTCATCAAAATCAATATTAACAGCGGTCATGGTCTTGAACCTTTCCATCAATTTTGTGGCTCCGTCATAATTTCCCAAAGATTTTAAACTCTGGGCATATCTGAAGATATAGTCCACCTCCATCTCATCAGGGTAGGTCTCGTCCAATTTTTGATAGATATTGGCGGCTTCCTCATACTTGGCATTAAAATAATAGGCGTTTCCAAGACGCTTTAGCAAATCTGAGGATACGTATCCCTTATCCAGTACCTTTTTGTAAATATCAATGGCCGGACTAAATGAATATTCTTCATAACGTTGGTCTGCCTTGGCCTTTCGTTTGGCCTGCTGTTTATCGGGAATACTGTCTTGTGCCATCATGTTTGTGACACATCCTGAAACCACAATGAGAAGTATAAGTATTCTTTTTAGCATCCTAACCTATTTAAAAGAATCTTGGTGAAACGGTTCTTTGGAACGATTTGAGCAATTCCAATCTCAAGAAAATCTCAAATGAACCATCATTGAACTGGGTTCCTCCCAATTCGGTCACCTCCCTATCATAGGCCAAGCCCACCATTATCTGATCTGTGACCTGAAATCCTGCCAAAGCACTTACTGCCGCATCCAAACGATAGGCTGCTCCAAAACTGAACTTCTCGGCATACAGAAAGTTGGCAGACAAATCTACCTGTAAAGGGGCACCACCCACTGCTTTCGTAAGCAGTGCGGGCTTAAATTGTAAATCGGCCCCCACATCAAAAACATAGCCTGTTATAAAATAGAAATTGATTCGCTCCGCGGACAAAAAGTTCACCGAGTTATCATCATTATCGTTGTCAAAATACTCGCTCTCCAAAATGTTGGGAGCTGATACCCCGGCATAGAATTTATCGGTGTGATAATACAGTCCCAATCCAAAATTGGGATTGAACTTATTGTCGATATTGTCCTGGCTGACCACTTCCTGATCAAAGTTCCGAAGCCCGTTGAAATCCAGACTTAGCATGTTTCCACCTGCCTTTAATCCAAAGGAAAGTTTTGCATCCCGGGCCACTTCAATGGTATATGAAATCACGGCGTCCAAATAGGTTTCCTGTACCACACCATCCCCAATATTGTCATTGACAATGGAAACCCCATAACCCAGTCTGCTATTTCGGATAGGGGAATGGAGATTAAGGGTAAACGTTTCGGGGGCACCGTCCAGACCTACCCATTGCGAACGGTATAGTCCGGCAAAACTCAATTGCCCCCTAGATCCTGCATAAGCGGGATTTACGCTCAAGGTATTGAACATGTATTGTGTATACTGCGCATCTTGCTGGGCAAACAGCCCCATGGACATCATTCCCAATACAACAAACGGAACTAAAAAATGTTTCTTTATCATTCTATCACTATTGTTACCTGCTTATATAAATGTAATCGGTGTCCGTGAAACTTCCTTTTTCGGTTTCATAATTAAAGATATAAAAATATACCCCGGCCGGAAGATAGTCGTTCACACTCAATGAGGACCTTCCTCTGGAACGACCGTCAAAAACATTCCTCACATTATCATAGTTTTTGCCTTCATAGACCGCTACACCCCATCTATTGAAAATCTGCAATGTGCTCGACTTTATCTTGCTCACCCCACGGATAAATAGGAAATCATTTTTTAAGTCTCCGTTTGGCGTCACCATCTGGTTCACTTCTATTTCCTCTATGATTACCGTGACCGTTGCCGTGTCACAATTTTCAGGGTTGTCTCTCTCGCAAATGGTATATTCTATGGTATACTCCCCTTCTGTAATTCCTGAATCAACAGTTATGGTACCATCATCATTGATCGTGAGTGAGTTTGTTGGATCTGAAGTCAAAATAACATTTGACAAGGTAACTTCCCCCCCATCAAGCCTATCGTTCAACAATACATTGGCATTTGGAATAGCGCCCCCTTCTGTTCCTTCAGTATAAAAATCATCCACGGCATCAATAACGTTGACCATACCTTCAGTTACCTCCACAGTAACTGTAGCCATATCGCAGTTTTCCACATTGGCAATCTCACAGATGGTATAGGTGATGGTATAAATTCCCTCGGCCGTACCAGGGTTCACGCTCACGCTGCCATCATCATTGATGGTGAGCTCATCCGTTGGATCCGAGGTCAAAATGACATCCTCCAAGGTAACCGACTCTCCGTTCAAGGTATCGTTGGAAAGTACATCACTATCAACAATGTCCCCATTTCCGGTATAAGAATCATCCACGGCATCGATGACGTTGGCCATGCCTTCCACGACTTCCACAGTGACCATGGCCGTATCGCAGTTTTCCACATTGGCAATCTCACAGATGGTATAGGTGATGGTATAAATCCCCTCGGCTGTACCGGGGTTAACGGTGACACTACCATCGGGATTGATGGTAAGTTCGTCCGTAGGGGTCGAGGTCAAAATGACATCCTCCAAGGTAACCGACTCTCCGTTCAAGGTATCGTTGGAAAGTACATCACTATCAACAATGTCCCCATTTCCAGTATAAGAATCATCCACGGCATCGATGACGTTGGCCATGCCTTCCACGACTTCCACAGTGACCATGGCCGTATCGCAGTTTTCCACATTGGCAATTTCACAGATGGTATAGGTGATGGTATAAATTCCCTCGGCCGTACCAGGGTTCACGCTCACGCTGCCATCATCATTGATGGTAAGTTCGTCCGTAGGGGTCGAGGTCAAAGTAACCTCTGCCAAGGTAACAGGCTCCCCGTTCAAGGTATCGTTGGACAATACATCACTGTCAACGATGTCCCCCCCAGAAGTGCTTCCAGTATAGGAGTCATCCACAGCATCAATGGTGTTGGCACCCACTTCAATGGTAACGGTAGCCGAAGCACAAACATTTGGGTCCGGCAATACATTACATACTTGATACACCACTGTAACCGTAGAATTGGATTCCAACTCCGTAGGGGTATAGGTCATAATTCCAGTGTCGGCGTCAAAGGAAACAACTCCGGTCGCAGTTCCTCCAATTCTGGACAAATTGGTAACACCAACATTATTGTCATCATTGTTAGGGAGATAATCATCATTCTCCAAAATATTTATGGCCACTTCCGTCAAGGCTGGGGTTGATCCAGAATCATCAACAGCCGTAGCTTCCAAAGGATTGGGATCCTTATCGTTCGGGTTTCCATCCCCATCGCAATCCAGTTCTTTCCATTCTGCAGATGGCTCCAAAGTGATGCTTTCTGGATTATAATCACAAGGGTCCAATGGGTCTGTGCCATCTTCTTTCTCATCCTCGTTGGTCACGCCATCTCCATCACAATCAGAAGCATTCCATGTAGAGCTTGGGTCCACGGTCTGGCTATCCAATACAAAATCACATGCATCGTTAGGGTCCGTTCCGTCTTCCTCTTCATCTTCGTTCGTCACTCCATCACCGTCACAGTCAGCGGTTAAATAATCCCCACTTTGTGGCAAGGTGATATGATCAGGGTTATAATCACAAGGGTCCAAGGGGTCGGTACCATCTTCTTTCTCATCCTCGTTGGTCACGCCATCACCATCGCAATCCATGTTCTTCCATTCTTCCGACGGAGTACAATTTTGATGTTCCGGAATAAAATCACAAGGATCAAAGGGATCTGTACCATCCTCTTTCTCTTTTTCATTGGTCACCCCATCACCGTCACAGTCCATGTTCTTCCATTCATCGGAAGGGGAACAGTTTTGATGCTCCAATATAAGGTCGCAAGGATCAAATGGATCCGTGCCATCCTCTTTCTCTTTTTCATTGGTCACCCCATCACCATCGCAGTCCATGTTCTTCCATTCGTCGGAAGGAGAACAGTTTTGGTGCTCCAATATAAGATCACAGGGATCAAAGGGATCTGTACCATCCTCTTTCTCTTTTTCATTGGTCACCCCATCTCCATCACAGTCCATGTTCTTCCATTCATTGGAAGCAGAGCAGTTTTGATGCTCCAATATAAGATCACAGGGGTCAAAGGGGTCTGTACCATCTTCTTTCTCTTTTTCATTGGTCACCCCATCCCCATCACAGTCCATGTTCTTCCATTCATTGGAAGCAGAACAGTTTTGGTGCTCCAATATAAGGTCGCAGGGATTTAATGGATCGGTGCCGTCTTCCTTTTCTTTTTGGTTGGTCACGCCATCTCCATCACAATCTGAATTCTTCCATGCCGTTGAGGGTGTACAATCTTGATGTTCCAAAACAAAATCACAGGGATCATTGGGGTCCGTACCATCCTGTTCTTCCTGTTTACAAGTTACCCCATCACCATCGCAATCCGGGTCCACAGATATTTCATAAAACGGATTTAACCATTCCAGTCCATTCCAAGATGAGGGTAGGGCTATATGGGTATTGGAAATCGTGTCCGTATTTCCAGAGGCAGATATGTGGTTAGGGGTCATCCCAAAGGAGGAAACTAGCCCAACAACCAAGAAAAAAACTGTGGCCGTAAAATAGCGAACTATAGTATTCCAAAGTTTTAAAAACGTAATGTTCTCCATAAATGATAAGTTTTGGTCAACTGATCACCATGGCTCGTAGTTCTCGTAAGTGTAAGAAAATTGGGGCTTTCTTATTTTACTATTTGGTTTCGGTCTTTCCGACACGCACAAACACAATTTGGTCACATAAATAATGCATTTCACGCTCACCGCCTATTTTTCTCGACAAAAGGCTTATTCCTCATCATTATTTACCACTTGCACTGTAACTGCCGGTTTCAATATAAATTCATACTGAAACCTTAGCAAAACCAAAGCGGGGCGAAAATTACTTTACTTTTTTCTATTGAGGCATGTCCAGCACCTCCTTTTTTTCCCAAAATATCAACAATGCCTATCTCCCTTTAAATGCATGCTATAAGCTATAATTACCCTATTTTTGCGCAAAATTTTGTTGATGGACTTTGAAAAGGAAATAGCACGCCGTAGAACATTTGGTATTATCTCCCACCCCGATGCGGGTAAAACCACCTTGACTGAAAAATTGCTTCTGTTCGGTGGTGCCATTCAAGAGGCTGGAGCGGTTAAAAGCAATAAAATCAAAAAATCCGCCACCAGTGACTTTATGGAAATTGAGCGTCAAAGAGGTATCTCCGTTGCTACTTCCGTATTGGCTTTTTTATACAACGGAAAGAAAATCAACATTTTGGATACTCCCGGACATAAGGATTTTGCGGAGGATACTTTTAGAACTTTGACCGCTGTTGATAGCGTGATCGTGGTCATAGATGTTGCCAAGGGGGTCGAGGAACAGACCGAAAAATTAGTTGAGGTCTGCCGTATGCGCAACATTCCCATGATCGTGTTCATCAATAAACTGGATCGTGAGGGAAAAGATGCTTTTGACCTACTGGATGAAGTTGAACAAAAGTTGGGATTGTCCGTTACCCCCTTGAGTTTTCCGATTGGGATGGGCTATGATTTTAAGGGCATCTACAATATTTATGAGAAAAACATCAATCTTTTTAGCGGAAACAGCAAAAAGAACATTGAAGAAACCATTGCTTTTGATGACCTTGACAGCCCTGAACTGGAAAAAATCATAGGGACCGATTCTGCCGAGAATCTTCGTGACAATTTGGAGCTTGTTCATGGTGTATATCCGGATTTTGACAAGGAGGCTTACCTAAAAGGAGAGCTTCAGCCCGTCTTTTTCGGTTCTGCCCTGAATAACTTTGGAGTTCGGGAACTTTTGGACTGTTTTGTGGATATTGCCCCACCACCAAGGGCCAAAATGGCCGAAGAACGCCTAGTAAAAGCCAATGAAAAGGATTTTTCTGGATTTGTGTTTAAAATTCATGCCAATATGGACCCCAAACACCGAGATCGGTTGGCGTTCATTAAAGTGGTATCGGGAACATTTGAGCGCAACACACCCTATTTGCACGTGCGCCACGATAAAAAATTGAAATTTTCCAGTCCCAATGCTTTTTTTGCCGAGAAAAAAGAGATTGTTGATATTTCCTATCCCGGGGACATTGTTGGTCTTCATGATACCGGGAATTTTAAGATAGGGGACACCTTGACCAGTGGAGAAAAACTACATTACAAAGGTATCCCAAGTTTTTCCCCGGAACATTTCAGGTACATCAACAATGCAGACCCTATGAAGGCCAAACAGTTGTACAAGGGCATAGACCAGCTTATGGACGAAGGAGTGGCCCAGTTGTTCACTTTGGAAATGAATGGCAGAAAGATTATTGGAACAGTAGGTGCACTTCAATATGAGGTTATCCAATACCGATTGGAGCATGAGTACGGTGCGAAATGTACCTATGAAAATTTCCCCGTACATAAAGCCTGTTGGGTAGAGCCCGAGGACAAAAACAATACAGAGTTTGAAGAATTCAAAAGGGTAAAACAAAAGTTCTTGGCCACGGATAAACGCGGTCAATTGGTCTTCTTGGCCGACTCCCCTTTTTCACTCCAAATGACCCAACAAAAATATCCTACGGTGAAACTACACTTCACCTCGGAATTTGAATAAGACCAAGTGTCCAACCACTAAACTGGAGAGCCTGGTAAAAAATCAACACCCAAAATCATAATGTGTTAATTTTTAGTACATTGCATAACGCAATCCAATAAAAAAACCATTATGACAACCACAGTAAAACCACCTATCTGGTTCTGGTTAGTGAGCGGTATCGCCCTTTTATGGAATCTATCGGGTGTCTTCAACTACTTGAACCAAGCTTTTAACCAACAAGCCATTTTAGAAAGTATCAACCAAGCCCAACGCGAGGTTTTTGAAGGTATCCCTGCCTGGGCCACAGCAGCCTTTGCCCTCGCCGTTTTTTCCGGAACCATTGGATCTATTGGACTTTTGCTCCTAAAAAAATGGGCAAAGCCTCTTTTCATTATTTCCTTGGTTACGGCAGTGGCACAGTTTATTCATTGGCTTTTTGTCTCGAACGCCGTGGAGGCCTTTGGACCTTCCACCTACACCATGCCCATCATCGTGGTAATCATCGGACTCTATCTCATCTTCTTTTCCAAAATGGGAATCCAAAAAGGATGGTTGAGATAGTATAGCCCATAAAAAAAGCCCTGATTTTTAGATCAGGGCTTTTTTTATGCTTCTCCCGTGGGTCCAAAATTCAAAGGAATTGGGGGCTGCTCATAGTCTTTTATAGGGCCATGTGCCTGTTCAAAACGGGCTACATTGTCGTTCAACGCCTTCAAGAACTTTTTGGCGTGTTGGGGCGTCAGCACTATTCTGCTCTTCACCTTTGCTTTGGGTGCTCCCGGCATCATACTAATAAAATCCACCACGAACTCTGACACGGAGTGATTGATTATGGCCAAGTTGGAATAAATACCTTCAGCGGTTTTCTCATCCAACTCTATATTGATCTGTTTTTGTTTCTGTTCTTTTTCAGCCATGCGATTATCTTTCAAAAATGGAAAAAGAAAACCCTGACGCTAGGGTCAGGGTTTGTTTGTATTTAGAATTTAAATTCCTCTTTTCGGGCCATGATTTCATCATATTCCTCCTTGGAGCCTACGATAATACTATCGTAATCCCTCATACCGGTACCGGCCGGAATCTTATGACCTACAATCACATTTTCCTTCAATCCTTCCAAAGAATCCACTTTACCACTTACAGCGGCTTCGTTCAACACTTTGGTAGTCTCCTGGAACGATGCGGCAGAGATAAAGGACTTGGTCTGCAACGACGCTCGTGTGATTCCTTGAAGAATTGGTGTAGCCGTGGCCGCAACAGCATCTCTTGCCGTAACCAAGGTCTTGTCCTCTCTTCTTAGAATAGAGTTCTCATCCCTTAGCTGACGTGCCGTTACGATCTGACCTGGCTTCAATCTTTCTGAATCCCCAGCATCCTCGACCACTTTCTTGCCAAAGATTTCATCATTTTCGTTGATGAAGTCATCCTTGTGTACCAATTGGTTCTCCAAGAACGTAGTATCCCCGGAATCCTGGATCTGTACCTTACGCATCATTTGTCGTACCACAACCTCAAAGTGCTTATCGTTGATTTTTACACCTTGCAAGCGATATACTTCCTGAACTTCGTTCACCAAGTATTGTTGTACAGCTGATGGTCCTTTGATGGCCAAGATATCCTCTGGGGTAATAGACCCATCGGACAATGGCATACCTGCACGTACATAGTCATTTTCCTGAACCAAGATTTGGTTGGAAAGTTTAACCAAGTACTTCTTGATCTCACCTGTTTTGGATTCGATGATGATTTCGCGGTTACCTCTCTTGATCTTACCAAAAGAAACCACACCATCAATCTCGGATACAACGGCAGGGTTGGATGGGTTACGTGCTTCGAACAACTCGGTTACCCTTGGAAGACCTCCTGTGATATCCCCTGCCTTGGCAGATTTACGTGGGATTTTCACCAAGATCTTACCTTCCTTGATCTTCTCACCATCATCTACCATAATATGGGAACCAACCGGTAGGTTGTAGGAACGAAGGGTTTCTCCTTTTCCATCCTTGATCAACAAGGTAGGAATCAATTTCTTGTTCCTTGATTCGGAGATTACCTTTTCCTGGAAACCGGTCTGTTCGTCAATTTCCACTTGATAGGTTACCCCTTGCTCAATATTCTCATAAGCAATCTGCCCGGTGAATTCAGATACAATTACACCGTTATATGGGTCCCACTGGCAAATCAATTCTCCTTTACTGATCTTGCCTCCGTTCTTCACGAACAATTGGGAACCGTAAGGAATGTTATTGGTACTCAAGGTAATTCCCGTCTTGGCATCAATGATCTTGATCTCCGATGTTCTGGAAATTACAATATTGGTTTTGTTTCCTTCGGCATTTTCACCTTCAACAACCCGCAAATCTTCAATTTCCGCTACACCATCAAACTTGGCTTCCAACTTGTTATCCTCGGAAATGTTTCCTGCAATACCACCCACGTGGAAGGTACGTAGCGTCAACTGTGTACCTGGTTCCCCAATGGATTGTGCGGCAACAACACCAACAGCTTCACCACGCTGAACCATTTTATTGGTCGCTAGGTTTCTACCGTAACATTTGGCACAGATTCCTTGAGGAGCCTCACAGGTCAATGGTGACCTTACTTCGATTTTTTCAATCGGAGCAGCTTCTACCCTCTTCACATCGGCCTCGGTGATATCCTGGCCTGCTTTAAGAACCAATTCCTCTGTCAATGGATTGTATACATCGTGAAGAGATACCCTACCTAAGATTCGCTCTCCAAGGGTCTCCACGATTTCTTCATTCTTCTTCAATGCTTCCACTTCAATTCCACGAAGTGTACCACAATCTTCTATGTTGATGATCACATCTTGTGAAACATCCACCAAACGACGGGTCAAGTATCCCGCATCCGCAGTTTTCAAAGCGGTATCCGCAAGACCTTTACGCGCACCGTGGGTAGAGATAAAGTATTCCAAGATCGATAGACCTTCCTTAAAGTTGGAAAGAATCGGGTTTTCGATAATCTCTCCACCACCAGCAGTAGATTTTTTAGGCTTGGCCATCAATCCACGCATACCGGTCAACTGACGAATCTGCTCTTTGGAACCCCTTGCACCGGAATCCAACATCATATACACCGAGTTGAATCCTTGCTTGTCTTCACGAATTCGCTTCATGGCCAATTCGGTCAACATGGCGTTGGTGGAAGTCCAAACATCAATAACCTGGTTATATCGCTCATTGTTGGTGATAAGACCCATGTTATAGTTCATCATAATACCATCAACCTGCTCGTTGGCTTCGTTGATCATATCTTGCTTTTCGGCAGGGATGATGATATCTCCCAAACTGAAGGACAAACCTCCCTTGAAAGCGAAATCATATCCCATGGACTTGATCTTATCCAAGAATTCGGCCGTTGTAGGTACATCGGTCACGGCAAGAATATCCCCAATAATGTTCCTTAGGGCCTTCTTGTTCAATACTTGGTTGATGAATCCTGCTTGTTCTGGTACTTCTGAATTGAACAATACACGACCTACAGTGGTTTTAATGATTTGGTTGACCAATTCTCCCGCTTCATTAAAATCTTTGGTCCTTACCTTAATGCCAGCGTTCAACGCTACTTTCTTCTCATTAAAGGCAATTTCCACTTCTTCAGCGGAATAGAAGGTCAATCCTTCACCCAAAACAGGTTCCTCCGGAGTGGACTTCTTTTCTTTGGTCATATAGTACAATCCCAAAACCATATCCTGTGATGGTACCGTGATTGGCGAACCATTCGCAGGGTTCAAGATATTTTGGGAAGCCAACATCAACAATTGGGCCTCCAAAATGGCCTCTGGCCCCAATGGCAAGTGAACCGCCATCTGATCCCCATCGAAATCCGCGTTGAACGCGGTACACGCCAAGGGGTGCAAACGAATCGCCTTACCTTCAATAAGTTTAGGCTGGAACGCTTGGATACCCAATCGGTGCAATGTGGGGGCCCGGTTCAATAGGACTGGATGTCCTTTAAGGACATTTTCCAGAATATCCCAAACCACAGGCTCTTTCTTGTCTATGATCTTCTTGGCAGACTTTACCGTCTTTACAATACCTCTTTCTATCAACTTACGGATAACAAAAGGCTTGTACAGCTCGGCCGCCATATCTTTTGGTAGACCACATTCGTACAATTTCAATTCCGGTCCAACAACAATTACGGAACGAGCGGAGTAATCCACACGTTTACCCAAAAGGTTTTGACGGAAACGACCTTGCTTACCTTTCAACGAATCTGAAAGGGATTTCAATGGTCTGTTTGATTCTGTTTTTACCGCAGAGGCTTTTCTTGTGTTGTCGAAAAGGGAATCCACAGCTTCTTGAAGCATACGTTTCTCATTTCGCAAGATTACCTCAGGGGCCTTGATCTCCATCAATCGCTTTAGACGGTTGTTACGGATGATCACCCTACGGTATAGATCGTTCAAATCCGAAGTGGCAAAACGACCACCATCCAATGGCACCAATGGGCGCAATTCTGGTGGGATCACGGGAATGACCTTCATGATCATCCACTCAGGGTTGTTTTCTCGGTTGTCCTGTGATTCACGTAAAGCCTCAACTACTTGAAGACGTTTCAAGGCCTCGGTCTTACGTTGTTTTGATGTTTCGGTGTTTGCCTTGTGACGAAGTTCGTAGGACAATTGCTCCAAATCGATTCTGGACAATAGGTCGATCAAACATTCGGCACCCATTTTGGCGATGAACTTATTGGGGTCCGTATCTTCCAAGTACTGGTTCTCACTAGGAATGGACTCCAAGATGTTCAAATATTCCTCTTCGGTCAAGAAATCCATTTTGTGGATTTCCTCTCCTTCCGGACCTTTTGCCACCCCAGGCTGGATAACCACATACCTTTCATAGTAAATGATCATATCCAACTTTTTGGAAGGCAATCCCAAAAGGTATCCGATTTTATTTGGCAATGAACGGAAGTACCAGATGTGTGCTACGGGAACCACTAGATTGATGTGTCCTACACGGTCCCTACGTACTTTTTTCTCGGTTACTTCAACACCACAACGATCACAAACGATTCCACGGTAACGGATACGCTTATACTTTCCACAGGCACACTCATAATCCTTTACAGGACCAAAGATACGCTCGCAGAACAATCCATCACGCTCGGGCTTGTGCGTTCTATAGTTAATGGTTTCAGGCTTCAATACTTCGCCACGGGACTCGGCCAAAATGGACTCTGGAGAGGCCAATCCTATGGAAATCTTATTGAACCTTTTTGGTGCGTTATTGTCTTTTATTCTAGCCATAACAATATGGTGATGATATAATTAATGTAATATAGTGTTCTACTCTTCCAAACGGATATCCAAGCCCAAACCTTTAAGTTCGTGCATCAATACGTTGAAAGATTCTGGCAATCCAGGTTCTGGCATGGTCTCGCCTTTCACAATGGATTCATAGGTCTTGGCCCTTCCGATAACGTCATCCGACTTAACGGTCAAGATTTCCCTTAGGGTAGACGAAGCACCGTAGGCTTCCAATGCCCATACCTCCATCTCTCCAAAACGCTGACCACCAAACTGGGCCTTACCACCCAATGGTTGTTGTGTGATCAACGAGTATGGTCCAATGGAACGTGCGTGCATCTTGTCGTCTACCATGTGACCCAATTTCAACATATAGATCACCCCAACGGTAGCAGCCTGGTCAAAACGCTGACCTGTTCCACCGTCATAAAGGTGTGTATGTCCAAAACGTGGTACACCGGCCTCATCAGTAAAGGCATTGATCTCATCCAAGGTAGCTCCATCAAAAATTGGCGTAGCAAACTTTTTGCCCAATTTCAATCCGGCCCAACCCAATACGGTTTCATAAATCTGACCAATGTTCATCCTTGAAGGTACACCCAATGGGTTCAATACAATGTCCACTGGAGATCCATCTTCCAAGAATGGCATGTCTTCCTGACGAACGATACGGGCAACAATACCTTTGTTACCGTGACGACCCGCCATTTTATCACCTACCTTCAACTTACGTTTTTTGGCGATGTAGACCTTGGCCAACTTCATGATACCTGCAGGAAGCTCATCCCCAACGGAGATGGTAAACTTGTCCCTTCTTAGGTTACCTTGAATGTCGTTCAATTTGATTTTGTAGTTGTGCAACAAATCGGCCACCAAGGCATTGGTATCCTCGTCTGTTGTCCAGCTACCTCCAACCAAGTGGGCAAAATCATCAACAGCGTTCAACATTTTAATGGTGTATTTCTTTCCTTTTGGAAGTACTTCTTCACCCAAATCGTTGATAACACCTTGTGATGTTTTACCATTGATCAAGCCAAATAATTTCTCGATCAATACATCTTTCAGTTGTTGGAATTTAACCTCGTAATCCATCTCCAATCTTGAGATGGCTTCTTTGTCCTCGGAACGCTTGCGCTTGTCCTTGATGGAACGAGAGAACAATTTCTTATCGATAACCACACCTCTCAAAGATGGTGAAGCTTTCAAGGAAGCATCTTTTACGTCACCGGCCTTGTCACCAAAGATGGCACGCAATAGTTTTTCCTCTGGAGTTGGGTCTGATTCTCCTTTTGGAGTGATCTTACCAATAAGGATGTCACCAGGTTTTACCTCGGCACCGATACGGATCATACCGTACTCGTCCAAGTCCTTGGTAGCTTCCTCGGATACGTTTGGAATATCGTTGGTCAATTCCTCTGCACCCAATTTGGTATCCCTAACCTCAAGAGCGTACTCATCAATGTGGATGGAGGTAAAGATATCCTCACGAACCACTTTTTCAGAGATTACGATCGCATCCTCAAAGTTATATCCTTTCCAAGGCATGAAGGCTACTTTCATGTTTCTACCCAAGGCCAATTCACCTTTTTCGGTAGCATATCCTTCACAAAGTACTTGACCTTTTTTCACCTTGTCACCTTTCTTCACGATCGGCTTCAAGTTGATGCTGGTCCCTTGGTTGGTCTTTCTAAATTTCACCAATTCGTAGGTCTTGGAGTCTTCTTCGAAGCTTACCAAGCGCTCTTCATCGGTTCTATCGTATTTGATAGTGACTTTTTGGGCATCCACATACTCCACGGTTCCATTGCCTTCGGCATTGATCAATACCCTGGAGTCGGTAGCTACTTGTCTTTCAAGACCTGTACCCACGATAGGTGAATCAGGACGCAACAATGGTACGGCCTGGCGCATCATGTTGGAGCCCATCAACGCACGGTTCGCATCATCGTGCTCCAAGAACGGAATCAAGGAAGCAGAGATGGATGCAATCTGGTTGGGGGCAACGTCCGTGTATTGGATCTCAGCAGGATCTACCACTGGGAAATCCCCTTCTTCACGGGCAATTACCTTATCCCTGTCAATAGTGCCATCATCTTTCAAAGGAATGTTTGCCTGGGCAATTTTCATTCCTTCTTCTTCCTCTGCACTCAAGTAAATATGATCTTTCACGTCTACTTTTCCATCGGCAACTTTACGATACGGGGTCTCCAAGAAGCCCATGCTGTTCACTTTCGCAAATACGGAAAGTGAGGAGATCAAACCAATGTTCGGTCCTTCAGGGGTTTCAATGGGACACAATCTACCGTAGTGGGTATAGTGAACGTCACGCACCTCGAAACCGGCTCTTTCACGGGAAAGACCACCTGGTCCCAATGCGGACAATCTTCTTTTGTGTGTAATTTCAGCCAATGGGTTGGTCTGGTCCATGAACTGAGACAACTGGTTGGTCCCGAAGAACGAGTTGATCACGGAAGACAAGGTCTTGGCATTGATCAAATCGATTGGGGTAAACACCTCGTTGTCACGAACGTTCATACGCTCACGGATGGTACGTGCCATACGTGCCAAACCTACTCCAAACTGCTGGGACAACTGCTCACCAACGGTACGTACACGACGATTGGACAAGTGATCGATATCATCAATCTCGGCTTTGGAATTGATCAACTCGATCAAATACTTGATGATGGTAATGATATCTTCCTTGGTAAGAACCTCTTTGTCCATACCAATGTCCAAGCCCAATTTCTTGTTCATTCTGTAACGACCTACCTCACCCAAAGAGTAACGTTGGTCGGAGAAGAACAATTTGTCGATAATACCACGAGCGGTCTCTTCATCTGGCGGCTCGGCATTACGCAATTGTCTATAGATGTGTTCTACCGCTTCTTTTTCAGAGTTGGTAGGATCTTTTTGCAAGGTGTTGTGGATAATGGCGTAATCCGACTGCGCATTGTTTTCCTTGTGAAGTAGGATGGTCTTCACATCGGCATCAATGATTTCATCGATATGCTCCTTTTCCAAAACGGTATCACGATCCAAAACAATCTCGTTACGTTCAATGGAAACCACTTCACCGGTATCCTCGTCCACGAAATCCTCATGCCATGTGTTCAATACCCTTGCGGCCAATTTACGGCCCAATACTTTTTTAAGTCCGGCTTTTGACACCTTAACTTCTTCCGATAGGTCAAAGATTTCCAAGATATCCTTATCCCTTTCAAAACCAATGGCACGGAAAAGAGTGGTTACCGGCAATTTTTTCTTCCGATCAATGTAGGCGTACATCACCGCATTGATGTCGGTAGCAAATTCAATCCAAGATCCTTTGAATGGGATTACCCTGGCTGAATACAATTTTGTTCCGTTTGCGTGGAAAGACTGTCCAAAGAAAACTCCTGGGGATCTATGCAACTGGGAAACAACAACACGTTCCGCACCGTTGATCACAAAGGTTCCACTTGGAGTCATGTAAGGGATGGTACCCAAGTACACATCCTGTACAATGGTCTCAAAGTCCTCATGCTCTGGATCGGTACAGTACAGTTTTAGACGTGCCTTAAGAGGAACGCTATAGGTAAGTCCACGCTCAATACATTCTTGGATGGAATATCTGGGTGGATCTATGAAGTAATCCAAAAATTCCAGTACAAACTGGTTTCTGGTATCGGTGATTGGAAAATTCTCCATGAAGGTGTTGTAGAGACCTTCGTTCCCTCTTTCGTCAGATTTAGTTTCTAATTGGAAGAAATCCTGAAACGATTTTATCTGAATGTCCAAGAAATCCGGGTAATCCGGTATGTTCTTAGCGGATGCGAAATTAACTCTTTCAATAGTGTTTGTGAACATCTATGGACAAATTTTGATCGTGAATACTATAGGGGTCTGTGTACGGCTTTATACACTCCTTATTAAAATAGGCTAAGGTCTAACCAAAAAATGGAAAGACCTTAACCGAACCTTTATGGTATACGCTGTTATTTAAGCTCAACTTCTGCTCCAGCTTCTTCCAATGAATTTTTGATACCTTCTGCTTCATCTTTGGAAATTCCTTCCTTAACAGCTTTAGGTGCACTGTCAACGATGTCTTTAGCCTCTTTAAGACCAAGACCTGTCAATTCTTTCACCAATTTAACAACTGCCAATTTAGAACCACCAGCGGCTTTAAGGATTACATCGAATTCAGTTTTTTCCTCAGCAGCATCTTCACCAGCACCAGCACCACCACCAGCAGCTACAGCTACTGCAGCAGCAGCAGGCTCAATACCGTATTCTTCTTTCAATATGTCGGCCAACTCATTTACCTCTTTTACTGTAAGGTTTACCAACTGTTCTGCAAAATCTTTTAAATCTGCCATTTTTCTATCGTTTAATAAAAATTTTTAAAAATATACTTAGTTTATTGTGCGCGAATTATTCTTTCTCAGATAATGTCTTAAGGATACCGGCCAATTTACCACCACCAGATTTAAGTCCAGAAATAACATTCTTGGCTGGTGATTGCAACAATCCGATGATATCCCCGATGACTTCTTCCTTGGACTTGATGTTTACAAGCGCCTCCAAGTTTTCGTCACCGATATAGATAGCCTCTGCAATAAAGGCCCCTTTCAATAAAGGTCTATCTGATTTTTTTCTAAAGTCCTTGATAAGTTTCGCAGGTGCATTTCCAGTTTCGGACAACATCATTGATGTATTGCCCTTCAACACTTCGGGAAGTTCACCGAATTCCTTATCAGAAGCTTCCATTGCTTTTGCAAGCAAGGTGTTCTTGACCACTGCAAGTTTAATATTGGCCTTAAAACATGCCCTTCTAAGGTTAGAAGTGGCAACGGCATCCAATCCTGAAATATCGGCCAAATAAATATTGGCGTTTTCAGCTAACTGTGCAGTCAAATCTTCTATTACTGTTGCTTTTTCTTCTCTTGTCATAGTTAAAATATTGAACTACCAGTTAATTAAACTGCTTTGGGATCCAATTGGATACTTGGACTCATGGTACTGGACAAGTAGATACTTTTCATGTACACACCTTTTGCAGCAGATGGTTTAAGCTTCACCAAGGTATCAATCAATTCCTTTGCGTTTCCTGCAATTTTATCTGCAGAGAAAGAAGCTTTACCAATTGCAGCGTGTACAATTCCTGTCTTGTCCACTTTGAAATCTATCTTACCGGCCTTAACATCGGATACAGCCTTTGCCACATCCATGGTTACGGTACCGGTCTTTGGATTGGGCATTAATCCCCTAGGCCCCAAAACACGACCCAATGGACCCAATTTACCCATTACGCTTGGCATGGTGATGATCACATCAACATCGGTCCAACCGCCTTTTATCTTATCCAAATATTCATCCAACCCAACAAAATCAGCACCGGCTTCCTTAGCCTCTGCCTCTTTGTCTGGAGTCACCAATGCCAAAACTTTAACGTCTTTACCCGTTCCGTGGGGAAGGGTAACAACGCCACGCACCATTTGATTTGCTTTTCGTGGATCTACACCCAAACGAACTGCAATATCAACAGAGGCATCAAATTTTACATTGGTTATTTCTTTTACTAAAGCTGATCCCTCTTCCAAAGAATAGAGTTTATTTCTATCTATTTTGGCTTGGGCCTCTTTTTGCTTTTTAGTCAATCTTGCCATTTAAATACTGCTTTAAGATTTTAAAAAGGTTTGGCTCCGGCTACTTTAAGACCCATAGATCTTGCCGTACCTGCAACCATACTCATTGCAGACTCGATGGTGAATGCGTTCAAATCCGCCATTTTGTCTTCCGCAATGGTCCTAACTTGATCCCAAGTCACGGAACCATTCTTTACCCTGTTAGGTTCTCCCGATCCTTTTTTAATCTTAGCTGCTTCCATCAATTGAACTGCCGCAGGTGGTGTCTTTACAACAAACTCGAAAGATTTGTCTTTGTAAACGGTGATAACAACCGGTAAAACTTTACCTTGCTTGTCCTGTGTACGCGCATTAAACTGCTTACAGAACTCCATGATGTTAACACCAGCAGCACCTAAGGCGGGTCCAACCGGTGGCGACGGATTCGCAGCACCTCCCCTAACTTGTAATTTAACTACCTTATCTACTTCTTTTGCCATTGTTTCTAATTAAATTTAAAGTTGTGTCAATTGGAAGCAACACAGCTTTATATATGTAACAGCTCTATTTAATTCTTTTCTTTTGGACTCAAGACTTTTGGACTCAAGAGCCAAGACAATCATCGTCTTTTATCTTGCTTCTCCCCGTCTTGATTCTAAACCTTTTCAACTTGCATATAGCTGAGCTCCAAAGGTGTCTTTCTTCCGAAAATTTTCACCATAACCTCAAGCTTACGCTTTTCTTCATTGACTTTTTCAACGGTTCCATTGAATCCATTGAAAGGTCCGTCAATTACCTTAACCGTTTCACCCAACACAAATGGAATGGCCACATTGTCTGTATTGACAGCAAGCTCATCCACTTTTCCTAGCATACGGTTTACCTCAGACTTGCGCAAAGGCACGGGATCACCTCCCTTAACTTCACCCAAGAAACCAATCACATTGGTAATGGAACGGATAATATGAACCATTTCCCCTCCTAGATTGGCTTTGATCATGATATATCCAGGAAAGTAAACCCTTTCTTTGTTGATCTTCTTTCCGTTTCTGATCTGTACGACCTTCTCGGTAGGCACAAGGACCTCCTCGAGATAATCTCCGAAACCGGCGCGCTCTACCTCACTTTCAATGTAGCCTTTGATTTTATTCTCTTGACCACTGACAGCTCGTACTACGTACCATTTTTTCTCCAGAACCTCAGACATACCGACCTAACCTATTATTTGTTCAAAATACAATCCAACCAACTTACTGAAAAGCGAATCCACACCCCATGTCGCCAAAGCAAACAGGATTGAAAAAACAGCTACTACAACCATTAAATTGGAAGCTTTGTCCCTGTCCAACCAGGTAACATTATTTTTTAATTCCTCAAAGGATTCCTTAATGTAAGTCAACATAGTATTACGTGTATTTTCTTGCACGGGAGGAGAGACTCGAACTCCCGACACCTGGTTTTGGAGACCAGTGCTCTACCAACTGAGCTACACCCGTTTATAATTACACTGAAAGGTATCCCAGGAACCCGGGACACCCTTTAGTGCAATTTTATTATGAAATGTTTAATCTAAAATTTCAGTAACCTGACCAGCACCTACTGTTCTACCACCTTCACGGATAGCGAAACGTAGACCTACGTTCAAGGCGATTGGCTGAATCAAATCAACAGTGATTGTCAAGTTATCACCAGGCATTACCATTTCAACTCCATCAGGAAGGTTGATGTTACCTGTCACGTCAGTTGTACGAACGTAGAACTGAGGACGGTAGTTGTTGTGGAATGGAGTGTGACGACCACCTTCTTCTTTTTTAAGGATATAAACCTCAGCTTTGAATTTAGCGTGTGGCTTAACAGAACCTGGCTTACAGATTACCATACCTCTTTTGATATCGGATTTCTCGATACCTCTCAAAAGAAGACCTACGTTATCACCAGCTTCACCTCTATCCAAAATCTTACGGAACATCTCAACACCAGTGATAGTGGAAGACAATTTCTCAGCACCCATACCAATGATATCAACAGCATCACCAGTGTTGGCCACACCTGTTTCGATACGACCAGTTGCAACGGTACCACGACCAGTAATGGTAAATACATCTTCGATAGGCATCAAGAAAGGCTTGTCAACATCTCTTTCAGGAAGCTCGATCCACTCATCAACAGCCTTCATCAACTCCATAACAGTGTCAACCCATTTTTGCTCACCGTTCAATGCACCAAGTGCAGAACCAGCGATAACGGGACCATTGTCACCATCATACTCGTAGAAAGAAAGCAATTCTCTTACTTCCATCTCAACAAGCTCCAAAAGCTCCTCATCATCAACCATGTCAACTTTGTTCAAGAAAACAACGATACGAGGAATACCTACCTGACGACCCAAAAGGATGTGCTCACGAGTCTGTGGCATAGGACCATCAGTAGCGGCAACAACCAAAATAGCACCGTCCATCTGGGCAGCACCGGTAACCATGTTCTTTACGTAATCCGCGTGACCAGGACAGTCAACGTGCGCGTAGTGACGGTTTTCAGTTTGATATTCTACGTGAGAAGTGTTGATAGTAATACCTCTCTCTTTTTCCTCGGGAGCGTTATCAATAGAATCAAAGCTTCTAAGCTCTGACAATCCCGCGTTAGCCAATACGGTAGTGATGGCAGCAGTCAAGGTAGTTTTACCGTGATCCACGTGACCAATGGTACCAATATTTAAGTGGGGTTTGGAACGATCAAAAGTTTCCTTTGCCATTTTAAATGATTTTAATCTTAGTTTATATTAGTGTACAAATCGTTTTGAGCCAATGAGGGGATTTGAACCCCTGACCTCTTCCTTACCAAGGAAACGCTCTACCCCTGAGCTACACCGGCCTATTGCGTTTTCAGGTTTAGCGTTTAAAGTTGCAAGTCCAGCATGTTAAACTTCAACCTACACCATTTTGAAACCTATTGTTCCAAAATCGGTTTAGAGCGGGAGACCGGGTTCGAACCGGCGACATTCAGCTTGGAAGGCTGACGCTCTACCAACTGAGCTACTCCCGCATTTTTTTTGGGACTTACACCCAAACAATATCAACATTTCAAAAAACTTTCCACGTCCTGTTGTTCGCAAACAACATTGTGGGGGGAGCAGGATTCGAACCTGCGAAGGTGAAAACCAACAGATTTACAGTCTGTCCTCGTTGGCCGCTTGAGTATCCCCCCGCCTTATTTTTCAGTATCTTACGAGCCGATAGAGGGACTCGAACCCACGACCTGCTGATTACAAATCAGCTGCTCTAGCCAGCTGAGCTATATCGGCATTTTTACCGCTTTTTTGAACATAAAAAAGTCCGCTATTTCTAACGGACTGCAAATGTAGAGATTTATTTTTTTATTCAAAATAAAATTGAAAAAATTTTGATCAAACTTTCGCCCTTAATTTTTCCTTTCGTCTTACCAGCTGTCTTTCCAAGGAACCACAGGCCGAATCGACCGCCTCCTCAAAGGACTTACATTGCTTTTTAACCATCATCTTATCCCCAGGGACAGATACCATGATTTCCACTATCTTATTCTCTTTGGCACTAGTGTTTTCAACTTTTAAGAAAACATCCGAATCAATGACCTTGTCATAGAACAATTCCAATTTGTCCATCCGTTTTTGGATAAAGTCCAAAAGCTTACCATCCGCTACAAAATTTACCGATTGTGCGTTTACTTTCATAAGATGTAGTTTTAATACTGTCAAGCGACAGTGAAGTTAAACAATACAAGAATTCTATTTCTTGTTTCTAGGGTGGGCCTTCTGGTGAACCTTCTTAAGTTCGGCAATGCTGTTGTGCGTATACACTTGAGTGGATGCCAAACTTGAATGACCCAACAATTCCTTGACCGAATTCAAGTCTGCCCCCCTGTTCAGCAAGTGTGTTGCGAAGGTATGCCTCAAAATATGTGGGCTCTTTTTTACCTTGGGGGACACTAAACTAAAATACTTATTTATGATACGATAAACAAGTGTTTCATAAATTTTAAGGCCACCCTTGGTCAAAAAAACAAATGCTTCGTCCACGACCTTATCCAATCTGGAACGATGCTCTATATACTCGCGAACCATCACCTCAGTTGCAGGCAAAAGAGGAAGAATACGCTCTTTGTTCCTCTTTCCCAAAACCCTCAAGGTTCCTTTGAAATGGTCAATATCGGACAATTTAAGATGCACCAGCTCCGCTCTTCGCATTCCCGTGGTGTACAACAACTCTATGATGAGTTTGTCCCGAGAACCCTCAAAACTGTCCTCAAAAGGTATTTCGGACAGGATTCTTTCCATTTCGGGCTCCGAAAAGGGAACTTCCACCTTCTTTTCCGTTTTGAGCGCCCTATGCTTTGCCAATGGGCTACTTTCTATTTCCCCTACTTTCAGCAAGAATTTGTAGTAGGCCCGCAGTGAAGATATTTTTCTGTTGATGGTTCGGTTGGACAGCCCTGTATTGGAAAGGGACACGATCCAATTTCGGATGATGGGATAATCCATGGAAGCAACGGATTCCATTTGATAGTTTTCCTTGCAAAACTTGGAGAATAATACAATATCCCGCTCATAGGCCTTTACCGTATGTTCAGAATAGTTTTTTTCCAACCGAAGGTAGGATATGAATGCGGAAACGGACATATCCCAAAGGTAGCCAAATCCATTTCCCGACCCATATAAAAACAAAAAATCCCGTTTCAAAAATGAAACGGGATGCTGTATATGTTCTATTCAAGAGCCTATACTTCCTCTTGGTCCCTCAAGCCTTGAATGTACTGTGCTTTCTGGATCTCAGCTCTACGCTGTACGGAAGGTTTTGTGAACTGCTGTCTGCTTCTCAACTGACGCATGGTCCCGGTCTTATCAAACTTACGCTTGAAACGCTTTAAAGCTCTATCGATGTTTTCTCCTTCTTTTACTGGTATAATTAACATGGGCTACAACCTCCTTTCTTTTAGAATTTTGGAGTGCAAATATACACCTAAATCCTATTTACCAAACAAATTACTTGAGAATATTTCTGGAAATCACCACTTTTTGGATTTCAGTGGTACCTTCCCCAATGGTACAAAGCTTGGAATCCCGATAAAATTTCTCAACAGGGAAATCTTTGGTATATCCATACCCCCCATGGATTTGGACCGCTTCGTTGGCGACTTTTACACACACTTCCGATGCATACATTTTACACATGGCCCCAAGTTTGGTCATAGGACGACCTTCATTTTTCAAGAAAGCGGCTTTGTGCAGCAATAGTTCTGAAGCCTCAATCTCCGTGGCCATATCGGCCAACTTGAACGATATGCCCTGGAACTCGCTAATGGGTTTTCCAAACTGTATCCGTTCCTTGGAATATTTCAAGGCTGCCTCATAAGCTCCCTTGGCCACACCCAAAGACAGGGCGCCAATGGAGATTCGGCCTCCATCCAATACTTTCATGGATTGGATAAATCCTTCTCCCACTTCTCCCAAGCGATTGTCATCCGGAATCCTACAGTCCGAAAAAATCAATTCGGCGGTCTCACTGGCCCGCATGCCCAATTTATCTTCCTTTTTTCCACTGGTAAATCCAGGTGTTCCTTTTTCGACCACAAAAGCAGTCATACCATGACTATCACCTTTCTCACCCGTCCGGACAATGACCACAGCGATATCCCCGCTTTTTCCATGGGTGATAAAGTTTTTCGCTCCGTTTAAGACCCAAGAATCCCCATCCCGCACAGCGGTAGTGTTCATCCCCCCCGCATCGGAGCCGGTATTGTGCTCTGTAAGTCCCCAGGCACCCAACCATTCGGCGGTGGCCAACTTGGGAATCCAACGTTGTTTTTGTTCTTCACTCCCAAAACTCAAAATATGATTGGTACAAAGGGAGTTATGGGCCGCTACGGATAAACCTATTGCGGGATCCACTTTGGAAATCTCTTCCAAAATGGCAATGTACTCATGATACCCCAATCCAGAACCTCCAAGCTCCTCGGGCACCAATATGCCCATAAATCCCATTTCACCAGCTTTCTTAAAAACCTCAACAGGGAAAGTTTGGGCCTCATCCCATTCCATAACATGGGGAAGTATATGCTGCTGGGCAAATTCCCGGGCAGACTGGGCGACCATCTTTTGGGTCTCTGAATAATCAAAGTTCATTGTATATAGGGTATCCGTAACCATTCGTGCAATTTTATAGGGTCAAATATAGCTTAATTCTCTCAATCCTATCGGTTGGAAACTCCCCAACGCCAACTAACTCGTCCAAGGAAGAAAACGGTCCGTTCCTTTTTCGATGCAGTACAATTTCAAGGGCCATATCTTGATTGATATATACCAATTGCGATAGTTCTTCCGCTGTAGCTTGGTTGATATTGATTTTTTTGATGGTAGGTGGTTGAAGTACTTGAAAAAGCTTCAATGTTCTTTGGACCACCTCCGGTTCCAGACCATAAACATCATACAGTTGCTCGTTCACCACGAAGCCCCCCAAACGATCTCTGAACTTTACGATTCTTTTGGACAAGGTAGGACCTACCCCATTGACGCGCATCAATTCTTCGGCGGTGGCCTGATTCAAATCCCCAACCTTATAGATTTCACTGCTGTTCTGATTCGATTTCTTTTGGATGACAGACACTGTCTTGGCCCAAGCCGGAAACTTAAAGTAGGGTGCTATTTGGTTCAGAAGGGAATCTGAAACCTGGGTTACCTTTTGGAACTCTTCGGCCGAGTTTATATATTTATTTTCATCCCTGTAGTCAAAAAGCCGATCCAACTCCTCCAGTGACATCCCCAAGGCATACCCTTTATGATCTGTAATGTAATTGGGATTGAATGGGAAAATTTTTCCGGCATCCATCTGGGCCAGTCCCTTTAAACTATCCAAATGGGCCTGCATTATCGCATCGACCTTTACTTGTGGATTTCCGTCAAAAGGTTTCGCTTTTACGTAAAAATATATCCCTTGAAAAATGAAGATGATCAGCAATAAAAAAAAGATCCCACTTCGTTCTTGCTTGTTGAACCTGAAGTGGGATCCTTTTATCATTCCAAATTGGATTAGTCTTCCGTTATGGCCTTTGCCTTTAATCTAATGGCATCCATATATTTCTTGAGTTCTGCCTTGACTTTAGGCGCTAGGATAACAATCCCTACCATATTGGGCACCATCATTCCAAAGATCATCGCATCGGAGAAACCGATAACAGACCCTAAACTTGCGGACGCACCAACAATTACGAACAAACAAAAGATAATTTTATAGGTATACTCTGTTCGTTTGGTACGGCCAAAAAGATAGGCCCATGCTTGATATCCATAGTAAGACCAAGAAATTTGGGTACTAAAGGCAAACAAGATAACCGCAACGGTCAACAGATATGGGAACCAGCTTATCACAGACTCAAATGCACCTGAAGTCAACAAGATGGCATCGGCATCATTCAAACCTGCATTGCCTGGGTCTACGTTTCCAGTAATGATCAAGACCAAAGCGGTCATGGTACATACCAATACGGTATCAATAAAAGGCTCTAACAAGGCCACCAACCCCTCGGAAGCTGGATATTTGGTCCTCACCGCGGAATGCGCAATGGATGCCGAACCTACACCGGCCTCATTGGAGAATGCCGCCCTACGGAAACCTTGGATCATGACCCCTACGGCTCCACCCACAATTCCTTCGGGGGCAAAAGCGCCTTGGATAATCTCATTGAAGGCCCAACCGATCATGTCAAACTTGGCCACCAATACAAATAAGGAAGCACCCACGTAGATGATCACCATAAAAGGTACGATCTTATCGGTAACCTTTGCGATCGATTTTATACCTCCTATAATTACAATACCCACCAAAATGGCCATTATAACACCAAAGGCCCAACGGTAACCATATAGGAAGGATTCTGTTCCTCCCGTCATATTTTCAAAAAGTTGAACGGCTTGATTTACCTGGAACATGTTTCCTCCACCAAAAGAGCCTCCGATACACATCACCGCAAAGGCACCTGCCAATATTTTTCCGAGGGTCTTGTTCTTCAAACCTTTGTTCAGGTAGTACATGGGACCACCGAAAATGGTACCATCCGGCCCAACATCCCTATACTTTACCCCAAGTGTACATTCCACAAATTTTGAGGCCATCCCCAAAACTCCAGCAACGATCATCCAAAATGTTGCTCCGGCCCCACCTATGGATACCGCTACCGCAACACCGGCAATGTTCCCTAGTCCCACGGTTGCGGACAAGGCCGCCGTCAGTGCTTGGAAATGGGATACTTCCCCATTGGAACTCTCATCCCTAATGGTATCTATAATATCCCCATCCACTACAATTTCATCCTTATTGTCTGCCAAGTGCTTGTCCAAGCTTTCCACCTTGTTCATGTCAACCCCGGCAGCGATTCCTTCTTCACCATACAATTCCTTGGCACCGTACTTTTCTATATCCTCATACTTGCCCATCACCACTTTAATGGCAGTCCAGACTCCCGTGAAGTTGATGAACCTGAAATAAAAGGTAAAGAAACCGGCTCCCAGGATCAAAGGGAACAAGACCCAATAGATCTTAATATTTTCAGAAAAAGGTATTTGGTAAAAAATGAAGTTAACGAACCAACCTGTGAGGTCTCCAAAAACTTTATCAATTTTTTCGTCTATTCCCATTTCCCCTGCTTCTTGGGCCATGGCCATAAATGGTAGAAAAATTGAGCAAATACTAAGAAGTTTATACTTCATAAATGAGTTTTTGATTATTTGATTTGATGTAAAGTGGGCAATATCCTAAAAAATTTTTACGCAGAAAAATTTAATGATCTTTTAACTATCCTATCTGAAACATTTGGTTGAGTTTTCGTATTTGCTCCGGCCTACCCAACACAATTACCTTGCTTTTGGGCTGAAGCACCAGATCGGCTTCAGGGTTGATGATGTACTCTCCTTGGGGATCTATATACCCTATAATGGTGCAACCTGTTTTTCGCCTCAGGTCCAAATCCCGGATGGAATTACAGTCCATTTGGTTGGTAAACTCCTCTATTTCCACCTCTTCCAGATTGGTGGTATGTTCCCCTTCCACGGAAAGCTTATCCATAAAGGTGATCAAATCGGGCATGACCACCAGCGATGCCATATGGTCCCCTCCTATCTTATCGGGCATTATTACCTTATCCGCCCCTGCAAACTGCAATTTTTTCAAGGAGGTCACTTGCGAAGCCCTGCTTATAATGAACAGGGATCGATTTAATTGGCGGGCCGACAACACAATGAACAAATTGGCCGCATCATCCGGTACGGCGGTGATCAAATATTGCGCCTTTTCTATACCTGCTTGCAATAAGGTCTCATCTTCATTGGCATCCCCTTCCACAAATAAAATCTCGTCTTCATACTTGTCTATGATCTCCTTGTCCCGTTCTATAACCACAAAGGGCTTACTATAGGCCATCAACTTTTCGGCAGCCTGCATGCCATTTCTACCAAAACCGCAGACCACCACATGATTGGAAAGACTGTCTATTTGTTTTTTCACTTTCTTCTTTTTTAACAGCTCCAAAGAGCTTTTTCCCAAAATATATTCCGTGACCACCGATATGGCAAAAGCAAAAATGAAGACACTGGTCACAATTAAAAATACGGTAAAAATCTTTGCCTCGGCATCCAAGGGCCTTACTTCGGAGAAACCTACCGTAGTGACCGTGATTATGGTCATGTACAGCGCCTCTACCCAGGTATAATCCGACAAAAACCTATACCCAATCATTCCAAACAACAGCACCAGCACCATTAAGGACAGGGCCAATACTATTTTGGAACGCAGAAGTCGTATCATAGGTTACAGATCAAAAACTGAGGTTCTCTTGGTGTAGACCAAATCCTTGATCTTTAGCCAAAATGCTATGAACAGGTAGAGGGCAAATCCGAATCCCAAGGTAACAAAGGTTAGGTAGATAAAAGTGGTACGCACCACCCGGGCACGTATGCCCAAACGTTCGGCAATACGTCTGCAGACCTCAAAACCTCTTTTTTGGAAATAGTATAGCGTGTCGTAAAATAAAGCCATGGCTAAAATTATGTATTTCTATTCAATAAATGTACGCCCAAAGCGCATTGAAGGCATTTATTTTTGGAACAGTACCGGGTGTAAAGCTGAATTTTGGCCTGACTTTCCAATGCATTTTTGGCTGGGTACCCCAAGTTGCCAAACCCATCCATGATGGCATTCTTTTCTGTAGGCATCTGCAGGACCAGGGCAATAAGATCTTCATTGATATCTTTTCCAAGATGCTTTGCATAACAAAACTTTAAAGGAACAACGGTATTGAGGATAAGCAGATCAATAAAACTTTTGGTGAGCTTCTTGGGACTTTCCTTGGATAGTTTTCCAAAGGTGAAATGGTTTTTCCAATAGGATCCGACCCCTATATCAAAGGCTTGGTAAAAGTCTTCCAGTTGTTCCAATTCCATGAGATGGGCAAACACATTGGATTGTTTTGCGTACAAATGAGCCAATTGCGACACCCGTATCGTTGGAAAATTAGGCGGTCGAAGGCCATAGAATTCCGGTCGGGACAATACCGGGGACAACTCAAATTTTCTGGCCAGATACTGATATTCCCTTTTAAGTCGAATATAGTATTGGTCCATACAATCAATTCCTTCCAAAAGTCCAAAGTGCCCCAATAGCAAACTTTCCAATTGTTCCACCTCATCACTGGTCTTCCTAACCATGGAGAAATCCAATTTTTGGGCCTGTTGAAAAAAATACTCCCCGTTGACTTTGGTGCCAAAGTTTTTGGCCAATAGGGTAAACAATGCGCCTTCCCAATCATTGTTGGATTCTTCCAAGAGTTTAAAAATGAAATTGGATTTCTGCTCCAACCGTTCAATGTAAAGCCGGTGAAGCCAATTCTGCACCAAAAAGGCATCGATTCCCCCCAAATCCTTTTCACAATTGATGAATTTGGGTCTTGCATTTTCCATTAGGTTTTGATACCCGCTTAAAAGTGCTTCGGATACATACTTCTTGAGTTCCAAGGTGCATATCTGTGAACCATCCTTTCGAAATACCGAAATATCATCTTCCCAAACCACATGTAGGATAACATTATCGTAGTTGGGATCAATCTCATGATGATGGGCATACCAATCCGATGATTTCAGATGGATTTCCACATTGCCCACCCAGGCTTGCGAACCGATTTCCACGCTGGCATTGAAAAAATCCGGACCTGCATACTGATTTGGGACTCCAGGGGCCTTAATGTGTATGGCTTCGTTGGCAGTTGAGGTAAGTTGTCTTCCATGAAGCTTTTTTTGCCCCCATATAAAATGGAGCAAGTCTTCCTTCATGGGAGCAATATAGGAAAATGCCTACCAATTTCCAGCATACGTCAAGGAATCCCCTGAATTTTGCTTTAAAAATTGATACTTGATACGATTGATTTGACGAATATGATGGTAATCGTGCGCCAACCAATTATATAAAAAGGAACGGGCAGACATGGTCCCCAACTCAGGATGGTACAGGGAATTCTCCCAATTGAGGTCGGTAGCGGTCTTTAACCATGCGATGGATATTTGCCGCTCCTTGTCAAATTGTTCCACTTTATTCTGGAAGTCCTGCCCACCATAATCCCGCTTGGTTACCCATCCTACGGGGTCAATTGAGGCGAGGGGATCATCTGGGTGCTGTAGGGTATGATCCACGCGAGCCCTAAAATCTTCTTTTTCCTCATCCACCAAATGGCAGATGATTTCCAACAAGGACCAATCCGCGGTTTTTTGTTTCCAATGGATAAGTGGCTGGGGCAAATGGGCCATAGTTTCCCTAAAAACCTTGCGGTTTCTCTCCAGTTCCTCTATGACCTCCTGTAGCTGCATAGGGTTCTACTCGGCGATCTCGCCTTCCCAGTTCATAAAACCTCCCTCAAGGTTATAGGTGTTCCCAAAGCCAATGCTGTTCATGATGGCACACGCCTGCCCGCTTCGGTTGCCCGATCTGCAGTACACGTAGTAGTTTTTGGACTTGTCCAATTTTTCCAGTTCATCAATAAATTCCTGGCCCAAATAAATATCTATTTTAAGGGCATCTGGAATATACCCTTCCTCAATTTCTTCAGGGGTTCTGACATCCAAAATAACGGCGTTGTCATCATTCTCCAATTGCTCTGTCCACTCTTCTTGTGATAAATCCATCTTTACTATAGGTTTAGATACTGCAAAAATAAAAATCCAGAGCGTTACCCTGGATTAGATGCGTATATTTTTTTGACTGACTTCTTCCTACACTTCTGAAAGTTGATCAGCTTTTATGATACTTAATTTAAAAATGTGGCCAAAGCTTCATTCAATTCCTTGTAGGTGAAACCCTTTTCGTAAAAGGTTCGTTTGTCCTTATTATATATTAAGGTAGCGGGTATTCCCCCACCCCAATCTTCCGAGACTTTGGGAATCCATTCATTTTGCTTGGGATCATCCAAAATGACCACTTTAGATTTCATTCCCTTTTCTTCCACAAAAGGTTCCAATCGGGATTTCCACATCCCGGGCATATCCAAGCTCACGAGCAACACTTCTACATTGTTATCCTTTTGCTCAGCATGTATGCGCTCAAAATAAGGCATCTCGGCAATACAGGGTTTGCACCACGTGGCCCAAAAATTCACCACATAGGTTTTATCATCACTTTGATGCAAAAGAGGCTCAAAATCCTTGAAGTTGTAAACGGGAAATTTTACGGGTTCTTCCTGCACTACTTTTGTTTGCTCCTGCTTTTGGGCTTCCAAAGCATTATCTTCCGTGTTATTTCCGGTCTTATGTCCACATCCTATCATCAATCCCGAAAGCATCACCCCTAAAAACTTTAAGCTACTCATTACCTGCATTTTAAGCCTATAAAATTACATGTTGACACTGTCCCTCATTTTGTTTTAACAAAAATTTATCGGTCATACCAAAGGTAGAAACAAAAATTCAACATACATTTGTATATACAAATATTGTTTATACATGAATGTTGAGGAAATCATAAAGACTTCGCAGAAGATGCCGCTGGAGACACGGACCTTGATTCATATCACCTTGATTCACAACAAAATCTATGAACAGGTGGGAAATGCCCTGAAACCTTTTGAGGTTTCGCTCCAACAATTTAACGTCCTACGGATTTTAAGGGGACAGAAAGGGCAGCCCGCCAACCTATCCACCTTAAATGAGCGCATGGTGACCAAGATGAGCAATACCACCCGTTTGGTAGATAAGTTACTGGCCAAAGGCTACGTAGATCGCAGCGTATGCCCATCCAATCGGCGTAAGGTTGAAATCCTGATCACCAAAAGTGGTTCGGAAGTACTTTCCAAAATGGATAAAGTAGTGGCCGAAGCCGAGCATGATATCGTTCAACATTTTACCAAACAAGAACTGGAACAATTAAACCTCCTTTTGGATAAATTTTAAATACAGATGAGCAACATTTTAGAACATAGGACCTGGCGTTACGCCACCAAAAAATTTGATGCCACCAAAAAAATATCGCATCAAGACCTCAATAGTCTATTGGAAGCCACCCGTTTGAGCGCTTCCTCCTACGGACTGCAACCCTATCATGTATTCGTGATTTCCGACCCTGAGGTTCGGGAGAGACTGAAACCTGTTTCTTGGAACCAATCCCAGATCACGGATGCATCACACCTTATCGTTTTTGCACATGCAACGGATTTTGGCGAGGAACTGGTCGATGATTTCATCACCAACCTAAGCGATACAAGGAACATTCCCTTGGATGGTCTAAATGGTTATGCCGAGATGATGAAATCCAACTTAGTGGGTCTACCCACGGATGTGAAGGCCAGCTGGGCCGGAAAACAGGTATACATTGCCTTGGGCAATGCTCTACAGGCTGCAGCGGAACTAAAAATAGACACTTGCCCCATGGAAGGTTTCCAAGCAGAGGAATACAACAAAATCTTGGGGCTTACCGAAAAAGACCTCAACGCAGCTGTGGTATTGGCCGTTGGCTACCGATCGGAAGAAGATCAAACCCAAAACCTGCCAAAGGTCAGAAAATCAAAAGAGGAATTATTCACCCATATATAATCGTAACAGTTAAAAACAAAAATTTAAACACAATCATGAAAAAGACAGTTTTAAGCTTGGTATTGACCACATTCATCGGTGCTTCCACAATGGCAAACCCCATTGAAAAGGAAACCAAAACCGTTAAGGCCGAAGAAAGCAGTGTAACCTGGAAAGCCTATAAAGTTGCCGGTTCCCATACCGGGACCGTAAAATTGCAATCCGGTGCCTTGGAATTCAACGGCGAAAAATTGGTTGGTGGTGAGTTTGTGGTAGACATGACCTCCATCAACACAACTGACCTGGAAGGCGATTACAAAAACAAACTGGACGGGCACTTGAGCTCTGCAGATTTCTTTGCCACTGACAGCAACCCTACATCAAAATTGGTGTTCACCAAAGTAAAATCCTCGGGAAAAAATAGCTATGAAGTTACCGGTGATCTAACCATTAAGGGCATTACCAAGCCCGTAACCTTTGATGTATCCATTTACGGAGATAAGGCCACTGCCACTTTAAAAATTGACAGGACCAAATACGATGTAAAATACGGATCGGGAATCATTGGCACCGCCAAAGACAAATTGATCTATGACGAATTTGATTTGGTAGTTGATCTACAGATGTAATCAGCTCCTGTTTAGTGTGTGGAAATCCCGTTTGAGATTATCTTGGACGGGATTTCCAATTTTAAAACAAATCTTTGTTTGCTGGTTAAAATTTCCTTTCTATATTTGAAGCAATGAATAACAGAATCGCAAATACTTGGTGGTGGATCAACTTACTTCGAAAGTCGTGAGCTAAGTCCCCATTATAATCATACAAGAGGCTTGTCATCACGACAGGCCTTTTTTAATTTATAACAGTTTAAGATGTATAAACTTCAAACCCATTACAAAAAAATCCTGGCAGACACCATTACCCCGGTGAGTGTCTACCTGAAGATTCGGGACAAGTTCCCCAACAGTATCCTTTTGGAAAGTAGCGATTACCATGCCAACGACAACAGTTTTTCGTATATCTGCTGCAATCCCATTGCCTACATTAAAGTGGAAAACGAAACCATAACCCAACGGTTTCCCGATGGTTCAAAAGAAGTGACCCCTATCACATCAGAAACCGATGTCACTGAGGTGATACACAACTTCGGGCAGCAGTTTTCGGTGACCCAAAATGGGTTCAAGTTTATATACAATGGTCTTTTTGGCTATATGGCCTATGATGCGGTCCGCTATTTTGAGGATGTGGAGATCTCGAAAAAGGAGGATTCTGTCAGCATTCCGGATATTTACTACGCCGTATATCAGAATATCATTGCGATAAACCATTTTAAGAACGAAGCCTATCTTTTTGCCCATTGCTACAATACCCAAAGCAATGTGGATGAGATTGAACAACTTTTCAATGTTCGGAACTTCGCCTCCTACAATTTCACCAAGGAAGGCGAACCCAAATCCAACCTAAAGGACGAGGAATACAAAGCCCATGTGGAACTGGCCAAAAAGCATTGTCAGCGGGGCGATGTGTTTCAATTGGTATTGTCCCGAAGGTTCACCCAAAAATTCAAAGGGGATGAATTCAATGTATACCGGGCACTGCGCTCCATTAACCCCTCCCCTTACCTCTTCTATTTTGATTATGGCAATTTTAAGATATTTGGCAGCTCGCCCGAAGCACAATTGATCGTAAAGGATGGCAAAGCTGAAATCCACCCCATTGCCGGCACCTACAAACGTACCGGAAACGATGAAAAAGATGCCGAACTGGCCAAACAATTGGCCCAGGACGATAAGGAGAACAGTGAACACGTGATGCTGGTGGACTTGGCCCGGAACGACCTTAGCCGCAATGGAAATACCGTAAATGTGGACACCTATCGGGAGGTACAGTATTTCTCGCATGTGATCCATTTGGTATCCAAGGTCACTGCGGAAAAAAAACAGGACATCACCACCATGAAAGTGGTGGCCGATACCTTCCCTGCGGGAACCTTGAGCGGTGCACCCAAGCATATGGCCATGCAACTCATTGAAAAGTATGAAAAAACAAGTCGGGCCTATTATGGTGGAGCCATTGGCTTTATGGATTTCAAGGGCAATTTTAACCATGCCATTATGATCCGCACCTTTTTGAGCAAAAACCATGAACTGCACTACCAAGCTGGGGCAGGATTGGTAGCTGCTTCCAACCCTGACGACGAATTACAAGAGACCTATAACAAATTGGGCGCATTGAACAAAGCCCTTGAAATTGCAGAAACCATCTGATCATGGGAAGAAAGATTTTAATGATAGACAACTACGATAGCTTCACCTATAACTTGGTGCATTATCTGGAAGATTTGGATTGTGAGGTTACTGTAAAACGAAACGACCAGCTTACTTTGGATGAAGTGGAACCCTTTGACCTTATAGTATTGTCTCCTGGACCCGGGATTCCAGATGAAGCCGGGCTGCTCAAGGAAATTATAAAGACCTACGCCCCCACCAAACGAATATTTGGGGTGTGTCTGGGGCAACAGGCCATAGGTGAGGTGTTTGGAGGGAGCTTGATCAACCTCGATCAGGTGTACCACGGAGTGGCCACCACCATTACGGTGACCCAAGACGACCCAATTTATAAAGGATTGCCCAAAGAACTCCAAGTGGGAAGATACCATTCTTGGGTGGTGGACTCCAATCTACCGGAGGAACTGGAAGCCACATCGGTGGATGAAAACGGACAGATCATGTCGCTTCGCCATAAAAAATACGATGTGACCGCCGTTCAGTTTCACCCAGAGTCCGTACTCACCCCAGAAGGAAAACAAATGCTAAAAAATTGGCTCAATAGTTAGAATTTCATGTCATTCCCACTGTCATCCTGAGCGCAGTCGAAGGAAAGTGGGAATCCAAATGAATTCAAAAAACAGATTCCTGCCTTCGCAGGAATAACAAGCAAAGAAGATGAAAGAGACATTAAATAAACTTATCAATCACGAGATACTGCCTAAGGAAGAGGCCAAACAGATTTTGGTGAACATTGCCAAAGGCGATTACAACACCTCTCAAATTGCGGCATTCCTTACCGTATATATGATGCGAAGCATCACCATTGAAGAGCTGGAAGGTTTCCGGGATGCCCTCTTGGAACTTTGCCTCGCCGTGGATCTATCCGATTACGATCCCATCGACCTTTGCGGTACGGGTGGTGATGGCAAGGACACCTTCAACATCTCCACACTGGCTTCGTTTGTAACAGCCGGAGCAGGAGTAAAAGTGACCAAACATGGTAACTATGGGGTTTCCTCAAAATGTGGGAGCAGTAATGTGATGGAATTCCTGGGCATCAAATTCAGTAATGAGGCCGATTTCCTGAAGAAATCCATTGAAGAGGCTGGCATTTGTGTGCTACATGCCCCCTTGTTCCACCCTGCGATGAAAAATGTGGCCCCCATCCGAAGGGAACTGGCCGTAAAGACCTTTTTCAATATGTTGGGGCCCATGGTGAATCCCGCTTTTCCAAAAAATCAAATGGTGGGTGTGTTCAATTTGGAACTGGCACGGATGTACGGTTACCTTTATCAGAACACCGATAAAAAATTCACGGTACTCCATGCCTTGGACGGGTATGATGAGATTTCCTTGACGGGAGACACCAAAACCATTTCCAACAATACAGAGGCCATGCTCAGTCCAAATGACTTTGGAGTGCAAAAAATTTCACAATCAGAAATCACCGGAGGTGAGGACATCGCGGCATCGGCACAGATATTTTTGAATGTATTGAATGGTAAGGGCACCGAAGCACAGAATAATGTAGTCTGCGCCAATGCCGGAGTGGCCATCGCCACAGTGGAAAGCATCACCCCAAAAGCTGGCTTTGAAAAAGCCAAGGAAGCTCTGTTGGGTGGTAAGGGATTGGAAGCTTTGAAAAAATTGCAGGAATTGAGTAGAGATTAAAGTTTTCAATCTTGCCATTCCTGCGGAAGCAGGAATCCAACCATAAAAAAATAATAGATTCCGCATCAAGTGCGGAATGACACAAGAAATGAATATACTGGACAAAATAGTAGCCGATAAACGCAAGGAGGTCGATTTGAAAAAATCGTTGATCACCCCTTCACAATTGGAACAATCCGTACTGATGGAGCGTAATCCCGTCTCCTTGGCCGCTGCCTTGCGAAACAGCAGCACGGGCATCATTGCGGAACACAAACGACGTTCCCCATCCAAATCGGTCATCAACCAAGGTTTAAATGTACAGGATGTGGCCATGGGGTATGAAACGGCAGGTGTATGCGGCATGTCGGTCTTGACCGATGGCAAATATTTTGGAGGCTCCTTGGACGATTTGATCTTGGCCCGTGCTTCTGTGAACATGCCCCTACTTCGCAAAGAGTTCATTATTGACGAATACCAGATTTTGGAGGCCAAAGCCTATGGTGCTGATGTAATTTTATTGATTGCGGCCATTTTGGACCGGGAAGAGATCAAAACCTTTTCGGAAATGGCAAAAAGTTTGGGCTTGGATATACTCTTGGAAGTACACAATGAAGAAGAACTGCAAAAATCCATCATGCCCAGCTTGGATATGCTTGGAGTAAACAATCGGAACCTAAAGACCTTTGAAGTAAGCTTGGAGACCAGCAAATCCCTTTCGAAACAAATCCCGGATGATTTTGTAAAGGTTTCGGAGAGTGGCATAAGTTCGGTGGAAGCCATAAAGGACCTGCGAACCTATGGCTACCAAGGTTTTTTGATCGGGGAGAATTTTATGAAAACGGATGATCCCGGAAAGAGTGCAAAGGGATTTATAAATGAATTAAATAGATAAGGTCATTTCGAACTGTCAGATTGAGCGCAGTCCAAATCAAAGTGAGAAATCTGATTTGAGATTCCTCAATCACTTCGCTCATATCGGAATGACAAAAAAAGTAAACTATGAAACTAAAGGTATGCGGCATGAACCAAAACCCTCTTGAGGTAGCCCAATTGCAACCCGATTATCTGGGCTTCATTTTTTGGGAACCTTCCTCGCGCGCCTTTGAAGGTGAACTGCCAAACTTGCCTAAATCCATCAAAAAAGTGGGGGTGTTTGTGGATGCACCTGTGGATGAAGTTTTGGAAAAAATCACACAATACTCATTGGATGCCGTGCAACTTCATGGCAAGGAAAGTGTTGCTTATTGTGATGCTTTACGTCATGCTGAACTGGTTTCAGCATCACATAAGGATGAGACCCCGAAACAAGTTCGGGGTGACGGGATAGAAATCATCAAGGTTTTTTCCATCAAGGACAATTTTGATTTCTCCATTTTGAAAGATTACGAAGGGGTATGCGATTATTTCCTGTTCGACACCAAGGGCAAACTGCCCGGTGGGAACGGCTACACCTTTGACTGGTCTATCTTGGAAAACTATCCATCTACCCAACCCTTCTTTTTAAGTGGGGGCATTGGTTTGGAATCCGTTGAAAAATTGAAAGAATTCATGAACAGTCCGGCCTCAACATACTGTTACGCCATCGATGTCAACAGTAGATTTGAGACCCAACCCGGACTAAAAAACATACCGTCATTGAAAGCGTTCCAAGAAGCGCTCAACGACCATTTACAACTTAAAACCAATAACGAATGACGTATCACGCTGATGAAAGGGGCTATTACGGTGAGTTTGGGGGTGCCTACATCCCGGAAATGCTCTACCCCAATTGCGAGGAACTCCGGCAAAACTATCTCCGAATCATGGCGGAACCTTCCTTCCAGGAAGAATTCCATCAATTGTTGAAGGATTATGTGGGCCGGCCTACCCCACTCTATTTTGCCAAACGCCTTTCCGAAAAATACAACACCAAAATCTACCTGAAACGGGAAGACCTTTGCCATACAGGGGCACACAAGGTAAACAATACCATTGGTCAGATTTTGATGGCCAAAAAATTGGGCAAAAACCGAATCATTGCCGAGACCGGTGCAGGTCAGCATGGAGTGGCAACGGCCACCGTCTGTGCCCTTATGGGAATCAAGTGTGTGGTATATATGGGTGAAATCGATATTGCCCGACAAGCGCCCAATGTGGCCCGTATGAAAATGCTGGGGGCCGAGGTACGTCCCGCTCTATCAGGCAGCAGGACCCTTAAGGATGCTACCAACGAGGCCATCCGGGATTGGATCAACAATCCGGTGGATACCCATTACATCATCGGTTCGGTGGTGGGACCCCACCCCTACCCAGACATGGTGGCCCGGTTTCAATCGGTAATTTCCGAAGAGATCAAATCCCAGCTTTTGGAAAAGGAAGGCCGTAAAAATCCCGATTATGTAGTAGCCTGTGTAGGTGGCGGAAGTAATGCTGCGGGAGCTTTCTATCATTACTTGGATGAACCCGAGGTGGGCATCATTGCCGTTGAGGCCGCCGGGAAAGGTATCCATTCGGGAGAGAGTGCCGCTACCTCAGCACTTGGCAAAGTGGGCATCATCCATGGCAGTAAGACCTTGCTGATGCAAACACCGGATGGACAAATCACCGAACCGTATTCCATTTCCGCTGGACTGGACTATCCGGGTGTTGGGCCTCTTCATGCCCATTTATATGTTTCGGGAAGGGGTGAATTTATTTCCATTACAGATGATGAGGCCATGAAGGCAGGATTGGGACTTTGTGAATTGGAAGGCATCATTCCCGCAATTGAATCGTCCCACGCACTCGCCATTTTTGAGGACAGGAAGTTCAAAGAAGATGATGTTGTGGTGGTAAACCTATCTGGACGAGGCGATAAGGACCTCCAGAATTACATTGATTATTTCAACCTATAAGGATAGATGTCATTTCTGCGAAAGCAGGAATCCAATGCTAGATTGAAAATGGATTCCGCATCAAGTGCGGAATGACAAAAACAAAGTTTAACATGAACAGAATCAAACAAAAACTGCAAGAGGACAAAAAAATCCTTTCCATCTATTTTACCGCGGGATATCCCCAGTTGAACGATACCGTAAAAATCATCCAAGATCTGGAGAAAAACGGGGTGGACCTTATTGAAATTGGATTGCCCTTTAGCGATCCCTTGGCGGATGGACCTACCATTCAGGAAAGTTCCACCATTGCCCTTAAAAATGGCATGCATACCGAATTGCTCTTTGAGCAACTCAGGGATATCAGGGAAACCGTTTCCATCCCCTTGATCATCATGGGCTATTTCAATCCGGTTTTTCAATACGGTGTGGAGGACTTTTGCCAAAAATGCCAGAACATAGGTATTGATGGGCTTATTTTACCTGACCTACCACTGGATGTCTACCAAGAGGAATACGAACCTATCTTTAAAAAATATGGATTGATCAATGTGTTTTTGATTACCCCACAGACCAGTGAAAAAAGGATCAGGGCCATTGACAAGGCTTCGGACGGATTTATTTATATGGTCAGTTCTGCCAGTACCACTGGGGCCAAATCGGGTTTTGGAACCGAACAGACCCACTATTTTGACCGTATTGGGGCCATGGAACTGAACAATCCCCAAATTGTGGGCTTCGGCATCAGCAATGCGGAAACCTTTGATCAGGCCACCAAAAACACCAAAGGAGCAATCATTGGTTCGGCCTTCATCAAACATTTGACCCAAAATGGAGTGGATCATATAAGTGATTTTGTGAATCAAATTCGTTAATTTTCGAGTTCAAAAAACAACCCGAGAATTCCTATGAAAAAAGCTGTTTTTTTCCTTTTCACCATATGTACCCTTTCTACCTTTGGTCAAGATGAAGTGGCCATAAAGAGTCAAGTGGCCCAAGCCATTACGGAACTAAGGGACTTTATTTCCATTCCCAATGATGCCCTCAATGCCGATGATATTGAGGATAATGTCCTTTGGCTCAAACGAAAATTCAGTGAGCGTGGCTTCAACACCGCCGTACTGGAAACGGAAAACATGCCCTTGTTCTTTGCGGCTTTGCCTGTTGAGGACAACAAACCCACCATGCTCATCTATATGCATTTTGATGGGCAGTCCGTGGACCCTTCCAAATGGAACCAACCCAATCCGTACGAAGTCGTGCTGAAGGCACCCGACGGGGATGGGTTCAAAACGGTTTCTTTTGATGAATTGGATGATGACATCAACTATGATTGGCGACTTTTTGGGCGTTCCACATCGGATGACAAATCGCCGATTGTGATGTTGTTGAACACTATCGACCTGATTAAAAAACAAGGTACTGAGATTCCTTTTAACGTTAAGGTCATTTTGGACGGTGAGGAAGAAAAAAGCAGTCAACCATTGCCCAAGGCAGTAAAGCAATACCGTGAACTCTTGGAGGCCGATTTTTTGGTCATTGCAGATGGCCCTGTACACCCATCGGGAGACCCTACGGTGGTCTACGGGTGTCGTGGCATAACCACACTTACACTAACAACTTATGGCCCAATAAAACCGCAACATAGTGGTCATTATGGAAATTATGCACCAAATCCCGGGTTTCAATTGGCCCAGTTGCTCGCCAGTATGAAAGACGCCCATGGCAAAGTAACCATTCCCGGATATTATGATGGCATCTCCATAGATGAGTCCACCATGGCCATATTAAAGAGTGTACCGGATAGTGATGCGGAAATTTCGGATAAGCTACAGTTTAAATCTGCCGAACAAGTAGGTAACTTTTACCAAGAAGCCCTACAATATCCTTCTTTGAACATCCGCGGGATGGGGTCGGGTTGGATCGGGGAAAAGGCCCGTACCATTGTACCGGAAAGTGCCACAGCGGAGCTTGACCTTCGATTGGTGGTGGAAAGTGACGGCAACCGTCTTAAAAAATTGGTGAAGGACCATATTGCCCAACAAGGTTATCAGGTTTTGGACCATGTACCGACCAAGGCAGAGCGAATGGCCCATGAAAAAGTGGTCACGGTAACCGAAGAAAGTGTCACAGACGCCTTCCGAACGGATTTGGACAACGCCTATGGCCAGTTTTTAGTAAATACATTGAAGGACACTTTTGGAAAGGATGTCATTCAAATCCGGACCACAGGAGGAACTGTACCCATTGCCCCGTTCATCAATGAATTGAAGATTCCCGCTTTCATTGTTCCCATGGTAAACCCGGACAACAACCAGCACAGTCCCAATGAGAACTTAAAAATTGGGCAACTGGCATATGGAATAAAAACATTTTATGGGATACTTACCACTACAATACACTAAGGTAAACTCCAAAAAAAGCCCCGAATTCCTGAAAAGTAGGTTTTCGGGGCTTTTTTTTTGATGAGTACACGTTCTCTAAAAATGGTCTTTCTTGTTCTTTTTCTTTTGCTGACCTGGAGCATATGCCTTGGCGCTTTTGGCACCTGTATGCTTTTTTACTTGACCGGGTGCGGTACTGCTCTTGGTATACGATTTATGGGTAGAACAAGACATAAATAAGGTCATCAGAAAAACAAGTCCGAAAATCTTAGTAGGTAATTTCATGGTTTTATATATTTTGATTCATATCAAATTAGGCAAACACACTCATTAAATGCTTCCCCAATTGACCAATGGTCCTTTTCAATTGACCTGTAAGGAATAACCGATATTTTTCCTCTTTATTTTAAGCTCAAAAGAGAATTTAGCGCTCAAAAAAACTTCTGTACTGCATTACCCTGAAATCAACGGTATTGAATTCCGGGTTTTTGCTTTTGAGTTGTTGGTACAGAGGTAAGCTGCCCACAGCTCTATTGGCTGCCCCAGAAGGTGCGGTGAGGGAAACCGTCTTAATAGTTCTCGACTGCGCTCGAACTGACAATGAACTTGGAGTGAGAGCCAATTCCAATTCATGGATTCTTGGCACCTCATTGGATATTACTTTCAATTTCAAATTGTGTTCTTTCAATAGCCTCCTGAAAAAGTATTCGGGGCCATTCTTGCTATTTCCACCAGTGAACAAAAGAGTATCAATATTAGGATATTCCTTCAAGTACCCTAACAAATCGCGAAGTACCACATTCTGCATCCCCAAATCCGAGGCATCTATTTTTTCCCGTTCCGCACTATGGACAATATCACAGACCCCTATTCTCTGTTCCAACAAAAAGGTTTTACGCTGTTCAACAGCCTCTGCGGTGGTTTCATACTTGAGTCCCAAATTGAAAATACGGTCCAAAATGGGCCACAACATTCCATTGCAACTGCCATAACAGAAATCCACATCCTCTGGTTTTAACTCACCCGTGCTAAATCGAGGCGGTGGTAAGGTGCCCACAATCAATTTGGTGGCCTCCGGAAATAGGAAAGGCTCATATGGGTGTGTATGCAGAAATGGCTTTGAACTCAATATTCCATATTTTGAACTCAAAAAAGGGCTAACCCTTAGGCCGAGTTCCTACTGGCATTAATGTTACCGTATAGTGATCGCGTCACTATTTTTTCATACAACTCCTTGAATTCCGAGTTTTGGGTGATATGGTACAAGGCATTTTGTTGGATGACCAATAATGGCAGTACAATCTTTTCCCTGATCTTTACGGATTCCCTGGAAACTTCCTCGTCCTCCATCAAAATCTTTTGTCCTGAAATCTGAAGCAGCATTTTTTGCGACAACTGGAACTCACTGTGCAGAATGTCCCAAAATGCACCAAACTCAGGATCTTCTTTCATGTAGCTGGTCAAATCAAAATTGGTTTTGGCCAAGGACATCATACTGTTGTGCATCAACGCCCTAAAAAATGGCACTTCCTTGTACAATTTCTTGATTTTGTTAAGTTTTCCCTCCTGTTTTAATTGTTGGATTGCTGTTCCCAATCCAAAATATCCGGGGACATTTTGTTTCAACTGGCTCCAAGACCCTACAAAAGAGATGGCACGCAAATCGGATAAAGTGAGCTGTTTCTTATTGCCCCGCTTACCCGGTCTACTACCGATATTGGCCTTGGTATAATATTTTAAAGTACTACGGTGCTCCAAATACGGAATGAACTTTTCATGCTGCTTCAATGCATCGTATTTGCTGAAACTCAATTCTGAAAGTTCCTCTATCAATTTACGCTGCGCCGCCGTAATGGTATGTTCTTTTCCAAAAAGGTTGTTACGGAGACCGGCGGTGAGCAACTGTTCTGAATTGTGTTTGAACTGCTCTTTGGTGCCATAGGTACTGGTTATGGTCTGCCCTTGAATGGTAAGTTGAATCTCATGGTTGGCCACATCCTTGGTCTGGGCGGCATAGAACCTATGGGTCTTTCCTCCTCCACGCGCTGGTGGCCCTCCCCTACCATCAAAGAAAATGGCTTTAATTCCATTCTTCTTACAAACCTTGCTCAAGGTTTCCTTGGTCTTGAGTATGGACCAATTGGCCTTAAGGTAACCTCCATCCTTGGTACCGTCCGAAAAGCCCAACATAATGGTATGGGTCTCATTTCTTCGCTCCAAGTGCTCCCTATATTTTGGGATATGGAACAAGGTCTGCATCACCTCTTCTGAAGCTTCCATTCCTTTCATGGTCTCGAATAGGGGGATGATATCAAAAGTGATGTCCTTTTCATCCCAACCGCTCCATCGGAACAGACCGAACACGAACAAGACGGCAAAAATATCCTCCGAGTTACTGATAATATAACGATTGCAACCTTCTTCACCATTTTTCTTTTGGATATCCTTTAACTGTTGGATGTTTAGAATGGTATCCTTAACTATCTCCTCATCGTAATCGTTGGGGTTGAGCTGCAAGTCTTTGTGAAGCAACCACTGGACCAATTCCTCTTCCCGAAGCTCTTCAAGATTGTCCTTGATAGCGCCCTGCTGTTTCAAGATGGTTTCTATGACCAATTTGTGTTTGCTATGATCCTGACGGATGTCCAAAGTGGCAAAATGCGTCTTGAAGATGTGTACCTTATCTATCAAATGGTCCAAACGATCTAAATACAGTTCGTGGTAGTCTGCCACCAATTTTTCCCTGATACTGTAAAGACTTTGTATAATCTCTTCATAGCCAATGTGTACATCGGCATTGAACATGGCATTGTACAGCTTTTCACTAAGCTGGTTGATGTCTTCTTGAAGTCCTTTGAATGTCAGCTTTTTTCTTAGATCCTTTAGTTCATTGTAATAACACTTCATTAGGGTGAGCCTTAACTCATCAGCAACCTTGCGGGTAATGTCCGCGGTCACGTAAGGGTTTCCATCACGGTCACCACCGGGCCAAAAGCCCAGTTTAATAATATTGTAATTCTCAAATTCGGCGTCCCTAATATTACGCTTCACATATTGGTATAGCTCTCCAACCGCATCGTAATAGGTATTTCGTAAAATGTATATGATGTTTTTGGCCTCATCCAAAGGAGTGGGTTTCTTGGCATTCACCAAAGAGGTAAGACCCAATTGCTGCAAGGTCACATCAATATCGTAAATCCGGTCGTTGTCTATTAGCGACCGCAATTCCGCAATGATATCCAAAACGGCTGGGGTATAAAACTGCGTTGGGTGGGCCGTAAGTACGATCCTTGCACTGAAGGTGGATAGTTTTTTGGAGGCCTTGTCCCAATTCTTTGTCCGATTGACCAACTCAAAATAATCCTTAATGGTCAACGAATTGCTGTATTTCTGAAGCTCAGGAAAAGCAGAATCCTCAACACTATCGTACAATACTACCTGTCGCTCCACGTATTGGATGATACGGAACATCAAATCCAATCGCTCCTGCTCATCCTTGATTCCAGCGAAATTGGTAAAAAAGACCTCCAAGATTTCTTGGGGATCCTTTCCTGCCTTCAACCCCTTTTCGCATTGATCCAACAGGAGCGGAATAAGCATCCCCACATTTTCCACATCCTTGTAGGGTAGGCTCAAAAAGAGGCTGTTGTAGATGTTGAACTTATTGGTAACCGATTTTTTAAATTCTTCTAACCGTTTGGACTGCTGCATGTAGTTTCGGTGTTTTTCTATTTAATTTGATTGAATTCCCAAAGGTCGTGATAAATGCCAAACCTTGGGATTAAATTTAGGTGTATCACAATTTAGGAGATGTGCTCCATAAACTTAACACATGGAGATTGACCATCCAAAAAAAAAGGAATTTTTCAAGGCCTCACAAACCTTATCTCACAAATACGGGCTCGTTTTCCTTTAGGGTGTGCTCCGCACTGAACGTATAGCCATCATAATCAAAACCTTTGAGGTCTTCCAAGGTTTTTGCATCGCTGTCGATAATATACCGAACCATGGAGCCCCGAGCTCTTTTTGCGAAAAAGCTAATGACCTTTAGCTTATCGTTTTTCCAATCTTTAAAGATTGGGGTAATGACCGGTACTTTGAGTTTCTTTTCATCCACCGCACCAAAATACTCGTTACTGGCCAGGTTGATGAACAGCTCATTATTTTCCAATTCGCTGTTCAAGTAATCGGTAAGTTCCTTTTTCCAGAACTCGTACAGGTTCTTTTTACGAGCTACTTTCAATTGGGTTCCCATTTCCAACCGGTAAGGTTGAATGAGGTCCAAAGGTCTTAAAACGCCATAAAGCCCTGATAAAATCCGTAAGGTATCCTGCAGTGTATCCAGCTTGTCCTCGGAAAGGGCATAAACATCCAATCCTTGGTAAACATCGCCATTGAAGGCATATACAGCAGGTCTGGCATTCTCCGGGGTGAACGGAGGTGAAAATTGTTGATTGCGTTCCCAGTTCAACTCGGCCAGCTTATCCGAAATGGACATTAATTGCGATAACGCCTTGGGTTTTTTCTTTTTCAAAATAGCGTTCAGCTTTTCGGATTGTTCCAAAAACTGGGGCTGGGTATATTGGGAAGTAGGCAAAGTGGTTTCAAAATCAAGCGACTTGGCCGGTGAAATAACAATTTTCATGGAAATTAATTTTTCGTAAAAATAACGAGGATTTTCCTTTTTTTCGCCTTCCGGCCATGGGGTTTATCAATCTTAAGATTGAGGTAACCTATGATTCATGGTGCTTGGCATATCCGCGCCATTTCTCTATACAATTGACCATGTCTTCGGGCAATTCGGATTCAAAACGCATAAACTCCCCGGTCTTTGGATGCTCAAAACCCAAGGTCTTGGCATGAAGGGCCTGCCTAGGAAGGGTCTTGAAGGCGTTTTCCACAAACTGTTTGTACTTGGTAAAAGTGGTTCCTTTCAAAATCTTATCGCCCCCATACCTCTCATCATTGAAAAGTGTATGGCCAATGTATTTCATATGGACCCGTATCTGATGGGTACGACCTGTTTCCAATTTACAGGAAATCAAGGTAACATAGCCCAAACGTTCCAGTACCTTGTAATGGGTCACGGCCTCCTTGCCTTCATCCCCTTCCGGAAAAACCACCATCTGCAGTCGGTTTTTGGGGTTGCGACCAATATGTCCTTCAACGGTGCCTTCATCCTCTTCCACATTGCCCCATACCAAAGCCACATACTCCCGTTCACTGGACTTTTCAAAAAACTGTTGGGCCAAATGGGTCATAGCCGATTCCGTCTTGGCAATGACCAATAAACCAGAAGTGTCCTTGTCAATACGATGCACCAGTCCGGGACGTTCCGAACTATTATTGGGCAAATTATCAAAGTGATGGACCAAGGCATTGATCAAGGTACCGGAATAGTTGCCATGCCCGGGATGTACCACCATGCCGGCTGGTTTGTTTACCACCAACAGAGAGTCGTCTTCATAGACAATATCCAAGGGAATATCTTCTGGGGTCAATAGGAATTCATACGGGGGGTGCTCAAACATCACCTTGACCTCATCCCCTGCCTTCACCTTATAATTTTGCTTTACAATGGTGCCATTTACCCAAATATGGCCTTGCTTGGCGGCTTGTTGGATTTTGTTTCGGGTGGCATTTTCAATGAAATTCATTAAAAATTTGTCCACACGAAGAGGTTCCTGCCCCTTCGATGCCACAAACCTGTGATGTTCAAAGAGATCTTCCTGTGAAAGTTCTTGGTTGTCCAAATCGTCCATGACTACTGTGAATCTGCTTGTACACGCGCACTACCGGGAATGGTTCCATTGCCACAGATGAGCTCAACCTTGGAAGTCTTGGGCAACTTGTCCCCGGGTTTCACGTATTTCCCCTTGAACTTCATATTGTAGACCATGTCCTTGCCCAATTCGTCAATATAGGTAACACGTTCCACATCCAATCCCACAGCCCTCAACATGGAGGCGGCATTGCGTTGGGTGACTTGGATGATATCCGGAACACTCACCTTTTTATATCCTGATGGATTCACGGTGAAGTATATTTTCCGGTTGGATTTGACCTTATTTCCCGCGGGAGGGTCTTGATCCAGAATGGAAAACCTTGGGTAATCCGGATTGTAGTTGGAGGAGTCCAACACTTGATATCGCAATCCGGCCTCTTCAACAGCTTTTCGCATATCCATGACCGACATTTTGGAAAAATCGGGCACCTCCACAAACTCGCCATGGTTAGTGGTACTTTTAAGCCATTGCAACGCCAAAAAAACCAAAAGCACTGTGGCCACGACCGCTAGGCCCAATTGTATGAGAAAGGTCTTGCTTTTTAAAAATCCAAAAAAATGTTTCATGCGATATGCTTATGTGGACAAATATAGGAAAGCCAGTGCTTTTTTCTTTACTTTGGCATCGCGATATTCGACAAGCTGATGAAAAAAAACATTGCCATTATCATGGGCGGTTACTCCAGTGAACACGCCATTTCCATTAAGAGCGGTAACGTGGTCCACAAGTATTTGGATACAGAGCGATACAATTCCTATCGGATTGTGATCACCAAGGAAAAGTGGGTATATCTGGATGATTCCAACAAGGAATTTGCTGTAGACAAAGCTGATTTCAGCATTCAACCTGAAGGGAAGAAAATCGTATTCGACTGTGTTTTCAACGCGATTCATGGCACACCTGGTGAGGATGGACTGCTCCAAGCCTATTTTGAGTTATTGGGGATTCCACAGACTTCATGCAACCACTATCAGTCCGCTTTGACCTTTAACAAACGGGACCTGTTGAGCACCTTAAAACCCTATGGCGTGCATTGCGCTACCTCATATTACGTGAACCACGGACAGGAAATCGATGAAGATGCCATTGTGGAAAAAGTAGGACTTCCCTGTTTTGTAAAGGCCAATAGGGCCGGAAGCAGTTATGGAGTCTCCAAAGTGTACCAAAAGGAAGAGCTTACCAAAGCGTTATCCGCAGCTTTTAAGGAAGATGATGAGGTAATCATTGAGTCCTTTTTGGACGGCACCGAAGTTTCTGTGGGAGTGATCACCTATAACAATGCCGTTACCGTGCTCCCCATTACGGAAATCATTTCAGAAAATGATTTTTTTGATTATGAGGCCAAATACCAAGGAAAATCACAAGAGATCACCCCGGCCCGAATATCCGAAACCCAGGAAGCCAATGTCAGGGCCTTGGCCGAATTCATCTATAAAACTTTGGGAATGAAGGGCTATACCCGGAGCGAGTTTATCTTTATCGGGGATGTCCCCCACCTTCTGGAGGTAAACACCACTCCCGGACTCACGGAAGAAAGTCTCTTGCCCCAACAGGCCAAGACAGCCGGTATTTCATTGGATCAATTATTTGACAGTGCCATTGTAGAGGCATTGCGATAGAAAATCTGTATTTTTAAGCAAACTTTCCCATCATGAGGCGCGCTATTTTCCCAGGATCCTTTGACCCACTTACCCTTGGACATTACGATATCATCAAACGGGGTATCACCCTATTCGATGAGTTGATCATTGCCATAGGGATCAATGCGGAAAAAAAGTACATGTTCTCTTTGGAGGAACGCACCCAATTCATCAAAGAGGCCTTTAAGGACGAGCCCAAGATCAAGGTACTCACATACGAGGGCCTTACTGTGGACTTCTGCAAAAAAATTGGAGCGGACTTTATATTGAGGGGACTCCGCAATCCTGCAGATTTTGAATTTGAAAAGGCCATTGCCCATACCAATAGAAAGCTTTCTGAGATAGAAACGGTCTTTTTATTGACTTCTTCAGGAAAATCCTACATAAGCTCATCCATAGTCCGGGATGTTATTAGAAACGGTGGTGACTACACCGGATTGGTTCCCGAAACCGTGGTGGTAAAATAGCAATCCTTTATCACTAAATCCTACAGTTTTAGGAGGATTTTCCTAATCCAACTCCCACAAAAAAACTTTCAAACCCTATTTTTTTTCCCGAAAACAACAGTTTCGGAAGTTTTCACAACAAATAATTATTGATAAATGTCAATACTTTTAAATTGGTCAGAAATTTCTTAATTACGAGAAGTTCCCCTAACGACCCCGTACTTTGAAAGCAGTTGAACGAATTGCCCAACATTATTTGCTAAAGCAGTTGCCCAAGGCAACCGCCTTTGCGGACACCAAAGGTATTTTGATGGATGCCTCGGATTCATGGCTCGATATTTTTGATATCCAAGCCAAGGCCAGCATGGACATCAACATCTTTGAATTGTTTTCGGGCATGGTCGAAAACATGGACCTACAAGCATCTTTAAAGGACAGTACATCACATACCATAAGACACCACAAAACCACAGATCAATCCGAGCAATGGTTCGAGAGCACCTTTTGCCCATGGTTTGATGAAACGGAAAACTTAATGGGCACCATAGTCCAGACCGATGACATCACACGATTGGTGGAAAAGGAACTGGAACTGGAACGGGCGAATTACCTGTTACAGGCTCAATCAGAGGTCTTAAATGTTGGGAATTGGGAATACAATGTGGAAACCGAACAGCTGTACTGGAGCGAAGAAACCAAAAAAATCCACCAGGTACCTTCATCCTACCAACCCGATGTAAGTGAAGCCATAGCCTTCTACAAGCAGGGCTACTCCCGAAATAAAATTTCGATGTTGTTCCATCAGATAATGACCCAAGGAACCCCTTTTAACCAAAAATTGGCCATTATCACAGCCAAAGGAGAAGAACGATGGGTCAAAGCTGCGGGTAAACCCATTAAAAAGGATGGCGAGATCGTTAAGGTGTTTGGAACCTTCCAAGACATCCACGATAAGGTAATGGCCGAAACAAAGACCAGGGAAAATGAGCAATTGCTCCACACCTTGATTGACAATATTCCTTTGAACATTTTTGTAAAGGACTTGGATTCCAAGAAAATTTTGGTCAACAAGGCAGAATGCGAATATTTGGGTAAAAAGCCCGAAGAAATGATCGGTAAGTCGGATTTTGACCTCTATGACCCTGAAGTCGCAAAGACATCACGGGATGAAGACCTTCAGGTTATACGCACCCTAAAACCTATTTTGGGAAAAGAAACCATCAGTATTAAAAAAGATGGGGAGTACACCAACTTCTTAACTTCCAAAATCCCACTTTTTGATGGTGAAGGCAAAATCAACGGGCTTATTGGCATCAGTATGGACATTACGGCCCTCAAGAAAAAAGAGGACCAACTGAGGAACCTTATCAACATTACCTCGGTACAGAACAAAAAACTAATCAATTTTGCGCACATCGTCTCTCATAATCTAAGGTCCCATTCCGCCAACTTCTCAATGTTGTTGGAGTTCCTCATCAATGAGGATGATGAAAGGGAAAAGGAGCATATCCTGAAAATGCTTTCGCAAGCTTCGAATCGCCTTTTGGAAACCTTGGACAACCTGAACGAGGTCATCGACATCAATACCAATGTAAATCTTGAAAAGAGTCCGCTTAACCTACATGACAACGTTGTCAAGGTACAGCAGAGTTTGTCGGCCCTCTTGGAAAAAAATCAGGTAGAAATCATCAACAAAGTTGACAAAGACCTTTGTGTTTCTGCTTGTTGCTCCTATTTAGACAGCATTATCATCAATTTACTGACCAATGCAGTCAAGTACAGGAGCTCCGAAAGAAATCCAGTGATCACCATCAATGCCAAGAAGCACGACAAGCATGTGGTGTTCAGCGTTTCAGACAATGGTCTTGGAATTGATCTGGAACGGTACGGTGGCAAAATATTTGGACTATATAAAACGTTTCATAATAACAAGGATGCCCGTGGGCTTGGATTATACATCATTAAAAACCAAATTGAGGCCATGGGTGGTAGCATTACCGCAAAAAGTGAAGTAGATAAGGGTACAACATTCAATGTGTATTTTAATGAAGAAAGTTAACAGTATGTTTATTGTGGACGATGATCCCATAACTGTTTTTGGCATCAAAAAGATGCTAAAACCCGTCTGTATCTGTGACGATATCCAAATATTTGAAAATGGAAAGGAAGCGGTGGATGCCCTTAAAAACCGGCTGGAAAACGGAGAGGACATTCCAGAAGTGATTTTTCTGGACATCAACATGCCTATAATGGATGGGTGGGATTTTTTGGAAGAGCTCATTTCAATGGATATCAAGGAGCATATTACCATTAACATGATCACCTCATCCATAGATCCCTTGGATTACCAAAAGTGGAGCGAATTCAAAAATAGATGCCCACATGGCCTCAACTACAAGAACAAGCCTATTTTTAAAATAGAGATTTCGGACCTGGAAAGTATAGATTTGGCTTCGTGACCATAATATTCTGTATTTTTAGGTTTACTAACAGTGTTTTTAGTGGTGTTGATCAATAAGGAATTTAGCATAGCACAAAAGTATATTGTCTTTTTTGCCCTACTTGTCACCTGTCTGTCCTGTGAAAACCAAAAACAGGATGAGGCCACTTCATACCAAACCTTTTTTGAAGCTTCAAAAGGCAAGGAAACTGCCACCTACGAAGAAACCATTGCATTTTATATGCGATTGGCCCGGGATTTTCCCCAGATCAACATACATACGATAGGCAGTACCGATAGTGGTTATCCGCTGCACATGGTCACCTTTAACCCCGATGGGGATTTTAACTTGGAGAATGTCCGAAAGGAAAAAGCCATTATCCTTATCAATAATGGTATTCATCCCGGAGAAAGCGATGGAATTGACGCCACCATGTTATTGTACAGGGACTTGGCCACCAAAGTGTTGCCCAGTCCAAAGAACACCGTATTGGTCACCATACCTGTTTACAACATTGGGGGTGCCCTCAACCGAAATTCAACCTCAAGGGCCAACCAAAACGGCCCCGAGGAATACGGGTTTCGGGGGAATGCCCGCAACTACGACCTGAACCGGGACTTCATTAAAATGGACACCAAAAACGCACAAGGTTTTGCCAGTATATTCCATAGGGTAAAACCTGATGTCTTTGTGGACAATCACGTAAGCAATGGGGCCGATTATCAATACACCTTGACCCATTTGTTCACACAGCACAATAAATTGGGGAGTCATTTAGGACAGTACCTCCATAAAGAATTAATGCCCGGACTGGAAAAATCCTTGGCGGACAAGGAATGGGACATCACCCCTTATGTGAACGTTTTCAACGTACCGCCGGAAATGGGTTTTAGCCAGTTTATGGACCACCCCAGATACTCCACAGGCTACACCACCCTTTGGAACACCCTTGGGCTTATGGTGGAAACCCATATGCTAAAACCCTACGACCAACGTGTGGAAGGCACCTATCAACTCATGGAAAGCCTGGTGCAGCTGGTGGAAAAGCAATACGACACCATCAAGGAGCTGCGAAAACAGACCCAAGAGGAAAACCTTGGACTTTCGCAGTATTATTTCTCTTGGCAGGTAGATACCACGCAAACTTCAACACTGCAATTCAAAGGGTATGAAGCAGAGCGTCTCTTGAGCGAGGTAACCGGACTTCCCCGTTTAAAATACGATCGGACCAAACCCTTTACCAAAGAAACCGTATATCAGAATTACTACTACCCAAAAGATACCATTGCCGTACCGGATGCCTACGTAGTCAAAAAAAGCTGGCAAAAGGTCATGGACCGATTGCAAACCAATAACATCCATTATTTTAGACTTGACAAGGATACCTCCCTTACCGTAAACGGGTATAAGATCTTGGAGTATGAAACTCGCAAAAATCCTTACGAAGGACATTACCCCCATTTTAATACCCAAGTGGCCAGTTGTACCAAAATAGTCCATTTCAATGCGGGTGACGTGGTCATTCCCACCCATCAACCAGGAATCAGGTACATTTTGGAAACCCTGGAACCCCAAGGCGTGGATTCTTTTTTCAATTGGAACTTCTTTGATACGGTTCTCCAGCAAAAAGAGGGTTTTTCCCCTTATGTCTTTGAAGATGTTGCCAAGGATATGTTGGAGAGGGACTCCGTATTGCGACAGAATTTTATGGCCAAAAAGGCATTGGATAAAGAATTTTCCGAAAATTGGTATGCACAATTGGATTGGTTGTTCCAACAGTCCAAATATTTGGAAGATGCCTATCTGAACTACCCGGTATATCGTATTGAAAAAAACAGCGAAGCCTCAAAAATATTGGACCGGGACTAATCCCATTCCCAATCCTCAAACAAGATTTCAATGTTGGCGTAGGAGTTTTTCAAGGCCTTTTTGGTCTTTCTTCGGCCTTTCCATTTTACTTTGGATATGCCCTCCGATTTTTCAGCGACCAACTTGCCCGTAAACGAAGTGGACATTACAAACCAATGGGTTTCCTTCAAACGATACTCCCCATTTCTCTTAAAAATATGGTAGGTGGTTCGCAAAAACCGCTCAATGGCCAATCCCGAAACACCTGTTTCCTCCTCAACCTCCCTAATGGCGGCATTTTCAATAGATTCCCCTTTATCCACTTTGCCTTTGGGCAAATCCCATTTTCCATTTCTGTAGATAAAGAGCACCTTGCCTTTTGGGTTAACTACAAATCCCCCACCAGCCACCACCACAGGGATTTTATGGCGAAACATTTTTAAGATCTTGTCCCCGTCGGGATGATAGAGATACGCTTTGTCCAGCTTCCCTTTGGCCAGTTTCTCTATAGCCTTCAAAATAGAATCCCCATCCATGGAAAAAAGGCTTCCATTGGATTTATCCGGACGCTTGTTTGTTAAAATCAGTGGAGATTCATTTACAAAAACTTCATACATTTGCGCAATGGTTTTAGATAAGGGAATCGCAAAAAAAACAGCTGAGCTGCTGTTACAAATTAATGCAATTAAGTTGGAACCCGAAAATCCATTCACATGGGCTTCTGGGTGGAAATCCCCAATTTATTGCGACAATAGGGTCATGCTCTCCTACCCTGAAATACGGAATTTTGTACGGGAAGAGATGGCCAAACAAGTTGAAAACCTCTATGGCAAACCCGATGTGATTGCCGGTGTGGCCACAGGCGCCATTGGAATTGGCATTTTGGTGGCCGAAGCCTTGGGCCTTCCTTTCATCTATGTAAGACCAGAACCCAAATCCCACGGAAGGCAAAACCAAATTGAGGGATATCTGGAACACGGTCAGAATGTAGTGGTCATTGAAGACTTGATCAGTACGGGAAAAAGCAGCCTCAATGCAGTAAAGGCCTTGAAAGAACAAGGTGCCCATGTAAAAGGTATGGTAGCCATTTTTACCTATGGTTTTCCCGTAGCCACGGATAACTTTGAAAAGGAAGATGTGGAACTGCACACCCTGTCCGACTATGATCACCTTATAGAACAAGCCTCCGAAACACACTACATCAAAGAATCACAATTAAAAACCTTATTGCAGTGGAGGATAGATCCACAGCAATGGAAATAAGCCAGAAAATGCACATTGAAGTCCCTAAGAAGAAAGTGGCCAAAAGTGGCAAGGAAGTTTTTGATTTTCTTTCCGACATCAAAAATTTTGAGACCTTGATGCCCAGTAATATTGACAAATTTGAGGTCTTGGATGAGAAAACCTTCAAGTTTGCCCTTAAGGGCATGCCTGAAATCACACTAAGGTTGAAGGAGCAAATCCCTCATGAAAAAGTGGTTTTGGGAGCTGCCAGCGACAAATTACCGTTCACCTTGACTGGTGATATTACCGCATTGGGTGACCATGAAAGTGAAGTAGCCCTCAATTTTGAAGGCGAGTTCAATGCCATGATGGCCATGATGATCAAATCGCCCATCACCAACTTCATGCAGACCCTATCTTCCAACTTGGACAAAATAGGTCAATAAAGCAAGGTTACTTCTTTTAGATCGTACTCTTTAAAAATATGGTCCTCCAACTCCAGGACAAGTTTTCCTGTTTCCGAAACACCCCGGATAAAGCCCATAAACCTCTCCCCTTGGCCATTGCTAAACGTGGAGGGTTTGTCTTTTCGGAATAAATGCTGTTCGTACTCAGGAAGGAGTTCGGCAATGGTTTTGTTTTCAATATCGGATAAACGACCTTGTATGCTTTCCAAAATCAGATGCAACAGCTCATCCAAGTCAAAAAAACGTCCACTAATGGTATGCATGGATGCCACTTTCCCCAAATTATCAAAAGAAGTTTGATTTACATTGAGACCAATCCCGATAATGGAATGTTGGATACCCTGCCCTTTAAGAATATTTTCAATTAAAATGCCACATATTTTTGATGAACCTGACAGAATGTCGTTGGGCCATTTCACCCTGACATTGGGAAGATCCATGGCGTTCAGAACATCACAAACGGCCAAGGACACTGCTATGTTCAAATTAAACTGACGTTCTGATGAAAAAGAATTAAAACCCTTTAAAACACTGAATGTTAGGTTTTTACCTCCTTCAGATTGCCAAGTTGCCCCCATTTGCCCTCTCCCTTTAAGCTGTTTTTTGGCAACGACCACGGTAAAATCCGTAGCATTTTTGGTCTGCAACAAATCCTTTAAATACTGATTTGTGGAGTCCGTGGCATCAAGTTTGATTATCCGTGATTGTTCTCCCAATGTGGTACGCCTTTATGATATGTTAAAATCTAAGGCTAAGAAAACAAAAAAAATATAACTTTGTAAAAACTAAAATTTTTGAATGCAGAAAACGAAAACCAGCGCAGATGAACTGATTGCCTTGATTTTACACGGGATTGAAGAAGTTAAAGGTGTTGACATAAATCTACTTGATCTTAGGGAAATCGAAAATACGGTCTGCGACTACTTCATCATCTGCAATGGTACTTCCAACACGCATGTAAACGCAATTGTTTCCTCTATCCAAAAAACCGTTAGCAAAGCCATCCATGACAAACCATGGCATGTTGAAGGTTCTGAAAACGCAGAATGGGTACTGATGGACTATGTGAATGTTGTGGTGCATGTATTTCAAAAACACATCAGGGAATTCTATGATATTGAAGGACTTTGGGGAGATGCCAAAGTCACCATGGTGGAGAGCAGCTACAATTCTTAAAAAAAAATGGCAAACGAAAACAATTCAAATACCCCTAAAAAACCTCGTTTCAGTTCGTGGTGGATCTATGGTGTGGTCATTGCACTGATCATAGGCTTTCAATTTTTTGGCGGAAGCAGTTTCTCCAATACCGAAAAAACCACTACGTCCGAATTACAGGAATACTTGCGAAACGGTGATATCTCCAAGATCATCATCATTACCAATACCCGTCAGGCAAAAGTTTTCCTTACGGAGGAAGCCCTTAAAAAAGACGTCCATAAAGGAGTAGCGGAAAAACCGTTGTTCCCATCGGCCGGCTTGGTGCCCCAGTATGTATTGGACTACGGTGACCTGCAAATTTTCCAAAACGAAATCACCGAAATCAAGAAAGAAAACAATCTCGATACCATAGTTGAGTTCGACACGGAATCCAACGTATTGGGCGAACTACTGCTATCCCTACTCCCCTTTGCATTGATCATAGGAATATGGATTTACCTGATGCGTAGGATGTCAGGTGGTGCAAGCGGCGGTGCTGGCGGACAGATTTTCAACATTGGGAAATCCAAAGCAAAGCTTTTCGACGAAAAAACAGATACCCGAACTTCCTTTAAGGATGTGGCCGGATTGGAAGGTGCCAAGGAAGAAGTACAGGAAATTGTGGAATTCCTCAAAAATCCTGACAAATACACCTCACTGGGAGGCAAGATTCCGAAAGGTGCTCTCTTGGTAGGACCTCCGGGGACTGGTAAGACCCTTTTGGCCAAGGCGGTTGCAGGAGAGGCCAAAGTGCCCTTCTTCTCCCTATCCGGTTCCGACTTTGTGGAAATGTTCGTGGGTGTTGGGGCGTCACGTGTCCGTGACCTCTTCAAACAGGCGAAGGACAAATCCCCAGCCATCATTTTTATTGATGAAATCGATGCCATTGGTAGAGCGCGTGGAAAGAACAATTTCACCGGCTCCAATGACGAACGTGAAAATACACTGAACCAGCTCTTGACCGAAATGGATGGTTTTGGCACCAATACCAACGTTATTGTACTGGCTGCCACAAACCGGGCCGATGTCTTGGACAAAGCTTTGATGCGTGCCGGACGTTTTGACCGTCAGATTTATGTTGACCTTCCGGACCTTAATGAGCGTAAAGAAATCTTCGAGGTACACCTTAGACCCATTAAAACGGCTGAGACCTTGGACTTGGACTTCTTGGCAAAACAAACTCCAGGATTCTCAGGGGCCGATATTGCCAACGTCTGCAACGAAGCTGCCCTGATCGCTGCTCGAAAAGAGAAAAAAGCGGTTACCAAACAAGATTTCTTGGATGCCGTGGACCGAATTGTGGGCGGATTGGAAAAGAAAAACAAAATTATCACTCCAGAAGAGAAAAAGACCATTGCCTTCCACGAAGCTGGCCACGCAACGGTAAGCTGGATGTTGGAACACGCAGCGCCTTTGGTGAAAGTAACCATTGTTCCAAGGGGACAATCCTTAGGGGCCGCATGGTATTTGCCAGAAGAGCGACTCATTGTGCGTCCCGAGCAGATGTTGGATGAAATGTGTGCTACCATGGGTGGTAGGGCCGCTGAAAAGGTTATCTTCAACAAAATATCCACTGGAGCTTTGAGCGATTTGGAGAAAGTGACCAAACAAGCTAGGGCCATGGTTACCATTTACGGTCTTAATGATGAGTTGGGAAATATCACCTATTACGACTCCTCTGGCCAGAACGAATATGGATTCACCAAACCGTACAGTGAGGAAACTGCCCAAAAAATTGACTTGGAAATATCCAAAATGATTGAAGAGCAGTACCAAAGAGCCATTAAATTGTTGCAAGACAACAAGGACAAACTTACCGAACTGGCAGAAAGACTTTTGGACAAAGAAGTTATCTTTAAGGACGATTTGGAAAAGATTTTTGGAAGACGCCCCTTTGAAAAAGAAGAAGAGGAGTTGGAACCAGAACCCGTTAAGTAACACCAATTGACAACTATTGAAGTAGAATGTATTCGAACTAAATAAATGGGAGTTTTTAGCAAACTTTTTGGAGGAGGCAAAAAGGTTTCAAAGGAAACCGTGGAAACCCGTGGGGACCATATGCCCGATCTAAAAATTCCCGTGGATGAAAAGTTCACCATCTACTTCAAGAAAAATGGGGGCAAGTTTATTTACTGTGAAGATTTTTCAGAAATATCCGAAGCCCTGAAGAGCATCATCTCCGAAAACGATTGGCAAAACCATCTTTTTTACAGTCTTGACCCTCGGCTGGAAACCCGCTTTTCTTCGGAAAAGATAGCCTTTACCGAAAACAGACAGGAAAGTGATATTTTCTTCACTACCTGCGAACATTTGGTGGCCCACAACGGATCTATCTTGGTATGTTCCAACCAAATCAAGGAAAAGAAGTTGGACGAACTCCCTTCCAATCTAATCGTCTTCGGCACTACGAGTCAATTGGTGGATTCCATTAGCGAGGCACTGAAGATTATTAAGGAAAAATACGGCAAAAATATCCCAAACAATATTACCACACTCAAGCACTTCCAACCCACCCCGGAAAACAAAGATGATTTTCTTTCCTATGGAAGTGCCTCAAAAAATGTCTATCTTTTGCTTTTAGAAGACTACTGATTACATGAAAGAAATCCTCAAGCGTTCCATAACGGGAATCATCTACGTGGTGTTTCTATTGGGGGCGGTTTTTTTAAGTTCTGATGCTTTTGATTTTCTCTTTATGGCTTTTGGTCTGGCCTGCTTGGCCGAGTTCAAGAGAATTGTCCGCTTAAAGGGATATTATATTTTCGTGGCCTATTTGGCATTATGGTGGGCATTTATCTATTTGGTCCAGGACAGTACCTTGATCACTATTTTAATGCTACTGACCATCACGGTGGACATGGCCCTGCTCATGTTCCTCTTTTCCAAAAAAGACAGGAAATTTACCGAATTACAAAAGTTCATCATCGCGGTACTCTACATTGGCGGTGGATGCATCTTTCTCACCATGATACCCTACAAGGAAGATGATTTTGCCCAATTTCTCATTACCGGAATCTTTATTTTGATTTGGGTCAATGACACATTTGCCTATTTAACAGGGCGCACTTTGGGCCGTACCAAACTATTTCCTTCAGTTTCTCCAAAAAAAACCATTGAAGGTTCTATTGGAGGTCTTATTTTTGCACTGGCGGCAGCTTACATTTTGTCGTTCTACGAAACTAAACTAACTGTTGTGCAGTGGATGGTCCTGGCCACGGTAATTGTGGTCGCAGGAAGTCTGGGAGACCTTTTGGAGTCCAAGTTCAAGCGTGTGGCAGGCGTAAAGGACAGCGGGGCCATTCTACCGGGCCACGGAGGTATTTGGGATCGTTTGGACAGTCTTGTATTTGCAGCCCCTTTTGCATATTTAGTACTTAATATCTTTTCCTATGTTTCATAAAGAGGGACAAAAAATTATCATCGTTACTTTTTTTATCGTGGTCGCTGCAATTCTTACCGCCCAGTTTTATGTTGGAGTGGAATGGCTTCGGTTAACCATACAGATAATAGCTCTTGTCTTACTCATTGCCATATTACAGTTTTTTAGAAACCCAAAACGTTTGGTCACCCCAAACTTTGATGACATTTTAGCCCCAGTGGACGGCAAAGTGGTAGTTATTGAGGAAGTGGATGAACCCGAATATTTTAAGGAAAAACGGAGGCAGGTCTCTATCTTCATGTCACCAGTAAATGTGCATGTAACCCGTTACCCTTCCAGCGGTACCATTACCTACTCCAAGTACCATCCCGGTAAATATTTGGTAGCCTGGCACCCAAAATCCAGCACTGAAAACGAACGCACCACCGTGGTACTCCATACCCCAAAATTGGGCGAAATAGGGTACCGACAGATTGCCGGGGCCATGGCCAGACGTATCGTAAACTATGCTGAGGAAGGAGAGCAGGTAACCCAAGGACAGGATGCCGGGTTCATTAAGTTTGGCTCCCGCGTAGACTTGCTACTACCTTTGGACTGCAACATTACAGTTAAACTAGGACAGAAAGTAATCGGGGCCAAAACGTGTATCGCCTCAATACGCAAGCAAGATGATTGATGAGGAACTACATACCCGTTTTGATGAGGCAGTGGCCTATGTAAATGGGTACACAGAACCTATACCTGCCGACTTATTATTGAAATTGTACGCTTACTTTAAGGTAGCCAACAAAAATTTTGATAACCCTGGGAGTAGAACCCCTTTGATCAATGCCTTTAAGGCCAATGCCCTTTTTCAGGCACAAAACATCACTGTAAAAGAGGCTATGGAAAACTATATCGCCCTAGTGGAATCTGAAGTAAAAAAACTTTAGGACACCAAAGGAGTAGAATAGCTTTTTTCAACATAGGTGAAGTATACCGCCCCACAAATGGTAACGATAAAGTACAGCGCCACCATAAGACTCCCTAAAGAAGCGTAGGCATTTATCCCAAACCAATCCTGCGTACCATAAATAAGGGCCAACCCCAACACACTTCGAATCACCTCGATCCAAATGGCGTAGTGTTTACGATCCATCAATGTCGTGTAGCCATAGACCCCCACAAAGACAAAAGCTCCGAATAGCAATAGTCCGTCAAAGCCTATTGCAGAATAGTTGTAGAACATAAAAAGCATCAAGGCAGTGGTTGCCACCATTTGGAAAATGGCATACCCCTTTAAGGCCTTGGAAGCTTCTGGTCTGTATTTTTCAAAATTATACACATCCTCAATAATCTCCACAGGATACCTTTCCTTAACATCTGAAGGACGCCACCCCGTGGGCATAAACCAAATCCTAAGCTTGTCCCAATAGTTCTTGGTCCGCCATGCATCCTTTATCAATCGCCATAAATGCTGAAAATTGATGATGACCGGATTCCAGGTATGGGCAGGTTTCAATACCCCGTATTGTGGCGGCACATCATCCATTTCTTCCTGAAAAGTCCCGAACATACGATCCCAGACACAAAAAATCTGACCAAGGTTTTTGTCTATATATTCCTTATTGATGGCATGGTGTACCCTATGCTGCGATGGGGTCACAATAATATACTCCAACCAACCCATCTTACCCACATACTGGGTGTGGTACCAAAATTGGGCAAACAGATGGATAGGGGCCAAAATGGCGATAACCTCGTTGGGAACACCCAAAAGGGCTGCAGGAATCAATAAAAGGGCGTAATATCCCAACAGATTGGAAATAGGTTGCCGCAAGGCGCAGGCGAGATTGAACTCCTCACTGCTATGATGGATGACATGCTGATTCCAAAAAAAGTTGATATGATGGCTCAGCCTATGGTTCCAATACCCTGCAAAATCCAGTACAACAAAAGCCACTACCCAAACCAGCCAAGTAGTCTTGATCTCGGTAAGGGCCAAATGTTCCAATAAAAACGGGTAACTGATAATAATGACTCCCAACCCCAGGGAATCTTTTACCACATTGGTAAGTCCGGAGCTAAGACTGCTCACGGTGTCCATGACATTGTGCATCTGCTTTTTGGCGAAATATCCATAAAGGACTTCAAAAAGTACCAACCCCACAAAAAAAGGTATGGCATACAACAAGGCAGTGGCATACGATTCCATAGTACTAAATATATGAAAAAGTAAAACACTCATCCCCAACCGATTGACAAATTGGGGATGGAAACCGTAAAAGTCCCTACTAAACTTAGGAATTTCCCAAACTCGCCAAGCTTTTCTCCAAAGTCTCGATCTTGGCCTCGGCATCGGCGGCTTTTTTACGTTCAATGGCCACCACCTGTTCAGGGGCATTGTTCACAAAACGTTCGTTCCCCAATTTCTTTTGTACCGATTGTAGAAATCCTCGGGTATATTTCAACTCCTCATTGATTTTCTCTATTTCGGCCTCCACGTCAATTGCACCACTCATAGGGATAAAGTATTCGTTACTTTTCACCCTAAAGGTCAAGGCACCTTCCAAGCTGGAGTCCACAGTTTCAAATTTTGAAAGATTCGCCAATTTCATGATGATGGCATCCATCTGATCACTTATTTTTTCAGCATTGAGCATGAACAACTCCAAGGCATCCTTCTGGGGGATGTTCTTTTCCTTTCGGATAGTCCGCACCCCTGAAATCACTTCCGTGGCAAACTCAAAATCCGCAATCAATGCTGTATCGGTACTACCCACCTCAGGCCAATTGGACACCATTAATGCATTCTCCGGGGTTCGCTCTGCAATGTGCTGCCATACCTCCTCGGTCAAGAACGGCATAAAAGGGTGCAGTAGTTTCAGGTTCTCCTCAAACAGATGGATAACCGCATCAAACGTAGTTTGGTCAATAGGTTGTTGGTAGGCCGGCTTAACAATTTCGAGCAACCAAGAACAGAAATCGTCCCACACCAATTTGTAAATGGCCATCAAGGCATCTGAAATTCGATATTTGGAAAAATGATCTTCAATTTCCGCTAACGTCTGGTTCAATTTGGACGTATACCATGCTATTCCAATCTTTGAAGCTTCGGGTTGTTCTATATCTGCAACCTCCCATCCTTTTATCAAACGAAACGCATTCCAGATTTTATTGGCAAAGTTGGCGCCTTGTTGGCAGAGGGCTTCATCAAACATGATATCGTTCCCTGCAGATGAGCTCAACAACAGTCCCACACGGACACCATCGGCCCCAAAATCTTCAATAAGTTTCAAGGCATCTGGAGAATTTCCCAATTGCTTGGACATTTTTCTACGCTGCTTGTCTCGGACAAGTCCGGTGAAATAAACATTTTCAAAAGGCCTTTTGCCCTTGTAATGGTATCCGGACATGATCATCCTGGCCACCCAAAAGAATATAATGTCAGGTGCGGTCACCAAATCATTGGTGGGGTAATAGTAGTTGATCTCCTCATTGTCAGGTTCCAAAATACCCCCAAAAACACTCATGGGCCATAACCAAGAAGAAAACCAGGTATCCAGAACATCGGGGTCTTGGCGTAAGTCGGATTCCTGGATTTTTGGATTTTTGGATTTGGCCATTTTCAAGGCTTCTTCCCTGCTTTCGGCCACCACAAAATCATCCTGACCATCCCCATAATAATAGGCTGGTATCTGTTGGCCCCACCACAATTGACGGGAAATGTTCCAATCGCGGATACCTTCCATCCAATGGCGATAGGTATTTTCAAATTTTTTGGGATAAAACTTGATATCATTGGTTTTCAAAACGCCATCTAGGGCTGGTTTTGCCAATTCCTCCATTTTCAGGAACCACTGATCGGACAATCTGGGCTCAATTACCGCTTTGGTCCGTTCCGAAGTCCCTACTTTGTTCAAGTGCTGTTCGGTCTTGACCAAAAAGCCCTTTTCTTCCAGTTCTTTGGAAATTTCTTTCCGCACCACAAAACGGTCTTTTCCCTCGTAATGCATTCCGAAGGAATTCAAGGTAGCATCTTCATTAAAGATGTCAACAACATCCAAGTTGTGCTTGTCCCCCAGATTTTTATCGTTCTCATCGTGGGCCGGGGTCACTTTTAGGCACCCGGTACCGAACTCAATATCCACATATTCATCCTCAATAATGGGAATGACCCGGTTACAGATGGGCACAATGGCCTTTTTACCTTTCAAATGGTGGTATCTTTCATCATTGGGGTTGATACAGATAGCGGTATCCCCCAAAATGGTCTCCGGCCGGGTGGTTGCAATGATTACTTTTTCATCGGAACCTTCAATGGCATACACCAAATAGTATAGATTTCCCTGTCGCTCTTCATAAATCACCTCTTCATCGGATAAAGTGGTCTTGGCTTCCGGGTCCCAATTCACCATACGATATCCTCTGTAAATGAGACCTTTATTGTACAGGTCTACAAAAACTTTGATCACGGAGGCTGACATATCGTCATCCATGGTGAACTTGGTGCGGTCCCAATCACAGGAACAGCCCAATTTCTTCAATTGTTGAAGAATAACTCCTCCATACTCATTGGTCCAATCCCAGGCATGCTTCAGGAATTCTTCCCTGGAAAGGTTGGCCTTGTTGATTCCTTCTTCTTTCAATTTTGCCACAACTTTAGCTTCCGTGGCAATGGAAGCATGGTCCATACCGGGCACCCAGCAGGCATTTTTCCCCAAAAGCCTTGCCCTTCGGATAAGAACATCCTGCAGGGTATTGTTCAGCATATGCCCCATATGCAACACCCCAGTAACATTGGGTGGGGGAATAACTATGGTGTAGGGCTCTCTTTCATCTGGTTTTGAACTGAAGAAATCGTGTTTCATCCAGTAGTCATACCAGTTCGCTTCAACCCTATTGGGCTCATATTTTGATGGAATCTCCATTTTTCGGTACAGTTTTTGTAATTAAGGCTAAGGATTGGTTCAAATATACGGTAAGCACCATGTTAATTTTATGCTATTCCTTGAATGATGACCAATCTTGAAATACGAAACAAAAATAAGTAACGTTATTACATAACAAAAGAATTTTGGATGCAGCTGACGAATCAGTTACATTTGAAATCCACCCAAAACCAAAAAAAATGAAAAAAACTGTACTTCTGTTGTTTGTTGGTCTTCTTTCACTAGGAATTTATGCCCAAGAAGGAACAGCAAAAATCGAGTTTAAGAGCGAGACCATCGATTATGGTGAAATTGCCAAAGGAAGTGATGGGGTTCGTGTGTTTGAATTTACCAACACAGGTTCTGTTCCATTGGTAATCAGCAATGTACGATCTAGCTGTGGATGTACCATTCCCAAAAAACCTGAAGATCCCATTTTGCCCGGTAAAACCGGTCAAATCCAAGTAAAATATGATACTAATAGGGTTGGCCCCATTAGAAAAGCAATTACGGTAACCTCCAATGCGGACACACCTACCAAAATTCTTAAGATAAAAGGTACGGTAAAGGCTGAGGGAGCCAAATAGAAAAAAGAAAATTATAGTACTACAAACCTCGAAGAAGTCATTTTTCGAGGTTTTTTGTTTTTAATCGTCAAAGACTTTTTTGAGGACAAAAGAAAATAACAGATCCTTATTGTAACGTTCAATCAGCACACGAACACGCTTTCCCTCCTTTTCATTGAGCATTTTCAACACTTCTTGGAGTTTATACTGATGAATTCGTCTACCATTTACCGCCAATATCACATCACCTTCACGCAGTCCAGCCTCTGCGGCAGGGCTTCCCGCCCGTATACCAGAAACGATAATTTCAGGAACTAGACTTAGTTGGGTTTTGTTTTCCAGTAAGATTTGCACATTACCAAAGGAAGAATCGCTCTCATCCCGCACTACGCCATCCATACCGGCTATGCTTTCCGCTATGTACCGCAATCCATTGTGCTGAAGTTCAATTCCAGCTAGATTGTATTGGAAAGGTTCACGGAAGTTTCCGTTCTTCTTAATAGTCACCTCACCGTTCATATAATCAAACACAAAATTGAAGCGTTTTAATATTTCACCCCCAACCGAGCCGTTTCGATCCCCCAAATTCTCGATAAGTCCAAAAAACTCGCGATAGGGAAAAGCCGCCTTCGCTTCCTTAAGTTCAAAATTCCCAATTTTTACTCCATTTACCTTGGTTCGTCTTCCAAAAATATCACCGCTTAACCCTCTTCCCAGATAATCCTCGTAATTTTTCTCAGGGATTTCCAAGCCCTTTTCAGGTTGATGGAACAACCAAAGTGCATCGCTGCTTCCCGTATCCACAAGCAGTTTTACTGGAATGTTCTCGGAATCCTTAATCAGAACAGTCCCTTCCACGTAGGCCTTTCTTTTTATAATGGATAATGGCAAGGTTTGGGCTTTTTTGCCCTGCCTGTGTACATAATGCTCAGGATTATGGAGCTTGATATACTTTGCCCCATAATTGATTTCAACAACAAAATCCCTGAAGAGCTCAAACCCCAAAATACCATGCACAGGAATACCCAATGAAGGTGAGAAATTGATTCCCTTATCCAAAACCACATATAGATCCTGTGAATAATTCTCCGCATCCCCCAAACTGAACACGTTCCCCATGGAACTCAATGCTTTCATAGGTTCACCATCTCCCAATCCCCTGATGGTCACTTCGGAAACATTGTTGATGGAAATGGAATCTTGACCGGAAAGATTGAAAAGAATGGGTTTGCTCACCCCAGAATCCAAAACAAAGGTAAGATCGGATCCATTGATCTGCACAGGGATTATGATAAGGTTATTGATCAGTTCAAACTTAACTTTCTGGAATTTCTTATGTCTGGGCATTTTAAACTTTTGGGCCGAAACCAAAAGGGGCGCCACAACAAAAAGAAGCACAAAAAAGTATAGTCCTTTTTTCAATTTCCTTACTTCTAAAGGGTTATCCTTATGGAATATACAAAATTATCCAAGACAACCGGTCGTATTTAACATTCCAATAACCGCATAAATAATGGTCCAATCTGTTGTTTACGAGTGTGGGTTTTAGCATTTTTGCTTAAAATATCAGTACATGCCAAGTATCTCTGAAAAAGGGAGGCATATGCCCGCCTCCCCAATCCGTAAATTGGTCCCGTATGCAGAGGCCGCCAAGAAAAGAGGAACCCATGTGATTCACCTCAACATTGGGCAACCGGACATTAAGACTCCAAAAGTGGCCCTGGATGCCGTGCGCAACCATACCGTGGAGGTATTGGCCTATAGCATGACGGAGGGTTCCGAAGTCTATCGGGAAAAAATTGCCGCTTACTATGACAAGAAAGACATTCATGTCACCGCCAAGGACATTATTGTGACCACTGGAGGTTCCGAAGCACTTTCGTTTGCCATGGGAAGTATCATGGACACCAATGATGAAATCATTATCCCAGAACCGTTCTATGCCAATTACAACGGATTTGCAACGGCCATGGGCGTCAAAGTAGTACCGATCGTTTCCACCTTGGAAAATAATTTTGCCCTCCCCCCTATTGCCGATTTTGAAAAACTGATCTCGGAAAAAACCAAGGCCATTCTCATCTGTAACCCTGGCAACCCAACGGGATACTTGTACAGTAAGGAAGAAATACAGCAACTGGCCGCATTGGTAAAAAAACACAACCTGTTCCTCATAGCGGATGAGGTATATCGGGAATTTGCCTATGAAGGCAGACAACACCATTCCATTTTACAGGAAGAAGGTCTTGAAGACCATGCCATTGTGGTCGATTCCGTTTCCAAGCGTTACAGCATGTGTGGAGCCCGGATAGGTTGTTTGGTATCCAAAAACAAGGAGGTGATCCAAACCGCCCTTAAATTTGCCCAAGCCCGACTTTCACCACCAACATTTGCGCAAATAGCCAGTGAAGCTGCCTTGGAGACACCGCAATCCTATTTTGATGAGGTCATTGTTGAATACGCGTCGCGACGTGATATCTTGATCTCAGAGCTTCGAAAACTGGAAGGGGTAAAAGTGGCCGTCCCACAAGGTGCCTTTTATTGTGTGGTGGAACTCCCCATTGCCGATGCCGATGATTTTGCGCAGTGGTTGCTAGAAAAATTTGAAATGGATGGCAATACGGTCATGGTGGCCCCTGCGGCTGGATTCTATGCCACCCCGGGATTGGGAAAAAACCAAATAAGGATTGCCTATGTGCTGGAAAAAGACCAACTTGTAAAGGCGGTCCAGATATTGGGCAAAGCCCTTAAAGTGTACAACAATTAGGTGAACATTCAGGAAAACATATCCCTTAAGGCCTACAATACCTTTGGTATTGATGTGAAGGCCCGCTATTTTGTTGAAATTACCGGCTTGGTACAGCTCCAAAAAGTATTGGAGTTGAAATCCTATCCCAAAAAGTTCATCATCAGCGGAGGAAGCAATATGTTGCTTACCAAGGATATCGATGCGCTTGTGATACACATCAACCTTAAGGGCATCACCATTGTTGAGGAAAACCAAAATGAAGTTGAAATAAAGGTCATGGCCGGTGAAAACTGGCATGGATTGGTGCAATGGACCTTGGAAAAAGGCTATGGTGGACTGGAAAACCTATCCCTGATTCCGGGCAACACAGGCACCGCTCCCATACAGAACATTGGTGCATATGGTGTAGAACTCAAGGATGTCTTTGTGAGTTGTACCGCCATGGAGATAAAAACCGGGGAACTGATAAGTTTCGATAATGAAGCCTGCAAATTTGGGTATCGGGATTCCATTTTCAAGAATGAGGCCAAGGACCAATACATTATTACCTCGGTACATTTAAAACTGACCAAAAAAGACCATGTCCTGCACACAGGGTATGGGGCCATTGAGGCTGAATTGAAAAAAAATGGTATTGTTTATCCCACCATTAGGGATGTCTCCGATGCGGTCATTGCCATAAGGCAAAGTAAACTGCCAGACCCCGCAGTATTGGGAAACAGTGGGAGTTTCTTTAAAAATCCGGTCATATCAAAAAAGGCTTTTGAAAAGTTCATCAAGAAACATCCTGACGCTCCGCATTACGAGGTGGGTGAAGAAGAATTTAAGATTCCGGCAGGTTGGCTTATTGAGCAAGCAGGCTTTAAAGGAAAACGATTCGATGATGCCGGGGTCCATGAAAAGCAAGCCCTTGTTTTGGTAAACTACGGAAATGCCACTGGCACCGATATTTTGAATTTGTCCCAACGGATCCAAAAAGAAGTGGCCCAAAAATTCAACATCAAGATTCAGCCAGAGGTCAATATCATCAAATAACCCCTGCATTGATAAATCAAAAACAGGGGTTATACCAAACCAAACTAACCAAATTTATGTATATCGTAAAGGCCGAAACCTTTTTGATTTTCTTTTCAACGCCAACCAAAAAAGCTTTTTCTAACTTAGCGCTGTAGTATATACGACGAAAAACCTATTTTAGATTTTTGCCCCTTAAAAATTTTACCATAAACCATCGTTGATGAGCACACTGATTGAAAGACATATTGTTTCACTCTTGGCCGAAAGGGACGATAAGGCCATATCCCTGTTGTACGAAAATTACGGGGAAACTCTTTATGGTGTAGCCTACAAGGTGGTAAGGGACGAGGAATTGGCACAGGATGTTCTTCAGGAAAGTTTTATTAAAATCTGGAAAAAAGCGGATTCCTACGATGCCTCAAAAGCAAAACTTTTTACTTGGTTGTTCCGAATAACCCGAAACACCGCCATTGATAAATTAAGAAGTGTAAACAATAAAGCGGACAAGGAAGTCCAAATTGACGTTTCGGACGTATATAACTTAGGAGTGAGTGGCATAAGCCCCGAACATCTGGATATCCAAGATAACCTTAAAAAGCTAGAGCCCAAATACCGAATTGTTTTAGAGGCCTTATTTTTTGAGGGAATGACGCAACAGGAGGCAAGTGAAGAATTGGATATTCCCTTGGGAACCATTAAGTCTAGACTAAAAATTGGTCTTAGGGAACTCGGAAAGATTTACGGTACGGCATTGGCCCTGCTCCCCCTACTAAATTTTACGCCATGAAAGAAAAAGTAAAAATATTTCTGGATTCCGACACACTGGAAAAGTATCTTTTGGGAGATACCACAAAAGAAGAGACCTTAAAGGCTGAAAGGTACATCACCATGTATCCTGAAGTAAGGGAAACCTATAACGAACTTCAGGACAATTTGGAGACTTTCGCCAAAATGTATGCCCGAAAAACACCTGAAGGGCTTAAAGAAATTATTGTTACCAGTGCCAGGAAGGAAAAAATGGTACGCAGAAGATTCTACAGGTATGCTGTTGCGGCCAGTGTTGCCATTATGCTTTTTGCGGGCTCTTCCGTATTCTTTTGGAACCAAAACAAGAGCCTTCAGCAAGAAAATACCTTGGTCACCAACAAAATCAAGTATCTGGAGGATAACATGAAGAACCAACTGGAGGACATGCGAAACCAGTTCATCGTTCTTAACAACCCTGATACTAAAAAATATGCCGTTAATGGAAAAAGGGAAGGCAAGGAACTTAAAGCCATTGCCTATATCAACCCCGTTAAAAAACTTTCCTATATCAATGTGAGCAATGTGCCCAACCTACCGGAAAACAAGTGCTTCCAAATGTGGGCCGAAGTCAACGGGGAATTGGTAAACCTGGGAGTGATCAAACAGTTTGATGAGAAGGATAAGTTATTGGCGCTTCCCTACGCAGACAAGGCTGTAAGCTACATTACCGTGGAGCCCAAAGGAGGCAATACCTCCCCATCTGTGGAAAACATTGTGGCCAATATCAACTATTAGGCGGTTTTCTTAAAGTATTCCCCAATTTCAGCTTTGTATATACGTATTTTGTACCTTTGTAAAAAAGTTGGAACATGAAGTTAGCATTATTGACCATTGGTCTTTTGGCACTGGCATTTGCTGGAATCGCAATAAAAATATGGGGCAAAAAAGATGGTAAGTTCGCAGGTACCTGCGCCAGTCAAAACCCCTTTTTGAACAAAGAAGGTGAAGCCTGTGGTTTTTGTGGAAAAATGCCCGATGAACAAGAATGCAAAAAAGACTCCGTTCCAGCGCAATGATCATCTATTGATCCTGCCAACACAAAGTCACATTTTTGGAGAAGACCGAAAAGTCCATTAAAGAAAATATCCTAAAAGCAAAGGAAGGCAACCAAATTGCTTTCAGTGCACTTTTGGACACCTTTTGGAACGATGTCTACGGTTTTCAATTACTGCGCACCAAAAATGAAAATGACGCCGAGGACATTACTATTCGTACGTTTTCCAGAGCTTTTGACAAGATAAACACCTATGATGAGACCTATGAATTCAAGACATGGCTCATCACCATTTCCAAAAACTTGCATGTAGACCTTATCCGAAAGAGAAAACGCAGCCTTTTGGACGAAATGGAGTCCCAAGGCGATGAGGTAAAAAAGGTTTTGGACGACTCCCCAACCGTGGAAGACCAACTGATCACGGAACAAAATTTGGCGAACTTGTTACAGGACATCAAAAAACTGAAGCCGCATTATCAAAAAGTGATCAATCTTAGATACTTTAATGAGTTGAGTTACGCCGCCATAGCCAAGGAACTCAACGAACCGGTGAATAACATCAAGGTAAAGCTCCTGCGAGCCAAAAAACTTTTGGCCGAAATCATCAAAAAAAAGTGAGCGTTTCCAACGGTCAAAGTTTCCTTTCCAGTTTCGTATCTTTGTAGTTCAAATTTTAGGTATGAGCACAAGTGTAGCAGAAAGCGTTTTACCTCCCAAAGGAAAACCCAAATGGCTTAGGGTAAAACTCCCTACGGGCAAAAAATATACCCAGCTACGGGGTTTGGTGGACAAATATGACCTCCATACCATCTGCACCTCGGGAAGTTGCCCTAACATGGGTGAGTGCTGGGGAGAGGGTACCGCTACTTTTATGATTTTAGGGAATATTTGTACACGTTCCTGCGGATTTTGCGGCGTAAAGACCGGAAGACCCGAAACCGTGGATTGGGCAGAACCCGAAAAAGTGGCCCGTTCCATTAAGATCATGAACATCAAACATGCCGTGCTCACCTCTGTGGACCGGGACGACCTCAAGGATATGGGTTCCATTATCTGGGCCGAAACCGTAAAAGCGGTTCGACGCATGAACCCTGAGACCACACTTGAGACCCTTATTCCTGATTTTCAAGGAATTGAAACCCATTTGGATAGGATTTTGGAGGTAGCCCCCGAAGTTATCTCCCACAACATGGAAACCGTTAAAAGACTCACCCGTGAGGTTCGGATACAGGCCAAATACGAACGAAGCTTAGGAGTTCTGGAGTATTTGAAGAAAAATGGGGCCAACCGAACCAAATCCGGCATCATGCTGGGATTGGGTGAAGAGGAAGAGGAAGTTATTGCCACCATGGAGGACCTTAGAAAGGCGGATGTGGACGTGGTTACCATAGGGCAATACCTGCAACCTTCAAAAAAACATTTGCCCGTAAAACAGTTCATTTTGCCGGAGCAATTCAAAAAATATGAGGAAATAGGCTTGGAAATGGGCTTTAGACATGTGGAAAGTGGCGCTCTTGTGCGGTCTTCCTACAAGGCCCATAAGCACATTCACTAACCATAACCTATTACTACATCGCCCTTCATGAAACAGATTTCCCTCGGCATCAACGGCTTCGGACGTATTGGTAGAACTTTATTTAGATTGCTACAGGACCATCCGCATATTTCAGTGGTGGCCATCAATGATCTGGCCAGTGCCCCTACCCTGGCTCATCTTTTAAAATACGATAGCATCCATGGGAGACTCCATGCTGATGTCACTCCAGAAAAAGATGGTTTTATGGTCAATGGCAAAAAAGTGGCCGTATTGAACCACAACCATCCCCAAGATATTGATTGGTCAGCCCACAATGTCGACATTGTGGTAGAAGCGACCGGAAAGTTCAAAAAAGAGGAGCAATTGGCCTTTCACCTGAAAAATGGGGCCAAAAAGGTGATTCTTTCCGTTCCCCCAGAAGATGATGCCATAAAAATGGTGGTCCTTGGGGTAAATGAAGGCGATATTGAGGCCCAAGACCATATCATTTCCAATGCATCTTGTACCACCAACAATGCCGCCCCCATGATCAAGGTGATGAACGAGCTTTGCGGTATAGAACAAGCATATATTACCACCATACATTCCTACACTTCGGACCAAAGCCTGCATGATGCCCCGCATCGTGATTTGAGGCGTGCCAGAGCGGCCGCACAATCCATTATTCCCACTACCACCGGAGCAGCCAAGGCACTGACCAAAATATTCCCGGAATTGTCCGATGTGATTGGCGGATGTGGCATACGGGTACCGGTTCCCAATGGCTCTTTGACCGACATCACCTTTAATGTAAAAAAGGAGACTTCCATTGAAGAAATTAATGCTACCTTTAAGAGTTATGCCGAAAATGAGCTTAAAAACATCCTTTTTTACACCGAAGACCCCATTGTTTCCATTGATATAAACAATAGTTATCATTCTTGTACGTTTGATTCTTTGATGACTTCCGTTATTGGTAAAATGGTGAAAATCATCGGATGGTATGACAATGAGACTGGATATTGTTCCAGAATTGTTGATTTAATAGCTTTGCTTATAAAGAAAGATTACGTTTGATCAGGAGCTTACTACACAAATGGATAGGCCGTAAATTGCCATTTCTACTGTGCATTTTGGCATGCACCCAACTATCTTTTGGTCAAAATGATACCAATTCCACCGCTACCATACAGACTATTTTTGATGAATTCATGACCTACAGGCATGAAAACAAAATAGATAAAGCACTCGAAACCCTAGATCAAGCCGCCAAAATTGCCGAGGAAAATGAAGATGCCAAATTATTGTTGGATACTTACCATCAATATTCCCGATTGTTCTTGGAAGAAGGGGACAGGGAAACGGCCATTTTCTATTGGGACAGAGCCAGTATCCTTTTAAAAGATATTTCCTATTCGTATGGACAGGCGTTTCATCTTTATGTGGATGCAGCCCTCCTATTTGATGAAGGCAACAACTTCCAATCCTTAAAATCATTGGAAGAATCACGGATGCTGAGCAACAACAGGAACCTAAGCAACAATATTCTGCTTCTGGAGGCCAGTATCTTTACCAATATTGAAAAGTATGACAACGCCATAAAGAACCTTCACGCCCTTATTGTAAATTCCGATGATAAGGAGAGGGCCTTTTTGGCAACCAGGGCCAATCTCCAATTGGCCAAGATCAGTGTTAAATTGAACGATATGGATGAAGGCATTGTCCATTCCAAAGCTGCACTGGAACTTGCCAAAAAACATGGCTTCGCCAAAGAAATACGGACCGCCAATGAAGAACTCTCAGCGATTTATGAAATCATAGGCCGTTACAATGAAGCTTTGAAGTACAATAAAGCCTTGGAACAAATCAAAGATTCCGTTTTTACCATTGAAAAGGTCAAATTGGATGCAAAAACCGCTGATAAGATCAGGTTTGAACACCAAATGAACGAAATCAACAAACTTACCGCAAAGAATGAGGAACTCAGTGAATCCAAAAACCGTTCGGAGATAACCGCCATACTTACCTCGGCCTTTTTGACCATCATCTCATTGCTTGCCGTATCCCTTTTCAGGAACAACCAGATCAAGCTTAAGACCAACGACCTTCTCTACACCAAGAACAAGGAACTGGAGTTGGCCAGGGATGCAGCGGTATCTGCCATGGAAGCCAAAACCAACTTTCTTTCAACCGTTACCCATGAACTGCGGACACCTTTGTACGCGGTCACAGGGCTAACCCACCTCTTGTTGGAGGAAAACCCTGCGGACCATCAGAAAGAACATTTAAAATCATTGAAGTTTTCGGGTGAGTATTTATTGAACTTCATCAATGACATTCTCCAGATCAACAAAATAGATGCGGACAAACTAGAGCCGTTGAGCATTGAGTTTAAACTGCAAAAGGTACTTACCGATGTGGTGGAGTCCCTTCAACAGAATGCCCATGAGAACAAGACCAAACTTGTCCTTGATTATGACTCTGCCATTCCGCAACAACTGCTGGGAGACCCCATAAAACTGTCCCAAGTCTTTATGAACTTGGTGGGCAATGCGCTTAAGTTCACCAAAAATGGAAAGGTAGAGGTCATCGCCAAGCTATTGCAAAAAGACGATGATCAAGTACGACTCTATTTTGAGGTAAGGGATAATGGTATTGGAATCTCCGAGGAGCAACAGAAAAATATTTTCGACAGTTTTGAACAAGGTTCCATCCAAATCAATAGGGAATATGGAGGCACGGGTCTTGGCCTCACCATTGTAAAAAGTCTGCTTGGGCTATTTGGAAGTACCATCCATTTAGAGAGTGAGATCGATCATGGAAGCTCCTTCTTCTTTGAAATGGAACTGAAGTGCGATTCGAAAGCATTGGAGAGCGTTGCCTTTGAACTTGACCCAGAGGAGTTTAATTTCAAAGGTTTGCATATCCTGATCGTTGAGGACAACAAAATCAATCAGGTCATCACCAAAAAAATGCTGACCAAAAAAGAGATTACCTGCGATATTGCCAACAATGGTAACGAAGCCATTGACCTGGCCAAGGCCAATGACTATGATGCCATCTTAATGGATATCCATATGCCCGGAATCAGCGGAGAGGAAGCTACCCGTCAAATCCGTAAGTTCGACCAAGGGACACCCATCATTGCCTTGACGGCCATTTCACTGGACGACAGCTTGGACAGTTTCTATCAGGCCGGTTGCAACGATGTGGTCACCAAACCTTTTAAACCAGAGGTCTTCTATCAAAAAATTGGGGAGAATATCTTCAAAAACAAAATGGAAGGCTTGGTCTAGAGCAACCCTTTGACCGCTTTTTCCAACAAAGCCCTGTCTTCGGAATCAAAACTATGGGCCACTTCCAAATAATATAAATTTTCCACACGCCCTTCCAGTCGTACATAATCCTTTTCAGTGGTCAAAATCAGTTCAAAATCCTTGAACGTTTTAATTTCATCATTCGTAAAATGGTGATGATCTCCAAACTCAAAATGTTCAAAAAGTAGTCCTTTAGTCGTGAGGTACTTCACCAACGGTCCGGGAGACGCTATCCCTGTGACCAATGCCAATCGCTTTCCCTTTAAAGCATCAAGGGCCAAGCTATCCCCACTTTTTTGTTTGACGTAATCATCATACATCAAGGATGAAAACAACACATTTTGATGGGGCAGCAGCCTTAATTTCTTTGAAATAGCATGTCGCTCGTCCTTGGACAACACCTCGGGGCATTTGGTGACAATGATCATGTCAGCTCGCTTGTATTCCCGTTTACCATCTCTAAGATTACCGGTAGGCAAATACCAATCGTCCACGAACAAATTGTCATGGGCCGTAAGCAAAATGGAATATTTGGGTTTTACACGTCTGTGCTGAAAGGCATCATCCAACAAAACCACTTGGGGCTCTACTCGGGATTCAAGCTGAGCCATACCATTTCTTCTGTCCGCATCAACCGCAACGGATACCTTTGGAAATTTTTGATGTATCTGGAAAGGCTCATCCCCTAGATCCAAAACCGAACTATTGGAATCTGCCAACAAAAACCCTTTGGAAGTTCGTTTGTACCCCCTACTCAACACCGCCACCTTATGACCCTCCAAAATTCGGATTAGATATTCGATCATAGGGGTTTTTCCGGTGCCACCCACACTCAAGTTTCCCACACAAAGGGTCGGAGTGCTGTACGTTTTGGAAACAAACACCCCAATGTTGTACAGAAAATTGCGAACATGCACCACCAAGGCATAGACCAAGGAAAAAGGAAACGCTATTTTGCGCAGCAATTGCACCATGGGACGAAAATATAATATTTTATCTTTAGCCTACTTAACAAATGTGAAATGACCGTACAGGATATAACAAAAATATTGGAGGAACTGGCCCCTTTGCCCCATGCAGAGGGTTTTGACAATGTAGGATTGTTGGTGGGAGACCCCAACATGCCCGTGAAGGGGATCTTGGTAACCTTGGACACCTTGGAAAATGTGGTGGACGAGGCCATCGAAAAAAAACACAACCTCATCGTTAGTTTCCACCCCATAATTTTTAGCGGATTAAAGAAGCTCACAGGACGCACCTATGTGGAACGGGTGGTGATGAAAGCCATAACCAACAACATTGCCATATACAGTATGCATACAGCCTTGGACAACAGCCCTATGGGGGTAAATGCCAAGATTTGTGAGGTTTTAGGCATTCAAAATCCTAAAATCCTTATCCCCAAAACCGGTTCCATCCGAAAATTGACTACTTATACCCCATTGGAAAGTGCCGAAATGGTGAAATCAGCCCTTTTTAAAGCTGGAGCTGGAGAAATTGGCAAATACAGCAATTGCAGTTTCAGTACAGAAGGGATGGGCAGTTTTAAAGCCGGAAAAAATGCCAACCCCAGCGTTGGAGAGGTTGGGGAACTACATTTGGAAAAAGAGGTGCAGATCAACGTAATTTATTCCTTTGAAAAGGAAAGCCACCTTCTAAAGGCTCTTTTCGCGGCACATCCCTATGAAGAAGTGGCCTATGAAATTGTGGCCTTGGAGAACACCAACCAAGATTTGGGCATGGGCATGGTGGGCGAGCTCAAAACCGAAATGGAGGAGCAAGCCTTTTTAAAACAGTTGAAAAAGACCATGAATGCCTCTGTTGTGCGTCATTCACAATTGCTGGGGAAGAAGGTGAAAAAAGTGGCCGTTTTGGGCGGGAGTGGTGCTTTTGCCATAGGTGCGGCCAAAAAGGCCAAGGCCGATGTTTTTATTACTTCGGACCTAAAATACCATCAATTTTATGAAGCTGAAGGGCAACTTGTCATCGCAGATATCGGGCACTTTGAAACTGAGCAGTTTACAAAAGATTTATTGGTTGATTATCTTACGAAAAAAATTCCTAATTTTGCAGTCTCTTTATCGGAGAGTATAACGAATCCCATCAAGTATTTATAATTTATGGCGAACAAAAAAGAAAGCACCGTGGAAGAAAAGTTGAGAGCACTGTATGATTTACAGCTCATCGATTCCAGGGTTGACGAGATACGCAATGTAAGGGGCGAGTTGCCTTTGGAAGTACAGGACTTGGAAGACGAGGTCCTTGGCCTTAAAACCCGTATGGACAAGCTCAAGACCGATGTGGAAACCATCAACTTTGAGATCACTGCCAAGAAAAACCTTATCGAGGAAGCCAAAACCTTGATCAAAAAATATGCCGAGCAACAGAAGAATGTTCGCAACAGCCGTGAATTCAACTCGTTGAGCAAGGAAGTGGAGTTCCAGGAATTGGAAATCCAATTGGCCGAAAAGAACATCAAGGAGTTCAAGGCGCAAATTGAACAGAAGAAGGAAGTTGTTGCCGACACCAAGGAAAAATTAAGCGAGCGTGAAGGTCACCTAAAACACAAAAAAGGTGAGTTGGACGCCATTTTGGCCGAAACGGAAAAAGAGGAAAAAGCCCTATTGAAGAAATCCGAGGAATACGAGGATAAAATCGAGGACCGCTTGATCCAAGCCTACAAAAGAATTCGACACAACGTTAAGAACGGTCTTGCCGTGGTTCCCGTGGAACGTGGTGCTTCTGGAGGGTCTTTCTTTACCATTCCACCGCAGGTGCAGGTAGAGATTGCTTCCCGAAAGAAAATCATCACCGATGAGCACAGTGGACGAATCTTGGTAGACCCCTTGTTGGCCGAAGAAGAGCAGGATAGAATGCAAGCGCTTTTTGCCAAACTATAGCAACTGCACTGCATAAAAATATAAGCCACCTAAAAGGTGGCTTTTTTTGTGTTATTCGGAATGAGCAAAGTGATTGGAAAATCTCTTAAAAATAGATTTCTCCCATTCGGTCGAAATGATCCCAGACAATCATAGCATCATGGTATCAAAAATTCGTGGCATTAGTGTCATACTGGAGCTCTAAACTTCTCCCAACACAACATACCATTCCCTAAACCGCTCTCAAAAGGTCCAGTATTTTATCCTCCACCTCTTTGGAGTCCCATTTTTCTTCAATGCTGGGCAATTGCATTACTTGTCGCATAATGGCTTCTTGCCTATCCCCAATGGCCAAGGCCTCCGCATAAGGCCGGTCCGAGAAGGTTACCCGGCTATAGACCGGGACCCATTTATCAGGATGTTTTGAGGCAAACCATTTTTCAATCTTTTTCTGCAACAAAAATTTGGGATTGGCCGTCTTGCTACTCATCTCCACAAAATTGCGGTAACTGAGCTCTGCGATGGCATCCGCGTTGGGCTTCCGGGTCTTTTGGTATTCAGAGAAAATCACGTCCCAATCATCCCCATGGGTCTCCATAAGCTCGTTGAGTTCATAAATATCCTCGAAACCAGCGTTCATGCCCTGTCCGTAAAAAGGCACAATGGCATGGGCAGAATCCCCCACCAAGGCCACTTTGTTCCAATAGGTCCACGGATAGCACTTCATGGTGACCATGGCACTGGTAGGATTCTTGAAAAAGTCCTGGGACAGGTTTTCAATCTCATTTTTTACATTGGGAAAATATTCCTTGAAAAATGCCTTGGCTTCTTCCGGTGTCGTAATCTTCTCAAAAGACACCTCTCCCTCGAAAGGTAAAAAGAGGGTACAGGTAAAACTACCATCAATATTGGGCATGGCTATAAGCATAAACTTGCCCCTAGGCCAAATGTGAAAGGAGTTTTTATCCAGTTTATGGGTCCCATCCGCATTGGCCGGGATGGTCAGTTCCTTATAGCCCACATCCAAAAAATCTTGGGAGTAGTCAAACCTACTGCGGCGTTGCATTTTATGGCGTACCCGTGAAAAGGCCCCATCACAACCAAAAATAAGGTCGTACTGGTATTCCTTCCATTCACTCTTCTCCGATTCCCCGGTATAGATCTTGGCTTCTGGGAGGTTTACATCCCATACTTTCTCATTGAACCGAAACTCTGCACCGGCCTCTTCGGCCAGATCAATCATACGTTTATTAAGGATACCTCTGGAAATAGACCAAATGGCCTCCCCATCTTTCCCATACTTTTGGAAATAGACCGGCTTATCATTCACATGCATGGCCCGCTTGTCCAACGGAATGGCTATTTCCTTGATGGAATCTTCCAATCCCACTTTCTGCAAGGATCGCCAGCCCCTATTACTCATGGCCAGATTAATGGACCTTCCTGAGAACTCAATGGTCCTAATATCCGGTCTTCTATCAAAAACTGTTATGGAATGGCCTTTTTTTCGAAGGTAAATAGCCAAAAGCGAACCCACCAATCCAGAACCGATGATGGCTATATTTTTTGAAGTCTGTGTCATAAATGCCCGCTGGGCCCATTGTAGTTAGACTTCAAAAATACGGAATTTAACACGTTTTCCTTTAAAAGGGAGGTACCATATAATCCCATACAGTGGACAACCTTAAAACAACAAAACCAATTTTTAACACTTCCTTAAAAACTTTTGGTACCACTCTTGCCGTATATATATTGAATATTCCGCTTAGGCGTCCATATATATGCAAAAAGTCCTTCACAAAAAGTTGCGAAGGACTTTTTTCCGTTTGATATGTTTGTCCTACTCTAGGATTCCATCCACAATACCGTACTCCACGGACTCTTCGGCGCCCATCCAATAATCGCGATCAAAATCTTTCATCACTTTTTCGAATGATTGGCCACAGTTGTCTGCCAAAATTTGGGCACCCAACTCCTTGGTCTTTATAATTTCCTTGGCCTGGATCTCTATATTGGAAGCTTGTCCCCTGGCACCTCCACTGGGTTGGTGGATCATTACCCGGGCATGGGGTTGAATGAACCTTCTTCCCTTTTCTCCTACCGAAAGTAGAATGGAGCCCATGGACGCCGCCAAACCGGAACATACGGTGGATACAGGGCTTTTAATTTGTTTGATGGTATCGTAAATGGCAAAACCAGAGGTCACATAGCCTCCAGGGCTATTGATGATCAATTGGATTTCCTTATTGTTCTGCAAATCCAGATAGAGCAAGCGGTCTATGACATGTTTCGCCGAATCATCATCCACCATGCCCCATAAAAACACTTTACGCTCTTCCAGAAGTTTTTCCTGAATCAATTCTTGAACCTTTCCTTTTTTTGAACTCATTTTTTATGTCTTGAAAGTTTCAAAAATAATCAAATTCCAAGGAAGTTGTGGTTCAAATGAAACTACTTTGTCCCAATTGCTGTTTTACGACTTTATTTCCACCTTTTGCGATACCACATCTTTAATCGGAATCACAAACTTTCCCTTCTTGGTCACTAAGGTCAAACTGTTGTTCTCAATGGCCTCAATAATGCCACTGTCCTCCCCAATAACGACCTTATCCCCAACAGCATAGTTTTTACGGGTGTAGAAAGACCGTAAAAGATCAGCCACAATTTCCCTAGACCCAAGACCAAGCCCTAGCGCAAAGGCCAATAGAAAAGACCCCATGATCAAGGTAATATTGTTGGTAATGATGGTAGTGTCTACCCCAGCTTGGTTCAAAGCAGTAATCGACATGAAAATGACAATTACATAGAACATAAGCCCACTTATGATTTTACCCCCTCCAAACTCGAATGATTCGAACAGATTTTTAATGGCATTTTTCACTATGCTGCCCAAATACAGCCCAATGGTAAACAATACCAAAGCCGTGAACAATCTGGGTAAATAACGCAGCAAGTTGCCAATTTCGGTAGAGATGATTCCCCAATCCAGGATATCGGCGGCCACAATAAAAAAGACCAACAGCAACAACCACTTTACAAACCCAAGGGTAATCTTGACGATGTCGATATTAAACTTTCCATTGCCCAAAAGGTCCATTTCATTGATACGCTCACTCAAGGCATCCATTTTGGCCAATTTTAAGATCTTGCCCAAAATAAAAAGTACAATCTTAATGATCAACCATCCCAAAATAAGGATGGCAATGGCCCCCACAATCTTGGGAAGGGCAGCACCAATGTTCTTCCCCATTGAAGAAAGTGAGCCCAAAGTAACGTTCTTCCAATTACTTAGTGTTTCCATACATATAGCTTTATAGTGTTCTTCTTAGTATTCTTCTTCTTAGTGTTCTCCCAGTGTCCTGAACAATTTTCGCAAAGCACTTCCAACATTAATGGAAAAAAGGGATGCCATGTCCATGATCAACTTCGCCGCAGCAATGTCGTTCATGACCTTTTTCTTCATTCCCGGAGGGGCTTCCCTCAGGGACGCCTCCAGTTGCTTAAACGGATTCCTTTCTTTCTTTGCCATCTATTGCAGGGTGTTATAGATTTCCAATAGTTTTTCCTTTGCTCGCTTCAACCGCATCTTTACCGCACTTTCCCCGATCTCCATAATACCCACAAGGTCCTTGATAGATGCTCCGTCCTGATATTTCAACAGCATAATTGATTTATCCTCTGGCGCAATAAGCTCCAAGGCTTTCTTGAGCTTGTCGGCCTTCATTTCATAGAGACTTTCATCCGGGACCTCTTCGGAAAGTTTATATTCTGTATCTTCCACGGGAATGGATTGATCTCTTATCTTCCGTTGTTTGTTCCGGTTGACGTAATTGACACAAAAGTTGTAGGTGAAGGAATATAACCATGTTGAAAATTTAGATTTTCCCTTAAACATCTTCAATTTAATGAAGAGCTGTAAAAAAACATCCTGGGTCAAGTCTTCTGCCTCATCATCAGAGTTGGCAAATCCATAGCATTTGTTGTATACCATTTTTGCATAGCGATCGTACAACCTCTCAAATAACAAAGGGTCGTTGCTCGCCACAATACGCTTCACTAATTCCTCATCAGATAGATGGGCATAATGGTCTTCCGTTTCCAAATATTCCTTGTCGGGGTTACTTATAAGTATTAGAAACAGCTTTTTGAAAAAAGTCACACCCAGGTTATTTAGTTTTACGTCGACCTATCCAATCGATCCTTATCAAAAAATGGGGCGCAAGATAAGTTAAAAACATGGTATATTTGATTAAAAACCAGACATGAAGACCCTATCCCTACTCAGCATTTTTGTTTTGGCCATTTTCATAGGCTGCAAAACCGAACCCAAAACGCCAAGCACCGTTGAAGCCACCCCAGAAAAAAACATTCCTGAGTTGATTGCCGATGCGCATGGGTTGGCCAATTGGAAATCGGTGAACCAAATTGACTTTATGTTCAATGTGGATAGGGACAGTACCCATTTTGAACGCAGTTGGGTCTGGAAAACCAAGGAGAATGAGGTCACCGCTATATCTGGGGCCGACACCTTGACCTACAATCGAAAGTCCATGGACAGTATTGCCCAAAAAACCAATGGAGGGTTTATCAATGATAAATACTGGCTACTGGCTCCGTTTAATCTTGTATGGGATGCCGGCAACTATTCTTTTGGACATTCCATGAGCGAAAAAGCCCCCATAAGTGGGGAAAACATGCAAAAATTGACCATTGTGTACTCCAGTGATGGTGGATATACCCCAGGAGACGCTTATGATTTTTATTTCAAGGACGACTATATCATCCGAGAGTGGACCTATCGAAAAGCCAATCAGGAAGAGCCCTCGCTTACTACTACTTGGGAAGATTATGCGGAAATCAATGGCATGCAAATTTCAAGGAGCCACAAAAAGGCCGATGGTAGTTTCCATCTCTATTTCTCGCAATTGAAAGTGCAGTAATTGAACTCCCTATTTTCGGGTTTTATGGAGAAAGAATGTAATCCCCAATACCAGCAACACGCAGGCCAATAACACATAAAAGCTATGCACCAAAGAGGCCTGTTCTGCCAAAAAACCTAAAATCACAGGCCCTACCAAGAAACCCGAATACCCTGTCCCTGCAATAAAGGAAACGCCTTGTGCGGAATCTACCCCTTTTACATTGCCCCCAATCCTGAACAGTTCGGGAACCATTACTGAAAACCCAAGACCATTGAAAGCAAAACCAACAATGGCAGGTATCGTTTGTCCTGAAAGTACCAGCGCATATCCACCAATGGCCACCAATGCACCCAAACCAAGAATCTTAACCGACCCTATCCGGGCACTGATACCATCTCCCAAAAAACGTCCGAGGGTCATGGCCGTGGAAAAGGCCAAAAAACCTGAACCGATTAGCATCTCTGGGGCCAATGTGACCTCTTTCAGGTAAAGCCCGCTCCAATCTATGATGGCACCTTCGCTTCCCATGGAAACAAAGCCTATAATGCCCAACAACAAAAGAGGCTTGAACAATTTTAGACTGAAAGGCTCCTTTTCCACTGGGGCAGCTACAATGTGGATGTAGTTTTTATAGAAAATCAAATTCACTATCAAGACCACTGTCACCGTAAGACCCATGTGAAGGACAGGGTTTCCAATAATTGGGATGAGAAAACTCCCCAAGCCCACCAAAATTCCACCCAAACTAAAGAAACCATGGGCTGCAGACATGAAATTTTTCTTATCCTCTTTCTCAATTTCGGTCACCAAGGTGTTCATGGAGATATCTGTAAATCCAGTGCAGGACCCAAAAACAAAAAGACTTCCCATTAAAATCGGATAGCTGGGAGCCATCAAGGGCAACATGGCCGCACAGCTTGTACAGAGTACCCCTACCCAAGTGGCTTTTCCAACACCCAATCGGTTAATAATCTTGGATGCCATGGGAAAAATGGTGAAGACCCCAAGGGACAGACAGAAAAGGGCAATACCCAAATCAGCTTTATCTATACCCAGTTTTTCCTTTACGGTAGGTATATAAATGGCCCAAGTGCCAAACCAAATATTAAGACTGGTAAAAACCCAGGCCGGGGCAAAATACCTAGGGTTGGAAAAAATAAGCGCTAGTGATTTCATAAGATATAGTCCCTACAAATTAAAGCATCCTAATTCTATTTGACTTGCCCATATTATTCCAATACTAAAATGATTTATTCCTAAATGAATATAATATTTACAGTTTTTGGTAATTTTACTTTATGAAGCCCATATTGGAATCCATCAATGTTGCCGTAGACACCTCCTTAAAAATTGAATCTTATGCCAATGAAAACCATTGTGCATCTGCAGGTTGGCATGTCCACCCTGAATATGAAATGGTTTATGTAAAGAATGGTTCAGGAATATTACGCATTGGTTCACAAAAGAAAGCTTACTCCAACGGTGTTTTGGTTTTTTTGGGAGGAAACATTCCCCATGCCGATTTTGGCAATAGAGATCATGTGGACAACCTAGAGATCGTAATCCAATTCAAAAAAGAGTTTCTGGAGGAGAAACTCAAGATTTTTCCCGAGTTGGGCAAAATCAATGCCCTAATTCGAAAATCGAAACAGGGCTTGGTCTTTGGTCCAGAGGTCCACAATAGGCTTGGGCCCGATTTTGAACGGTTCGGGGATTTGGACCATCAAGGCAAATTGATCAACCTACTCTCTATATTGAACCACTTGTCCCGGGAGACTTCTTATGAACCTTTATTTGATAATTTTGCCTTGGACAACTTCAAAAAGGATGACATCAAAAGATTGGAGGAAATCTTTGAATATGTGAACGAGCACTATTCAGGCACCATTTCCTTAGTTGAAATTTCAACCCAGTTGGGCCTTACCTCAAATTCGTTCTGCAGATTCTTTAAAAAAATGACCCAACGTACCTTTATCGACTTTGTGAATGAGTTCCGAATCAATAAAGCCTTGGAATTTTTCAATACCAACAACACTTTGATCACCGAGGTCATGTACCAATCCGGGTTCAATGACCCTTCCTATTTTTCCCGACAGTTTAAAAAGTATCAGGGCACTACGCCTTCCACCTATCTAAAAAGGAAATATGGCAACCTACTTTTGCAGGATACCCTGCTTTAAAATCTGGCCAAAATTATACATATCTGCAAAGGAGCAATAAAAAGGAGCAGGTGCCAATCTGATCACGTTGGGTTCCCGCCAATCCGTGATCACCCCATTCTTCATCAAATAATCAAACAAAGACCTGCCTTCGCCATGGAGAAAAACGGAAAGCTGACAGCCTCGATCCTTAGGGGTAATGATTTCAAAAGAGCTTTCTACCTGCTTATCAATCTCATGAAGGACAAACTCCAAATAGGCCACTATTTTTTGTTGCTTTTCAATCAGGGCGTCCATACCCACCTCATCAAAAAGTTCCAAGGAAGCCAAATATGGGGCCAATGACAATATGGGCGGGTTGCTCAACTGCCATGCATCCGCAGAAGCAATCGGGTCGAACTCTGGCCCCATTAAGAAACGGGTTTCTTTTTTGGTGCCCCACCATCCTTCAAAGCGCGGAATATCCTTTTGACCGAGATACTGCTCGTTAACAAAAATCCCCGAAGCGTTCCCTGGGCCACTGTTCATGTATTTATAGCTGCACCAAGCAGCGAAGTCCGCGCCCCAATCGTGCAGTTCCAGTTTCACATTGCCTACACCGTGCGCCAAGTCCCATCCCACAAAAGCACCAGCGGACTTTCCGGCCTGTGTTATGGCCTTCATGTCCAATACCTGCCCGTTATAGTAATTGACCCCGCCCATCAGTACCAGTGCGAGTTCATCCCCCACTTCTTCAATGGTCTGTAAGATATCCTCGGTTCGCCAAGAATGCTCCCCCTTCCGTTTTTTCACCTCAACGATAGCTTCATTGGGATCAAACCCATGAAAACGGACCTGACTTTGCAACATATACTGATCGGACGGAAAGGCTTTTTCCTCACAAATGATCTTGAACCGTTTTGCCGTGGGCCGGTAAAAGGAAACCATCAACAAATGTAGGTTCACGGTAAGGGTATTCATGACCGAAACTTCTTCGGGCTTTGCTCCCACTACTTTGGAAAGGCCTTCGGCCAACCGCTCGTGATAGTCCCACCAGGGTTTATCGGCATAAAAATGCCCTTCCACGGCGAGCTCCCGCCAATCCTTCATTACCTCATCCACATACTTCTGTGAACGCTTGGGCTGCAATCCCAAAGAATTTCCCGTAAAATAAATGACATCTTTCCCGTTTACCTGCGGATAATGAAACTCTTTCCTATAGTTGGAAAGCATATCCTCCGCATCCAATTGTTGGGCAAATTCCAAGGTGTTCTTAAAGGTCATACCATGCTTTTAATCGGTTTCAAAAATACAACTTGTCATACGATTTTACTTTTATTGATCATTCCAAACGCATTTCTATGATATGCTTTTTAAAACCCACTTTTTCATAAGCCTTAATGGCTGGCAGGTTATCATTGTAAACGGTTAGCCTGATTTCTTTGAATCCTTTCTCCAAGGACCAAGACTTTAAGTTCTCCACAATCTTAGCGTTGATGCCCATACCACGGTACTCATCATCAGTATACATAAAACCCAAATAGGCATAGTATTCATGATCCAAATAATGTCTTGCCCTTTTGGGAATGGCATAGCCCGAAGCCACCACCTTTTCATCCACTTCGGCTACCACTACGGAAGCTTCCTTATCCAAAATCATGGCCTTGAGGTCATAATAACTGATGGGGTCTTCCTTGAGGGTAACATCAAAAGGGCGTTCCGCTTTTATGATTTTCTGCTCAAACTCCAAGAGCAAAGGCAAATCCTTCAAATGGGCATTCCTGATCTGTATATTTTTCATTGACATGGTTTCCTTTTGCTAAACTGGTATTTCAATGTAGTTCTTTCTCTATTTTTGCAAAAATAAAAACATGCATTTTCTTTCTTCCACACTTGAAAATTATCTGATCAACAGTTCCGAGGACGAACCGGCCCTTTTGGCGGAACTCTCCCGGGAAACCCACTTGAAAGTGGTCCGCCCCCGCATGATCACCGGGCATTTTCAGGGACGGGTGTTGAGCTTACTTTCCAAAATCATCGCACCAAAAAACATTTTGGAGATTGGAACCTATACGGGGTATTCAGCGCTATGCTTGGCCGAGGGCCTTCAAAAAGATGGTCAATTGCACACTATTGAAGTCAATGAGGAACTGCACGATATGCAACGCAGGTATTTTGATAGGAGTGATTACGCTTCCCAAATCATACAACATACGGGTGATGCACTCGATATCATCCCTAAACTCGACCTTACTTTTGACCTCATCTTCATAGATGCCTTTAAGGTGGAGTATGATGCTTACTTTGAAGCCGTTATACAAAAAACCAAACCGGGCAGTGTCATTCTTTCGGACAATGTACTTTGGTCTGGAAAAGTAGTGGAACCTCTTGACCCATCCGACAAGGCCACGGCATCACTTCTTGCCTATAACGAAAAACTGAAGAACGACCCCAGAGTGGAAACGGTATTGTTGCCCATCAGGGATGGACTTACCCTGTGTAGGGTGAAATAAATCTTTGGTACAGTCTATAAAAAAGCACTCCTGACAACAATCCTACCAACATCCCCACAATAATATCGATGGGATAATGCACACCCACATAAATACGGCTCATGGTAAAAAGGATGGGCCAAACAAAAAACAAATAGGCCCATTTCACTTTTTTCCTCAAAAAAAGAAATACCAATAGGGTCAGGGAAAATGAGCTTGAGGCATGCCCAGAGAAAAAACTATAATCGGTTGGGCTTTTTAGAATCCGTATAAGTAAATTGATTTCCTCAGTGTTGTTCGGCCTCAAACGAGCGACGGAAATCTTGGTCCAATGGGTAATGGCCGTGATAAAAAGCGCCAACCCCAAAACGGTCAATAATTTATAAAAGGCTTCGCGCTTCGAAAATTTTAGGAACAATAGAAAGATAAAGAGAATAAAGAGTGGCGTCCAAGTCCAGAAATTGGTGACAACGGTCCAAAAGCCGTCATATTTTTCAATACCCAGCCCATTGAGATAGATAAAGGTGTCCCGATCCCACTCCAGAAGCCGCTCCAACATGGATTACTTGGTTCCCCTTTTGATGGAGCCCGTTACTTCATCCACATTTTTCTTGACCTCGTTGAGTTCATTCCTAATATCCTTGGTAAAATCGGTATCGATGCCTTGGCTTTCGGCACTTTTCTGGATTTCACGCTTAATGTCGTCCGTAGCATCCCGCAGCTGACGCATTCCCTTACCAAGCCCCTTGGCTATTCCAGGGATTTTATCGGCACCAAAGACCATCACCACTATAAATAGGATGAAAAAAATCTCTCCTCCGCTAATGAATAGAAAATACATGCAACAAATATAATCAGAAGTTGTTGGGAAAATAAAAAAAGCCCCGTGAAATCACGAGGCTCTTTCAAGAGTTTTGTATTATTTTCCTTTGATGTTCTCCTTGAACTTGTCAAAATCGGATTTTTCATCCTTCATGGGCCATGCATTATTGGTGGTATCAATGTCCGCGGTTTCCAATTTAGGATCTACCACGATCCCCACCAATTCTTTTTGTGAGGAAATGACCCTTTTTACTTCGGTATCATTCTTTCTCCAAATTTCTGGGGGATAGGTCACATTTTCCTTGGTACCATCGGCATAGGTATACTCCACGATCAAGGGCATGGGTATGCCTCCCGGCTTATCAAAAGTGATTTCGTAGAAATATTTGGGCTCCTCGACCTTCGCCCTATCGGCTTCGGTCATGTTGTCCATCATAAACTCTTTTAGGTTCTGCGAAGTTTCTGAGGGAGCCTTCCCTTTCAATTCGGGCATAAAGTCCTCGCTATCTTCTTCGGCCAAATATACCAAAGGCGGCAAATCGGCTTCGGTAATATTCCTATCCGCCATGTACTTTTTCATTTCCGCTGTAGGCTCGCTGCTCACATAGTACTTCTTGACACCTTTTACGCCTATATCAACATAATCGGTGGTATAGAACCAGCTTCTCCAGAACCAATCCAAATCCACTGCGGAAGCGTCTTCCATGGTACGGAAGAAATCCTCTGGGGTAGGATGTTTGAACATCCAACGCTGTGCATAGGTCTTGAATGCATGATCGAACAGCTCCCTGCCCATTACGGTCTCCCTTAAAATGTTCAATGCCGTAGCCGGTTTGCCATAGGCATTGGGACCCAATTGGTACACGTTCTCCGGATTGGACATGATGGGGGAAATAGTGCTCTGATCTCCACTCATGTAGGGTACAATATCGGCAGGATTTCCTCTTCGTGATGGGTAATTTTCGTTAGGGGAAATGACGCTTGGGTTGTTTCTTCCAAATTCCTGCTCGGCCAAATACTGCATAAAGGTATCCAGACCTTCATCCATCCATCCCCACTGACGTTCATCGGAATTTACGATCATTGGGAAAAAGTTATGGCCCACTTCGTGAATGATCACACTGATCATCCCAAACTTGGTCCTATCTGAGTAGGTACCATCCTCATTGGGGCGACCATAATTCCAACAAATCATGGGATACTCCATACCTTGGTTCTTGGCGTGTACCGAAATGGCCTTATGATAGGGATAATCAAACGTATGTTGTGAATAAGTCTTTAGGGTCTGCACCACAGCTTTGGTGGACATATCTTCCCAAAGCGGGTTTCCTTCCTTGGGATATAGGGAAACGGCCATAACGTCCTTTCCGCCAATCTTTACAGCCTGCATATCCCAAATGAATTTTCGGGATGTGGCAAAAGCATAATCCCTGACATTGGTGGCCTTAAACTTCCAGGTCTTGGTATCAGTGGCAAAACCTTTCTCAGCAGCTTCCGCCTCGGCCTGGTTCACAATGATCACAGGTTTATCGTATGATTTTTTGGCTTCTTTATAACGCTTCATCATTTCTTTGGAGAACACCTCATCGCGATTCTGCAATTCACCCGTGGCATCCAAAACGTGATCGGAGGGTACGGTAATGTTCACCTCATAATTTCCAAAGGGCAAGGCAAACTCCCCACTTCCCCAGAACTGATGGTTCTGCCAGCCTTCCACATCGCTGTAGACTGCCATTCTTGGAAAAAACTGCGCTATGACATAGGCACGGTTGCCATCCTTTTCAAAATACTCGTAACCGGAACGTGCCCTGCTTATGGTATGATCGGGCACATTGTACCACCATTTTATGGAGAAGGAAATTTTTTCCCCACTTTTCAAGGGTTGTGGAATGTTCAACCGCATCATGGTCTGATTGATGGTATAGGACAACGGTTTTCCACTGGCGTCCTTTACATACTCAATGTTGAAACCTCCATCAAAGGGTTCATTGATATAGGTTTCGGCAAAATTTCCGGCCGTATAGGCGATGTTTACCCCATTACCGTTGCGTAGTGGAGACTTTGAGTCCTTGGCCCGTACGTTTTGATCTAACTGCACCCATAGAAATTCCAAATCCTCGGGAGCATTGTTGTGATAGGTAATGGTCTCCTCGCCATGGATACGTGCATTTTTGTCATCCAATTTCACATCAATGACATAGTCGGCTTGCTGCTGGTAATAATCTGGGCCCGGTGCCCCAGATGCAGCCCTATAGCCATTTGGAGTGGAAAACTCCTCGTACAACTGTTTAAATTTACTTTGGTTATAATGACCGGGTTGTCGCTCTTGCTTCACCTCTCCTTCTTCCTGCGCCGATAGGGTCACGGCGCCAAAAAGAAACAAGAAAGAAGCAACACAATACTTGACTTTGTTCATTTTTAATTTGATTTTAAAACGGTGAAAAATAGCGTATTTTAACCAATTCTTAACAATACGTTATAAGTTTAACATTCCTTTATTATTTTCCTTAATGAGCACAAAACTCTTTTTGTGCCCCTTCCATTTGATATGGACCACATTTTGTTGCTCATCGAAAAGATCGGTAAGGATTTCATTTTGTACGGAAAGTGTTTTTAGCTCGTCAAAATTGGCTTGGGCCACCTCTAAATAGCAGATGACCACATCATTGTCGTAACGTTTGCCCAAAAAGGTATAGGGAGTTGGCTTTCCATCAAGTTCCAGGACAAACTTGGCCCTAAAATATTTTTCAATGTATTCATCCGAAACCTTGGCTTCGTTGGGAGTGGACAATTTGGCCTTGATGCCGTAGCGCTCCTCCAACAATTTCTCCATATCATCAATAAAAATGCGACTGGTGATCTGTAGGGCATCCTCTGTTTCGGAATACACCACATTGGTAACGCTAACGTAAAATTTATGTGCGGATGTGAAGGACAAAAGAAGTACGGCAGTAAAAAGCAGTACCGCTCTTTTTGTAATTCTCATTTTCATCATATGCAATATTAGACTCAAAACTTTATCTGTGTTATGGTATAGGTCAATTTCTATGCCAAAGGATGGGGGAAAATCTAGTCTAGATCATTGTTCTTCCGATACATCCTGCTCTTTTGGACCATAAAATCCCAGATTTTGAGTTTATCCTGCGAATCTACGGTTTTTTGGAAAGCTTCATCTACTTCACAGAAATACATAAAGTCATCAATCTTTTCCATGGGAATCTTTAACGTGACCACAAAAAGCGAGTCCACATAAAAATCCTGGACCCTTTGGGTCCTCGCATAGGCCCCATCCAACTTTACCCTTTCCTTCAACATCTTGGTGCGACCGGTTATGGCATTAATTATCGGGTTTATTCCTACTTTTAAAGGTTGACTAAGTGAATACATCCCTGCTGATGCTTCCTGTAATTTCCGTTCACTTTGGGTGGGTATTTTTTGGTGTGCATTGGGCAGTCCCAAGGCTTCGGCGCTTACGTCTTTCTCCAAGGTGAGTTTATCCAAATCCTGATTTAGATCACCGGAAAGGTCATACGGCCTTACTACTACTTCCTTCAGTTCATTCACAAACTCATCCAAGGGAACCATGACAAAACTGGTTTGGTAGAGCACTTCAGTTATGGGAAGCACCTTTCTTTGATACTGAACGGCGGAAAACACCAAGGTATCGTTCCGCTGCACCGTAATGGAAAAGTTCCCATCCATATCGGTGATCACGGCCTGTTCTGAATTGATGTTCTGGACCACTACCCCGGCCACATCACCCCCTTGGCTGGTTACCCTACCCAAAAGGGATTTGGAAGGCCCGTCTTGCGCTTGGACCGAAATTGCCATAAGGCATCCGAGTGCCAGAAGGAATCTTTTCATTCGTCATCCATGGTGGCCAAATAAGCCTTGCTCTGGGTTACCAAAAAATCGATAAGTTGAAATTCATTTTCCTTGCGCAGCAGGGTCTGCGATGGGATTTTATCATCACAATACAACAAGAAGTCATCTATCTTATCCTGGGGCAATCGTAGGTCGGCCACAAAAAACTCATCGTCATAGACATGCCTAAGCACCTCACTGACCTTGAGCGGTGCCCTTTGCTGTCCTTCGGCCTGTTGGGCCTTGAACAGGGCCTTGAAGATGTTCACAAAGTTCAATCCGTCCCGCATACCACGAACGCTTCTGGACTCCGCAACGTTCTCTACTTCGGTACTACGGTCTATCTCATAATTATACTCCTTAAAGTCATCATTTTTCACTTCCAGGAAACGTTCTTGGTCCTCAGGGGTCACGACCACCTCATCCAACTCCCGTACTTTTTCGTTCACTTCCACCACCAACCGATTGTTCTGAAGTATTTCAGCTGTAATGGTAATGACTTCCAACTGATAATTGATTGCCGTGAAGACCAACTGGTCCCCGGCCTGCACCGAAATGGCAAACTCACCATCCTCATTGGTGATGGTGGCCATTCCCGTGGTGGAATTGATGACATTCTCATTGGGCACATTGGTATTCCTGTAAAGTACTTTTCCCCTCAAAATCTGGCGGTTATCCTGCGCCATGGACAGCCCGGAAAGGAGCAATGAGAACAGGATGACAATTGCATTTTTCATAAAACATATTTAACCCAAGTTAAAGAAAACCCTTGAAGACGATATAAAAAAATAAAGCCGTTCTAAACTTTTGTTAATTCTATCACAGGTTTTGGGACAAAAAGGGTGCCCGTTCACCCTTGAACTTCGTATTTTGACGGGAAATGTTCCCATAATCCGATCATAGGTTTAGTTTTGTAGTTTCCGTTTGGAAACCTCAAATACGAATACTGTGAAAACGCATATCCTCTACTTGGTCATTGGCCTACTCATGATCAACACCCTTAGTGGTCAGGTAAAAATTGGCAACAATCCGCAAACCTTGCACCCCGCCTCGGTACTGGAATTGGAAAGCAGCACCCGTGCCTTGGTCATCACCAGAGTCAACAATGGCCAGATGAACAGCATCACCCCTTTGGCCGGTGCCTTGGTGTACAATACCGACGAAGACTGCCTCCATTACTACAATGGAACGGAATGGATCAATATCTGCGAAGCCCTGGACAATTCTTTCACGGTAAGCACTTTGGCCCTGTACAATGTTACGTCACGGGACAGCACAGTGGTCATTACCCAAGAGGATACGCCCGATGGCATCAATTACAATTATGAGGTCAACAAGATTGGAAGTGACAACATCACCAATTTCTCCGTTCTCAATTCCCATATTGCCGTAGAGACCATTACCAACGATAAAATACAAAACGGTACCATAACCAACGCTAAATTGGACAAATTGTCCATTCCCCTTAGCGGGTTTGGCACTCCTACTGCGGATGTAAGCATGGGGAATGCCGCTAGGCTTACCAATCTACAAAACCCAACAGCCCCGCAGGATGCCGCCACAAAAAGTTATGTGGACAATCTAGCGGATGATGATATTACGGGAGTAACCTTTAACACCACCACCAACCAAATAACGGTTACCGAAGGCGCCACCAGTTTTTCTGCCAATCTTTCATCACTGGAAGAGAGTGCGGATATTACTGCCAATACCGCCAATATAACCGCCAACACCACCGCCATTAATAACCATATTGCTGCGGATGAGGATTTGAGTGATACGAACGAACTACAAGACTTAAGCCTCACAGGAAACAATCTTTCCCTTTCGGACGACCCAACCGCGACACCCATTGATTTGGGCGCCTACCTTGACAATACCGATGCC
>NZ_WELG01000002.1:1615448-1644640 GCF_009184425.1 Flagellimonas olearia | reverse complement strand
CCTTACAGGAGATCCAACACCAGTGGCAATAGACCTGACACCTTATGTCAACAACGACACAAACGAACTACAGGACTTAAGCCTTACAGGAAACAATCTTTCCCTTTCGGACGACCCAACCGCGACACCCATTGATTTGGGCGCCTACCTTGACAATACCGATGCCCAAGACCTGAGCCTGACAGGGAACATACTGGCCCTTACAGGGGATCCAACACCAGTGGCAATAGACCTGACACCTTATATCAACAACGACACAAACGAACTACAGGACTTAAGCCTTACAGGAAACAATCTTTCCCTTTCGGACGACCCGACCGCAACACCCATTGATTTGGGCGTCTACCTTGACAATACCGATGCCCAAGACCTGAGCCTGACAGGGAACATACTGGCCCTTACAGGAGATCCAACACCAGTGGCAATAGACCTGACACCTTATGTCAACAACGACACAAACGAACTACAGGACTTAAGTCTAAGTGCCGGAAATATATTGACGTTAAGTACTCCGGCAACGCCTGCAAACCAAGCCGATTTGTCCATTTTAAACGAAACCGTATCGGCAGGCACAGGTATAACTGTTACTCCCACTCCTGCATCACAGGATTTTGAAGTAGCCGTTACTAATCCGGTTATAGCCATGGGCCGAGTATCTGGGGGGGCATTAGGAAGTAATTTTGGTGTTTCCAACTTTGCAGATAACACAAATGGGGACTATGATATTACGTTAAGCACCACTCCAACAGATTTTGTTGTTCAATTGAGTACAAACAGTGCTGCTGGCCCAAGAACCATTCAAGTAACAGCTCAGGGAGCAAACACATTTTCAATTCAAATTTATGACGCATCTGGTACTCCAATTGATTCCGATTGGAGTTTCACCGTAATCTCATTTTAAGCATTGAGAAATTTAGTATACATAATTATTTTTCTTTGGATTGGGTTTACCCAGGCCCAAACCGCCCTGTACAATAGCGGCAACCTACGGGTACATGCGGGCACCAACATGGGATTGGGATTGCATACCGATCTGATCAATGATTCCTCTTTTGACCAAAACCAAGGCTTGGTGGGGTTTTATGGAGAAAGCCTTATTCAGGTAACCGGGAGCACGTCACCAATACTTTGGGATATGGAAGTCATGTCAGCTGGCGATGTCTTTCTTCAGAATCCCGTACATGTTGAGAACAACACCAATTTTGTAATTGGCAATATCCAAACTCCGAAAAACGACCAAACGGTTTACTTGAATTTCATGGACACTGGTTTTTTTACCGGGGAAAGTGCTCACTCCAAAGTCACAGGATTTGCGGCAGTGAGCAATAGGAGCCTTTTCTCGTTTCCTGTTGGCGACGAGAACCAGCTAAGACCCTTGACCCTTGCATCAGAGGCCAATTCACCTTGGTCCATCTGTGCCTATTTCTTTGAAAACCCCTCCAGCCCAACCTCTATGCCCCAAGGTTTTGATATTGAGGAAAAGGTTAGGGACATTGGCACCGTTTCGGACAAGGAATTTTGGATCCTGCAAAGCGATGTACCCGCCAAGGTAACCCTAAGCTGGAATGCAAGAAGTGGTTTGGGACTTATCCCCAATGCCACTTTGGAGTCCATTATTGTTGTGGGTTGGAGCAAAACATCCAATCAGTGGACCATTTTGGGGAACTCAGCTGCAGGAGGTGATATTGTCGAGGGTTTTGTGGTCTCCGATACTTTTGTTCCTAGCGATTATGAAGCCATTACCTTTGGCGCCATTCCTTTACCCACAGATACTTTTGCCGTGAACAATCCCACTTTGGGAAACTACTTTTTAAGCCCGAATGGTGACGGGGTCAACGACTTTTTGGTGATTGACGGTATGGAAGAATCCCCCAACAACAGCTTGCAGATCTTTAACCGCCTAGGACAAAAGGTCTATGAAAAAATAAACTATGTGGACGAATTTTACGGCCTATCCAATACCGGCAGTCTCATCATGAGTCAGGATATTGGTTTGCCCGAAGGCGTCTATTATTATCTGGTCAGTTTGAACGACCTCCGATTACAATATACCGGTTATCTGTTTTTGGATAGATAAAACCCATTTCGCAGGACTGGAAAATACTTCTTAACTTGGCTCGAAAATCAATTTCATGAAAAGAAGGACCTTTATCAGAACCGCTTCAGCTTCAGGTTTGGCCTGTACCCTCCCTCCTATTTTTCCCAATTTTTACAATTCGGACTATTCCATGGAAGAATTGATGGGCAAGGCAGATGTGGAACTTTACGGCGAGGGCATCAATCTGAGAAAAGAGGCCTATGATTCCTTTTTGGAAATGAAAAAGGCCGCCTTTACCGATGGATTTGACATTAAAATGGTTTCGAGTTTTCGGGACTATTACAGGCAAGAGGGCATTTGGGAGCGAAAATATCTACGCTTTACCGAAGATGACGGCATGGAACCCCTTGATGCCATTGAAAAGATCATTGAATATTCCACCATTCCCGGCACCAGTAGACATCATTGGGGCACCGACATTGATATCATAGATGGCTACCCCAATATTACCAACAATGTCCTTGACCCAGAAAAGTTTGGACCCGGGGGACCTTTTGAGGGATTCAAACTGTGGATGGATGAAAATTCGGAGAAATATGGGTTTTATCTGGTCTATACCAATGAATCCAAAAGAAGGGGTTTCAAATATGAGCCCTGGCACTACAGCTATGCACCGCTTTCCATTCCCATGCTTACCGCGTACCGAAGACTCAATATTTTAAAGCTTTTGCAAAGGGAAGAATTTTTGGGCAGCGAACATTTTACCGCGGGGTTCATCAGAACCTATATACAAGACAATATTTTGGACATCAACCCCAAACTGTTATAGTTCTTTTTTTGTACCTTAATTCCCCTAGAACACTATCACCATGAGAAGAGGAAGTTGGAGGGTCCGTATCCTGATCGGACTGGCCATTGTGGCCTTTGCCTTTGTGCGCCGTTGCAGCAATCAAGAAGAAAACCCATATACCGGAAGGGTCCAGAACATAGACATGTCCGCGGAACAGGAAATTGCCATTGGATTGCAGAGTGCCCCTGAAATGGCCCAACAACATGGCGGGCTTTATCCAGATGAACGCATGCAAAGCTTGGTGGACGCAGTGGGCAACAAATTGGTAAAGAGCAGCATTGCCCGGGAGACCCCCTACCAATACGATTTTCACTTATTGGCAGATGATAGGACCATTAACGCCTTCGCCTTGCCTGGGGGACAGATTTTTATTACCTACGCCCTGTTTTCCCAGTTGACCGAAGCACAATTGGCAGGCGTATTGGGTCACGAGATAGGTCATGTCATTGGAAGGCATTCCGCCGAACGTATCGCCGAAAGTAGTTTTTGGCAAACCTTGGCCACGGGTGCATCCGTTGGGGGAGATATGGGAAGTTTGGTCAGTGGGATTGGACAGAACACCTTGCTTAAAAATGGCCGGGGAGATGAGTTGGAAAGTGATGAATTGGGCGTTTTGTTCATGATACAATCCGGTTACGACCCCCATGAAATGATCAAGGTAATGGAAATTCTTAAGGCCGCGGCCGGTCCCAACCGAGTACCGGAGTTTCAAAGCACGCATCCAGACCCGGAAAACCGCATTGACAAAATAAAGGAGGCCATTCAAAAATATTCAGGTCGATAGAATCTGTGCGTTCATCGAGAATAAAATGGCGTTTATCAGATTTATGTACCTTTGAGTGAACCCAAATCGAGCCAGCGTTCTTTTCTTATTTGTGCAAACCAAAAGAGAGAACACATGGGAACACTATTACATTTTAAACACCTCTATTTAGAGGCATTTGACGAGTGCAAACCAAGCTTTGTGGTACTTTTTTTAAAAGGGTACTCCATCTTTTGCGGCATAATGCTTTTCATGGCATTTTATGCATTTTTGTACAGAGCTTTTACCGGCTTTGATTTTTAAGCCACATACTCTTTTACAGGAACACTTATAGGTAAATGAGCTAAAAAAGCCCATCCAAATTGGATGGGCTTTTTTTACGGATGAATAAACTCCTTTTCTATTTTTTCATAGCATCCTCCAAAATGGCAAGCGCCTCTTTGGCATTGGCCATCTCGGCATACTTCTTTGCAGAGTATCCGCGGTCACAACGTTTTTTTACATTGGCCCCATTATCAATGAGCAATTGTAAAATTTCGGTTTGGTTGTAACGGGCGGCAAAATGGATTGGGGTCATTCCCAAAGACTTTTGGTTGACATCCTCTCCCAATTGGATCATTTTTCTTACCGTATCCACATCGCCCTGCATAATGGCTTTGCAAAATATGCTTGGTTGTGCGGTGATCATGGTAGCATCCAAATTGGAGTCCATAAAAGGTTCGTTGGCGGAAACGCCCGTTGCGGCCAGCATACATACAGCAGCTAGCGATAGGATTGTTTTTTTCATGATGAATCGTTTTTGATTAATGATTAATAAACTGATATAAAAGTAGACTCCTGAAAAGGCCAAGTGTTACAGCATTAACAGATAAATAACTTAATTTTAACAAGTCTATATTTAAGTTGGGTAATTATTATGGAATCCTTAACCATAAAACTACCTGAAAACTAGCGCATCCAAGCAGATCACTTTATTTTTGGGGTATAATTTTGCAGTATGGAGAAAAAGGTTATTCTTATGATTTTGGATGGTTGGGGCAAGTCTCCCGACCCAAAGGTTTCGGCCATTGCACAGGCCAATACTCCTTTCATTGATTCGTTATATTCCCAATATCCCAATGCCAATTTGCTTACGGATGGCATGAATGTAGGTCTGCCCGAAGGGCAAATGGGCAATAGTGAAGTGGGCCATATGAACTTGGGTGCAGGGCGCATCGTATACCAAGATTTGGCCAAAATCAACAAGGCTGTCAAAGAGGATACTTTAAAAGATGAAAAAGTGCTTCAGGATGCCTTTTCCTATGCAAAATCCAACAATAAATCCGTTCACTTTCTGGGCCTGCTCAGTAATGGAGGGGTGCATAGCCACATAGACCACCTAAAAGCGCTCATCAACGCAGCCCAAGAAAGTGGTGTGGAGAAATCATTTGTACACGCCTTTACCGATGGCCGGGATGTAGATCCCAAAAGTGGAAAAGGTTTTTTGATTGACCTAGATCAATTCTGTTCCGACAAGAACACCAAACTGGCCACAGTGGTGGGCCGATACTACGCCATGGACCGTGATAAACGTTGGGAACGGGTAAAACTGGCCTATGATGTCATGGTAAATGCCCAAGGCGAAAAAGCACAGGATATTGGCAAGGCCATGCAAGAAAGTTATGATGAAGGGGTTACCGATGAATTCATAAAACCTTTGGTGATGACCAATGCCAATGGTGAGCCTTTGGGCCAAATCGCCGAAGGTGATGTGATCATCTTCTTCAATTTTAGGACAGATCGTGGTAGAGAGCTTACCCAAGCCTTGAGCCAACAGGATTTCCATGAGCAGAACATGCACAAAATGGACCTATATTATGTCACCATGACCAATTATGATGATTCGTTCAAAGGCATCAAGGTGGTCTATGACAAAGAAAATATTAAAGATACATTAGGGGAAGTACTTGCCCGAAACGGCAAGAAACAGATTCGCATTGCGGAAACGGAAAAGTACCCCCACGTGACCTTTTTCTTCAATGGAGGAAGGGAGGAACCTTTTGAAGGGGAGCAACGTCTTCTTTGCCCATCGCCCAAAGTGGCCACGTATGACCTTCAACCCGAAATGAGTGCATACGAAATCCGGGATGCCATCATTCCCGAACTTCAAAAAGGAGAGACCGATTTTGTGTGTCTCAATTTTGCCAATCCAGATATGGTGGGCCATACCGGGGTTATGTCCGCAGCCATCAAAGCTTGCGAGACCGTGGATGAATGCGCCAAAGCCGTGGTTACGGCAGGGCTGGAAAATGGATACTCAACCATTGTCATTGCCGACCACGGCAATTGCGATACCATGATCAATCCGGACGGAAGCCCGAACACCGCGCATACCACCAACCCGGTTCCTTTGATTCTTGTGGATACCGATATCAAGCAAATCAAGGATGGTGTTTTAGGCGATATTGCCCCGACCATCTTAAAGATGATTGGCATTCCACAACCCGAGTTAATGACACAAAAACCATTGGTCTAGCCCAGAATTTCTTAAAATCCATAGATTCAGTTTATCTTTGCCCCTATGATTCATGTAAAGACAGCAGAGGAAATTGAATTGATGCGCGAAAGTGCCTTGGTCGTTTCCAGGACCTTGGGCATGTTGGCCAAGGAAATAAAACCGGGGGCCAACCCCCTAAAATTGGATAAAATGGCCGAGGAATATATCCGGGAGCAAGGTGCAGAACCTGGCTTTTTGGGGATGTACGACTTTCCCAATACCCTCAATTGGAGCCCTAACAGCCAAGTGGTCCATGGCATTCCCAATAACGAAGCTCTTAAGGAAGGTGACGTTATTTCGGTGGATTGCGGCGCCCTGAAGAATGGGTTTTATGGAGACCATGCCTACACTTTTGAAGTGGGTGAAGTGGCCGAAGAAACCAAAAAGTTGCTCCAAATCACCAAAGAATCCCTCTACGTAGGAATCCGGGAATTCAAAGAAGGTAATCGTGTGGGCGATGTGGGATACGCCATTCAAAAATATTGTGAAGACCATGGGTATGGTGTGGTTCGTGAGTTGGTAGGCCATGGATTGGGTAAAGATCTGCACGAAGACCCCCAAATGCCCAATTATGGAAAACGGGGACGTGGCAAAAAATTTGTCAACGGTATGGTCGTTGCCATTGAACCCATGATCAATATGGGAACACGGAGGATAAAACAGTTGAATGACGGCTGGACCATCTTGACCGCCGACGGCAAGCCCAGTGCTCATTTTGAGCATGATGTGGCCCTGATTGATGGAAAACCCGAACTGTTGTCCACATTCCAATATATTTATGACGCATTGGGAATCTCCAGTGACGAAGAGGAGGAATTCCGGGCCAAGAAATTAGTATTATAAAATACTTTATCTTGCTCGACACGAATTTCACCAATTGCTCAAATAAATGTCCCAAATCATTTATAAGAATGAGTCCTACTTTGTAATCGGTTTATGTATGGATGTCCATAATGAACTAGGCAAAGGATTTAGTGAAGGGGTTTACAGCGATGCTTTGGAAATTGAATTAAAAACCAATGGTGTCCCTTTTAAAAAAGAAGTCAAATTTGACATCATCTATAAAGGAAAGAAGTTAAAACATCACTATTTTGCTGATTTCATAGTAGACGACAAAATAATCCTAGAACTAAAAGCCATAGAAAAAATCAGTAGTAGCCATGTAAAACAAACTTTAAATTACTTGGCCGCATCCAAATTAAAACTGGGAATTATTGTAAATTTTGGCGAAGATCAACTTACCTACAAGAGAGTTTTGCTTTAGCTCATTAGTGAAAATTCGTATAATTCGTGTCGAAACTATTCAAATACATCCTTAACCTAATCCCTAGACCTTTACTCATTCGATTGAGCTATTGGGTGAGGCCGCTGATTGCCTTTTCCCTTAAGGGGAATAAGTTTACAGACCCTATTGATGGCAAAAGCTTTCGGACCTTTCTGCCCTATGGCTATGAAAGCCCAAGGGAAAATGTACTTTCTCCCTCTACCCTTTCCTTGGAACGGCATCGACTTTTATGGCTTTACCTCAAAAAGGAAACAGAGTTCTTCAACAAACCGCTCAAAGTTTTACATTTTGCCCCGGAACAGGCATTTTACAAGCGGTTCAAAAAATTGGGAAGCATCGAGTACACCACAACCGACCTGAACTCTCCCTTGGCCGATGTAAAGGCCGATATCTGCAACCTTCCTTTTCCTGACAATGCTTTTGATGTGATTCTATGCAACCATGTCTTGGAGCACATTCCCAACGACACCAAGGCGATGCAAGAGCTTTACAGGGTCATGGAGCCTGGTGGGTGGGGCATTTTTCAGATTCCCCAGGACCTAAAAAGGGAAACTACCTTTGAGGACGATTCCATTACCGATAAAAAGGAGCGGGCCCGCATCTTTGGGCAGTACGACCACGTGCGCATCTACGGAAGGGACTATTTCGACAAACTAAGAAGCATAGGATTTACCGTTGAAGAGGTGGATTATACTCAAATCCTACCTCCTGATGCGGTTCAAAAATACCGATTGGCGCAGGGCGAGATCATTCCCCTAGTGAAAAAGTGATCATTTCTTGATCAAAGCTCCAAACCCATCGGTCATAAACTCCTTGGTGTTTCCTTCCCCATCCAAATAAATAATGTAGGCCTCCAATTCCCCATGCGCTTTCAAGACCTCTTTGGACTCCTCCAAATCCATGGCCATAAAAGTAGTGGCATAGGCATCGGCAACGGCACAGGTATGGGCCACTACACTGGTGGCCAAAATGGAAGAATTCTTGGTATAACCCGTTTTAGGGTTGATCGTATGGACGTATTTTTCCCCAGTTTCTTGGTCTATTCTGAATTTTCGGTAATTTCCCGAGGATGCCATGGCCCGGTCTTCCAAGGACACAATCAATTTTAGTGACCTTCCTGTTTCCACTTGGGGATCATCAATACCCACGGCCCACTGCTTACCGGAAACCAAATTGGTACCCTTTGCAAGTACCTCACCCCCCACTTCCACCAAGTAATTCTGAATGCCCTTGGCATCCAACAGGGCCCCCAAACGGTCTATGGTATATCCTTTGGCCACCGCATTGAAATCAAATCGGATGGCTGGATGCTTTTTGGTGATGGTATTATCACTGTTCAACTGCACTTTGTCCCATCCCACATAACTCAACAAACTGTCCACCTTAAGGCTATCGAGCTGAATCTGCTCTCCCGGACCAAATCCCCATGCATTGGCCAAAACCCCGATAGTGGGGTCAAAATACCCGTTAGAGGCCTCGTGTACCCTGCTGGAAACATCAAAAACCTCCCTAAACATGTCATCCACCACAATGGTAGAGTCCCCACTGTTTATTCTTGAAATGTCTGAAGTGGGAATATAGGTGGACATGGATTGGTTCAACACCTGAAAAACAGAATCGATTTCTTTCTGATAATCCAAATGTCCATCCGCAATGTAAGTAATGGAATAGGTAGTCCCCAAGGCATTGCCCCTGTTTTGATTCTTCACCCATGTATCGGAACCGCATCCCCAAAATACGATGGTCCCAAACACTAAAAACAATGTATGTTTCATTCTATCTCGATTAATCCTTCATAATCCACAATATATTCTTCATCCAAGTACAGGGGCAAGTTCCGGTCTGAGGCATTGGACAATCCAACTCCGGCAAAATAAGCCTTGGCCTCAAACTTTACAGCATGTTCTTTCACGGTCTGCATCAATACCTCATCAAAGTCTCTAGGGTCATGCGGGAACTCCACATTACGGACCACAATGAAATGCAATATTTTTTCCTTGAGGCACACATACTGCGGATTCTTCTTCAGTTTACTGTTGATGGCCATAAACTCATACCCATCGGCCTCGAGTTCGCGACCGACGATGTTCATGGCCAGATTGTGCAATTCCTGTTCCGAAAGTTCTTTTCCCATAAAATCAAAAAAACCGATGCCAGGGCATCGGTTGGTTATAAGTACCTCTCGACTGCTCTCGAGGTGATGACACTAATAAACTTTTTTATCCTCCAAAGTCATCGAATCGGATGTTCTCATCTGGAATACCAAAATCCTCACCCATTTTCTGGACGGCCTTGTTCATCAATGGTGGTCCACAGAAATACAGTTCAATATCCTCTGGTGCATCATGATGGTTCAAATAGTTATCGATAACACAGTTGTGGATGAATCCAACAAAACCATCGCCTTCCTCATCATTGATATCCTTTTTCACCTTCCAATTGTCTTCTTCCAATGGCTCGGAAAGGGCCAAGTAGAATTTGAAGTTAGGGAAGTTGCGCTCCAAGTCCTTGAAATGCTCCAAATAGAACAATTCTCTTTTGGAACGACCACCGTACCAGTAAGTCACCTTTCTGTTTGTCTTCAATGTTCTGAACAAGTGGTACAAATGCGAACGCATTGGCGCCATACCGGCTCCACCACCCACATATAGCATTTCTGCATCAGATTCATTGATGAAGAACTCACCAAATGGTCCAGAAATGGTTACAGGATCTCCCTCTTTCAAGTTAAAGATATAGGATGAGGCCACACCTGGGTTCACATCCATCCACCCATTTTTGGAACGGTCCCATGGTGGGGTGGCAATACGTACGTTCAACATGATCTCACGTCCCTCAGCAGGGTAAGAGGCCATAGAATAGGCTCTTTCCACCGTCTCTGGGTTTTTCATTACCAACGGCCACAAATTGAACTTGTCCCATTCGTTTTTAAACTTATCCGGGGTTTCGTGTTCTTCAGGGTGGGCCGTAATGTCGATATCAGCATACTTTACCTCACAAGGGGGAATTTCAATCTGGATATACCCTCCGGCCTTGTAGTTCATGTCCTCTGGAATCTCTACCACAAACTCTTTGATAAAAGAGGCCACGTTGTAGTTACGAACCACTTTGGCATTCCATTTCTTGATACCAAAAACCTCTTCTGGAATGGTGATTTCCATGTCTTGTTTCACCTTCACCTGACATGCCAATCGTGCACCATGCTCCAATTCCTTTTTGGAAAAGTGGGGCGTTTCGGTAGGCAAGGCCTCACCACCACCGGATAGCACGTGACACTCGCATTGGATGCAGGTACCACCACCACCACAAGCGGATGGCAAGAATATTTTTTGGTTCCCCAAAGTGGACAACAAGGAACTTCCCGAAGCCACTTCCACCTGCTTTTCACCATTGATGGTGATGGTCACCGGACCGGAAGGGGACAACTTTTCCTTGGTGAACAGCAATAGGGCCACCAACAATAACAACAACACAAGAAATGCTACTACGGTAATCAGAATAGTACCTCCGGTACTTGCGGCTAATATCATCTTTATTTGTTTATGACTTCGTTATAGGAGATGGTTCTTTCTTCGTCATCAATCTCCTTTTTTATTTCTTTATTTTCCTTGATCTCTTCGGTTTTGGCCGTGGTGGTCTCCGTTGGTTCCGGTGGCTCATTGTCACCGGTCAACATTCCCCCAAAGCTCTGGAAACCGATTCCCATCAACCCAGTGATGATGAACGTGATCCCCAATCCACGCAAAGGCGCGGGCACATTGGAATATCTAATTTTTTCACGAATGGCGGCAATGGCCAAAATAGCCAAGAACCATCCAATTCCCGAGCTCACTCCATAATTGAGTGCCAATCCCAAATTGGGGATTTCACGGGTCTGCATAAACAAAGACCCTCCCAAAATGGCACAGTTTACCGCTATCAGGGGCAAAAAGATACCCAAGGAGTTATAGAGTGATGGGGAAAACTTCTCTACCACTATTTCAACCAACTGTACCATGGTGGCAATGGTTGCAATGAATAGAATGAAAGAAAGGAATCCCAAATCGTAATCGGCATACTCAGGGCCCAACCAAACCAAGGCTCCATCTTTCAACAAATATTGGTCCAACAACCAGTTCAAAGGCACGGTAACCCCCAATACAAAGATTACGGCAGCTCCCAAACCTACGGCTGTGGATACTTTTTTGGATACGGCCAAGTAGGAACACATTCCCAAAAAGACCGCGAATACCATGTTATCTATGAAGATCGACTTAAAAAACAGTTCTAAATGCTCTAACATACTCTCCTATTTATGCTTCTTCTATTAATGTCCTATTTCTGGAACGTTGTACCCAGATAACAATTCCCACTACAATCAAAGCTGCAGGTGGAATGATCATAAAACCGTTGTTCTCATATCCAAGGGCGTACAGGCCTGTCTTGGTCACAGGGTCACCCAAGACCGGGAAACCGAACAAGGTCCCGGAACCCAAAAGCTCCCTAAAGAATCCAATGATGACCAAAATAATACCATATCCAAGGGCATTTCCTATGCCGTCCAAGAAGGACTTCCATGGTCCGTTACCCAAGGCAAAGGCCTCAAATCGACCCATGATGATACAGTTGGTGATGATCAACCCCACAAAAACGGAAAGGGTCTTACTCAGTTCATAGGCAAAGGCCTTGAGCACTTGATCCACGATGATCACCAAGGTGGCCACTACGACCAACTGCACAATGATTCTAATTTTTGATGGAATTACATTACGCAACAAGGAGATTACCACGTTACCGGCCCCCAATACAAAAAGTACCGAAAGAGCCATTACCACAGACGCTTTAAGTTCAGCCGTGATTGCAAGAGCGGAACATATTCCCAATACCTGAATGGTGATGGGGTTGTTGTCCGCCAACGGATCCAATATCAGATTTGCATCTTTTTTTGATAGTAGCGCCATATTATTTCTTTCTAATGGTTTCTAAATACGGTTTGTAAAGCTTTAAGCTTTCCTTGATCATCGCAGTAACACCGTTACCGGTAATGGTGGCCCCTGCCAATGCATCCACTTCATTGTCTTCTTTATCCTCATTAAGGGGATCATTGTTTCCTTTTACCACTCCAATCCCTGCATAGCGGTTGCCATCCAAAATGGACTCCCCCTCAAAGTCGTCCATAAAGAAGCGCTGCTTGATGTTGGCCCCCAGACCCGGAGTCTCCCCTTTGTGGTCAAAGTATACGCCTTGCACCACCATATTGTCATCTAAGGAGATAAAACCCCAAATGGCATCCCAAAGTCCTTTTCCGTACATGGGGATGATATAGAATTCCTTACCATCCTTTTCGCCAACAAGCAACGGCAATTCGGCATTGTTACCGGCCTTGATCTGGGCCATTTGATTTTTCAGGTCGATCAAATAGGCATCTTCCTTTTCGGTGGCCGTGTTGCCTTGAACCACCATTTGTTTTTTGATATACTTTGAAAACTCTGCCTCCACTTCGTTGGTAGGGATAAAAGTCACGCTCCCATCTCCCTCGTTCTGGTTGACTCCCATGGCGTAGAGAATGTTCTGCTGCTTTTCAAAGCGTTCGTTTTCGTCGATTTTCGGTTTTAGGGCCGTGGCCATAAAGGCAAGTACAGACCCAACGATGACTACCATGATCACCGCAAAAATTACCGTATAGCTATTCTTTTCCGTATTCATTGCCATAACAATTACGCTGTTTCGGTTTTTAATGCATCCACTTCATCCGATGCTTTGGGATATATGGTTGCTGTCTTCAATCGTTTCAATCTCTTCTTGATGTTGCCACGAACCACATAATGGTCTATGGTAGGTGCAAAAACGTTCATCAACAAGATGGCCAAGAACACTCCTTCGGGATATCCTGGATTGAACACCCGTATCATTACAGATAGGAAACCGATCAAAAATCCGTAGATCCATTTCCCTTGGTTGGTCTGTGAACCCGTAACAGGGTCGGTGGCCATAAATACAATACCAAAGGCCAAACCTCCCACCAATAGATGTTGCCAGTACTCAAAGCTCATCAAGGTGTAGAATTTGCTGTACTCGGGAATCCAACCGGCATCCACTACGCTGTTGAATATCAATCCCATGGCCAAAGCGCCAAGAACTGCACTCAACATGATGCGCCATGAGGCTATTTTGGAGAAGACCAAGAACAGGCCACCCAAGAGAATCAATAGAGTAGATGTTTCACCAATGGAACCTGGTATAAACCCAAAGAACATATCTGAAAGGGAATAGCCCATTTCAGCGGTTCTTCCCTGTGCCAAGAATCCCAATACGGTCTCCCCGGAAATGGCATCAGCGGTCCCTGCCGTATCCACGGCACCATGTACCCATACCTTATCACCACTCATCCAAGTAGGATACGCAAAGAACAAAAAGGCCCGAATGGTAAGTGCGGGGTTCAAGATATTCATTCCCGTTCCGCCAAAAACTTCTTTTCCGATGACCACACCAAAGGCTACGGCCACGGCCAACATCCAAAGGGGCAAATCCACAGGAACGATCAATGGCACCAACATACCGGTCACCAAATAACCTTCTTCTATTTCATGTTTCTTGATCACACAGAACAAGAATTCAATGGCAAGTCCAACGCCGTAGGAAACAATCACCAACGGAAGCACTTTCCATAGACCTAGGAGGAAATTGTCCATGGCCCAGAAACCTGCACTGAAGAAACCATTGGCAACGGGCTCTATCTCACCCAATGCCAAATAATGCTGATATCCTGTATTGAACATTCCAAAGATCAAACAGGGCACAAGCGACATGACCACGGTATTCATGGTACGTTTTAGGTCATCGGCCCCTTTGATGTGAGTACCATTGTGGGTAGTCTCGTTTGGGGTGAACAAAAAGGTATGGAACCCACTAAAAACGGGAAACCATTTTTTGTCCTGATTCTTTATCCTGAACGTGTGTAATTTTTCTTTCAATCCCATATTATCCAAGTTCTTTTTGCAACAAATCCAATCCTTCCCTGATGATCTGTTGGTGCGGTTGTTTTGAGATACATACAAATTCTGTCAATGCAAAGTCTTCGGGGGCAACTTCATACAGTCCCAATTGCTCCATTTCATCCAAATCCTTAACCATACAAGCTTTTAACAACTGTAATGGGTAAATATCCAATGGGAACACCTCTTCATACTGGCCAGTGACCACAAAAGCCCTGTGCTCGCCATTGGTATTGGTATTAAGATCGTATTTCTTTTTGGGTTGTAACCATGAAAAGGTCAATGCCCTCGTGGTTGAAATTTTATTGAATACCGGCTTGTTCCATCCGAATAATTCATAATCATCCCCTTCAGGGATGGCCGTTACCGTATTATTATAGAATCCAAGATAGCCTTCGGTGTTGGTGCGGGTTCCTGTAAGCACATCCCCGTTGATCAACCTGAACCTATCTTCCTTGACGCCGCTGGCATACAAGAAAGTAGATATTTCAGCGCCAATTTTTGTGGTGTAGTACTGTGGCGACTTAATTACAGATCCTGCCAAAGCAATGGTACGCTCGGCATTGAATTTACCGGTCAATAAAAGCTCTCCCAACATGACCAAGTCCTGCGGAGAGATGGTCCACACCGACTCACCTTTGTTCACTGGGTCTATGCTATTGATTTGGGTACCTACCAATCCTGCTGGATGGGGTCCTGATATTCTATGGAGTTCTATCCCTTCAAGGTCTGTAAAAGGGGATATTCCTGTTTGCCCAATGGTTACATGGATTTTTCCAGGCGTTAGCTTGGAAAGTGCCATGATAGCCGCCTGCAACTCCTGCTCCTTGCCTCTCAACACGTAGTTGACTTCTGCCGCCAAGGGAGCCGAGGTATATCCCGAAATGAAAATAGCTTTGGGCGTCACATCTGGGTCGGCGATTACGTCAAAGGGACGTTGCTTAATGAAGGGCCAGCCTCCACATTGCAATAAAAAGGTCTTGATGGTCGCGGCATCGGCCGCATCCAAATCTGGAACCTTGTTCTGAACATACTGCTGTGTTTTGTCGGCAAGAACCTTTAGTGTCAAGATTCTTCTCCTAGCGCCACGGACCACTTCCACCAACTCACCGCTGACAGGGGAAACAAAGTGCATTTCTTCTTTGTTCTTGTTGTAAAAGAGCGGCTCTCCCGCCTTTACCTCTTCTCCCTGCTTCACAAGCATTTTGGGGGTGATACCATGAAAATCATCTAGGTTTAGGGCATATACGTTACTTAAAACGGCTTTGGAAGTAGTCTGCTCTGCTGCCCCGACAAGGTTGATATTCAACCCTTTCTTAATCCGGATGTCTTTAGACATATTGTTGTAGACCTTTTGTTATCAAAATCGGTCGCAAATTTAGTACTTAAAGGATTGTTTTCATAATTATTGCCCATAAAAATGGGATTACATCGAACTAAATTTTCAAGGCACACTTTTTGTTTACCTTTACCCCAAAACACGCTTAGCATGCGCTCTTTGATCAAATCAATGTTCTTCCTGTTCGTTATATCGGGTGCTTTTGCACAGGTTCAGGAAGAAGTTAATCCCCCGGAAAACATCAGGACCATTATTTTTAGGGGACCTACGGAAGACCAGTTTCCGGTCATCCAATTGGGTGAAACCATGACCTTGGAGTTTGATGATCTTACCGCCAAGGAACAGGATTACTATTATAAAATAATCCATTGTGATTACGACTGGACGCCTTCGCAGCTTCTAAAATCGCAATATTTGTCCGGAGCGGACAACCAGCGTATCATAGATTACGAGAACAGTTACACCACCCTACAACCCTATTCCAATTACAGGTTGACCATTCCCAACGAAAATGTTCGGCTAAAAGTCAGTGGAAACTATGTCCTTGAGGTCTACAACAGTTATGGCGACCTTCAGTTTTCAAGACGGTTTGTGGTCTATCGGGATGCGGTACGGGTAGCCGGCACCGTAAAACGTTCCCGGGACTTTAATTTTTTGAACGAAAAGCAAGTGGTCCAATTCAACATCAATACTGCTGGTTTTCCCGTGGTCAACCCCAAGAATGAGGTTAAAGTGGCCATTTTACAGAATCATTTTTGGCCCACGGCACTGTACAACATCAAACCGCAATTTACCATTGGCACCGAGTTGGTCTATAAATATGATACCGAAACCAGTTTCTTTGGCGGCAATGAATATCTAAATTTCGATACCAAAGACCTTCGGTCGCCCACCTTTGCCATTTCCAAAGTGGAATTTAGGGACTTGTATCACCATATCCTGTTCACCAACGAATTTCGAAACGATCGACCCTACACCTATTTCCCAGACATCAACGGCGATTTTGTGGTCCGTACCCTCCAAGGTGATGATGTTTCACGCGAAGCGGAATATTCCATGGTCCATTTCAGCCTCCCCTACACCAATGAAATAGGGCTGGACAATGTGTATGTGGTTGGAAAGTTCAACAACTATCAACTGGAAGAGGAAAATAAGATGATCTTTAATCCCGATACCGCAAAAATGGAGCTCACCCTACCCATAAAGCAAGGGTTTTACAATTATAAGTATGTGGTAGAGCGCGCAGATGGCACCATTGACCCCAACTTTGTTGGCGGAAATTTCCATTTCACGGAAAACAATTATCTCATTTTGGTCTACTACCGCGATTTTGGCGATTTATATGATAGTATAATAGGTATAGGTTCCGTCAATTCCAGAACAATCAGCAATTAACTATCTTTAGCTGCAAATCCCTCAAGGGCATGGCCAAGAAAAACAGCTTGATCAGTAAAGGCAGATACGAACTTCAGTTTAGGGGCACACAATGTTTGAACTGTGGTCATCCCTTGGACATGAGTGACAAGTATTGCCCCAATTGCTCTCAGGCCAACAGCACCAAAAAGTTGACCCTGAAAGATTTTTTCGATGAGTTTTTCTCAGGACTCTTCAATTATGACTCCAGGCTCTTAAAAACACTTTCGGCCTTACTTTGGCGCCCTGGGCGAATCACCAAAGACTATATTGAGGGCAAACGGGTCTCATACACCAACCCATTTCGGTTTTTGTTGAGTCTGGCCTTTATCTATTTTTTGATGTTTGCTTTCAACAGCGAATTTTCCAGTTTGGACAAGGCTGCCTCCAGATTTGATGGCAATCTTATTTCCACTTCCCCGGTATCCTACAATGTCAAATCGGGCACTTTCATAACAGACAGTACAAAGCTCAAGGAAGAAACGACCAAGGTTTTGGAAAAACTGGACTCTTCCCAAGTACGCACCAAAGAGGTCATCACTGGAATGCACGTTCTGGATTCCCTTGCCAAGGCCACCAATACGGAAGACCAACACAAGGATTCCTTGATGCTGGCCAACCCCACAAAGTTCTATGCAGACCTTGAAGCCAAATCAGGAATCAATAATTTCATGGAAAAAGTGGGCTTTTTTTCCAAAATGATCAAACAGGACACTTTGTTCAGTTTTGGCGAAACGCAGACCAAGTATAATGTTAAACGCACCCTTGGCAACAGAATGGCCTTTAACTCTGCCAATAGCCTACTAAAGGTAATCAGTAGGCCGGGGAGTTTCCTGAACGCCTCCATTTCAAAGATGCCCTTTGCCATATTTTTCTTTTTACCACTGTTCACCGTGTTCATTTGGTTGGTGTACATCAGAAAAAAATACACCTACACCGATCATCTTATCTTCAGCTTTCACAACCAATCCTTATTATTTATCTTGCTCATCCTAAGCTTGATAATTGATACCATTTTCAACGTCTCAAGTGCAGTGCTGTTTATTTTGATTTTCAGCGTATATCTGTACATGGCCATGAAAAGGTTTTACGGGCAGGGAACGTTTAAAACGATTGTCAAATATTTCTTTCTGAACACTATATTTACCATATTGGCATTCTTTGCGGTCATTATTCTGTTTACAGGAAGTGTTTTTATGTATTAGAAGCATGTTTACTCAAGTCACTAAAGGAATCAAAGTATCGGTGCAGACCACTTTTGAAGGCACTTTTTTCAAAAACTACAAGATGCACTACGCCTTTGGCTATACCATCACCATAGAAAATTTAAGCAAGGACACGGTACAGCTGACCGCTAGGCATTGGGATATTTTTGATGCCCTAAAAGACATAGAGACCATAGATGGAGAAGGTGTGATTGGCAGAAAACCAGTCATCAAACCCGGCAAATCCCATACCTACAGTTCCGGTTGTCTACTGGCATCACCGATTGGCGCCATGCGGGGCCATTACCAAATGGTAAACTTCACCACTTCCGAAGAATTTGATGTAGAGGTACCTACATTCAAGTTCTCCGCACCCTTTGCCATAAACTAGGCCCGTTCATTTTTAAAATCGATTTTCCTTTTACTACCTTTGGTGGAATTTTTAATCTCCTAAAAGAAGTATCATGGGAAAAGGATTCTTTCAAGTTCCGACCGCGGTCAACGAACCCATAAAAAGTTATGCGCCAGGCACTCCCGAGCGCGAGGAAGTACTAAAGCAGTACAACACCTATTATAACGGAAAGGTTGAAGTACCTCTTTATATAGGTAGTGAAGAAATAAAAACCGGCAACACCAAGCCCATGTCCCCGCCCCACGAGCACCAGCACGTGGTGGGTCATTATCATTTGGCCGAAAAGAAGCATGTGGAGCAGGCCATTTCCAACTGCTTGGAGGCCCGAAAAGCTTGGGCAGACCTTACTTGGGAACAACGTGCCGCCATCTTTTTAAAAGCTGCGGAATTGATTGCCGGTCCATATCGCGCCAAAATGAATGCCGCCACTATGTTGGCCCAATCCAAAAATATTTTTCAAGCCGAAATTGATTCTGCCTGTGAAATCGTAGACTTCCTCCGTTTCAATGTGGAGTACATGTCGCAGATCTATTCCGAACAACCGGAGTCCGCCGAAGGGATATGGAACCGAGTGGAGTATAGACCCCTTGAAGGTTTTGTCTATGCCATAACCCCGTTCAACTTTACCGCCATTGCCGGGAATTTGCCAGCAAGTGCTGCCATGATGGGCAATGTGGTGGTCTGGAAGCCCAGTGACAGTCAAATCTTTTCAGCAAAGGTCATTGTAGACGTCTTCAAGGAGGCAGGCCTTCCTGATGGGGTGATCAATGTGGTTTATGGAGATCCCGTTATGATCTCGGACGTTATTTTGTCCAGTCCTGATTTCACGGGAATCCACTTTACGGGATCTACCCATGTATTCAAGGAATTATGGAAGCAGATAGGAAACAACATCCACAACTACAAAACCTACCCTAGAATTGTAGGGGAAACCGGTGGAAAAGATTTTATCATTGCCCACCCAACAGCAAAACCCCAACAAGTGGCCACCGCTATTACCAGAGGTGCTTTTGAGTTCCAAGGTCAGAAATGTAGTGCGGCCTCCAGGGTCTACTTGCCCAAATCCACGGCAAATGAAATTTTGGATTTGGTTAAGGCAGATTTGGACTCGTTCAACAAACCAGGATCGCCTGCCGATATGAGCAATTTTATCACCGCGGTGATCCACGAAGGCTCCTTTGACAAATTGGCCAAATACATTGATCAGGCCAAAGCCGATGCCAATGCGGAAATCATTGCCGGTGGCGGGTACGACAAATCGATTGGTTATTTTATTGAACCAACCGTCATTTTGACCACTGATCCAAAATACACCACCATGTGCACCGAACTTTTCGGACCCGTGGTGACCGTATATATTTATGAGGACGCCGATTGGAGCAAAACATTGGAATTGGTGGATGGCACTTCGGAATATGCATTGACCGGAGCCGTTCTGTCCGCGGACCGATATGCCATTGATGAAGCCACAAAAGCACTGCAAAATTGTGCCGGAAACTTCTACATCAACGACAAACCCACAGGGGCTGTGGTGGGACAACAACCCTTTGGAGGAGCAAGGGCCTCTGGAACCAATGATAAGGCCGGTTCCATGCAAAACCTTTTGCGTTGGGTTTCCCCAAGACTCATTAAAGAGACCTTCGTGACCCCTGAAGATTATCGCTATCCTTTTTTGGGATAACTCAATAAATCCATAATTTCATGGCCGCTATCCCTTATTGGGGATAGCGGTCTTTTTTTATCCACTAAACCTTATAACATGCCTAGACCTTACGTATTGGCCGACACCAATTGGAAACACCTAAAAGATGAATCTTTTGACTTGGCCGTTCTGCCTTGGGCCGCCACCGAGGCCCATAACTACCACCTACCCTATTCCACAGATACCATTGAAGCCACGGCCATTGCCGAGGAGTCTGCCAGACTCGCCTGGGAACAAGGTTGTAAGATCATAGCCCTACCCACTATTCCTTTTGGGGTAAACACAGGTCAATCTGATATTTATTTGGATATGAACCTCAACCCCAGCACCCAATTCGCCATCCTAAAGGATGTCCTTACAGTTTTAGAGCGACAAGGTATACGCAGGTTTATGATTTTGAACAGCCATGGCGGCAACAACTGGAAGGCCATTATCCGGGAATTGGGCCTACTGTTCCCGAACATGTTCCTATGCACCACCCATTGGCCGGGAATGGCAGACAAAAAAGAGATTTTTGACCACCCTGGTGATCACGCCGATGAAATGGAAACCAGCCTTATACTCCATTTGGCCCCCGAACTGGTCCTCCCCAAGGAAGAATGGGGAGACGGCAAGGAACTCAAAAACAAGATCAAAGCTTTTTCCGAAGGTTGGGCATGGACCGAAAGACCTTGGTCCAAAATCAGCAAGGACACCGGAGTGGGCGACCCCAGAAAGGCCACAAAGGAGAAAGGAGAGAAATTCTTTGCCTTGGTATGCCAGAAAATGAGTCAACTTTTTGTGGATATTGCCAACGCGGACCTGGACAATCTCTACGAATAACCGTATACGTACACCACGCTATCCAAATAACCCAAGCAATTAGCCTGAAAAAGAAAGGTGTCTTGACATACTATCAATGTAAATTTAACGTTAATTAATTGTAAATTCAACGTAATCTATTATTTTTGTAGTATTAATCCCATAGCATATGAGAAAACGAATCAACACATGGGTGCAGAATATCTTCAACAAAATTGACCGGATGTGGTTAAGTGCAAAGACCTATTCCAGAAAGTGTAGGTTGGTCTATGAACGAATGTGGAGCATTTAGTCCTGCCCTTTAAACTTTTGTGGTAAATAGACCACTTTTTTTGTTTCAAAGAAATCTTCTTCGAAGTATTCACTCAAATCAAAGATTTGGACGGTTTTGTAGTCTTTCAATTCCTCTTCCAAGTCGCCCCCTTTTAAATAGAGAATCCCATTCTTACGCGCATGGGCAGAGTCCTTTTTGATTTTTCCCTTGGTCCAATGTACAAAAGTGGGCATGGCAGCCACTGCCCTACTCACAATAAAGTCAAATTGGCCATCCAAATCCTCAACACGGGTATGGTGGGCAGTTACATTGTCCAGTCCCAAACCTTCCACAACCTCCTGCACCACTTTTATTTTTTTTCCAATGGCATCCACAAGGGTAAACTGGACCTCGGGAAATAGAATGGCCAACGGAATTCCGGGAAATCCACCACCGGTCCCCACATCCAATATCCTGGACCCCTCATTGAACGATTGTATTTTCGCAATTCCCAAGGAATGAAGCACATGGCGCAAGTAAAGCTCATCGATATCCTTTCTGGAAACCACATTGATTTTCTTGTTCCAATCCTGATACAAGGCCTCCAAAGCACGGAAATGCCCTTTCTGCTCATCCGTGAGCGTTGTAAAATATTTAAAGATAAGCTCGGTGTTCATCCAAGGTTTGTTAATTTTAGCAAAACTAATACTTTTAAACAGGTTAACACCGTTCTAACATTAAGGTGTTGGGCCCGAAGGGTCTATTTGGTTACCTTTGCTAAAATTTTTTTTATGGACAAGACCACCATCCGGTTTTCACGAAAGGATTCTGCACAGTTTTTCAGAACACTGAACAAAAGAGTAAATGAATACTTCAATGAGAATGGCATAAAGAAGACCGGGAACTGGAAACTTCACTTGAAGACGATAGTGATGTTCGCCCTATTTTTGACCCCTTATTTTTTGATTTTAACCCTAAACCTTCCCTTTTGGGCCTATGTAATCCTATCCATTGTGATGGGGGTTGGAATGGCCGGAGTGGGCATGAATGTGATGCATGATGGTAACCATGGTGCATATTCCAATAAAAAATGGGTCAACAAACTCATGGGAAGCAGCATTTATATCTTGGCAGGAAACGTATACAACTGGCAGGTACAACACAATGTATTGCACCATACCTACACCAATATCCATGAGCATGATGAAGATATGGAAGCAGGAAGAATACTCCGCTTTTCCAAACATGCCGAATGGAAGAAACACCACAAGTTCCAACATTATTACTCAATTTTCCTATATGGATTATTGACCTTCAACTGGGCCGTGACCACAGATTTCCAGCAAATGTACCGCTACATGAAACGTAAATTGAGCTATGGAAAGCTACCCAATCCCGTAATCAATTGGAGCACCTTGGTCATTACAAAACTGATTTACTTGACCATTTGGATCGTACTCCCCATGATTTTTGGAGGTGTTACGTGGTGGCAAGTACTTTTGGGCTTCTTTATCATGCACTATGTAGCCGGGGTAATTTTGAGCGTGGTATTCCAATTGGCGCACATTGTTGATGAAGCCGAAACACCCCTTCCGGATGAGAGCGGGAACATGAAAAATACCTGGGCCATACACCAACTCTTTACCACGGTGAACTTCGGTACAAAAAATCGGATAATAAACTGGTTTACAGGCGGATTGAACCATCAAGTGGAACACCATATCTTCCCCAATATCAGTCACATCCACTACACAAATATTTCCAAAATTGTGAAACAGACTGCACGGGAATTTAATTTGCCCTACAACGAGTATAAAACTACCAGAAAAGCTATAATTTCGCACTTCAAACATTTGAAGGAATTGGGTAAAAACCCAGCACTTCAGTACTAGTAAAATAGCAAAATCAATGAGCAACCACTTATCTGACAGGATTCAGAACATGTCCACGTCGGCCACACTGGCCATGGCTGCAAAAGCCAGGGAGTTACGAAATGAAGGAAAGGATATTATTGGATTGAGTTTGGGCGAACCGGACTTCAACATCCCCGATTTTATCAAAGAGGCCGCAAAGCAGGCCATTGACGACAATTACAGCAGTTATACCCCAGTGGATGGTTATGCTGAATTAAAGCAGGCTATTTCGCTAAAGTTTAAGCGGGACAACGGTTTGGACTATGGTCCCAACCAAATTGTGGTGTCCTCAGGAGCAAAACAATCCCTTTTCAATATTGCCATGGTGGTTTTGAACCCAGGCGATGAGGTAATCCTACCTGCACCGTATTGGGTAAGCTACAGCGATATTGTAAAGTTGGCCGAAGGGGTTCCCGTGGAGGTGAAGACCGATATTGATACTGATTTTAAAATGACCCCTGCCCAGTTGGAGGCGGCCATTACCCCAAATACCCGCATGATCTGGTTCAGTTCACCCTGTAACCCCAGTGGTTCAGTATACAGCAAAGCTGAACTTGAAGGATTGGCCGAGGTGTTGAAAAAGCATCCGAACATCTATGTGGTTTCCGATGAAATCTACGAACACATCAATTTCGCCGGGGGCCATGTAAGCATCGCTGGTATTGATGGGATGTACGACAGGACCGTAACGGTAAATGGTGTATCCAAAGCCTTTGCCATGACCGGATGGCGTATTGGATACATTGGTGGCCCAGAATGGATCGCCAAAGGATGTACCAAACTACAAGGACAAGTGACCAGTGGTGCCAATGCCATTGCCCAGCGTGCCGTTATCACCGCTCTGGAAGCTCCTGTGAGCAAAATCCAGTATATGATTGATGAGTTCCACAAAAGACGGGATCTTGTATTGGGTCTTTTGGGAGAGATTGAAGGGTTTAACCTGAATGTTCCTGAAGGGGCATTTTATGTGTTCCCAGACATTTCAGCTTTCTTTGGAAAGACCTTGAACGGGACCACCATCAACAATGCTTCTGATTTTGCCCTATACCTTTTGGAACATGCCAATGTGGCCACGGTGACCGGGGAAGCTTTTGGAAACCCCAATTGCATCCGTATCTCGTATGCAGCATCAGAAAAAGAATTGAAGGAAGCCATTGCGCGAATCAAGGCAGTGGTCTAACCTAACAACAACTTTATATTTTTCAAAGCCTCTTGCAGTATCAACTTCAAGAGGTTTTTTTATGTCTTCTTCCAGAAATAAGGGGTAAGGATGATCAAGACCGTGAAAAGTTCCAAACGGCCCAACAGCATTAAAAAACCACACCACCACTTTCCGGCAGGCGGTAAACTGTTGTAGTTGCTTACAGGGTTAAGATCGCCAAAAGCAGGACCAACATTCCCCAAGGACGAGGCAGCCCCACCTACGGCCGAAACAAAATCCAATCCTAAAAAGCCCAGCACTAGGGAACCGATGATAAACAATAGCATGTACAGTACGAAAAAGGCAATAACGTTGTACACGATATGTTCCGAAACGGTCTTTTCATTATAGCGAACCGGAATAATGGCGTTGGGATGCAAGGTTCGTTTAAATTCCAAGATGCCATTTTTGATGATGATCAAATGGCGCATCACCTTGATACCTCCAGCCGTAGATCCCGCGGAACCTCCCAAGAACATCAACCCAAAAAAGAAAACGGTGAGAAATGGGGTCCATGAGGTAAAATCAGCTGTCACAAAACCAGTGGTGGTAATCACGGCGATGACCTGGAACAGGGCATGTCTAAAAGCACTTTCGGCTTCGCCCCAGACCATGGGATGAAAATCGGATACGGGCACATCGCCTTTAAAATAGATGCCCAAAGCGGCCAAAATGGAAAATACCGCCACAAAACCAAAGTAATATTTAAACTCCTCATCACGCAAAATACGCTGTACTTTACCTGTAAAGGCAAAATAGCTGAGTACAAAATTACTTCCGGCCAAGAACATAAAAACAATGGTAATATACTGAATCACGGGCGCGTTGTTCCAATAGGCCAAACTGGCATTTTTAGTGGAAAAACCTCCCGTGGACATGGTGGCCAAAGCATGGTTGATGGCATCAAAAAATGTCATTCCCGCCAATTTCAGCAATAGGGTTTCGGCAACGGTATATCCAAAATAGATTAACCAGAGTCGTTTGGCAGTATCCGTAATCCTGGGATGAAGCTTATCTCCTCCCGGACCAGGTGCTTCCGCAGCAAACAACTGCATACCCCCTATCCCCAAAAGCGGTAGAATGGCTATGGCCAAAACGATAATTCCCATTCCTCCGATCCAGTGGGTCAGACTCCTCCAAAGCAAAATTCCTTCGGGCAGGGACTCAATATCGTCCAAGATGGACGCCCCTGTTGTGGTGTAACCGGATATCGTTTCAAAAAAAGCATCGGTGATGGAAGGTATGGACCCAGAAAAGAGATAGGGCAGCATCCCGGAAATGGACATCACTACCCACCCAAAAGTCACTATAATGTAACCTTCCTTGCGTTTTACCTCCTTTTTATGCCCGCGGGTATTGAACATGGCCATCATCCCAAAGAGCATGGTCACAATGGCAGCAAGGGTAATATCCAATGTGGCACCATCTTTATAAATGCCACTGGCAAACGCCGCTAGAAGCATAAAGGACCCGTTGCAAAGCAACAATAGCCCCATGATGTGTACAATGATCCGTGTGTTGAGCCTCATTATAGGAACAGCTTTTCTATCCTTGGAATGGCCTTGGGCAAACAGCAGACCACCACGCGATCACCTTCCATGATCCTAAAATCACCAAGGGCGATGATTCCTTCACCATTTCTAATGACTCCGCCAATACTGGCTTCCCTGGGAAAGTTCAATTCTTTGATGATTTCCCCATTCACCAGTGACGAGGCCTTTACCTCAAATTCCAATATTTCGGCGTTTAGGTTGTTCAATCGGGTCAGTGCCAACACTTCCCCTTTTCGGATATATCGGAAGATGCTATTCGCAGCCAACAGCTTTTTATTGATCAGCGTATCCACACCAATGGAATGGGACAACTGAAAATAATCCATGTTCTCCACAAGGGCAATGGTCTTCTTGATGCGCTTGTTCTTGGCTACCAGACAGGACATGATATTGGTCTCGGAATTCCCTGTCACGGCAATGAAGGCATCCATGGATTCCAAACTCTCCTCTTCCAAAAGTTCCACATTTCTACCATCTCCGTTGATGACCAAGGCATGGGGCAATTCATCGGCAATATCAAAGGCTTTTTCCTTATTTTTTTCGATGAGCTTTACATTGAATTTTTTCGTGCACAGGTCACGGGCCGTTTTAAAGCCCACTTTACTACCTCCTAAGATCATCACATTTTTGATGTCCTGTTTTTGCATTCCGGTAAGCTTGTAAAGCTCTTCCACCCCTTTGTCCGAGGTAATGAAATACACTTGGTCTCCCTCCTTAAACACGGTATCCCCGCGGGGAATCAAGGTAAACTGTGTCCCCATTCGCTGTAGGGCGATGGGCATAAAGTGAAGTTCGGGAAAAACCCTGGCAGCCTCTTTTACCATTTTCCCCACAAACGGGGCGGTTCTGGGCAAAATTACCCCGAACATGGTCAACAATCCTCCTTCAAACTCGTAGGTATCGTTGAACGCCGATTGGTTAAGCATCAGTTGTATTTCCATAGCGGCCAATCGTTCGGGCGATATCAACTCATCAATGCCCAATTCCTCAAACTTAATGAGTTCACGGTTGTCCATGAACTCCGTATTGGAAATACGGGCTATGGTCCTTTTGCACCCCAACTGCTTTGCCAAAAAGCATAGGGTAATGTTGGTGGTTTCGGAGGAGGTCACCGCAATTACCAAATCTGAACCGTCCACTTGGGCATCCCGTAGTACCTGCACGGAAGTAGCATCACCACGAAGCACCCGTATATCCAAATGGTTATCGGCATAGGTCAAGCTCTCCTTATCCGGATCGATCAACGTAATATCCTGTGCTTCATAGGACAAAAGTTTTGCCAAATGGAACCCTACCTCACCAGCACCTGCAATAATGATCTTCATTGATTGAAATAAGATGTGTTGTTAAATCGATTCAATTTGTGCCCTGTATTTGACACAATGAACAGTGACCGTGGCCTAAAAGACATATTCTTAAGATAATACGGAAAAAGTTCCCCGTTTCCCGGCAAAATTACACAAATATTTTTGTACGCCTCCCATAAGGTGAAATTGTATATTTGCCAGCAAAATAAGGAGATGTCAAAAAAAGTTACGCCTTACAAGGAATCTGAATTAGGGAAAAAGGAGCAGGTTCGGCAAATGTTCGACACTATTTCTGGTGATTATGATGGTTTGAACCGTGTGATTTCCTTTGGAATAGACCTGAAATGGCGCAAACGAATGGTGAAACTTCTTGCCGCAAAGAAACCCAAAAACCTTTTGGACATTGCCACTGGAACCGGCGATCTCGCCATTGCCATGGTGGGAACCGGAGCTGAAAAAATCATCGGATTGGACATTTCCCCCGGCATGTTGGAAGTGGGAAAGACCAAAATCAAGGAAAAAAACCTTCAAGACAGCATTGAAATGATTGTGGGTGATAGTGAAAACCTCCCTTTTGATGACCAAAGTTTTGATGCGGTCACGGTAGGCTTTGGGGTGCGTAATTTTGAAGACCTGGAGAAAGGCCTACAAGAAATCCACCGTGTGCTCAAACCGGGAGGCACACTGATGGTCTTGGAAACTTCCGTTCCTACAAAAACCCCATTTAAACAAGGCTATAACATCTATTGCAAATACATTCTCCCCACCATTGGGAAACTCTTTTCCAAAGACCGATCGGCCTATGCCTACCTTAGCGAATCGGCTTCTGTTTTTCCCCATGGAGAGGCTTTCAACAATATTTTGGCCAAAATTGGGTTTATAGGAGTAGAGAACAAACCCCAGACATTTGGAGCAGCTTCCATTTATGTCGCTACAAAATAGTTTGATGAAAAACATCTTTCTTCTGTTTGGCATGCTCATATTGGCATGCACAACCTCCTCGGCACAGTTCAGGGAAGACCCCATACTCAACCTTCAGAACGAGGACAAAAACTTTTTGAACTGGGGATACTACCTCGGCTTCAATCAATACGACTTTCAATTTGAGTACAAAAACGATATTGGCCGGGACATCTTGGTAGAGAAAAGTTTTGGATTCAATGTGGGGCTTATCGGCGAAATGCGGATCAATGAGTTTTTGGATGCCCGTTTTGAGCCCGGTTTATTATACACCTCAAGAAATTTGGGCTTTCCTGGTTTCACCACACAGGCCGATGCCATCCGGGAGGTCCGCTCCACTTATATCCGTTTTCCCTTATTGATCAAGGCCAGTACCCGTCGTATTGGTAACTGGAAACCTTTTATCACGGGAGGTGTTTATACCTCAATGAACTTGGGGAGCAAGGAAGACAGTTTGGACGATAACAGCAGCGGAGAGTTCCGCATGAAAAAGAATGTGTATGGGTACGAACTGGGGTTCGGCATTGATTTTTATACCGAATACTTTAAGTTTTCCCCCTCCATACGTGGCGTCTTTGCCCTAACGGATGAATTGGTCCCCGACGAAGACCCCAACAGTCCTTGGACCGGAAACATCAATGCCATGCGCACCCGGGGCATTTTCATCAATTTTACATTTGAGTAGAG
>NZ_WELG01000002.1:1385374-1615348 GCF_009184425.1 Flagellimonas olearia | reverse complement strand
TTGGATAGTTGGATAGTTGGATAGTTGGATAGTTGGATAGTTGGATAGTTGGATAGTTGGATAGTTGGATAGTTGGATAGTTGGATAGTGAAGTTTAAAAAAATCCAAGAATCTAGAAATCCAATCGTCCCTAAATTCAAAAAGCTATCTTCTGATCTCATTGAGAAGAATGGCCGTGGCCGTAGCGACGTTCAGGCTTTCGGTTGTTGTTTTTCCGTATTGGGGAATGGAAATCCGCGATGTGACCAATCCACCAACGGTTTCTGAAACGCCATTGGCCTCATTGCCCATAACCAGAACTCCTTTGGGTGGCAATTTTTGCTGATATACCGAGTCCCCATCCATAAACGCTCCATAAATAGGCAAAGCCGTTTTTTTCAAATAGGCTTCCAAATCCACATAAGTCACGTTCACCCGGGCTATGGAGCCCATGGTAGCCTGCAGTACCTTGGGATTGAAACAATCCACGGTATCTTGGGAACAGACCAGATTCGGTATCCCAAACCAGTCGCACAACCTAATAATGGCCCCTAAATTCCCAGGGTCCCGGACGGCGTCCAAAGCAACGACCCAATCTGCCCCATCAATGGATTTAGGAACGGGAATATGAAAAACTCCCAGCACCCCATTGGGACTGGACAGGCTGCTCATTTGTTTCAATATGGAACTCGACACCAATTCCGGATTGTTAAATTCCACCCCTTTTTCAACGGCATCCACAAACAGCCCAAAGGGCTTCGCGCCTGCGTTCAACAGCTCCGAAACGGTCTTCTCGCCTTCCACGACAAACAAACCGTGTTGAGTTCGGTACTTTTTTTGCTTTAGGTTTACAACTAGTTTAATTTGGTTTTTTGTAACCATCTAAATCGTGTATTTTTGGCGTCTATGAGGGGTTCTTTAGGTCTAATGCGCAACGTGACAAAAATAGGGTTATTGTTGCTTATATTGAGTGCGGCTGGTTGCAATACCCTCAAAAAGGTGGGAGATGATGAACTATTGCTCACCAAGAACTCCATTTATGTGGATGAGGAAAAGGTAAGCGATAGTGAAATCAAAGGCCTTATCACCCAAAAACCCAACAGTAATGTCCTTGGATACCCCTTGCGCCTCAACCTCTATAATTTGGCCAAGGAAAACCCAGACTCTTCTTTTCAGGATTGGCTCCACCGCAAGGAAAAGCGGGAAAAAAGATTGAACAATCTCCTTTCCCAAAAACAGGTAAACCGTCTTCAAGAATCCTTTATCGTAAAAGGAGCCAGTGATTTTCTAAAAAGAATTGGAGAACCCCCTGTGGTAATCGACACCGCACTTACCCGTAAATCCTTGGAAAGAATGGAGGCGTATTATAGAAGTAAGGGATATTTCAACAATTCCGGAAACTACGGCATCTTGGAAGGAAAAAGAAAAAAAAGGGCCGAGTTGGAATACAAACTCAATCTGGGAAAGCCTTTTATCATTGACACGGTCCAAAAAAACATAAGCTCCCCTGAACTGGATTCCATTTACGACGCTTCATTGGATTTGACCTTGGTCAAAGAAGGGGACCAATTTGATCTGGCCAATTTTAATCAAGAACGGGAACGATTGACCACTTTGTTCCGAAACTCTGGGGTCTACAACTTTCAGGAGAGTTCCATCAGCTACGATATTCTTCGTGATACCACCCAATTGGCCGATGACCAATTGATGGACGTACAGCTTAACATCAAAAAATTCAGAAGCACCTCGGACAGTACGGATGTCAACAGTCCGTATAGAATCCATCACCTGAAAAAAATAAATATCTATGCCGATTATGTAATTGGCGGAGAAACCGATTCCCTACAATCCTTGGAATATGACAACTACACTATTTATTACAAGGACAAGCTCAGGTATAATCCAAAAGCATTGACCGATGCCATCTTTTTCCAAAAAGACAGCATTTACAGGGATTTGGACCGCATTCGTACCTATCGGCAGATTACCAACCTGAATACATTCAAATACCCGAACATTGAATTTATTCCGGACACCACCCAAACCCAATTGATTTCCAATGTGTATTTGGCGCCAAGGCCCAAGTTTTCATTGAACCTCGACTTTGATGTGACCCACTCCAACATACAACAGGTAGGTACTGCCTTCAGCACATCGGTCATTACAAGAAACGTTTTTGGTGGTGCGGAAACCCTGAACATTTCCGCAAGGGGTTCCATAGGCCTTTTGAGCGACGCCTCCCTCTTCTCTGATGAACCCTTTACCTCAGAGCTTGGTGGAGATGTGAACATTACCTTTCCCAGGATTTGGTTCCCGTTCAATACTGAGAAGATCATTCCGTACTATATGCTTCCCCAAAGTAGGTTGTCGGCAGGTACCAACTTTCAACGGAACATTGGGTTGGACAAACAGTCCCTGAATTCCATCTTGTCTTACAATTGGTCTCCTTCCACCCAATTAAAGCATAATGTGGAATTGTTGAATGTGGAATTTGTGCGCAACACCAACCCCGACAACTTCTACAATGTATATCGAAATACGTACAGAAATCTGGACAATATAGCCGATGCCTTTGAACAAGATCCGGCATTTGCCGATTTCTTTGAGGAAGTGGACAATGAAGATGACCCCTTTCAGTTGACCATCCCCGAAGGAGCCAATAAATTTGTAGATACCGTTCTCAACAATAACATCATACTGGACCCAGATGATTTGAACGAAGTCAACCGAATCAATGAACGCAGACAGCGATTGACCGAGAACAACCTCATCTTTGCCTCCAACTATACCTTTTTTAAAAATAGTAGGGTTGATATCAACGACAACAATTTTTATCAGTTCAGGATAAAACTGGAAGGGGCCGGGAATTTCCTTTCCTTGATTTCCAATGTGGTCCCGTACAACAAAAATGACCGCGACCAACTTCTGGTATTTGGTGTTCCCTTTTCGCAATACTTTAAAACAGAGTTCGATTTTATCAGGCACTGGGATGTGGATGACTCCAAGGTCATTGCCTTTAGAAGCTTTTTTGGCCTTGCGGTTCCCTATGGAAACTCGGACAACATTCCCTTTGTACGAAGCTACTTTGGCGGGGGCTCCAACGACAACCGGGCTTGGAACGCCTACGAACTGGGTCCCGGAAAGACCAACAACCTTAACGATTTCAACGAAGCCAACCTGAAGCTTGCACTGAACTTGGAATATCGGTTTCCCATAGCCGGGGATGTCAAGGGTGCTCTGTTTGCAGATGCAGGGAACATTTGGAACGTGTTTGACAATGAGGACAACCCCGATGCCATCTTTACCGGCTTCTCCTCCTTGGCCGATATTGCCTTGGGTACCGGTCTGGGACTTCGATATGATTTCACCTATTTTGTGTTCAGATTGGATGTTGGGTTCAAGGCCTACGACCCTGCCCGGCAGGGATCAGACCGTTGGTTCAGTGGATACAACCTGAAAAATGCCGTTTTCAACATCGGGATCAATTATCCTTTCTAGAGTAAATATTTTATTACTTTTGTGGCCTGACTCAACTTAATAATCGTAATCAACAATAATTATGTCCCACAATATTAAGCCCGGTGTTGCAACCGGTGACGAAGTACAAGCTATTTTCAATCATGCAAAAGCGAACGGTTACGCCCTTCCAGCAGTGAACGTAATCGGGTCCAATACCATAAATGCCGTATTGGAAACAGCTGCTGAGCTAAATTCCCCCGTCATCATACAATTTTCAAATGGCGGAGGTCAGTTCAATGCAGGAAAAGGACTTTCCAACGAAAACCAAAGAGCTGCCATTCTAGGGGCCGTTTCCGGAGCCAAACATGTACATCAATTGGCTGAAGCATACGGTGCCACTGTAATTCTTCATACAGACCACTGTGCCAAAAAACTATTGCCTTGGGTAGATGGACTTTTGGATGCCAGTGAAGAACATTTCAAGGCCACAGGAAAATCCTTGTTCAGTTCGCACATGATCGACCTTTCGGAAGAGCCCATTGAAGAAAATATTGAAATCTGCAAGACCTATTTGGAGCGCATGAGCAAAATGGGAATGACCTTGGAGATAGAACTAGGAATTACCGGGGGTGAGGAAGACGGTGTGGACAATAGCGATGTAGATGATTCCAAGCTGTACACCCAGCCCGAAGAAGTGGCATACGCCTATGAAGAATTGTCCAAAGTAAGCCACAGGTTCACCATAGCCGCTGCCTTTGGAAATGTACACGGGGTATACAAGCCGGGGAACGTAAAATTAACCCCCAAGATCTTGAAAAACTCCCAAGAATACATCACCAAAAAATATGGTGTTGAGGAAAACCACATCGATTTTGTATTCCATGGAGGTTCCGGTTCCACTGTAGAGGAAATCAGGGAAGCCATTGGATATGGTGTTATTAAAATGAACATTGACACCGATTTGCAATATGCATTTTTGGAAGGGGTACGGGACTATGTCCAAAACAAATCCACCTACCTTCAAGCACAGATCGGAAATCCTGAAGGAGATGACCAGCCCAACAAAAAATTCTACGATCCCAGAGTATGGCTTCGTGAAGGGGAGAAGACTTTTTCAAATCGATTGAAAAAAGCCTTTGAGGATTTGAACAATATAAACACCCTATAACACTTTCGTTTAACTTAATTTTGATTGCATGTCGTCTTGGTTTAAAAGAAAGGAAAAAGGAATACAGACCACCACCGAGGAAAAAAAGGACACCCCCAAGGGGTTATGGTATAAATCCCCTACTGGAAAGATTGTAGAGTCCGAAGACCTCGCCAAAAACTTCTATGTCAGTCCCGAGGATGATTACCATGTTAGGATAGGCAGCAAGGAATACTTTGAGATTCTGTTTGATGACAACAAGTACAAGGAACTTGATGCCAACATGACCTCCAAGGACCCGCTAAAGTTTGTGGATACCAAAAAATATTCCGATCGTTTAAAGACCGTACAGCAGAAAACAGGCCTTAAGGATGCCGTTCGTACCGCTGTTGGAAAATCCATGGGCAAGGATATCGTTATTGCCTGTATGGACTTCGGTTTTATTGGAGGATCCATGGGTAGTGTGGTAGGAGAAAAGATTTCCCGCGCCATAGATGAGGCAAAAAAGAAGAAGATCCCATTTCTGATGATTTCAAAATCAGGTGGGGCCCGTATGATGGAAGCCGCGCTTTCCCTCATGCAATTGGCAAAGACCTCGGCGAAGTTGGCCCAATTGGCCGAAGCCAAAATACCGTATATCTCGTTATGTACCGACCCCACCACAGGAGGAACCACAGCTTCCTATGCCATGTTGGGGGACATTAACATTGCGGAGCCAGGTGCGTTGATTGGTTTTGCCGGACCCCGGGTAGTAAAGGACACCGTAGGGAAAGACCTTCCTGAAGGTTTCCAGACCTCCGAGTTTTTGAAAGAACATGGATTTTTGGATTTTATCTCCCATCGTAGGGATTTAAAAAAGAAAGTGAACCAATATATAGACTTGATCACCAATCAACCTATAAGAAAATAAAAAAAGCCCCGAAATCGGGGCTTTTTTATTTTATGTAAGTTCGAGCGCAGTCGAGAACCTTTTGTTGAGTTTAAGCTACTGAATACATCTCGACTGCGCTCGATGTGACATTCAGCATTTTTATTTCCAATCCATAGCTAGTTCTTAAACCGGCGTAAAAATATTTCTTCTTCTGTTCCATCAGAATATGTGAGCATACCCTTTGCATCGCAACTGCCGTCCCCAAAATCCAAATGTACCGTATTGCCCAAACGTGAAATTTCCATGGCACCACTTACAATGAACCTACAGGAAAGTTCCCTTCGCAACGGAGTGATCACCTCCTTGACAAACTCATTGCCCACCCTACTCACATAAGTCCTTTTGCCTGTGATCAAGAATACATTGTCTCCCCAAAAACCGGTTCCAAACCCCTCGATCCACTCCCGGGTTCGCGTCCCCGTATACGATGCCGTTGTTGCATCGGGCCAAGTGGTTGAAAAACTGGTATTGGCCACCCCTTGCGGGTTTCCATTTTCGTTGGAACGCGTCCGAACAATACTCGCCGAACCTTCCACAGCCACACTATTGAACATAAAATTCTCCAAGTTGAACTCAATGGTATTTGTGGCTGCCTCCAAATCCAAAGCATAGCTTAGATAGATAACCCCACTCAAGATATTCCCATTGGGCATTTCACAACCTTCACCAAAATCAAGGGTCACTTCTTTGGTGGTTTCGGTAAGTTCTACTGTTACGGTGGCACAATCTGGCAAATACCCCGAGTTGTAGTCTATTTTGGAAGTGGTCGAAATTTCGTCAGTGGCATACATTTCTTCTGCAATGGCCGTAACCTCCTCGGAAATCATTTCGGTTTCATCACTGAATTTCAACTCTGTGGAAGAAATGACTTCTTCACTGGAAAGTTCCTCCCCATTGGACCCATCGGTACTGCAGGATACAACCGACAATATCAGCAGACCAACAACGGGAGCATAACTTTTTAAGCGCATTGGAATAGGACTCTTTTTCATAATGATTGAATTTAAATGGTTTGGTGCTTTGACCCGTTCAAGCCAAAAAGGTTTAAAATCTTGCCAAAATTCATAGATTCAAAAAAAGAACTTATCTTTGCACGCTGATTGCTTGTCCCCTGAAAGCCAGGGGAACTGTCAATCCATACATAAAAATCATTTAAATAAATATTGGAATGTATTTAACAAAAGAAGTAAAAGCCGAGATTTTCAAGAAACACGGCGGCTCAGAGAGCAACACTGGTTCTACGGAAGGGCAAATTGCATTGTTCACGCACCGTATCAACCACTTGACACAACACCTTAGAAGGAACCACAAAGATTTCAACACCGAGCGTTCTTTGGTGGCGTTGGTAGGTAAAAGACGTAGTCTTTTGGATTACCTAAAGAAAAAAGATATTGAAAAGTACCGTTCCTTGATCAAGGAATTAGGCATCAGAAAATAAAAACGACGGGGAGGCTTTGGCTTCCCCTTTGTTTTAGTTGGACGGGCTCCAACGACACAAAGTCCCATTAATGGGCAAACACAAAAAGCTTCAAATAGTTTTTCATTGGTCAGTGCCGAGAGGCAAACACAACAACAACACAACCCGACCGTCCGGATGACGGTAGACCAAATGTTTAACGACCCGTATCTTTTTTGACGGGTAAGACGAATTCTTATGATTCCAAAAACTTTTAAAGAGGTCATTGACCTTGGTGACGGTAGGGAAATCTCTATTGAAACTGGAAAATTGGCGAAACAGGCCCATGGTTCTGTAGTAGTCCAATCAGGCAAATGTATGTTACTATGTACCGTTGTCTCCAACTACAAACAAAGCGATGTCGATTTTCTACCACTTACCGTGGACTATCGCGAAAAATTTGCCGCTGCAGGACGTTATCCCGGCGGATTCTTCAAGCGTGAGGCAAGACCCAGCGATGGCGAGGTATTGACCATGCGTTTGGTGGACAGGGTTTTGAGACCTTTGTTCCCCAAAGATTATCACTCCGAAACACAGGTGATGATCCAATTGATGTCGCACGACGAAAACGTAATGCCCGATGCCATGGCAGGTTTGGCCGCTTCTGCAGCCATTCAATTGTCCGACCTTCCTTTTGAATGTCCAATTTCCGAGGTTCGCGTAGGTCGTATCGATGGCGAATTGATCATCAACCCAACCATGGAGCAGTTGAAAAGTTCCGATATCGATATGGTAATCGGTGCTTCTGAAGATTCCGTAATGATGGTAGAAGGTGAAATGAGTGAAATTTCCGAAGAGGAAATGGTGGAAGCCATCAAATTTGCCCACGAAGCCATTAAAGTACAATGTGCCGCACAGGTTAGATTGGCCGAAGCTTTCGGTAAAAAAGAAACCCGTGAGTACGAACCTGAAGTAGAGGACGAAGACCTTCAGAAGAAGGTTTATGACTTGGCATATGATAAAGTATATGCCGTAGCCAAAGCAGGTTCTGCAAAACACGAGCGTAGTGCTGCTTTTGAAGAAATCAAGGAAGAAATCAAAGCTACTTTCTCCGAGGAAGAATTGGAAGAAATTGGTGGTTTGGTTTCCAAATACTACCACAAAGCTGAAAAAGAGGCGGTTCGTAACCTAACCTTGGAAGAAGGACTTCGTTTGGACGGTCGTAAGACTACAGACATTCGTCCTATCTGGTGTGAAGTGGATTATTTGCCAAGTGTACACGGTTCTTCCATCTTTACCCGTGGTGAGACCCAAGCTTTGGCAACCGTTACTTTGGGAACCTCAAGAGAGGCCAACCAAATTGACATGCCATCTTACGAAGGTGAAGAAACCTTCTATTTGCACTATAACTTCCCTCCTTTCTCCACTGGTGAAGCACGACCTATTCGTGGTACTTCCCGTAGAGAGGTTGGACACGGAAATTTAGCACAACGCGCCCTTAAGGGTATGATTCCTGAAGATTGTCCATATACCGTTCGTGTGGTATCCGAAGTATTGGAATCCAACGGTTCCTCTTCCATGGCCACGGTTTGTTCAGGTACCATGGCCCTTATGGATGCCGGTATCCAGTTGAAAAAACCTGTTTCCGGTATTGCCATGGGATTGATCACCGATACCGAGTCCGGTAAATATGCCGTACTTTCCGATATCTTGGGTGATGAAGATCACTTGGGGGATATGGACTTTAAGGTAACCGGTACCGAAGATGGTATCACTGCTTGTCAAATGGACATCAAGGTAAAAGGTCTTTCCTATGAAATCTTGGTGAAAGCTTTGATGCAGGCCAAGGACGGAAGATTGCACATTTTGGGCAAATTGGTTGAAACCATTGCCGAGCCAAGACCTGATGTGAAGTCTTACGCACCAAAAATCATTACCAGAATCATTCCTGGTGAATACATTGGAGCATTGATCGGTAAAGGTGGTGAGGTAATCCAAGATCTACAGAAGAAGTCCAAAACTACGATCGTGATCAATGAAGATCCAGATACCGAAGAAGGTATCGTGGAAATCTTGGGTACCGATCAAGATGGTATCAATATGGTATTGGCCAAGATAGATGCGCTTATGTTCAAGCCTGAAGTAGGTAGCGTTTATGAGGTCAAGGTCATCAAAATCTTGGAGTTTGGTGCCGTTGTGGAATATACCGATGCCCCTGGTAACGAAGTATTGCTGCACGTATCTGAATTGGCATGGGAACGCACAGACAATGTAACGGATGTAGTCAATCTAGGCGATGTACTTGATGTAAAGTATTTTGGCTTGGACCCAAGGACCAAAAAGGAAAAAGTTTCCAGAAAGGCCTTGTTGCCCAAACCTGAGGGATATACCGAAAGACCGCCACGAAATGATAGAGGTGGTGACCGCAGAGGTGGTGATCGTAGAGGTGGTGACCGTAGAGGCGGTGATCGCGACAGAAAACCAAGAAGGGATTAATACACAATCCTTTATCAAAATAAAACCCCGGATATTCCGGGGTTTTTGCATTATTAAGAAATGTTTTACAAAAAAAACGCATCAAAATGTAACTTTTCCTTTTTTTCTACGTATAACCTAATGAGCTTCGGTTCACAAATTTAATTTGAAGGAGAAATTTTAGATGAGACAGTTAAAGATTACAAAGCAGGTTACCAATAGGGAAACCGCATCGTTGGACAAGTATTTACAGGAAATTGGCAAGGTGGATTTGATTACCGCCGATGAAGAGGTGGAACTTGCACAACGTATAAAAGCGGGAGATCAAGTGGCCTTGGAAAAATTGACCAAAGCCAACCTTAGATTCGTGGTTTCTGTTGCAAAACAGTATCAAAACCAAGGATTGACCCTACCTGATTTGATCAATGAAGGAAATTTGGGATTGATCAAAGCCGCACAACGTTTTGATGAAACCCGTGGATTCAAATTTATTTCCTATGCGGTATGGTGGATTCGTCAGTCCATCCTACAAGCTTTGGCCGAGCAATCGCGTATTGTGCGTTTGCCCTTGAACAAAATTGGATCCATCAATAAGATCAACAAGACTTTTGCGTTCTTGGAGCAAGCCCATGAGCGTACCCCATCTGCCGAGGAAATTGCCAAAGAATTGGACATGACCGTGGAAGATGTAAAACAATCCCTAAAAAATTCAGGTCGTCACGTATCCATGGATGCCCCATTGATCGATGGTGAGGATTCCAACCTTTACGATGTACTCCGTAGTGGTGAATCCCCTAACCCTGACAAGGAGCTATTGCACGAATCCCTACGCACTGAAATTGAACGTGCCTTGGAAACCTTGACTCCCCGGGAAGCTGATGTTATACGACTTTACTTTGGTTTGGCCGGACAGCACTCCATGACCTTGGAGGAAATCGGAGAGACTTTTGACCTTACTAGGGAAAGGGTTCGTCAGATAAAAGAAAAAGCAATCCGACGCTTGAAACACACCTCCAGAAGTAAGATTTTGAAGACGTATTTGGGATAAAACGTAAGATTATACCAACAAAATACAGTTAAACAAACCTTAAATTTGTTTTTTGGCAAGAAAGTTGTAATTTGTAAACCTACAACAGTTTATCATGACTGTTCGTTTTTTGATTGATGAATAAACTCCGGCTGATTACCGGAGTTTTTTCATTTATACCCCTTTCTTTATCAGCCTACAAAAGGTATTTACCGCCAAAAAGTGGTTATCCACGGGAGGTTTAGCATACACCTGCCCCCTATTTTGTACTTTCATCATTAAAATGGCCTTGCTCCAAGGGATTTTTGAATAAAATACCCTCGGAGAAAACGTATATCGACATGATTGAAAGGATACTCAGCAGCCAGAACAGAATAACCTACCATATCCTTTTTTGGTTGGGCTATATCTTGTTCTACACCGTTCTGTGGGGGAGTTATGAGGATAATTATTGGGACCAGTTTCTACAATTGCTGTTTTTACTGCCTTGGAAGATCATTCCTACCTACATTACCCTCTACTATTTGATGCCCAAGTACCTATATCCCAAAAAAATGGTACCGTACATTGTGTTGTCCATTTTCTTGGCTCTGAGTATGGCCCTGATAGACCGCTATATGAATTGGCGGTATCTATACCACTGGTTCTATCCGGAAGAGGAACATTGGAAAACCCCAGTCCTGTACCTGCCCAAGGTGCTGAATTCCATTATTGCCGTTTACACGCCTGTTTTTGTGGCCATGGCCATCAAATTACAGCGGTTTTTCTATCAAAAGGAACAGATCAACAAAGCGCTGGAAAAGGAAAAAATGGAAACCGAGCTCAAATTTCTAAAAGCACAGATCCATCCCCATTTTCTCTTTAACACGCTGAACAGTATTTATGCGCTTTCCTTGGAAAAATCCTCCAAGACCCCCGATGCGGTTTTGGGGCTGTCCAAATTTTTGGATTATATGCTCTACGAATGCAATGACCGCTTCATCACCGTGGAAAAAGAGTGGGAAGAACTGATGAACCTCGTGGCTTTGGAACAATTGCGCTATGGGGACAAGCTTACCATATCCACCCATATTGAAAATGATAGCAGCGAGACGTTCATCCCTCCCCTATTGTTGCTTCCCTTTGTAGAAAACGCCTTTAAACATGGGGCCGATACCCTCATAGACGACTCTTATATTTCCATTGATCTAAAACTAAAGAACCAGCAACTCCACTTTGTGGTGGAAAACAGCAAATCTTCCACCCAGGAAACCACTGGACTGGACACAGACAAGAACATAGGACTGAAAAACGTAAAAAGGCGATTGATGCTTTTCTTTCCAGAGAAACATCAATTGAACATCCAAGAAGAACCTGACCGTTTTTTGGTAAGTTTGGAAATCGACTTGAGTGACATTAATTCGCAGACCACCTATGGATAGAAAGATTCGGTGCATTATAGTGGATGATGAGCCCCTGGCCCGAAAAGTTCTGGTGAAACACACGGAGCAGATTGACCAATTGGAGGTGGTAGCGGTTTGTGCCAATGCGGTCGATGCATTTTGTCATCTCCAAAAAGGAAATATTGATCTGGTCTTTTTGGACATTAAAATGCCAAAAATCAATGGACTGGAGCTTTTGGAATCCCTCAACCCGGCCCCCTTGGTCGTTTTTACCACCGCTTACCGGGAATTTGCCATCAAGGCTTTTGAACTGGATGCCATTGACTATCTCCTAAAACCCATTTCCATGGGCCGGTTCATGAAAACCATAGCCAAAGCCAATAAATACTTGTCCGGACAGTCCATTTCCCAACCACAACAACCATCAAAAGCCGCTTCGGAGACAAGCACTTCTGCCGAACCAGAGCCGTTGCACATTAAGACCCAACGTAAGATCATAAAATTGGACCTGTCCCACATTACCTATTTGGAAAGCTTGAATGACAAGGTCATCATCCATACCCTGGATAATGAGATTACCACTTCGCAAAGGATTGGCCATTTTTCCGAAAAGCTCCCCAAGGAACGTTTTATTAGAATCCATCGTTCATTCATGATTGCCGTGGACAAAGTATCCGCTTTCAATAGCATTATGTTGGAAATCAATGGAAAGGAACTCCCCATTGGCAGAAATTACCGATCGCACGTTTTGGACATCCTTCAAAACACATCCGATTAGAAAGCTTTTATGGGTCAATGCTGTTAAGCATTCCTTAAATCGCGGGTCAAGGTTCCCAAAATACCGTTTTCGACCCGTTCCGCTACATTTTCGGCATCAAACGCTCTCTCAACGACATTTACGGACCATGCCAAGGCATTCCCCAATATCTCTTGATATTGATGTTACCATTACTGTTCTTTGAAGCCATCATCAAAAAACGAGCAGTTCATGAGAAGATTCTGGGCCGCGTCCTTACTAGCATTGGTCCCACTTGTAACCGTATCCCAAAATGGGGGTGGCAATACAAGGGCTTTGTTCAAGTATCAAATCCGAAAAGCCGCAGAGCCTATTGTACTGGACGGAACCATTGGGGAAAAAGAGTGGGAGCCACATCAACTAGCAACCAATTTCTTCAATCATTGGCCCAATGACGAGGGACAGGCCCAGAATCAAACTGAAGTACGAGTGACGTATGACCATGAAAATGTCTATATCATGGCCAAATGCTATGATACAGGTAGACGTATTATACAATCACTGGTACGCGACAATGACGATGATTATTGGGGAAGTGACAACTTTTCGGTGGTCCTGGACCCTGTAAATACCAAACAAAGCGGATTGCTGTTCGGGGTTACTGCGGGAGGATCGGAAATTGAAGGCAGTTTGGTCATTGAAGATGGACAAACATGGATGTCCCCAAATTGGGACAACAAATGGTCTTCCAAGACCACCCAATACTCGGACTACTGGGTAGCAGAAATGGCCATTCCTCTCAAAACCCTTCGCTACAACCCTAACCAACGGGATTGGGGCGTCAATTTTATACGAGGCGACAAACAGAACAACGCTTATACCACTTGGACCCAATTTCCCGTAAACTTCAATGGCGTGAGCATTAACTACATGGGAACCTTGGAGTGGGACCAAAGCCCTGAAAAGGCCAAGGGAATCTTTATTTTGAACCCGTATGTTACCAGTTCCTCGATTCGCGACTTTGAGGATAGCGAACAGAAAGAAGCCAAGTTGAACAACGATTTGGGAGGGGAGGTAAAAGTGGCCTTGACCAGTAGTTTGAACCTAGACCTTACCCTATTTCCCGATTTTTCCAATGCCGATGTGGACCAGCAAGTGACCAACATTACCCGCTTTGATATTTTTTTACCGGAGCAGCGCAATTTCTTTCTGGAGAACAATGACATTTTCTCCAATTTCGGCACCTATGATATTAAACCCTTCTTTTCCCGAAGGATCGGTATCATGGATGGCGAAGCCATTCCCATTGACTTTGGGGGCAGGCTAACCGGGAACATCACCCAGAATCTTCGGGTCGGGGTCATGAACGTGCAGACCCGTCGCACCGATGAATTTGCAGCACAGAACTACAGTGTCGCAGCTTTTCAACAAAAGGTATTGCAGCGTTCCGCCATCAAGGCTTTGTTCATCAACAGACAAGCCACCAGTGCCACTTCGGAGATGGAGTATTCCAGAAATGCGGGGTTGGAGTTCAGTTATATTTCGGAAAGTGGCAAGCTCAACAACACCTTTATGTACCATACTTCCCTGACCCCAGAGAATCTGGAGGACACCCATTTTTATGGTTTTACTGGAAATTATCTTACCAAGCGGTTCAGAACAGGGTGGTTGCTCAACGTAGTGGGCGAAAACTATATCACGGAACTTGGGATAAATCCTCGGTTGGAAAACTACAATGCGTTGACCGAAGAAACCGTAAGATTGGGATATACCCTATTCAATCCTTGGGTACGCTATCTCTTCTTTCCCAAAGGAGAGAACAGTAAATTAAACTATCATGGACTACGGACCTGGAACAATCTCTATCTCAACTCCGATGGCAGTTTTAACGAACTGGAGAATAACCTTGCCTACGATTTTGAATATCGGAATACCGCCAGACTCAACTTGATCGGTCGATACCAGAAAGTGGACTTGCTGTTCCCCACCGAATTGATCGGGGATGAATTCACTCCCATTCCTGTGGGCAATTATTCCTTTTCCAGATTTGATGTACAATACAGCTCCGATGTTCGCAAAACCGTTGTATGGAACACCAATGTGGGGTATGGCCAATTCTTTAATGGCACCCGTTTAGGGGCCATGTTACAGGGTTCGTTGCGGTTTAGGCCTTGGGGCACCTTTGGCCTCACCTATGACTATAACGACATCCGCTTGGCCGAGGGGTATGGGAAAAAGAATCTGCATTTGGCCCGATTCAATGGAAACATAAGCTTCTCCAACAAGCTTTTTCTCACCAATGTGGTCCAATACAACTCCCGCGACAATAACTTCAGTGCATTTTCCAGATTACAGTGGCGTTACAGCCCCATGTCCGATATATTCCTGATATACAACGAGAACCATGACACCGAAGGATTGGGTATAAAAAACAGGTCCATGGTACTGAAGGTTACCTATTGGTTGTAGCAAATCGGGGTTTGATCCCATAAAGCCAGATCATTTGCTTATTTTTGTATCAGCTTTTAATGATCAAATGCAGAAAAAATTAGTTGCTCCCTCCCTATTGGCATCGGATTTTGCCAATTTACAGCGTGATATTGAAATGGTGAACCAAAGTGATGCCGATTGGTTTCACTTGGATATCATGGACGGTGTGTTCGTACCCAATATTTCATTTGGAATGCCCGTGGTACAGGCCATGGCCAAACATGCCCAAAAACCTTTGGATGTGCACCTGATGATCGTTGATCCCGATCGCTACATCAAAACCTTTGCGAAACTGGGAGTACATCATTTAACCGTGCACTATGAGGCCTGTCCCCACCTGCATAGAACCCTTCAGGCCATAAAGGCCGAGGGCATGAAAGCGGGTGTGGCCCTTAATCCGCATACCCCTGTAAGCTTATTGGAAGATATCATCCAAGATATCGATATTGTCATTGTGATGAGTGTCAACCCCGGTTTTGGTGGGCAGAGCTTTATCGAAAACACCTATCAAAAGGTAAAGGACCTCAAGGCGCTCATCGAACGAAAAAACTCCTGTGCCCTTATTGAGATTGACGGGGGTGTAAATGATGCCAATGCCAAAAAACTGGTAGATGCCGGAGCGGACGTTTTGGTAGCCGGTAGCTTTGTCTTTAAAAGCGATAATCCAAGCCAAACCATTAAGAAGCTAAAAGAAAAAATTGCGTAATGCAGGATTTTGATGTTGTCATTGTTGGAGGTGGACCCATTGGCATCGCTTGTGGTCTTGAGGCCAAAAAGCAAGGACTTACCTATGCGATCATTGAAAAAGGGCCCATTGTGAATTCTTTGTTCAATTATCCGATGAACATGCAATTCTTTTCCTCATCTGAGAAGTTGGAAATAGACGACATTCCCTTCATCAGTAAGGAAGCTAAACCCAAACGCAATGAAGCGTTGGAGTACTACCGAAGAATTGTGACCTCCAACCAACTGAACATCCATCTTTTTGAAAAAGTACTGGATGTGGAGCAAAAAAAAGCTTTCTTCAATATAAAAACGGACAAGGATACCTACAAGGCCAAAAATGTTATTGTGGCCACTGGCTTCTATGATCTGCCCAATAAAATCAATGTCCCGGGAGAGGATTTGCCCAAAGTTTCCCACTATTACAAGGACCCCCATTTTTATGCCAGTCAAAAATTGGCCGTGGTGGGAGCAAGCAATTCTGCCATTGATGCCGCTCTGGAATGCTGGCGGAAAGGGGCCGAAGTCACCTTGATCATTCGAGGTCCAGAGGTCGGCCAAAGGGTAAAATACTGGGTGCGTCCCGATATCGTCAATCGAATTGAGGAAGGTAGCATAAAAGCGTATTATAATTCCACCGTAAAAGAAATCACGGAAAGTGAAATCGTTATAAACACCCCTCAAGGTGAAGTTACCTTGGCCAATGATTTTGTGCTGGCCCTGACCGGGTATAGGCCCAATTTTAATTTCTTGGAAAAGCTCGGTATCCAGCTTTCCGATGACGGTAAAAGACTACCCGCTTATGACCCGGAAACCATGGAGACCAATGTCCCTGGATTGTTTTTGGCCGGTGTAATCTGTGGAGGGATGGAAACCCACAAATGGTTCATTGAAAATTCCCGTATCCATGCTCCCATCATCATCAATGCCATCAAAAATAAAATGGCCGCTGCGGATAAGGAATCCTAAATTATATCACTTTCAATTTTGACTCCAGAGCCTCATGGGCCTTGAGCATGGCCCTACCATCCCTAAAGCTTAGATAGGAATGCCCTTTTTTGTGATTGAGGATGCTCACTTGGTTCAAATAGCCCCAATGCTTGGTGATTTCACACCATGCAAAAAATAGGGAATGCTTGGGGTCGTAAATGTGGGTGGCCTCTCCCCCTGCACCGTTGATCTCGATCACACTGAAGTTTTTCCCTTGGCAAAGTTCCTCAAAAGAGTGGTACAGCACATCCAAACGTCCATAGTGAAATTCCTTCATCTGGGAACAGATTCCATCAATGACACTTTCCAAATCATCATTCAGTTTATGGGAGATATCCACAAATTTTGCGCCTCGGGTATGGCTTCCATAAGGCACCAGAATAAATTCCTCACCTTCCTTTAGCACTGTCTTTAACGTTTCCCCGAACTTCTTTTCCAAAGCCTTTAACTGTAAATGGCTTCGATACTCCTTTTTGATCAATTCTTCAATGGTATTTGTTCCATCTCCAATGACCGAAAGAAACTCTTTGGACACAATACCTGTTACCCTACCTTTTTGAGCTCCCGGCATACGCACATAAAAAATACCCACTTCCTTGGTATACGGAATGAGTTCCTGCACCAAAAAATGGGACGGGGTACGTTTTAGGTAACTTTTAAATTCATCTTTATTGTGGATTTTATCAACCCCAAAGGCCTTCATCCCAATATCTGGTTTAGCAATAAAGGGAAAGCCAATATCCGCATCCAAAATCATTTCCAAAGCTAGCTTGGAAGATTCATTTTTTCCAATGAACACGGTTTTGGGGATAAACTGCTGGGGAATCATCTTATAGATCTCCATTTTGGATTCCATGGCCATACCCCCGTTCTTCATGGCCGGGTTTGCGGCATTGAAAAAGAAAAAGGAACGTGCCCTGATGGAATAATACAGCCAAACCGGAAACAATGGATAGTAAATGGCCCAGAGTGGCCAGTACTCCCAATGGGTAAGCTTATGCCATTTTAGTTTTAAGCTGCTCATTTTATGGATACTGTAGATAGGGTGGAAAAGGGCATTTCATAGGTTTTGTCATCAATTAAATCAAAATGCCGTAATAACATCCCTTCTTGGTCAATGACCGCTTGGGTAACACTGAACGTTTTGAGCCCCGTTTCACGATCAATGATAAAGCCATTTTCAAAATCCTCATGATTGTTGGAATGGAAGTCTACCACGTCAGAAGCCTGAATTTGATCTTGCTCCTTTAAGAAATCATCGAACATTCTCGCCCTGCGGGCAATCACCTCATCACTGTAGAGGGTCGCCGAAGACCAAATATGGTTTTTGAACTTGTCCAATGGCCTAAAATACTTCTGACTGCCATCCCAGCGAAACTCCAAAAGATTTCCATTGAGCAACACCAAAGTAAAGGGTTCTATCTGGTGTAAATCCATTTTTTGAAGCTGTAGTTCGGGTTCCATGGAAGCTATGACATCCAATAATATCAACCCCCTACTCTTGGCATAGGGTCCTTTATGCTGATGCCGAACAAAGGCACCATTCAGCAAAACGCCAACATGGCCCAGTTCATTGAGGGCAAACCAAGTACCTCCTGCCTTGGGATCTTTGGGAAACAACACCTTGACCGAACCTCTCGTCTCTTCCTTGGGTTCAAAAGCCAAAGGGCGCGACACATGCTCATCCCGATTGGAGGTCATAAAATATTTTCCCTTCTTGGAAATGAAACTTACTGTGCACATGCGTTTCTGTGTTGTATGGTGGAAGGAGCCACACCGAACGATTCCGGCAACTCCATTTGGGTAAAATGCTGTATGCCTACTTTGATGAGCGCATGATGATGGATGGTATGCTCCAAATTGTACATGACCTCCCTAAAATAATTGGAATCCAAACAGGTTTCTGAGCCGCATAACTCATACGTGACCTTGATGGTCTTGTTGGGACGTTCCAAGTGGGCTTGAATAAATTCCAACTGTGTCAAGGCATAGGATAGTTCTAATTCAATTCGTTGATTTCGTTCCCTACGATCATAGGAAACATCAGCCTGGTCATATCCCTTCAGCAGACATAAATAAAGTTCAATAATATGTCTGGTATGCTGACCAATGGTTGAGTCGGAAAGAACAGTGCATAATTTGGAGTAGCATTCCTCGGGGATTTGCTGGAGGATTTGCTTGAACTGCTCAATGGTGTCCACGGAAGATTTGAACATACTCATTGTGTTTTATATTTAAATCGTTTTTTGATGAATAGGTACATAAGATAGAAAGAAAATCCAAGGTACAGCAATCCCATAAGGAGATTGGTCACCTTGCTGTAGTCGTTGTAATTGGTAAAAATATACTTCCCTGCCAGTACAAAGGCACCCAGTCCGATCAAGGTACCCGTACCTATTCCTGATATATAGAAGGCATAATCCCCTTTTTTGTTTTCCAAAATACCCTTGCTTTCCAAAACCTTGTTCCATGTCATCCAAAAGGGAATCTGCAAGGGATTCAAGGCACTGAGTAAAAATCCAAGCACAAAAGTGGACTTGAATCGGGGCAATAATCCAATTTTGGAATCCACTTCGCCCATCCTTGTCGAATCCATAAAATGGGACACAGAGAGGTACATCAGCAATACAATTCCCAGTGGAAGCAGATAATCCATTACTTTGCCTTTCAATGGTAGCCTTTCATTCCCGAATAGGGTCAATCGGACCACTACGAGCTCCACAAGTACAACAGCAATGCAAAACCAAACGGCCGAAAGCAGTCCTTGGGAGGCAGCTATTTCAAAAGCTGTAAGATTTAGTGTCCCCAAGGGCAAAGCACCCAAAAAACTAATGAGGAGACCGGAAAAAGCAACTTTAAAATCGTGTGTCATGTAAAAAAATGGCCTCTTGGCTGTAAAAAGCAATACCCTAAAATACTACGCTACAACCACCAAAGACAAATTACCTTATTGATTGGACTACCTTAAAACCAAAAAGTTACCGATTTTTCAGTTTTTTCCAATTCTTATCAGCCTTGGCTTTTAATTTATTCGGGAATTCGTTTTGCCAAAGCTTCAAGGTGTTGGTATTTCCGGAATTGTAGAACAGGTACAATTTATTGTCCCGGATTTCGAACGTTTTGGGATCAACATTTACTTTTGTCCCTGATACGGCCACGCCATACGCACAATATCCTCCGTATTGGGGGAGATAATTATTGGGCATTGCCTTGAACTTGTCCAGATTTTCCTGATTGTGGAACTTGAACTTTACACCATCGTACTCCGTAGAGAATTTTTTGAGGCCCTCTTTGGCCTTACCATCAAAATAAGCCACCACGTCGTATCCGTTGGCGGCATACCCTTTTTTAAGGTTGTAATCCACGGACTGCGCCTGAAGAAAAGTTCCCATCAAAAGGAACAGTACTACTACTATTTTTTTCATGTTGATTGTGTTGAAGGTTACAAAAATGTTGGTTCCTTGATATAGATACCACCTTATTTGTTCTTGTTAGTCCATAGAAAAGGGACTTCCTTTCAGAAAAAGAAAAATAGTGTCAAAAAAACCTTCTTTAATAAGTATGGAGCAGTTCGTGCATCATTTTCTTGAATCCATGGGAAAAGGCGTCCGAGACCTGAAACTCGTTGCCATCCTCCATGATCAATTTTATGGTGCTCTTATTATTCACCAATTCACTAATCCGGTTGTAGTTTACAATAGCGGATTTATTGACCCTAACGAAGCTATGGGGCAAGAGGCTTTCCAACTTTTTTAGAGATATCCGCAAAAGTTTTTTATCATCATCCATGACAAAATTGGCATAATACCCTTCCGCATAAATATATTGGATGGAATTTCTGTTGAGAAAATAATTCTTTATGCCCTCGGGAACTACAACGAGTTCCGTGTTTGACTTTTTAAGACCTTCCATAATATCCCTCACCTTATGGAACCCAACCTTGTCATTGCCCACCACTCTTTCGATGGCCTCATGGAAACGTTCGGGTTTGAATGGTTTCATGAGATAATCCAAAGCCCTAAGCTCAAATGCTTTTATGGCATAGTGGTCGTAGGCCGTTATGAATATGACCTTGCCTTTAAATGTATCCTCTTCCAAATTTTCAAGAACGTCAAATGCAGTGGCGTCCTTGAGTTGAATGTCCAGCAACAACAGATCGGGCTTGGTTTCGGCAATAATACGTGTTGCGTCTCCCGCGGTCATGGCGGTTCCCATCAATTCCAACAAGGGATGCTCGTTTACCATTTTAACGACCCTGCGCAATGCGGGGCCTTCATCATCCACCACTACCACTGAAAGCTTTTTCATCTTATCGGTATTTCGTTGATGACCCACCCATCTTTCTGGTACAATTTAAAGTCTCGACCATTGGGGTTATAGAGCTCCAATCGTTTTCTCACATTGCCCAGGCCATGATTTTCAACAGCATTGGTAAGCGCTTTGCCATTGTTCTTTACCCTGATCATTCTGTCAACTGTATTTATTTCCAGTAGAATAGTAAGTTTCTCCGGTATTCCTTGAAACCCATGTTTGATTGCATTCTCCACTATCGGTTGAAGAATAAAACTGGGGACCCGTAGTTTTGATGCCCCATCGTCCATGTGTATTCTGTACTCCAACTGATCTTCGAACCTTATTTTTTCTATGGACAAATACTTTCCAACGTTTTCCAGTTCCTCCTCCAAAGTAATCAACTTCTTAAAATCCGAATTCAAGGTGATTCTTAGAAAATCACTTAGGTTGATGAGCATTTCCTGTGCCTTTACCTTGTTCTCGTCTATAATGGAAACCACGCTATTGAGCGAATTGAAAAGGAAATGGGGCTGCAGTTGACTTCTTAAAAGCTGTAGCTTGGATATCCCCAATTTAATTTCAAGGTCCTTTTTTCTGGTAATCTCTACCCGTAAATTATACACAAACTCATAGGCATAGATAATCGCTATCTGAAATAGGTAATTCTTTAAGGTATGGCTGAAATTTGATAGCATGAATCCCATGAATGCGGTTTCAAAATCATCAAATGACCTTACAATGAAAAGCGCATAAATACAAACCACTATAAGGACATACAACAAAACGTACACCACCCCAAACAGGGCCAATAAAACAAGTCGCTTTCTTACCTTGAACCTGGTACAATAATCAAATAGTGGGATCAAGTACATGAAAAGCAATAACACACCGGTTACAAAGCTTCCCAATGGATAAACAAAAACTTCAATCATCATAATGCTCTCAGGATAAAGCACCCTCATTGCGGTAAGTTGAATGAGGGTCAATATCCCTAAAAGACTCCATAATGCAATGATCCACTTTGTTCGGTTCATCTTGAGAAAAAATGAATCCCAATGTAGCTCTTTATGATGTGTTGTGCCCTTGAACAAGATGGTGTTGCTAACTTAGATTATGGAGATTCATCGCAAAGTTTTCATGTTTTGCATCATACTTGCCTTATTTTATATCAATTGGGCAAATACTCTTTTGGAATAGGGTTTTCCTCGGTTTCTTGGGTCCAAAAAATGTTCATGACCCACCAACGTTCACCGGTATACAACAACTGGATGCTGTTGATTCCCCTCATGAACGGTTCAGCCTCCGTTCTGCTATGAAATGTTTCATAGGTACTGAACACATGGGCAATAGGCCCAAATTGTTCCGTAGTCCTGTGGATTTCATCCTCAAAAAATCCATTGGTCAACAACCAATCCCCAGAATTTGAAATATATTCTCCCGGGGTGAGGTAGCGCGCCCCCACTTGTCCCTCTGGGTTCTTTCCACTGGCCACCATTTGTGCCCTTGGATAATAGAGGTACCGGAACAGTTCCCAGTCCCTTTCCTCTCCCTTTTCACCGGAAATTACCGAGTACAATGTGGCTATGGTACTATCCAAGGTTTTTACTTTTTCCCCATACTTCTTATCCAATACAGCTTGTGCGCAGGTTGTGTTGGTCCATGCCATCAGAACCGTGGCCAAAACAAGTAGCTGGTTTTTCAACACAACTGGAATAGATTTCTTTTTCATGGATTGATTATCTTAAAATGATTATCTAGAAAGGTAGTCGATAGGTACCCGATTGCACCTCACCTATAATCTCTTTTACCCTTGGCTGAAACTGCTCTGGGGTTTCAGGTAAAACCGATTCCAATTCCTTTACGGCCCGTTTGGAATCGTTCAAAAAATAGTGGCTTATCCCTTTATTGATTTTCAGGAACCAAGCTTCTGGATATTCCTTGATCTTGGAACCGACAAAATCCAATGCCTTTTTTGGTTGATTCAACCGTAACATCAGCATGGAAGTACTATTGGCCTCCATGGCATTGTCCACCATTCCAGAAGCCTCATCCAAGACCGTGTACACCTCATCCGATCTACCCAATTGCTCCAAAAGCAATGCTTTGGTGGACATATTGGTCAGGTTTTTGTCTGCCGCAAAGCCATTGAATCCTCCATTAATGGACCTATTGGCCCACTGCAAGGCCTCTTCCAGATTGGTATTGTGCTCCAAACACCACCGGGCTGCATCGTTCCAGGCCTGCCAGTGGTAGGTATTGATTCCCCGGAGCTCGCTTCTAAAACTTTCCACCACGGTTGTTTCCAAATCCACGGACACGTTAAATGGAATACGCTTGTCTGCCCATTCCAATCCGATAGTCACCGAATTTGGTGTCCAATCCAAAAACTCATAGTCCAATTTTTCGGAAAATTCACAGGTCTCGCCGGTGACATTCACTGCTAGGCTGATATCATTTTCCCTGTCCAAATAGTAGCTTCCCCATTGGTTATGGCTATGCGCAAATAGGAGTTCAAAATTGTTTTCATCCGGAACAACATGAAACCCATAGGTTCCCGCTTTAAGGGGTTGTCCCTCAATGAGCACATCTGTACTGAAACTGATGGTAGTATTCATGTTGGCCCCTGCGCGCCAAGCAATGGGTTCCCCTTTTTGGGGGATAATGTTGGGATTATTCCATACATCCCTACCGTTCACGGATGGACTACCATAGCTTATGGTAATATCGGTCACGGCCAATTGTTGGGTTTCGGTGACCTGATTACTCGTCTGCGGGATTTTTAAGGTATGGAATTGGGCAAACGCTCCCAAAGGTGCACTTAGTAACAGGGCACATACAAAAAGTCTTAGCATTATGTTTCTCATTTTCAACTTTATAATCGTTAACATTAATTGGCTTGCCATTAACCCATTGAATGGCTTATATTGTGCAAGCTTAGTTCGATTTTGGTTTTTTTGATTCCTGATTTTCGAATTCCGAAGATGTTTTTTATGAAAGATTTTCTTTTTTTGGCCTTCTTTTCAGGTATTGCCATAGCCTTGGGTTTCCTGATTTCCTTTTATCTCCTTTTTGTGCGAAGCGAACAGCGCTTTAAACTAAAGTTTCTGGGTTTTCTTTTTATGGCCCTTTCCCTCCGAATTGTAAAGTCCATTATGTTCTTTTCAGGTGAGATTCCCAATCTTGCCGTGGCCATTGGGTATTTGGGTCTTTCGTGTATTGGCCCACTTCTTTGGTTATACTTCAAGTATTTTGATGTTGAAACCCAAAGATTGGCACCCAAGGATCTGTTGCATTTTTTACCCGCTCTTATAGGTACGGTCCATATTGCCTTCTCCGAGAACCCCGTGGCCAGCATCTACTATCTCTATACCACTTATGGACTTTTCATCTATGTATTGACCTCTTGGTTCAAGTTTCGTCAGTATGGCGAAACCAAAACCGTTTTCCATAGATGGAACTCCCTTTTGATTCTCACTGTGGGATGTTTTGGAGGTATCTTTCTTTTTCAATTTTATACGGATACCATGTTCAATTATGCCATGGGGGCAGTGGTTGCCGCAATCATGGTCTTTGTGCTTTTGGTCTTTCTCCTGAACAATCCCGTGCTCTTTCCTTCAAAAAAGAAAAGTATTGCGGTTGATGCTTCCCTTATCAATCGTATCAAATCCGAACTCAATGCCCAAAAAATCTACCAGGAACCCTCACTTACCTTGGATAAATTTGCCAAAAAATTAAATCGACCTACTTATCTGATCTCCAGAATCATTAAGCAGGAATACGGAATGACCTTTCCCGAACTCATCAACTATTGCAGGATACAACAAGTGGCCTCCGCCTTGTCCAATGGTAGGGGGAAAAATGTAAAAATTGAGGCCTTGGCCTATGAAGCGGGTTTTAACACGCCCTCCACTTTTTACACCGCTTTTAAAAAATTCACGGGAATGAACCCGACGGAGTTTCAGAAAACCCCATCCAAAATACAGGCAGAAGTCCTTTCCGACCCAAATCTTGTTTATTCAAAAAAGTAATCCTGTTTTTGAAGTAAAAGGGACAATCCAAAACAGACTGCCCCCTTTTCATCAATCGAATCAAAAAAACGTCAACCTGGTGACTACTCCATATCCCAAAACAATTTGGTGGTCAATTGGTCACCCCCAATGGCACTGGCGGCCGCTTCCCTATTGGCATTGTTCCTATTCTGCTCATCTATGGGATAGGTCAGTCGCACCGGTATGTCGTCCAAGGTCAATTGCGGTGCCGCATTCAAGATGGGATAATCAAATCTGCGCCATTGCAACCAACTTTCCTGGCCTCTGTTAAAAAGTGCTATCCACATCTGGGTACCGATTTTTTGTTTGAAGTCCCCCGCAGCCGTGGCATAGGCCACTTCTGGATTGGACAAATATATATCTGCCTCCCCAGATGTCAGACCCCAGTACTCAAAAGAGGCACGAATCGCTTCATTATAAAACTCTTCAGGAGTACTCCCCACACTATATCCCCTTGCCGAGGCATCGGCCAACAGGAACGACACTTCTGCATAATCCAGAAGGTTTCCGGGAAGATCTGGCTGTACAAAAGCCTCCCCAAAATGCGAGGTGGTATCAAAATCGCCTCCTGCACCATACTCACCCCCCACATATTCCCCATCAATGGGATTGGAGAAAAATATATCCCTCCTTGGATCATTGAGTCCATTAAGGGCATCCACAAAGGTATTGGCCATAAAATAGTCGCTCCTACCGCTCTGTACCAGATTATCCCATAGCGGATTATTGGCGGGAGGACTGGCGTAATAGACCATAACCCCATTGTCTGCATTGGACTGGAACACGTTTGGAGCTGCTGCCTCTACCAAGCTTTTTGAAAGTGCCGGCTCAACATCGGCAAGCGTCATGGCCAACTTAAGCTTAAGGGAATTTCCAAACCTCAGCCACTTTTCAACATCACCGGAATACATTAGATCTGCTGTCCCAAAGCTCTCAAAACCTGTATCAAGGCTCGAAATGGCATTATCTATGCGATTTAACAGGTCCTTGTAAATCTCAAGGGCATCATCATAGGCCGGAGTCAAATTTTCCCCATCCAATGCCTCACTATACGGAATGTTTCCAAAAGCATCCACCAATTGTCCTATGGTGTAAACTTCCAAAAGTCCTAAAACTGCCAGTCTATTGTCCCTGACCTTTAGTTCGGAAGAAGTGACGTAGGAAGCAGAATTGTTCAACTCTTCCTTGGCCGCCCTAAAATCCGTAAGTACATCCCTGTACAAAGTCCTCCAATACACCCCTGGAATGGTCCTACTCTGAAAATTATATTGACTTTGCTGGGTATAAATTGGCGATGACACATATTGTGTCAGGAACCTAAAAATATTCAAATTGATATTGATGGAAGAATTTGCATCCACCAACTCCCGTTGGGCATTGGAAAAGAAAAGCTCATCCGGAACATTGGCTGTCGGGTTCTTGGGATCATTATTGAGGTCGGACAATTTTTCATCCTTGGTACAAGACGCCAAAATTGTAAATCCTATCAGGCCTGTAATTATATATTTCTTCATTGTGATATTGTCTTAAAATTCCATTTTAATGTTCAAACCATAATTTTTGGTGGTTGGGTAGGCCCCAATTTGTACCCCTTGGGCATTTCCGGCGCTGAACCCTGCCTCTGGATCACTATATTTCAGGTTTTTATGGATGATCCACAGGTTAGATCCCGTAAATGAAAAGGACAACCCTTCCACTCCCAATTTATCCGTAAGCTTGGAGGGCACATTGTACGTCAGGGCCACTTCCCGTAGTTTCACATAGGAACCATCTTCCACGTGATACGCTTGGGGCAGATCACCAAAAAGACCTCCCGAATAAACCGCATCACTTACATCCGCCAATACCGTGTTGGGTGAGCCATCTGGAGCCACTCCGGGGAATACATATCCACCACCGTCTTCCAAATGGTTTCTAATGGGGTTGCCCAAAGCATTGGTACCCACGGTCTCAGGATAGAGGCCACTTCCAAAACCGTAGTAGGTATCCAAAGAGTAGACATCGCCTCCTTTTCTCACATCAATGAGGAAATTAAAAGAGACGTTTTTATATCTGAACCCATTGTACACTCCTCCTATCCAATCGGGGTTGGTATCCCCAATTTCCTCGTTGGTATCGGAATGTAAATACGCCCCAGTATCTTGATCAACCACAGGCTTACCATCCAAGTACACAAAATTTGAACCTCTCAATGTCCCATACGGTCTGCCCACAGTGGCATTGAAAGTAACACCGGATTGATAGGATTGCACCTCAAAATTGTCGGCCCCATCGAACAAGGACAACACCTCGCTCTGGTTTTTGGACCAGTTGGCCCTTACATTCCATTCGAAATCCGTAGTTTTAATCGGAGTTCCAAAGAGGGAGACTTCCAACCCCTTGTTCTCAATCTCTCCAGAATTCACAAATTTTCTGCTATATCCGGTAGCCGTGGATACGGCCACATCAATAATCTGGTCTATGGAATTGGTTTTATAGGCAGCAATGTCAAACCCTAAGCGGCTCCGGAAAAAAGAAGATTCCAGACCAATCTCGTAACTTTTGGTGCTTTCGGGTTTTAGCTTTGGGTTTCTCAAGGTGGAACTTATCGATGCCAAGTTGGCACCCCCAAACGACCCCTGGCCATTGAGCAGTACTGGACTCACCAAACTTTGCGCCCTTCCAAAGTTCCCTACTTCGGCATAATTCAATCGAACCTTTCCAAAATTCAGCCAATCTGCATCCATCAAACTGGAAAAAACAAAGGATGTGGAAACCGATGGATAAAAGAAGCTGTTGTTTTCCAGGGGCAAGGTTGAAGCCTTATCCTGTCTACCGGTCAAATCCAAATATAGGAAGTTCCTATAGCCCAATGATATGGACCCAAAAACACCATCCACACCAATCTTGCTAAAATCCTCTGAAGGAGGGTTGATGGGACTAAGCGAGTTGGACAACGCATAGATTCCAGGGACTATGAGCCCACCATTGGTCTCTGCAAAGATGGTCTCCGTGGAGGTCCTTCTAATGTTGAGACCGGCCAAGGCCGTTACGCTTAAATCTTCCCAAAAGGTCTTGTTGAAGTTTAGGGTCGCATCATAATTATACTCACTGAATCTTCTATTGAATGTTGAAAAGCTGGGAACCCCCACACTGCCGGAGGCAATTCTTTGTTCCCTCAATTCACTGAAATGATCAACAGATGCCCGTACATTGGCAGACAACCAATCGGTCATGGCGTAATTCAGGGCAATGTTCCCAAAAAAGCGGTTTCGTTGGTCTTCCGCGATATTGTTGTTTATGGTCCAATAGGGGTTGTCCCAGTATTCGGGTTGTTGTGCATCAGGGGTTTTCCAGTTCCACGTAATGTTTCTTCCAGTGGATTCATAGGCCTCGCGCAAATCTTCCATGTCCGCATTCACGGCCCACCATTGCCTAAAACTGGTCATCAGGTTTCTGGCATTGGCCCCATCATACCCTGTTCCATTTCTTCCTTTACCCCGGGTATTGGTATAGTTGGCACTGGTTGAAACCCTTAGTTTGTCGGACAAATTGTTCCCTAGGTTTATACTTAGGTTGTTCCGTACAATCTCACTATTGGGTATGATACCCCGTTGGATACTATTGGAATAGGTTGCCCTATAGTCCATCTTTTCATCACTCCCCGCAAATGAAACCGAATTGTTATAGCTATACGAGGTTTTGAAAAAACTGGAAGGATCGTTCTTGGCCGCAACCCATGGGGCCTTTTGCAAGTATGTGGGCAATTCTTCCACCAGTGCATTCCAATGGAACACATTGATATTTGGATCAAACCTTGGACCAAAGGATGCATCATCATTATATCTGGGCAATAAATCTATGGAACCATCCCCATCTAGGTCCAAAGTAGTCCTAAAACCATTGGTAAAACTGCCCGAAGCGGTGGTCAAATCCCCAAAATAACTTTGTCCGTATTCCTTCTGGTATCTGATAAAGGTGCTCTTATCGTAATGTCCAACCGTAATTCCAGAGTTAATGGTAATCCCCAGCTTCTTGTTTCCTTCCCCCTTTTTGGTAGTAATGATGATGGCCCCATTCGCAGCACGGGAACCATACAGGGCCGTTGCCGCCGCACCTTTCAAAATGTTCACGGATTGTATTACGGAAGGATCCAAGTCAGAAACCGGGTTTCCATAATCATATCCACCCCTTCCCCGGGCCACATCATTGTTTCCGTTTCCGAAGGTCACATCCAAGTTGCCCGGTTCATTGTTTATGGGAACCCCATCCACAACAAAAAGGGCCTGATTGTCCCCATTAATGGAGGTAATCCCCCTAATGACCACATTACTGGACCCACCCAAGTTGTTGTTCCTTGTAATGTTCACCCCCGCCGCTTTACCGGAAAGGGAATTAATGACGTTGTTCTGTCCCGGCACATTGACCTGCTCCCCATCGAGTTCCGTTGTGGCATATCCCAACGACTTTTTCTCCCGGGAAATCCCCAAGGCGGTCACCACCACTTCTTCCAATGCCTCATTGGACTCTTCCAAAACCACATTGATCTCATTGGTACCACCGATCCTCATGGTAACCGTTGCAAATCCAATGTAACTGAACTGCAATTGTTGCCCTTCACTTGCCTGAATGGTATAGTTTCCATCAAAGTCGCTCTGGGTGCCCGTGGAAGTACCCACCAGCACAATGGACACTCCCGGTAATGGAGTTGCATTTTGGTCTGTCACAGTACCCGAAATGGTTTTGGTCTGTCCGTAAATAAATGGACAAAATGCCATGAACAGCACTAATGCGTAGCCGCAATTTTTGAATTTCATTTAGTTAGGTTTTAATGTTAGAATTATTTGAGTTACTGCAGCTGGCAAAGTGCGGAAAGAAGTTATCCCAGAACAGGGATTGGACTCCCATTTCCTACTTCCTACCAAGCTGACGCGTAAAACAACCCAATTCAATGACATCCCATTGGGCTTTGATATAAAACCTGAAAAGTTTGATGCTAAGCTTGAAAAGTTTGAATCTTAACCAATATCCAATAGTGATATACACCAACCTGAAGCACTAAAAACCTAGTGCATATGGCTTGTTTACGGCTGTATGATTCCTTAAAATTTTGGAAAGGACCTTAGTGCCAAGATGCAGGTATCAGAATCTTGGGGTTTCATATCAAATAAAAAAAATGAAGGGTGGTTGGGACTACTTTTGGCCCAACATAAACATGAGCTTTGTTCTCATTTTATGATTTTTTGAATTAGCCAGCCTCCCATAAGGGAGGCTTTTTCTTGATGTGGCAATCCTCTTACTCTTGTTCGGCCAATAGGTTGTTTTCTATCAAAGGAATTCTGAACCGTTCCGTTTCCGCGTTGGTATGCTCTTGCTCAAAGATTTGCGCCGCTTTCTGAAGGATTTCGGGATGGTCTTTGGCAACATTGTTGCTCTCTGCTGGGTCTTGCTCCAGATCATACAACTCCAAAGTGGGAGCCTCCTTGTCTTTTAAATGTTGGCGCACCACTTTCCATTTTCCCATTCTGATGGCCACTTGTCCTCCATATTCGGGAAATTCCCAAAACAAAAAGTCGTGCTGTTGCTGCCCCTCTGCTCCCAACAGAGTGGGTAAAAAGCTGATTCCATCAGTATCTTGAGGAGTTTCATAGCCCACAACATCGGCCAAGGTGGCCATGACATCATAATGGGCGGAAATATGATCGGATGTGGTACCCGCCTTGATTTTTGCCGGCCACGAGGCAATCATGGGAACCCGTATTCCGCCTTCGTAAACAAAACCCTTGCCTTGTCCATACGCCTCGCCAAACGGACCCGAACTATTAAAATAGGCCCCATCGGTTCCGCCTGTGAAGGTAACTCCATTGTCCGATGAAAAAATAATCAAGGTATTATCGTAGAGCCCTTCTGCTTTCAAATACGCTACCAGCTTGCCCACGTTTTCATCCAAATAGGAAATCATCGCGGCATAGCCCGCTTTCGGATTTTGATGGGGAAAATATCCCTTTTGCCCCAAGTAGGGCTCTTCTTCCCCAAATTTTTGCTTGTAATGGTCCACCCATCGTTGAGGCGCCTGGATAGGATTATGGGGAATAGGTGATGCCCAGTAAAAGAAGAAAGGTTTCTCCTTGTTCCCCTGAATAAAGTCCATCATTTTTTCATACATCAGCTCCGGGGCGTAATCATTCAGATTATAGTTCTTGTAGCTCTCCGGGTCATGGGGGTCCGCACCTTCCGCCAACTTGGTGTTGGGAGCAATGGTGTCATTGTTGAGGTATACCCTATTCTTGTTTTCATACAAATGGACGGGATAATAGGTATGGGCCTGTCTTTGGCAGTTGTAACCAAAGAAATAATCGAATCCCATATTGTTGGGAACGGAATGGGTATGCGGTGCCCCCAACCCCCATTTTCCAACGATGCCTGTAGTGTATCCCTTTTGTTGCAATAATTTTGGAAAAAATAGGGTGGAATCCGGTACAGGTCGTTGTCCTTCAAGGGTCGAATCCTTAATGGCTTCTCTGTAATCCCAGACTTTGCCCCGTTCACGCCATTCATCATTTCCCCGGATGAAAGCATGTCCGGCGTGCCTGCCCGTGAGCAACATGTAACGGGCCGGAGCGCAGACCGGGGCCCCGGTATAATGCTGTGTAAAGCGCATCCCGTCCTTGGCCAGTGCATCTATGTTGGGAGTTTCAATTTTTTCCTGACCGTAGGCTCCCACTTCTCCATACCCTAGGTCGTCCGCCAAGATGTATATGATATTGGGCTTTTGAACGGGTTGGGACGGTTTTGGTTCCTGCTTACAAGAAAGCATCAGCAGAAATACAGTGCATACGTATAAAAACTTCGCGGTTTGGAATGTTGGTTTCATAATATCATCTATGGCTATTGCCCCCTAAAATAGAAACTATTCGGAACCACCCAAAACTTTCTCCTCCCCAAGCGGGTATTTATTTGATTCAAAACCAAGTTAAATATGGGTTTTTCCGTTATCCCCTTAAAAAATGAAGACCTTATTAAGGCATAGAGGCCGGCTTACCAAAAACACCCGTTTTTTTCTGAATTTGGGTCAAGTCTTTCCAAAAAATATATTTTTACGCCCCATAACCCCTTACAATTTTCAAAAAACGCGTACATGAAATCCAACCTCTTCCTTTCCCTACTATTGATTTCAATCTTCTTGACTGGATGTGAGAACACCCCTGAAGAAAGAAAAATACACACGGTTGTCACCCATGACCACACCACCATTGTCTGTAACCCCAATAAGGGAAACAATCCTTTTGCGGCTTGGGGCGTTTTTCCAAGCAAGGATGAATCCATACGACGCATTTTTATGGAGGTGGCTTTGGGACACCCGGATTCCATCAACATTGCGCATTGGGACTATTTGGACCCTATCCGAATCAACCGTATCGGTGGCATCAAAGGGGATACATTGGACTTGGAAATTGGTAAAATGTTGACTCCTTATGGCAGTAATTTTAAAAAGGATTGGCGTTGGCATTGGCGGATTGATGTGACCGATTTCGCGAGCATTTTAAGGGACAGTGTTGAGATTGAATACAACCACACCGGCTATGAAGCCACCAGTGTGGGTTGGGACCTTACCGTTAGTTTTGATATGGAATTGGGAGACCCCGTAGCCCAACCGATTATGTACAACGAAGTATACGACGGCAGGTTTAATTATGGTGACCCTGAAAATCCCATTGAAGAGTCGCTTACTCCCCAAAACATAGCCATGGAAGAAGGAGCTGCATTCAGCAGGCTGCGGATATTGCATACCGGGCATGGCTATGATCAGCCCAAAGGCTGCAGTGAGTTTTGTAGTAGATGGCGGGAGGTTTTGGTAGATGGACAGCCCATTGATCGAAGGGATATGTGGAAGGAATGTGCGGACAACAACCTATATCCGCAAGGTGGAACTTGGATTTTTGATCGCGCCTATTGGTGCCCGGGCGACCTTCAGGCTCCGGACATCATTGATTTCCCGGTAACCAACACTTCCCATACCATAGATTTTGAGTTGGAACCCTATACGGCCACCGAAAATATCCAAGCCAATGAGAGCATCAGTGCAGTGCTCTTTCAATATGGAACACCCAACAAAAAATTTGATGTATCCCTGGACCAAATACTGGTTCCCAATGCCGCACCGGAACTGAACCGCTTTAACCCCTCGATCGTTGAACCAAAAATCGTTGTTAAAAACTTGGGCAGTGAAACCCTGACCGCATTGACCATTGAATATGGTACAAAAGGCTTTGAAAAGAAGACTTTTGAATGGACTGGTTCACTAAAGTTTTATGAAGAAGCCATTCTTGTACTTCCCGGGGCCATTGATTTCAACTTTGGGGAAAACACATTTTATGTAAAGCTGAAAAAACCAAACGGTCAAACGGACGCTTGGCAGGCAGACAACCAAAGGGAATCCATGTTCATGTCTCCCAAAGAAATGCCCAAACAAGTGGTGATATCCTATAAATCCAACAACACTCCAGAGGAAAACATGATTCGCATAGTGGATGAAGCCAATAGGGTTGTCTATGAAAAAGACCCCAATACGGTTAAGAAAGATACGCTATATAAAGACACTGTTGACCTTGGTTTGGGACACTATCGAATGAACTTGGAAGACTCCGGCCACAATGGATTGGAGTTTTGGTTCATGCCGCAACAAGGGTTTGGTTATTTGCAGATATCGGACATGGACGGAAGGGTACTGCACCGTTTTGAAAGTGATTGTGGAATCGGCGAACAATTGGATTTTACGGTAAAGAACAACCCCAAACTGGATGATACCGTTGAGCAAAGTTTATTGAAGCTTCATCCCAGAAGGATACAAGACCAAACACAATTGTTTGTGCAACTGGAAAAACCCATGGATGGTGAAATCCATATCTTGAAAGACGGCGATATACAAGAGAAGATTCCGTTCACCCAAATACAGGACACCACTTTTGATATTGATATGACCCAGTACGAGGACGGTCGTTATGTAATAGAGCTGTTTCTGAATGGTGAATCCAAATTAAAGCAGCGTATATCCAAACAAACGCGACAGCAATAGCAGAAAACAAGCCTTGGCTGCACCTTGGCTTGGGAGTCAAAAGTGTACCATCTACAGGAATTAACAGAACTTTTACAAAACCCACCGCTTTCAAAGGGAGTAAAAGCGCAAAAAACACATAGTTTTATTCAACAAATGACAAAAAAACAGGAATAGAGCAAAAAAAATATCATCATCTGTTAAAAAAAAGCAAATTCCGCTTTAAATTTTATTTACTTTTAGTCTTGGGTATTGTTTTATAAAATAATTTATAACGACAAGCCCAAAAACCTATGGGAGGACTATTTCTACATACAGATGAGGTTTTGCTGAATCGTTTGCGAAACAACGATGAAAATGCATTGACCGAACTGTACAACAGATATTGGAACCCAGTTTATCTTTACACATATAACGTACTTAGGGACAAAGAGGTGTGCAAGGACATTGTGCAAGATTTATTCATGGACCTATGGAAAAGAAGGGAAAAACTCCATGTTACTTCTACATTCAAGAGTTATCTTTTTTCCAGTGCCCGTTACCAGATATTTGCCCAAATACGAAAAAAGGAAAAAAGCCTTGGCTCCCATCTTTTTGAAAATCTGGACCAACGGTTGCACTATAATTCCCCCGAGTCCGAGTATCTCTATCAAGAACTGGTACAAAGAATAAGTACCACCGTGGAGAGCTTACCACAAAAGTGCAGGGAAGTATACACCCTTAGCCGGGAGGAGCAGCTTAGCCATGCTGAAATTTCCCAATTTTTGGATATTTCCACAAAGACCGTTGAAAACCATATTACCAAGGCCCTTAAAGTATTGCGCAGTTCGGTAGGCACCTATCTTTTGGCCATATTGCTTCTATTTCACGGATAATTACCTACGACAAACCCTCTGTTTTTCAACCATAAACGAGAAAAAACAAAAAAATCCCTTTTTGGACTAGGGGATGTTTGCTTTTACCAACACTATATAACTGAAGGACCCTAATTGGATCCACATAGCAACAATGGACAAAAAGAATTTTTTATCCCTTTTGGAGAGATATCAGGATGGTACCACCACTCCTGAAGAAGAGCAAATGCTATTGAACTATCTGGATAGTTTCCAGAACCAACACGATGATGAATGGCCTTCAGCATTGGGAAATTCTGAAGCACTCAAAAGAGATATTTTGGATGGAATACTTCAAAATATAGGCAAGGAAAAGTCAAAAAATAGGATTCCCAAGCGGTTCCCTTCCCAAAAGTTTTTAAAGTATGCGGCTGGCATCACCATTTTACTTGGCTCAACATATCTGTTCTTTGAAATTGATGACCATAAGAAAGCGGACCTGCCCCTACTTCAACCGGAAAACAGTATCGTGTTGAAGTTGGATAATGGGAGCACCGATGTGATTTCTGAAAATGACCGTAAAAACATTACGGATTCCCAAGGAAACGTGGTAGGGGTCCAAACCGGAAACACCATTACCTATGCCCAAGAGAAAAAAGAGCAAAAGGAATTGGTTTACAACGAATTGACCGTTCCGTTGGGTAAACGGTTCGACTTGGTTCTTTCCGATGGCACTTCCGTAAAGCTCAACGCCGGGAGCACCATTAAATATCCCATTCAATTCATTGAAGGTCATAACAGGGAGGTGGAGATTTGGGGAGAAGCCTTCTTTGATGTTACCAGAGATGAGAACCATCCTTTCTTGGTGACCGCCAATAACGTACAAGTTGAGGTACTGGGTACAAAATTCAATGTTTCCTCCTATCCTGAGGACGATGACATCTCAACCGTTCTGGTGGAAGGCTCGGTACAATTGACAAACAAGGACAAGTCCAATTTGGATGATTCCTTTGTCATTGTCCCCAACCAAAAAGCGTCATGGGACAAGAACTCCGAAAAAATGACCATAGAGGAAGTCGAAACCGACATTTATACCTCATGGACCAGTGGAAGGATAATTTTCAAGAACATCCCTTTCAAAAACATTCGTAAAAAACTGGAACGACGCTATAACGTTACCATCATCAACAACAATCAGGCATTGGATGAAAAGTTTTACAACGCCTCTTTTGACATAGAGACCATAGAACAGGTCATGAAAGCCTTTAAAGAAAACTACTCAATAGATTACTCAATAACTGATAATCAGATAATTATTAACTAAAAACAAGAGAATACATGAGCGAAAACTAACAAACTAACAAACTAACAATTCCAAAAATCACAAAATCGGAGAATGGGCGAACATCCTCCGATTAGTAAAAAGTGATCTAACTAAAGTAAAACCACAATAACGTTTTTAAAAGTATGAAAAAAACAACTAATTCGGGTGTGTCCGCATGGTACATCCCGAAATTTGACCTCAAAATGAAACTCACTACAGTTTTGCTGATAGTTTCGTTGTTCAAGATCCAAGCTAGTTCATACTCCCAAACAACGAAAATATCGCTAAATCTAAAGCAAGTCAGTGTAGAAAAAGTGCTCGACGAGATTGAGCGTAACACTGAGTTTAAATTCTTGGCCGACACCCAAGAAGTGAAATTGGGACGGATCGTTTCAATCAGAGTAAGGAATGAAAAGGTTGAGACCATTCTGGATAGGATTTTCCGCAATAGCGACGTCATCTATTCTATTTTGGACAAGCAAATTGTCTTGAAAAGGGATAGAAATCGCCCAGCTGTGGAAGTCAAAACCCAAACAGCGGTACAAAGATCGGTATCTGGAACCGTTGTAGATGCAGACGGACAACCCTTGCCCGGGGTAAATGTCGTGGAAAAAGGAACGGGCAATGGAACCTCCACCGATTTTGATGGAAACTATAGTATTGCCATATCCAATGATTCGGCAGTATTGGTATTCTCGTATTTAGGGTTTGTTTCCGTGGAAATCCCAGTGGGCGGCCAATCCACTGTCAATACTACCCTACAGGAAGATGTTGGCGAACTGGATGAAGTTGTTGTTACCGCACTAGGTATCCGAAAAGATGCCAAGGCCTTGGGTTACTCCGTGGCCAAAGTTGGTGAAGAACGGATTCTGGCCAGTGGTACTCCTGTGAATGCCCTACAATCCCTATACGGAACCGCTTCAGGGGTTACCGTGGCCTCAACCGCCACCGGCCCTTCAGGAGGTATGAAAATCAACATCCGTAATGCGGTATCGTTCGACGAGAACTCAACCACCCGTCCCTTGATCGTAGTGGATGGTATTCCAATTCACGATGAGAACACCAACATTACAGCCAATGCAAGAACAGGTAGGGACAATGGTACGGGTATCAACGACATTAACCCTGACGACATCCAATCCTTTGAAATCCTTAAAGGTGCAAAAGCATCCGTACTCTATGGTAGTGAAGGGGCCAACGGGGTAATCTTGATCACCACCAAAAGTGGTTCAAGAAACCGCGGATTGGGAATATCAGCTTCCTTTACCACTACCATGGAAGAAAGTGCTTTCATGCCCGAGTTGCAAAACCAATACGGGACAGGTAGAAGTGCCAGTACTTCCCAAACCGATGACCAAGGTTACTTCTTGGATGAAAACAATGAAAGAACATTGGACGTGGCAGGTTCTGCCTTTGGTCCCAAATACGATCCCAGCGTGGTATTGAACTGGTGGGATGGATCCAGAAGGCCTTGGGTTGCCAACAACAAGTCTGTTTATGACCAGTTATTCCGCACAGGCTCTCAACAAACAGCCAATGTTTCGTTAAGCTCAGGAGGTGAAAAAGGATCTATCCGTTTTTCCTATACCAACTTGAGGTATAACCCTATTTATCCTGGGGCAAAATACACCAAGAACACCTTCAGTCTTAATACTTCTTATGAAATCAATGATAACATTTCGTTGAAGTATGTCAGCAACCTGTTTACTACCAGCAATTACAACGCTTCCTATGAAGGGTCTTTTGATGCCCAGGGGGCCACATCCAGTTTAGGGGCCTATTCCAGTGACATTGATGTTGACTTGTTGCGAAGCTATTTGGTAACAGACAACGGTTTTAACTATTTCGCCAATCCGGAAAGACGAAGCAATTTCATTTCGAATGGTAGATCATCCGTGGTAAGTACCTTGTGGGACTGGACCCAGAATGTATCGGACTTTAACCGTTTACACAGTCTGCAATCCCTTACTTTGGATTTAACGTTCAATGATAATTTGAGCGCCTCTATTTTAGGTGGATTGGATTACACCACTGAACGCAATATATACAAAGGAAAGCTGCAAGACCCTGATTTGATAGGTCCCAACAGTGGATCTGTGTTCAGGGATACCAATAGGATCATTAGAAAGACCTACGGACAGGCCACCTTTAACTACGACTACACTTGGAACGACTTTGGTTTCAACGGGTTTGTGGGTGGTGTTATCAGAAGCAACTATTTTGAGAGCAAAGGAGCCGAGAAAATTGGAGGTTTTGTAATCCCTAACTTCTTCTCTTTCTCAAACCTTCCTTCTGGAGTACAACCACAATATGTCTATGACAATGGTGAAGATATCCTGTATAGTCTCTTGGGTTCATTCCAAGTGGATTGGGACGATCAAATCTACGTAGAGGCCCAGGCCCGTCAAGATTGGTCATCCATTTTGCCTCCTGGGAACAACAGTTATTTCTATCCTGGAGCAAGTGCCACTTGGATCGCTTCCAATTCATTTGAGCTTCCTGAGGCCATTCAGTTCTTGAAGTTGAGAACTTCTTGGGCCGATGTGGGTAGACCAGGTCCTTTGTATTTCAGTAATGTAAACCTAGGCGTATCGGCTTCTGGAGGTGGATTTATCTTGACTCCACCGAACGACCTTCCTCCCATCGACGAAAACTTCGTTCCCAACTTAAAACCGGAACGTAAGCGTGAATACGAAGTAGGTCTTGAAGGATACTTTTTCCGAGGCAGAAGATTGGGGATAGATTTCTCCTATTACCATGCCAATACCTATGACCAGATCATGAAGGTGGCAGCGCCTCCCGGATTGGGTGTGGACAACATCCGTATCAACGCCGGTGATGTGCAAAACAAAGGATGGGAACTTGCCCTGAGGACCAAGCCTGTTGTGGGCAAGGATTTTCAGTGGGATGTGGATATGACCTTCGCATCGAGCAAGACCAAGGTAAAAAGACTTGATGGTGACATTACCTCTTTATCACTTTGGAGCAGAAATGGCTTGAATGCCGTTGCCGAAGTGGGTGGCGAGTATGGACTTATTGTCCAACAGAGCGGAAACTACCGCTACATCAACCCATCGGATGACAGCGACCCCAACAACGGGGAGCTTGTTGTGGACAGTAACGGACAACGCTATGCTTATTCTACCCGAAGCAACAAAAAAGTCGGAAAATTGCTTCCAGACGTAACCGGAGGACTTTTTACAAGGTTCAACTACAAAAACTTCGGATTGGTCGTGAATATGGATTACTCCTTTGGGGCCACGTTCATCAATGAAGCGGAAACCTACATGATGGCTGCCGGGGTACTTAACGAAAGTTTGGCCTACCGTGATGCAGCAAGTGGAGGTATTCCTTACTACTTGAACGATGAAGGTCAGAAAGTAGGTGGTACCAACCCCAATGGGGCAACCTATAACGATGGGGTATTGTTGAACGGTGTTCGTGCAGACGGCACACCCAACGCGCAAGTGGTATCTGCCGAAGAATATTATGGATCCTCTTACTTTTCAAACGGTTTCTTCCCTGAAGATAGACTGTTTAAAAGCGATTATATAGCCTTACGGAACATTGCCTTGGATTATAGGCTCCCAGACCTTTCGGATAAGATAGGACTACGGGATATCGTACTTTCCGTTTTTGCGAACAATGTTGCCTATATCTACAAGGCCGCTCCGAACACCATTCCTGAATCTACCAATGGTACAGGATGGGCACAAGGTTCCTATGGAACCACGGCACTGCCATCGCAACGTTCAATAGGATTGTCAATAAAGGCTAAGCTTTAATCAAAAAACATAACTATGAAAAATTCAGTAATTAAAACCCTACTATCCTTGCTTCTTGTATTTGGGGCAAACGGATGTCAAAGTGAACTGGAGGAACTCTACCAAGATCCCGATGGCTTTTCCAAAACCCAGGCGGACAAGGCAGGTGTAAGTATCATAGCAGGTTATTTTACCTCACAATTGACCCGCGGCTTTTTGCTTCGGGGTGATTATGGGTCCGCTTACCACCAATTAAGGAGTGGATCGCGTATCATGGGAACCGGTGTTCAATTATATTACACCACCAATGCATACGGATACGCATACGCCTTGTATGATGTTGAAAACGATTGGGGTTCCAATTCGTTCAACAGGACGGTGTTCAACAACATCAACAGTCCATGGATCAAGCAGGTACTATGGGGCCAGAAGGAATACAACAAGATTCCGGAAGACCAAAGAACCCAATCAGACGAACTTTATATGCGATTGTTGCATGTATTGAAAGCCTATGGATATCAAAGGGCCATTGACCTTTATGACGAGGTTCCCTATTTCCAAACTGGTTCCGCCGGGGCCTTGGATGGGGAAAAGGCAGAATACTTGGGCCAAGAGGAAATTTATCCCATCATCATTGAAGAATTGAAGGAGATTGAAGCGTATTTGGCCAATTTAACCTTGGACGATGCCACGCAAACCTCATTTCAACAACAGGATGTAATTTTCAGCGGCGACATCACCCAATGGAGAAAGTACATCAACTCCTTGCGACTGCGTTGGGCCATGAATGTCAGTGAAGTCATGCCTACCATTACCTCAACGGTAATTGCGGAATTGAGTGGAAAACCCATGTTCGATCAATCCACCGATGTGGCTGGATTGGCAGATATAGCCATCGTGGAGCCTTATCGACTTCAGGTGGAACTGGGTATTACAAGAGCTTTCAGGGAACGTGCCGATGAGGCCCGTGCCCCAAAAAGGTTTTTGCAAGATGTGATGCACTGTATCCCTGAAGAGAAAAGCGTGGTGGTAAACGGGGAGACCCTTTACTATTACGACAGTGACAATGCAGAGGAAGGACTTGCCAATGGTACGGTAGACCCAAGGGTTGCCTATTTGTTCTCCAAGGACATTTTGGGTAGATATATAGGTGCCGAAACAGACTTTGATAATGGAAGTGATCCAAATAGCTATTTCAGCAAAGCCATGAGGGGGTACTATATCAACCACCCCATCATGACAGATTTGGCCGTTACCGAAATTACCTTTGGCGCCACTGGAAATGAGCACACCATCAAACTAAATGATGAAGCTACTGCCGACCTTACCAAGAGAGAGGCATTTCTTTTGGATGCTTTTAGAACCTTTTGTGGACAATATCTTGATATTGGTTGGACAATCGGTACCGATAAAAACATGATCTCGGAATACAACGTACGTCCGCAGTTCAATTTCGATATACGCTATCCCACCCTTCACGCAGTGGAAACCGAGCTTTCCTTGGCGGAAGCTGCCGTAAGGGGACTTGGTGCCGTAAGTGGAAGTGCACGTGACCATTACAAAAGGGCCATTGAGCTATCCTGCAAGTATTGGTACCAAATGAATACGGCAAACGCCTATTCAAAGCAGACCACACCATCGTTCCCAAGCAACATGGACCAGTCCAGGATAGACCGTGACCGTCCCGATATGGAGTATAACGAAAGTGCATATGCCGAATATGAGGCGCAGCGATTTGACGGATTGACCGATGAGGAAAAAGTAAGGTCTATCTTCAACCAGTTGCAGTTGCACTACAACATGTTCAACTTTGAGACCCCTTATACCAACGCCCGTCGTTTGATCAGCTACTTGGGCGACAATCCAGGGGCTCCGTATGAGGTGTTCCAATGGAAGGAAAGGTTCCTTTACAATCCAAGTATTCAGGCAACCGACCCAGAGAATTGGGCACGGATCAGTCAACATGACGATTACAACCTACCTATTTGGTTTACAGGTCGCCAGACGAAGTGGAAAAATGTTTTGGAATAAGATTATTAACCTTTAACCTAAAAGAAATGAAAAGAATATTGTTATTAGTATTCTCCTTGACCATATTTATTTCCTGTAGCAAAGATGACAGTGCCTCGATCATAGGTACGGCTAGCGCCAATGATGGGAATGTTGTTTCAGGAATCACGGTAAAACTCTATAACGAAAGTGCTTCTTTGGTAGAAAGTACCACTACCGGCAGTGAAGGAAATTTTTCCTTTACCGGACTGGAAGCCGGCAACTACTATGTGGGGGCCACCGTGACCATTGAGGGAAACGTCTGGGACACAGGAAATACACCACAGTTGGTTTATGTTAGTGACGAAATCGTTAAAGAGGTAGCTTTGACATTGAACCAAAAATAAGAACTCGTACCAAGTGAAAATCTTGGATAAAGATGCAAATCCATTGTTTACAATGGATGGGTAGTGATTTGTTTTGAGTTAGTATAGTCGCGGGATTGCCGACCTATTTTAGGTCGGCATTCCTTTTTTATGGGCCAAAGCTCTCCCTCCCAAACACATATTCTATTTGCCTAATGTCGGGTCAAATCCATTATAGGGCAAAAAAAACAACGCTAGAGGCAAATTTTGTATTAGCCATCCAATACAAATACACCTACCTTAACAGGTGTTTTCTTAACTTGAAAACCATTACAGTCTAAACCAAACAATTACAAGTCGTTATAATGGACAGAAGAAAATTTGTCAAACAAAAACTTATGGCCACCACTGCCTTGGGATTAGGTGGAATAAGTCTGGGTACTGCTGGACAGAAACTTGGTACTCCCCCATTAAAAAATACCTTCCAATTAAAATACGCCCCCCATTTAGGGATGTTCAAAAACCATGCAGGGGATGACCCAGTGGACCAGCTTAACTTTATGGCCGATCAAGGGTTTACAGCCTTTGAGGACAATGGCATGAAGGGGCGGTCTATTCAAACCCAAGAAAAAATGGCCAGCACCATGGCCAAACGCAATATGACCATGGGTGTATTTGTGGCACACGAGATTTTCTGGAAAGAGCCCAATTTAACCAATGGCGACACAGCCCTTCGGGAAAAGTTCCTAAAAGAAATCCAAGAAAGTGTTGCAGTGGCCAAACGTGTCAATGCCAAATGGATGACGGTTGTTCCCGGACATATAGCCCCTCGTTTGAATATGGCCTACCAGACCACCAATGTGGTCGAATCATTGAAAAGGGCCTCGGACATTTTGGAGCCCCACGGCATCACCATGGTTTTGGAGCCTCTAAATTTTAGGGACCACCCCGGTCTGTTCCTGTCAGAAAGTCCGCAGGCATTCTCTGTTTGCAAGTCGGTGAACAGCCCCTCATGCAAAATTCTATTCGACATTTACCACCAACAGATACAGGAAGGCAATCTTATACCCAACATAGATGCTTGTTGGGATGAAATAGGTTACTTCCAAATAGGTGATAATCCTGGGAGAAACGAACCCACCACTGGCGAAATCAATTATACGAATGTCTTCAAACATATCCATTCCAAAGGATTCCAAGGAATCTTGGGTATGGAGCATGGCAATTCCATTCAAGGAAAAGAAGGGGAACTGGCCGTAATCGAAGCGTATAAGAAAAGTGATACTTTTTGAAGGAATAATTAATGAGCATTAAAAAATATTTGATTCCCGCACTCTTGTGCCTTGGGATAACCCTAGGACAAGCACAAGACAAGGATGCCTACGTACAAGAGCTTACCGGAACTGATTTAAGTATCGATATGGTAGCCATCCCTGAAGGTACTTTTATGTTGGGAAGCCCTGAGGGGGAACATGGAAGAAATGCAGACGAAGGTCCCCAACGAAACATGGACATCCCAGGTTTTTGGATGTCCCAATACGAAATAACCTGGGAATTGTACAATCTATTTCTTCAACGCAGCATAGACCAAATTATGGAAGAACATAAAGGTTCCGATGTAAATCTGGACGTAGATGCCGTGACCGGGGCAACCATTCCTTATGTGGACATGAGCTTGGGCATGGGTACGGAATCTGGGCTTCCCATTGGCAATGTAACCCAATTGGCGGCCTCTAAATTTTGTGAATGGCTGTCGGCCAAAACGGGGCATTTTTACCGACTTCCCACCGAGGCGGAATGGGAATATGCCGCCAGGGCCGGAAGCCAGGACCCTTATTTTTTTGAAGGCGACAACCTTGATGAATATGCTTGGTATAGTCAAAATAGTGATGACACCTACCATCCGGTTGGTGAAAAAAAACCCAACCCTTGGGGGTTGTACGACATTTATGGTAATGTGGCCGAATGGACTTTGGACCAATATTTCCCTGATGCCTACCAAGACAAGAACGCGTACTTTCAACCTATTCAAAAAGAATACCCGGTGGTGGTACGGGGAGGCTCATTCAAGGATGATGCTACAGAGCTGCGAAGTGCATCCCGAAAAGTATCAAAACCGCTTTGGAAACAAAGGGACCCACAGTTTCCGCGCAGCAAATGGTGGCATACCGACGCCCCTTTTGTGGGCTTCAGGATTGTGCGGCCGATGAACCCTCCTCCCCCAGAAGACTATCACCTATACTGGATACATAAAAATTAACGACCCATTTGAAGAAAAAATCTAAGAGATGAAAAACCAAAACACCAAAAAGGAATCCCGAAGAAATTTTGTAAAGGGCACCGCGTTGCTCTCCACAGGCTTGTTATTGCCCACCATGGAAATTGGGGCCATGGCCAATGTTTTCAACGAAAAGAAACTAAAACTCGCTTTGGTCGGTTGTGGCGGGCGCGGAACAGGCGCTGCCAACCAAGCGCTTGAGGCGGATGACCATATAGAATTGGTGGCCATGGCCGATGCCTTTGAGGACCGATTGAACAGTAGCCTTGGCAGCTTAAGCGAAAAATATGAAGGTACCGGTAAGGTCAATGTCAAGGATCGCAATAAATTTTATGGGTTCGATGCCTATAAAAAAGCCATAGATATGGCAGATGTGGTCATTTTGGCCACCCCTCCAGGTTTTAGGCCCTATCATTTTGCCTATGCGGTGGAAAGTGGAAAACACGTCTTTATGGAAAAGCCTGTGGCCACGGATGCCCCAGGAATCCGAAAAGTTTTGGAGACAGCAAAACTGGCCGAGGCAAAAAAACTCAATGTTGTGGTGGGTCTACAAAGAAGGTACCAAGAAAACTATCTAAACACTCTGGCAAGGATAAAAGCTGGTGATATTGGTAAAATTGTATCTGGGCAAGTCTACTGGAACAGTGCCGGGGTATGGGTGCGTCCAAGAGAGGCCAGTCAGAGCGAATTGGAGTACCAAATGCGCAATTGGTATTACTTTAACTGGCTATGTGGCGACCATATTTTGGAGCAACATATCCATAATATAGATGTGGCCAACTGGTTCATTGGTGAGTATCCCGTTTCCGCACAGGGTATGGGAGGAAGACTGGTTCGAAACGGCAAGGACCATGGGGAAATTTTCGACCACCACTTTGTGGAGTTTACCTATCCCAGCGGGGCCGTTGTGGCCAGTCAATGCCGCCATCAGCCCAACACCATGAACAGGGTTGGAGAGGTATTCCAAGGAACAAAGGGCTCTGTAAGCACCAATGATGCCGGAACCGCAAAGTTATTCGACCTCTCGGGCAACGAAATACAGACCATATCCAATTCCGAAGGACACAATCCTTATCAAGAGGAACACAACAGGCTTTTTGCTTCCATCAGAAACAAGGGTGTGATCAATAATGCGGAATATGGGGCCAAAAGCTCCATGAGCGCCATCTTGGGAAGAATGGCCACCTATAGCGGAAAAGTCATCAACTGGGATGATGCCATTAATTCTGAAATTAGACTGGTACCCGAAGAAATGACCTGGAATTCCGAACCCCCTACCCAACCCAATGCGGAAGGAAAGTATCCTGTTCCCATCCCCGGCAAGACGATTGTTGTTTAAAGGACACCCCTATTCATCATAAGACAAAAAGCCCGGAAACCAACATTTCCGGGCTTTTTAAATTGAAAAAAGACGCAGCCTTAGCTGATTACTGCGCCTTTCCATCTACCAAACAAACTAAGTAAGTTCAATACTTTTGCTGTGCTCGCTTGATTATCTGTGAAGGTTTTTACTTCTTAAAAAGTCAATGAGAATCTGTGGCCTATCTGTTTGGATCATATCGATGTTGTTTTCCAAGAACCACTCATATACGGAAGGGTCCAAAGCCGCTTTCTCATCATCATTCCCCCCATTGTGCTGTGGCCACAAAGAGTTAACCCACACGGAGGCTCCCTTTTCACGAATGTCATCGAAATCCCCAATAAGGGAAATGGTATCTTGGGGTACGGTAAATTCAAAGGCCACTGGTATAGCTTGTTCCAAATATTCATCAATATGCTGTTTGGCCTTGGGGTCGTTCAATCTAACAATGGGCATAAAGAACACCTTATCCAAATAGGAACCAAATTCTTCCTTTACCTGACTGTAGGGAATACCTCCTTTGATAACCACCTGATTTTGTGTTCCCGTTTTCTCCATGACCTCATAACACTTATCAAAAATGTCATAGCTCTTATCCAGATTTACCAAGATTTTTCCCTTACATACTTCCAGGGCTTCTTCCAAGGTTGGAATTTTATGGGGAGTACTATGCCCTATACCATCCCTTAATTGTAGGCTCTGCAAATATTCCCAAGTCAGTTCCGATACTTTACCAGTCCCAGTGGTGGTTCTATCCACTGTGACATCATGCATCAACACCAACTGTCCGTCCTTGGTTTGCCGAACATCTATCTCTACCATATCCACGCCCATATCAATACAGTTTTGTATGGCCTGCAAGGAATTTTCAGGGGCATTTCGCCAATCTCCCCTATGGGCCACCACAATTACTTGATCGTTATGGGAATCTTCAAGGTTGGCAATAAGCTCATCAATGGAAACCGGGTTTGCATCCGATTGCACAACTTGTGGTTCTACAGGGTCATTGCCTTGTTCTTGGACTTTGTTTTCCCGGCATCCAGCCAAGCCCAACAAACTCATTGTGGTAATAAAAATGTACTTTTTCATATGGTTATGGTATTTACTCTTTTAAACTGTCAAAATTTCTGAGCCCTTTGCCGCTCAAGTACCCTATCAACTCCTCAGGCCGGTCGGTCATAATGGCATTGGCTCCTTGCTCCAACAACCACCCCCATGCACTATCCGGCCCTTCCAATAAGGCCTTTTCATCGGTCCTTCCCGCACATAGTTCATCCCAAAGGGCAATGGCCAAAAAACCATCACCTTTTTTCTTCATGATTGTCTTTGCAATATAAAGGGGTTCGGCATCCTCGGTATCAAAAATGGTTTCATAGTAAAAAGGGTCAAGGTCATCCTCATAGTCTTGATGGAAGTTTTTCACATCTGGATTTTCCGGCCATAACTTGGGCATGTAAATGATGCTATCCATCAAACTGCCATATTTGTCCCTCATGGTTTTTACGTCATCATTTCCCTTAAAAATGGCATGACCCACCGTACCTGTCCGTTGCAACACCTCATAAGCTTCCCGAACCCATTTACTTTCGGTCTTGTCCAAATTCACCATGATCTTACCCTTGACCAATAGCATTACTTCTTCCAAAGTAGGCACTTGTTGCCCTGAGTACCTTACCCCTGCCGCATTCTTTAATCGAAAGCTTTTGATTTCTTCTAGGGTAAGCTCACTTACCTTGCCCTTTCCGTTGGTAGTGCGATCCACTGTGTAATCGTGCATGGCCACCAGATGGCCATCTTTGGTAAGTCGAAAATCCAGTTCTATGACATCTACACCCAAATCGATGCAACGTTGAATGGCCATTAAGGAGTTTTCCGGAGCATACCGCCAATCCCCCCTATGGGAAATGACCACAATATAGTCTTCGGAAGGATTTTTAAGGTGCTGCAATATCTGCTCCGCTCTGCTAGTTTCAGGGCCGTGGGCCTCTTGGCCCACAACCCCATGCAAACTAACCACTAAAAACCATATGACCAAACCCATAATTTTATACTGGTGAGTGTCCATAATTCTTATTGATGGATTTAAAATCAATATCCCGGATTTTGTTGTAAAGCGGGATCTGCCGCTATCTGACTGGCCGGTAAAGGCAACAACAACTTATTGGTATCCGTAATACCCAATATGGATTGTGCGCGGTCCTGCCTTAAAAGGTCAAACCAACGATGCCCTTCCCAAACCAACTCCAACCTTCTTTGAAGATCAATTTCTTCAAAGACCGATTGTTGGTCGGTTGCACCAGTGTAGTCACCCAAATTGGCCCTGTTCCGAACCAGGTCCAAATAAGATATGGCCTCATCCGGATTGTCCATCTCATTTTCAATTTCAGCCAGCATGAGCAGTACATCGGCATAGCGCAGTACCACCCAATCACTACCGGAATCCCCCACTACGGTAGAGGGAACAGTAATTTTGTTGGTATAGGCCAGTCCAGACTCCAAGGCACCCACATAGACCCCTTTTCGTGCATCGTCATCAGCATACAAGGCATAAAAATCAGGTTTCAACACTCCATGACCCTTTGTTCCGGCCAACCCTCCATCTTGTCGTCCCGTAGGATTGAACATTCTATAGGCATCGGAACCTTCACTATTGGAATTGATCCCAGAGGCATACTGTACCACAAAAATCAATTCCTCATTCAACTCATTTTCCAAGGAAAACACCTCGTCCACCACAACCAAATCATGCACATTGGAACTTACCACATCCAAAAGACTTGATTTGGCACTGGTATAGTCCTTCAGGGTAAGGTGTACTTTTCCCAGCAAGGCCTGTGCAGCGGTTTTCACCACTCTTCCTTTGTTGCTGTCATTCCGAACAGGCAATAGATCTATGGCTTCGTCCAAATCGGCAATAATCTGTGAATATACCTCACCAACGGGAGTTCGAACTTGGCCAAAATACTCTTGGGGATTAGTCACCTCATCGGTCACCAAGGGAACATCACCAAAGGTACGCACCAAATTAAAGTAGAGCATGGCCCTGATAAAGAGCATCTCCCCAATCCTTGTATTCTTGGTGGCTGCATCTTCAAAATCAATATCCTGAATACGATTGATGACAATATTGGCCCTTTGAATCCCTTTATAACTGTCTTCCCAAACATTGGCTATTAGGCTACTTTGGGGTATCACGTTAAAGTCATCCAACATACCGTACACCCCACCATCATTGGCAGGAGTCTCATCATAGGCATCCTCACCGGGCAGTTCTCCCACGGCAGGCATTGCGGTATCGTACACCCCAGTGAACTGTAAGGTTGCAAAAACCGCATTTACAGCTTCTTCCAACTCGGCCTCATTGGTATAAAAATTATCCGCAACCTTGGTGGTCCTAGGATTTTGTATAAGCTCTTTTTCGCACGCTGTTGTGACCATGGCCAAAACAGCGATCAATAGGTATGAAAACTTTTTCATTGTACTAGCTTTGATTTTTTAGTAAGATATTTTTAAGCCTACGGTGTAGGTTTTGGCTATAGGATAATTACCACCGGTGTTGTATCCCGAGGTAAGGATATCACTTGAAGTACCGTCTGGGTTCCAGCCCCTCCACTTTGTGGAAGTAAACAAATTGTTCCCGGAGAGATAGACTTGAAGGCTTGACAGCTTGATCTTGTCCAAGAAATTTTTCTGGAAACTATATCCTACGCGCAAATCCCTGAACCTTAAATAATCCCCATTGCCGTCTTCCACGGTCACAGAACTTCTTAAAATCTTTCTGGAGTTAGAAAAGTTTCCAAAATTGGGCTGTCCCAAAAATCCATCAGGGTTGTTCTCTGGATGGTATCTATTGTTGAAGTAATAGGTGGTAGGTAGGGCAAAACCTTCCCCAGCCTCGGTCAATGAGCTTAAGTCACCATCCAACAAAGTTCTACCCTCGACCCCTACAAAGTTGAAGCTCAAGGTGAATCCCTTATAATCTAGATTTGCCCCAAAGCCGTAAGTGAAATCAGGAGCAAAAGTGCCTTTTGCCACTTTATCATCATCATTGATGGCACCATCTCCATTCACATCCACCGCTCTAAGGTCCCCGGTAAGGGTTCCGTCCAAATGGGGATAGCTATCAATTTCTTCCTGTGTTTTAAAAACCCCATCAACTTTGTAGCCGTAGATTTCCGCAATGGGATGACCTATCTGGGTCACGAACAATTGATCCCTACCTGTGGCAATTCTATCTTGACCTGGTCCAAGTGCCAATACTTTGTTTTCATAAGAAGTAAAATTAGCATTGAATCCAACCCCTACCTCTCCAATGGCAAAACCATTACCAATGACTTGGAATTCCCAACCTTTGTTTTCCATTTCCCCAATATTGGCCAGAACATTGTCGTATCCGGTTTGTTGAGGAACAGGAACATCCAATAAAAGATCTTTGGTATTGGTCTTGTAATAGGCCATATTAAGGTTCAACTTATTGTTGAAGAGACCCAAATCCAGACCAATGTTCAAGGATGAGGCCACTTCCCAGCCCAAATCTGGATTGGGTGCCGAAGTGGTAATATACCCTGGGGCAATTCCACTATCAAACACATAATTGGAATCTGTTACCAAAGCTTTGGAGCCATAGGTCCCAATCTGATTGTTCCCGGTCTGTCCCCAGCTGGCGGAAAGCTTTCCAAAACTTACGATATCGTTGCTTGGGAAGAAGTTTTCCCTTGTGAACACCCAACCTCCTGAAACGGATGGGAAATTACCCCACCTGTTGTTGACACCAAACCTAGAGGAACCATCACGTCTGATAGCCGCAGAGAAGAGGTATTTAGAATCAAAGTCGTACTGCAAACGTGCCAGATACGATTCCAAGGTCCATATTCCTATACTGGCCGTCGCTGTATAGGCACTGGCCCCTGCAATATTTTGAATGTTATCATCGGCAAAACCTGTTCCAGTGACCCTTGTATAATCCGTTCTTTCCTTTTGAAAAGTATACCCACCCAAGAGGTTAAAATGGTGCTTGCCAAAATCCCTGTCATAGGTCAGGGTATTTTCAATGAGATAATTGACTTTGTTCTGCTTGTACTGATCTGAATCGGCATCGGCCCTCGGTGCCGGGGTCCGGTAAGATCCCACTCCAATAGGGTAGTAATAATCCCTCACATAGGTGTCGTAATCGCCACCCAAAGACAATCGGTAAGTCAACCCTTCCAGAATCTTGGCGTCCAAGAACAAGTTTCCAAAAGTTCTAAAACGCTGTTTCTTGTCTGTCACCAAAGTCGATGTCGCCACAAGATTTTCAACTGGTGTACCATTGATGCGAACCCCTTCTATTTCATGTTGTTCGTTCACCAATTGTTCGCTGATATTTATGCTGCCATCTTCATTGTAAGGGCTATAAAATGGAAAATTCAAAGGAATCAAGCCCAAAACACCGTTGCTACGACTCCCCTGATCCACGGAATTCTCAATGGAGTAAGACGGTTTAAGGTTGATCCCAAACTTGATCTTGTCATTTATCTTACTTTCCAAGTTTACAGAAGCGGAATAGCGCTTAAAGTCGGTTCCTATAACTACTCCTTCTTGATCAAAATAGCCTAGGGAAGTGTAATATTTGGTCTTCTCATTTCCTCCTGAAACCGAAAGTGCATAGTTGGAAATGGGGGCGGTCCTAAATCCTTCGTCCACCCAATCCGTATTGATGAGGCCAGATTCTCCATTAAGGTATGGCAGCAGTTCTGGTAAGAACAATTCCCGCCCATCTATCTGTTTTCCATTGATAAGTTTGGTCACCCGTACCGCATTGGGGTCAGATTCACTTCGGTTGGCGGGGTCTTTTGACACATAGCCCCAGTTGCGGGCCTCCGTCAAGAACTGGGCAAATTGATAGCCATCCACCAATTCTACCCCTGAACTTTGTTGCTGAACACCCCCATAGGTTTCCAAAGTAATCACAGGTTTTTGATTCGCGGAAAAGGAACCGGCTTTGGTCGTGATCAAAATAACCCCATTGGCAGCCCTTGACCCATAAATGGCAGCAGAAGCTGCATCTTTAAGAATGTTGATCTCTGCAATATCATTAGGATTCACTGAGCTGAGGGCACTGCCCTCTGTCAATGGAAAACCGTCCACCACAATCAATGGATTTGTCCCTGCCGTAAGGGTACCTGTACCCCTGATAATGATTTGGGAGTCCGCACCCGGTTGCGCATTGGACTGGTTAACGATTACCCCTGAAAGCTTTCCGGCCAATTGCTGGTCTACCGTGGCAGCGGTGACATTTTCAAGTTCCTCGTTCTTGATTTCAGAAACAGAACCCACCACTTTGGCGCGTGCCTGCTGTCCGTAACCGATCAGTACCACCTCCTGTAATGCTGAAGAGGCCAATTGCAACTGAACAATAAGCCCGCTTTCCCCGGTTACCAACACTTGCTCGGTGGTGTAACCAATGTAGGAGACTTCCAAAATAGCCTCTGGACCCACTTCCAACGTGAAATGGCCATCAAAATCTGTAGCCGTTCCATTCATAGTTCCCTTTTCAACAACCGATGCACCCGGAAGGGGATCTCCATTTTCATCCATGACCGTACCTGTAACCTCTTGAAAGGCTACTTCCACCACTTTTTGTGGGGCATTGGGTCTTTTGTCAATTGAGATGTTCTCATCAATGCGCCTAAACGCCAATCCCGCATCCTTGGCCAACAACTCCAACAGAGACCTCAAGGAAACATTGCGATATGTTAGACTGTACTTATTTGTTAATCTGGAAATACCACGTCCGTATACAAAATTGAAAGTGGTTTGTTCTTCTATATTGCTAAGAATCTCCTCAATCGAGGCATTTTTGACCGATATATCGACCGAAACTTGGTCCAACTTTTGCGCCTTTACCGTTGATGCAAAAATTGGGTTCAGAAGCGCAACAATCACAATAAGGAAAGAAATTTTCATTGTCAACGCTATAAATTGTTTTATCGTTAGTGAATTCATAACTTCACAAAATGTTTAATGGTTATTTTTTAATCGTTAAATGGCCGCAGTCTGTTGATCCTCGCCAAAGTGTCGCAGACTGCTTTTTTGTTCTAGGGGTCTTATATCATAGGCTTTGTTCTTTTTATTTTCATTGAGTTTAGTTCTTGCAAAAACCCTTAAAAAGGATATTTTCTTGATCTATATATTGGTAATCCATACCCTTGGTGGCATACTTGATACTCTCAAGGACCACCTGTAGTTTGGCATTTTCGTACCGTGCCGTGACATGGCAATTTTTCAGTTTATTGTTTTCAAAGTCAACATGAATGCCATACCATCTGGACAGCATTTCTGAGGCTTCCAAAAACGTAATATCATTAAAGCGGATGATACCATTTTTCCAATCGAGATAATTATCGTTGTCCAGTTTTGACTTTGTGATCACATCCTTTTCCCTACTGTACTCGGCCTTTTCGTTGGGCAATAGATATACCGTGTTAACTTGACCATTTTTTGAAGTGGACTGTACCTGTACTTTTCCGGTTTTCACTGTAACGGAAATATGGTCATTGAAGGCATAGGAATTTACATTGAATGAAGTTCCCAATACTTTGGTGGTGACTCCTTCGGTTTTGATGAGAAAAGGTTTGTTTGGATTTTTGGCCACTTCAAAAAAGGCTTCCCCGTTCAAGGTCACTTCCCTTACCGGGGCTCCCTCAAAACTTTCTGGAAATTCAATACTGCTACCTGCGTTCAGGGTTATCTGGGTCCCATCGCTCAACACAATATCACTTCTTTGCCCCCATTCGGTGGTTTTGGTAATAATCGACTGTGCCAATTCTTGCTCTGGCTGTGTCTTGGACTCCAAATAGACGGCAGAACCCAAACCGACCAATATGAGGAGGGAAGCAGCCACCTTTACCCAGTAATTGTAAAAAGGGGTGGGAGCTTTTTTGGTTTCTCGGACAATTCCTGCCTTTTCTGCGAAGCCCAAGTATATCTCTTCCTTGATTTCCTTTTCCCCATCAAAATAAACCTCGTCTTCTTCTTGACCATCATAAGAGTCAAGAACCCTGTCCAAAAGTTCTTTTTCTTGTTGGGTACAGGTACCCTCCAAATATTTATCGATAAGGTGTTTGATTTCTTTTTCGTTCATTCTTCACTGTGGCCTCTACCCTATAAGAGGGAAAAATGAAGGAGAACCCTAAAAAAGATTTCGATTTTTTTTAAAAAAAAGGTTTAGGAAACCAACACAGTACCTCGTAACTGCTTAATGGACTGCGTAATATGATACTCCACCGTTTTTGTGGAAATGTTCAATTGATAAGCGATTTCCTTGTTGGTAAGCTCATCGTATCTACTCATTTTAAAGATTTGGCGGGTCTTGGAAGGCAATAATTCTATACGCTTTGCCAAGGTGTTTTGGGTTTCCTTGAAGTGTATCTCCTTTTCCACATTGTTTTCCCCTAAAAAAGCATGAGCCTTATCCAAAAAAGTGGTATCCAACCTTTTCCGTCTCAAAGACTCCAGACATCTATATTTGGTGGTAGCAAACAGGTATGCTTTGGTATCCTTTATCTGGAGTTCCTTTCTTTTGGACCACAGTGTAAAAAATACTTCCTGGACCACATCTTTTGCTTCCGTTTCGTCCTTTAAAAGCTTAAGGGAAAAAAGATAGAGCCTCTTCCAATGCCTATCATAGAGCTGCCGGAAGGCAAGTCCGTTGTCCTGTTGGGACAATACTAATAGGTGGGCATCAGAGGTATCCATATAGTTTTGTGATGTGGTACAATACTACTTAGAATACTTAAATGCAGTATTAATTAAACTTTAATTTTTGGGATATTCCTTAACAAGATACATCCCAAAAACACCAAAACCACCAAATCAACACCTGTAGGGCATGAATTTCCCATACGCATAAAATTACTGTCAATCAAAGGATTGGATTGTATCTTCCAATTTTTCAAAAAACTTCATTTCTGCCAAAAACTGCCAATCAAAATTCAAGGATTGGTTGGCCAGGTGCACATGGTGGTCCTGATCCAAAATATAGTCTTTGGGTTTCTGCAATATCCGGGTTTTTGAATACACTGTTTCCAATCCCTTACGCAGTTGGGCAAAAGCCTTTTTTTGGGCAAGAATTTCCTGTAGTCCCTTTTTCCTTTCTTCCACAGACGGTAATGCATCCACCTTTGCCAGTTCCTCGACAAGGTTTGCTGAGAAAACGACCAAACCAGCTACCTCTTTGTACACCTCCAACGTATAGGTGTTCCTGTCCGCAACTTGGGAAAGTGAATCTATAACACCCAACACCTGTTCTCCCGTGGCAGAGATTTCTTTTGCATGGGCTATTCTTTCCGAATTGGCCTCGGTCCATTTGCCTGGGTTGTTTGCATCCGGTAAATCCATCACTCCTTTCTCCAAAGGAGATTCCATGGTCTTTAAGTAATTGCGTTGGTTCCCTTGGAGTAAAATATTTTTCCATTTGGCAACCGGGTCTTCCAATGCATCGATAAAGGCGAACTCCCCATCCATGGCCGTGTCACCAAAATATCGAAAACGAAAAACATCCTTAAACTCTTCTTTTGAGCGTTTGTCACCAGCCCAAGCGTATTCGGCAAAGGCTAAAATACCTCTCTTATACAATTCAAAATGGGGCGAATCGTCATCCCATAAGGTCAATAACAACCCATTCAACCCATTGTCAATGGAACTTAGGGCAAAACTTCGGATATTTTCAATATTGCTCTCATTCTGCGGCATTAAAACCCATCTGGTTTGGCCAGCCGTAGCCCCAATTGCTTTTAGTCCATGATCTTCAAACCATTTCATGGCCTTCTTGTTACCGTAAATCTGGGGCGACCTATAGTTCCATCTCATATAGATGGTGTTTCTAGGAAAATCATCCAAAAATTGGTTCAAATCGGTTTCTTTGACGGCCCAAAGACTATCTACCTGTTCTTTGGTGTACTCATCGTAGTGCATGGTTCTATACACCCCTACTTCCTTGAACAGCATATCATCCCACATAATTGGAATGCGGCCTTGCTCCTCAGCAAATTGGGAAACCTTCTCCAACCACTCCAATTGCAGGTCCAAGCTCGACCTACCGCTATTCCCTCCAGTGGTATGTACCTCATCCCCTCCCAAGTGCAGATATTTGCCATGTGGGAAGGCCTCCAAGGCATCCCTGTACAGATCAAACTGCACTTCATAGGTTTCATCCAATAAGGGATTGAAGGCCCAGTCACTTTTAGGGTCGTCCCTTAAATGTTCAAAGGCTTTATGCTTCAAGACAAAAGATGCGTGACCCAACCCCTGTACCAATGGACTGATCCTGATGTTGCGCTTTAAGGCATATGCACTGATTTCCTTCCATTGCTCCTTTGATAAGGCATCTTTGGATCCCACTATGGGTCTTCTGGTATATTTAAGCTTATCCTCTATCTCAATAATGATGGCATTGATTTTATAATCGGCAAGCTCATTGATCAGTTTGAGGTAGTAATCATAGGTATCCAAGTGGTGTTTTACATCCAGATGGATGGGTCTATAGGCCAACTTGGGCGCATCGGTTATCTTAACAAGGGGCAAATTCACTTTTTGATCTTTGGCATCCTGGATCAACTGCTCCAAGGTCTTCATTCCATAAAAAGCACCCGCCTGGTCCTTTCCAACAATTTCAATGGTTTCCTCCCCTATCACCAAGGAATACCCTTCAGCGTTGGTATCCAGATTTTCATCAATGGTTATAGTGACATCTGCATCATCTGCCTGTTCCTTCAAATTAAGGTATTCACTCATTTGGAGTTCCGTTGTAAAAGAACCCCCATAGGTTTGGATGTTCTGGGGTTCAATCTTGCTTACCCCTGAGATTTCAAAGGAATCGGGAGAAGGTAATATGTGAAATTCACCCAAGGGTGTTGATTTCTCGCCACAGGCCACCATGACCACGGCCATCAGGCAGTACACTACTCTATTGATCATTTACGTCTAGTTTTAAAATTTAGAAAGATTTCGCAAGTTTTTATATTCAAAAAAAGGTATTCAAAAGAAAAATACTTGCTTAATCTTTTCTTTAAAACTACTAAATCTCATGAAAATTGGAAAATTTTCTGGGAATTTTTAGTGAAAATCTGCAACAGCATTCGAAACAACAACCCTACAGCTGGGACCAATATCCCTTTTTATCCTTTTGATTTTAGGATTTTCCGATCAGAAATACTTGGTACAATCTCATTGCCAATGGTCAGGGTAGGATAATTACCAACCCCCAATTCGGCAGGTGATTCCCCTTGCCATTCACTTTTCTTTCCGGTCAGCGTGACCGTTTGCGTCTCGGGGTCAATGGACATAAATGCAAACAATGAGTCTTTATAAGGACAGGTGTAGGAAATCCATGGATGATCTTCATGGATTTTTTCGGTATAACTTTGGTGCTGATAATCCCCTCCAACCCACAAATAGGATGCAGAGTTAAGATGGAGATAGGGTATCCCATCCTTTTCCAAAAGCATATCAATATGGGTGTGCCCATTCATGGCAAATAAAATCTTCCCTTTTGCAGCCGAAAGAATACTTTGTATTTCCCTGGCATTATCCACAGCCGATGGTCCCAACAAAGGTTGATGGGAAACAATGACAATAGGCCCTTCCACGGTTTTCAATTGTTGTGCCAACCAAGACTGCTGTTCCTTTCCGATATAGGATGCGTACCCTCCCTGATGCGTGGGCGACCCTTTCTCATTGCCATCCAAAACAATGAAATGGATGCCTTCCACCTCTTTGGCATAGTAGCGTGCAGGCATGCCCCAGTAAGAAAGACATTGGTCCGTGGTATATCCCGAATCGGTATCGTGGTTGCCAATTACATGCAGTGCTTCCTCATGGGCATTGTTAAAAAGTTGGATTACCTCTTTGTTCTTGTCCCCGGGATAAGCAAAATCCCCCAACTGCATGATGGCATGCGGCCGTTGCACCTTCACTTCTTCAACAAAGGCCTCCATGCGCTGCAACCCGTCATGCATAATGTCTTGGTGCAAGTCCGTAATTAACCCGATTTTGACGGGAGCCTGGCCCTTAAAAGTTGAACATGCCATGTTTGGCAACGAAAAAGCCAAGCAAGATAAGGCCGTGCCCTTCACAAAATCTCTACGGGTAATACCCTTCATCTGTTTTTCCATAATCTTTTCCATCTTCAACTTTATAAACTAATCAACTGTTATTAAGTGAAATATAAATCAAAATAATGCAACATCCGTATCCCATGCATGACTTAAGCCAGACTTCTATTTTGAGACACCCTTCGCCTGAAATAAAAAATAGTGATCAACACCAAAAAAGCTATGGACAACCCAGAAATAAAATTCAAGGAGACAAAGAACCCTGTCCAGGTACCCCGGTAGTCCATAATCTCCTTTAAAAATAGAACCGCCACGCTGCACAAATACCCCAAAGCATCCGCCGTATAGAACAAAAAGCCAACATTGCCCCTATAATGAAGCAAAGCAATCAACCTTTCAAACAAGAGACAATGGAACAGGATATAAGGCAAATACACCCCCATACCGGTACTAATCATCCAAACAATGGGAGAAATAAGGGATTCCTGAAACAAAAAAGTGGACAACAACAAGGTGGCCGTACCGGCCAAGGTAAGCCACATACCCATGTTAAAGGCCCGTTGATTGTTACGAATCAAAATACCCATGGCAGCCAATACCAACACCACTAAGGCCACTGGAATTTCGGTAAGGGTAATGAGCTCCGGCTCTTGGGCATAGCCAAGTTCTGACCAAAATTCCACTACAAAATTGTCCCTAAAATCCCTGATGATGGTCAGAAATATGTAAATCAACACAAGTCCCAAATACCCAAGGCCATTTTGCTTTAAAAAGGTCTTGCGCTTTTGGGCATCCATGGGCATACGTTCTGTACGCTCGGCCATATCTTCACTACTGGGCTTTTTGGAACGATTGAGCATCCATACGGACAGTAAAAAAACAGGAAAGAACAGTAATCCGGTAGCAAAGGGCATAACGTATTCATCAATTCCATATTCCTGGATCAATATCACCCCCACGGTTTTCACCAAACCAGTCGAAAAAATAAAAGTGGCACTCAAAGCCGCTGCAAGCAACTCGGTATTCCTCCGCCCCTCCAAATAGGACAAAACCACCCCAAAGACCATTCCCAAGGGAAGTCCGTTCAAAAAAAGTGCAATGATCTTTAATTGTGGGGGCAGTATGGCAAACACCAAAAGCATTACCAATCCAAAGCTCACTAAGCCAATCAACCACTGTACCCGTTTTGAAGACTCCATCTCCGAAATCATCTTGATGCCAATAAACTTGGAAAGCATATACCCCAACACCTGACTAATGACCAATACGGTCTTGGGATCTGCCTTAAAACCCAAGGCCAAATCCACATACTGCCCGGCCAAAAAGGACTTCCGTACGGCATACATCCCTGTGTAACACAGAAATCCGGCTACCATCAACCAAGAAGTATGCAACCATTTTTTATTGATCATGTGTGTTGCCATGGCATTTTTTCAATCTTTAAGGTTTACGAAATAGGATGTATCAAAAATAGGTTTGGACTTTTTCTTTCCTGTGAAGTAAATGTAAAACAACCATTAATTTTTCTTTATGATGAATTTTATTTCCTCTAAAGAAAATATTTCAATTTACCTTTGATATAAATTTTAGCAGGTGGACGAGAGCAAACACATTTTAAAGCACATGGGCTCCAAGATTCGAAACCTACGAATGGGCAGGGGGTGGAAGCTTGGGGAGTTATCGGAAAAATCCGGAATAAGCATGGCCATGTTGTCCAAAATAGAGAATGGCAGGGTATACCCCACCTTCCCTACTTTACTCCGTGTACTGAAAACTTTGGAGGTAGACCTCAACGCCTTTTTTGAGGACATGTCCATGAACACTGATTTTCCAGGCTACATATTCCACAAAAGGGAAGACTATACCGAAATCACCAAAGAGGATTCCATTGGCTTTCGGTATGAGAACATTCTAACCCAAAGCTTGAGCGGTATTTCGTTGGAAGTTTCATTGTTGACCCTTAGCAAAGGCGCAGAACGGGAACTATTGACCACGGACGGTTTTGAGTACATCTTCTTGGTAAAAGGGGATATCAATTACGTTTTGGACAACAAAACATTCCACTTAAGGGAAGGAGACTCGTTATACTTTGATGGACGCCTGCCCCACGTGCCAAAGAACAATCTGGAGTCGGAAGCCATTTTATTGGTCGTTTATTTTATCACAGAACTTTAACCAAATCGTATCATGTCAAAAGCAAAAGCAATGGTTTTTGAAGCGGTCGGACAACCGTTTTCCCAAATTCAAATGGAGTTGCCAGAGCTCAACACCGATGAAGCCCTCATCCAAATAGATTACACTACCATATGCACCAGCGACCTGCACACCTTTTACGGAAAAAGAGGGGGAGCTTGCCACAGTATCTTGGGACATGAGATTATGGGAACCATCGTAAAAATACCTACAGAAGGCATCCAAGATTACCATGGTCATTCTCTTCAGATTGGGGATTGGGTCACTTGGTCGGTGTATGCCCATGACAAAAACGATCCTATGGCCAAAAAGGGTATTCCGCAAAAGTCCGGCGACCTTTTTAAATATGGACACGAGCCCATGACCGGCCACAACCCATTGAACGGCGGTTTTGCCACCCATTGCCATTTAAGGCATGGGTCCACACTCTTTAAATTACCGTCAAGCCTGAGTCAAAAGGAAGCCGCCCCCTTGAACTGCACACATGCCACCATGGCTGGAGCCATGCGCTTGGCGGGCGATTTAAACGGAAAAAATGTTCTGGTAAACGGCGTTGGCATGTTGGGCCTTTCAGCCTGCGCCATGGCCAAGGAATTGGGAGCAAAAACTGTTTTCTCCATGGATGTGGACGAATCAAGGCTCACCCATAGTACAAAATTTGGAGCCTCCATAGGATTGGATGCTGTCTTGACCGCCTCCGAAGTGTTGGATCTTGTGGCAAAAGAAGGGGGAATCGATGTAGTAATTGAGACCAGTGGTGTTCCCTCCGCAATTGAAAAAAGTATGGCCATCTTGAATATTGGAGGGGTTTGTGTCATGGTCGGTGCAGTGTATACCCAACGGGACCTAGCCATCAATGCGGAACATATGGTTCGAAAACTTTTAACCTTGAAAGGGTTGCACAACTACGCCCATGACGATTTGCGATTTGCCATTGATTTTTTATCCAAGAACCACAAAAAATACCCCTTTAGGGAATTGGTGGGCGCTGAATTTCCACTGCATCAATTGGATGATGCCTTTGAATTGGCCCATAAGGGCACTTACTATCGGGTGGGCATCCACCCGTAAGAACGGATGACCGTTCCCATCAACCCTTGGGCCAATGGGTTTCAAGACCTTGGGTCCTGATCCAATCTTGAAATTCCGAAAGTAGATTTTTCTGTTCCCGAACCGCTCGAGGTGGTACATTTTTCCGTTGGGCAAAAGCCACCAACATCCCAACTGCCTCTCCAATACTCCACTCCACGGGATGCAGTCGAAAACAGCCATTGGTAATATGGGTGGTACCAATATTTTTATTGGCTGGAAGTAAATTGTTCATTCGTTGTGGAAGCAATGCGCCCAGAGGAATCTGGAAAGGCAATGACCCAAAGTCCACATAGTTGATTCCCTGATTGCTAGGATGTAAATCAATATGGTAGTATCCGGTTCCGACGCTATCGTAAAAATCGGCAGAGGTTTTCCCCGCATCATTCCCTGCCACCATTCGGCGGTTTTCCGCACCAACATGCTCCTCCAGTACCCTAAACTCTGCTTTGATTCTTCTGGCCTCGCGGATGTAGGGATATTTGGCCATACCGTCTTCGGTGCCCATCACATCCCCTCTGAGTCTTAAACCTGACCATCCTTGTCCCCCATCAGGTCTTGGGGCTTCCGTCTGAAGCCAGTAAAATAAAGAAAGGTTGAGTTGCCGTGCGCCTTCCATATGTTTTTGAAATTCTTCTTCGCTGACATCGATTAAGTTGCCCATAAAATAGTCGTTTTGCGGCCAATTGACCACCGTGATGTCCCCATCATACGTGCCCGAAACAAAATTGGCCTTGCTGATGAGCCTACGATACAACCAAAGGTTGAGCATTTCCCCGGTTTTCTTTCCTTCGGGATGAAATCCCAGGTTTTTGGGTTTCAGCGTCCGGGGATCGGAATAGTTCAACTCCAATAATTTGCCAGCCCAAGGTGTATCCATTTGAGGAACATAGTTGCTCCAAAAATCATAATCTTTTGGCCGATCAATAATATTGTTGACCCCGGGTTGGTAATCCATCGCAAAGCACAAGGTAAATGCCTGATTGTTTTTGGGATTGGCCACTTCTGGAGCATGCAATTCCCCAGTCTGACTTTTGGACTCCGTCCCAGTAACATATTCGGTGCCTGTGAGTGGGAGTAAATCCCCACATTCCGTGGCATCTATAAAATAGGGGGCATGAAGAACCAGAGTACGGTCACTTTTCAAATCCTTGGCTTGAATGGACTTTACATCGTCACCGGTAACGTCGGCAGCATCGATCTTATGTTCAGTCAGAAGCGTCAATTTTCCGGAACTGATAAAAGGAAGCAGCATCTCCGTCAAAACCTCCACGGTCACCCGGGGTTCATGACAAATTCGTGAGACTGAACCATCCCCGGGATTCAGATGGGAACGACCTTTTGCATCCGCCGTGAGCGGATAGTTTCGCTTATAATACTCCCTGATTCGATTTCGGTATTCACGATAAGAGGCAGGAGCTCCATGGGTTTCTATCCAGTTATGCTCGTCCGGGGGGACACCCTGCTGGGATACCTGACCACCTATCCAATCGGTTTCTTCGGTTAAAATGACCTTGAGCCCATTTCTACAAGCTGCCAAAGCTGCTGCGCAGCCTCCCAATCCGCCCCCAGCAATGACTACGTCAGCCTTCAATTCCTTGGCCGCTGTAAAAGTATGAGCTTGTTTGGGTGATTTTGCATTGGAAACCATAGGTCCCGCCAGTAATATTCCGCTAGTTCCGGCAGAAACCGAGGACAAAAAACTTCGTCTCTTCATATTTCGCTTTAAGTGGGGTTATATATCCTACGAAATATAGTCAAAAATACCTTTCTGAAGAGTTGGCCACCACCGAGTTTGTATTAAATCAATTGGGGATCAGAAGGGCATCCAAAGAAAAACCCATTAAAAGCTATAAAAAAAGCCTGAGACATTTGTCTCAGGCTTTTCAAATTCAAACGTGTAGTTTTTAGTGACCGCGGGAGGATTCGAACCCCCAACCCTCAGAGCCGAAATCTGATATTCTATCCAGTTGAACTACGCGGCCTTGGTATTTATGAACTTAATTTTGCCTTTACAATATTTGAGATGGTCTTTCCGTCTGCCTGACCGGCCAATTCCTTGGAAACCATACCCATTACCTTACCCATATCCTGCATTCCTGAAGCTCCAACAGAATCAATGGTCTGTACCACCACTTTTTCTATTTCCTCTTCCGTAAGTTGTTCCGGTAGGAACTTTTCAATAATGGCTGCCTGTGCCAATTCGGGCCCGGCCAAATCTTCCCGGCCTTGCTCCTGAAAAATGGCAGCACTATCCTTACGCTGCTTTACCAGCTTTTGGACCAACTTCACTTCCTCTTCCTCGGAAAGCTCGGAACCAGCTCCTTTATCGGTTTTCGCCAACAAAATTGCCGATTTAATGGCTCGCAATGATTCCAGGGCAACAGTGTCCTTGGCCTTCATTGCAGCCTTCATTTCTGTCATCACCTTTTCTTGCAAATCCATTTGAACTTATTTTGGGCTGCGAAGATAAAAAATAAACCCGAAAGTCTATTAACTTCCGGGTTCATGATTTCCATTAAAAATGGATATCGATTTTAAACACTACTAATCAACATTATCGTGCAAAAATGAGTTGTTGGAACGCAATTGCAAATCGTCATTGCTATCCTCACTCAATGTGGTCCTGGAAACTTTCTGCTCCTTGGGAACGTCATTCAGGTCCACTCCTTGTCTTTTATAGGCGGGCTGCTTTTCTATTTCATCTATACTGTTCCGGTTGTTCTGGAATTTATAGTTGAAATTCTTCAGCTTTCTCCTGCGCTCGTCGGCCCGATCTTTTAAAATATCGCTTATGGAACTGTTAAAGGGATCCATGCTGGCGGTACTCTCCTCTTCCAACTTGGATTCGACCTTTACGGTTTTCTTTTCAAAAACCAGCTCGTTTTCCACCAACTTGGGCTCATGGGTCTCCGCTTTGGATGTTGCCCCTGTCAATTTGGTTTCCAACTCCATGTATTCTTCCAAATTGTATCGGGTCTCACCTTGGTTCTTATATTCCAGAACAGGTTTTACCTCTACATAGTGGTTCACATCAATGTCTTTTACATCATCATCCAGATTGAATGTAATGGTATGCTCCTTTTCATCTTCTTCCTCTTCTATGGTATTGTTGAGGGGCATATCAAAACTCAAGGCAAACTGATCTTCGTTATCCTTGTTTTTGGGTGAAACCACTTCAGGATCTACCACTTCAATTTCGTTGATGATATTCTTGGCCTCAATGATGATAAAATCATCATCCACGTTTTCCGGAACTACCTCGTCATAAAACACATTGAAGTTTCGGATATAGCTTGTGGTCGGGATAAGGTCCATCTCTTGGATCTTGGGCTTCACCTCTTCCTCTTCCACCTCCAAAGTGTGCTTTACAATCTCTGGTTCAGGTTCAGGTTGAACTGGTGCCCTTTTAACAGGAACCTCCTGTACCGATGTGGCCTCTGGCCTCAACTCTTGTTGTGCAGTCTGCTCGTCTTCCAACGTGTAGAACACCTTTTTGGACTCTGTGTTTACGATATCATCCTGCTGATCCACGTTAAATCCCGTAGCAATAACGGTTACGGCAATGGAATCACCCAAGTTCTCGTCTTCACCAACCCCCATGATGATGTTGGCTCCGTGACCGGCCTCAATCTGGATGTGGTCATTGATTTCCCCAATTTCATCAATGGTGATTTCTTGTGAGCCCGAAACAATGAGCAGCAATACATTTTTGGCCCCGTTGATCTTGTTATCATTCAGCAATGGGGAATCCAATGCTTTCATGATGGCCTCACTTGCCCTCGCAGAGCCTGATGCCGTTGCAGAACCCATAATGGCGGTTCCACTGTTGGAAAGCACTGTCTTGGCATCCCTAAGGTCAATGTTCTGTGTGTAGTGGTGCGTAATTACCTCTGCGATACCCCTTGCCGCAGTGGCCAACACTTCATCCGCTTTGGAGAAGCCGGCCTTAAACCCAAGATTGCCGTACACCTCACGAAGTTTGTTATTGTTGATCACGATCAACGAGTCTACATTGGAGCGCAGTTTTTCAATCCCCAATTGCGCTTGTTTGTTACGCATGGCCCCTTCAAACTGAAAGGGAATGGTAACGATACCCACGGTAAGAATATCCATCTCCTTGGCCAATTTTGCAATGACAGGAGCGGCCCCTGTACCGGTTCCACCTCCCATACCCGCAGTGATAAAGGCCATTTTGGTGGTACGCTCCAGCATACCTTTGATGTCTTCCATGCTTTCCAAGGCGGCCTGTTCCCCAACTTCAGGGTTGGCCCCAGCTCCCAGTCCTTCGGTAAGGGATACCCCTAATTGAATTTTATTGGGAACGGAACTGTTCTGCAAAGCTTGGGAATCGGTATTACAGATTACAAAATCCACTCCGTTGATCCCTGCTTGGAACATGTGGTTGATGGCATTGCTACCTCCTCCACCAACTCCAATTACCTTGATTACGTTGCTCTTGTTCTTGGGCAAATCAAAAGCGATGTTGTCAAATTCAGTGTTCTTACTCATGACAGTTGTGTTTCTTTATGGGGTTATTATTCTGCGTTGTCCAAAAAATCCTTCAACTTTTCGGACCATTTGTCAAAAATGGATTTTCGTTCCTTGTGCGACACCGTATTGGTGCCCGCCATTTGTTCTTGTCCCACCAAGACTTTTTCTTCCTCGTCCATTCCATCCATGTCTGCCTCAACAGGAATTGTCTTGGTTTCCAATGCTTTCATCAACAGTCCAACTGCGGTGGCATACAGTGGGCTTGCCACTTCCTCATCGGAATCGCCCGCCAAATGCTCGTTGGGGTATCCAATTCGGGTGTCCATTCCGGTAATGTATTCCACCAATTGTTTCAAATGCTTCAATTGGCTTCCCCCTCCGGTAAGGACGATACCCGCAATCAGTTTTTTCTTTTGTTCCTCGTGCCCGTAGTTCTTGATCTCCACATATACCTGCTCTATAATCTCCACTACTCGGGCATGAATGATCTTGGAGAGGTTCTTTAGGGTGATTTCTTTGGGTTCACGACCGCGCAATCCGGGAATGGAAACAATTTCATTGTCTTTGTTCTCCCCTGGCCAAGCGGAACCAAACTTCATTTTAAGCAGTTCAGCTTGTTTTTCTATAATGGAGCATCCTTCCTTGATATCCTCGGTGATGACGTTTCCGCCAAAGGGAATCACCGAGGTATGGCGAATGATACCGTCCTTAAAAATGGCAAGGTCGGTGGTTCCACCTCCAATATCGAGGAGTGCCACACCGGCTTCTTTTTCCTCTTGGCTCAAAACCGCTTCTGCGGATGCCAAGGGTTCCAAGGTAATATTGCCCAGTTCCAATCCTGAGCTTTTGATACATCTTCCAATGTTCTTGATGGAGGAAACCTGCCCTACTACCACATGGAAGTTGGCCTCCAATCGGCCGCCATACATTCCCCTGGGCTCTTTGATTTCGGCCTGACCGTCCACTTTGTACTCTTGTGGCAATACGTGGATGATCTCCTCACCCGGAAGCATGACCAATTTGTACACTTGGTTGCAAAGTTTGTCCAGATCATCATTGTTGATGACTTCTTCGGAATTTGGCCTGGTGATATAATCACTGTGCTGTAGACTGCGGATATGCTGTCCGGCAATACCTGCCACTACAGAGCCAATCTTTAGACCAGAGTTGACCTCTGCCTGTTCCACGGCCTGCTGAATGGAGGAAATGGTCTGTGTAATATTATTGACCACACCTCTATGCACTCCTAAGCTTTTGGCTTTCCCTGAACCCAAAATCTCAATTTTACCATACTCATTTTCCCTTCCAATGATCGCTACGATCTTGGTAGTTCCAATGTCCAAACCAACTGAATAATTACCCTGTGCCATATCTTAAATTTTGGTACAAACCACTTGATTGCTATATTCCAAACTCACTATTGCATAACTCTCCAAGGAATTGTCCTTGGTCGCCTTCACATAAAAGGCCATGAAATTCTTGAACTTCCCGTTGAGATTGTCCACCCCTCCCAAATTCACCACAAAGTTTTCCATTCGGAACCTTAACTGGTACTTTCCTTCTTCTTCAATATGTATCCCGATGACGTTTTTCCGTAGAAAATCGTCCTCGTTGATATAGTTCAATATCTCATAAGCATCTTCAAGGGTCTTACCTGTAATCTCACCTGTGATTATAGGCACCCTTGCCGAATGATGTTTGGAAAGCGGCATGCGCTTCCCTAGATCATCCAAATAAAATTTAGAGATTCCCTCCACTCTTCCAATGGGTTTACGCTGAACAATCTTAGAGATAAGTTCTCCGTTCACAGTAAGATAGACCTGGGCGCTTTTCACCATATCGTTGGACAGAATTACCTCCTCTATGGTATTCAAAACTAACTGTTCTTTAGGCCTATTTTTTACAGGTCCGTAATTTTGTATTAACAATTTATTAACTGCGTCCTCTGTAATATATAAACTATTGTCCCCCAGAAACTTAATGGATATATCACTCACCTCCCTCTTTTTGCTCCGCATATCGGCAAAACCATAAAGGGCAACCAGTGAAATGGACAAGAATGCCAATTTTATGTAATTCCAATTAACTCGCATAGGTCAGTTCTTTTTTGATCTTGGACACTTCCAATCCTATGTCCCCCGCGCCAATGGCGACCAAGACCCCTGTTCTATATTTTTTTATTTCATCAATCAGTTCAGATTTGGAAACCAGTCTCTTGTTTGGATTGCCGATTTTCTCCAACAACCAAGTCGAATTTACCCCTGGAACGGGTTCTTCCCGCGCTGGGTAGATTTCCAATAACAAGATCTCATCAAACTTGGATAGGCTGGTTGCAAAATCATCCACAAAATCCTTGGTCCTTGAGAAAAGATGGGGCTGAAATATGGCCGTAACCTTTTCACCTGGATGCATTTCCCGTATGGCTTGATGTACCGCTTCAATTTCGGTGGGATGGTGCGCATAATCATCTATAAAGGCAAAATCCTTTTCCTTTATTTGATAGGAAAATCTGCGCTGTACCCCCTTGAAACTTTCCAATGCCTTGGCCAGCTGTTTTGGCGAACAGCCCGTCTGCTCCGCCATGGCAAAAGCCACCAATCCGTTGAGCAAATTGTGCCTTCCCGGTTTATTGAACTTCACATCCGAAATTGTTCCGGAAGGGGTGACCAAATCAAATATGTAAGTCCCCTGTTCAGTTTTGATATTTTCTATACAATAGGCCGAGTCATCCTCTATGCCATAAGTAATGCCCTCCATGGGCAATCCGTTGCGTACAAAAAGAGTGCCCCCCGGTTTAAGCTGCCCTGCAAATGCCCGAAAAGAATCTTCCAATTGCTCCTTGGTCCCATAAATATCCAAGTGATCGGCATCCATGGAGGTAATACAGGCCACATTGGGGAACAATTGCAAAAAGGAACGGTCAAATTCATCGGCTTCCACCACAGAATACTCCGTTCCGTCTAGCACAAAGTTGCTATCAAAGTCTTCCGAAACACCTCCTAAAAATGCGGTGAAGGGCAAGCCACATTCTCGTAGCAAATGTGCTAAAATGCAGGATGTGGTGGTCTTTCCGTGTGTTCCGGCGACCGCTAGGCAAAAAGTATCCTTGGTAATGATTCCCAATACCTCGGAGCGCTTCTTGATCTCAAAGCCATTGTTCTGGTAAAACTGCAGTTCTGAGTGACTTTTAGGCACTGCAGGAGTATACACCACAAGGGTTCCTTCTTGCTTGAAGTTTTTTGGGATGACCTCCACATTGTCCTCAAAATGTACGGCAATACCCTTTTCCACCAATCCATCCGTAATCGGGGTCGATGTACGATCGTATCCGGCTACATCTTTCCCAATAAAATGGAAATACCGAGCCAGGGCGGACATACCTATACCTCCGATTCCAATAAAATAGACGCTATGGATGTCCTTTACATTCACTTCAACAACTTTTCAATTTCATCAACAATATGTTCCGTAGCCTTGGGCATGGCCAATTTTTTAATATTGGTTCCCAGCTTTAGCTGCATTGCTTCCGAATCCAACAGGCTAGAGAACGTGTTTTCAAATGTGCCGTCCAGTTCATCCTCCTTGAGCATGATGGCCGCATCCTTTACTGCCAATGCCTTTGCATTTTGGGTTTGATGGTCCTCGGCCACATTGGGCGATGGAATAAAAACCACTGGTTTTCCCACCAGACACAACTCTGATACCGAACCAGCACCAGCTCGGGAAATAATCACATCTCCCATAGTGTAGGCCAAATCCATCCGATTGACAAAAGCCAACACTTTCACCATATCGGAATCGTATTTTTTATACTCCTCATAATACAGTTTCCCGCATTGCCACAGTACCTGCAACCCTCTTTTTTCAAAGAAATCGAGCTCCTTTTCAATCAATTGATTGATGCGACGCGCACCTAAACTGCCTCCCAACACCAAAACCGTTTTTTTCGTGGCGTCCAACCCAAAAAATGCACTGGCTCCATCTTTGGTTGATTTTAAATCCACCAAATCCATGCGGATGGGATTCCCGGTCTTCACAATCTTATCCTTTGGAAAAAACCGCTCCATACCGTCATAGGCCACACATATTTTTTTGGCCTTCCCTGCCAATAGTTTGTTGGTGATCCCCGCGAAGGAATTCTGCTCTTGCAACACGCAGGGAACGCCATAGCTTTCGGCCATCCGTAACAATGGTCCGCTCGCAAACCCTCCAGTGCCAATGGCCACATGGGGTTGAAATTGCTTCACTATTTTGCGCGCTGCCAACAAACTACTTATCAATTTAAAGGGAAACATGAGATTCTTCAATGTCAGTTTCCGTTGTATTCCACTTATCCACAAGCCTTTAATTTCGTATCCGGCCTGCGGTACTTTTTCCATTTCCATTTTATCCTTGGCACCCACGAACAAAAATTCCGCATTGGGATGCCTTTTTTTCAGCTCATTGGCTATAGCTATGGCCGGATAAATGTGGCCGCCAGTTCCTCCTCCAGAAAGTATAAACCTATATCTGTCCACTCAATACTTCTAAAGGGTTGGTCTCATCTATATCATAGGATTGCTCCTCTAAGTTCTCTTTCTTGTTGCTTGCACTCAACACTATGCCAATCGCCATACAGGTCATCCAAATGGAGGTACCTCCCATACTGATGAGTGGCAAAGGTTGCCCCGTAACCGGAAACAACTGTACCACCACGGCCATATTGATGAAGGCCTGAAAAACAATGGGCAGTCCAACGCCTATCACCAGTAATTTTGAAAACACGGTCTTGGCCGAATGGGCCACTACCACGATCCTGAACAATAGCAACAAATAGAAAAACAATAATGCTCCACCACCCAACAATCCATATTCCTCGATAATGATGGCAAAAATGAAATCCGAAGTACTCTGGGACAGCATGTTCTTCATGACGCTTTTCCCTGCACCTTTACCTACAACACCACCTTCTGCAATGGCAATCTGGGCCAAGGTCAATTGGTGCAGGTCATCTTTATCCGCCTGTTCAGGGTGGATAAAAGTCTCTATCCTGGATTTCCATGTGCCTGCCCGTTGGGGCAAAGCATCGGGGGCCTTGAACAGCACAAAAAGGAACATTCCCGCCAATACGATTCCCGCACCCACCATGGCAAACAAATATTTTAGGGGATATCCGCCCAAAAAACACAGCACCAACACCAAAAAACAGATGATGGCTGCGGTTGAAAAGTTTTCAGGCAATATCAACAATACCACCAGAGCGGTGGGTAACCACAAGGGCAAAATACTTTCCTTAAAGGTAATTTGGGTATCCTTAATCTTGGTCAAATACCTTGCAATCCAGATCATAAGGACCACCGATGCCAAAGTCGATGTCTGGAAGTTGACCCCAACAAACGGAATCTTGATCCAGCGATTTGCAGTAACCCCTCCAATCTCTGTCTCCACGGTAAGCGTATAACCCAGCAAAATCAACACAATGGGCAACGCAATTATGGAAAGTCCCTTAAAGTAATGGGTTGGTATGCGATGCACTGCATAAATGATCCCAAATCCCAAAAACAAGAGTACGGCATGCTTTACCAAATGACCCAAGGTGGTTCCATCGCCATTTACGTAGACCAGATTGGTACTGGCACTATAGACCGGCAAAAATGAGAAAAGGGCCAACAGGGCCACTACGCCCCAAATGGCTTTATCTCCTTTCAAATTTTTGAACACGGTTTTCACGCTTTATAGATTTTTTACGGTTTCCTTGAATTGATTTCCTCGGTCCTCATAGTTCTCAAACAAGTCGAAACTGGCACAGGCCGGAGACAACAACACGGCATCTCCGCGCTCAGCAATCTTGTAGGCTACCTTTACGGCCTCTTCCATGGAATAGGTCTCCACCATAAGATCAATGACATTGCCAAAAGCCGACTTCAGCTTGGAATTGTCCATTCCCAAGCAGACAATGGCCTTGACTTTTTCCCGAACCAATGGCATCAATTCGGAATAATCGTTGCCTTTGTCCACTCCGCCTACGATCCAAACTATGGGTCGCTTTATGCCATCAAGGGCATAGTAGGTAGCATTCACATTGGTGGCCTTGGAATCATTGATATATTCCACATGGTTGATCTTCAACACCTTCTCCAATCGGTGGGGCACCCCTTGAAACGACTGGATACTCTGACGTATGGTCTCCTTCCTCACTTTCACCAATAGGGCAGCCATGCTGGCGGCCATGGTGTTCTTTACATTGTGTTGCCCTTCCAAGGCCAAAATATCTGTACTCATCTCCAAGGTTTTATGTTCTAATTTTATATGTATCGTTTTGTCTTCCAACCAAGCTCCTTCGTCCACCTTCACTTTTAAGGAAAATGGAACCAATTTGGATCGAACGGGGTTCTTTTTTAGCCAATTCACAATCACTTCATCATCTGCATCATAAATCAGATAATCTTTTTCATCCTGATTCATCGCTATACGAAATTTGGAAGCGATATAATTTTCAAATTGATAGTCATATCGGTCCAAATGGTCGGGGGTAATATTGGTGATCACGGCAATGTGGGGTTTAAAGTCCACGATTCCATCCAGTTGAAAACTGCTGATTTCCAACACATACTGATCATAATCCTTTTCCGCCACCATTTTGGCATAGCTATCGCCAATATTTCCGGCCATACCCACGTTCAACCCTCCTTCTTTCAACAGATGGTAGGTCATCATGGTGGTAGTGGTCTTGCCATTGCTACCTGTGATTCCAATTAAGGTTGCATCCGTATATTTTGAAGCGAATTCAATCTCCGAAATCACCGGAATACCTTTTGCCACCAATTGTTTCACCAAGGGCACCTTGTCCGGAATCCCGGGGCTTTTCATGACCACATCGGCATTCAGGATCTTGGCTTCGGTATGCTGGCCCGACTCCCATTCAATCTCAAAATGTTCAAGAACTTTTTTATAGGTTTCCTTTATTTCACCTTTATCCGAAACAAAGACTTCAAATCCTTTCTGTTTTCCCAAAATGGCGGTTCCCACACCACTTTCTCCTCCTCCCAATATCACCAAACGACCCATTTATCGAATCTTTAAGGTGACAATAGTCACAATGGCGAGCAAAATCCCTATGATCCAAAACCGGGTGACTATTTTGCTCTCGTGATACATTTTTTTCTGATAATGATGGTGCAATGGCGCCATCAAGAATATGCGTTTTCCTTCGCCATATTTCCGCTTCGTATGTTTGAAATACCCCACCTGCAACATGACCGATAAGGATTCGGCAAAGAAGATTCCGCACAAAATGGGAATCAACAGTTCCTTTCTTACGATGATGGCAATTACGGCAATGACCCCACCAATGGTGAGACTTCCCGTATCTCCCATAAACACTTGGGCCGGATAGGCGTTGTACCATAAAAATCCAACCAAGGCCCCTACGAATGCCGCGATGAACACGACCAACTCCCCTGCTCTGGGCAAATAGAAAATGTCCAAGTAGTTGGAGAATTGCACATTGCCCGAAACCCAGGCGAAAATCCCCAAGGTCAGCACAATTATGGCCGAAGAGCCTGCGGCCAACCCATCTATTCCGTCCGTGAGGTTGGCCCCATTGGACACCGCTGTTACAATAAGAATGACCACCGGGATGAAAATTATCCAAGCGTATTGCTCCATACCATCACCGGTCCATGCAATCAAATCTGCATAATCCAATTCGTTGTCCTTAAAAAAGGGAACATTGGTACGGACCGCCTTGGTCTCTTCACCAAACACCCTCTCTACCCTAAAATTTTCATTGATTTGGGTGGTATCCTTTTCTTTAATGGTTACTTCGGGATGGAAATAGAGCACAGCGCCAACAATCAATCCCAAAACTACTTGCCCCAATACCTTGAACCGGCCCTTGAGCCCCTTTTTGTCCTTCTTGAAAATCTTGATGTAATCGTCCACAAAACCAATAGTGCCCATCCATACCGTGGTAATTATCAAAAGGATGATGTAGATGTTTTGCACATCGGCAAATAGCAGCACCGGCAACAGGGTGGACCAAATAATGATAAGCCCTCCCATGGTAGGGGTTCCGGCCTTTTGCTTTTGTCCTTCCAATCCCAAATCACGGACCGTCTCCCCAATCTGCTTCTTCTGCAGGTATTGGATGATACGTTTTCCGTAAACCATGGCAATCAACAGAGAAAGCAGCACCGACATGGCGGCACGGAAGGTATAGAACTGAAAAAGTCCCGCCCCGGGCAGTTGGTATTGTTTCTCCAAGTATTCGAACAAATAATATAGCATGGGCTACAAATCAATTTTGGCTATCCAAAGCCTCTTTAACTTCTTTAAAATCATCAAAATCCACACGGACCCCATTGGTTTCCTGATAGGTTTCATGTCCTTTTCCGGCCACTAGGATGATATCGTTGGTCATTGCCAGCTTGCAAGCTGTTCTTATAGCCTGTCTCCGGTTTTCTATGGACAATACTTTTTTGGTGTTCTGGGCCTCTACCCCGGCTTCCATATCGGCAATAATGGCCTCTGGGGATTCCGTTCTCGGATTATCCGAGGTAAAAATGGCCTGATTGCTCATTTCGGATGCGATATGACCCATAACCGGACGCTTAGACTTATCACGGTCACCACCACACCCCACTACGGTGATGACGTTTTCATTTCCAGTCCTCAATGCATTGATCGTAACCAACACATTTTTTAGTGCATCCGGCGTATGGGCATAATCAACAATAGCCGTTATTTTATCTTTTGATATATAGTATTGAAACCTACCATCCACATTCTCCAACTCGCTCATCAACCGTAGGGTCTCCATTTTTTCCAAGCCCAAAATATCCGCCGTGGCATAAATGGCCAATAGGTTATAGGCATTGAAATCCCCAATCAATTTGGACCACAGCTCATTATCATCCAGTTTCAACAACTGTCCATTGAACTGCTTTTCCAAAATCTGGGCCCTATAATCTGCATAGGATTTTAAGGCGTAGGTATATTTTTTGGCCTTGGTATTCTGCAACATGACCAATCCGTTCTTATCGTCTATGTTCACCAAGGCGAAGGCGCTCTTGGGCAAGCCATCGAACAGTCTTTTCTTGGTATCCCGATACTCCGCAAAGGTTTTGTGGTAATCCAAGTGATCGTGTGAAAGGTTGGTAAAAATGGCCCCTGCAAAATGGAGTCCTTCTGCCCTTTTCTGGTGGATACCATGGGAACTGACCTCCATAAAACAGAACTCCACACCAATCTGATTCATCTGGGAGAGATAGGTGTTGATGGTCATTACATCTGGAGTAGTATGGCTGGTAGGATGCTCCTTATCGTCCACCATTACCTTGATCGTGGAGATAAGCCCAACCTTATATCCTGCCTTTTTGAACAGATTGTACAACAAGGTGGTGACCGTAGTCTTTCCATTGGTTCCCGTTACCCCTACCAACTTCAAGTTTTTAGAGGGATTATCGAAAAAATTGGCCGCCATAATGGCCAATGCGCTGTTGCAATCGGATACCTTAATATAGCTGACCCCATTGATCAACAATTCCGGAAGCTCCTCACATACGATGGCCTTTGCACCGGATTCCACTGCCTTTTGGATATACTCATGACCATCGGTAATGGTTCCCCGAACGGCCACGAACACATCATCCATCTCTACCTTTCTGGAATCGAAATGGATTTGGTTCACCAACACATTGGTGTCGCCACTTACCGCTGAAAGGCTTACCCCATATAATATGTCCTTCAACAACTTCATGAAAGTTCCAGTACTATTTTTTTAACCTGTTTGATATCCGTTCCTTGCTTTATGGACTGCCCTTTTACCTTTCCATTGCCATGTACCTCCACTTCCAATCCTAAATTTTCCAAAAGGGAAACGGCATCCATTCCACTCATTCCCTTTACATTGGGAATGGTGTTGTATTTTTTCTGGGCTTGTGCGAAGTAATGCTGGTACTCTTCATCCAAGACATTGTACTCTGGCATTCTTTCTTCCACTTCATCCACCAAAGGTGAGATGGCATGGATTTTCTGCGCCATGGACTTGAAAACCGGACCAGAAACATCCGCACCATAATAGCCTACACTTTTATCCGGCTCATGAATGATCACGATACAGGAATACTTGGGATTGTCCGCAGGGAAATAACCCGCAAAAGTGGATATATAGGCCAGCTTATCCGGGTCCTTGGTTTCATAGTTTTTCTGACAGGTTCCTGTTTTTCCTGCCATGGAAAAGTTTTTGGAGTACAGTTTATGTCCTGTTCCATAATCTTTTTCCACCACGTCCTTCATCAATTGCTGCATCTTCAAAACAGTCTCTTCGGAACAGATGGATGGGTTCAGCACCTGCTTATCAAACTTTTTAATGATCTTACTTCCTTCCCTTACTTCTTTTATCAATCTTGGCTTTACCAACTCCCCATCATTGGCAATGGCATTGTAAAAAGCCAAAGTCTGCATGGGGGTCAAGGACACTTCATATCCGTAAGACATCCATCCCAAGGAGATTCCGGACCACCCTTTGTCCCCAGGATATCTGATTACGGGGGCTCCCTCTCCTTTAATAGGTATCCCCAATCTTTTATGTAGCCCCATATTCATCAATCGATTGACAAATTTTTCAGGCTGTTCCTTGTAATTTTCATTGATGATCTTGGCAAATGCCGTATTGGAGGAAACCGCAAAGGCCCTGGCCGTTGAAATCTTGCCATAGCCACCCCATTTGGAATCCCGCACCACCCCATCATAAATACGGTATCTTCCTTTCTCGGTATCGATTACGGTACTGGTATCGACCACCTTGTCTTCAAGGGCTGCCACCAAAGACATCAATTTAAAAGTAGAACCGGGCTCATGGGATTCCCCAATAGCATAGTTCAACTTTTCGTAATATTTTCCTTCGGATGTACGACCTAGATTGGAAATAGCCTTTACCTCTCCGGTCTTGGTTTCCATGACCACCACACAGCCATGGTCTGCCTTATATTTCTCCAGTTGGGCCAAAAGTTCGTGATGTGCAATGTCCTGAATATTGATGTCAATCGTGGAAACCACGTCCAATCCATCCTGAGGCTCCACTATATTATCCAACCCAACAGGTTTCCACTGTCCTTTTGCTATTCTCTGTTTCAGGCGCTTGCCTTCTTTGCCTCTCAAGTAAGATTCTCCAAAGGCACCATCAAGCCCCACACGGGTATAATATCCATTTTCATCAACCCTTTCATAACCAATGCTTCGAGCTGCCATTTTTCCCAAGGGATATTCCCGCACCACGCGGTGGGTCTCAATAAAACCACCTTTGTAAGGTCCTAATTTGAACAAAGGGAACTGTTTTATGCGTACATAATCCAGATAATCCACATTACGGGCCACCAACTTGTATCGGTTACCATTGGCCCTGGCCTTTCTGAACAGTTGTCTATAATACGATGATGGCCTGTTGAACATTTTCCCCAACGAATCGGAAAGTGCAGCCACGTTGTTCTGGAAATTTTTCTCGGAAACCGTTTTGGCATCAAACCGAATCTCATACTTGGGCACGGATGCAGCCAACAAGCTTCCATCTTCCGAATACAGGTTTCCCCGATTGGGCTCAATAGTGAACATCTTTTCGGTTTTGCTCAGGGCCAGTTCTTTGTACTCCTCTGCGCGCACCATTTGGATATCCACCAGCTTTACCACCACCGCTATGGCCAATACACAAAGTCCCCCGGCAACGAGGTACAGTCTGTTCATGATATTTTTTTCGGTGATCGCCACTATCTTATTCCGCTGATTTAACTATGATTTTTCTGGGCGGGTTTTCTGATGGCAAAAGCCCTTTTTCTGCCACAGTCTTCCTTAAAGTGGATTCCAATTTTAATTGTTGTACATGGGAACGCCCTTCCACAAACTCGCTTCGCAACTCCCGGACTTCTTCGTTCAAGGCTGCTATTTCGAGTACTTTTTTATCGGCATTATGGCTACTGGAAATCATCAAGGCTGCCAGAAAAGAGGCAAACAACAAAAACATCCAGTTCTTGGGAGCATCCCCGCTCACCAAAAACTTTCCTTTTAATATGTCCAACAAACCTTTTCTCATTTCATTTTCAATTTATCATTCCCTCGAAAGCGGAAATCCATTCACAAGTCACCTTTCGACTGCGCTCAAGATGACATTTCCACAACACCCTATATTCTTTCCGCTATGCGGAGTTTTGCACTTCTCGCCCTATTGTTCCTTGCTATTTCTTCTGCTGATGGCACAATGAGCCCTCCCACTTTTTTCAAGGGAACATCTATATTCCCATAAAAATCCTTTTCAGGTTCCCCTTCAAATCTTCCGGCCCGGATAAAGCGCTTCACCAATCGATCTTCCAAGGAGTGGTAACTGATCATACTCAACCTTCCTCCTTTTTCCAACATATCGGGCACTTGCAACAAAAACTCCTTGAGCACCTCTATTTCTTGGTTGACCTCAATCCGGATAGCCTGATAAATCTGGGCCAGGATCTTGTTCTCTTTCATCTTGGGCAGAAAACCGGCCAAAACTGTCTTGAGCTCGTCCGTGGTCCTGATCGGCGCATCCGACCGGGACGCTTCAATCGTTTTTGCCATGGCCCTTGCATTTCGCAACTCACCATATTGGTATAAAACCGACGCCAAATCTTCCTGGGAATAGGTATTGACCACCTCGTAGGCCGACAATTCATTGCTGCGGTTCATCCGCATGTCCAGATCCGCATTGAAACGGATGGAGAAGCCACGTTCGGCTTCATCGAACTGATGGGAAGAAACCCCAAAATCCGCCAAGATTCCATCAACTTTCCGAATGCCATAGAACTTTAAAAACTGCTTGAGATAGCGAAAGTTCTGATTGATCAATTGAAACCGTCCATCGTCGATTGCATTCTGCAGGGCATCCTCATCTTGATCAAACGCAAATAATCTTCCCTCATCGCCAAGCCTTTTCAATATTTCCCTGGAGTGCCCGCCACCACCAAAGGTGACATCCACATACACTCCATCATGTTTTATGTTCAATCCGTCCACCGACTCGTGCAAAAGCACCGGATTATGGTACGGACTACTCATCGTCTGCAAAAATCTCTTCCGCTAGATCGGCATAATCCTTTTCTCCCTCGGCCAAGACTTTTTCATACTTGTCCTTGTCCCAGATCTCTATCTTGTCGAAAACCGCATTGAGTACTACTTCTTTCTCAATTCCCGCAAAATCCACCAGATTTTTTGGTATCTGAAGCCTTCCCGAATCCCCATCAATGGCCACTTCTTTCATACCGGCCACAAAGTTTCGGACGAAGGCATCGTACTTGCGGTTGATCTTGCTCTTCTTCATGACTTTCTGCATCAAGACATCAAACTCCTGCTTGGGATACAACTCCAAACATTGCTGAAAAACCGATCGTTTTATCACAAACCCATCCTTCAAAACAGGCAAAAGCTGATTCTTCAAGGAAATGGGCAACAAAACCCTTCCTTTTGAATCTGCCTTACAATCATGTTGTCCGATGATATGGGTCACTAGAAATCAATTGGTTACTTAATACAACTCAAATATATTGATTTTATTTCCACATTTCTCCACTTAAAGACACTTTTGTTAATAAATTCCCCACTTTTCGATAAAAAGCCCATGATTTGACCTTAAATACATCCTGCAAAAAATTCCAGCCATGGGCATACATATGCGGTTGAATTGAAAAAACATGATTTAGAGATAACATAAGCTGGATTTTGTGTTATATGAAATGCCTATATTTGCCCCTCGACCAACTGACTATTGATGGAAGAGCATATAATCAAGGACGGCAAGTACCGATACATAGAAATGGGTGAAGGAACCCCTATGATTATCTTGCATGGGCTTATGGGAGGATTGAGCAACTTCCAAGGCGTATCCGAATTTTTCCCATCAAAGGGCTATCAGATACTGATTCCCGAACTTCCCATTTACGAAATGCCCCTACTCAAAACCACCGTGAAGAACTTTGCCAAGTTCTTGGAGGAGTTTATTGAATATAAAGGACTTAAGGATGTCATTTTATTGGGGAATTCACTTGGAGGACATATTGGTTTATTGCACACCAAAATGTATCCGGAAATAGTCAAGGCATTGGTCATCACCGGTAGCTCAGGCCTCTATGAGAGTGCCATGGGCGATGGTTACCCGAAACGTGGCGATTACGAATTCATAAAAAAGAAGGCCCAGGATGTCTTTTATGACCCTGAAGTAGCCACCAAGGAAATTGTGGATGAAGTGTTCGCCACGGTGAACGACCGTATGAAATTGGTAAAGACCCTGGCCATTGCCAAAAGTGCCATTAGGCACAATATGTCCAAGGACCTTCCGCATATGGACACGCCCACTTGCATTATCTGGGGAGAAAACGATACGGTGACCCCTCCCAACGTGGCCAAGGAATTCCACGAACTACTACCCGACTCCGACCTGTTTTGGATTGAAAAATGTGGGCACGCTCCCATGATGGAGCATCCCGAGGACTTTAATCGCATCCTTGAGGCTTGGCTGAAAAAGCGTAACTTCTAAGCATGAAAATCACTTCTGCGGAATTTATCATGAGCAACTCCAGTGTGGCCAAGTGCCCCAATGAACCGTTGCCCGAATATGCCTTTATTGGACGATCCAATGTTGGAAAATCGTCCTTGATCAATATGTTGGTGGACCGCAAAGGCTTGGCCAAAACTTCCGGGAAACCTGGAAAGACGCAACTCATCAACCACTTTAAGATCAACAACAATTGGTTTTTGGTGGATTTGCCCGGGTATGGCTATGCGCGGGTCTCCAAAAAGGACAAAAAGACCTTTCAAAAGTATATTACCGAATATTTTCAGAAAAGAAAACAATTGGTCTGCGGTTTTGTATTGGTGGATATTCGGCACGACCCCCAACCCATTGACCTTGAGTTTATGGAATGGCTGGGAACCAATCAGATTCCCTTCGCCATAATTTTCACCAAAGCGGACAAGCTTAAACCCAATGTGATAGAGAAACAGGCCAATGCCTATCTCCAAAAGTTACTGGATAGCGCATGGGAAGAAGTCCCTCCACATTTTACCACTTCCTCTTCCAACCGCATGGGACGTGAGGAACTGTTGGGGTTCATTGATCAAATCAATCAGGATTTTTTCAGTAACAATTCTTAGCCGTTTCCGCCCATTTCACTATTGCAAGTTCTGTAAGTCAACTTTGCCTTTTACGACTTACTTTGGATAACTGAGTATTTAATAAATCAAGAAGGTTAACACCATGAAAACCGTATTGCACAAAGCAGCTACAAGAGGCCACGCCGACCACGGTTGGCTCAACAGTCACCATACATTTAGCTTTGCAGGCTACCAAAATCCAGAGCGGATGCATTTTGGAGTACTCCGTGTTTTGAACGATGATCAGGTTGCGGCCGGAAAGGGCTTCGGCACCCACCCCCACGACAATATGGAGATCATTTCCATTCCCTTGGAAGGTGATTTGGAACACAAGGACAGTATGGGGAACACCACTACCATAAAAGAAGGTGATGTACAGATAATGAGTGCCGGGACCGGTATCTTCCATAGCGAATACAATAAAAATGATAACAGGGACGTGAAGTTTCTCCAAATCTGGGTATTTCCCAACCAACGAAATGTGGAGCCCCGATACGACCAAATTTCCATTCGGGATATCGCCAAGGAAAATGCTTTCTATCAAGTGCTTTCACCCAACCCAGAAGATGATGGCGTTTGGGCACATCAAGACGCTTGGTTCCATTTGGGCAAATTTGAACCCAATTCCTCGGACACCTATACTTTAAAAAAGGAGGGGAATGGTGTGTATGTCTTTGTTTTGGAAGGTGAAGTTGAAATCAACGGACAGCGGTTGGAGAAACGCGATGGCTTTGGTCTATGGGAAACCAATTCTTTTGACCTTACCGCCTTAACAGATAGCAGGGTACTATTGATGGAAGTCCCCATGGCTCTTGAAGCCATAGGATAATTTACAAGACCACTTGACCACGCCCCTTTAAAGGGGCGTTTTTTTTAAGCGCTTTTCAACCAGGTCAATCAGCTCATCGGCCGTTTGAAGTTGATTCAACTCATTTGTAGAGATGAACACCTCCAAATCCATTTGGGTTTCCACCAAGACAATGGGAAATGTGAACTTGGCCCCAAACTTACTGGCATACTGCTTTTTGAACTCATCCCTGTGCAAAAACTCCAATTGCCCACCTCTCTCCTTTCGGAATTTTTTCCAGACTCTCTTCTCTGAAACCAAGCCGTGGGTAATATCACAGAGATTGCACGCATAAGTAGACGGACTGATCACTTTATGCATGCTGTCCAAAATGGCATTTCGGGTGCCTGAATCGGCATTATAGACCAACAAAAGTCGTGGTATTTCGCTTTTCATAGTTTAGGTTCCAATACACCTGAAAAATTGCAGGTCTTTACATTTGTCGGTATTTTGTGTTTCTTTATACAACAAACCAAATTATGAAAAACGCCACCACCCCGATCACTCCCAATAGTTTTATTAAAACCCTATCCTTTTTACACATGGGCATCATGGCCGGTCCTGTGATTTTGGGTATTTTCTTTTACACCCAGGTGCAAAATTCCCATTTGGATTTTTCAGATTCGGGAGATGCTTTTTTGGCTATCATTCCCCTTATAGCTATCACCGGAATTTTTCTTGGAGGCTTTATTTTCAATAAAATGATAAGAAGCATTCCCAAAGATCTTGATCTACGCCAAAAACTGGCTCGGTTTCAAACTGCCAGTATCATTAAGTATGCTTTTTTGGAGGGCCCGGCCTTATTTGGCATCGTGATTTTCCACAACACCCAAAACCTTGCTTACTTGATCATTGCCGCTTTTTTGATTTTCTATCTTTTTCTCCAAAGACCTACAAGAGACAAAGTTGAGCGTCACCTCGATCTTCGGGGCGAAGAAAAATCAAAATTCAACCGGTATGACCAACCTTTGGGGGAATAGTGCTTATTTCAGCTCCATTTTTTCAGCGAAGTAATCGCAAAAATCCTTCATGGTCGCCGTCATTTTTTCATCTTGCGTAGCTTTCATGAAGGTATCCGCCATGGTCACCAAAGTTTGATGGAAAAACAGTTTCATCTCATCCACCGGCATATCCTTGGTCCAAAGATCGATCTTTAACGATTCTTGGTTTTTACTATCCCAAACGGACAACATCATGGCTTTGGCCTCCTCATTTTCCACACCACCGTCCTGCGCCGACCATCTGAGCTCCTCGGGAACCCTGTTCTCATCCAATCCTACCGTCAATTTTATTTCCGAAGTATGTTCTACTGCCATTTATTTTCTGGGTTTGTAATTTGATTTTTTCAATATTTCATCGGCCGGCATATCCAAAAGTTGTTGCAGACCGACAGGATTCTTCTCCATAAACGCTCTCACGATCTGCCATCCCATATACCGCCCCAAACGACCTGGCGACTCATTGTCCAACTCCAGACCGAATTTGGAAAAGGGTGCCGGGTCCAAAAACTTTCTATCCAATTGTGAATCGGTACTGTAAAGCAGTTCGCGCTCCACAAAATACTTCCACATTTGTTCCTCATTGGCCTTGGCCCAATCCATTTCTTCTGGGGAATATCCTATTTTTTGTGCATCGGTAATGGAAGGCAATAATCTATCCTTCAGATATAGCTCCTTCCCATAATACACCATTCGCGACAGAAAACTTCGGTTTCTGGGATAGTTGAGCACCTTCTTGGCAAAGGCACTGGCCACATCCGAAGTCAGGAATTTTTTATCGAGTCCTTCTGCAATATACCGCTGAATGCCTCCATAAAAATGATGGTCCTTCCCCAAATAATTGTCCAAACCAATCAGCAAAAGGGTATCCGTGAGAATGATACGGTCATTGTACCGAACATCCGAAGTAAGGGTCACCACCTTAGGCACCCCAACATTGGGAAAATAATATTTAATGTGCTTAAAAAGTCCTTCCAAATCTTCCGACTCCTGCCCAAAATCCCCAAATGCCTTATCCACTTCCCCTGAAAGCTCAACCTGAAGGGTATCGGTCAACTTGGCCACCCATATGCTATCCGGAAACTGTTCAGGGAACAAGTACGGATATTTGGATTTTAACCCCGGGATATCTTGGGGCTTCGCTTCGGCAAATTCGCGATCAAACCGAAATACCTCAAGATCAACAGGAATTTGGGCAATTTCATCCTCCCGTTTATCAGTTTCCTCGCACCCCAACATTAAAAAAAGGGAACCACACAAAATGTAAAAAAGAAAGTATTTAGGCAAGCGCTTCATTTTTAAGGCAACAGCGTTTAAATTTACAGGGCACAAAGGTAATTTATAGAATTTTAAAATAGGATATGCAAACAGAAAAGGTAATAGACCATATAGTAGATTGGCTTAGAGAATATGCCATAAATGCCAAATGCAAAGGTTTTGTGATCGGGGTTTCTGGAGGAATAGACTCGGCTGTGACCTCTACCCTATGTGCCAAAACAGGTCTTGATCTTTTGTGTTTGGAAATGCCCATCCACCAAGGTGAAAACCAAGTTACCCGTGCGGATCGGCATATTGACTGGCTTATGGAGAATTTCTCCAATGTATCCCGCCAACCGGTAAACCTGACCCCTGTCTTTGATAGCCTCGTCAATGCATTCCCAAAAGTTGAAAATGAAGAAGAGCGCTTTATGTCGCTTGCCAATACCCGTGCGCGACTTCGGATGACCACGTTATACTATTTTGCGGCACTGGAAGGCTACTTGGTTGCTGGCACCGGAAACAAAGTAGAGGATTTTGGAGTAGGTTTTTACACCAAATACGGTGACGGAGGGGTAGATTTGAGCCCTATTGCCGATTTGGTAAAGACCGAAGTCTATGAATTGGGACGAGTACTTGGGGTGAACCAAGATATTATGGAAGCAGCGCCTACCGATGGTCTTTGGGGAGATAGCCGAACCGATGAGGACCAAATAGGCGCGTCATATCCCGAATTGGAATGGGCCATGAAAATGGATGACCAAGGAAAAACAGCAGCTGATTTCTCTGGTAGGGAAAAAGAGGTTTTCACCATTTATAAAAGGTTCAATACCGCAAATAAACATAAGATGATTCCTATACCCATTTGTGAGATTCCAAGCGACCTGAAATGACCTTTTGACCATAAAATCCCAAATTAAGACGAAAAAAACCATAGAAATTCTATGGTTTTAAGAAAAAAATTACAGTTTTACGTCATCAAATTGTTATCTTGCCTGCCATACCATGTAGGTAAATTAGTCACTAACCAACTAATTAATTATACTAAACTCAAACCAAATGATAAAAGTATTGATTGCTGATAATCACCCGATTGTCAGACTTGGCATTAAGCAAGTGCTTGAATCCAGTCAAGATATAGAGATCATTGCAGACGTTTCCACAACCTCTGAATTATTTGAGACACTTGCCAAAGTTACCCCCGATGTGGTGATGCTGGAAATGGATATTCCTGAAATCAATGGAATTGCCACCCTAAGAAAAATGAAATTGGAGTTCCCCGACATTAAGACCCTAATGTACAGTGGACAATCTGAGGATGTCTACGCCCTGAGCACCATCCGTGCCGGTGCATTTGGTTATTTGTCCAAAACTGCCGATTTGGACTACATCATCTCAGCTGTAAAAAAGGTGAGTGAAGGCAATATGTTCATCACCAATGAACTTGCCCAGCGCCTTGCCTTTGATGAGGGCACCCAAAAACCAAGAAGGTTCTTTAGGAAGCTATCATCCAGGGAAGTTGAGGTATTAAAGCTTTTGGCCAGTGGAAAACGCAACAAAGAGGTAGCTGAAGGGCTCAACCTCAATGAAAAAACGGTAAGCACCTATAAGGCCCGTTTAATGAAGAAGTTAAATGTGGACAACTTGGTGGATCTACTACAACAAGCAAAAGCTTTAGAACTTTATTAAATAACCAACCCAAACAAACTAAAGCTGGTAAATCCCGGGCATTTTGTCCGGGATTTCTTTTTTAGGACAGTACCCTATTCAGTTTGGCGTTCAGAAGTTTGTTCAATTGTAGGTAGTTCATGATTTCTTCCAGAACTTCGCTGTTATCCCCATTGTTGTCCTGGGTGTGTTCCTGCAATTTCTGTATCCGGTTTTTTATAAGGTTGCAGCGTAAGGTCAAGATGGTCTCCCCCACCAGCTGTGCAACCCCGGATTGCTTTTCTTTTGGATAGATGTCCTTTCGCTCCCAATCGTGCAGGACATATTGTTCTTCTTCCATTAAAATGGAAGACACTTCAGAAATGATTTCCTGATCCAACTCGGACAAAAAGGTATTGACCGCAAAATCATCATTCTCGTTCAGGCTTTCAATAAGTTTGTAATAGATGGCCCTAAACTGTGCATTGGTGAGTTCAATCTCGTCCTCTTGAAGGTCCAAATAGACCTTTTCATACACTTTGGCCTCAACGACTTCGGGTTCCAAGACCAGCTCTCCTTCCTCGTTCTCTTTTAATACCAAGTCCTCAAACTCTTGCTTTTGGTTTCCGTAAAGCAATAGCATCTCGATGATTTTTCGCTCCAGCTCATATTGCACATCCACCTTTTCCACTACAGGGTCATTTTTGACCACTTGAAAGGCTTTTTGCTCTTGTTTGAGTTTTTTATTGACGTCGGTCGCCTCTTTTTTATCAATCTGGGCCAAGGTGTTGTAAAGGACAGCCTCCGAAATCTCCATCATCTTGGCACATTCCTGAATGTAAATCTCCTTTTTAATACGATCGGGTATCTTACTGATGCTGTTCACAATATCCCTGACCGTATCGGCCCGCTTTATGGGATCGTTGGCCGCTTCCTTGGCCAAAATCGAAGTTTTGAACTGTATAAAATCCTTGGCATTCTCTTCCAAATAGAGTACCAAATCCTCATACGTATTGTTCTTGGCAAAACTATCAGGGTCTTCCCCATCCGGGAAGGTGCAGACCTTAACGTCCATGCCTTGCTCCAAGATCAAGTCTATTCCGCGAAGCGAAGCCCGCAAACCTGCCGCATCACCATCAAAAAGTACGGTAATGTTCTTGGTAAGCCTATTGATCAACCGAATCTGTTCCGGAGTAAGGGCCGTTCCACTGGAAGACACCACATTTTCCACCCCACGTTGGTACATCTGGATGACATCGGTATAGCCTTCCACCAAAAAACAATTGTCTTCCTTGGCTATCGCCTGCTTGGCAAAGTAAATCCCATAAAGCACCTTGCTCTTGTGATAAATCTCACTTTCTGGGGAATTAAGGTATTTGGCCGCCTTTTTATCATTGGTAAGGATACGACCGCCAAATCCCAGCACCCTGCCACTCATGGAATGGATGGGAAACATGACCCTTCCTTTGAACCGATCGAACTTTTTGGTCTCTCCCCCAGCCTGTTCCTTTACTATGGTCAAACCGGTCTTCTCCAAAAATTCCAGTTGATACCCTTCATCCAATGCCGATTGGGTAAACGCTTCCCACTGGTCCAAACTATAGCCCAATCCGAATTTTTTTATGGTCTCATCGGTAAAACCGCGCTCCTTAAAATAGCTTAGACCTATGGCTTTTCCCGGTTCACTATCCCACAGGGTCTGGGAAAAATACTTTTGGGCATATTCCGAGACCAGATACATGCTTTCCCGCTCATTGGCCTGCTCTTTTTGCTCATCGGTCTGCTCGGTTTCCTCTATCTCTATGTTGTATTTCTTGGCCAGGTATTTAATGGCCTCAGGGTAGGTAAAGTGTTCGTGCTCCATGAGAAAGGCCACCACATTACCTCCTTTCCCACTACTAAAGTCTTTCCATATCTGTTTTACGGGACTCACCATAAAACTGGGGGTGCGCTCATCGGTAAAGGGACTCAATCCCTTAAAATTGGATCCTGATTTTTTCAACTGTACAAAATCCCCGATTACTTCCTCTAGCCGAGACGTTTCGTATACCTGATCTATGGTGGTTTTTGAAATCAATGGAATTCTTCTTTGCAGCCTTTAAAGGTAGCTAAAAAACAAAATCTTGGCCAATTGCACTCTAAGATTTCGCATCTTAAAGGTATCATCCCCATCCTGACCATTATCATAGACTACATCGGATTATTTTCGTGACTTTGGGGCATCACAATAAAAAACAACACAGTCATGAAAATCTTGATCATATATGGGACCATTGAAGGGCAGACCCGAAAGATTGCCCGATTTATGGAAGAAGTCCTCCAAGAAGCCGGACACCATGTTACCATTTCCAATGCCATGGAAGAACCACCCGCTCCTTCCAATTTTGATGTGGTTTTTGTGGGTAGTTCCATCCATATGCACAAATACAACAATGCCACCAAACAATACATTATCAACCATGTGGATATACTGAACGGTAAACCAAGTGCCTTTTTCTCGGTAAGCATGGCCGTGGCTTCCAACATTCCGGAAGAGCATGAGGAAGCCAAAAAGATTTCCAAGGATTTTTTGGAACAGACCGGTTGGCAAACCAGAACCGTTTGGCAGATTGCTGGGGCATTGCGCTATACCCAATATGATTATTTCAAAAAATTGATCATGCGCATGATCGCCAAGAAACAGGGCGGTGCCACTGACACCGACAAAGACCACGAGTATACGGATTGGGGTAAAGTGAAAACGACCATTTTGGGATTTATCAATGATATTGATTAACTTAACGTTATGGACAACTATAATTTTGACACCCTTTCCGAAGCCGTGAACACCTTGACTCAACAGGGTTATAAAGAAGACTTTGAAGCCAAGGACGATTGTATCAAGGCCCTATACTCCAAAAAGGAATATCAGCCCAACGAACTGATCATTTTGGCATCGTATCGTTTTGAAGGTATGACCAACCCCAGTGATCAAGCCACGGTTTTTGCCATAAGGGCCAAGGATGGCATTCATGGCACCTTGGTCATGTCCAACAGTGCGGAGCATAACCAAAATGTGGATTTGATCCAAAAAATACCCTGTCAAGAAAAGTAATCGATCTACCCAAAAAACTGTCCCAAGGCCGAAGGCTGGTACAATAGCCATCCGGTTAAGCTAAATCTGCTTTTGTGGGATTGAAGCACCGCATGGGGAACCTCGGCACTTTTGAACATCACGCAACGACCGGCCACAGGTTCCACCAAAAAGCTAGACCCATCTTTATCAAAAATCTCCAATTCTCCCCCATCCCCGTTTTGCCAACCTTCATTGAGATAAATCACCACGGAGATCATCCGGTTGTTCCGGTTTTCAAACTGATCTAAATGTTTATCGTAATGCCCACCAGATGGGTAATGGGCCAAATGGAATTCGTATCCGGAAAGACTCAAAAAACAGTAGCGGTTGAACATGTGCAATATCTCATCCACCACGTTCCAAAAAGGTTCAAGTTGCACATCTCTTTTTCGGTCCAACCAATAAGTGAAGTCGCCCCGTATGTTGCTATCTATCTGGTTATCGGTGTCGGTTCCAATCCCCGCTTCCTTAAAATTGGGCAACTTGGAGAGAAAAAATGACCGAATCCCGGAATAAAGCTCATCCCGAAGAAAACGATCAATAATCACATAATCCTTATCAGAGATATCATCCATCCAGGACAACCAATTCTCTACGCTGTGATAGGCTTCCAATTTTTCAAAACTGTCCGCGAATGTAGAAAATATTTAAAAACGGAAAATCAATTATTGGTAAGGTATTTGATTTCAAACAAATCATTCCATTAAAAAAAGGTGATTATGAAAAATACCCTAGCTCTTCTTGCCCTACTATTTCTATCACAAAGCCTTATGTCTCAAAGGGTTTTCCAAACCAATGCAGATTATCAAGCTGACTACAATGTTTTTGAAGTGGACCGAGACTACAAAGCCGATCTTTTGGTTTATAAAGTGGATCGGGACTACAAAGTACGCGGTAACGAGGGGCTTTGGTATTTTACCGACAGGGAGTATCAGGCTGATTTTACCATTTTCATGGTCGACAGGGAATATCAAGCCGATTTGAAGGTGTTCTTTGTTGGCTCAGATTATAGGGTCGGTTGGCGTAACAATTCCCTAAAAATGAAATTGACCTATTGATACACGAGTAAAGCAAACACGGTATCTTTGCAATACAAAATAGATTGTATGATTCTTTTCTTCGGAACAAAGTCAGGAAAAAAGGAAGCCAAGACCCTACATCACGTGGCTTGTCCACACTGCCATCAAACCGGTACTTTGACCGCTGTACGCCAGTCCAATCAGGCCCATGTATTCTGGATTCCCGTTTTTACCATAAACAATACCAGTTATGCAGAATGCTCACATTGTAAACGGGTCTATTACAAAGAAGAGTTTACCCCTGAGATAGAACAGGCATTGACATCTTCAACATAGAGGCTCTTGGAAAATCGTGTAAAGCTTATTTTATCGTTCTCGACCGCGCTCGAACTGACAACTGAATGAACTTGAATTTGAGCTTGAACTCGTCCCCTGATACGAACACTACTTTTTACGGTCCACAACGTAGTTCACCATCAAGGTGAGAGATGCTTTGTAATCTGAATCAGGATAATTGTCCAGCAAAGCAAGGGCTTGATCCTTAAACTCCAACATTTTCTCCACGGCATATTCCAAACCACCCATTTCCTTCACGTAGGCAATGACCTCTTTCACCCTTTTCTTGTCCTTGTTGTGCTTTTTAATGGAGTTGATGAGCCAACTTCTCTTTTCCTTATCGCTTTGGTTAAGGGCATAAATCAATGGCAGGGTCATTTTTTGTTCCTTGATATCGATACCTGTGGGTTTTCCGATCTTTTCCGCACCGTAATCAAAGAGGTCGTCTTTAATTTGGAACGCCATACCACATAACTCTCCAAACTTCCGGAAAGTTTCCACTTCTTCAGAATCTGGGCGGACGGAACAGGCTCCCATACTGCAACAGGCTGCGATCAAGGTGGCTGTTTTTTGGCGAATGATATCGTAGTAGACCTCCTCGGTGATATCCAAAAGTCGAGCTTTCTCAATTTGAAGGAGCTCTCCTTCGCTCATATCCCGAACCGCATTGGAAATAATATGAAGTAAATCGTAATCCTTATTTTCCAAGGCTACCAAAAGTCCTTTGGAAAATAGAAAATCGCCCACCAAAACAGCAATCTTGTTTTTCCACAAGGCATTTATGGAGAAAAAACCACGCCTTTTGTTGCTATCGTCCACCACATCATCATGGACCAAACTGGCCGTATGGATCAACTCAATGATGGATGCCCCGCAATAGGTCCTTTCATTGACTTCACCATTGAGTAATTTTGCGGTAAGGAAGACAAACATGGGCCGCATTTGCTTACCTTTTCTATTGACAATGTAATACGTGATCCTATTGAACAAAGCCACCTTGGATGACATGGATTTCAGAAACTTTTCCTCGAAAAGTTCCATCTCATCTTCAATGGGTTCCCTAATCTGAGAAACGATTTTCAATGCGTTAGGTTTGGCGAATTTGATTTAAAACCCTAAAAGTAGCGAAAATGCCAGAGTTGGTCATAGGAAGGAGTAAGTTTTAGGACAGATGAACCAAATGCTCGATGATTGGATGATAGTTAATCGTCAGAAATCGGGCATCGGGCATCGGGCATCGGGCATCGGGCATCGGGCATCGGGCATCGGGCATCGGGCATCTAAAACTACGCCTTATTGGCCAACTGTCCGCAGGCAGCATCAATATCCTTGCCTCTTGACCTGCGCACGGTAACGGTAATTCCATTTTTTTCCAAAGTGCGTTGGTACATATCCACCGCGGCACTTGATGCTTGTTGGAATTCACCATCATCAATGGGGTTGTATTCAATCAGGTTGACTTTAGATGGTGCGAACCTGCAAAACTTGACCAAGGCATCCACAGCTTCCTGAGTGTCGTTGATGCCCTCCCAGACCACATATTCGTAAGTAATCCTGCTTTTAGTCTTACCGTACCAATATTCCAAAGCCTCCCTTAAATCGGCCAAAGAAAATGTGGCATTGAAAGGCATTATGGAGGTTCTAACCTCATCAATGGCGGAATGTAGGGAAACCGCCAGACCAAACTTCACCTCCTCATCGGCCATTTTCTTAATCATCTTGGGAACCCCCGATGTGGAAACCGTAATTCTCTTTGGGGACATGCCCAATCCTTCTGGTGAAGTGATCATATCAATGGCCTTCAACACATTATTGTAGTTCATGAGGGGTTCCCCCATTCCCATAAAAACAATATTGCTCAAGGGGCGATCAAAATACAATCGGCTTTCATTGTCTATGGCCACCACTTGATCGTAGATTTCATCCGGATTGAGGTTTCGCATGCGTTTCATCCGTGCCGTGGCGCAGAACCTACAGTCCAAACTACATCCCACCTGGCTGGACACACAGGCCGTGGTACGGGTCTCCGTGGGAATAAGAACGGATTCCACCACCAAACCATCATGAAGGCGCACGGCATTTTTTATGGTCCCGTCGGAACTTCGCTGCATTTGGTCCACCCTGATGTGATTGATCACAAAGTGCTCCTCCAACATTTGCCGGGTTTCTTTGGAAACATTGGTCATGGCATCAAAGGTGTGCGCCGATTTCTGCCAGAGCCACTCATACACTTGGTTGCCCCGGAAAGCTTTATCGCCGCACTCCACGAAAAAATTCCGCAGTTGCTCCTTGGTCAAGGCCCGTATGTCTTTCTTCTTTGTTTCCACAGTTTAAAGATAATCAAGAAAAAAATCCCGCTGGTCGTTGAACCGAACGGGATTCTTATCTATTTAAAGTTTTATCCTAAAGGATAAGCATGGCATCCCCATAAGAGTAAAAACGGTACCCTTCCAAAATGGCCTGCTTGTATGCTTTCTTTATCAGGTCATGACCCGCAAACGCAGATACCATCATCAACAAGGTCGACTTTGGCAAATGGAAGTTGGTGATCATGCAATTGGCTATACTAAAATCGTAAGGAGGGAAAATGAACTTGTTGGTCCATCCCTCAAAAGTATTCAGGGTGTGCTCAGAGGAAACGGCACTCTCCAAGGCCCGCATTACCGTAGTACCCACAGCACATACTTTCTTCTTATCATCCTTGGCCGAATTTACCACTTCGGTGGCTTTTTCATCGATGACCAACTCCTCACTGTCCATCTTGTGCTTGGATAAATCCTCTACCTCAACTGGGTTAAAAGTTCCCAAACCAACGTGAAGGGTCACTTCGGCAAAATCGATTCCCTTGATCTCCAAACGCTTCAACAAGTGCTTGGAAAAGTGCAATCCGGCAGTAGGTGCCGCAACGGCTCCTTCATATTTGGCATAGATGGTCTGATATCGCTCCTCGTCCTCTGGCTCAACATTTCTTTTGATGTATTTGGGAAGTGGTGTTTCGCCCAACTCACGGAGTTTTCTCCTGAAATCGGTATATGAACCATCATAAAGGAAACGTAACGTTCTCCCTCTGGAAGTTGTATTGTCGATGACCTCTGCCACCAAACTTTCATCTTCACCAAAATAGAGCTTGTTCCCAATTCTAATCTTTCTGGCCGGATCTACCAAAACATCCCACAACCGTTGTTCTTGGTTAAGCTCCCTGAGCAAGAAAACTTCAATACGGGCACCGGTCTTCTCCTTGTTTCCATAAAGTCGTGCTGGAAACACCTTGGTATTGTTCAAGACCATTACATCACCTTCATCAAAATAATCGATAAGGTCCTTAAACATTTTGTGTTCAATTTTTCCAGTGTCCCTATGAACTACCATAAGTTTGGATTCATCCCTGTTTTCAGCAGGATACTCGGCCAATAATTCCTTGGGTAATTCAAAGTTGAAGTTTGATAATTTCATCTAAGCTTTTTTTCGATTTTTTTAAGAGGGGCAAATATACAACCTCGTGTAGGGGGATGTCAAGTAATTTGGTGATTAAATGCCCATTACACTTCGGCAACCCCAAAACCTAGGGTGGATAGGTCGTTCCAAAAATCAGGGTAGGACTTTGAAACCACCTCGGCATCATTGACCCTAAAGGAAGTTTTAACCGCCAAGGGACCAAAGGCCATGGCCATTCTGTGATCGTTATACGTATCTACCGCAACACCGGATTTCAAAATTGAAGTAGGTTGCAACGTTAAGCTCTCGGCATCAATCTCCACTTTTGCCCCAAATTTTGTCAACTCGGTTTGCATGGCCGCCAAACGGTCGGTTTCTTTTATGGGGAGGGTATGCAATCCTGTAAGATGGCACCCTATTCCCAATCCCAAACAGGTAACAGAGATGGTTTGGGCGGTATCCGGGGCATTGGATAGATTATACTCCACCTTTTCAGGAATCTCATCGGTTGTTTTTGTCAAGGTGATGGTGTGGTCACCAAAGGTAGTCTCCACCCCAAAATCTTTATAAACTTCCGCCATGACACTATCGCCCTGCAACGAATTCTTTTTGTAGGATGACAATTGGATGGTTGTACCCACTTCACAAAGGGCCACAATACTATAAAAATAGCTGGCCGAGCTCCAATCCGATTCCACCACAAGGGTGGTGTCCCGGACGGCTTCTTTGGGCTCTACCTTGATGGTGTTTCCCTCAAAGGACGTGCTAACCCCTATCTGCTCCAAAAGGGACAGCGTCATTTTGATATAGGGTACGGAAGTGATCTTCCCCACAAGCTCCAACTCCAGTCCATTTTTAAGACTGGGGGCAATTAAAAGTAGGGATGAAATATACTGGCTACTAATATTGGCCGGCAAGGAAACCTTGTCTTTGTCCAATTTTTTTCCAGAAATTTTTATGGGCGGATACCCTTCTTCCTTTACATATTCGATACGGGCGCCCAAATTTCTGAGGGCCTCCACCAAAACCTTGATGGGACGCTCCTGCATACGTTGGGAACCTGTCAAAATAACCTCTTTGCCTTCTTGCGAAGCAAAATAACCTGTTAAAAAACGCATGGCGGTGCCTGCGTGGTGAATGTCGACCTCCCCGCTTGTCTTCTTTAATCCTTCTTGCATGACCTGACCATCATCGGAATTGGAAAGGTTTTCAATCCTTACATTGGGAAACAGAGCCTGTAGCAATAGTGATCGGTTGGTCTCACTTTTGGAACCCGTTATCTGAATGGTTTTTTGCAGTTTTTTGTCTTGCGGAGCGGAAAGTTGGAGTCTCAAGATAATTGTGGTTTGATAGAAAGTCCAAAACTAGAAAAAACGCACCTAATGGCCGTTTAGCAGGACAACTTTATTTAAGCTTTTTGTTGTTTTGGTGACGATCGTGGTCCCGTTTGGTCTTTATCTCCAATTTTTTATCAAAAGCCTCCTGAAGATCAATGCCTGTTTGGTTGGCTAGGCAAAGGACCACAAAAAGTACATCGGCCAATTCTTCCCCAAGGTCCTTGGCCTTATCGGATTCCTTTTCACTTTGTTCCCCATAGCGCCGGGCTATGATCCGGGCCACTTCCCCCACCTCTTCGGTGAGCTGGGCCATGTTGGTGAGCTCGTTAAAATAACGCACTCCATGGTTCTTGATCCATTCGTCTACGGCCAATTGCGCATTTTGTATATCCACGTTGATGTTATTTAGGTTACCAAATCTGGTACAAATTTAATACGCTCTGGGCTAATCCTATAGTTTTTCCAACACCAAGTAGCTTTGGTTCTGCACATTTACCGCCCTTTCGAAAAACTTTTTTATGTAAGCATAACCTTCACTGTTGTATTGTGTTGAATTGAGCTTAAAGTTGAAATATACGTTGATCACCCCTTGATATTCCTTGCACTCAAACCGAAGCAAGGCACTTTGGTCCGGCAAGGCCAAGTTAACCACCTCTGGAAACTCCTTAACCCTGTACCCCTCAGGAATCTTTATGTTTGCCATGTACCTATAATTTCTTAGGAAACCAAAATCAATTGGGTAGTACCGCTGTTCCGATTTGAAAGGATTGGCGGCAAAAAAACGGACCAAAAAAGGGTTGAGAAAAACAGTGGCATCCATGTTGATGTTCCGCAACTCAAACTCAAAATGTTCCACTAAAGTTCTCTCATCCGACTTTTCCGAATTGGTTTCATAGGTTTGAATGACAAAATCATCATCCAACTCCCTTTCCATTTCTCCCAGGTATTTTTCTTCAGAGGTCTTGGCTACCTGGTCTCGTTTAAAAAAGGCCTCATAGCCCATGGTGATATCATCCAATGTCCCCACAGCCTTACCATCTTTCAATTCCGTCTTGACCTGTATGCTTCGACTGTTGTTTTTTTCCGGAAGGATGTCGTACCAATAACTTTCCCCATCCAGATCCATGACCCTTCCATAATAGTTTAAACAGCGATAGGGCAGCATCCCAAAGGGCATTTCCTTCTCGGTGGCATCCAACAGGTATTCCTTTCCATCAATGGTGGTCTTGGCCACAACATAGTTGAAATTGGACAGTACCGGATGGTTACGTTTGGGCAAACCATGGGATCGGGTAGAAAGTACCATGAGGTCTGTCTTTACATCGGCAGCATTGAGCAGATTGATAAGGGTAATGTTGATTTCCGCCACATTTCCTGTTCTCCTATCAAAGGCATCCTTTACATTATTGTTCCTAAAAATGCTGTATTTGTTGTTCCAGGTATAGTGCTCCTTAACGAACCTATAGATGTTTTTAGCCTTTTCCAAATCACTTTCACCTCCAATGATCAGATCCAGTGAAACATTTTTTTCAAAGAAATTCTTCTTCCTTAATTGTCCGCCAATATCCTTATCGGTCCTGAACTCCTTATCCACATCCCTCCAAGTCTTGGTAAACTTTTGTTTGATACCATCCAATGATACGTATTCCGACAGCTCAAACTCCAGCGTGGACCTGTAGTTATCCGAAGAAAGCATGTATTCTTCATCTTCTTTAAAAGCAGGTACATCTTTCATCACATACTTCAACACCTCACAATCCGCCCTTTGGGAAATACCCGGCACACTAAAGCAACTCTTCTTGATAGTGGCATCGTTTACATCCAGACCTATTTCGCCAATCAAGGATCTATTGTATTTAAAGTTCCCGGGGATTTTGGCATTATACTCTGAGTACAGTTTTGGAATCGCACTTTGGAATTCCCAGCCCGAAAGATTATAGAAAAAAGGAGATTGGATTTCATAGCTATACTCCAAAACCGAACCCACCTCTACACTTGGGAAAGTGAATTTTATTTGGGATAGCCGTTCGTTCACATCCAGATCGAAAATCTTGTCGCTGGCAACCACTTGTTTTCTATTCCCGTTGTGGGTGATTGCCTTTATCGCATTGACTCTTTCCCTCCCCGCCTTGGCACGGTAGTACGGGATGATGATCTCTGCCTCGTCAAAACCTTGTTTCTTAAGTATCTTCTTTTTTGCATGGTAGGTTGTGATCAACCAAATATACCCTTGCCTCGCCTCAAAATAGTTTTCACCTTTTTCATAGAGATAGATGGCAGCGGCGGTGGTATCCTTCTCGTAAGACTTAAAGTCTTTTTCGAACTGGTCCAATATCCCAAACTCATTTGTCTGCTGGGCAAAGAGCAGCCCCGGAAGGCTAAGTACCACCCATAAAGCCACCCTCTTATACAACATTGGACAGATCAAATCCTTGAGAGAACCACTTTTTCCGATTCCTTTTCAACTACTTGACGATAAAACTCTTTAAGTCCCAAATAATAATTTGGCGGAAAAACGGCCGTATTCATGCTCAGTTCAACACGAACATTTATAAAATCCTGGTTAGAGGATATATTGTACTTGAATTGTCCCAAATTATCGGGCAATGCCATGGCCACGGGTTCAGGTAAGTGCTCCACCTTATATCCTTCGGGAATGTTAATGGTGATCATGTATCGGTCTTGCCAAGGAAATCCATAATCTATTGGATACTCCCTTTCCTCCGACTTAAAGGGATTCTCACTTACGGCCAAATGAAACATGGGCGAGAGATACAATTTTCCTGAAATGGATTCAAAGGCATCTTCCTTAAAAAAGTTGAAATTCTGAACCACGGGCTTGTCCAAATCCAGATTGTTCTGCAAATCATAGTCGGAAATCTCTATATCTCCCAATTCCTTTTCCAGATTCCCCAGAAATGTCTCCTCTGTACCTCCATTGTACAAATTCCTGAACAGCAATGCATTGTGATTGGTATACTGCTGTCTACACTTGGCATCCACGGAACCGTCATCGTTAAGGTCAACAGTCATAATTATGGCATCCATGGAGCTTTTTCTGGGCATAAGGTCAATTTCTTCAGAGTTTCCATTTTCCGAAATAATTCGTCCAAACCAGTTCAGTGTCCTGGTGGGCAATACGTCCATGGTGGTGAAAACATTGGTGGCATCGAACAAATGATATTCCCCATCTATTTTGCCCACTGCCACTACATAGTTGTACCCCTGAAGGGTTGGAAACAAGGGAATCCCATTGTCGCGCGTGCTCACCAAAACGGGGTATGCCGGAATATTGGCATGGTTGAGCATGGATACCAGCATCAGGTTGATGTCCGCACTGTTTCCCGTTCCCTCCTTGTATGCCTTTCTGGTTCCTTCATCGGAAGTGTACCCTACAAAGGAATTCCATTTTACTTTTTCCTTGACAAATGCCAATATCCTTTTGGCCTTTTCCTGAGGTTCACTGGCGCCTTGAAGGACCATATTGAGCTCTTCCTCAAAATAGTTGCTTCGTTTCATCTCATCGCCAAAAGAGCTGTTTTCATACACCGTCCTGGCCACATCATCCCATGTTTTGGAATATACATCGTAGGTAGACCCGGGTATTTCCAAGGACATGATCTCAAAGGTGACTCCAGACCTAAAATTGGTAATGTTGGGAACAAACTTTTCATCTTTTAGAGCCGGAACATCCTGTAAGCCATAGGTAACCTTTGTCACTTCCATGCCCAACCCGGCATCCCTGATTTTATCCACTTTTGGAACAAGGGGAAGGAAGCCCTTCTGTCTTTGGTTAAACTTAAAGTATTCCAAGATCCTCATTTCGGCCTCCAATTTTTTAATGGGAATGGAATGTTGAAACACGAACTCATCTATATTCTGAACAAAGGGTGATGTTATCCTATATTGATATTCCACAACAGAACCCGCTTTTACATTGGGCATGGTAAACTTAACCTGGTTCCTATTTTTTGATTGTTGGGATTTAAAGATGCTGCCTTTGTCCAGCTTGGTCTCAACAACCTTACCCCCTTCCAAGGTATAGGTATACCCCTTGATGGAAGTGGCCTTTTCATCCGACGCCCCACTTTCGTAAAGATCAATGGTCTTTGTCGCGTAATCAAACCCATCCGCATTATATATTTTTATTCGCTCATGCACCTCCGTTACCAAATTAAGCCCCACCGCACTGTTATAGGTATAGTAAGATTCCCTCTTCTTTAATAGATAAGCGGCAGCTGCCGATGTATCCTTGGGATGGGTGGCTTCCATAAGTTCTTCCTTGGAAATTTTACCAAATTTCAGTTCCTGTCCTTGCACACAGACCGAAACCAAGGCAATCAGTAACGCGATTTTTCGTATCATAGGTCTTGACGTTTTAAAACAATTTTTTGGTTGTCCATTTTGGCAATGGTCCTTCTAAAAGATCTATACTTGTTATACTCCTCTTTGGGATAATTGCCTTTTTTTATGAGAAACTTTCTCTTGTAAAGTAACTCCGTATCGCTCTTTTTTACGACCTCAACTTCATAGGTTCCAAATTTGGTCTCCTCCTTGTATTTCTCCGGCAAAAAAGTGAATGCGAAGTTCTTGGGCAATTGGATCGTAAACTCATCCTCATCCAAATATCCCCGTTGGATCACAAATGAATGTTTTCTGTTCCGATACCTGGGAGGAATAAAAGAACTGTTATCCAACACGTTCAAAGTCAATAAATAATCATCTCCGTTCTTTGACACAAAATCGTGGGCCTTTAACTGTACTTTTTCCGTAAAGACCACATCATCCTTATTGTTTTCGAAACTAAAATCAGTGATGGACAACCCATTGATGTTGCCCCAAAAGTTTTTGTAGTATTCCATGACATCCTCCCTCTTATTCCCCTCCAAACCAAAATGGTTGTCGTAACGAACCCCCATGGTTTCAATGGTGACATCGGCCTCAAGGGAAAGGTCCTCCTGAATTGTATAGGTGGAATTCATCCGCATCAGGTTTTCTTCATTTACATAGGAAGTAGTGGTAACAATTTCCCCACCACCGGGCTTTACGATCAAAACTTTTCTATCATCGGTAAAGTCCCCGATAAATCCAAAAGGATGTACCTGGGATGTGCAATCTATCCAATAATATTCTCCTTGGTAGGGAATGGCAACAATGGCATGGTTCCCTTGGGAAAGATCTGCAAAATCTTCCTTGAAATCGACCTTGGTTCCCCCTGCCTCCACCACGGTATAGTACGATTCCACCCCAACAGCCTTTAACAAGGCCATGGTATAATTGGAAAGCCCTTTACAATCGCCATATTTTACCCTATCCACCTCAATGGCACTAATAGGTTGAAAGCCTCCTATTCCTATCTGCACACTGATATATCTCGTATTGTCCTGCATGTATTGGTAGACGATCTTTGCCTTTTCGATATCGTCATCCACCCCTTCCACAAGCCCTCTTACCTTTTGTATCGTGGCATCTTCCAGGGTTGTACGACCGGACAAAAGCTCCGTTTGAATCCAGAGTCCCAAATCATTCCAATTATCCACCTTGGCGTCGAAACCCTTATAATGAAAATTGGGTAACCTTACCGATAATTTTGGACATATGGCAGTGAAAGACGGGCTAAGGCTTTCTGCCGTCAAGGCCGGGATGTTTTTGGCCATATAACTTATTTTTCCCTGACTTTCATCCTTCTCAACAGTGATATCGACAAGATTTGATTCCTCTATAATCGGCTTCAAACCATTGGAAACGTAACTGATCGCATATCTACTTTCCTCCACACTGATATCATATCCCGACAAAAAATACCATGGAGGCAAAATGCCCGTATCCGAAGTTTCAACCTCATAACTAAATTCCAATGTATATGGGTATTGAACGGGCACATATCGATAATATAGCAATCTATCGTCCAAATAAAGGGAAAAGCCGTCCACTGCGGCTATATCATTAAAATCCCTACGCTTGATCCGTTGAATCTCATTTCCTGAAGCATCATAGACCACGGCTTCAATTTTCTTGATTTTTTTCTCCTTATCATAAAACGCCCGTGTTCTGGCAAAAGCATCGCCAGATTTGTTAAGCACCGTGACCACTTTTTTCTCTGTATAGGTCATCTTATCCATGGCCTCAATTCGGATGTCAATCTCATCAAGCCGGGCCACCGCATCAGCATTCTCCATCAGCTCTGCTGGAATAGTATGATAGCTATAGTTTTGGGAAAACGAAAAATGGACACTAAGAATCAGAAGGCATTGGAAAAGAACACGCATTGATGAGGTTGATCGGTTATATTACTATAGCAATATGACCAATTTCTTACAAAAATGGAAACCTAAATCGACAAAAGATCGTTATTCCCTGTTCTTTGTATCTATAAGGATGGTCACGGGACCGTTGTTTAGAAGCTCCACCTTCATGTCCGCGCCAAAAATACCCGTACCTACCTCTTTCCCAAGGTCCTGCTCCAGTCTTTTCACAAAAGCTTCATAGATGGGAATGGCCACATCAGGCTTGGAGGCTTTGATATAAGAGGGTCTGTTGCCTTTTTTGGTCAAGGCGTGCAAGGTAAACTGACTTACCACAATGACCTCTCCCCCAACATCCAGAACGGAGCGATTCATGACTTGATCATCATCATTGAAAATCCGGAGATTGACCATTTTCTTGGATAGCCATTCAATGTCCTCCTTGCCATCGGCATCTTCTATACCCAACAGCACCAGAAGACCTTGGCCTATACTTGCTGTTTTTTCTCCATCTACCGTGACACTTGCGCTGGACACGCGTTGTATAACCGCTCTCATTAACGTTCCCTGTAGTTATCCGTTCTGTAATTTTCTTCTTCCCCGGTGATCATCTGTACGTAACTTCTATATCTGCTCCAAGCAATTTGGTCATTCTCCAAGGCTTGCTTTATGGCACATTTGGGTTCATCCATATGCAGACAATTATTGAACTTGCATTGGGATTTGAGCTCAAAAAACTCGGGAAAATAGTCGCCAATCTCGTCAGGTTCCATATCCACAATACCAAATCCCTTTATTCCGGGCGTATCAATAATCCTTGCCCCAAACGACAAGTCGTACATTTCCGCAAAAGTAGTAGTGTGCTGCCCCTGAAGATGTTGCTCTGATATTTCCGCAGTCTTTAACCGAAGTCCAGGTTCCAAAGCATTGACCAAAGTGGATTTTCCCACCCCGGAGTGGCCAGAGAACATACTGGTTTTATCTTTCATCAAATCCTTTACCAAGTCAACATTCTTTCCTTCCTTGGCGGCAAGTTCAACACAGAGGTACCCAATTTTCCGATACAGATCCATCAAATACTTCATCTCTGCCACCTCATCGGAGTCATAAACATCCATCTTATTGAACAAAAGTACCACGGGGATGTCATATGCCTCGGCCGTAACCAAAAAACGATCTATAAAACTGGTAAAGGTAGTGGGGTTGTTCAGGGTGATCAATAAGAAAACTTGGTCCAGATTGGCCGCTATGATGTGGGTTTGCTTGGAGAGTTTCACCGACTTTCGAATGATGTAGTTCTTCCGCTCCCCTATTTCAGAAATCACACCCACGGTTTCATCCCCAATATTTTCCAAATTAAAGGTAACATGGTCCCCCACCGCAATGGGATTGGTACTTTTTATGTTTTGGGTCCGAAACTTGCCCTTGATCCTACACTCATAAAAAGCCCCATCCTCCGCTTTCACGGTGTACCAACTTCCGGTAGATTTATAGACAGTTCCGTTCACTATTTGTTCATATTTCCCTGCAAAGAAACAATAATCCTTGTTTTTGTGCGTATATCTTTGTCTACAGTTTTAACAATCAATCTCGTATCCATTATGAAAAAAATCTTTTTTACCGTTGCGATTGCCTTGGTTTCCCTGTGCAGCATGAATGCCCAAGAATACAAGGTAATTACCAGTGTAGAATCCATTGTACCCAATGGTTTGGGTAGATCTAGGATCATCAACGCATTGGAAGACAAGGATTATAGGGAGTACACCAGTGTACAGACCGAAGAAGACAATACCCGAAACAAATCAGACCGAGGCGATATCCGGGTAAAGAATTTTGAGGAAACCAAATTGCTGAACTTCTACAACTTGGGAGGAATCCGCTTTCAGAACATTGCCGCCAATGATGCCGTGATCACTTCCATGATCAACGATATGATTGCCAATGGCTGGGAACTTGCCTTTGTGGTAAGTGGCGTGGAAAGTGAAGGAGGAAAAGGTGATGGTCAAGGTATCTTCATTACCCGTTACATCTTCAGGAAATAATACCAGGACATATTCTGTTCAAAGAAAAAGGCCCAACAAATGTTGGGCCTTTTTTCATGATCACTTTTTCCTTACCTAAGAATTGATGATCTTCTCTTGGTGGTTGATGGATTCTTGGTGAATGGCCTTGAACATTTTCAAGACAAATTCCTCGCTCAATCCACGTTGCTCCCCTTCCAAGATCATGTTGCCCAAAATGGCATTCCATCGATTACTTTGAAGTACGGCCACGTTTTTCTGCTTCTTCAAGGCACCAATACCATCGGAAACTTTCATACGCTTGCCCAAAAGGTCTACCAATTGGTTGTCCAAAATATCAATCTGGGCCCTTAGGTTGCTCAAGTTGTTGTTGTATTCCGCTTCCTCATCGGTCTCCTTTCTGATGCGCAAATCTTTCATGATCTGTATCAAGGTTTTTGGGGTTACCTGTTGAGCGGCATCACTCCATGCATTGTCCGGATCGTAATGGGTCTCAATGATCAAACCGTCAAAATTCAAATCCAACGCAGTTTGCGACACATCAAAAATCATATCCCTGTTACCGGTAATGTGGCTAGGGTCGTTGATGATAGGTAGATCAGGAAACTTGGTCTGAAGTTCAATGGCCAACTGCCATTCCGGAATGTTTCTGTACTTGGTTTTTTCGTAGGTTGAGAATCCACGGTGGATCACCCCCAAATTTTTAATATCGGCCGAATACAGACGCTCCACAGCTCCCAACCAAAGGGAAAGGTCTGGGTTTACAGGGTTCTTGACCAAAACAATTTTATCCGTACCCTTAAGGGCGTCGGCAATTTCTTGGACGATGAAAGGGCTTACCGTAGATCGCGCGCCGATCCACAATAGGTCAATATCATGTTCCAAAGCCAAATCAACATGGGCTTTGTTGGCCACTTCGGTAGCGGTTTTTAAACCGGTTTCCTCCTTTACTTTTTGCAACCACTTCAATCCAATGGCCCCAACACCTTCAAAATTCCCGGGACGGGTTCTTGGTTTCCAAATACCGGAACGAAAGTAATTTACATCCGTATCCTTAAGTTCATGCGCAATCTTCAGCACCTGTTCTTCGGTTTCGGCACTGCAGGGACCTGCAATCACCAATGGATGCGATAGGTTCATGTCATCCAACCATTTCCTCATTTGCTTACTGTTTTCCATACTAAGTTCTGTTTTTTGTGAGTGGAATTCCTTTTAATATCTGTTTTATCTTATTTGTATTGCTCATCTCCGTATGCACCTTTCCATACTCTTGGTCCAAAAGGAGTTGTTTAAAATTTTCAAGGTTTTGGATGTACTCCTCCAAAGTTTCTACCACATTGTCCCTGTTCTGTTCAAAAATGGGGGTCCACATGTCCGGCGAACTTTTGGCCAAACGCACCGTGCTCTCAAAACCACTTCCCGCCATGTCAAAAATATCACGCTCGTTCTTTTCTTTCTCAATTACAGTCTTTCCCAACATAAATGAGCTGATATGTGACAAATGCGATACATAGGCAATGTGCTTGTCATGGGCCTCTGGATTCATGTACCTGATGCGCATTTGCATTTTTTGAAAAATGTCCAATGCCTTTTCCTGAAGCTTGAAGGCCGTTTTCTCAACCTCACATATAATATTGGTCTTTCCTTCGTACAAACCGTTTATGGCCGCGGAAGGTCCCGAAAATTCCGTTCCCGCAATGGGATGGCATGCCATATAATTTCTCCGCTTGGGGTGTTCCGCAACCGATTCGCAGATCAGGCGTTTGGTGGATCCCGCATCCATGACCACCGTCTCGTCTCCCACGGCATCCAAAATCTTAGGCAATTCGTGTACCAAGGCGTTCACAGGAATGCTCACATAGACCACATCGGCAGAAGCCAAAACCCCATAATCCCCTTTTTCATCAATAAGGTTTAGTTCCAAGGCCTCATCCAAATGAGAACTGTTTTTATCAATCCCAATAATATGGGCCTCTGGAAACAATTGCTTCACATCTTTGGCAAAAGAACCTCCGATCAACCCTATTCCTATGACGACTACGTTCATTTCTTAAAATCTTTCTATGGCTTCTTTTATTTTTTCCTCTTTCACACAAAGTGAAAAACGGATATATCCCTCTCCATTGCTCCCAAATATGGTACCTGGAGCTATAAAGATGTTTTTGTCATACAACACTTCATCCACAAATGTTTCCGAAGATGGAGCACCTTCCGGTAGTTTGCACCACACGAACATACCCACTGCATCTTCGCTATACTCACAACCCAATTTGTCTGCCAGTTGGAACATGAGCTTTCGTCTTTCGGTATATACCTTGTCCAAGTCCGCGAACCATTCCGGACCACTCTGCAACGCCGCTATGGCCCCTTTTTGAATACCGTAGAACATGCCGGAGTCCATATTGCTCTTTACTTTGAGCACCGCATTGATATTCTCCGGACTTCCCAACACCATTCCTACACGCCATCCGGCCATGTTGAATGTTTTGCTCAAACTGTTCAGTTCCAAGGTGCAATCCAAGGCCCCTTCTATGGATAAAATGCTGGTGGGGTTACTGGACAATACAAAACTGTACGGATTGTCATTGACCAATAAAATATCGTTCGTCTTGGCAAATTCAATCAAGGACTTCAACTGCTCCATGGTGGCCGTAGCCCCGGTGGGCATATGTGGATAACTCACCCACATCAGCTTTACTTTGGACAAATCTTCTTTGGAAAGCGCCTCAAGGTCTGGAAACCAACCATTCTCTTCGGAAAGATCATAGGTTCTTGGAACGGCTTCCACCAACCGGGTCACCGAACCATAGGTAGGGTATCCCGGATTGGGCAACAATACCTCATCGCCCACATTCAAGAATGCCATACTGATGTGCATGATTCCTTCCTTGGATCCCATTAAAGGCAATACCCCATTGGCCGGATCTATACTCACCCCAAATTTTTGCTGATAGAACGCAGCAATGGCAGCCCTGAGTTCCGGCAAGCCCTGATAACTTTGGTATTGGTGCGCACCAGCATCTGTTATGGAATCCCTTAAGGTGGTCAGCACCTCTGGTGATGGCGCCAAATCTGGACTTCCAATACCCATGTTTATAATAGGCTTCCCTTGGGCCATAAGTTCCCTTACCTCCCTTAATTTTCTTGAGAAGTAGTATTCCTGTACACTATTCAGTCTATTTGCCGTGATCATACCAACAATGCATTTTTATATTCGCCCAAGACCCTAAAGTCCTCGGACATGATATCCAACAACGACTTTGCCTTGGCAAAGTGCCCATACTTCTCAAAAGTGACATCCACAAAAAAAGCGTACTTCCATGGGGTCTCTATCACGGGTAGGGATTGAATCTTGGTAAGGTTTAAGTTGCAATCGCTCATGACATTCAACACTGTGGCCAAACTGCCTCGCTTGTGATCGGTTATGAACCGCAGCGAAGCTTTGTTGATTTCCTCCTTGGGCAACACTTTGTTTTTCTTTTTCAGGATGATAAAACGGGTAGCGTTATTTTTTATCGTCTGGATTTCAGAAGCAATAATGTCCAGATCATAAAGGTCTGCCGCCATTTTTGGCGCAATGGCAGCAATATGGGACAATTGTCCTTCCTTGATCCGTTTTGCGGTTTCCGCGGTATCCACACTTTCCACCAGTTTTATTTGGGGGTACTCCTTAAAAAACTCCTTGCACTGCAACAAAGCCATCGGATGCGAGTGTACTTCCTTGATATCTTCCATGGAACCACCTTTGAGCACCATAAGATTATGGTGTATGCTCAGATAGTGTTCTCCAATAATGTGCATATTATTGTGGTACACCAAATTATAATTTGGTATGATAGACCCCGCTATGGAGTTCTCTATGGCCATAACCCCTTTGTCCGCCGTACCATCCTTTAAATGATCTATTACGGCATCAAAGGAAAGACACTCCAACAATTCAATGTCGTCCCCAAAAAAATCCTTGGCCACCTGATGATGGTTGGATCCCTTAATTCCCTGAATGGCTACTTTTAAACCCATGGCAAAAAAAAAGCCCCGATTTTATCGGGACTTTATCATGTTAATATACTTTAAGCGTATCTACAATAGTCCCGTTCCTCCCTGAAAAAAGAAGTAAAAATAAAAACGGTTCCAGAAATACGTTGTTGTCATTTGTGATAAATATGGGGCTAATATAGGCATTCAAACCAAAACCAACAGCAAAGCTTCATTTTTTTTCGATTTTTTTTGAAATATGATTTTTTGTTGCATTTCGATTTAAAAAAAGCTTCATTTTTTGACAAATTCTATTTTTTTCGGTTTGGATGGTTTGCACAAAACTGGCTTCAAAAAAAGTGGACTACCTCTTATGGAAACGTCTAAAAATGTATTTTTGAGGCTTAAATAGCGTAGCATGTCCATCACTGTTCAGAACATTTCCAAAAGCTTTGGCCCACAAAAAGCCTTGAACAATGTGTCCTTCTCCATTAAAAAAGGTGAGATTGTAGGGTTCTTGGGACCAAACGGTGCGGGAAAATCCACTATGATGCGCATCTTGACCACCTATTATAAACCGGACAGCGGAGACGCCGAAGTAAACGGTTTTGATGTACTGAAATCGGAAACCGATGTGCAAAAAAGCATAGGATACCTTCCAGAGCACAACCCACTCTATCTGGAAATGTATGTAAAGGAGTACCTATCTTTTAATGCCGATGTATACCAAGTATCCAAGAATACGATACAGGAAGTTATTGAACAAACAGGATTGACCCCTGAGGCCCACAAGAAAATTGGTCAGCTTTCCAAAGGGTACCGCCAACGTGTGGGATTGGCCGCTGCATTATTGCACAACCCAGAGGTTTTGATCTTGGACGAACCTACCACCGGTTTGGACCCCAATCAATTGATAGAGATTCGAAAACTGATCCGGGACATTGGAAAGGAAAAGACCATTCTCCTATCCACCCATATCATGAAAGAGGTGGAAGCGGTCTGTGATCGCGTCATCATTATCAACAAAGGGGAACTTGTTGCGGATAAGAAATTGGAGGAACTTCGCGAAGCTGAAGAACAGATCATTGAGGTAGAGTTCGATTTTCGTGTGGAGGAACAACTGCTCAATCGCCTGCCCCACGTTTCCAAAGTACGTAATGTGGGAGGCTTTGTCTATGAAATCAGCTTTGGCACTTCAACCGATATGCGCCCTGCGGTATTCGATTTTGCCCACGACAATCAGCTCAAAACGTTGCAGCTTAGCCGAAAGAACAAAAATCTGGAAAGTCTGTTCACGGAATTGACCCGCTAATCGTTGGATTGATCTAGGACCCCGTCCCTTTTTCGTTGTTCAAAAATGGTGATGAACATACGAACACTGATGTTTCTGGCCCGCTGCTTGGCCTTCTCCGTATTCGGCCCAATAAAATACGTATCCAAAGTAGCGATCCAATGGCGTAGCCATATCCCAAAGTGATAATCCGTAATGGTATATCCTTTATCCTTGTCCAACTCGGCATGCACCAGCAATGGATTTCCCCTGTATTTTTGAACGAAGAATAGATTGGTCTCCCAAAAATCGGTCAGCTTCTCCATATGTTCGGGCCAGTCCGTAATGGTCGTATTGAAAAAATGGCCTATCTCGGTGTCGGCGCGAACCTTCTCATAGAAACGGTGCACCAATGTTGAAACATCCTCCCTATTCTCAATATCCTTTCTTTCCATGGTCAAGATTCTGGTTTTCCCTCAAATTCATTGCAATCCAACCGAATGTCCGTGTGACGCAACTTTCGCTCCAATAAGCGACAGTAATGACCTGTACCATCTTTGGTATAAAATGTACAGGCAAAACAAGTACGTTGGACCGTTAGAATACCCTGTTGATTCAATTGATAAATGAGATTGCCCAAGGTTTTGAACAAGGCTTCCTTCTCTCCAGCGGCCACATGCTTCAATTGCGAAGCCAATGGCTGGGCAAAATCCTCGGTTCCCGCAACCACATTTTTTCCCTGGTCCGACAAGAAAATGGAATAACTACGGCTATCCGAAGAAGAAGTATCCTTTATGATCAACCCTTTTTTCTCCAGAACCTTAATGGCATCGCTTATGGTAGGTTTGGTCACGTTGAATTCCTTGGCCAAAAAACTAACATTAGTATAGGCCGATTTATGATACGCGACAAAAATTAGGATTTGGATCTGAATGGGACTCAACCCCAATTGCTTCGCCTTTTCCCAGAGCAATACCTTAAAAGCTTGGGAAACCCGTTCCAAACCAACAATAATTTTGCTGGAGAGGTCTTGTTGCTGATACTCGGGATCAAAAACACTTTTTTTCATAAGAAACCATGCCTGCCGAAAACAACCGACAGGCAAAGTTAGCATTCCTAATTAAATGTAGTATGGGTTTTAATTAAATCTCATCAAAAATAAAAATAAGGATTCCTAACTACATAAAATTCGGTTATGCTTTTACATCTTCCAAAGAAGCTCCATAGTTGATATGAAGCACATGACCGTTGGAAGTTACCAAGGCAGGAACTGACTTCACACCAAAATCCTCCGCAGCGGATATTTGCTCCTTCTTTTCGCCCAAATGGACAATTTCAAGGTTTTCAATTCCCACTAAATCAATAAGTTCACTTTCTGCCCCAACACAAACTGGACAGCCTGCATGATAAAAAATTGGTTTTTGCATTGTACTTTTATTTAGGTTAACGCATTATTGCAATACAAATATAATTAGGATTCCTTATTAAATAATTTTTTACCACACTTTTTTGTTTTTATCCCAATACTAATGGATGGCCTTACACGCAAACCACGCTCCTTGAAATTAGCTTCCCAATCAAAATATGGTACTTTTGCGGTTGGAAACAAAAGCAACCTCATGAAGAAGAATCGTTCCCAATTGGAACTTACGAAAGAAGAAATGACCTCCTATGGCTATCAGATTATCGATGCCATAGTGGAGCACCACGATACCCAAAAACAAAAACTACCCGTGGCTCTTGGGTCCCGGGAAGAAATGGACTCCCTTTTTTTGGAAGAAGCGCCCGAAATGGGAACAGACCCCACCCAAGTGCTCAATTTTGTACTGGAAAAGGTTATGACGAAGAGCACGCTCATGTCGCACCCCAAATCCTATTCCTTTGTTCCCGGTCCCAGCAATTATATCAGCGCCATGGCCGATACCCTTGCTACAGGATATAATATCTTCTCCGGGGGATGGGCAGCCTCACCGGCTGCAGCGGAGTTGGAAATCGTTACCATTCAATGGTTGCTGAAGATATTTGGCTTTCCGAAGAAAAAAGGAGGTGGTATTTTCACCAGTGGGGGCTCCATGGCCAATCTAACGGCCCTGACCACTGCCCGAAGAATCAAATGTGGGGATGATTTTTCCAAAGCCATCATTTATCTCTCGGACCAGGCCCACTCCTCCAACATCAAGGCCATTCGCGTATTGGGATTCAAAAAGGAACAGATCCGTATTATTCCCACGGACAGTGAGTTTAAATTTTCGGTCAACAAACTGAAGAACTGTATTGCCAAGGACCGATTGGAAGGGTTGATGCCCTTCTGCCTGATCGCCACTTCGGGGACTACCAATACGGGCACTGTGGATCCCCTTTCCGAACTGGCCAATATCTGCAAAAAAGAAGATATCTGGTTCCATATAGACGGTGCTTACGGCGCGGCAGCTATTTTATCAAAAACAGGAAAATCAATGATGAAGGGCATCGAAAAAGCAGATTCGCTTACCGTAGACCCCCACAAATGGTTCTATCAACCCTATGAAATGGGCTGTTTATTGGTTCGCAACCACAAATACCTGAGCCACACCTTTACCGAAAAACCGGAATACTTGAGGGACATTGAGGGGAACACTTCCGAGATCAACTTTTACGATCACGGCATCCAGTTGACCCGAAGGTTTAGGGCACTCAAATTTTACATGTCCCTAAAAACTTTTGGCCTCCAAGAATTCCGCAATGCCATCACCTACAACATTGAACTTGCCGAGGCCACCGAAGGCATTTTACGCAAGAGCAAACGTTGGGAAGTGGTTTTCCCGGCCACTTTGGCGGTCATCAATTTTAGGTACAACCCTATTTCCAAAAATTATACCGACAAGGAATTGGACAGCATCAACCAATACATTTCTGAAAAAGTGGTGTCCTCCAGAAAGGCTTTGCTGGTCACCACCATCCTACACGGACAGGTGGTATTGCGGATGTGTTTGATCAATCCCAGAACCACCTTGGATGATGTGAAGGAAACCTTGGAACTCTGCAGCAGCTTTGCTACAGAAATAGAGGAAAAATTGGCAAAAGGATAGGATCTTAGTTGATTCTATCCAGATTCTCATCCACATCCTTGTTTTTGAATGTATTGGATGTAGTTCCGCCAAAGCTATATTTTAGGGCCACTGCCATTTCGCGCCCGTCAACATAATAGGTTCCATGGGCCTCCACTCCGTTGATGGAATAGCTTTCTCCATAATTCATGGCCTTGGTAATGTCATTGAACCTCAGGGCACATTGGAGCTTTTTAAATAAAGTGGTGGTCAAAGAGGCGTTCAACACCACCATTCCATTTCTTTCAATGATACCCTCTTTCCGTTGGGTCAAAGCATACCCTCCCAAAGAAACAACGGTATCTTTCGCTACCCTCAACTGTTGGTTGGTGTAGACATACAGATAGGGTTTGGCCTTGGTGAACACGGCAGATGAATCCTTGATCTTGTTATAGGTCATACTTACCGAATTTGTGGAAGACCAAATTTTATGGGAAAAAGGCACTGTCAATCCAACATAATAACCGGATTCTTCTTCCAGATTGTTCTCGGCCAGCAGGGCAACTGTATCATTTTCCTGGTACCCGATCATAAAATATCTGGGGTTCTTATTCGTGTAGATACCTCCAAAAATAGATGTGTTCCCAATCTGAAAGTTAGTGGAAATTTCATTGGTAATCGCAGGTATTAAATCCACATTGTTCCCGGCTTCCAAAAAGGGGTTTATGAACACCCTCACCGAACTGGTTTGGGAAAAATTGGGTCGATTGATGTTTCTGGAGTAGTTCAACGAAAGGGTTTTGGTGCTGTCTAAGGTGAAATTCAAACCCACTTTGGGAAAAATCCGGGTGTTTTCACGTTCAATCAAAGGTTTCAGGTCCTTTTCAAGCTGGCCCTCAACTTGATTATACTCCACCCTGGCTCCTAGGTTGACCTTGAACTTCTCCCCAAAACTTGAAGTGGTGTTTGCATACATCGCATAGAGGCTTTCTTTATAATCGTAGCCGGCAACGTCCTCATTGAGTGATTCATATTGTGTAATCTGACTGAACGCATCCGCCATCGCCTCATTCCAACTTGCACCAAAGTCAAGCTGTACGTTATCGGAAATGACCTGTTCAAAATCCAAACGGGCCGCCAAGGATTCAATTTTATAATCCTGGTTTCTGGTTTGGTTCAGTACCAAGCCTTCTTTGTTGTAGTTGTTTGCAATATCCGTTTGCAGTTTTTGATCAAAAGACGAATATTGGATTCCGGTAAAAAGGTTCAAATTTTCACTAAGTCTTTTGTTGAAATTGAAGTTGGCAGTAAAATAATCCCTTCGGTTGTCATTCTCCGTTTCAGACGTGATTTCATTCGTTTCACTCCCATTTTGAAGAAAAGTGCTGGTTTCAAAACCTGCATCATCAGTTTGACGGCGAAAAATGGCACTCAAAGAAATATAATCGTTGGTATTGATGGGATAATAGAATCCCAATCCACTGTTCATTTGCATCCGCTTGTTATCCGGGATGAGGACCAAATAATCGGAACGGATATTCTCCGCAGGAATGGCAAACGCAAAGGTATTGCTCTCCCATTGGCCAATGGTATTGTAATTAAGGTTTCCCCGAAGGTTCCATTTCCCGTTTGAATGGTTTCCGTTGGTGCTGATATAGTTGTTGGTGTTTTGTCTGAAGGAAATCGTTTCACCTAACGTAACTGTGGTACCCTTGTCATTATTTTTCCTAAGCTGAATCAAAATCACCGCCCGCCCCTCAGCTTCATACTTTGGCGAAGGATTGTTTATGAGCTCGATACTTTCAATGGAGTCCACCGACAAAGCAGCAAACTCTCCAAAGCTGATTCTTTGGTTGCCCATATAAATCAAGGGTGTTCCTTTCATAAGGACCGAAATGGATTCCCTGTCTGGGGAAACCTGAATATTGGGAAGCTTCATCAATACCTCCAACGGATCCGCCATAGTGGAAAAAACAGGGTTTTGAACATCGATCTTAAAATTTCCATTAGTATTGGTAATCGGATTCTTGGTGGCCACCACTTCGACATTTTCCAAGTCAGTGGTCTCTTCCTCAAGTTGAATCGATACTTCCAAAGAAGCATGGAGCACATACCTTTTGGAAAATGTGGCATATCCCAACGCGGAGATTTTCAATAGGTACTCTCCTTTGGGCACCTCCTTGAACACAAATCCCCCTCGGACCAAGGTAGTATAAAACACCAACTCCTTACTTTCGGGAACCAAAAGCAATACATCCCCAATATCGACCTGGACCTTGTTTCCATCAAATACCTTTCCCTTTAGGGAAAGCTGTTCTTGACCTTGTACGAATTGTACCCCAAGAAGCACCCACCAAATTGCATGTTTCAACACCATTTGTTTTTGCGACAAAAAAAGCTTGCAAAAGATTTGATGTAAAGAAAATAGGGTATGGATTAGGTGCTAGTACCCGTACTATTTTTTAGAAGTTCTTGTCTTCCGGCCACATTGAGCTTGCCATAAATACTGGTAATATGACTTTTAACGGTACTCAAGCTGATGAACAGTTCGTTGGCAATTTCTTTGTTGCTCTTGCCCTGCACAATGAGGCCATGTACCAAAGTCTCCTGCTTGCTCAATTGGGGAGTGGCCCCTTTTTTCCGCTTCGAATACTGGAACCACAGGGCCAAGCCTAGAAAAAGAACCAGTAAAGCAAGGCCCACATTCAATCCCCTGCTCCAGTATAGTTCCCGTCCAAGGGCATTCTGATTAAGGTAGGCCAATTTCTCTTCAAGGAAGCGGTATTCCATTGATGCAATATCGCTTTCCCTAAAATCTGCAAGCAATGAGGTATAATATGTTAGGTTTTCTGCAATATCCCTATCCAAAAGATTCTTTTGATCCAGAACCTTGATGGCGACCAGTTTTACTTTTAAAATATTTAGGGAATCCCGGGCATATCCTGCCAATTGGTTTTCTTTTTCCTTGGCTGATAAGGTAGAAGCCTCCAACTGGTCCTCAAAATACTTGAACTTTTTCCATTCTTGGGCACTTAACCCATCCGAAAGGCTATCCTTTTCCATCCTAAGCTGCTCCATGGAAAATTTTGCCTCCTTGGCATAGGTGGATGAAATGGCCAAAAGCAAAAAAGCTCCGGCAAGTAGGAATGTAAATTTGAAGACCCTTCTCATTTGGAATAAATTTCAGCAAAAATCATAAGCTTCGCAAATCCAATATGGCGGTAATGGCCGCGTCCAAAGTCTGCTGTACCTTGGGATCGGTACAATTGATCAACAATGAAACTACCACTTTCTCTTTAGGATATACGTAAAAGTTGGTATATGCCCCGACGCTGCTTCCCACATGGCCCACAAAGGGTCTACCTTGGGCATCTTGGCTCACTTGGAAGCCCAAACCATAGTAGGTGGATCTTCCATTGAATTCTTGTGCGGTCAAGAGTGCGTCATAGGTTTCTTTTTGGAGCAGTTTTTGATCTAGAATGGCTTGTCCCAATCGAGCTACATCCTCGCTGGTAGATAAATAACCTCCTCCAGCCAACTTGTAGAAATTATCTACCTCAACTGCCTTTTTAAAACACAATGAAGTCTTGGTATACCATTGGGCCGAAGTATCAGTATCTCCAGTTTTTGGAGGGAATGTATGCAGCATCCCCAGCGGATGCAGTACCTTTTGTTCCACATAGTCCTCAAAGGGCATACCACAAGCCTCTTGCATGGCCAAAGAGAGTAATACAAAATCAAAACTATTGTACAGATACCCCTTTCCCGGCTCAAAGACCAAGGGATCATCTTGAAATACACTAATGCTATCCTTAATGCCAAAAGGCTGGTTCAAAGCATATTCCTTTCCGCGATAGCCTCGAATACCTGCGGTATGACTTGCCAGTTGACGCAAGGTGAAGTCGTACTTTTTCCTTGGAAAATAAGGCACATGGGTATAAAACGAATCCTCCAAATTCAGAATTCCCTCTTCCATCATCTTGCCCAAAGCCAATCCGGTAATGCACTTGGAAATACTGGCAATCCGAAACAAAGTGTCCTTGGGGTCCACCGGGGTTTTCCCTTCCACACTGGCATGACCATATCCCCTTTGGAGTATCGGACTGCCGTTTTTTAGAATGGTAACCGCCATACCGGGGATTTGACCTTCCACGGCCAAGTTGTGAAAGAGTGCATCGGCCCTTTCCAGGCCTTGAAGCCCATCAAGGGATTTGACCTTGGGGCCTGAATAGAATAGTTTTTTTAAATACGTGAACACAGACTTCAAAGGTCTAGGTTTGATACTTTCGAAAGTAATGAGAAATTAGGTGGCATCCATGGGTTTTCCCATAAGCTTGAAGCCAAACATCAATCTTTGAAGATCAATCGCCCATTGAAGAGTTCCTCCACCTCAATCTCTGGAGGACGGTTTAGACTGATCACATCGCCTGTCCCACTAATTGTCCCACTGATGCGTTGCTGTGGGTTGACAAAAATATCATTTGAACCTCTATGGTTAAGACTCACCCTTTCGGCCACAAGGTTCTCCGCCTCTATTCTGGAATCCCCGGCGGCAATGGTCACATTAAAATCAGTGGTAGTCCCTGCCAACTTAAAATAGGCAATGCCATTTACCACAATACTGACCCGTTCAGAATTCAATTGCAGATCAAAGGAACCATCCGTAGTCTCGGTTTCCGGATTATTGAAGCTCTCGGTAATCAAGGAAAGGTTTGGATATTGTAAAACTCCATCGCTGGAAATCAGGAGTCCTGTACTGCTTCGTATTTCTGAAATATTGGGCGATGTTACATACATAGTGGTCAACCCATACTCCCGGACATAATTACAGTTGTTCTCATTGCGCACAATCAATCTATTGTCCTTGACCTCTACCGATACATCATTCTGAAGAAATTCCCCGGTTTCAATTTCAACCTGTTGTTCATCTCCCTGTTTAAGCACCACATTGAGATTCTCAAAAACCGTAATGGTATTGAATTCCGGCACATCCACGGTCAATCTTACCGTATCCCCTGCGTTTTGAAAACAATCGGGCACATTGTCCCCATTGCAGGAAAGCAACAACAGTAGAAGTAATGCAAGACAAAACCTCTCGACTGCGCTCGAGGTGCCATTCCTACTTCTTTTATATCTTCTTGCAATTCGCATCATCACTATAATCTAATCCCAATTCCAAATTCCACTGCTTCTGCCTTGGCTCCATGTGATTTTAAGGTCACGGCACCAAATAGCTTGTCTCCAAAATACCGTTTCAATCCCACACGGTTGTATACCTGCCCTTCAAAATCAAACGGATAATACACATAATAGCCCAATTGGGCCACTACACTCATTTTGTTGATAAAGAGTTCATGACCTACAAATACACCTACACGCTTGAAGTCAGTATCCGGGTCTACATCCATTTCGGGAAAGGAAGTGGATTGGAATCGAATCAACTCCTTCAAAAAGTTGGAAAAGAACACATCTGTTCCCAGTTGCAGGGCACTTTTATTGCCCAATCGTTTATCGGCATAGGCGGACAAAATCCAAAATCCATACTGACCTGAGTTGATCACATCGCTCTCATTCACACCACCGCGCAGTACAAAATTATATCGGATGGGCTCTATAATTTTTTCTTGAGGCCTTGGTTCTTGAAACTCATAAACTTCTCCGCCATCCAAATCATAGGTAAGCCCAAAATTCAAAGCCATGGTATTGGTAGAGGTATTGGGCGCCTTAAAATTGGCATTGGAATAATGGATCAGGGAAATCCCTGCCTTGAACCCCAAACCGGCCAATAGATTTTCTTTGTGATAATTGAACATGACCATGGTAGAACTCAGCAAATGGCTTCCGTAGGCATTGTTCCTGAAATTTTCAGCCTTATCATAAGGGTTGGTGTTATAGGCCACCCCTTGCCCTATCCTAAATTGTAGGTTTCTCCTTAAAAAATAGAAGTTGTAGTGGGCATATAACCCAAAGTTCTTGCCCAAGGTAGGATTGTTCATATCCTGATACACAAACGAAAAACCCGTATCAGGATACCCCAAACTGGCCTCCCAATCCTCATGTCCAAAACGTTTTCGGTTGAATCCCAAAATAATCCCTCCGGGATGGGCCGTGATCAAATGCGAAATATCTGGGTTGTGCAGTAAAATGGAACCGTAGAACTGACTGGCGTCCAGCACATACTTCTTGGGAGTCTCCCCTTTTTGGGAAAATCCAAAATAACCACAGAAAACAATAACCAAAAAAAGTAGGTGCCTCATGGGCCGCTAAAGTAGGAAATTAAAATACCTCCTTGGCAACTGCCTTGATATTATCCGATTTCCCCATGGAATAATAGTGCAAAACCGGCACTCCCGCTTCCTTGAGTTCCTTGGATTGTTGAATACACCATTCCACACCCACTTGGCGTACATCTTTGTTGGTCTTGCAGGCATCCACGGCATCCACCAAATCCTGCGGAATGTCCACCCGAAACACTTGGGGCAACAATTGCAAGTGCCTTTTGACGGCAATGGGCTTAATTCCAGGAATAATGGGCACATTGATTCCCATCTCCCGTGCTGCCTCCACAAAGGCAAAGAATTTTTGATTGTCAAAAAACATTTGTGTCACCACATAATCTGCACCCAAGTCCACTTTTTCCTTTAATCGTCTCAAATCCGATTGCAAGGAAGGGGCTTCCATGTGTTTTTCCGGATACCCGGCCACTCCAATACAGAAACTGGCACAGTCATCGGTTTCTATAACCTCGTGCAAATAGTTTCCACCGTTGATGTCATGGATCTGCTTTACCAACTCTGACGCATATTGATGGCCTCCCCGTGTTGGGGCAAAGTATTTTTCCTCCTTCATTGCGTCGCCACGTAGGGCCATTACATTCTCTATCTCCAAATAATGACAGTCCACCAAAAGGTATTCGGTTTCCTCTTTGGTAAACCCTCCACAAAGCACATGGGGAACGGTATCCACATCATATTTGTGTTTGATGGATGCACAGATACCCAAAGTACCGGGACGCATCCGGGTCAGTTTTTTATCGAGCAACCCATCGCGGTCAATGTATACGTACTCCTCCCGGGAGGTGGTCACATCAATGAATGGGGGCTTGAACTCCATCAAGGGATCAATGTTATCGTACAGCTCCTGAATGCTCTTCCCTTTTACCGGAGGGATGATCTCAAAACTAAAAAGGGTTTTCCCTTTTGCCTTTTTAATATGGTCGGTTACTTTCATGCCTTATGCTTCAACTATGTTGGGAGCCAGCCATTTTTGGGCTTTCTCCAATTCAATATTCTTTCGTTTTGCAAAATCCTCCACTTGATCTTGCTCTATTTTTCCCAATCCGAAATATTTTGCCTTCGGATGTGCAAAATAATAACCACTTACACTCGCTGCGGGCCACATGGCCAAGCTTTCGGTAAGTTCCACCCCTATTTTCTCCTTGACCCCCAATAATTCCCAAATGGTAAGCTTCTCCAAATGGTCTGGACAGGCCGGATATCCCGGTGCTGGACGGATTCCCAAGTACTTTTCCTCAATAAGCTCATCGTTGGACAGGGATTCTGCTGCAGCGTAGCCCCAGAATTTGGTTCGTACCTGTCTGTGCAGATACTCCGCAAAGGCCTCTGCCAAACGGTCGGCAATGGCTTTGATCATAATGGAGTTGTAATCATCGTGCTTTTTCTCAAAATCAGCCGCAAGTTCTTGTGTCCCAAAACCGGTGGAAACACAAAAACAGCCTATGTAATCTTGTAGGCCACTATCCTTGGGAGCGATAAAATCCGCAAGGGCAATATTGGGCACCCCATCCCTCTTTTTGAGCTGTTGCCGAAGGGTCCTGAACACCGTTGTGTCATTCCCACCTGCGCCTGAACCCTCCAGTGAGCCTGTCTGAAGCTCAATATCATCCTCGTTCACCTGATTGGCCGGAAACAAACCAAAAATAGCCTTTGCCGTCAACCATTTTTCATCAAACACCTTCTTGAGCATGACCTGGGCATCCTTAAAAAGTTCCGTGGCCTGTTCCCCTACAACCTTATCGGTTAGGATATCCGGATATTTTCCATGTAATCCCCAGCTTCGGAAAAAGGGACTCCAATCTATAAACTCTTTCAATTTTTTCAGGTCGAAATCCTCCCAGACCTCAATACCAAGTTGTTTGGGAACCACAATATCCTTTGAATCCCAATCGATTTGGAGTTTGTTCTTTCGGGCTTCCTCCAAGCTCAAATAGGTTTTTTGTTTGGATCTCCCCAGAAACTTGTCCCTAAAGCTCTCATAATCCAATTTGATGGACTTCTTGTAGGCATCAGAGGTTTCGGTCTGCAACAAATCGCCCACCACGGTCACCGCCCGCGAAGCATCATTGACATGCACCACCGCATTGCTGTAAACGGGATCAATCTTAACCGCGGTATGGGCCTTACTGGTAGTGGCCCCACCGATCAGAAGGGGAACTTCAAAATCTTGGCGTTCCATTTCCTTGGCCAAAAAGACCATCTCATCCAATGACGGGGTGATCAACCCACTCAAACCAATAATATCTACCTGTTCCTCTTTCGCCTTATTGATAATTTTTTCTGGCGGCACCATAACGCCCATATCCACAATCTCATAATTGTTGCAGGCCAATACCACACTGACTATGTTCTTTCCAATATCATGTACATCCCCTTTCACCGTGGCCATCAATATTTTTCCGGCCGCCTTGGCATTGGCATCCTTGGACGCCTCGATATATGGGGTAAGGTAGGCCACTGCTTTTTTCATCACCCGGGCCGATTTGACCACCTGGGGCAAAAACATTTTTCCGCTTCCAAACAAATCCCCAACCACATTCATTCCCGTCATCAGGTTGCCCTCAATCACCTCCAAAGGTCTTTTGGCGTTTATACGGGCTTCCTCTACGTCTTCAACAATGTATTGATCTATTCCCTTCACCAAAGCCCTTGTAATCCTATCCTGCAAGGGGTCTTCCCGCCATGACAGGTCCACTTTGCTTTCCTTGGCCGTTCCCACTACGGTTTCGGCAAATTCCAAAAGGCGTTCCGTGGCATCGTCCCGTCTATCGAGCAAAACATCCTCAACGTGTTCCAAAAGGTCTTTGGGAATATCGTCATACACCTCCAGCATAGCAGGGTTTACGATTCCCATATTCATCCCTGCCTTGATGGCATGGAACAGGAAAGCGGAGTGCATGGCCTCACGTACAGGGTTGTTCCCACGAAATGAGAAAGACACATTACTGACCCCGCCACTTACACTGCAATGAGGCAGGTTCTCACGCACCCATCTGGTGCCTTCGATGAAGTCAAGGGCATTGCGTCTATGTTCTTCCATTCCCGTTGCCACAGGAAAGATATTGAGGTCGAAAATGATATCTTCCGGGGCAAATTTCACTTGGTTGACCAAGATGTCATAGGAACGTTTGGCGATTTCTATACGGCGTTCGTAGGTATCTGCTTGTCCTACCTCATCAAAGGCCATGACAATTACGGCCGCCCCATACCGCTTGATGAGTTTGGCATGATGCATAAACTCCTCTTCCCCTTCTTTCAGGCTGATGGAATTGACCACACATTTCCCTTGCACCACTTGGAGCCCTGCCTCGATAATTTCCCATTTGGAACTATCGATCATGATAGGCACTCGGGCAATATCGGGTTCGGATACAATTAGGTTCAGGAACTTGACCATGGCAGCTTTGCCATCGATCAATCCATCATCCATGTTCACATCTATAATCTGTGCTCCTCCCTCTACCTGATGACGGGCAATCTCCAGGGCTTCATCAAACTTTTCTTCCTTGATAAGCCTAAGAAACCTCTTGGAGCCCGCCACATTGGTTCGCTCCCCCACATTGATGAAATTACTTTCCGGGGTAACGACCAACGGTTCCAGACCTGATAGTTTTAAAGCTCTTGTTTGGGCCATGTATCTCTTCCTTACTTGATCCTAATATATTTTTCCACAATATGCCGCTTGATGCCGGCTTCGGGCACATCCTCAATACCAGATTGAATCAAGGTATCTCCCTTGATTTCCACATTGAAAGTGAACTCGTGTCCCCTTATTTCCTTCACACCCACATAATCCAATCGTTCTTTATAGGTGTCCCCATCCAAGCTGTAGGTTCCTCCACCCCCATAAAATCCATCTGCGGTATCCTTCACTTGATTGAAAAAGGCAAAATGGTCCTCATTCAAAATCTTTACGAACTCGGTATTGGACAAATCCTTTACTTCCAACGAATCTTCCGTCCTTATCTCACCATAGACCAGTTTCCATGTGCCCATGACACCTTTTTCTACTTCAATTGGGGTTGAAATGGTTTCTTCGACCTTTTCCTTTTTTCCACAGGAAGCCAAGGTCATCATCACCAATAAAATCATCATTATGTTATGCATGCGCTTCATGGGTCGGTTTTAATTTTCTGGGTGAATACTGTTTGGTCAACTCTACAATGGCTTTGATGTGCTCCGGCGTAGTACCACAGCACCCACCTACAATGTTCACCAATCCTTTTTCCAAATACTCTTTGATCTGTGATGCCATTTGCTCCGGGGTTTCATCATATTCCCCAAAGGCATTGGGCAAACCGGCGTTGGGGTGGGCCGATGTGGCAAAATCCGACTTGGCCGAAATTACCTCCAAGTGCGGAACCAACTGTTTGGCCCCCAAGGCACAGTTGAACCCTACCGATAAAATGGGAATATGGGACACCGAAATCAGAAAAGCCTCGGCGGTCTGTCCGGATAAGGTCCGCCCTGAAGCATCCGTAATGGTCCCACTGACCATGATAGGCACTTCAATATTGCGTTCGTCCTTAACTTCTTCTATGGCAAAAAGTGCCGCTTTTGCATTGAGGGTATCAAAAATAGTCTCAACCAGCAACAAATCCGAACCCCCATCCAACAAAGCTTCCACCTGTTGTTTGTAGGCTTCACGTAATTCATCAAAGGAAATGGCCCTAAAGCCTGGGTCATTCACATCGGGCGACATGCTGGCCGTTTTATTGGTGGGACCTATACTCCCAGCCACAAATCTGGGTTTATGGGGTTCCTTGGCGGTAAACTCGTTGGCCACTTCCTTGGCAATCCGGGCTGACTCATAATTGAGTTCATACACCAAATCTTCCATGTGGTAATCGGCCATGGCAATAGTGGTCCCAGAAAAAGTGTTGGTTTCCACGATATCGGCACCCGCTTCAAAATATTTGCGATGGATATCCGCTATGGCTTGGGGTTGGGTCAAGGACAACAAATCGTTGTTTCCCTTTAAAGGATATTCCCAATCCTTGAAACGCTCCCCCCTAAAATCCTCTTCCTCGAACTTATACCGCTGCAACATGGTACCCATGGCACCATCCAGCACTAAAATGCGTTTTTGTAAAATGTCTTCAATCTTTTCCATACTACATAACTTCCCCTATGCAGGAAATAAAATGGTATCAAGAAAATATGGAAATACAACAGGAATGTATTTTTGTTATCCTTCCCTTACCATGGTCGGTTTTCCTTCCATGAGTTCCCAAAACATACCAAAACACGTTCAGCACAATTCAGGACAGGGGTAGAATGTAGCACCTTCTCGAAGTCGAGGGTTGCTAAGGTTTCACAGGGTCCATTCCCTCCACCTTTCTTGATAACCATTTCAGTTTATAAATGAACTAGGGTACAAAATAACGGCACTCCTGACTGAAAAGCAAAAAAAGAGTCACTAATTTTGGGATTTAGGGGCAATAAAAAAGGATTGAGAGAACCCAATCCTTTTAATGTACCGAAAGCATCCGTTATATCATCATTCCACCTGATGCTTCAATCCGTTGACCATTGATCCATTTGGCATCGTCCGTGCACAAAAAGGCCACCACCCCCCCAATGTCATCGGGCATTCCAACCCTACCTAAAGCCGTAACATTGGCAATAATCGCTCTCTTTTCCTCATCAGTTTTATTGACGCCACCTCCAAAATCGGTTTCAATGGCTCCCGGTGCAACCACATTGGACCTGATTTTCCTTGCACCCAATTCCTTGGCCTGGTACCTGGTAAGGGCTTCCATGGCCGCTTTCAAGGAACCATAGACCGAAAAACCGGGGAGTGAAAACCGTGCCAACCCGCTAGAAATGTTTACGATTCCACCTCCGTCCGCCAATAAAGGCAACAGCTTCTGCGTCAAGAAAAATGCTCCTTTGAAGTGGATATCCACCAAGGTATCAAACTGTTCCTCAGTAGTTTCACTAATAGTTGCATTGATCCCTATACCGGCATTGTTGATCAAAAAATCAATTTTTTCCGTCCCGAATTGGGATTTGAGCATTTTTTTGACCTCTTGGACAAAGGCGTCAAAACTTCCCATATCAGCCACATCCAGTTGAAGCGCATGGGCCTTTTGCCCCAATTGTTCCACCTCAATGACGGTTTTTTGGGCCTCGTCCTTATTACTCCGATAGGTCAATATCACATCCAATCCCTTTTGGGCCAAACTGATGGCCATATTTTCACCGAGGCCTCTACTGCCACCGGTTACCAACGCAATCTTTGAATTTCCCATTTTGTATGATTTTTAAGTAGGGAACAAAGATCATCCATGCCCTTCCTAAGGAATTGCATCCATCAATCCACTTTTTGTAAAAATCAAACTTTTGCCCCTGTACGGTAGTGCAAAGGGGATAGTGCGGCGTGTTTTTTGAAGAAATTGGAGAAATGGGCCACTTCCTCAAACCCCAAACTGAAGGCAATCTCGGAAACGTTCCAATCCGTATTGTTAAGCAAAATCTTGGCTTCCTCAAAAATTCGGGAATGGATAATGGCAGTTGTTGTACTTCCGGTGGTCTCTTTCAGTACTTTGTTCAGGTGATTGGCATGCACCGCCAATCGCTCTGCAAAATCCTGGGCGGTTTTCAATCCCAGTCGTTGAACCGGGGAATTGATGGGAAATTGTCGCTCCAGCAGTTCCACGAACAAATCCGTGATTCGGGTAGCGGCATTTTTGTTGTTTTCCAGGGCTTGGACAGGATGCAATTTCTGGCCAAGATGCAGCAACTCTACCACATAAGCCCGGATAAGGTCAAATTTATAAGCGTAATCCGATGACAGTTCCCCATCTATCTTTTTGAAAAGCTGTTCCAACTCGGCGTAATCCTCATCCGAAATATTAAATATGGGATAGCCGCCTGGCTGAAACAAGGGAAGATTATCCAAAATGACCCCACTTTTATCCTTGGAAAGAAAGGTATCGGTAAACACACAAAAATATCCGGATTGGACTTTATCCTGCGGCACGTAATGGTACGGAATCTTGGGAGAGGCAAACAAAAGCGCCTTGTTTTCTATATGGATGACCTTATCCGCATACTCTGCCCGGTTTCTTCCATTGATGAGACTGATCTTAAAATACGAACGTCTGTCATAGCGCATTTCACCACTTTTAAGGCGAGCCATGTACTCATCAATCTTAAACACATTGAAATGCCCAATATCCTTCCCGATGTTTTCAGGAATGGGCAAACCATGATTGCTGTAAAAATCCCGTAAGGTAAAAAGGCTCTGCATGGAATTGTAAAATTCAAATATACGCCATAAAACAAAACACCCTCCAAATGCCTTTTGGAGGGTGCCTTTACTTTAGTAATCCGTATCCTATTATGAGATACTCTGTACTACTTCTTTTTTGGCTTCTTTTTTGGATCCATCGAATCCTTCCACACCACCTACGGTGGTATATTTCATGACGTAGCGCTTATCTGGATTGATAATCTGATAGGCATACTGGCACATTACGGCCGCTTCGTGAAAACCGGACAAAATCAACTTGAGCTTACCTTCATAAGTGTTAACATCGCCAATGGCAAATACACCGGGGATATTGGTCTGGTAATCCTTAGCGTTGTTCACCTTGATAGCATTCTTTTCGATTTCCAAGCCCCAATTGCCAATAGGTCCCAATTTTGGTGAAAGACCGAACAAAGGAATAAAGTAATCGGTTTCCACATAGCTCTCTTCCTTGGTCTCATCGTTATACTTGATCACGACCGCCTGAAGGTCTTCCTTCCCATGGATTTCCTTCACCTCAGCTTCGGTATAGAGTTGGATCTTGCCCAATTTGGCCAATTCCCTTGCTTTTTCCACGGAGTCCAAAGCGCCTCTAAATTCATTTCTTCGGTGCACCAAAGAAACTTCGGAAGCTACATCGGCCAAGAAAATAGACCAATCCAAAGCGGAATCCCCACCTCCAGAAATGACCACTTTCTTATTTCGGAACACTTCAGGGTCTTTGATCATATACTCCACCCCTTTACTCTCAAACAAGTTAAGATTGGCAATCAGGGGTTTTCTAGGCTCAAAAGAACCCAATCCCCCTGCAATAACCACAACGGGAGCATGGTGTTGGGTACCCTTACTGGTGGTGACAATAAAAGACCCATCCTCTTGCTTGTCCAAAGTTTCGGCACGCTCACCCAAAGTAAAGCCAGGTTCAAACGGTTTAATCTGCTCCATTAGGTTATCTACCAAAGTTCCCGCCAAAATTTCTGGGTAGGCTGGAATATCGTAAATAGGTTTCTTCGGGTAGATTTCAGAACATTGTCCTCCCGGTTGGGCCAAAGCGTCAATCAAATGACATTTCAACTTTAGCAAACCTGCTTCAAAAACGGTGAACAATCCTGTGGGTCCCGCTCCAATTATAATGATGTCTGTTTTAATCATAATACTACTTTTATTCGGTCTTGACGATGGTTTACCAGACCGTTTTTACACTTTTTCAAACAATTCTTTTCCCTTTTCCTGATATGCTTTTTGGATATCCAATATCTGTTGGCGGTGTTGTACCACTTCACCGATCACAATGATGGCCGGGTTGGCCAATTTTTGCTCCTCTACTATATCTTCAATGGTAGCCACAGTTCCTATGCCCACTCGCTCTTGCTCTGTGGTACCGTTCTGGATGATGGCCACGGGAATTTCCTGTTTACCCTCTTGCCTAAAGAGTTTCATGATCTCTCCCAATTTGGACATTCCCATAAGAATGACGACGGTAGCACTGGACTTGGCGGCCAGAGCCACATCATTGGAAAGTTTGTGCTCTTTTGTGGTTCCGGTAATCACCCAAAAACTTTCGGAAGCTCCTCTTTTGGTCACCGGGATATTCTGCGAAGCAGGTACGGATACCGAAGATGAAATACCTGGCACCACGGCCACTTCATGACCATATTGGGCTGCGTATTCCATTTCCTCCGCTCCTCTTCCAAAGACAAAAGGGTCACCTCCCTTTAAACGTACTACATGTAAGCCCGAATTGGCCCGTTGCACGATCAATTCATTGATCTGTTCTTGTTGATATCGGTAACAGCCTTTTCGTTTTCCCACGAAAATCTGTTCGGCCTGTGGTGCGTACTCCAACAATTGTTGGTCCACCAAAGCGTCGAACAGGACAACGTCTGCATTTTGAAGGGCCTTGATTCCTTTCAGGGTAATCAAATCCACATCACCGGGGCCTGCCCCAACCACTGTCAATTTTCCACTACGCATGTTGCAATTCCAATTTTCTAAAGGCTTCCAATCGCTGCAAAACAGTCTTGGCATCTTCCAAGTAGCTTTTGGCAAAGGCTTCAGAAGGTTCATTTTTATTCAGTTGGAGGGCCAAAGTATCGAAACCGCCCTCGAAGGCAATCTTCCCGGATGCCACATAGAGTTCCTCAAAATCCTTGATGATGCTGGAATGGGTATTGGTCTTCACTTTTTCAGAAGTAAGCAACGCCTTGGCCGAATTCACAATGGACTGGTACGAGTAGTAGATACTGGCCGCCCATTTCCCTTGCTGAATGGCCTCTTCGGCATTCTCTATTTTTTCTTGACTTTCGAAAAACAACGTAGCCACCAAATCGATCACTACACCGGCACATTCACCTACACCTATCTCTTGTTTGTATTTTTCCTCATTTCCCCAATCAATAAAGTCTTCCGGGGCAAGGTTTTCCACATCGGTGAGTGGTTTTAGGAAATCGTAAAAATAATGCTGGCCTTGTTTTTCATAGTATTCGGTATAGGATGCTCCATTGCCATTGGCCTCGAAATCATCCAAGATCAAACGAAGGGCCTCTGGACCTCTTTTACTAGGTATTTTGGCCACCTTATCGGCAAACTTCCCATTCCCGTTTCCAAGATTTCCACCTCCCAATAGCACCTGCAAAGCAGGAGCTACCAATTTATCCTTGGTACGAACGGACATTCCCTGGAATCCGATATGGGCCATATTGTGCTGTCCACAGGCATTCATACATCCACTGATCTTGATCACCACATCAGGGTTACTAATATACTGTGGATATTCCGCTTTGATCACGCGCTCCAACTCATCGGCAATCCCCGTACTACTGGCAATACCCAAGTTACAGGTATCCGTACCGGGGCATGCGGTGATGTCCAAAGCCTTATTGTAACCGGCTTCGGCAAAACCTAATTTTTGAAGCTCAACATAAAAGAAAGGCACCAACTCTTCCTTCACAAACGGAATCAATATATTTTGTCTTAAGGAGAGTCGTATTTCCCCAGCCGCATAATCGCGAACCAATTTTGCCAATTCCCTGGCCTTATCGGTATAAAAATCTCCCAAAAGCACCTTGATGCCAATGGCTACGTAGCCATCCTGTTTTTGGGGCACCAAGTTGGTGGATTTCCACTGTGCGAATGCTTCCTTGTCCTCGATGGTGACTTCGGGCGTCTCCACCTCAGCTACTTTCACCTCAGGATAGTTTTGATATTCAATCGGATACGATTTTACAGGTATGGCCAATTGCTCCTCTTCCAAAAGTGCCTTGAAACCATCCAAGCCAATATCCTTCAACAAGAATTTCATACGGGCCTTGGCACGACTTTTACGTTCCCCGTATCTATCAAAAACACGAATCACGCCTTCCATCAAGGGAACTATTTTGTCTGTGGGCAAGAACTCATAGAGTTCATCGGCATGGCGGGGCTGCGAGCCCAATCCACCAGCCAACATAACCTTAAAGCCTCTTTCCCCGTTTTGGATTTTGGCGATGAAGCCCAAATCGTGCATGTAGGACAAGCCGGTATCTTCATCACTGGATGAAAAGGAAACCTTGAATTTACGGCCCATTTCCTGCCCAATGGGGTTTCTTAGAAAGTATTCAAAAATTCCATGGGCATATGGGGAAACATCAAAAGGTTCATTGACATCGATTCCTGCGGTTTCGCTGGCCGTTACATTTCGAACCGTATTTCCACAGGCTTCGCGAATGGTGACTTCATCTTTTTCCAATTGTGCCCAAAGTTCAGGAGTTCTTTCCAAGTCCACGTAGTGGATTTGGATATCCTGACGGGTGGTAATGTGCAATCTTCCCCTGGAAAACTCATCGGAAACGTCGCAAATCCCCAAAAGTTGATTGGAAGTTACCTTGCCATAGGGCAATTTTATCCGTACCATCTGTACCCCGGGCTGACGTTGTCCGTATACCCCACGGGCCAAACGAAGGCTCCTGAACTTTTCCTCGTCCACTTCACCTCCTTTGAACTGGCGAATTTTTTTCTCCAATTCAATGATGTCCTTTTCAACTATAGGGTTCTCTATTTCTGTTCTGAAGCTTTTCATTTTTCTATTTTTCCTATCAATTTTATAGGATTTTGTTATAAATCCTCTATCCCTCTATGGGGTTTTTAATTTTTAAAGTAAGATCAACTGATAAAACCTACTCCCGCGGTAGTGTTGGTTCGACTGTCAATGATGATGAACGAGCCATTGGTTCGGTGATCCTTGAACTTGTCATAAAAAATGGGCTTGTTCAATTTGAATCGCACTTTGGCAATATCGTTCATCTGCAAGGTCGTGGCATTCTCTTCAATACCGGAGTAATCTGGATGTATTTTATGTTCAATGGCATCCACTTTGGCCAATACCTTGTTTACACCGTGCTGCACAATATACTTGCCACCGGTTGTCAACTGGTCGGCATCCATCCAAGATACCGTTGCCGTCAATTGCTTGTCTATGGTAGGCAGGTCATCGGTCTTCACCAACATATCCCCACGGCTTACATTTACCTCATCTTCCAAGGTAATGGTCACCGATGAACGTCTTGGTGCGGTTTGATATTCCTTATCATAAAAGTATATCGCCTTAATTTTGGACCTTGTCATGGAGGGTAATACCACTACTTCATCACCCACACTCAATTCACCACCATATACCTTTCCGGCAAATCCACGGAAATCGTGGAATTCATCGGTCTTGGGACGAATTACGTACTGTACGGGGAACCTTGGGGTTCCAGTATTGTATATATCCTGAAGGTTTAATTCTTCCAAGTGCTCCAATAGGGTTTGCCCATTGTACCAAGGGGTGTTTTCGGAATGATGCACCACATTGTCTCCCTTAAGGGCGCTCACGGGAATAAAGGTGATTTTCTGTTCCTGGTAATCCCTTTTTCCCATCAATTCCTCAAAATCGGCCTTGATATCATTGAAGACATCCTCTGAAAAATCAACCAAATCCATCTTATTGATGGCCACGATCACATCCTTCACCCGCAGTAGGTTATTGATGAAAAAGTGCCTATTGGTCTGCTCGATGACCCCTTTTCGCGCATCGATCAAAATAATGGCTGCTTGGGATGTGGAGGCACCGGTAACCATGTTACGGGTATATTCCACGTGCCCAGGGGTATCGGCAATGATATAACTCTTGGACTCGGTTGAAAAGTAGATGTGGGCCACATCAATGGTGATGCCCTGCTCCCTTTCGGCCACCAATCCATCAGTTGCCAAGGAAAAATCCAGGTAATCGTATCCTTTTTGTTTACTGGTGCGCTCTATGGCCTCCAGTTTATCCTCGGTCAAGGATTTAGTATCGTAAAGCAAGCGTCCTATCAAGGTACTTTTACCGTCATCTACGCTTCCTGCTGTTGCTATTTTTAAAACTTCCATGTTTCTCTTCTTCTTAAAAGTATCCTTGTTGTTTACGTTTTTCCATGGCGGCTTCGGAGCGTTTGTCATCGATTCGCGCACCTCTTTCCGAGATTTTTGAACTTCTGATCTCTGACACTACCTTATCAATGGTATCGGCATGGGATTCCACCGCAGCGGTACAGGACATATCCCCTACCGTTCTGAAACGCACCACACGCTCTTCCACTTGTTCATCATCTGCCCTAAAGACGACATCATCCTCAGCAGACCAAATCAACCCATCTCTTAAGAAGGTGTTCCTCTTATGGGCAAAATAAATGGAAGGAATCTCAATATTTTCTTTTTGGATATAGCTCCATACGTCCAATTCGGTCCAATTGCTGATAGGAAATACCCTAACATTCTGACCCATCTCTATTTCACCGTTCAACATATCGAACAATTCAGGACGTTGGTTTTTTTCGTCCCACTGGCCAAAATCATCCCGAACCGAAAAAATACGTTCCTTGGCACGGGCCTTTTCCTCATCGCGACGGGCACCACCTATACAGGCATCAAATTTGAACTCCTCAATGGCATCCAAAAGGGTTGTGGTCTGCAACATATTCCTACTGGCATATTTCCCTGTTTCCTCCACTACCTTTCCTTGATCAATGGAATCCTGAACATTACGTACAATAAGCTCCACACCCAATTCCTCTACCAATTTATCCCTGAACTCTATGGTTTCGGGGAAGTTATGTCCCGTATCAATATGCATTAGGGGAAATGGAATCTTGGCGGGCCAAAATGCCTTTTGGGCCAATCGGACCAAGGTTATGGAATCCTTTCCTCCCGAAAACAACAGTACGGGTTTTTCAAACTGTGCCGCAACCTCACGGATAATGTAAATGGCCTCATGCTCCAATGCATTGGCCCTTGGCCTATCGGTCAGGTTTTGGGTTTCTGGGTTTTGCAATTCTTCTGTGATTGTGCTCAATGTATTGTGTTTATGTTCTCTCGATTGCTCTCGAGGTAGAATTAGTTTATGATTTAGGTATGCAGACCGCATTCACGGTTCTCCAATACTTTTGTTGGGTCGAAATATTTGTGCTCGTTGGGCAATTTGTGCGTGTTGAGATATGCATCCAACTGGGTATCGCTCCAGTGATAAAATGGGCTTACCTTAAGAACCCCATCCTTGCTCAAGCTCAACACGTCCAACGAATCCCGGTGGGCCGTCTGACCTTTGCGCAAATTGGTGAACCACACATCGGGTTGATGCTCTTCCATGGCCCTTCTAAAAGGCTCCAGCTTTACCTGTTCCGTAAATTCCTTGTGCCTTGGGTCATCTATTTGTGGAATCCCCATGACAGCATCCCTATGCGCCGAAGTCTGTTTAGGCACATACAACTTAACGTTCAACCCCAAGCGCGAAATCAACTCCTCTGCATGCTTATAGGTGTTGGGCGTATTATATCCCGTATCACACCAAATAACCGGAGTGCTTTTATTCACTTCGGTCACCGCATGAAGAATAGCGACTTCGTAAGGTCGAAAGTTAGTGGTAACCACAGATTTCTTCCCATGGCCAATGGCCCAAGAAATAATCTCTTCCGGTGGAATGCCCTTGAACTGGCGATTTAAGTTCTGAATTTCTTCTAGTGACAATGCCATAACATCAAATTTTATTTGCCCCACTTGATTGTATTCCAAATTCTCTCATGAAAAAAATAAAGCACCATTTTGGTAACCAACTCCACCATACCAATTGAAAAAGCCAAAGACAAGGTCCCGGTTATGATCCATGATATAATGATGGTGTCCAATGTGCCTACCATCCTCCAACTAATAGATTTTACAATACTACGCTTTGGACTTTCGGAGCTTCTGTCCTTCTTATAGGTAGCACTCTCTTCTTTGGTCTTATGAGCTACGAGTTGGTCTGCAATCATTTGTTTTATTTTATCCTATCGGTTTACTAGGGATTCCAAAAATAGAATTTTTCATTAAAGTAGATTGTTAAAATCCGTATAAAATTACTTTTATCCTATAGTTTTAGTAGATTAATTAGATTACAGGTTGACTTTTATCGATTTCTTGATCGTTGGTTCTAAAAATTAATGGATTTCGACCTAAGAAATAAGGTCTGCCAGGGTGTTGTTCCGGTATACTTCCAAGGCACTGTCCCTTACTTGGAGCATCAATTTGTGCACAGAACACTCTCCTTCGTCCGGACAGTCATCACATTTTTCGTAGAAATTGAGGCTGACACAGGGAACCATTGCAATAGGCCCTTCCAGTACCCGCATTACCGAAGTCATTAGAATTTCGCTAGGGTCTTTAATCAGATAGTACCCTCCACCTTTTCCTTTTTTGGAACCTAAAAAGCCATTTCTTCTAAGGGTAAGCAAGATGCTTTCCAAAAACTTTTGGGAGATGTTCTCATGTTTGGCGATCTCTGCAATCTGAACGGGCTCTTTATCCCCTACCGTAGCAAGGTAAGCCAAAGCCTTTAAGCCATATTTTGTCTTCTTGGAGAGCATCCCACGAATATAGCGAAAATTAACAATCCTCTATTCAAAAATATAGCTCGCATAGGTTTTAGCCCAAAGCCTGCTCAATATCCGCTATAATGTCCTGTATGTGTTCCAGTCCAACCGAAACCCGTACCGTACCATCTGAAATCCCAACGGCCTCCCGTTCCTCTTTGGTGAGTTTACTGTGCGTGGTAGATGCCGGGTGCGTCACTATACTTCGAGAATCCCCTAAATTGGCAGAAAGGGACAACAATTTTATGCTATTGAAAAACCTACGTCCTTCTTCCAGTCCTCCTTTTACCTCAAAGGCCACCACACAACCACCAGCCTTCATCTGCTTTTTGGCAATTTCATATTGGGGATGAGACTTTAAAAACGGGTACTTTACCCATTCCACTTTATCATGCTTTTCCAGATAATTGGCCAACTCCAAAGCATTCGCACAATGCCTGTCCACCCGTACAGCCAAGGTTTCCAAACTTTTGGACAACACCCATGCATTGAACGGTGAAAGTGCTGGCCCGGTTATTCGGGAAAAACGGTATACCTTGTCCACCAACTCATGGCTTCCCACGGTAATACCGGCCAAAACCCGTCCCTGACCATCCATGAGCTTGGTCCCAGAGTGGATCACCAAATCCGCACCAAACTTAATGGGCTGTTGCAAATAGGGCGAAGCAAAACAATTATCGATAATAAAAATAAGTCCGTGTTTCTTTGCAATGTTGCCCAATGCCTCCAAATCCAATACATCCACACCTGGGTTGGTCGGCGATTCGGCATAAATGATTTTAGTTTTGGGCGTAATCAATGCTTCTATACTGTCCAAATCATTGGCATCAAAATAGCTGGTGCCAATGTTCCATTTTGGGAAAAACTGTGTAAAAAGGCTATGGGTAGACCCAAATATGCTTTTGGAAGAGATGATATGATCCCCACTTTCCAACAGCGCTGCCAGGGTAGAAAATACGGCAGCCATACCCGATGCAAAGGCAAAACCACTTTCGGCCCCCTCCATTTTACAAACCTTCTCGATAAACTCAGAGGAGTTTGGATTGGCGTAACGCGAATAAATATTGCGGTCCTTTTCCTCGGCAAAGGAAGCCCTCATGTCCTCGGCATCCTCAAACACAAAGCTCGAAGTAAGGTACATGGGTGCAGAATGTTCCAAATATTGGGAACGCTCCATTTGCGTTCTGATCGCTTCCGTTTCAAATTGCTTCTTATGCTCGCTCATATCTTTTCTGCTATTCTTAATATATCACCAAAAACCCCTCGAGCCGTTACAGCTGCTCCAGCTCCAGCTCCTTGGATCACCAATGGGTTCTCTCCATAGGACTCGGTATAGATTTCAATAATGGAATCCGACCCCTTTACTTGCCCCAAGGCGCTTTCTTTGGGTACAGACACCAATTTCACTTCCAAGACACCCTTGTCTTGCTGAAGATCGCCATGAAGATCTCCCACATAACGGAGCACATGGTTTTCCTTTTGTGCGTTTTTAATGTCATGATAGATGGCATCCATATCCCCTATCTTCTCCATAAAGGCATCAAACTCAAGCGTCCTTAGTCCTGCTGGGATTAGATTTTCCACTTCTATATCTGAAAATTCATTTTGAAGATCCAGTTCCCGGGCCAAGATCAACAACTTTCTACCCACATCATTACCGGACAGATCCTCACGCGGGTCCGGCTCGGTATACCCCTTCTCCATAGCTTCCTTGACAATGGACGAGAATGCAATATCCTGCTCCGAAAAGGTGTTGAAAATATAGCTCAACGAACCTGAAAACACCCCTTTGATCCTGGTTATGTTCTCACCGGAAAGATGCAAGAGCTTAATGGTATCGATCAAGGGGAGCCCTGCCCCCACATTGGTCTCGTACAAGTACTGTTTTTGATTTTTATCCAAGCACTTTCGTATGGATTTGTATTTCTCAAAGCTCAGCGTATTGGCTATTTTATTGGAAGAGACCAAATCAAAACCGTGCTTGACCAAGGTTTCATAGTTCTCCACAAAAGACTTGCTCGCGGTATTGTCCACTGCAATGAGGTTCTCCAAGTGATGGGTTTGCGCAAAGGACACCACACTTTCCATCTGGTAAGGGATACCTTCCGTTTCCAATCTTTCCTTCCAATCCGATCCAATTCCAGAGGCATCCAGCAATACCTTTTTGGAATTGGCCACCGCAAATACCCGAAAGCCAATCCCTTTTCGTTCCTCTATGCTTTTTTGGGAATCCAAGATTTGATCGATCAGCGTACCACCCACATTACCGTGTCCGAAAATGGCCAGGTTCACTTTTTTGGCAATGCCAAAAATTTGCCCGTGAATCACATTGACAGCCTTATGGAGGTCTGATTTTTTCACCACCATACTCACATTCTTACCCGTAACGGTATTGTTGAAAAGCAAGGGGATTACTTGGTTCTTCGCCAAGGCGTTAAAAGGTTTATGGAAACTGCTCAGGTCCATACCCACAATGGAGATCACCGATACATCCTTAACCACGGTTATCTGATTGATGTCCTGCGAAGAGTAGTCGGTCTCAAACTCTGCATCCAAGACTTTTTTGGCCTTCTCCGCTTTGGATAAATCGACCACCAAACCAATCCCCCGTTCCGAAGAGCCTTGGGAAATGATACCAACGCTGATATCGTTCTGACCCAACGCCCTAAAGATCCGGGCATCTATACCTACCTTGCCCAAAAGGCCCCTTCCTTCCAAGTTGATGAGGGCCATATTGTCCAAAACCGAAAGGGACTTAATGCCCCCATTTTGGGTTTTTGGACCAATCAGGGTTCCTTCGTTATCATCATTGAACGTGTTGCAGATGCGCAAAGGAATGTTCTTTTCAATAAGTGGGATTATGGTCTTCGCATGTAGAATGGTTGCCCCAAAATTGGCTAGTTCATTCGCTTCGTCATACGATATCACATCAATGAGCTTGGCATCGCTCACCAAATCCGGGTTGGCCGTAAAAATCCCATCCACATGGGTATAGTTGATGAGTTCCGAAGCATCCAAGAAATTGGCCAACAAAGCAGCCGAATAGTTGGTACCATTCCTACCCAAAGTGGTGGTTACCCCATCTTTGTTGGAAGCAATGAAACCGGTCACCACTGGAATGGTATTGGAATCCAGATCATGGAAGCAACGAATCACATTTTCTTTGGAAAGACTCTGGTCCACCTCGGCATTGCTATAAGTATCATCGGTCTTGATCAAACTTCTGGAATCTATCAACTGTGCCTTTAACCCTGCTTCATTCAGAAGTGTGGCAACAGTCTTTCCGGAAATCAATTCCCCAAAAGACAATAACTCGTCTTTGGTCCTCAAGCTATAATCCCCGGTGAGGAATACCCCACTCAATATTTTCTCTATGGATTTAAGTTCTTCTTCAATAGCTACGGAAAAACCATTCTTCTGGTAGGCGGAAAAAGCAGCTAAAGCTTCTTCAAACTCCTCACCTCTTGCCGCTTTTTCAAGCATGTTCTCCAATTGGTCCGTAGCCTTGCCCCGGGCCGAGACCACCACGGCAAAATTCTCATGTTCCGATGCTCTTTTGGTGATGATGTTCAACACCCTTTCAATGCCCTCACCATTGGCCAAGGACTTCCCTCCAAACTTCAGGACCTTGATGCGCTCTTGTTTTCCCTTTTTGGGAAAAACAGCTTCCAACAGCTTTTCCAGCTGTTCAAACTCCATTAAAAAAGCATCATGGCCATGCAACGACTGCACTTCACCATAGGTGACATTGGTATTGGCCTGGGCCAAACGTTTAAAGGTTTCCCTATTTTCTTCAGCCGTAAAGAACAGATCCGAGTTGACCCCAATAATATGGATCTTGGTATCACTATCCTGCAGTTCCTTGAAACCCTCATCCCCATTTCGGGTAATGTCTATGGTCTTCAGCAATTGGTTCATCAGCTTATAAGCAGATAGTTGGAACCGTTCCTGAAGTTTCTTTCCATGGTGCATCAACCAGCTCTCCACGTTAAAGACCTGAAGTTCCTCATTGGTACTCCGTTTGAAACGTTCCTTGAAGGATTCAGGAGTCCTATAACAGAGCATCGCATGCATACGGGCGTCATGAACAGGCTGCTTGGAGTTCACCAGAAATTGTTCCTGGATCTGGCAGTTGGCAATAAGCCAATCCGTGGACTTCCAATCTGAGGCCACGGGAATCAAATGTTCCGTGATCCTTGGGTTCAATGCGGCCATTTCCCAGGCAATACCCCCACCCAAAGACCCGCCAATGATGGCGTACAATCGGTCTATCTTCAACTGTTGTAATCCCAAAAGAAAAATCCTTGCGATATCCCCTGCCACAAAATCCTTGTAATTATCGATCACAAAACCGTCATGACCATTTCCTGGAATGTTAAAGGACAAAATGGTATAGATATCGGTGTTGATGGACTTATCCTTACCGATAAGATCGGACCACCAACCGTGTTCACCCGCCACATTGGAATTTCCAGTTAGGGCATGGTTTACCAAAACAATGGGAGCCGAATACAAGGGCTGCCCAAAAAGCTGATAGGACAGTTGCAAATCCTGGGTGGTACCATTTTGTGTGGTGAATTGCGGTATGTTAAGATGCTGTAACATGAAAGTATCTGTAATATGCGTATTCTATTATTTTATCCGATGGACGCAAAGGCCTGCTCCAAATCGGCTTTTAAATCTTCGATATCCTCAAGGCCTACCGACAATCGAATTAAATCTTGGGTCACACCGGCACTTTCCTGTTGTTCTTCGTTCAATTGTTGGTGCGTGGTACTGGCAGGGTGTATGATCAAGGATTTGGTATCGCCAATATTCGCCAACAATGAAAATATCTGGGTGGCATCGGTCAGCTGTTTGGCAGCCTCAAACCCACCTTTTACCCCAAAGGTAACGATTCCACTTTGGCCTTTTGGCAAATATTCTTTTGCCAAATCATTGTACTCACTACTTTTCAACCCAGGGTAATTGACCCAGGCAACCTCATCCCTACTTTCCAGCCATTCAGCCAATGCCAATGCATTTTCACTGTGCTGTTTGATTCGAACAGGCAAGGTTTCCAACCCTTGTAAAATCTGGAAGGCATTGAACGGACTCAAAGCCCCCCCAAAATCACGTAGTCCCTCCAAAATCAATTTAAAGGTAAAGGCTGCAGCACCCAAGGCTTCGTGGTATACCAAACCGTGGTAACCTGCGGAGGGCTCGGTAAACTCAGGAAACTTTCCATTGGCCCAATCAAACGTACCGGCGTCAATGATGGCCCCACCCAAGGAGTTCCCCTGACCACCAATGTATTTGGTCAAAGAATGGATCACCAAATTGGCCCCATGCTCAATCGGATTCAACAATCCGGGAGTGGCCACAGTATTGTCCACAATAAAAGGTACTTGTGCCGCTTTGGCTTCATTGGATATTCCTTTTAAATCAAGCACATCCAACTTGGGGTTCCCCAAGGATTCCACAAAGAAGGCACGGGTATTATCCTGCACGGCGGCTGCAAAATTGGAAGGGTCGGATGCATCCACAAAAGTGGTGGTAATGCCCAACCTTGGCAAGGTCACATTCAACAAGTTATAGGTACCTCCATACAAACTGCTCGAAGACACAATATGGTCTCCCGCCCTTAGTAGGGTCAACAACCCTGTTGAAATAGCGGATGTCCCGGAAGCAAATACCACTGCACCCACACCACCTTCAACAGCAGCCAAACGATCTTGTAAAATCTGATTGGTTGGGTTGTTCAATCGGGTGTAGATGAAGCCCAGTTCTGCCAAGGAAAACAAGTTGGCCGCATGGTCCGTGTTGTTGAACACATACGAGGTGGACTGATAAATAGGCACTGCCCTTGTACCCGCTGTTTGGGTAGTATCGTGTCCGGCATGTAAAGCGTTGGTTGCAAATTTTTGATTACTCATGACTTTTCTTTTTTAAATTTTTAAAACAATACGTAAAAGTCAAACCCAAGGGCATGGCCCATAGATAAATCAAAAAGTTATAAGAAAGTGAAATCGAAAAAAATCGATCGTCGTTATCTATTCCCATTAACAGGATAGAATGTAGCACCTTCTTGGCACTAGGGGCCAAGGGTTGCTAAGGCTTCACAGGGTCTATTCCCTCCACCTTTCTTGATAACTAATCAATACGTGTTTGAACTTGTGGGGACAAATATACTGATGGAAACACCGAAATTCCTAATCTTTTGGCAAAAATTAGCGTAAAACCGAAAACTCAATGTTCGAATCGGTAAAAACGGTATGTGTTTGGGTCTTAAAGTCGGATTCATCCGCTTTAAAAATATTGTCCACATAGGTCTGCGGGTTCAAATCGATAAGGGGAAACCAGGTACTCTGCACCTGAATCTGTAATTTATGTCCTTTCTTGATGGTATGGAACACATCTTGGAGCTTGATGTCCACATCGGTCTTCTGATTGGGCGTAAAAGGTTCCGGATTGGAAAAGCTGTTTCGAAAACGCCCACGCAACACCTCGCTCCGTACCATTAAATGGTAATTGCTCATTTTGAGGTGGTCCTGCATTTCCTCGTTGGTTTCAGCATCAGCAGGATGCACATCAATAATCTTGACAATCCAATCGGCTGCTGTTCCCGTGGTGGCCACTTTTAAATGCGCCATAATATCGCCCGCCAAGGTAAGGTCCTCATCCATCACCTCGGTTTCAAACACCAACACATCGGAACGTCTTGCGGCAAACCGCTGATCATCCGTCATGTATTTTCTCGGGGTGAACACGGTTTTCACATCTTCGGAATAAGGCACCGGCTTTTTTATATCACTGATAAACTGGATTCCATCGGTTCCTTTTTGCTCCAAGGTCAATTCTTGATTTTCGGAAAGGTATAGGGTCCGTTTCATCATATTTGCGGGCGGCCACGTATCGTATTGTTTCCATTCCTTTTTACCCGTGTCAAACACGTAGGCTTCGGGAAGACCGGAATTCATATCGCCATCACCCTTCAAGAAGTGATTGAAGAATTTGGTTTCAATATTATCCTGATAAAACTCTGCAATGGAATCCCCAAAATAATAATTGCCCACCACGCTTCGGCCATCCCGTCTGGACCAACGTCCATGATCCCACGGACCAAAAACCATGGTATTGTAGTTACCCTTATTGTATTTTTCAATGTTTTTGTAGGTTTCCAAAGGTCCATAAAGGTCTTCGGCGTCAAACCATCCTCCCACAATCATGGTGGCCACATGGCTCTTTACATTTTTCAGGTGTTGGATGAGCCCCTTGCTTTGCCACATCTCATCATAATTGGGATGTTCCTTTAGCTCATTCCAGAAAAAGTCATCGGTCACACCCTCGGGACGCATTTTTGGGGTGTCCGCGGTTTCATATTCAAAAAAGTAATCCAGGTTTTTCAACGGGCCGGCATCCAAGAAGAATTGATATTGGTCTTCCGTGGGCAATTCCGGCAACACATACCATGCGGTGTCGATGGGCTGATCACCATTGGGGCGTGGTGTTCCAAAAAGGGAGGTGGCCCTGAAATAACTCAATAAATAGGCCCCGTTGTGATGAAAGTCGTCAAAAAAGAAATCCCCGATACAAGCTTGGGGTGAAGCGGCCTTTAAAGCCGGATGCGCATCCACCGTGGCATAGGTGGCATAGTACCCGGGATATGAAATCCCCCAGACCCCAACATTGCCATTGTTGTTCTCCACATTGTTCACCAACCAATCAATGGTGTCGTAGGTATCCGAACTTTCATCCACTTGATCATTGGAAGTCTTGTTGGGAATATAGGCCCGCATGTTCTCATAATGACCCTCACTGAGCCAACGCCCCCTCACATCTTGGTACACAATAATGTTCCCTTCCTTCATTAAATGCACATTGGGCCCGATCTGCGTTCTAAAATTGCCTTCACCATAAGGGCGTGAGCTATAGGGAGTCCGTTGCATTAAAATGGGATATTCCTTGGAAGTATCTTTTGGGGAGTAAATGGTAGTATGTAATGTTACCCCATCCCGCATCTCAATATCCACCTCCTGCTTGGTGTAATGATCTTGCACATAAGTATCAACTTGTTGACCCTCGGTTTTTACAGTCTTCTTACAACTACTGACCACAAACAACAGGGAAACACTTAGAAACAGAACCTTGACCAAACTTTTCATCACTTTGTATTTAGATTCCCTAAAACTACTAAAGTTCCACAGAGTATCCCAAACAAAAAAGGAGCCCCTTTCGAGACTCCTTCGTTTAGTGTGGTTATTTTTCTTTATAGGTTGAAGGCTGCTTTCACGGCATCCACTTTATCCAATTTTTCCCAAGTGAAGAGTTCCACTTCCCTTTCTACTTTTCCATTGTAGGGCGATTCAAAAACCTTGGTCAAGGTTTGGGGTTGTTTTCCCATATGACCATAGGCTGCCGTCTCCAAATAAATGGGATTGCGCAGTTTTAAGCGTTCCTCAATGGCAAAAGGTCGCATATCAAAGAGTTCGGATGCCTTTTTGGCAATCTCACCATCGGTCAGATCCACATTGGCGGTCCCATAGGTGTCCACAAAAATGGAAGTGGGTTCCACTACTCCAATAGCATAGCTCACCTGAACTAAAATTTCATTGGCCACTCCTGCAGCCACCAAGTTTTTGGCAATATGTCGCGCAGCGTAAGCCGCACTACGGTCCACCTTACTGGGGTCTTTTCCACTAAAGGCACCACCACCATGGGCTCCCTTTCCACCGTAGGTATCCACGATGATCTTACGGCCAGTAAGGCCTGTATCGCCATGTGGGCCACCAATCACAAACTTTCCGGTGGGGTTTACATGGTATTTGATGGTATGGTTGAATAGTTTCTGGATATTTTCAGGCAAAAGTTCCTTGACCCTTGGAATCAAAATATTTATTACGTCTTCCTTGATTTTGGCCTGCATCTCGGCATCCGTTCCAAACTCATCGTGCTGTGTGGAGACCACAATGGTATCAATGCGTTGTGGCACGTTATCGTCTGAATATTCTATGGTCACCTGTGCCTTAGCATCAGGTCGTAGATAGGTCAATTGAGTACCTTCACGTCGCAATTCTGCCAAAACCTGCAAGATCTTGTGCGAAATATCCAAGGCCAAGGGCATGTAGTTATCGGTTTCCTTGGTGGCATACCCGAACATCATTCCCTGATCACCGGCACCTTGCTCTTCCTTGCTTCCGCGATCCACCCCTTGGTTGATTTCCTGGGATTGCTCATGGATCAAGGAAATCACCCCACAGGAATCGCCACTGAACTTATACTCCCCCTTGGTGTAACCAATATTGTTTATGACTTCCCGGGCAATGCTCTGCAAGTCCAAATAGGTATGGCTCTTCACTTCACCCGCCAAAACCACCTGCCCCGTGGTCACCAAGGTTTCACAGGCCACTTTACTCTCGGGGTCAAAGGCCAAAAAATTATCCAAAAGGGCATCACTGATCTGATCTGCAATTTTATCTGGGTGTCCCTCACTTACCGATTCTGAGGTAAACAAATATGCCATGATTCTAATTTAAATGGATAGTTTTGACGGAAAGGCGTAAGAAGTTTACAATGCTTCACCAAGAAGCCCGAACCAGGTTCAGTATAAACTGCTTTAGCATTTTTGTACACCCAACCTTTGGGCGACTGAGGTTGCAATCAGTCAAATCTATCCTCATTCAGATGGGCAAAAGTACATATTTGCAACATATTTTAAAACTTTGTTTTATCACTGTTCACAAGTTTCCCATTTCAACCGGTTTTTTTTCTTCTACTGGATATACTTTGTATATTGCGCGTTGGTTCCCCAACCTAATACACCAACTTTAAACAACATCATCCCATGCATATTGCGGTAGCAGGAAACATTGGCGCCGGAAAGACCACCTTAACCAACTTACTTGCCAAACATTATAAGTGGGACGCCCATTTTGAGGATGTAGTGGACAATCCATACTTGGATGATTTCTACACCCAAATGGAACGATGGAGTTTTAACCTGCAGATCTACTTTTTGAACAGTCGCTACCGACAGATTCTTAAAATCCGTGAAACTGGCATGGATGTGATCCAAGACAGGACCATCTATGAGGATGCCCATATTTTTGCGCCCAACCTGCATGCCATGGGGTTGATGACCAACCGGGATTTTGAAAACTACAAAAGCCTTTTTGAGTTGATGGAGAGCTTGGTGCAACCGCCAGACCTGTTGATCTACCTTCGCAGTTCCATTCCCAATTTGGTAAACCAAATCCACAAGCGCGGGCGGGATTACGAGAACAGTATCTCCATTGACTACCTCAGCCGATTGAACGAACGCTACGAAGCTTGGGCCAATACTTACGAAAAGGGGAAATTGCTCATTTTTGATGTGGACAACCTCAACTTTGTGGACTCCCCCGAGGATTTAGGTGAGGTGATCAACCGCATTGACGCGGAGATCCACGGCTTGTTTGAATAATTTTTTACGCCAGAACTTATTTATCAACTTTATACCACTCCTTTTTTGAAGGGATATGGGTATATTTAGTTTTTGCATTCAAGATTTTACCCTGTAAAAATCAGAAAACCAACACCATGAATTCAGATATCATAAAGCTCTACAAGCAGTTGGAAAGTATGGAACAGACCAAGGAAGTGGTACAATTGAGCAATCAACTTAGAGAAACATTATATCAAAATCTTCGGAGCCATTTTCAGGAGTTCATCAACATTGGCCATGCCATTGGCTTTAATGAACTCCAAGAAGAGTTGAAAAAGGCCATGGAGCTGTTGGAAATCCAGAAATAAGAAAATAATCATCACAATCAACCCATTATGAGAACCCTATCGTTTTCCAAGTTTTTACTGTTTGCCTTTGTATCCCTACTTTATGTGGGCACCACGGCCCAAGAGTTGGCCAAAGTCCCTGCCGAACAGGTAGGCCTATCTTCCGAACGCCTCAACGTACTCACCAAGACCTTTCAGGAGTATGTGGATGACGGCGAACTGTCCGGTGCGGTGGCACTGGTGGCCCGCAAAGGAAAAGTGGCCTATTTGCAGTCGTTTGGAAAGAACGATATGGAGAACAACATCCCCATGACCGAAAGCTCCATTTTTAGGATTGCTTCGCAGACCAAGGCCGTTATTAGTGTTGGGGTGATGATCCTTCAGGAACGAGGCCAATTGCTCATCAGTGATCCCTTGGGAAAATATATGCCCGCTTTTATGGAAACCAAGGTGGCCGTAGCCAAGGAGGATGGCTCTTATGATGTGGTGAAGGCCAAAAGGCCCATCACCGTCCGCGATCTGCTCACCCACACCTCGGGAGTATCCTACGGCAGTGGCATAGCCAAAGACCAATGGAAAGCCGCCAACATCCAAGGATGGTATTTTGCAGACCGCAACGAACCCATCCAAGCGACCATCAACCGCATGGCCGATCTCCCCTTTGAATCCCAACCCGGTGAAAAATGGGTGTATGGCTATAACACCGATATTCTTGGCGCCTTGATCGAGGTAGTTTCCGGCGAACCTTTGGATGTCTTCATCAAGAAAAACATTCTGGACCCACTGGGTATGAACGACACCCATTTTTATCTTCCCAAGGACAAAAGGCAACGTTTGGCCACGGTGTATTCCGCTACCGAAAACGGATTGGAACGCGCGCCCGAACCTGGGCATATGGTAGGACAAGGGGCTTATGTGAATGGTCCACGAAAAAGCTTTTCCGGTGGTGCCGGTCTTTTGAGCACCGCCATGGACTATGCCAAATTCCTTCAAATGACCCTCAACAAGGGAACTTTTAACGGAAAGCAGGTCATCTCACCCAAAACCGTGGAACTCATGACCGTGAACCATTTGGCCAGCGATGTAATTTATCCTTGGGAAAACGGCACTGGATTCGGTTTGGGCTTTTCCGTTGTGGAGGATTTGGGCAGACGAGGGGTATTGGGCTCCAAAGGTGAATACGGTTGGGGTGGCGCGTATCATTCCTCCTATTGGGTAGATCCTGAGGAAGACTTGGTGGTGGTCTATTTTACCCAATTGATCCCTGCCGGAAAAATTGACGACCATGGAAAACTCCGCGCCTTGATCTATCAGGCATTGACCGACTGATTTTTATGGGAAATCTTCAGATAACCACAAATCCCGAAGTAAAAATGGTATTCGACCGCTATCCCGATTGGGCTAGGGAAAAGCTGTTAGTGCTTCGGGAGTTGATTGTGGAAACTGCCAAGGAAACTGAGGATATATCCTCACTTGAAGAGACCCTGAAATGGGGTGAACCCAGTTATTTGACCAAAAATGGCAGTACCATACGGATGGATTGGAAATCCAAAACCCCCAATCAATATGCCCTGTACTTTAAATGCACCAGCCGATTGGTGGAAACGTTCAAGGCAACCTTCCAGAATGTTTTTGAATTTGAAGGGAAAAGAGCCCTTGTTTTCCAAAAGGATGATGAAATCGCTGTGGAAGAACTGAAGCATTGTATAAGGGCCGCCCTTACCTATCACAAGGTGAAACACCTCCCCACACTAGGCATACAAAACCCATCTTGAACCTCATCAAGGTCATTCCCTAATCCAAAAGGGGCGTTCACTCATTACAGGTTTTTTTGGGGTGATTTTCAAAGTAGTTTAAGGGTACGAACTGCGACCCTCACGGGCCATTAAAACTTGAAAATCATGGAACCAAAGAAAAATCAGCATGTGGAATTGAAACGGAACAGCCTCCTTTACTTTTTTATGGGGATGTTCTTGGTATTGCTCCTTATCTACACCGCATTGGAGTGGAAGACGTATTATGAAACCCCAGATTGGGATATTTCCCTTATAAATCCAGATGTGCTACCAGATGAGGAGATTCCAATTACCATCCAAAAATTACCACCCCCACCACCTCCTCAAATCCAAGCCCCTCCAGTTATTGAAATCGTGGAAGACGATACAGATTTGGAAGAAACTGTCATTGAATCTTCAGAAACCGACCAAGATACCGAAATCATTACCTATGAAGACATTGAGGTCGTTGATGAGGATATACCCGAAGAAGTATCCTTTATTGTTGTTGAAGATGCCCCTATATTTCCAGGTTGCGAAAATGTAACCGACAAAGAAGAAAAGAAGATTTGCTTTCAAGAAATGATGCAAAAACATATCCAAAAAAACATCCGCTATCCTGAAATTGCCCAAGAAATGGGTTTGGAAGGTCGGGTAAATGTGGTGTTCACCATTCAAAAGGATGGTACCATCGGCGATGTACGCATGCGTGGTCCCCATGAAAGTTTGGAAGGCGAAGCGGCCCGTATCATCTCCAAACTACCCCGTATGACTCCGGGCAAGCAACGGGGCAATGCCGTAAAGGTACCCTTCTCCATACCCATTACATTTAAGTTGAATTGATTTAAGATTTCTCACACTCCCAAGGTGGGTTCGAAATGACGGTAGAAACGGCAGGATTATTTCGAAGAAACGTAGCGACTGAGAAATCCATCAAGAAAACATGTCATTTTAAAAAGAGGACCGCAAGGACGATCGAGAAATCGAACATAGGCTGAATTCAAAATAAAAAAACCACGCCAAAGGCGTGGTTTTTACTCGTATTGAAAGCAAATTCCTTATTGCTTCGTCTTGTTTTTATATGCTTCCACCAATCGCTCTACCTCTTCTTTGGTATCAGCAGTGAACTCTTCTATCTCATCCACTACTTTTCCATTGGCTTCGTAGCTAGAGGTCACGATAGCCTTGAAAGCACCATCGGCAGTATTGCTTACCTCCACTAAGAACTTCTTGGCAATGGTCTTGGTCTCTTTCATTCCTTCCTCAGAAATGGTGATGACAGTAGCATCCTCCTTGACCATACTCAACTCATCTGCTGGGGATAGACTTACCAAACTTGGCGCGATGACCAAAGCCACAACGGACATCAATTTCAACAAGATGTTCAAGGATGGCCCTGAGGTATCCTTGAAAGGATCTCCAACGGTATCTCCAACCACGGCAGCTTTATGGGCATCAGAGCCTTTGCGACCTTCACTTTCGATGGTCTTTTTGGCATTATCCCAAGCACCTCCGGCATTGGATTGGAAGATGGCCATCAACACCCCAGCTGTGGTTACACCGGCCAACAATCCGCCCAACATTTCAGCACCTCCAATGAACCCAACGGCCACAGGAACGGCAATCGCCAACAATCCTGGGAAGACCATTTCCTTAATGGAAGCCTGTGTGGAAATGGCCACACACTTTTCATATTCGGCCACACCATCGGCGGCATCAAAAATCTTTCTATCTTCTTCAGTAGCTTTTGAAATATCAGCGTCGTATTTACGCATTACCTCAAGGGCTGCTTTCAATTGGGGAATATCCCTAAACTGACGACGTACCTCCTCGATCATAGCCATGGCAGCTCTACCTACGGCATTCATGGAAAGGGCAGAGAACACGAAAGGAAGCATTCCCCCGATCAATAGTCCCGCCATGATATCAGGCTGGGACACGTCAATGGATGTTACGCCGGCAGTCTTCATAAAGGCTGCGAACAATGCCAAAGCGGTCAAAGCCGCGGAAGCAATGGCAAAACCTTTACCAATGGCAGCAGTAGTATTTCCAACGGCATCCAATTTATCGGTACGCTCACGCACTTCACTTGGCAATTCAGCCATCTCGGCAATACCACCCGCGTTGTCGGAAATAGGTCCGTAGGCATCAACCGCCAACTGGATACCGGTATTGGCCAACATCCCTACGGCTGCGATGGCAATTCCGTATAATCCTGCGAAATAGTGTGAAACCAAAATTGCGGCGGCAATCAATATGATTGGAATGGCGGTGGACATCATCCCCACACCCAAACCGGCGATAATGTTTGTGGCAGAACCGGTTTCGGACTGACGCACAATGGAGTTCACAGGTTTAGTTCCTGTTCCTGTATAATATTCGGTGACCTTACCTACCAACAATCCGGCAACAAGACCGGCAATGGTAGCCCAGAAAACACCCATGGAAGAGTATTCTTTTCCTCCTTCAATCCAAGACTCTGGAAGCATTCCAGTAATCAAGAAATAGGATGCGATCAACATAAGTCCAGCAGAACCAAATTCACCAATGTTCAAAGCTGTCTGTGGGTTTCCACCATCCTTTACCTTAACAAAGAACGTCCCGATAATGGACATTACAATCCCCACTGCGGCCAACGCCAAGGGAAGATATACGGCCCCAAGACCGTCAAAAGCGGCTTGGAATTCTGGAAGACCCGCAAAAACGGCCCCCAATACCATGGTACCAATAATGGAACCTACATACGATTCAAAAAGGTCGGCCCCCATACCGGCAACGTCCCCCACATTATCACCAACATTATCTGCAATGGTGGCAGGGTTCAAGGGGTGATCTTCGGGAATACCGGCTTCCACCTTACCTACAAGGTCAGCACCAACATCGGCCGCTTTGGTATAGATACCTCCACCCACACGGGCGAAGAGTGCTATGGATGATGCTCCCAAGGAGAATCCAGAAAGTACGTTCAATACTTCACTGAGTTCCCATCCTTGTCCGCTATACACCATAAAGAGCACGCTCAATCCCAAAACGCCAAGACCTACAACACCGAGACCCATTACGGCCCCACCGGCGAAAGCCACTTCCAAGGCCTTACCCAAAGAAGTTCTGGCGGCATTTGTGGTACGCACGTTTGCTTTAGTGGCCACTTTCATTCCGATGAATCCAGCCAATGCGGAGCAAATGGCCCCAACAATAAAGGAAACGGCCACCATGCCATTGGAACCTGCCTCGTTGCTGCCCTTGAAGAACAGTAAAATGGCTACGGCAACAACGAAAATGCTCAATATCTTATATTCAGCCTTCAAGAACGACATTGCACCATCTGCAATGTTCTTGGCAATTCTTGCCATCTTTTCATCCCCGACTTCCTGCTTAGAAATCCATACGTTTTTAATGAACACGTACAACAAGCCCAGGATACCAAACACGGGCAAAAATTTCACAATCAAATCCATAGTTAGTAGTTGTTTAAGATTTTTTTAATGGCAGCTAATGTAGTAAAATACGGAGTAATAAAAAAAATGCGCTTTTATTTAATAAAAGCGCATAATTTCTTGGCGATTGTTCCTTATATGGTATAAGTACGTTTCTTTTTGTGTTCGCTTTCATCATAGCGTTTCACACATTCGAGGTAAATCTCTATGGCTTCGTCCACACCGCCCCAACCTCCGGTGTCGACCTTTTTCTTTTCCAAGTCCTTGTATACCTGGAAAAAGTGCTCGATTTCCTTTAGTCTATGTGGGTTCAGTTCACTGATATCATCCCGTTTGCTCCAAATAGGGTCGGAAACGGGAACACAGATCAACTTTTCATCCGGTCCTTTTTCATCGGTCATATGGAATACTCCAACAGGCTTCACTTCCATGACCACCATGGGATAGGTGGGTTCGGTGCCCAACACCAATACATCCAAGGGGTCGTGGTCCAAGGCCAAGGTCTCTGGAACAAAACCGTAATCCCCAGGATACATCATCGAGGAAAATAGGGTTCGATCGAACCGAATCTTGTGCAGGGTAAAGTCGTATTCGTATTTGTTTCGGCTACCTTTTGGTATTTCAATTAGGACATCAAAGGTAACGGGTTCTCTTTTGGACATGCTTGAAGTTTTATTTTCTACAAAAATAGCCCGTATAGATGGAATGGGGTAATGAAATTGCGTTATTCGTATTAATTAAAAATTAAATCCGAAGGTTCCCGTGATTCCAAACGGACGTGCATCTGGATTATCCAGATAATTTCCCCTAAAGTTAAAATCGATGCGCAAAATCTTGAAGATGTTGCCCACCCCAAACGAATATTCCCAATAAATCTGGTCCTCGGGAGCCATCAATGGGATATTGGCAGGGGCACTCAGTGCGATATTTTCATCCGAAATTTGGCCCCAAGCGCCTCTCAACCCAACAATTTCACGCAGGTTGAACTTGCGTAAAAATGGAATTCTGGAGAACAGTCTCCCATTAAAATTATGCTCCAAATGCACGGTAGCATAGGTATCGGTCACAAATTCGTAGAAATCCAGATTGGGGAATACATTGTATAATGAGAACAGGGTTTGGTTACCTGGAATTACGCTCAAAAGCGATAAAGGGACTTCTCCAAAGGTCTTCCCAAGTTCCACGCTGGTGGTTAACCTACCAAAACCACCTACCTGCCAAGGCTGTCGATAAGAAAACTGAAGTCGCTCATAGTCAAAATCACTCTCCAAAAAGCCACTGATCCCTTTGGTGTAATTCAACACCACGGCGCTATGATCATCGTTGATATTGGCCGGTTCCACACCATACCCAATGGTTCTTTTGCCCGGTGTATATATCAAGGTCGTACTAACATCAAACTGTTTTACTTCGGATGAAATGCCTGTTGGTGAATCCGCATCCACATAATCTAGGTTAAAGGCTTCCGGCAAGGCCGAACTCAGAGTACGCAAAGAACTCCCCAAACGAATCCGGAAATTCTTGACGGGTTCCATCTCCAGCCCCAATGTGGAAAGGTTAATATTGGTGAGCCGATCATTGGAACCCACTGTGACCAATGAGGATGAAGCAATACTCCTTCCCAGCACATCGTTGGTGCTGGTGAGGCTAAGTCCCAACTGTTCTATATCCCTTCGGTTTCCACCGGAAAGAATCAATCTGGTCTTTCGGTCCAGCAAGAACTTACCCGAAAGTCCATGTTTAAACTTATGATCCCCAAACCCGTAGGCCATATAGCCCTCCAATCGCCAGGTATCATTTTGGCCAAAATAGGTACGGGCCCCTGCCCTAAGGCGCATTCCTTCGGCATCATTATAACCAAAGGTGCTGTAAACATCGCCAATATCTATGTTCCACTTATCAATTTCTATATACCCAGAGCCCAAGATGCTCACAATATCATAATAGGTCCGGAACTTGGGAACGGTCTTCAGAGTGTCCAAAAGTTGAAAGATTCCCGATTCGTCATCCGTGAGATTCTCAAGCCGGGCATTTTTCCAAAAAGTGGTATCCTGCGAAAAGACCCTTGGGTCATAGGGGTCGGATTCCGCTTTGTAAAACGACTCGGGTCGACTTAAATCAAACTCATAATGATCAAAGACGGTGGTACGCTTTCCGTACACTCCTCTCGATTTTTCTTTCTTGGAGAAGGCAAAGTCGCTGAGCATATAGTCCCGTTTCAGCAAAAAGACCGAATCGTTGACCACATCAAAATCCTGTTCAATATAAATTTCCTTTACCCAGTTGATGTTGGCACTCTTGGTGACCTGCATGTTAATTTTCTTGATCGCGAAGGTGGTATCGTTCACCCAAAAGTCACCTTTAAAAGTGAGTTCGTTCTTTCGTCTGGGGTAATAGATGATGTTATAACACCATTTGTTGTCGATATAGGTACTGTCCGATAGTACATAATTATAAGTGTCCACCCCTGTTTTGGACAATGGACTGGTAAAGCTTTTATCGAAAAACCGCAGGTAATTATCGTAGATGTCGTAATCAGAGTACAGGTCTTCCACAAATGCGGTGATGGCCTGATTGCCTTCAAATCCAGAGCTTTTGTTCCCCAAGACATCCTCCTTTTCACGATCTAAAATATTGTCGCCATACACCTTGGAAAAGGTTTCGTTCAAAAAGAAGGGCAAATAGGTCTTCCCCGTAATCCTCGAGGTATCCAAATCCTCGAACATAAACTCCAACCCCCTGAACAGTTTACTTTGGATCAATGCACTGTCTATGGTATTGAGATCGAACTCAACTTTTTCGTATTTATCGTACTTGTATTGTTTGAACTTACGAACCCCATTTTCACGTTTCTTGGCCCATATTTTTCTGAGGATATCAATCGCCGGGTTATCTTTTTTGGACTGCTTTCCGGTATATACAATAACCTCTTTTAGCTGCTCCATGGATTCGTTCAACACGATCTCCAATCCGTAGTTCACCTTTTGGGGCAAATCAATATCCTTACTCTCATACCCAATAAAAGTAACCGTGATGGTTTCATAGGTATCGTCCGATTCCAAGTAGAATCTACCATTGTCATTGGTAATGGTCCCTTCGGATGAGTTTTTAAAGATGATATTGGCAAAGGCAATGGGTTCGCCGGATTCATCCAATACAATACCGCCCACCTTGGTCTGCGAGAAAATGGTCAAAGAGGAAAGGAAAAAGAAAACGGCTAGGAATCTCTTCATGTTTTGATATATGGGACATTGGAAAAACCGTTGGGCTTTCCAGCTGCACTTTAGGTCAAATTTTGGTTTAAAAGTAACTTCTTATCAAAAACTGTTCCGTTAAAAAAGCCCCATCAACATGGTTGACGGGGCTAATATACCTTACAAATATACGCAAGCTATTTATATAACACTTTCTTAACAGCCTTAATGACATCCTCGTGATTGGGCAACCACTCGGCCAAAAGCACAGGTGAGTAGGGTGCCGGAGTGTCGGCTGTGTTTATTTTCACAATAGGGGCATCCAAATAATCGAACGCCTTGTCCTGTACATGGTAAATGATTTCAGTGGCCACATTTCCAAAAGGCCAGGCTTCTTCCAAGATGACCATTCTATTGGTTTTCTTCACGGAATTAAGGATGGCTTCGTAGTCCATGGGACGCACGGTGCGCAAATCGATGATTTCGCAACTAATCCCTTCTTTTTCCAATTCTTCAGCTGCTTTGTAAGCTTCCTTGATGATTTTACCAAAAGAAACTATGGTCACATCGGTACCTTCCCTTTTGATATCCGCAACACCCAGCGGAATGGTATATTCACCTTCGGGCACTTCACCTTTGTCACCGTACATCTGTTCCGACTCCATAAAAATTACAGGGTCATCATCACGGATGGCCGCTTTCAACAATCCTTTGGCATCAGCTGGATTTGAAGGCACAACCACCTTCAATCCCGGACAGTTGGCAAACCAACTCTCAAAAGCCTGGGAGTGCGTGGCCGCCAATTGGCCTGCAGAAGCGGTAGGACCCCTAAAAACGATAGGACAGTTGAACTGCCCACCGGACATCTGTCGAATTTTAGCGGCATTGTTTATAATCTGATCAATTCCCACCAAGGAGAAATTGAAGGTCATGAACTCTATAATGGGACGGTTGCCATTCATGGCAGAACCTACACCGATACCGGCAAACCCCAACTCAGAAATGGGAGTGTCCAATACGCGTTCCGGTCCAAATTCATCCAACATTCCTTTGGAAGCCTTGTAGGCCCCATTGTATTCAGCTACTTCCTCCCCCATCAAATAAATGGTGTCGTCCCTTCGCATTTCCTCGGACATGGCTTCCGCAATTGCTTCCCTAAACTGTAGTGTTTTCATTAACTGATGCTAAAAAGTTTTGTTAGTGTGCTTAAAAACGCAAGCAAAAATAGCAAAAACTAAAAGAACAATGCTTGGGGATAAATCAAAAAAAGAGCAAAATTTATTATGCATGCATAATAAATTTCAGAATTTAATGGCTATCTTTGAAACCATAAACCTTAAAGTACCTATGAAGATTCTAGTTTGCATTAGCAATGTACCAGATACCACCTCTAAAATAAATTTTACTGACGGTGATACCAAGTTTGATACAAACGGGGTGCAATTTGTGATTAATCCCAATGATGAATTTGGATTGACACGCGCCATGTGGTTCAAGGAAAAGCAAGGAGCCACCGTACACGTGGCCACAGTAGGCGGTGCACAGACCGAACCCACCATCCGAAAAGCATTGGCCATTGGGGCCGATGAGGCCATACGGGTAAACGCTGAACCCACTGATGGCTTTTTTGTGGCCAAACAATTGGCGGAAGTCGTTAAAAATGGAGAATACGATCTTGTGATTGCCGGTAGGGAATCCATTGATTACAACGGGGGAATGGTCCCGGGAATCCTGGCCACCCTTTTGGACATGAACTTTGTGAACACCTGTATTGGCTTGGAGGTCGATGGCAATACAGCTACGGCCCTTCGGGAAATTGATGGTGGAAAAGAAAAATTAAGCACTTCCCTACCCTTGGTCATTGGAGGCCAAAAAGGATTGGTACAGGAAAGTGACCTTCGCATTCCCAATATGCGGGGAATCATGATGGCCCGCCAAAAGGCGCTGAATGTCGTGGAACCCGTGGAAGCTTCGCAACCCACACAAGACCAAAAATTTGAGAAACCAGCACCTAAAGGACCAGTAAAATTGGTAGACGCAGACAATGTTGGTGAGTTAGTGAACCTATTGCACAACGAAGCTAAAGTGATTTAGGCACAGCTAAATCATTCCGAACTCGTTTCGGAATCCATTTAAAAAAGTCATAAGGTTCCTGAAACAAGTTCAGGAAAAATTTTTAATAAAACTTTTATGTCAGTATTAGTATATACCGAATCCGAAAAAGGAAAATTCAAAAAGAGTGCCTTTGAAGTGGCTTCCTATGCCTACAAAGTAGCACAAGACCTGGGAACAAGTGTCACTGCGGTTGCCTTTAATGCCAACGATGAGGCTTCATTGGGCAATTATGGTGTTTCCAAGGTTTTAAAAATATCCAATGACCAATTGGGCACTTTCAATGCGAAGGCCTACGCGGATGCCCTGACCCAGGCTGCCGAAGCCGAAGGCGCCAAAGTCATTATCTTAAGTTCCAGTGCCGACACCAAGTTTTTGGCACCCATCCTAACCGCAAAACTCAGCGCGGGTTACGTTCCCAATGTCGTAGCCGCTCCGGATAGCACTTCCCCATTTGTGGTGAAGCGCACTGCATTCAGCAACAAGGGGTTTGCGCATACCGAAATTAGTTCGGACATAAAAATCATAGGAGTGTCCAACAATGCCTATGGCGTAATGGAAAACAACGTTTCAGCTGCTGTTGAAGATTTTAACCCCTCCTTGGGCGATGCAGATTTCACCACCAAATCCATTGAAGTGGACAAGGTCGCCGGGAAAGTTTCCATTGCCGATGCCGATATTGTGGTATCAGGAGGTCGTGGACTTAAAGGCCCAGAAAATTGGGGCATGATAGAAGAATTGGCCGATGTATTGGGAGCAGCCACTGCCTGTTCCAAACCCGTATCGGATTTGGGCTGGCGTCCTCATGGCGAACACGTAGGCCAGACCGGAAAACCGGTGGCCAGCAATCTATACATCGCCATAGGAATTTCAGGCGCCATTCAACATTTGGCGGGAGTAAGCTCCTCCAAAACCAAGGTGGTCATCAACAACGACCCTGAGGCCCCGTTCTTCAAAGCCGCTGATTATGGTATAGTTGGCGACGCCTTTGAGGTGGTGCCCAAGCTCATCGAAAAATTAAAGGAATTTAAAGCCCAAAACGCTTAAATTTTGTTAATTTGCCCTTAACAAGGGGCTGTTCAGATAACTGGCAACGCCACTTATTTGAACGGCCCTTTTGGGTTTTTAGGAGGAGATTATGAGCTTAGTTCGATTAAAAATAAAGGGAATATCATATAGTCAAACACAAAACGGTGCGTATGCCCTTATTTTAAATGAAGTGGAGGGAGACCGAAAACTTCCCATTGTCATTGGTGCCTTTGAAGCCCAGTCCATTGCCATTGCGCTGGAAAAAGAAATCAAACCACCAAGACCCTTGACCCATGACCTTTTCAAGAATTTCGCGGATAGGTTTCAGATTGTGGTAAAGCAGGTAATCATCCACAAATTGGTTGATGGTGTTTTTTATTCCAGTATCATCTGTGAGCAAGATAAGGTGGAGGAAATCATTGATGCCCGGACCAGCGATGCCATTGCTTTGGCACTCCGGTTTGATGCCCCCATCTTCACCTACAAGACCATCCTGGACAAAGCAGGAATTTTTCTTAAATTTTCCCCCAAGGAAAATGAAGAGAACGAGGAGGACGATAGCATTGTAGTGGATGAAATCCTTCAAGAAGGCGAAACCGTAGAAATAGAATCAGGGGCAGACACCCATGGGTATCGGGAAATGTCCTTGGACGAGCTCCATAAAGAATTGGACAAGGCAGTGGCCAACGAAGATTATGAAAAGGCCGCCAAGTTGCGGGACGAAATTTCCAAGCGTAAATAAACCAACTACATGGGGAAAAAGACCTTAAGTTTCCTGACACTATTGCTCCTGTGCACTATTGCCTTAGGACAAAATACCCCACCTACCGACTCCCTCAATATTGCCCTTGGCACCACCCTCATCAATGATATTCCATCCCAGAACGTAACGGAAATTATCCCAAACCAAGGTTTTTCCTTCCATACGTTATGGCGCGGGGCTTTGGGAATGGCCGTATTGATTTTCATCTCATTTTTGTTCAGCTCCAACCGAAAGGCCATCAACTGGAAAACGGTAGGCATTGGCCTTGCGTTGCAATTGCTGATTGCCGTTGGAGTGCTCAAGGTATCTTTTGTACAATACGCCTTTGAAAAAGTTGGGGAAGTTTTTGTCAGTATTCTAGATTTTACCCGTGCAGGAAGCCAATTCCTTTTTGAGGGCTTGGTCGTGGACATGGACACATTTGGCTATATTTTTGCCTTTCAGGTATTGCCCACCATTGTATTTTTCTCTGCATTGACCTCGGTATTGTTCTACTTGGGAGTCATTCAAAAAGTGGTCAAGGCCATGGCTTGGTTATTGTCCAAATCATTGGGCATATCAGGAGCGGAAAGCCTATCCGTGGCCGGAAATATCTTTTTGGGACAGACCGAAGCCCCTTTGCTCATCAAGGCCTATCTGGAAAAAATGAACAAGTCCGAAATCCTTTTGGTGATGATTGGCGGGATGGCTACCGTAGCCGGCGCTGTTCTTGCAGCCTATATCGGTTTTTTGGGTGGGGACGACCCTGCGCTACGCTTGGTTTTTGCCAAACACCTGTTGGCCGCTTCCGTAATGGCAGCTCCGGGAGCAATTGTCATTTCAAAAATATTATACCCTCAGACCGAAACCGTGAATACTGATGTCCAAGTCTCTTCGGAAAAAATAGGCGCCAACATCTTGGACGCCATTGCCAACGGAACCACGGAAGGATTAAAACTGGCTCTGAACGTAGGGGCCATGCTCTTGGTCTTTGTGGCCTTTATTGCCATGATCAATGGTATTTTGGGCTGGGTCGGCGATTGGAGCACTCTCAACAATTGGATTGCAGCCAACTCTCCCTACAACAGTTTTTCATTGGAAGCTATCTTAGGCACTGTATTTGCCCCCCTCATGTGGCTTATTGGCGTGGCCAACGAAGATGTTATGCTTATGGGTCAACTGCTTGGCATCAAACTCGCCGCCAGCGAATTTGTGGGTTATATCCAATTGGCGGAACTCAAGAACATGACCAGCGACCTGCACTTTGCTTATAACAAATCTGTGATCATGGCCACATATATGCTCTGTGGCTTTGCCAACTTTGCCTCCATTGGCATTCAGATAGGTGGCATTGGCTCCTTGGCCCCCGGACAACGCAAAACGCTCTCCGAATTTGGCATGAAGGCCGTTTTGGGCGGTTCCTTGGCCTCACTTCTCTCGGCCACCATTGCCGGAATGATTTTGGGATAGATAAAAGTCCGTTGATAAAATCTTTATAAGTACATCCAGTTTCTATTTTGAATACTTTTTTCTTGATGTAATTTAGACAGATTGATTTTTTGTCACATCGAGCGCAGTCGAGATGTCTTGGATTTCTCCTTATTGCATTCGTTCGAAATGACCTCTAATTTGCACCAACAGAATGAAACAATACCACGACCTTCTTAAACACGTTTTGGAACACGGCAATGCCAAGGGCGATCGCACGGGAACAGGAACCTTGAGCGTTTTTGGCTATCAAATGCGTTTTGACCTCTCCGAAGGATTTCCCATGGTGACCACCAAAAAGCTGCACCTAAAATCCATTGTTCACGAACTGCTTTGGTTTTTGAAAGGTGATACCAACATTCAATATCTACAGGAGAACGGGGTACGGATTTGGAACGAATGGGCCGATGAAAATGGGGATTTAGGCCCGGTGTACGGACACCAATGGCGCAATTGGAACAGTGAGGAAATCGACCAGATCAAAGAAGTCATCGAAACCCTGAAGAACAATCCCAATAGCCGCAGGATGTTGGTCTCAGCTTGGAATCCCAGCGTACTCCCGGACACTTCGGCATCCTTTTCCGAAAATGTGGCCAATGGTAAGGCAGCACTCCCTCCCTGTCACGCCTTTTTCCAGTTTTATGTGGCCGATGGCAAACTTTCCTGCCAGCTGTATCAACGTAGTGCAGACATCTTTTTGGGTGTCCCCTTCAATATAGCTTCCTATGCATTGTTCACCATGATGATGGCCCAAGTTTGTGGCTACCAGCCCGGGGAATTCATCCACACCTTTGGTGATGCGCATATCTACGACAACCACAGGGAACAGGTAGAACTCCAACTGAGTCGCGACCCACGACCTTTGCCCACCATGCGATTGAACCCAGAGGTAAAGGATATTTTTGATTTCACCTTTGACGATTTTGAATTGCTCCACTACGACCCGCATCCACATATTAAAGGAGTGGTGGCCGTGTAACGAATTTTCACCATAGTCGTCTTTGTATTTGTTGGATTGTAATTAAAACTATTTACCCATCAAACAAATGAAATCAAAGTATTTACTCCTTATTTTCTTGCTGGTTCCATACCTCTTTTTTGGGCAATTACGTCCAAAGTTTTCAAAAAAAGAGGTGTTGGAAGATTTAAAGACACTACAAGAATCTTTGGAAGAAGCTCATTATAACCTATATGCCTATATCACGGAACAAGAGTTCAATGCAAGATATCTGCAAATTAAGGAAGGGATCCAAAAGGATTCATTCAGCCTATTGGAAACTACCACCATCTTACAACAATTAATCTCTGTGGTAAACAATGGACATACCGAAATCGGTTTCCCCGGTCAATCCTATGGTGCATATGCCTATGCGGGCGGTACTATTTTTCCTTTGGAAATTGCCTTTGAATACAATATTCCCCTGATCAGAAAAAATTGGTCGGATAACGACAGCATAAAAGTTGGGGACAAGATTTTACGTATCAATGGAATACCGATGGCAGAAATTCTCTCCAAGATATATCCCCAGATTTCGGCGGAGCGATCCTATTTTAAGAATGCCAAAATAGAACTGTATTCCTTTCCAAGGCTCTATTGGCAAGTCTTTGGACGGCATGATCAGTTTGAGGTTGAAATTCAATCAAAAGGCAAAAACACAACGTATTCCTTAAAGGCTGTGGACCTCATCGACGGGTACGAAATGAAACGCACTGAAGTGCTGAACGCCACTATGAAATTGTGGTTCAAAGGACAGACCGCTTATCTGAATCCGGGAAATTTTTCTGGGGACGAACCCAAATTCAAACAGTTCATTGATTCTTCCTTTGCTGAAATACATTCAAAAAAGAGTGGAAACTTGATCATAGACTTACGGAACAATGGCGGTGGCGACAATGCTTTCAGCGATTATTTGGTGTCCTATATTGCCGACAGACCCTTTCAATGGCATTCGAGTTTCACCCTAAAAACAAGTGCTTTTTTAAAAGAACAGGTTCGACAAAACAACGATACCACTGCGGTTTATTGGAAACAAATACTGGACCATAAGGATGGTGAGGTTTATGACTATAATTTTGACGATTACCCTCCGCAACCTATCGCCAAACGTTATAAAGGCAAGGTCTATGTCTTGATCAACCGGCAATCGCACTCCCAATCGGCGGTTACCGCGGCGCAAATACAGGACTACGGATTTGGCACCCTAGTTGGGGAAGAAACAGGCGATTATCCCTCCCTATATGCCTCCCAGTTCCAATACCAGCTCCCCCACACCGGGATTTCCGTCAGTGTATCCAAAGGAAAAATTGTCCGGGTGAACGGGAGTACCCAAAAGGAGGGTGTAATACCGGACATCTTTATTAAAGATCATTTGCTGAATGAGGATGATGAAATTCTGGATGGTTTGCTAAAGCATCTTGGGGAAAAATAGGCCCTAAAAGAATACACCCAAATCCAAAGCAGTTTCGACCATTTAAAATTTATGTGGTAACTTACCAGTGGTTGCCCTTACTCCCTATTTAAAGCAAAAAATCAATACAACTACACATGGATTATTGGCATATTGTACTGAACACATTGTCAATTTTGTGTGCCTTGGTGAGTTTCTTGCCCTTTTTGGATTTTAAGCATTGGTTTTTCCGCATTTTTGATTTTGTACGACTGCAACTCTTAGCACTACTGGTGGTGCTGTTCATAACCGATTTGTTCTTCAGTAGTGGCTCCCTATTTCTGGGTACACTCACCCAAGTCTTGCTTTTAATGGCAATCGCCTACCAACTTTTTATCATCTGGCCCTATCTGCCATTTCGAAAGCAGTCCAAAGGCGTTCCAGAAAAAGCCATTACCCTGATCAGTGTCAATGTGCTTCAAAAAAATACCGATTATCAAAAACTCATCGGGTTGGTCAAAACAATCCAACCGGACCTCTTCCTTACCATGGAAAGTAACTTGGAATGGGAAAAAGCACTTTCAGAAATTGAAAGTGACTTCACCTTTTCACACAAAATGTCCAAAGAGAACCGGTATGGCATGCATTTGTACTCCAAGCTCAAGGTAAAATCCTGTCAAGGCCATTATTTGATTTCCGATGAGCACCCTTCCATTGAAGCCACTTTGGTGGACAAAAATGGTACCGATTTCACCTTTTGGGGCATCCATCCGCCACCTCCGAGCCCTACGGAAAAGCCTACCTCCAAACAAAAAGACGCGGAACTCATGATGGTGGCTCGGAAAGTCCATGATAAAAAGATGCCTACCTTGGTTTCGGGCGATTTCAACAATGTGTGCTGGTCCAAAAGCTCTAAACTCTTCTCAAAAATCTCCAAGCTAAAGGATGCCCGCTTGGGAAAGGGGTTCTACAGCACCTTCCCGGTAAAACCCAAACTGTTCCGTTTCCCCATAGACCTATTGTTCCACTCTAGGGACATGGAAGTTCACCAAATAAAGACCTTGCCCGCCATTGGCTCCGACCATTTGCCACTATTTGCTACATTTACCATTACCGATACGGGACATAAAACCGTAAAAGCCATAGAGCCAGAATTGAAACAAGAAGTGGTTTCCATTATTGTGGAAGGCAAGGAAGCCGCACAGGAAGAAAACTAGAAAAATGAACAAAAAACCAATAGATGTGGATGGGTATATCGCCGAGTTTCCCTTGGAAATTCAGAAAAAGCTCAACCAGATTCGCACAGTCATCCAAAAAAATGCCCCCGATGCCATTGAAGGTATTGCGTATGGCATGCCTGCCTACAAACTCCACAAAAAACCCTTGGTGTATTTCGCCGGATATGCAAAGCATATCGGCTTCTATGCCACTCCAACAGGGCATAGTGCATTCGAGTCCCAACTGTCCCAATACAAACAAGGCAAGGGCTCCGTTCAATTTCCATTGGACCAAGCCATACCTTTGGATTTAATTGCTGAAATTGTACGGTTCAGGGTATCTGAAAACACGCCATAAAACAAGCTCACACGTTTAATCCAATTTGGGGCAATACGATACATTTAAATATAAAATCAACCATAGAAAACCATGCCAGCGTTATTTTTAAAAAGAAGTTCATTACTAAGTATAGTCCTTTGTGCGGGCCTACATCTATTTTCATATTCCCAAAAACAGGAACAGGACTACAATGTACTTTTCATCATTTCCGACGATCTTACCGCAACGGCCGTGTCATCCTATGGAAACAAGGCCGTACATACGCCCAATATCGACAAACTGGCATCGGAAGGAACCCGATTTACCAAAGCCTATTGCCAATATCCGGTGTGTGGCCCCTCGCGGGCCTCTTTCATGAGTGGGTACTATCCCAATGCCACCACCACCTACGGATATGTGAGCGGTCGTGAAAACATTGGTGAGGAACGAAAAACATGGTCCCAGTCTTTCAAGGACAATGGGTATTATACGGCCCGGGTGAGCAAGATTTTCCATATGGGTGTTCCCATCGATATTGAACAGGGCAGCGATGGCAAGGACGACCCCGCTTCGTGGAATGAAAAATACAACAGTCAGGCCCCGGAATGGCAAACCAAGGGAGAGGCCGAACTCGTACAGGGCAACCCCGATGGCGCCATAGAACGAAAAGGAGGCAACGTAATGACCATTGTCAAGGCGGATGGAGACGATCTGGTCCATGCCGATGGAAAAACGGCCCAAAAGGCCAGTGAGCTGATTCGCCAACACAAGAATGAAAAATTCTTCCTCGCCGTGGGAATGGTACGGCCCCATGTTCCCTTTGTGGCCCCAAAATCCCATTTTGACCCGTACTCCTATGCCGATATCGTTTTACCCAAAAAAGTGGAAAATGACTGGGACGACATCCCCAAAAGGGGCATCAATTACGTGACCAGTGTAAATGGACAAATGAGTATTGAGCAACAGCAAAAGGCCGTTGCCGCCTATTATGCTTCCGTTTCCTTTATGGATGAGCAGGTAGGGAAAGTATTAAAGACTTTGGAAGAGGAAGGGCTGGAAGATAATACCATCGTAGTATTCGCTTCCGACCATGGATTCCATCTGGGGGAACACGATTTTTGGATGAAGGTGAGCCTGCACGAAGAATCGGCCAAGGTGCCTTTGATTATAAAAGTACCCGGTCAAAAACCCGCCGTATGTAATTCGTTTGTTGAACTCATCGACCTATACCCCACCATTGCCTCATTGGCCGGAGTGGAATATTCCGAGCATCTACAGGGAAAAAATTTGGTAAAACTATTGGAGGACCCCACTGAAAAAGTCAGGGATATGGCCTTCAGCGTATCGCAAGGCGGAAAAACCTTTCTCCTGCGAACAGACAAATGGGCTTATATCCAATACGATGAAGATGCCGCATCGGGCATGGAACTTTTCGACATGGAAAACGACCCAAAGCAATACACCAACCTCGCCTACGATCCCAAATACGCCGATGTGGTGGCCGATTTTCAGCAAAAACTAAAGGACAAACTGAAGGAGGTCCGTACCAACGACTTGGGAATTGACTACTCCAAATAATCTGCAAATTTTGTGGTATCTTAAACCGACCGAGAGCAACCCTTAAAATCGTGGAAAATGAAACATATCATCACCGTATTGGCCCTGACAGGAGCTTTGATGTCCTGCAACACCTCAAACAAGACCAAGGACACCGCAGAGGAGTCCCCTTCAACAGAAATGGCAACGGACAGCACCGCCACCCATTTCGTTGCCATTGATACCGAAGAAGCCCTAATCGCCACCTCCTTGATGGCCGCCCCGGAGGCAAGTCGCGCCGGATGCAAGGTCATCGGCTACAACAACGAAGGGGAATTGGTGACCTATAAGGAAGGGAACAACGAATTCATCGTTTTGGCGGACGACCCAAAAAAATCCGGGTTCAATGCCGCCTGTTACCACAAGAGTCTGGAACCTTTTATGGCCAGGGGCCGGGAACTTAGAGCCGAAGGAAAGACCGGCACCGAAATTTTCGATATTCGGGAAGAAGAGGCCAAATCCGGAAAACTGGATATGGGCATAGCTGGGGCCACCCTGCACATTTATTACGGCCCCAATGAGCGCTACGACCCCGAAACGCATAAAGTGGAGGGTGCAAAATACCGCTACGTGGTGTATCTACCCTTTGCCACGGCCGAATCCACAGGACTTCCCGAAAATCCCGTGGGATCCAACCACCCTTGGATCATGAACCCGGGAACGCACAGGGCCCACATTATGATCTCGCCCTTGGCAGACGACAAGCAATAGGATGATGCACCCGAACACCAAAAATGGATAGCGAACAAAGCGCAATTCGGACCACGTATTTCAGTATTATTGGAAATGCCAGTTTGGCCTTGATTAAAGGCCTTGCCGGGTTCTTTGGGAATTCGTACGCCCTTATTGCCGATGCCATTGAGTCCACCACCGATATTTTTTCTTCGCTATTGGTCCTGTTCGGTTTAAAATATGCCAAGAGGCCCGCCGATGAGAACCATCCGTACGGCCATGGAAAAATTGAACCCCTGATTACTTTTTTGGTAGTGGCCTTCTTGGTCACTTCGGCCACGGTAATCGCGTATGAAAGCATCCAAAACATTAGAACGCCCCACAAAGTGCCCAAACCATGGACCCTGATCGTGTTGGGCTGCATTATCCTTTGGAAGGAAATCTCGTTCAGGATCGTCATCAAAAAAAGTAAGGAGACCCACAGTTCCTCGCTCAGGGCAGATGCCTGGCACCACCGCAGCGACGCCATTACCTCTATCATGGCATTTATTGGAATCACCATAGCCTTGGTGTTCGGAAAAGGATATGAAACGGCGGACGATTGGGCCGCTTTGTTGGCCTCCACCTTTATCCTCTACAACAGCTATTTGATCTTTAGACCAGCACTGGGGGAAATCATGGACGAACATTTGTACGATGACCTGTTGGAGGAGATCCGGGAAGAATCCATTAAGGTGAAGGGAGTGGTAGGGACGGAAAAATGTTTTATCCGAAAAGCGGGCATGAAGTACCATGTGGACCTACACGCCATTGTGGATGGGGACATTTCGGTGAAGGAAGGGCATGACATATCGCACCATCTTAAAGATCATTTACGGAGCGAGATCCCCAATTTGGGCCACGTTTTGATCCATATAGAACCGGATACCCCGCACCATACGGAACTGAAACCATGACCGATAGGGTCGCCTGTTCGGGGTCTCCCTTCGGGAAAAAGGTGTATTTTACATTCCATAAACCAACCAGTTAACATTTAGAAGAAACCTCCCGCAATTTATGGACATTAGGAAATTGACATTGAAAAGTCTTAAAAACCTATCTATAATTTTACTTCTGATTTCAGCAATTTCTTGCCAAAATCCAGAAAATGAATCGAATACCGCCAAAAGTCAGTCCATAGGGCCAAAAAGTGGTGCATTGTTAATTGGTGGCGGTGGTATGACGGATGAAATGTGGCAAGTGTTTTTTGATTTGGCAGGTGGCAAGTCAGCTAAACTTGTGGTGATTCCAACAGCTTTTGATGAAGGTTCAATCCAGTATGACCCAGAATTTAAAATTTTGGAACGGCAGTTCAGGGAACGAGGGTTCGATAGCATTGAATTCATGCACACAAGGGACACTTTAATGGCCAATAGCGATGATTTTGTAAAACCGCTCAAAACTGCTACTGCGGTTTGGCTTACCGGAGGAAGACAATGGCGAATGGCCGATACCTATTTAAACACCAAGACCCATGCGGAATTGAAAAACGTTCTAGATCGCGGTGGAATTATTGGCGGACACTCAGCAGGAGCATCTATCCAAGGTTCCTATTTGGTAAGAGGAGGACGAGAGGAGGACGGCAACTACAACATAATCAGCGATTCCAACGTTGGTTTCGGGTTTGTATCCAACACCGCTTTTGACCAACACCACCTTGAACGAAACAGGCAATACGACATGTTCGAATTACTGGAAGTAAACCCTGAACTATTAGGTGTGGGTGTGGATAAAAACACCGCTGTTGTGGTCCAAGGAAATGTATTTGAAGTCATTGGGGATAAATATGTTGCCCTATATGACGGTACATTTTGGGCGGACTATTTTAATGAGATCGATACCCTTGAAACGGGAAAGGGAAAGTTCTATCTTTTGGAAAATGGCGACAAGTACAATCTCAAGGAAAGACGGGTCCAACGCAATAGGTTCTTACAACCAAAAACAATTTCACCCGAAGCACAAAAGGAATATTTAGGGAGCTTTTTATTTGAGAAAAGTAAGGTGTATTGGAACAACATCATCATTGAAAATGACACCTTAAAATTTCAAATTGTACGCAGGAACATTGTCCGTGACCCAATCCCAATTTATCCCTACGGAAAAGATTTGTTTTTTGATACGGATGCAGAATTATGGTTTCATTTTAAAAGAGACACTTTAGGACATATCATTGGCTTTGATAAAAAAACGCATCAATTTATAGATGGCCTAAACCAGAGATTCAACAAAGTTGTGGAACAAAACCTATGACCATAATTCATTGCAACCATCCCTCCAAGACCATTTAGGCCTAGACCATACTTCGGGTAAAAGGTGTATTTTTATTCCTAAAATCGTGTTGTACGTTATTGAACGAGGCCTATGAAAGGAATTAAGTTGACATTTTTAAGCATGGCATTTCTAACCTTGTTTTCTTGTAATCAAAGATTATACAAGGCACTGAATGAATTAAAGAATATGCCTCCTCCAGATTACAGCTATGTTATTGAGCCTGAGTTCAATGAATCAAAGGAATCTGCCGAATTTAAACTCAAAGAGCTATTTTCCGCAGAAGAATCTAAAATTGGAACCTTTCAAACACATGGATATGACAAAGAAACAAAAGAGCAAATTAACGAACGAATGTGGTTACAGGCGGTTCTCTTAAATCCAGAAAGTTTGACTGACTATCGAAATGATGAGTCAGCCAATGGATTGGCAAAAGAAGTCGCTGAACTTGTTTTAAAACAAATCAAAAATGCTTCAGACTACAAGACGGTTCAAATTACTTTTGTCCGACAATGGAACGATGGCAATGTAAGACAGGAAAAAAGAAATGTATACTTAACAATTCCTGAATTGAGTATAACGGAATTCGGTAAATGATTTCCAATTACAACAGCGGCTACAATCCAATACACCCAACCATAACATAAACCCTCAATCCCTCAACCAACCCTCAATCCCTTTTAGGGCCTCCACCACACTTTGTACTTCCCTTCGGGAAAAGGTGTCCTCTTCCAGATAGAACAACATGACCACCCCAAGGTCCAAGATGTCGGCCAATTGGGCCGGGGTACCGTAACCCTCCTTAATAAACTCCTGTAATTTTTCTTTCTTTTGGGACATACCCAAATGTAGATAAGCTTTTGGTTTTAAGGGTCATAATAAATTATGACTACTACAAAAAACTATGGGATTTCGGCATAAACCCCTTCAAGAAGCTGCATTATTTCTTATCTTTAAGTGGAGTCCAGCAACCACACAAAAACGGGGCGTAACCCAAAAGCCAAACGAGTAGGAACTAAATTCAACAACATGCCAAAGTATGTCATTGAGCGGGAAATACCGGATGCCGGTAATTTAACCGCCGAGCAGCTCAAGGGAATATCGCAGACTAGCTGTGGTGTTCTCAGGAACATGGGGCCAGAGATCCAATGGATACAGAGCTATGTCACCGGGGACAAGGTCTATTGCGTGTACATAGCCCCCAACAAGGACATGGTACGGGAACATGCCAAGCAGGGCGGGTTTCCTGTAAATTCGGTGAGCGAGGTGGCCGCCATCATAGACCCCACCACCGCCGAGTAGGCCAAGGCCCTTTCCGCACATACAGACCATGGCCCACAGGGGCACATGGCAGGCTTCTTTTGGTTTTGGCATACCCCAATTTCAAAATTCAGTACCTTTATCCTACTTATAATCGACCCTTACAATTTCCTTTGCCCATATGAACACAGCCCAGACGCTTGGTTTCCCAAAAGGGACCAAACTGTTGATCATCCATGCAGACGATGCCGGATTGTCCCATTCCGAAAACCAGGCCACCATACAGGCCCTTTCCACCGGATCCGTAAATTCCTATAGCATTATGGTGCCCTGCCCGTGGTTCCATGAAATGGCCCTTTTTGCCAAAACACACCCCCAATTTGACCATGGCGTGCACCTTACCTTGACCTGCGAATGGGAAAATTACAAGTTTGGCCCCGTACTGCCCGTCCATGAAGTTCCCAGTTTGGTGGATGAAAACGGGCATTTCCCCAAAAAGAGGGATGTTCTTAAAAAACAGGCGTCTGCCAACGAAGTGGCCAAAGAGCTTTCCGCCCAAATCGAAAAGGCTTTGGCGTATGGATTACGGCCCACCCATATAGATTCCCATATGTACAGTGTGGGTTCTGACCCTGCGTTCTTTGAAGTGTACCGGGAGCTTGGCAAAAAATATGACCTCCCCGTACAGATCAATGCACAGCTCCTTACCATGGTGGGTCTGGACCCCGATACCATTATTCAGGAAGGTGATTTTCTGGTGGACCAAGTGCATTTGGGTTCCTATGACCATTTTGAAAAAGGACAATTGGGCAATCAGTACATGGACATCTTGGATAATTTGGCCGAAGGTCTCAACGTGATCTTGATCCATACCGCTTTTGATGACCGCGAGATGCAGGGTGTCACCATAAACCATCCGAATTTCGGTTCGGCATGGCGACAGATTGATTTTGACACCTTCACCAGTGAGGCCGTAAAATCAAAAATTGAAGAAAACGGTATCAAATTGATCACTTGGGGAGAAATCAATAGCCTTTTGGCCCGCCATTGACATTTTAGCTTCACCATTATAACAAAGAACGCCCAAACAAAGTTTGGGCGCTCCGACCAACCGGTCAACCTACATGTGACATTCCCTTTCACATAGCAATTTAATTGACGGTGATGGTGACTCGTACCAAGTGTTCAATGGAGGGAACATTGTCCGCTATCTCGGTTTCCTCGGCCACCAGACCATTTTCTTCAGCACCGGTATCAGGTCCGCTTTGTCGTGGGGCTTGGTCCGCCCCAGCTCCCGGATATTGGTCCACTTCGGTCCCAGAATCATAAATACTGAGTTCCAAGGTGATATCGCCAGAGATTGGAGTCCCATTTTCAAACAGGGCAATGCCTTCGGTACCCACTACCCAATCGTTGGACTGTCCCAGCATGGAGGCAAACGAGAGCATGTCCCCGTTTTCGGCAGTGAACTCAAAACTGAAGGAATCCCCGGGGAATATCGGCCCAGGCCCTGCTGCCCCCACCGGCGTATTGAAAATATTTTCGTATCCAGAAGGGTTTGCATCCTCCGCCAAAGCCTCGAAAGCCTCGGTAGAAGCCATGCCTTCTTCAAAAACAGGGTTGTTTATTCCGTAAGCCCCAGGTGCGAACGGGGACACGTATCCACTGTTTTCATCCAATTCCATAACGGCAATCGCGTTGTTACCGTCCTCGGCCATTCGTTCCAAACCTTCGGAAGCGGAAATCCCTTCTTCAAAGAATGGGGTTTTGTCGGCTCCATGCACCACCCAGGCACCAGGGGCAAAAGGCGAAACCAAACTGCACTCATTGGAAATATTGTGAATGATCAAGGTAAACTCGGTACCTCCATCATGGGAAAGTTCCACCTTGATCATACTGTCCACCTCGGGGTAGGTAAACCCATCGGATATGTTTTCTATCAATTCCACGGTTCCGTTTTCGTCCATCCCGGTGTTGGGTTCGGGTTGTCTCGGCGCTTGGTTAGGTCCAACCCCGGGCTCTTCGTTCACCTCGGTACCGGCATCCCACAAGGCAACCAGATAGGTTACGTCTCCCGTTTTGGCAACGCCATTCTCATCATACAATTGGATTCCGTTCTCGTAAGGCGCAAAGAACAGATCGTTGGATTGCCCCAGCATGGTGGCGAAATTCAAATAGTGACCAATCCCTGCATTAAAGCTGTATTCCACAGACTCCCCCGGAGGGATTCCCGCGGTGGCCCCGGTACTGAAATACGCTTTGGGGGTAATCACGTTTTCAATGGTTACCGTAAAACTGGCACTTGGGTTGGCGCCCCTGGTCACCATAATACTATTGGAAAGATCGTACTCTCCAGAGAGGTCGTTAAGGCTCATACCAGCTTCCAGTCCTTGCAATCCATCTTCATAGACTACATGGTAAATAAAGCATACGCCCACTCCGGCTCCATCAAAATCCACTCCTTCCAAGGCTTCCAATGTTGAGGGAAGTCCCAAAATCATATCGGAATCGTCCGTGATCACAAAACCACTATTACCGCCCACCAGTCCGCTGGCATCCAAGGTAATCCCACTGACCATGTCGGGGGTTCCGTCAACAGTAAATGTAAAAGGTCCGCCGGAAAGTGTTCCCGCATCAAGTACAACAGGTTCTACTACCTCGGAGTCGTCATTACTACATGAAACCACCAAGACACCTATGCACATTAACATCAATGCAAATTTTAAGTTGTTCATTATTGCTGTTTTTAAGGTTATGGCACAAATGAACCGCACAGATGTTGCAGAAGTCTCACATAAAATTCAAAATTGTTTATGTATTGATTATCAAATTATTACAATAAAAAAAGAGTGGTTTTGTAAAGATTGGGCCGAAAAACAGACTTTTTAAGGGACACACCGTTCGGAATGTTTAGAAAACGGTGAACTTTCTGTGATACTTTGCCATTTAATTAGCGCTACCATGAAAAACGTGTTGATAGTTGAGGACGATGTCGAAATCATCCACCTTTTGGAGATACACCTTAAAGATCTAGGTTGCCAAGTCTCGTCGGCGACCCGGGGAGATCTGGGTCTCAAAAAGGCCCTTGAAGAACATCCAGACCTCATTATCTTGGATGTAATGCTTCCGGAAATGGATGGTATTGAAATCTGTCAAAAGATTCGGGCCAATAATATCACCTCGCCCATAATGATGCTCACTGCCCGTTCCGAAGAAATTGACAAGGTCTTAGGATTGGAAGTGGGCGCCGATGATTACCTCACCAAACCTTTCAGCGTCCGTGAGTTTATTGCTCGCGTAAAGGCCATTTTCAGAAGACAAAAAATGGACCTGACGGAGCCATCCTCTGAAAAAGATGCAAAATTGATGCATTTTGACCGTTTGTCCATAGACATTGAATTGCGCAAAGTAATCTTGGATGGCAAAAAGATAGAACTATCGCCCAAGGAATTTGAACTCTTGGTACTCCTATCCTCCAATCCCGGCAAAAGCTATGACCGTAGTAAATTATTGAACATGATCTGGGGCTATGATTTTCATGGATACGAACATACCGTGAACTCACACATCAATAGACTGCGCTCCAAAATTGAACCTGATATGGGCAATCCAAAATTCATCTTGACCACTTGGGGCGTAGGGTACAAATTCAATGAAGAGCTCATGAATACCTAACCGACCTATCATGAAAAACAATATCCTTTCAACCCGATTTATTCTAAAGCTCATACTCTCCTTCTCAGCTATTTTGATACTTGCTGGGGTTGGGTATACCTTGATTTCCTTTTACCTCTCCAACAAATATTTTAACGAGACCACACAGCGTTTGCATGCCAATCTGGCCCAAGACCTTATTGATGAAAAATTCAAGGACACCCATCCTTTTGATTCAACAGGAACGGTGAACAAAGCCCTTTTTGGGGACATTATGCACGACATGATGGCCGTTAACCGTGCCATTGAGGTCTATTTGTTGGACAATGAAGGGCATGTGCAATACTCCGTTGTCCTGAACCATGACGCCCCTGAAACCAAAGAAAAAAAGATAAATCTTGCTCCGATAAAGCAATTCATTGCTGAACAAGGTTCCCATTATATTTTAGGCGATGACCCCAAGGATTTGAGCAAGCAGACCATTTTTTCAGCGGCACACTTCCAAAAGGAAGGGCATGAAGGGTACATCTATATTATTTTGGCAGGTGAAGATTTTCTGGCCACCCGAAGCGACCTCTTCAATAGCTATTTTATGCGATTGGGATTAGGGGGATCACTACTTACCCTGATCTTTGCAACCCTTTTGGGAGTTCTGGCCATTTGGCACCTTACCCGGAGTCTCAGAAAAATCATTTATGCTGCAAAACGTTTCCAGCAAGGCGATTTAAAATATCGTATAGCGAATGCGGAAAAGACCGATTTGGCCAATGTGGCCAGTACTTTCAATAGCATGGCGGACACGATTTTGGCCGATATTGAAAAGATAAAGTCCGTGGAAGAGCTACGACGGGAACTTATTGCCAATATTTCACACGATTTGCGCACCCCGTTATCCATAATCCAAGGATATATTGAAACGCTGCACATGAAGGACCATACGCTTTCCCAAAAAGAGCGGGAAGAATACCTCAACACAATTTCCAAAAGCAGTGAAAAACTATCCAAACTAATCTCACAGCTTTTTGAGTACTCCAAATTGGAGGCCAATCAAATACAACCCAAAAAAGAACCGTTTCTCATCAGTGAATTGGCCAATGACATCCACAGAAATTATTCGTTGTTTGCCAAACAAAAGAATATTGACCTAAAACTGTCCATGGCCGATAATATCCCTTTGGTCTTTGCAGATATATCGTTGGTGGAGCGGGCCATTCAAAACCTTATGGACAATGCCTTAAAATTTACCCCTCATGGAGGTACAGTTGTTGTAAAGATTGAAACCCTAAACAAGTATGTACAGGTCACCATCCAAGATTCGGGACCTGGCATTGCCAAGGAAAACCAAGCACTGATCTTTGAACGATACCGCCAAACCAAGATGGGTCAGGAAAAAGAAGGAGTGGGTCTTGGCCTGGCCATTGTAAAAAAAATCATGGAGATACATGATAGTCATATCAAGGTGTTGAGCCAACCCAATGAAGGAACTTCCTTTAGTTTTAGCCTTCCCGTTCACGTTATGAACTAAGCCAAATATGGAAAGCTATACAGTATAAGATTCGTGTAGCAAAGCCCCCACTAAATATGGAAACTTCATTTTTAGACAACTAGGTGAATTACAAAGATTGGATATTCTCCCAGTACTACTCCGCAAGAAAAGAAAAACCACCAAAGGGGTTGGGGCGCCCCCATGGTGATCATAATGGGTTATACTTCCAGAACGGCGTTCTCTGTTCCGGCGTAATCGTTCCATTGGAAACGATCGGCCTCTTCATCATTGGTATAAGCGCCGTCTATAATGTATCTGAACTCGTAAGCGTTCTCCGTGGGAAGATCAAATGTTCCCTTGAAGATCCCGTTCTTCAATTTCTTCAGTGTGCTGCCCTTGGCGTTCCAATTGTTGAAATCGCCCACTACCGCAACCTTCTCTGCCTCCTCTGCAGGTACTGAAAAAGTAACCTTGCATACTGGCTTGCTCTTTAGGTATTGTTTCTTTATTGCCATGGTACTAAAATTAAATACAGGACAAAGCAATACATAAAACCGCTTATTTACAATAAGTTACCATCGATTTATCATATTGATAAAATCTGCCTAACCATAAGATCACTTTTGGTAAAATCCGTGGATGGATTTTCTCAAAAAGAAATTCCGGGCTTTAGTTCTTCAGCAATTTCGCGATCGTATCAATTTCCTCCAGGGTATTGTAAAAGTGGAAACTCAGTCGGATACCGTTCCCCCGCAGGGCACAGACCACTTCTTCCTTGCTAAGCTTGTTGAAAAGTCGTTCATCTCCCTTTATGTTGAAAATGGTGCTATGCCCCTGCCGTTTTGCCACAGCTTCTTCCAAGAGGCCCAGTTCCATAAATTCGGTTTTGGCCTTCTGGGAAAGTTTGTCCAAGTGGGACTCTATATGCTGCATACCGATGTCGTCCAAAAAGTCCAACGAAAACTGCAGGCTCCCAAAATTGAAGGAATCCAAATGCCCGGGTTCCAAATACTTCCCAAAGGGAATGCTCTCCCGTTTGGAGGCATCCCGGTCCACGGAACCGTTGCCTATGGTCTTTAGATCAAACCGGTCCTTTGCCCCATCCTTGACCAATACAAAGCCATTGCCATAACCGGCCAGCAGCCATTTGTAGGCACTGGCCAACAGCACATCTATCCCGGAATCCTTAAAGCTGAAGTCATGGGTGCCACAGAATTGGGTACCGTCCGCTATGATCAAAAGATCGGGGTGGTCCTTTTTGAGCTGTTTCAGGAAATCAAGATCAATCTTGATGCCATTGATCCATTGTACAAGACTCAGGGCCAAGACATCAAATTTTCCTGTTTTTACTTTTTCAAGGATGTGTTCTTCCATCAATTCATCGATTTCCACGTACTCCCTGGGAAAGTTTCGCGTCTCGAATGGCCAGTTCAAGGAAGGATAATCATTGTTCAAGAGCAATACCCGTTGGTCTTTGGGCAGGCCTTCCAAAAGCATGTTGAGCCCCAGACTGAAGTTGGGCACCAAGGCCACATTTTCGGGCTTGCACTGGAAGAACTTCCCCACCGTGTCCTTGATCTGGGGCATACGTTCAAAACTCTTCGCCTTCATATCGCTCCCACCGATCAGGTAATCCAGGTCGTGTCCTTGGCGCCATTCCATTAGATCTTCACTTAACAATCCTGTTGCGGCCGTGTTGGCATAGAGGCATTGGTTGAGCACGGGGAATTTTTTTCTTAGGCTTTGCATGACTGAGGTTTTGGATACAATTACGTTATCTTTGTTGCTAAAGATAGCCATTCCATGTTGTCCTTTGGTAAAAAGAAAAAGTCGCCTATAGATGTGGAGCAGCACGAGCTTTTGGAGTATGCGCAGAAACGCATCAAACAGAAGAAACGGTTGTTCTCCCACTTTGTCATTTTTTTGATTGGCTGCGTGTTTTTGATCTTGATCAACAAGATCCTTAAATACGGTGAGGCGTATGATTGGTTCGTTTGGGCCATCCTGTTCTGGGCCTTTTTGCTGGTGCTGCACACCTTCAATGTTTTTGTGACCCACAAATTCATGGGACAGGATTGGGAGCGCAGACAGCGGGAACGGTTGGTGGAACTCCAGAAAAAACGCATTTCGGAAATCCAGAAGGAAATCGAGACGGATTTTCCCCTCTCCAACATCAATAAAAAAAAAGATCTGTGAAGCGACTCATCATTATAGCCGCGGCCGCCGAGAACAATGCTTTGGGCAAGGACAACGATTTGGTATGGCACCTACCTGACGATTTTAAGCGTTTTAAGGCCCTTACCACGGGTCATAAGATCATTATGGGCCGAAAGACCTTGGAGAGCTTTCCTAAGGCCCTGCCCAACCGGGAGCACATTGCCATTACACGCGATACCAACTACGCTCCAAAGTTCCCGTGTACGGTGGTGCATTCGCTTGAACAGGCCATTGATTTGGTGGGCGACCATGAAACTGCCTTTATCATTGGGGGTGGGGAAATCTACAAACAGTCCATGGCCGTTGCCACGGATATTGAGCTCACTCGGGTACACGATACTTTTGAGGCCGATACTTTTTTTCCTGAAATCGATGAAAAAAATTGGAGGTTGGTCCAAGAAAAACATCATCCAAAGGATGATCGGCACCAGCACGCCTTTACCTACCTTACCTATACCAAGCAATAAGCGTTAAAAATCCAGATAGGCCACTTGGGCACTGGGGTCATTGACCAACTTTTGGAGCACTTCCGTTTCCTTGTTGGTGTACAGTATATGCCGGGGAGTACTTTCCGTAAGCTGTAACAGGTTGTTTTTTTCCAGGACCGCCTTGGTCTGTCTTGCCACGGCTTCGCCAGAATCAATAATTGTGATATGGTTGGGAAGCATTTCCTTCAACAGGGGTATCAAATACGGATAGTGGGTACAACCCAACACCAAACAGTCTATATTTTGTTCCAGCATGGGGTCCAGGTATTTTTTAAGAAGCTCCTGCATGGCAAGTGAGTTTAACTGACCCGCCTCTATAAGTTCCACCAGACCCTTACCTTCTTGCTCCAGTACGGTTATCCCTTCCGCAAAGAGTTTTGAGGTATTGTGGAACAAACTGCTGGACAAGGTGCCCTTGGTAGCCAAAACCCCTACTTTTTTGGTTTTGGTATGAAGGGCGGCCGGTTTTATGGCCGGTTCTATCCCAATGAACGGGACTGCGTAGGTGGCCCTTAGATGATCAATGGCATTGGTGGTGGCGGTATTACAGGCCACTACAATGATCTTGCAACCGTGCTGCAATAAAAACTCGGTATTCTTGATGCTCAATTGGGTGATCTCCTCTTTTGATCTTTCGCCATAGGGCGCATTGGCGCTATCCGCCAAATAGAGAGTATGTTCGTTGGGAAGTATCTTCTTGATTTCCCTCCAAATGGAGGTGCCCCCAACCCCTGAGTCAAAAATACCTATAGGTCTTTGCATGCTTAAAAATAACCACTGTTATGGTTTTGACATAAAAAAACCGCTTTACCTTTTGGGAAAAGCGGTCTATCCTTATTCTTCGGACAATGTATTTCTTAGAATCCCAATTCCTGCTTAACGGTAGGCAAAAGGTCTTTTCCTTTGGCCACGATCAAGCTCAATCCTGGGCTGGCATCGATAACATAGTCAAAGCCTTGCGCAGCGGCAACTTTTTCTATGGCCGCTTTGGCCTTATCGGAAATGGGGGCGAACAGTTCTTGTTGCTTCTTCTGCAATTCCTGCATGGCAGTTTGTTCGGCTTCTTGGATATTTTTTTCGAAACCTTGAAGTTCTAGAGCTCTTTGTTCGTTTTCCTCATTGGTTTTTGAGGTAGCTTCGTTTTGGTATTGGGTCAACTTATTTTGAAGCTCTTTCATGGAGCTTTGTATATCTGCCCTGTAGGTTTCCTGTAATTTCTTCAACTCAGCTTGCGCAGCCTGCATCTCTGGCATTTCAGACAACAATTGTTGCACATTGATGTGGGCAACCTTGCTCTGCGCATTTACAAAACCCGTAGCCGCTACAAACAAAACTAGGGCTACCGCAATTCTTTTTACATTTTTCATGGTTCTAAGTTACTATTTTGATGTTAAATTAAGTGTTTCAATATTATTGTTGTATTGAATCCTTTTCTTGTTCCTGCACTTTTTTCCGCTCATCCAATTTGGCCTGGCGTTTGGCTTCGCGCTCTTCCAATAATTTTTGTCTTCTTGCCTCGTAGGCTTTCTTGCGTTCCTCTCTCAGCTTCAACTGTTCGGTCCTTCTATCCTCGGCGGCCTGGGCCTTGGCATCCCGATTCTCTTCTGCCTGTTCTTGGCGTTCCCTGAGGGCATCGCTTATGTTATCATCGGCTTCTTCCTCCTCCATGAACTTCTCCAACCTGTTCCTTTCTTCCTGTTTCTTGTTGGAGGCGCTCACTTTTCTTGTTCGACCTATCTCCCGTAGGACCAAGTCGCTGATATCGTGCCTTTTTTCGGAGTACAACATTACAACATCTGCCGATTTATCAAAAATAAAATCGTATCTTTTATTGCCTCCGATTTTCTGGACCTCATTGAAAACCTGGTCTTGAATGGGCTGTATCAACAACTGCTTTTGCAAGACCAAATCCCCTTGGGGTCCAAAACGGTCTTGTTGGTAATCCAACATTTCCTTTTCCAAAATCTGGATTTCCTCTTCGCGCTCGGCAATGAGTTCATCCGTTAAAAGGACCTTTTCCGCCATTAAATCTTTCTTCATCTGCTCAACAACACTCTGTTTGAGCTCAATCTCCTGCTTCCATTTTTGTGCCTTGGCCTCCAATTGGGTAGTAGCTTCCCGGTATTCCTCCACATTCTCGAGGATATATTCCATATCCACATATCCTATGCGCACTCCCCGCTGAGAAAAGCCGTAAAAGGAAGTCATCAAAACGATTAATGACAAAAGAACTTTGGTATTCATCTTTGTTTCCGCTTTTTTACATAGAAAATATCGTGCCAAAATAACTAATTAATTCAAAACAAGCTATTTATAAAATCAGCAAAACCCTATTTTCCTTAGATTAAAACTGCTGCCCGATGATGAAGTGCGTTTGCCAGCCACTGGGTCCTGTTGATTGCGGTCTGGCGTCTGTATCGAAACCATATCCAAAATCGATTCCCAAGAGTCCGAATGCCGGCATAAAAATACGTACCCCCACTCCGGCAGATCTTTTTAATTCAAACGGATTAAACTCATTAAAATTGTTGAATGCGTTTCCAGCTTCCAAAAACGACAATGCATAAATTGATGCCGAAGGTTTCAAGGTAAGCGGATAACGAAGTTCCAAAGAATATTTATTGTAGATGGTACCCCCATCTTGTTGTAGACTTCCCGTAATGGCATTGGTAATATAAGGGGTAAGGGCCTGGTTCTCATATCCTCTCAACTGTACCACGTCCCTTCCGTCCAAGGTAAAGTTTCCAAGACCATCCCCACCCACATAGAAACGCTCAAAGGGAACTGCTCCTATGTCATGGTTATAGCTTCCCAAAAAGCCAAACTCGGCATTGGTACGCAATACCAGCTTGTCCACCAAACGGGTATACCAATCTCCCTTGAACTTCACTTTGTAGAACTCCAAGAGTTTAAACCTCTCCTCTTCATTTCGTTCCAACTCATCGCTCAATTGGGCAAATTCCAACTGCTCTTCTATGGAAGAAGGATTGGTCCCAATTTCATAAAGGCGTTCGGTAGCCGACTCAATATCGGTCTTAAGCTGCTTGTAATCCTTATTGCTAAAGAGTGAATACGGTGGTGTAAACTTGGCAGTCAACTCAAAGTTGGATCCAGACAGAGGGAAAATCCTGCTGGGACCTTGTGAACTTCTAGATATACCAAAGGTATAGCTCAAGGCATTGGAACTACCATTACCAAAATTGAAGAGCCCAAGGTTGTAGTCGTTAAAATCGTACAACTGGTAGCTCAAAGAGTGGGACACCGTGAAGAAATCATCGGGCCATTGTACCCTTTTGGCCAATCCTGCCGAGACCCCGGTTATGGAGAATCCACGATCTTTCTGCACATCGATCCTTCCTCGGTTATCATAACCCGTGGCAAACTGCTGTGTCCTAGATAAGGAGAGGTTAAACCGAACTGGTTTTTTACCTCCCAACCATGGTTCGGAGAAGTTCAAGCTATATACGCGGAAAGATCTACTGGCCTGCAAACGGAGCGCAAAGGTCTGTCCATCTCCCATGGGAACGGGCTTGTAAGCCTCACCGTTAAAGATGTTTTTCAAAGAGAAGTTACTGAACGAAAGTCCCAAGGTACCGATGAAACCTCCGCCACCAAAACCACCTTGCAATTCTATTTGACTGGATCCCGCCTCAACCAGACTATACTGGATGTCCACCGTACCGGCATTGGGGTCCGGGTTTTGGATGTCCGGAACGATCTGTTCTGCATCAAAGAAGCCCAATTGCCCCAATTCCCTGATACTCCGGACAATATTGTCCTTGCTATATTTTTGACCGGGACGGGTGCGCAATTCCCTAAAAATCACATGGTCGTTGGTCTTATCATTCCCCACTACGGTCACGTGATCCAAAAAGGTTTCCTTACCTTCTATAATCCTGATTTCAAAGTCGATGGTATCGTTCACCGCGGAAACTTCCACAGGATTGATACTGGAAAACAGGTATCCATTGTTTTGGTACAGATTCGTTAAATCTTCGGCATCTGGTTTGGAGTCATCCGCAATTCGTTTTTTGAGCAACACCCCATTGTAGGTCTGCCCCTTTCGGATTCCAAGTACTTGGCTCAATTGCCTATCCGTGTATACCGTATTTCCAACAAAATTAACATCACCAAAATAGTACTTGTCCCCTTCTTCGACCTTGATCTTAAGGTCGATGTTCTTTTCGTTCACCTTGACAAAAGTATCCGAAAGCACCCGTGCATCCCGATACCCACGTTCTGCATAGGCATCCACCAAACTGGAAAGATCTTCGTTGAAATCGTCCTTGATGTATTTTGATTTTTTCCAGAAGCGGTAAAACTTCTTCTTCTTGGTGTTCTTCAATGATTTGCGAAGACGCTTGCCGGAGAGCTTGTCATTTCCTTCAAAAACAATGCTCCTGATCTTTACCTTATCTCCTTTTTTGACATTGACCACCATGTTCTGGGTATTGACTTCTGAAGTATCGGCCACGGTAGCAATGTTGACATTGGCATTGAGGTATCCTTGCTTTTTATACTTGTTCTGAAGGTAGTTCTTGGTGTTGGCAATTAAGCTTTCGGTGATTTTCTTCCCTTTTTTAAGGTCTGTATCATCCAAGATACTCTGCACCTTTCTCTTTTTTACCCCATAAACAGTTACATTGGAAAGCGTGGGACGTTCCAAAATGTTCAATTCCAAGAAAATCTTGTCATCCTCTATTTTGGTGTAATACATCTCCACATCACTGAACAGCTCCAAGCTCCACAGTTTCTTGATTACGGCGCTGATCTCATCCCCTGGTACGGTAATGGGCTGCCCTACACGTAAACCGGTGTACGTTTTAACCGTTTGTTCATTATAACTTTGAAGACCGGTAACGGTGAGTCCACCCAAAATATATTGTTTCCCATCCTCAAATGAAGTTTCCTGGGCAAAGCTCTGTCCGGTGATAAATAATAAAGGAAGGAGTAGTTTCAGGTATTGCAGAATGGAATTTTGTCTACCCTTAACTGAGTTGTTCGCTAGTTTTTCCAAATCGTCGTTCTCTATTTTGGTAACTTAATATTGCTTCTACCAAATGATGCTCTCTAAAATCAGGCCAAAATACATCAATAAAATATAATTCGGCATAAGCAATTTGCCATAGTAAAAAATTGCTTATCCTACGTTCTCCACTGGTACGGATAAGCAAGTCCACATCGGGCATGAAATGCGTGTAAAGATGTGTATTTATAACGGTTTCGTCAATATTTTCGGGTGAAATTATATTATTTTTAACTTTGATAGCTATCTCTTTTACAGCAGTTTTCAACTCTTCCCGGGAGCCATAACTAAGGGCCAAGGTGAGTATCATTCCCGTATTTTCCGCTGTTTTTGAAATAACCTCCGAAAGTTCTTTTTGGGCCTTACTGGGCAGGGAATCTATGTTTCCAATGGCCATTAGCCTGATATTGTTCTTATTAAGGGTCTTTAATTCCTTCTTTAAGGAAGACACTAGAAGTTTCATGAGGGTATCGACCTCTATTTTGGGCCTGTTCCAGTTTTCAGTGGAAAATGCATAGAGTGTAAGGCACTTTATCTGTAGTTTGGCACAATTCTCAACGGTATTGCGCACGGCCTCCACCCCATTTTCATGGCCAAATACACGAAGTTTCCCCCGTTGTTTGGCCCAACGGCCATTGCCATCCATAATGATGGCCACATGTTCTGGAAGTGGTTTGTCTTTGTTAACGTCCTCTAGCGTGTGCATGTCATTGAAAACAATCCTGGCAGGGCTTTCGTCCAAAGGTATACGTTAACGTAAAACCTGTGAAGACGTACCAGTCATCGCTCAATATATTCCCGAACCTAAACTGCTCGAAATTGGAACCTTCAGGGTTACTTGCGTCCAAATTGTCCGTAAATGTATATCTGGCCCCAATTTCAGCGCCAAGAATCAGGAATTGATTTAACCGATACTTTGCCCCAACCGTCATTGGAATTGCAAAACTACCTTCTTTTTGGTTAATATCCTGCACCTGGAGGGCATCAAAATACATAAAATCATATCTGAAGTAGCTGAAACCTGTGTATAGATAGGGGGTGAAGGCAGGTCCAAGTTTGTGAAGATTGTACTCCACAAAGTTAAATTCTATCCCCAATGAGGCTTCAAGAACGGAATTATCCATCTCATACTCCCGCTGTTGCCGGGAAGGCATACTGGATTTGGAATCGTCCGCAGTAAAGGTCCCATAGAGCACACTGGCACGCCACGCATACCGTTTACTCTTGTTCCATTTAAAAAGACCTCCAAAAGCCGGGCCCGAAGGCAAGATATAGTTTGTGCGACCTACATCGCCCACCATATTGGCGCCACCCGCAAAGATTCCCACTTCGTAGGTCTGTGCCCCCAGCTTGAACATACTGCATAGAAAAATAGCCAAAACTATCCGCATACCAGTTAAAAAATTACGCAAGTTAAAAGTAAAGGAAAGTCAATAGGCCTACAGTTATAAACATTCTCCCTTGTTAAACAGTTTTTAGCTCCTTTTATTGTTTGTGAGAGGTTCAATTCCGTTTGTCCTCCCCCCAAAGCAATTTATTTCGAAGTGTTTTTAGAAAGCTTTCGGATGTGTACTCTATCATTTTGACCGTAAAATCCGATTTTCGTATCCTAATCTCCTTGCCGTTGGGAATATCCGCAATCCTGGAATCCAACGATACCAAATGGGTCTGTTCCCTCCCTGAAACCTTGAGCCGTATCTGGGTGTCATCCGAAATGACCAGTGGACGTGCATTAAGATTGTGCGGTGCAATTGGGGTGAGTACCAAGGATTTTGCCGATGGCGCTATGACCGGCCCGCCACAGCTCAATGAATATCCCGTTGAACCGGTTGGTGTGGAAACAATGAGTCCATCTGCCCAATATGAGGTAAGGTATTCATCGTTCAAATACGTTTCCACCGTGATCATGGAGGTTGTATCCTTTCGGCTTACAGTAACCTCGTTCAAGGCAAAATTAAGATTCTCGAACTCGTTCAGGTCCGGATTCACCTCCACCTCAACCAAGGTCCGCTCCTCTACCGTATAGTGCCCGGCCACAAATTCCGTGACCAGTTTGCGCACATTCTCCTTTTTAAAGGTCGATAAAAATCCAAGCCTTCCCGTATTTACACCCACAATGGGAATGCCATAGTCCTTTATATAGGTCACCGCACGAAGCATGGTCCCATCACCGCCAAAGCTGATGAACATGTCAAAGGTGGCATCCAACCCTTTGGATTGTGTATAAGTACCTTGAATACGTCCTGTAGTGCAGTCCGAAACCAGTTCATCAAATTTTTCCTCGACAAAAATCTCAGCATTCACCTTCTGCAGTTCGTGCAAAAGTTCCAGCATGCTGGTTTTGTCCTCTTCCAAAAAAGCTTGTCCGTAAATAGCGACCTTCATGCTGCTAAACGTTAAGGTATTTTTCCAAATAATCCGAGCGTTGCTTCAGATCTTCCATGAATTGGTCGTCACTGTTGCCAAAGACAATGGTATAGTTGTACCGTCTAAAGGTCTGGGCCACCTCATTAAGTCCTTGAGCTCCTATTTTAAGGGTAATCTGTACCACATCATTTTGGGAATCCGTGATAAAAGCCCCCAACAAACGGGCGTTGTTACTTTCCACAATTTGGGCTATTTCACTAAAGGAATAGTCCTTGATGCCGGTAGCGACCACAAGAATGGCCCCAGGCTCACTGAAAAATGGCGTATCAATAAATAAACTCACTACATCTTCAAGATCATAATAGCCGATGATGGTTTGGTTTTCATCCAAAACCGGGAGTATATTGGCCTCGTTTCTTGAGAACATCTCCAACACATCCAACCAAGAGGTTTCCTTGGTCACGAAAAAACTTTCCATCTCAAACCTAAAATCATCAATCCTCTTTTCAGGCTCAAAACAGGCTAGGTCATTTTCGGACAAAAGCCCCAAATAGACTCCATTTTCGGTGACAGCCACATGGGAGAAGGTCGTCTCTTCAAAAAAACGAATGACCTCCTTCAAGGTCTCCGACACCTCAAAAACGGGTACTGTGTTTATTATCTGGCTAAGAATCTGCATGTCATTTCTATTAGGCGCAAAATACTAATTTTAAATCGCAAAAGGCGTGCCTAATTCTTATTTTTGCCCATCTAAAAGAGAACTTCATGACAAAGTTGAGTGTTAACATAAACAAACTGGCAACTTTACGGAATTCACGGGGAGGCAATGTGCCCAACCTAATTACTTCGGCCAAGGATATAGAGTCTTTTGGTGCAGAGGGCATCACCATTCACCCCCGTCCGGACGAGCGCCATATTCGTTATCAAGATGCGCGTGACCTGAAAAAAGTGGTCACCACCGAGTACAATATAGAAGGAAACCCCATTCCCAAATTCATAGATTTGGTACTTGAGGTAAAGCCCACCCAGGTAACCTTGGTCCCCGATGCCGAGGATGCCATTACCTCCAATGCCGGTTGGGATACCCTAAAGCACAAGGATTTTTTGGTGGATGTCATCAAAACCTTCAAGGAGAACGGGATACGCACTTCCATTTTTGTGGACCCCGATGTAAAGATGGTGCAAGGAGCCGCTGAAACCGGAACAGACCGTATTGAACTCTACACCGAAAGTTTTGCCCATGATTTTGCAGAAGGCAACAAAGAAGCGGGAATAAAACCTTTTGTGGACGCCGCCCAAATGGCCCATGAACTGGGATTGGGCATCAATGCAGGGCATGATTTAAGCCTTGACAACATCAACTATTTCAAAGAACATATTCCCAACCTCTTGGAAGTATCCATTGGGCACGCCCTGATTTGCGAATCCATTTATTTGGGTATTGAAAATGTGGTGAACATGTACCTAGACCGATTAAAGTAATGGAGTTATTGCATTCAAAAATATTGGGCGAAGGCACTCCCTTATTTATCCTGCATGGGTTTTTAGGGATGTCGGACAATTGGAAAACCTTGGGCAGTCAATATGCTGACAATGGGTTTCAAGTGCATCTTATTGACCAGAGGAACCATGGAAAAAGTTTTCATTCCCCCGATTTTGACTATGAACTGCTGGCCAGCGACGTGATAGCATACATGGACCATCACCAGATTGAATCTGCTCTCATCCTCGGGCATTCCATGGGAGGAAAAACAGCCATGCAAATCGCCACATCGCATCCCGACCGGGTGACCAAGCTTATTGTTGCGGACATCGCCCCCAAGTTTTACCCACCCCATCATCAATATATTGTTGATGCTTTAGCACAATTGGATTTCGACAAAATTACAAGCAGAAAGGAAGCCGATGAGGTTCTTTCGCAACACCTCAAGGACTTTGGCATACGACAGTTCCTTTTAAAGAACCTTCACTGGGTGGAACCTAAAAAATTGGGATTCCGGTTCAATTTTGAAATCCTAAAAAACAAAATGGAAGAAATTGGGGACAATATTGGCGCGACGGCGTCCTATGACGGACCCGCACTCTTTATTCGTGGAGACCGCTCGGAATATATCCTCCCCAATGACTATCCCGAAATCAAAAAACACTTCCCAAAAGCCGTCATTGAAACCGTGGACAACGCCGGACATTGGCTTCACGCGGAAAACCCCAAACAATTCTTTGAAAAGACATTACACTTCATGAATTCTTAAAATTGAGGGTTTTTTATTATGCATGCATAATTTTTTCAGCCATTTTATTGCCTGTATAACAATTTTGATATAGATTTGATTAAATGCGGTTTAACCCAAAATTTAACATAAGCTAACTCAACAAATACAGTTTAGATATGAAAAAGTTATTTGCCTTGCTTCCGTTCTTGGGCCTTTTTTTGGTTTCATGTGAAGACAATACCCCAATTATCGAGGAAACAACAGATCCGGTAGATTATACGGCCGGAAGTGCTGATTTCACAAAATATGTGGCGGTAGGAAATTCACTTACCGCGGGCTTTTCGGACAATGCCCTGTTCATGGCGGGTCAAGAAGCGTCTTTCCCGAACATGCTGGCCATGAACTTTGCCTTGGTCGGAGGTGGAGCATTTGAGATTCCGTACATGGCAGATAACCTGGGAGGTGCCACCATAAATGGCGAAACAGACCTTAACATGGATGGCAGTCCCGATATTGGCAACAGATTAATTTTGGCTTTTACCGCCGATGGCCCGGCCCCTACCCCAATTTCAGGACAGGGAAGTACTGAAATCACCAATAAGCTATCAGGGTCTTTCAACAACATGGGGGTTCCCGGTTCCAAAAGTTATGAGCTACTTGCTCCCGGTTATGGGAGCTTGGCAGGTTTGGCTTTAGGTGCAGCCAACCCATATTTTGTCCGTTTTTCCTCCTCAGAAACCGCCACGGTGGTAGGGGATGCTGCAGCACAAGGCGCTACCTTTTTCTCGCTCTGGACCGGAGCCAATGACATTCTTTTGTATGCCACAGGTGGTGGCTCAGGATCAGATCAGACCGGAAACCCTGACCCAGGCAGCTATGCCAGAAATGATATTACGGACCCTAATGTATTTGCAGGTTCCCTTGATGCCATTCTTCAGGCCATGACCGCGAACGGAGCGGAGGGTGTTATAGCCAATCTACCTAACGTAACGGACATTCCCTATTTCACCACGGTCCCTCACAATCCTGTACCTTTGGATGAAGCTACAGCCACACTCTTAAACCAATCTTATGGTGCTTACAATGCAGGTGTTGCAGGAGCCTTGAATTTCCTTGTCAGCCAGTTGGCAATCACCCAAGAAGAAGCAGATGCAGAAATAGCCAAAAGAACAATTACATTTTCTGCAGGCAGTTCCAATGCCGTTGTTTTATTTGATGAAGACTTGACTGATTTGACTGGTATCAACCCTGCCCTTGTCAGTATGAGACAAGCCACCGCAGAAGATCTTTTGGTACTGACCTCAAGTAGCTTCATTGGCACCTTGGCCAATCCTGCGGACCCTACCTCCATCAATGGGGTTGCCGTTCCCTTGGCAGATAAGTGGGTACTGACTCCGGAGGAACAAGCCTCTGTTGAAACCGCACTTACGGCATACAACCAGACCATTGAAGCATTGGCAACGACCTATGACCTCGCTTTTGTAGACGCCAATACCCTTTTGAATAATTTAAAGACCACCGGTTTTCCACAAACAGATGGAAGTGTGGTCACGGCAACCTTTGCCACAGGCGGCGGGTTTTCATTGGATGGCGTGCATCCATCGCCACGGGGATATGCGATACTGGCCAACGCCTTTACGGCAGCGATCAACGCAAAATACGGCTCCAATTTACCCAACGTAAACCCATTGGATTATACAGGATTATATATTAATTAAGAAGGAACCATATTTAATTTCATTATATTGAAGGCACCGTTTGTACGGTGCCTTTTTTTCAACCCTAAAATCAAAACCTCATGAAATTGATCCTAAGACTTTTATTGAATGCACTTGCCGTTGTTATACTTTCCTATGTTTTGCCTGGTGTGGGTGTGGATTCCATGATGACCGCGATCATTGTCGCCATAGTCCTTAGTGTCCTCAACTTTTTGGTAAAACCCATACTCGTTATTCTAACCTTACCGATTACCATTGTGACGCTGGGATTGTTCCTCTTGATCATCAATGCCATCATTATTCTAATAGCCGCCAATTTGATTGATGGATTCCAGGTAACCAGTATTTGGTGGGCACTAATTTTTAGCCTTTTGCTCTCGTTTTTGCAATCCATTTTACACTCCGTTCTGAAAGAAGATGTATAGAATTCATTTTGTTTGGCATTCAAGGCTTTAAAAAGTTGCTGCCAAACGGAAAATGCATTACTTTTGCCTCCCATTTTTGAACAGCAAATTAGGTAGGAGATGAACATTACTAAAGAGCAGATTGACAATCTTAATGCAGTTGTAAAGGTCGAGATCAGCAAAGAGGATTATCAGGAGAACGTAGACAAAATCCTAAAAGACTACAGAAAACAAGCCAATATTCCTGGCTTTAGAAAAGGACAGGTCCCCATGGGGCTTATCAAAAAGCAATACGGCAAAGCCGTTTTGGTGGATGAGGTGAACAAACTGTTGCAAGACAATCTGAACAAATACCTTACCGAGGAAAAGTTGGATGTGTTGGGCAATCCCCTTCCCAAACAACAGGAAAATTTTGATTGGGACAGCGAAAATCTTGATTTTGAATTTGAATTGGGATTGGCCCCAAACTTTGACGTTCAGTTGAAGACCAAAAAAGCCGTAACCCAGTACAAGATTGTTGCCGATAAAAAAATGATCGAGGAACAAGTGGAACGTATCCAAAAACAATACGGAAAACTGGTTTCCAAAACCGAAGTAGGTAAAAACGACGAAATCACCGGAACCTTTGTCAACGAAGCAGAGGAGATAGAGCATAAAACCACTATTGAACTTAGCAAGGTAAAGAGCAAGAAAGCCACTGACGCCTTGGTCGGTAAAAAGGTTGGTGAATCCGCAACCCTTTCCACAAAGGGATTGTTCAAGGAAGATTACCTGTTGTCCAGTGCATTGGGAATCAGTGCGGACAAGGCTGAAAAATTGAACATTGATGTAACCTTCACCATTGAGGAAATCAATGAAAGGGAGCCTGCCGCCCTAGACCAAGAGCTGTTCGACAAATTGTTCGGAAAAGACAATGTAAGCTCTGAGAAAGAACTTAAGGATCGAATCAAGGAAGACTCTGAAAAGCAGTTTGAACAACAAGCCGATCAGAAATTGTTGAACGATGTTACCGAAAAGCTTATTGATGAGACCCAATTTGAGCTTCCTGCCGAGTTCCTGAAAAAATGGATCCAAATCAGCGGTGAAAAACTTTTGACCGATGATGAGGCCAAGGAAGAGTTTGAAAAGTCTGAAAAAGGACTTCGTTATCAACTTATTGAAGGTAAAATCATCCAAGAGAACGATCTTCAGGTTCAGTTTGATGAATTGAAGGAGTTTGCCAAAGGCTTCATTAAATCCCAAATGGCACAATACGGCCATATGGATCCCAAAGAAGAAGAGTTGGAGAACATTGCCACCAGGGTTTTGGGCAACCAAGACGAGGTAAAAAGACTCTCTGAGCAGTTGATGAGCCAAAAACTATTGGACCTATACAAGGAAAAGGCCAACCTAAAGGTGAAGGAAGTCAGTTATGACGACTTTATCAAGGAAGCCTACAGCTAATCTTGGGCTAAAAGAAAATTAAGTATCTTTACGGTGCCGAAAAGCTGTTTTTTCGGCACCTTTTTTTTAAGAAAAATTCAACACCATCCCATGGATTACGGAAAAGAATTCAAAAAATACGCTACCCAGCACCACGGCATCAACAGTATGCATTATGATAACATCATGAGCAGCATGTATCCCGTGAGCATGACCCCTAACATCATTGAGGAACGGCAATTGAACGCCATTGCCATGGATGTTTTCTCGAGATTGATGATGGACCGCATCATCTTTTTGGGAACTGGAATCAATGATCAAGTGGCCAATATTGTGCAGGCACAGTTACTTTTCTTGGAAAGTGCCGATGCCTCCAAGGATATCCAGATATACATCAACTCCCCGGGTGGAAGTGTTTATGCCGGATTGGGAATCTATGATACCATGCAGTTCATAAAACCTGATGTTGCCACCATATGTACGGGTATCGCCGCTTCCATGGCAGCTGTACTTCTTTGTGCCGGTCAAGAGGGAAAAAGAAGTGGTTTAACCCACTCCAGGGTCATGATCCACCAACCTCTTTCGGGAGCGCAAGGGCAGGCGAGTGATATTGAGATTGCGGCCAAAGAGGTGCTCAAGATAAAAGATGAGTTGTACGAGATCATATCCAAACACTCTGGCCAGTCTTTTGAAAAAGTGTACGAAGATAGTGATCGAGATTACTGGATGAAAGCCAAAGAAGCCAAGGAATATGGTATGATCGATGAAATCTTGGTCCGGGAAAAATCCTAGGGTAAAGAACTGAAACCCATTAAAAGCAACCCGACAACGTAGACCAAACCCATTTTTTTTACGTTATTAGTGGTTGGAACATATATGTTGATTTGATATTGATATGGCAAAGGAAAACTTGGAATGTTCATTTTGTGGTAGAAAAAAGCCCGAAACCAATCTGTTGATTGCAGGGCTCGATGCACACATTTGTGACCGTTGTATAGAACAGGCCCATAGTATTGTTGCAGAGGAATCCAAACAATCCAAAAACCAAGACCTCTCCTCTGAATTGGTCCTTAAAAAACCAATGGAGATCAGGGACTTTTTGGACACTTTTGTCATTGGACAGGAGCGTACCAAAAAAGTCATGTCCGTTGCGGTCTACAATCACTACAAGCGATTGTTACAACCCAAGAGCAAGGATAACGACGTAGAAATCCAGAAGAGCAATATCATCATGGTAGGGCAGACCGGGACTGGAAAGACCTTGATCGCCAAGACCATTGCCCGCATGCTCAATGTACCCTTGGCCATTGTTGATGCCACGGTGCTTACCGAAGCAGGATATGTTGGGGAAGATGTGGAAAGCATTCTTACCCGTTTGCTCCAAGCTGCCGATTACAACTTGGAAAAAGCCGAAAGGGGTATCGTTTTTATAGATGAAATCGATAAGATTGCCCGAAAGAGTGATAATCCCTCCATTACCCGTGATGTTTCAGGGGAAGGAGTGCAACAGGGGCTTCTAAAATTATTGGAAGGTACCGTAGTGAACGTTCCACCTAAAGGTGGTCGTAAGCATCCCGACCAGAAATTTATCGAGGTGAATACCGAAAACATTCTTTTTGTAGCCGGTGGTGCCTTTGACGGTATCGAGCGTATTATCACCAAACGTTTGAACATGCAGGCGGTTGGGTATAGCGCATCCAAAGCGGAAGAAAAATTGGATCAGGAAAACATCCTCCAATACATCATCCCCAAAGATTTAAAGGAGTTTGGTCTTATTCCGGAAATCATTGGAAGGTTGCCCGTGCTCACGCACATGAACCCCCTTGATGCCAAAACCTTGCGAGCTATTCTTACCGAACCCAAGAATGCCATCATCAAACAGTACGAAAAACTGTTCAACATGGATGACATTAAGTTTACCATTACCGAGCAAGCCTTGGACTACATTGTGGAAAAGGCTGTGGAATACAAGTTGGGTGCCAGAGGACTTCGTTCCCTTTGTGAGGCCGTTTTTACCGACGCCATGTTCACCCTTCCCAGCAGTGATGAGACTGAATTCAAGGTAACCAAGGCCTATGCGGAGGAAAAACTTTCCTACGAGACCATCAAAAAACTAAAAGTGGTTTCCTAAAGGTTAAACCGCTTTTCGGGTAACTTGCTCCAAAAGTCCCATGCATACTTGGGAGATGATTTTCTCATCAGAGTACAACTGATGTCCAAAATTTGGAATCACATTGAGGTCTGCACCTATCTTTTTGGCCCATGCATGGCTAGGCTTAAATTCATCGGATTCACCATATACCAAATTCAGGGAAGTATCAGGTCTATCGTTCTCCAACCGAATCCTTGTAGCCGAAATGGCCGTCAAAGATTTCATGGGCAATCCCTTTAAGGCGGCCTTATACGCTATGGTACCTCCAGTACTGAATGCGAGATAATGTGCTGGCGCCGATTCCTTCTTCAATAAGTGGGCCACAGCCGTATCAATCCCCCCTTCCACAAAAGCCCTATGGATATTCTCTTCAGTGGATACGGGCACATCAATATTGCCCAATTGCTGACTGTCATGAAAGACAATGTCATAATATTGTTGCAGATATCCAAAGTAGGAAGCAATCCAAAGTCCCTTCTTGGCTCCCCACATATCTGAAACAACAACGAGTTTTTCTGCCATGATGTAATGGTTTAGTGTTTGTTCAAAAGATTTGCATGGGGAATTTCAACATTAAACGTAGAAAGACCATTTTTATTTGTCCAAAAGAAACCTTTGTTCGATAAAGGGTCAAATATTACGAAAACGTTTTCGTAAAACAAAGGTAAACTACAAAATAAGCCGATTTATTGCATATTCATTTGCAGCAACTCATCCAAATAAGCCCTTTCATTGGACAATCTCGGTATCTTGTGTTGCCCACCCAACTTGTTTTTGGATTTCAACCAATCATGAAACAGGTTCTTTCTTGCCATATGCACCTTGGGCATTTTTAGGGTGATGTTGTTATATCGTTTGGCCTCATAATCTGAATTCAATGATTTAAGCGCATTGTCCAAAAATTCGGTAAAGTAGGCGATATCTTCCGGTGGTTTCCTGAATTCAATGATCCATTCATGGGCTCCTTTATCGTTTCCGGTCATAAAAATGGGCGCTGCCGTATAGTCCATAATCTCAGCATCGGTCTTCTGACAAATCTGCTTCAGGGCCTCTTCGGCATTTTCAATAATAAGTTCCTCCCCAAAAGCATTGATATGGTGCTTGGTTCGCCCAGTGATCCGTATCCTATACGGATCTTTGGAAGTAAATCGTATGGTATCCCCTATTTTGTAGCGCCAGAGTCCTGCATTGGTAGTGATGACCATAGCGTAGTTGACCCCAAGTTGCACCTCCCACAACGGAATGGCAGTTTCCTCATTCCCATAGGAGTCCATAGGGATGAACTCATAGAAAATCCCATAATCCAACATCAACAGCAAATCATCGGAATTATTCCTATCCTGAATCCCAAAGAAGCCTTCGGAGGCATTATAGGTTTCATAATAGTTGAACTTTTTTCGTGGCAACAGGTTTTTGTACTGGTTTTTATAGGGAATAAAACTTACCCCACCATGAAAATATACTTCCAGATTTTCCCATATCTCAAATAAATGGTTCTTTCCGGTTTTCTCCAAAACTTGATTGAGCAATACCAACATCCATGAAGGCACCCCGGCCAAACTGGTCACATTCTCCCGGATACTTTCCTCTATAATAGCCTCCAGTTTGGATTCCCATTCGCTCATCAACGAAACCTTGTTGCTGGGCGTACTGCTGTATTCGGCCCACAAGGGCATGTTATCAATCAATATGGCCGAGAGATCGCCAAAAAAAGTACCATTGTCCTCATAAAGTTCCTTGCTCCCCCCCAATCTTAGGCTCTTCCCCGTGAATAGTTGGGAATTTTCGTTATTGTTCAGGTAAAGGCACAATAGGTCTTTGCTGGACTTGTAATGACAATCCTCCAAGGCTTCCGAGCTCACCGGAATAAACTTGCTCTTGGCGTTGGTGGTACCACTACTTTTGGCAAACCATTTAATGGTGGTGGGCCAAAACAGGTTCTGTTCCCCCTTTCTGGTCCGTTCTATCAACGGGGCAATATCCTCATAACTTACAATGGGAACCCTGTTCTTGAATTCATCATACTTGGGCATATCCTTAAACCCGTACTGCTTACCGATCATGGTATCTTCGGAAAAATCCATCAAATGGCGCAAGACCTCATCCTGAACCTCCAAGGGGTACTTTAGAAAAAGTTCTATCTGGTGATAACGCTTCCGCAGTAACCAAGAAGCAATGGAATTGAATAATGGTATTGGCATTTTAGGTATATTTAACCAAGAAATTCAGTTGGGTGCAATAGCTAAAATAGCTTTTCTGCCCCTCATTTTCAAATCAGTTTTAAACATTCATTCCACTATGCTTTACGAAGGGGTCCTGCGCAAGATGCAAACCGAAAATGGAAGTCCCATCCAATATTTTTTGGTCTTTGAGAACGATTTCATCAACATGAACCAAGCTCTGGACAAAGAGGTTCAGATTGATTTCATCAAATTCCAATGCCTGAATTGCGGACAGGACCGTCCCATCTACAGACAAGGATTCTGCAAGACTTGTTTTTACGAAACCCCTACCGCCGGGGATTGGATCATGAAACCCGAGTTAAGCACGGCTCATTTGGACAAAGAGGATCGTGACTTGGAGTTTGAAAAAAAGATGCAGCTGCAACCACACATTGTCTATTTGGCCAATTCCAGCAATGTAAAGGTGGGAGTGACCCGAAAATCGCAGGTGCCCACCCGTTGGATCGACCAAGGTGCCCACGAGGCCATTGAAATTGTGGAAGTGCCCAACCGCTATCTGGCCGGTATCACCGAGGTGGCCCTAAAAGACCATGTGAGCGACAAGACCAGTTGGCAGAAAATGCTAAAGAACGATATTGAAGATCTGGACCTGACCGAATGGCGCAGCAAACTAAAACCTTATATCCCCGAGGAAGTCTCCCAATATTTTATTGAAGATGATAAGGAGACCCATTTGGAATTTCCGGTATTGCAATACCCGGAAAAGGTAAAAAGCCTCAACTTGGACAAGACTCCAAGTTACAAGGGAGTCCTGAAGGGCATTAAGGGCCAGTATTTAATTTTTGAGGACAATACCGTATTCAATGTACGGGGCAGTGAAGGGTATTATGTAGGGATAACGATCAACTAAACAGTTTTAGGTATCTTACAAAGCAAATCTGTAAAAATCCAATAACTTACACTTATAAACCCAAGAAATGCTAAAAGAATCCCTTCATACTTTCAAAATGCTGAAACGCATTGAGAATCCATCCCCAGAAGTACAGGATTCATTGGATTTTTTAGGCCAATCCATAAAAGATAAGGCGAGGGACAGTATACATGATTTAATGTATATTGGGGATGTTATTGGCTATGACGAACTACAGGACAGCCTTAAGGAAATGGTCAATTTTTTGAAAAAAATGAAAAACAAACCCCAATAGCAGCGTAGAAAGAACTTGACCGTACATTATGGGAATTGGTATCCACTGAAACCAAGACAAGGCCCAAAGCCTTTGTTTCATATAACCAAAACCAAACCGGATGAAAAAATTTCCCAATGCTTTCGTCATACTCATTGCTGTCATCATTTTTGCCTGGATCCTAACGTACATCGTCCCACAAGGAAGCTACCAACGTATACTGGATGAGGCAACCGGAACCACAAAAGTCCTGAACGACTCCTACCAATCGTTAACATCGGAACATCTCTCCCTTATGGACCTGATTCTCTCCATCCCAAGAGGGATCATTGGGCGGGCAGATGCCATAGTCCTTATCTTTTTGATTGGAGGTTGCTTTTATGTCATCGAAAAAACCGGGGCCCTCAACCAAGGCTTGGTAAAACTGGTCAAAATCCTGGAAGGCAAAGAGACCTTGGCATTGATTTTAGTCACGGCCCTTTTTACCGCAGGTGGGGTCACCATAGGCATGCAGGAAGAAGTCATTGCCATGATACCCATTTTGCTCTTGTTCGGGAAAAGTCTTGGCTATAATACGTTCTCCATTATACTCATGAGTTATGGATCAACGGTCATTGGCAGTTCTTTTAGCCCATCCAACCCCTTTGGGGTTATGATTGCCCAAAAAGAGGCCGGGCTCCCGTTACTTTCGGGCAGTCAGTTTAGACTTGTGGTTTTAGCAGTGGTTCTTATCGTATGGATAGCCTTTATTATACGATATGCCAACAAGAACAGGATCGATAAAATAAAGATGCCTTCCGCTCACGAGTCCATGACCACACGAAGCAAGATCATATTGTCGCTCCTCGCATTGACCTTCTGTGGCGTTATTTATGGCCTTCTGTTTTTGAATTGGGATTTCAACGAAATGTCCGCCTCCTTCTTTGCCTTGGGCATCGTGGCAGGGCTCATTGGCCAACTGGGTGTCAACGGCACCGGTGAGTCCTATATTGATGGATTCAAGGAAATGATGTTTGCCGCCATACTGTTGGGGCTCGCCAATAGCATTTCGTTGCTCCTGAAAGAAGGCATGATCATGGACACCATTGTATATGGTCTTTTTGGGCCACTCAAGTATCTTTCTCCTTCTGTCTCTGCCGTCTCCATGATGGTTGCCCATTCATTTTTGCACTTTCCGGTTCCCAGTTATTCGGGACAGGCGGTATTGACCATGCCCATATTGATCCCTCTTTCAGATTTAATAGGGGTATCCAGACAAACCTGTGTTTTGGCCTATCAATACGGAGCTATTATGGCCGATATGATCGTGCCCACCAATGGGGCGCTCATGGCCGTTTTGGCGCTTTGCAACATCCCTTATAACAAATGGCTGAAGTTTGCCCTTAAACCTACCTTGCTCATTGTATTGATTGCCGCCATTGCCTTGGTGGTATCCGTGGCCATAGGGTATCAATAGGGCCAAATACATGTGATGTTCAAAAAATAGTTAGATTAGTTTCCTAAAACCAACAGGAACAACCAACCAACACCTATGCTAAAGCTCTTTAGAAAAGTTAGAAAACAACTGATCGCCGAGAAAAAAATCAGCAATTACCTCCTATATGCCCTTGGCGAAATCGTCCTTGTAGTGATTGGCATTCTCATTGCCTTGGCCATTAACAATGCCAATGAACAAAGCATAAAACGGCAAAAAGAACAGGTATACCTTAAAGGCTTAAAAGAAGAGTTTGAGACCAGTAAATATAAATTGGAGGAATTGATCAAGTTCAATAAGAACAGTTATAATGCAGCTACTGAAATTGTGAAGATCATGGACCAAAACGAAAGTCCTTCGGAGGAAAAGTTGTCCGAACTGTTCGTTACCGCCTTTGCCTATGATATCTTCTTCAACCCCAACAACTCCCTTCTCACTGAAATGGTAAATTCCGGAAGTCTTAAGGATATCACCAATAATGCTCTACGGATAAAACTGACCAATTGGATCGCCACCATAGATGACATTTCCAATCAAGAACGAATGCAGGACGAGCAACGAAACAGTACGGTCAATGCTTTTAGAGATGAAGGCCATAGTATCCGAACCATCCTGGACCATACGGGCATGTCCGAAAAAATGGGAATCCCTGTGGGTGAAAAGGCCATGAGCAATTTATCCGTATTGGAATCCATTGCCTTCCAAAACAACATTCTAATGTTCATCATTACAAGTCAATCCACAGAAACAGAACATTACAACCCACTGATGTTTCAGTTGGAATCCATTCTAAAAGTGATTGACCAAGAATTGGAACATTAAAAAAGGTGCGGTTAAAACCGCACCTTTTTTCTAATTGACTGTATCCTTTTTCTTTTTCAACAATCCCCCTAAAATAGATTTGGCCGTATTCTTTACCGGGTCCTCCTCGGTCTTGGTGGTTGTGGTATCTTTTGTCTTATCGCCTCCCAAAAGGTTGCCCAAGGTTTCTTTGACCCCGGAAGATTGGGTGGTAGTGGAATCGGTATTATCTTTCTTGAACATATCGGACAACAGGTCCTTGGCCTTGTCTTTTCCTTGGTTGACCAATTTCTGTTTTTGGATTTCCACCAGTTTCGTGGTCAAGGTCTTTACACTCGAACTCAAATCAGTGGTCACGGTAGGATTGGTAAAATTACCCCCAATGTTCGCCGTAACAGGAATAGTGACTTCTTTTAAACTTTCATCGTTCATCTGTGCAATGAGCTTGTTTACCTCATTCCCCAGATATTTGGCCGGCACATCCAAAGTAGCCTTGTACTGCATCTGACGGTCAAACGAATGGCCTCCATCCACATTTACGGCTATATCCTTGTACTTTACAGTGAACGGTTTCACCTTTACGGTACCATTGTCAAAACTCAATGCGGTCTTCAATCCTTGTAGGTCAATGTCCTTGGTGTTCAAAAAGTTCAGTTTACTGTCCAAGGCCGAAAGCAAGGGCGCTTTCTGGGTATCCACTTTAGTGGATAGGAGTTCTGCCAACAAATCCCCGGAAATGGTGGCCAAGTTGGGTGTAAAATCGTCCTTCAAGTTTCCACCGATCTTAATTTGGGAATTGAGTTTTCCCTGAAGCGCCTGCGCCAAGGGCGTAAGTGCCTTGAACAATTCCAATGCCTGAAAGGACTCCCCAATATTAAAATTGCTCATCCCCAAATCCATGTTGAAGGTTGATGCTTCTTCTTTGGTGGACACGGACCCTTTCATCCCCAAAGTACCTCCAAAAAGGTCCGAGGTAAGGTTCTCTACGGTGGCCGTTTCATCCTTGATGATCAACTTGCCCTTTACATTTTTCAGTTTTAGGTTGTCATACAAAACCGTTCCCGCCGTGGCGTCAATGGTACAATCCAAAAAGGATGGGATTTTAATGCGCTCCTCCCCTTTTGAAGTGGTAGTGGTCTCGGCCTCTCCTTCTTCTTGCGTGGCTTCCTCCACCATAAAATCATTCAAGGCAAAGGTATTGGAGGCCAACGAAAAGTTTCCTTCCACCTTTTCATCGTTGAACATAAACCCAAGTAAGTTGGTCAATGTACCCTTGGCATCAAAATCCGTGATTCCCGTTTTTCCTTTAAAGGAATCCAGCGTGACCGTATTGGGATTAAACGTAACGGAAGCGGTGTTGATGGCCACCGGATTCTTGAGTTCCTCCGAAGCGTACTCAAAACCGGAGACCGATGCTTTCCCGGTTGTTTTGGTATTCTGGTAGCGTTTCTTCTCTAACGATTCCATATCAAAGGCCGTGGTCACATCCGCATTCAGGATACCTTTTAGGTTGTAATCCTCAGGTACGGGATAGGCTTGGGAGATATTGGCCAGATTGATTTTGCCATCCATATGGGCGTTCACCTTGGTATTCCCCATAAGGTCACGGATCTTGGAGGTCAGGTTGAACTTGTCCTGATCTATGGTAAACGACAATCGTTTGATGTCCACATAGGTATCCTCAGTGATTCCTGTAGTATTGTTGATCTCAGTATCAATGAACACATTCTGCACCGATTTGGGCAAGTCTGGATACTTGAAAGAGGCATTTTCAGAATTGATCTTGATGTTGAACGCAGGAATATGGGTGTCGTCCACAATACCCTTGAACTGCCCGTTCACCTCAAAATTTCCAGTGGTCTGTACCGTTTCTATATTTTTTGAATAGGCCTCAGGAATCACGGCCAAAAAGTTCTTAAAGTCGGAAGATGGTGTTTTGAAGGTTACATCCACTTCCTGATTATCGTCATTCAACTTTACAAAACCATCAAACACCAAGGGCAATTGGTTGATCATGGCCTTGTTCTCCAAGAAGGAGTATTTGTTTTCCTTCAGGTCGATATCAATCAAGGCATCCAAGTAAACCTTATGGTTATTGAGATATTTTGTACTGTCCATTTCAAAGGAGACCAAAGCATCGGTCAAAGTCTTTAATTGGGATTTTTCCAAGGAAAGGTCCCCGGTTCCCGAATGGTTCATTTCCAGCAGAGCCAAACGCATTCCCGTGGCCATATCATCATAGATGATTTCAGAATCGGTAATGGCATAAGCATCCATGGCCAAGGTAAAATTGTCACCAGAATCCTCAGATGCATCGGTCGATGCCGATTCATCCGCCTTGGCAATGTCGTAGTTGGCATTCTGGTTTTCATCCACTTTTATGTGAAGCTTGGCCTTGTCCACATTCAAACTTTGGATGACAATGGGCTCTTCTGCCGATTTAAAGAGCTCCTTGATGGACATTTTCAATTCGATCTCGCCAGAGGCAAATAGGGTATCCCCTTCAAAAGGGGCCTTGTTGACCAAAGAAATATTGGTGAGTTCCACATTGGCATTGGGAAAGCTTTTGAGCAAGCTCAAATCGGCCTCCTCAAAATCCAAAGTGGCATTGATACTGTTGTTCACCTTGTTTTTGATGATCTGCTCAATTTTTCCCTGGAGGAAAAAGGGCAGTGCAATGATCAAGGCTAGTAGGATAAGTAGGGTTATTCCGGTAATCTTCAGGACTTTTCTCTTCATAAGATCATGTTTTACAACAAATTAAAGGAGAAGATTTTAATCCAACGGAATCTCTTCCCCTATTTTTAAGTTAAATCTTTTCCGCATTAGATATACGAAAAAATAGAGCAGAGGGGTGTCGAACACCGCAATGATCACCTTGAAAATAAATCCACTGATGACCAATCCGTAGAACTTGTCCCATGGCAATACCCCAAAAATACAGAGGAGGCCCACTACGGTGAACGTATCCACAAACTGCGAGGTAAAGGTGGAAAAATTGTTACGAAGCCATAGCATCCTGCCATTGGTGACCCTTTTCCAGAAATGGTAAATGGAGATATCTATGTACTGTGCGGCCAAGTAGGCCAACATGGAGGCCAAGACCCCCAAAGGGGACAAGCCAAATACCTTGGTGAAGGCAACATCATCCACAGGGGAAGAGGGTATGGCAGGAACATAATTGCCCAACAAAATGATCGCCATGGAAAATACCGAGGCAAAAATCCCTGCGGTTACCACCTGATTGGCCTTTCGCTTTCCGTAAATCTCAGAAATAAGGTCCGTAATCAAAAAAGTAATGGGATAGGGCAAAATCCCCACCGAAAGTTCAAAAAGGGGTGCCCCAAAAACGGTGATTTCGCCAAAGGGGTTCCAATAAAAGAATTTTTGAAAAATAAGATTGGACACCACCAAGGAAGTGATGAACAACGCCCCCATATAGAGATAAATCGAAAACGCTTTTTTCTTATCGCTTTGCGTCATCCGTTTATTTTATGTTGAGACTGAAAGGCATCCGGGCCTGGACTCCCTTTTGTTCCGAGGCTTGTTTGAATTCTTTTAGGATTTGATAGGCTTCACCACCAATTTCCTCCTTGATCAGTGACGCTTTTATTTTGGATTCCATGCCGCCCAAGTCGTCCATGAACCGTTCAAAATTGGACTTGTACTTGGGGTATTTCCGAATGCCATAGGCTCCCAACCCGGCCATATCCGCTGCAGCAGTTATCGCATCATCCAAATTACCGAGTTCATCCACAAGTCCATTGGCTTGGGCATCCACCCCACTCCAAACCCTGCCTTGGGCCAAGGAGTCCACTTGGTCCATGCTCATTTTTCTGCCCTCGGCCACACGCTCCAAAAAAGTGTTATAGGTATCCTCTATACCCTCTTGGACCACATCGCGGAACGAATCGTTCATGGGTTCGAACAGCGAATAGTCCACCGAATTTTTATTGGTGCCCACTTGCTCGGCGTTGATTCCTATGTTTCCGGCCAGTTCGTGGATATTGGGAATGGTACCAAATACACCTATGGAACCTGTAATGGTAGTGGGTTCCGCAAATATTTTGTCCCCGGCCACTCCAATATAATACCCCCCGGATGCTGCCACGTTTCCAAAGGAAACAACCACCGGTTTCACTGCCTTGGCCAGTGTAATTTCACGCCAGATGATATCAGAAACCAAGGCACTGCCCCCTGGTGAATCCACCCGAAGCACGATAGCCTTGACATCTTTGTCATTCTTTGCTTTGTGCAGGGCATCCACCATAAGACCCTGCCCCAAAAAATCCTTTCCGCCATCTCCATAAAGAATTTCTCCTTGGGCATAGATCACGGCTATTTTATCCGTACCGGTATGTACTTTTTCCCAATGGGCCAGACGAACGTATTCTTCAAACTCAATATAGTTTAGATCCTCACCTTGACTTACCCCCATTGCATTGCGCAATAGGTTTTCGTACTCATCAAAATGCAAATCGCCATCAATCAATCCAGAGGCCACTGCATATTTGGGAGTCCTGCCTCCCAGGGTATCTGCAATGATATTTAGGTTTTCCCGGCTTATATTTCGGGTGGCCGATACATCATCCACAATAACATCCCAGATGGAGGTGATCAATTCCCTGATCTGTAAACGGTTTTCAGCACTCATGGTATTGGACAAAAAGGGTTCTACCGCACTTTTATACTTTCCGTGGCGGATGACCTCCATTTTCACCCCTGTTTTTTCCTGAAAATCCTTGTAATAGAGAATTTCTGTGGAAAGTCCCTTAAAATCCAATGCCCCAACAGGGTTCAGGTACACCTCATCGGCCACACTGGCCAGATAGTAGTCTTTTTGGGTATAAAAATCCGAATGGGCCAAAATGAATTTGCCGGAAGACTTAAAATCCAACAGCGCTTCCCGAATCTCCCGCGTCTGGGCCACCCCAGCCTGTAAAAAGCTCGTGGTTAAACTAATGCCCCTGATATTGGCATCTTCCTTGGCCACTTTTATGGCATGGATGATTTCGTCCAATCCCATTTCCTCGTCCCAAAGACCTGCAAAGGGACTGTTCTCGTCCTTTCCAGTATAATCCATGATCGGCGCCATAAAACGCAACTCCAGAATCGAGTTCTGTTTTACCACCACTCCATCTTCCATATTGCCAATCAGGGCAATAAAAATGAGAAACATCCCCATCACAATTCCAAAGGCCACCAAAGATCCCAAAATAGAGGCCAAAAGGTTTCTTAAAAAGTTCATCCAGCATAAATTTATTCCACCCCAAATATAACCATTGTTCCATTGTTTTGTTTACTTTGTCCTTTTGATATGGGTCAATCTCAACACGTATATCTTTCACTGGGCAGCAATCTGGGCAATCGGTACGCAACGATTCAGAAGGCGCTTTTTCGAATTCAACGTGAGGTCGGTGACATTTTGGCCATTTCTTCCGTTTATGAGAATCCTGCCGTGGGATTTGATGGCGATGATTTTCTGAACATCTGCATTGCCTTGGTGACCCCGCTGTCCCCTTCGGAGCTTTTACAAGCGGTTTTACGGATTGAAAAGGATTTTGGCAGAGATCGAACCCAAAATACGGGCTACCAATCGCGAACTTTGGATGTTGACATCATCCTTTATGGGAAACAAATCATCAATACACCCGATTTGATGGTCCCCCACCCCCAGATGCAGCGTCGGAAATTTGTACTGAAACCCTTGGCCGATATTGCCCCCCAACTATACCATCCCTTACTCAACAAAGACATACGCAACTTGTTGCAGGAATGTAGGGACAAGAGCAAATTGAAGAAGACGCCATACAAATTGTTCCGAAACAGGTCCGAGCTTTTTTCGCAATTGCAGTTTATTGCCATTGAGGGAAACATTGGCGCCGGAAAGACCACCCTTTCCAAAATGATTGCCGAGGACTTCAATGCCAAATTGGTATTGGAGCGTTTTGCGGACAACCCCTTCCTTCCCAAGTTTTATGGGGACCAAATGCGCTACGCCTTTCCTTTGGAAATGTCCTTTTTGGCGGACCGTTACCAACAATTTACCGATGACACCTCCCAATTTGACCTGTTCAAGAATTTTATGGTAAGTGATTACGATATCTTTAAATCGCTCATTTTCGCCAAAATCACCTTACAAGCCGATGAATTCAACTTGTACCGAAAGGTCTTTAGCTTTATGTACAAGGAGGTAAAAAAGCCGGATATTTACCTCTATCTTTATCAAAATACGGAGCGACTTTTGGCCAATATCAAGAAAAGAGGACGGGATTATGAGCAGAAAATAGACCCTGTCTATTTGGAGAAAATCAACCGGGGATACCTTGATTTCATTAAGACCCTGCCCAACCAGAACAGTATTGTGCTGGATTTGAGCGAGCTGGATTTCGTCAACAATCCATCGGATTATGAAACCATTCTGGAACGGTTGGAAGACAACATGCTCTCCCTATCTTTTTAGGAAAATTTTTAGAAAATGTTTGGATATAACGAATGGTTTTATTTTATTAGACGCCGCTAATCGAGCAACTAACTAACTCAAACTATATATTTCGCCCTGATTTATTCAGGGCTTTTTTGTTTTTGGGAGCCATGTTTGGCCCATAGATCCCACACCACTATCCCCGCACTTACCGAAATGTTCAACGAGTGTTTGGTCCCAAACTGGGGAATCTCCAAAACGGTATCGCAGGCTGTGACCACCTCTTGGGAAACCCCTTTTACCTCGTTTCCAAAAATCAGGGCCAGGGTTTCACGGGGGTTGGATTCAAAATCATTGAGCATGATGGCATTTTCAGCCTGTTCCACGGCAACGGTATGGACGCCCATAGCCTTCAGTTCCCCAATCAACTCCAAGGTACTCTCCCGATATTCCCAGTCCACACTCTCCGTGGCACCCAAGGCAGTTTTGCGGATGTCTTTATGGGGTGGAGTGGCCGTAATGCCACATAAATATATTTTTTGGATTCGGAACGCATCGGCCGTACGGAACACCGAGCCAATATTGTTCAGGCTTCGGATATTGTCCAACACCACAATAATCGGCGTTTTTTCCGCTTCCTTGAACGCTTCCACATCCAACCGTCCCAACTCACTGTTTTCCAGTTTCCGATTCATTTTTTTAACCATTCCGTCCAAAATATCAACAATGCTTTTTGTAGTTTCTGAAAAACGATACTTTCGTGTTTCACCTCATCGACAAAAATAACGCAATACATTTATTTTGGCCGCTACTTCAAAATCCAAAAAAGTAACCCCTTTAATGCAACAGTACAATGCCATCAAGGTAAAACACCCTGATGCCTTATTGTTGTTCCGTGTTGGGGATTTCTACGAGACTTTTGGGGATGATGCGGTGAAAGCTGCCAAGATCTTGGGCATTATCCTTACCCATCGGAATAATGGCGGCGACAAAACGGAGTTGGCCGGTTTTCCGCACCACTCCCTGAACACCTACCTCCCAAAATTGGTCAAGGCGGGGCAACGCGTGGCCATTTGTGATCAGTTGGAAGACCCCAAACAGACCAAGAGTATTGTAAAGCGAGGGGTAACGGAGTTGGTAACCCCTGGGGTGGCCCTCAACGATGATATCCTTTCTGCCAAGAGCAACAACTTTTTATGTGCCGTTCACTTTGGCAGGACCAAAATGGGGATTTCCTTTCTGGACATCTCCACGGGTGAGTTTTTAACCGCGGAAGGTTCTTCGGAGCAGATGGACAAGCTGCTCCAAAACTTTGCCCCCAATGAGGTATTGGTCTCCAAAAGCCACAAAAAAGAGTTTATCGAGGTTTTTGGCAACCAGCTCCACAGTTTCTTTATGGAGGATTGGATTTTCCAGGAAGATTATGCCCAAGAGAGCCTCAACAATCATTTTGGGACCAAAACCCTTAAGGGTTTCGGGATAGAACATTTGGGCCAAGGCATCATTGCTTCCGGGGCGGTACTGCATTACCTGTCCGAAACACAGCACAGTCGATTGCAACACATCAATAGAATCCAGCGTATTGCAGAAGAGGAATATGTTTGGATGGACCGATTTACCATCCGAAACCTGGAACTGTACCATTCCCCCCACCAAAATGCAGTGACCCTTTTGGACATTATAGACCGGACCCTCTCCCCCATGGGCGGAAGACTGTTGAAGCGTTGGTTGGCCCTCCCCCTAAAAAACAAGGAACGGATTCAGGAACGCCACCAAGTGGTCGCGCATTTGAAAGATCAGGAAGAATCCCTTGAAAAAATACAGCATTGGATCAAACCCATGGGCGATTTGGAACGACTCATCTCCAAACTGGCCACGGGAAAGATCAATCCCAAAGAGGTGGTACAGCTCAAAAATTCCCTGGAGGCTTTGGTCCCCATCAAACACTTGGCCCAAAAAAGTCCGAACACCTCTTTACAACGCATTGGGGAACGTTTGGATGCCTGTGAGGCCCTGCGTTCCAAAATCAAGGAGGTGCTCAATGAAGAGGCTCCCGTAAACCTTGCCAAGGGCCATACCATTGCCCAAGGGTATTCGGATGAATTGGACGAGTTGCGCAACTTGGCGTTCTCCGGGAAGGATTATCTGGACAAAATGTTGGAACGGGAAACCAAGGAAACGGGTATTACTTCCCTCAAGATTGCCTCCAACAACGTTTTTGGCTACTATATTGAGGTTCGCAACACCCACAAAGACAAGGTACCGGAAAGTTGGATCCGCAAACAGACCTTGGTCAATGCGGAACGCTATATCACCGAAGAGCTCAAAGAGTACGAAGCCAAAATCTTGGGGGCCGAAGAACGCATCCTTGTCCTTGAACAGCAATTGTTTGAACAACTTTTGATGTGGATGCAGGAATACATTGCCCCTGTCCAGCAAAATGCCCATCTGATCGCCCAATTGGATTGCCTTTGCGGATTTGCCCAACTGGCCAAGGAAAATGGTTATGTGGAACCCCTTGTGGATGAATCCACCGAACTCCATATCAAAGAGGGACGACATCCGGTCATTGAAAAACAATTGCCTTTGGGCGAGAGCTATGTAACCAACGATGTACTCCTGAACCGGGAAGAACAACAAATCATCATGATCACAGGACCGAACATGAGTGGTAAGTCGGCCATATTGCGGCAAACCGCCCTGATTGTTCTCTTGGCCCAAATGGGAAGCTTTGTTCCCGCTTCGGAGGCCAAGATTGGCCTGGTGGACAAAATTTTCACCCGGGTCGGGGCCAGCGACAATATCTCCATGGGCGAATCTACTTTTATGGTGGAAATGAACGAAACAGCCTCCATCCTCAACAATTTATCCGAGCGCAGTTTGGTCCTTTTGGATGAGATTGGCCGGGGCACGAGCACCTATGATGGTATTTCCATTGCTTGGGCCATATCGGAATACCTGCACGAGCATCCGGCACGCGCCAAGACCCTTTTTGCCACCCATTACCACGAGCTCAATGAGATGACGGCCACTTTTTCCCGCATCAAGAATTACAATGTATCGGTAAAGGAATTGAAGGACAATGTGCTTTTCCTTCGGAAATTGGTCCCTGGGGGAAGCGAGCACAGTTTTGGAATCCATGTGGCCAAGATGGCCGGCATGCCCCAACAGGTGATCCAGAAGGCCAATAAAATCCTTAAAAAGTTGGAAAAATCGCATTCCAGTGAGGAAATGACGGATAAACTCCAGTTGGCCCAAAATGAAATGCAGTTGAGTTTCTTTAACTTGGACGATCCCTTGTTGGAGGAAATCAAGGAGGAAATCCTTCATTTGGACATAGATACGCTCACGCCGGTGGAAGCCTTGATGAAATTGAACGAGATCAAACGCTTGCTAGGTAAAAAGAAAACAGCATCCTCTTAAAAAAATTCTTTCTGTTTTAGAGAAAAACATTAAATTTGCATCCGCACTGAAAAAAAGTGCAGGGTTCTTTAAAATGCGAAAATAGCTCAGTTGGTAGAGCATCACCTTGCCAAGGTGGAGGTCGCGGGTTCGAATCCCGTTTTTCGCTCTAAAACGCTGCTTGCAGCGTTTTTTTGTTTCAAGTCCAGGCTCGAGTGGTGGAATTGGTAGACACGCCGGACTTAAAATCCTGTGGGCATTTTGCCCGTGCGGGTTCAAGTCCCGCCTCGAGTACACATAAAATCCGTATAAAGTTGACCTACAGCTTTTTACGGATTTTTTTATTTTGTCTTTGTACGGTTTTTGTATTGTTTTCATCCATCTCAATTAGAATTATTACTTTGTAAGTATTCAATCACACTAGTATGGAAGAGCTTGTAAAAGCAATTGAAAATGTTATAAAAAAAGATGCCGAATCTATCTATTATAGCAAATCAGAACTAAAGGACGTTATTGATTGCATATCGAAAAACAAGAAATTGGAGATTTTCTTTAATCATTGCCATAGACTTGGAGCTACCTCAGGAATATGCTTTAATCAAAATACAAAATTCCCTAATAAGATTATACAAAGAGCAAAGAAAACCAATGGCACTAAAGCGATTGAAGAGATATTTAATTACATTGATTCCAAAGAAGTCCATATTAAATGTGCATTGCTACTTTATGGAATTCACATTGACAACGAATTTAATTTTTCCAATGGTGTTCGCCTTATCAATGCCAGTAATATGGAAGATTCGCAATTAGTGAATTTCCTTGGTAAAGAAACCTTGACACTTGGCGGAATAGATACAGCAGTATTAATAATTGACTACAAGACACCTAAAGAGTTTTATTCCACTCTTTCACCAGTAAAAAAAACCAATTGGGCAAAAGTTGAGGTAAAGGAAAATTTAATTAAAACTCTTGATGATACTAGATTAATGTTAAGCTTAGGAAGATCTAGTTCTTTTGGCATTCCAGCTGTGGGGGTTTTTGAAGTTCTCCCAGAAAATCTTGAATTTTTAAATAATGGTATTGGCTATACTCCATTTCCAGAACCAAGAAATTCATTTGGTCCGTCCATTATAAAGCTTGAAATGGATAAAGCGGATAGTTTACTTAATAAATTTGATTTGCTAAGTAAAGATGAGCAAGATGGGATAAGGGTAGCAACAAAAAGATTGAATGATTCTAAAATTGATTCAGACTGGGCAAACATAAGCATTAACCTTAGAATTTGCTTAGAAAATCTGTTTAACCGAGAAGGCAAATACCCTATTTCCAAAACAATTTCAAAAAGAGCTCCTCACTACACAAGTTTTTCAAAAGATAAAACCAAAGAAATATATTCGTTTCTATCTACAGCAGTTCATACAGGGATTCCCCAAACTCATCCCAATATAAAAGAAGAGGACATAGTAAAAGAGGTTCAAAATACCATAATCAAATATATAGAGGAAGGTTGTTATCCTGATTGGAGCCAGATCTAATAAAAATTACCATAGACAGTTGCTTGTTTTACCACTTTTACCACGATTCTCGGTAATTTATTTTAAAAATACCACTCAAGAAACCCAGTAATAACAAGGGGTTCAAGAGAAAAGTGGTAATAGTGGTGCTTTTTTTACAAACTTTTTCTGAGGAAAATTATAATTAGATAGAACCCAGTAGCTCAAATCCCTATAATGGTTTTGAAAATTTCCGTCACTTTAGTCATTTTTTTGGTTGAAACCTCCAGCAAATACAAGTGTCTATAAAATGACGTTTTATTGAATTTTCATCACTTTGCCGTCACGAATCGCAACGAAAGCGACATTCTCATTGCTTTGCCATTAAAATTCACCTTAAGATTATTTAGATTCATTAAAATTAGTTAGTGCCAAATCATTTAATAACCCAGCTCAACTATCCATCATGGGCACCCCCGACCCCATCCTCAGCCAGTCTGTTGTGTATCCGTTCCATCCTATTCTTATCAATTATAAATCATGTCCCTTTTAGATATCATCGACCATTTTAGGCTATAGCTCTCCGTTTAGTTTTCTTTTTAGCTTTTTTATTCTCTCTCCTATTTGAATTATCTCGTTGTGCTCTTCTTCAATCTTCTTGATGTGACTTTCACTCTCATCTTCAAGGGCTTTAATCTCATCTAAATAAATTTGATTGATTAAAGGTTTGTTCTTTTCAATTTCATCCAATAAGTACTTTTCATAATTCCTAATATGATTATCATACTCCTCGTTGCTTAAATATTCCCATGATTTACTTTTTTGCACATAGAGATATTTCTTAAGGAGTTGAATTGAAAAATTACTGCCAAAATGATTTTTAAATTCAAATAGGTCTAATGACAATGTGGGCACGCCCATCTTCGATAGCTTATCCCTCTTTTCCAAGCCTATCTTATTAGTATAAAACGGCTCAATGAATAGTTTTTTTCCATTCGACTCGACCACTACATCCACCCTAATATTACCTAGGGAGGTTTTGAATTCTTGTTCTAATGCAACACTGTCGATTACTAATTTTCTGCTGTCATTGAGGCATTTTTTCAGACCTTTCATAAAACCATCCCTTAGTTCAAAAGGTAATTTTGAATCGATTATGCTATTCTTCTTGAACTGAAAATATTGCCTTTTCTTCTCAGGAAGGTCTTCAATAAGTAACTCGGGAATTTCAATTTCTTTTAGTTGCTTGAACAACACTTTGGTCAACCAATGAATATAAGATTCAAAATTCCCTTTACAATCATTATTGGGTTTATGTTTGAAATGAGGGGTTTGATGATTCAAAACAGCAATGAAATTTCCACGACACATGGGGCAAATTAGATTTGATCTATTTTCCATTGTTACATTGATGATCTCTACTAACGTTTTTGAAAGACTATTGTACGCAATAGGATATTTAATATAATTAGTTGAAGACCTATTCATTAATCTTTATTTGTGATACTCGTAATGCCAATCGAAATAGTCTTTGGTGTTTTCATTGTAGTAATGACATTTGGTACCAGAAATTTGATTGATATATCGTTTTAAATCAGGACTGATTGGAGTTTTTCCCATATTGACAAACAATCCATCTAATACGCTTAAATAACCTTTTTCATAGATTTCGTCACATCCCATTTTACACATTGGCATCACTATATTTAAATCCTTCCTTTCATGCTTTTTACAGTAAGCTCTTTTTTTAATATGGGCGGTCACGAGATAGGATACCGGGTATTCCTTTTTACATGCTCCACATATTCCAATAACTTTATTGCCAAATAGACTTCTCTTTAAATATCCTTGCTCAAGTCTTCTTGTGGAAAAAATCTCAGATTCTGTTTCCTCTAACAATTCTAGTTTTGATAATATATCTTCATAAGTTTTGTTTGATATTTCCTCAATAAAAACCTCGCTTTCAAGATTGAATCTTCTAAACACAGAACTACTTTGTTCACGTTTAAGCACACCAAATCCCTGAATCACAAAATTATCCGCATAACCAACAACTCGATTGAAATCCTTATAGGGTATCTTATGATTTTTTAGTTCATCCAAAAAATAAATGTATTCCCAAGTTTGCCCTTTATCATCCAAACCCCAAAGTTGTTTAGCAAGATTAGGGCTGTGAAGTTTGTAGGTTGTGACAGCTGACGCATAGATAAAACCTTTTTTAGAAAATAATGTGACATCTCCATTTTCAATTCTGCTCCATTTAGTTGAGTTATTTCCACTTGGTGTAACTCCCCAAACTTTACATGCTCCTGATGGGTAAACATCGTTCAACACTCTAAAATCATTAGATGAGATATAAGATTGAATGGAAGTTAACAGGACATCATTTTTTACTGTATCCTCGTAGTGTTGTTGAGCATCCTTATTACTTGAGGGCTGCAGAATTATTTTACTCATCTCTCTGATTATACTTTATGGCATTGTCTTTTGATAGGTCTATTGGATATTTCTCTGCGTTAATATCAATTTTATTATTTCCTTCTTTTATCAAATTGATTTCCAATTTATCTGCAAGACGCACTAAATACAGAAATACATCAGCAATTTCTTCCTTGCACCTTGCCAAATCTCTATCACTCAGATTCTCAAGTTTTGAATTATCACTATCCAACCATTGGAATATTTCGGTTAATTCACCTATCTCTCCATTGAGTGCCATAACCAGATTCTTGGGAGTATGAAACTGATCCCAATTTCTTTCATCGGCAAATTTTCGGAGTCTGTTCTTTATTTCTTCCATTTGTTGACTTTGTAAATGCTTTAATCCTTTAGGAAAATCACTTTAGTAAAGATAAGTGATAGAGGAAAAAAGAAACTTCTTTCAGTCAAACATAGTTAATCCCTATTAAGTTCTTACAAACTCAATCAGGTAAAAGACCCATATGTGTTGGAAGACTTTTTGAAACCAACTTAACCAATAAGCAGGTAAATTGAATAAGATACTAAGGTAGTGTCATATAAAAAAGTTACAATCAATGTAAACTTAGACCTTAAACTATCAAGGAATACAGAAATCGTACAAATTTGAGAATACACAGACACCAATACATTGTTATAATGATGCTTATAAATTTGCAGGTACTCCTATTTAGAGTAAAAACTTAATCTGTAAATTTAATTCCAATATATTTTTTTAGCATGAATAAAAGGTACATATCAACCGAAAGGATTGGGGTAAATGTTACCGAAAATATTTTCCTCCTAGAATTTGATTGGATTTTTAGAGAACAACCTATTGTAGATGTTGGGATTGATGCACTTGTTGAACAATCTGAAAATGGTGAGCCAAAGGGTAAATTTATTGCTTTACAAATTAAAACCGGGGAAGGAAACTTCTCAGTAACTTCAAACAAGTTAACCTATTATATATCCAATATTCACTACAACTATTGGATGAATTTTGATCTCCCTATATTATTTATAGCCCATCTTCCTAAAACAAAAAAAACCTATTGGATTGAAATAACGGAAAACAATATCCGGCCGACAGATAAAAGGTGGAAAATTGAAATACCTATTAGAAACAAGCTAAATGCCAAAGCCAAACCTATAATAACTAATTTGCTAACCAAACGTAACACTCAATTCCAGACCATTAAAATATTTAATGGAGAAAATGTCGATGAGGATACATTATTCGATATTACCGAAAAAGTAAACTGCATTTCAGATGCAACGGAATCCACTATTAGAACGCAACAAATACTTACGGATTTAAGTAATAAAACTAACGAGTTTACTGATCGTTTAAATGGATTTACCAAAAATGGTGAATCTATTAAATCCAATAGAGTTATTGCTACAATCAATGCATACGCCAAACATCTAAATATTCTCTCCAAAAGGTTAGATTCTGAAAATCAAATATTCGCAGAAACATTTGCTACAGGGATTTTTGCCTATGAGCAGGTAATTATGATGTATTACCTATTTTCTGGAAACAAAGAGTCAATAAGATTATCAATTGACAGCATCATCAATACTCCGAAAGCTATAGAAACAACCGTTGAAGCTGTTAATTTTATGAGAGATAGTTTTGCAAGCATACCATCATTAAGCAAGAAGTTCAAGGATTCTAAGAAAACAATGCTAATGGTAGTAGACTCTATGTTAAATGACTTCATGGATGCAAAATCTATAACCGCTAACCTTATAGAATCCAGCACCAATTTAATTGAAGATAAAGAACAATGATATTAAAGTAGCCCCGCCTCCTCCAAACTTACGCCCTCAGCTTCTTTAATGGCCTTTAGGCACCGTTTGTACCTCTTGGTCATTTTGCCCTTATGGTACTTTTTAAATCTGTAGGAATTGATTTCTTTACGGGCTTTTTCCGCTTTGAATATAATACCGTAATCCTTATCCATGTCTTTTACCCTTTGGGACCGGATTTGACTACGGTAGAGGAGTTTAAAATGATAGCGTGAGGCAATCTCCCCATTAATAAAATAAAGATTGTAGCAACCCCTCCCTGTTTTTGGGCATTTAAATTTATAGCCAATCCCTCCCAAATGGTTGTACCTCGGAATCAACTCTATATTCAACCTCTTTTTTTCTCCGTTATATGAATACTGGAATATAAGCAAAGGAGACTCCAACTCCATGGTTGAAGCCACAATCTTCAAATCGTACACCTCACCATTGGATATAAATTTAAGATCACAATGGGCAACCCTATTAGATTTAAAAAAGCCATTGGCCCGTAAAAATTTGGTTGTAATGCTAGTGCAATCTTCAAAGTAGGTACTCATCATTTCATTGTATTAAAGAAATGGCGATGATTTCTTGAATCCTTCCAGAATTGAGCCCCGTTAAAGTCGTTCCGGGTCCCTATTACCGTGTAAACCTCTTGATTATCAAGGTCTTTGAATACAAGAGCCTTTAAGGATCCATCTTTGTTAACTATGTTCGTATTTGTCATTTTTAGCGTTTTGGTCAATTTGGCCGGGCAATGGCCACATTAAGTGGGCAGTAAAAACCCTTGCTATTGCTGGGCTCAGAGGCTATTGCCCATATTGCCCACTACTTTTTATAATTAGTTATAATAGTATTGTATATAGGTATAGCATATAGGGGTATAGCATATAGGGTTATTGAGGGTCATTTTACTTTTGTTTTTGTTTTAAAAGTTTTGAGCTGTTTTTTGCTGGGCAAGTGGGCAATTCTTTCTTAACCCCTACCGTTGCTGGCCTCGCGGCTGTTTTTCTTTGTGTCCACTTCTGGACATTGCCCGGCCAACTGGTCATTTTTTAGATGTCATCCGGGTTAAATGGATCGCTCAGATCTACATGGGACCGCACAAAGAAGCATAAATATTGCTGCCAGTCACTCATATACACTTTTGATTAATATCCAGCTCAACTTTGTGAAACCTATTTAGTTCTTGCCTGAGATGAATTAGACCATGGTATTAACTGAATCCCTTACCTGTTTTTAGCCTGCCAATTATTTCTATCATTGGTTTAGCTGTTAAAAGAAATGCAACTATTCGCAGGGACTAAGAGCTTGAATAAGTTCGGACTTCTTGTAGTATCGTCTAGCTCCAAAGGCATAAGCTTTTATTTTCCCTTTGTTAGTCCAATGCCAAAGAGTTGAGCTATTGATGGATAGGAACTCACAAGTTTGCTCACGGGTCATTAGTTTCTGGCTATCATTCTCACCCTTTAAATCTTTAATAAGTCTAGCAAATTGCTCCGAAAGTTTGGAGTCAATAATTTGCTCTAGTTGTTCTTGGGTAAGGTTTTGAAGAATAATGGAATTCTGCATTTTATCCGCTTAGTTTGGTAACGGGACAAATGAATGCAAGAAAGCATTACAACACAATAGAGCTTATGCAAACCAATTCAACAAAGTTTGATATATGAGGTTGAAATCTCAAAAAAAATCCAACCGTATAGGCTGGATTTAAAACTTTTAGGTGAACTTTCCTAAGTTACTTTGCTTGGGGAATTATAGCATGTTTATCAAAAGGCAACACTCGTTTTCTCAACAAGAGTTTATCTGCAAAATGTCGTGAAATGGCCATGTTTTTTTTTAAATGCTCATCAATTTTGCCCCTATGGAATATTTTAATTGATAAACATTGTTCATGTTCAAAAATTGATTTTAGTAGTGTCCTATCCGATAAACCACACGAGTGCCCAACTATGTAAACTTCATACTTATCCATTTCCATAAAGCCAAGCATTTTATGATAGTCTGTAGTCCTATTGTAATAAAAAGATTTTATGAACTCAAGTAAAGCATCTGAGTTTTCACCTTCCATCTCCGTATATCTCCTGTGCGTATCATCCCCATACCCAAAAATTATTGGGCTGGAATTACTACCGGCTTGACCATGTATATTTATTATTTGATATTCGGGTTTTAAGCCACTGAACCCAAGCACCTTGTGCAATGAATCAGTATAATTGAAATTTAAAAAAAGTACGTTGCTAGGATTATCTAACTCATCATAGGTTATTTCGTGATTAAGACAAACTCTCCTGTTTGGTTGCTTTATCACGCAGTCAGAAAGAAACTCGTAAAATTGATGGGGTGTACCGCCTTTTAATTGGTTTAAGTTTTCATTAAAAATATAATCATTCAAATATTTTGTCAAATCCCTAAATGTATCATTATAGGCTTTAATTGAATTGTAATCTCTTTTATTGGGATTCTGCTTTTTTAACAAATCAAATTTCGGAAGAAGTGCCCCAAAGTATAAAGTCTCGATATCAACCCAGTTTTCTATTTTTTGGAATTCAAAAACATCCTTTAGAATTCCATTAAACTTGACATTTAACTGCTTGTTGTCTTCAAAAAAGTTCACTAAATCTTGGACTGTACGACAACTATTAAAGTCATCTCCATCCATAAAACCCAAATCACTACTAGAAAACAGTCTATCACTATAGGCTTTGAATGTGACGTGGTTTAACCGGCTTTTTAAATAGTGTAATAGGAAGTCAGAGTATGAAGTCTTATAGCCAAGTGCTAAATCAAATCCATTTCCAATTATAACTATCCGATTGTACGTATATGACTTATTCTCCACTTTCCTAGTTTAAGCAACAATATAGACATCAATATTCAATTATTGTCAATCGGATTTGCTGACAACGCTACAACTAAGATACCTTGGCATAATCATTTAGAATTTTAGACCATTCCATCAAAACCTCATCGGTATCATTACAACCTTCAAATATCACCTCCAAAAGCGGCTTTATCCCCTCTACTTTTTCAAATTCCAAAACTGCCAACTCTATCGCATCCGCTAGGCTAGTTCTGTCCCCTGTAGAAAATACCACATCCAGTTTTCTTGTGATCACTTCCTCTATTCTGAGTCTGGTTATTGAATTCATGTGTAAGATTCTTAATTAAAGTATTCGTACGCATCAAGGGCTATATCCTTATTGCTCTTCTTTATGTAGTTCAAAAATGTTTTTTCAGAGCTGTGCCCGGTAATATTTATCAAATAACTAGTAGGCACCTTACCATAATAATTTGTAGCGAATGACCTCCTACCGATATGGGAGCTTACTAATTCCCATTTCTCGTATTTATCCGCTACGTGTCTATAGACACCCTTTTTTGCATCCGGAGTAATATTGAGCCTTTTGGTTCCCTTCACCTCCTCTTTTAATCCTGCTTTTTGGCAAACAACCTTTATATAGTCGTTGTATTTCTGATCTGATATAGGCCGAGGAAACTCTTCCCCTCTCTTTTTAAGGACTTCTCTAGCATCACGGCTAAATGGAATGGTCATTAGCTTTTTGGTTTTCTGTTGCCTAAATTCCAAAAGATGCTTGCCGTTCTCTACCCGGATCATATCTTTGGTAAACCTCATAAAATCACTTACCCGCTGCCCGGTATAACAACTAATCAAAAGCCAGTCCCTCGCATTATCCAAATGCTCATTGGGCAATTCCAGTCCTTTTATTGTTTCAATCTCATCCGCGGTCAAATAAACATGGTTGACCTCTTGCTTTTTAAGCCTTAAACTATTTAGTTGATGGTGGGTTTCAAGTCCCAAGTAATGGGCATGAAAACAAAGGGTCTTAATAGACACCAACTCCCTAGCCTGTGTATTTTGGGAGTATTTCTCCTTAAGACTGAATTCTTGAAAGGTTTGTTTAAAATCCTCGTTTATCTCCTTTATCAATATGGTTTTGCCCATATATGCTTGGAGACGTTGCATTTTGTGCTTTGTAACGTTCAACCTACGTACTGCTTTGGCATCCAGCTCGTTTTTGCGATAGTCTTTATAGAATTCTATGTAACTGATCAAATCCTTTGGGATTCCCCGCTCAGAGTCTCCCACTGGGTTATAAAATCCCTCTAAGGTATTTACTAGCCAATCCTTATTTATGGTATTTATATCGGTTTTCTCCAACTCATCCAATACGTGCGCTTGTATACGGGCCAGTTCAGTATTAACCGAATTGTAGGCATTTCTTTGATCAACATCCCTAATGTCCTTTAAGTTCTTTTGGTGAGTAGTCTCCCAATAATCCTTGGAGACTTTCAATTTGGTTTTGGCCCCAATTACATAATCCTTTTCATTTCGATAAAGCAGCCTTATCGTTAAATAGGATTCAGGGCGTGTAGATCTGTAGAGAAAATTAACTGTTGCCATACAATACAAATATAGATATTTTTGTACGATAATTGTACGGCTTTATGCATGCTAAAACAAAACAATGCAAACAAGCGCAAAAACAATACACTTTATAAAACCTTATTATAATTGGATTTTAATAGGTTTCCTCCATTTATTTAGGTTCATTTATTGATTCGTACTTTTGCAAAATGGTGTTCCCGCCTCGAGTACAGAAAAACTCCATAAACCCAACGTTTATGGAGTTTTTTGTTCTATCCCTTATGGATTCTCCTCCTAACTCTTTAAATTACAATCTATCCGATTGAAAATCAATATGAAACAATATGTCAGAATGTCAACAAGGGTAACCGGTATTGATCATGGAGGGCTTTAAAGGAAACTAGCAACTCTTGACATGATAAGGTCCATATAGGAACCATCAAGGCAAAAAAATGGACTCCTAATACATCATTCGCTTTTACATTCCTCACTCACCAATTGCGCAAGGGTAGGATTATACCCATTGGAGTTAACTTGATAATTGCCTGAAAAACCGGAAGCAGCCAACGCTTTTAAACCACAGAAATCGTTCAATGGCTTATGGGACGAAATCTGCAATTCCCCTCCCACAGAAATTAAGTTTATCAAACCATCCAGATTTTTTAAACCATCCGTAAAGTTATTATTGAAAGGAGAATCATTATCATAAAATATTAAATCACCTCCAATACTGGAAAGATTGCCCAAGCCATCAACATTATCCAATGAAATATTTGCCAGAAGGGTAAGACTCCCACCAATTGTTTTCAAAGAGTTAAATCCATCCATGTCATTCATCAATGTTGTTTTGATCTCCAAATCCCCATCAACAGTATTCAATGAGTTGAATCCGCTCATATTGGTCCCCAATACCGATTGGATTTGAAGGGAGCCCTTGATGGCAACCAAACTACCAAAGCCATCCATCGTCTCTAAATCCACAAGTGACGTCAACGATAGATCCCCATTAACGGAAGTGACCTTCTTAAAACCCGAGACGGAAGACACTCCATTACTGCTTATGACCACATCCGATTTTATTTCTGTCATTTCATTTAGAAAATCAATTTCCTCAAGAATCGAGTTAGAAATTATGGATAAGGAACCTCCAATGGTTTTAAGATTGGACAAAGCATCTAGATTTGCAATCCTACTACGTTGTATATGAAGACTTTCCCCAACCTCGGTCACTTGTTTAAGCCCATCAAGATTGGTTATATCAGAAGGAAGACTTGTCCTAGTTATAATTGACAAACTTCCCGTTATGACGGTATACCCTTTTTCACCAACTTCATCAACTTCAGCTTGTGAGGCCAATTCCAAATCACCATCGAATACAACAACTGGCACTTCTTCCGTTTTGAAAATCAGTTCATTTCCATAACTTGTCCCAACCTCATTCGTCGCATAGGCCCGCACATAATATGTTGTATTCCCATCCAGATCATCCATATTACTGTTAAAACTTCCCACATCATCACCATCAATGGTGTAACTGTTATTGATCGTGGGATTTTTTTCGGTATGCCAACAAATGCCCTTTTGACTGATAGACGCCCCTCCATCCGACGTTATTGTTCCTCCACTCTTGGCACTCCTATGTGATATTTCAGTGATCTGTACAGTACTCAATACAGGTAATTCGACAACCTCTTCCTCCTGTTCCTTTGTTTCCTCATCCACATCGGGATTATCTCCCTTTGAACATGATAAAAACAATAAAAATATCCCCAAAAACAACACCCTATTTGACAACTTCATTTCACAGTTTATACAATTTTCCAACATGATGGCCACTCAAAAAAAAGTCTTTTTAAAAAAAATAACTTATTTCAAGGTATAATATACTCATTTAAAACCCTCTTTTGTAAACAAAAAATGGCCAGTTAAAAACTGGCCACTTTCTGAGCTATATCAAATAATAGATATATTAATGGAAAGGCAATACAAATTCTGAAGACTTATTAGCCACCAAAATTTCGTTTACATTTACCGCAGTGGTTGCCACTCCGGTTCCTGCATCATAAGTAATTGCATCCAATTGGGTCTTGATCGCATCAATAAATGGAGGAATCAAGGCAACTGTTCCCAAGTCACCGGCAGAAATATTCTCATTCTGCAATACTTCATTCTCATCAACGATCAGTTTCAATCCCATATCCACAAAACGAAGTCCTTCAGCAATAAATACTTCTTGTCTTGTTCTGTACAACAACTCCAAACCAGCATCATCAGCAGTAAGACCTGCAATATCAGAAGCTGTCAAAGAAGTTCCTGAAACAGAAGGAATATATATTAATCCGCTGTGCCTATTCAAGACAAGACCTGATCTTCCATTGACCACAACAATGGTTGAGTCTGGTCTAGATCCTGGATTGTCCTCGGTTCTACCTTCAATATCATCATTAATCGCTCTGACTTCACGGGTTCCGATCAACTCCAAAAGCTCTGTCAAATTAGCTTGTGCAGCGGGCACATTACTATCTGCCAAATTGGCCTCTGCCAAAATCAATAGCGCTTCCTCTGCTTTCAGATAATGTACAGGAGCATCCTCTTCATCCGTAAAATAAGAGTACTTGGGATCAAGAAAGTCCAACGTAGGCAAGGGTTGCAAATCATCAAAAGTTGATCTCTCATACAAGGCATCTTCAAATCTATTGCTAGACTGCGTTCCATCCGGAACTCCATCAGGAGCTACCGCGTCATATCTAACCATATTATCAAAAGCCCTATCAATCGCCAATGCATCATTGGCAGAAGCCACAGCTGCAGCTTTGTTTCCGGTGTAATAGTTGGCCCTTGCTTTTGCCAAATGGTACTTTGTCTCGGAAGCATTCAAGCCAATAGCCACATCAAATTGTGCAATGGCGTCCTGATAATGCTGTGCAGACGCTACCATTGGTCCACGAGGCTCTTGTGGCAATGCTGGGAAATACATAGCTGAGTATAAGTAGGCCATTCCCAAGTAGAAATTGTACTCTGCCTCAATAGCAGTGGTATACTCAGAATCAGCAGGCCCCACAGTCTCCAACCCAAATATGGCCATTTCACGAAGACGCGCCACCTCACGGGTAGCATCCCTTAGATCCGGATCGGCAGGTTGAAACTCCAAATTGTCCAAAAACTGGTTAAAGAAAGTCTCCGTGTTCACATAGTTGTCCGAACCCAATTCGGCCAATATTAAAAACTCATTGAATACAAAACCGTTATTTCTTTTTATACCGTTCAACCAAACAGCGGAAGAGTTAGGTTTTCCAACAACGGATTGCTCAGAAAGCGTGGGGTTCTCCACATCGGTGAAATCCACAACGCTACTGAAATCATTGGTACAGTTCAGCAGAGAAAGTGCTGCTACCGTTATTAAAACTATTTTTTTCATATCCTTTTTTTATTCGATTAAAACTGAAATCTTAGGGAGCTCATGAAAATCCTTGGAGCAGATTCGGTTCCATACGCAAATCCACCACTAGCAAATCCATTCTGTGCACCAATACCTGAACCTGTTGCTTCTGGATCAAAGTCCCCAGCGGTCCAGTTAAACGGATTTGTCACAGTAACACCAAACTTCACACTTGAGAAAGGCTTAAGAACATCCCCAAAGTTATAGGTAGCACCAATGTTTCTGATTTTGAAGAAATCGTTATCAAAAACAAAGTAGTTTACATAGTTGAAAGGACTGGTTGTACCCACCAAATCTTCTGGGATACCTGTATTGTCTATCCCACTCAAATGCCTTAGCAAGAAACTTAGGTCCGTAATCTGTCCTCCATACTGGTAATCACCCGAAACAAAGAAGTTGACCTTATCCTTATAAGAATAGTTCAAGTTAATTGTACCAAATTTAGGTGCAAAGGTTTTTCCCAAAGAGCTGTTGGTCTCAAAGCTGTAGGAACCATCATCTTGGCGAATGGCAGCGGTTCCCCTCAGATAACCAAGGCTTTGCCCTTCTGCAACCACAGATCCCAAAACGTTGAATCCACCCACTACGAATGGTGCTGCACCACCGGTATCCACAACATTGTTTTCGTTGGTGTTGTAAGACACGGTCAAGTCCAATTGATGTTCTGGAGTTTGAAGCACGAATGCTCTCATTTCAAATTCCCATCCCTTGTTTTCCACTTCACCAAGGTTATAAATCTGGTTTTGAGACCCTTCGGAAGGTGGTTTGACAGGTGTGAAAAGTGCATCCTCCGTAATAGCCTTATAGCGTGTTCCGCTAAAGTTCAAGCGATTACCAAAGAATCCAAGTTCAACTCCAAATTCGGTGGTTTTCACGGTTTCTGAAATCAAATCGTCGTTACCGGGATTGGCAAATGAGAAGGCATTCTGCCCTAAAACTGGGCTTAACTCGAACGTTTTATCCTGAGAAAAAGGACGGGCAAAATTGGTAGCCTCTCCATAATTCCCCCTTACCCTAACTGTTGATATAATGTCGCTGATACCACTGTCCCTATAAAAGTCGTGGTCAGAAATATTATAAGTCAAACCTACTTTAGGCAACAACAATGGACTTGTGTTAGATCCAGCTGAAGTGTTTCTATCCAATCTACCACCAAATTCCAAGAAAGCTACGTCAAATAATCCCACGTTTTCCAAGAAATACAATCCGTAGTTGGCATTCTCCAACACATAGTCGGATGCCGTTTGGGTAGGGAAAAAGTTAATTCTTCGAGTTCCATCCGAACCACCAGACCCATCCAATCGGTTTTGTCTATCCGTAGTCCTAAAGAACTGTCCACCCAAGATGGTCACGAAAGAAAAGTTATCCGTTTCGGCCCTATGGGTCAAGTTCAAATCACCGGTAACCACAAAATTGTTTCGAATCACTCTTGCAAGTTCTGCCTTATTTGATGTCCCAGGGTTTTCTGCACCAATGGCCACAAGAAAGGCATTGGATTGCAAGTTCTCTTGGGTTGTGGTCCTGTAATCTATACCTACTGTTGCATTGGCCTGGATAGAACTGGTAATATCATAGATAAACTTATTGGACCCTGTAAACCTACTGGTCCTACTGGTAATATCCACAAGGGAGCCTACCTCATCGGAATTGGCACGTACTGCTGCCCACTCCGCATCGGTCATGGCATTCAAGTCCCCATAGGAACCTCCCTCAAAATTTGAAAATCTTGAAAAATTAACATTGGCATTATAATCCAAATTGGAATCAAAGCTTACAAATGAGAATGAACCTTGGTACTTGAAGTTATCCGTTACATTGGCATTATATCCAAAGGTAAAGGTCCTTCTTACCTGCTCGTTAAGCTTATTGAATCCATCATCTTTATATAGACTTCCTCCAAAGTTATACGAGACTTTTTCCGAACCTCCGCTGAAACCTACACGGTATTCTTGGGAAAATCCGGGAGCAAAAAGAGCTTCAGCAGTTCTGTCATACTTTAAGAAGTCCGTAGTTGCCTTGATCACACCCAAACGGCTTTCAAAAAAGGCAGTAGACCTACCAGCCTTACCTTTTTTGGTAATAATCTGAATTACACCGTTTGCAGCATCTGCTCCATACAATGTAGTAGCAGCACCCCCTTTAATATACTCTATCCTTTCAATGGACTCTACCGGAATATCGGCAAGGGCAGAAACGTTGGCACCCCCTGTATCAAGTCCAAGACTTGGGTTGGAGTTCAAATTATCCACACGAACACCGTCAACAATAACAACGGGGGTGGATGAAGTAGCGGCCGAAATAGGCCCTCTTGTCCTAATGATAGAGGCCGTACCGGGCTGACCAGAACTCATACGAATCTGGGCACTGGGTGCAGTTGCCTGCAACATTTGGTCAATTTGGTTGGAAGGAAGTCTATCGATTTCCTCAGAATCCAACACATCTACGGTAGTGGACAGCTTTCTTTTAGCAATCCCCGAACCTTGACCGGTTACAATAACTTCTGCCAAAGCTTGGGCATCATCCTCCATTTGTACATCAATGGTACTGGACGCCCCAATGGTTCTCTGAACAGTTTTTTGGCCAAGATAGCTAAACCTCAACACCTGTCCCTCACTGGCAGCGATGACATAGTTGCCATCAAAATCTGTCTGTGTTCCATTAGTGGTACCTACCACTACAATGGAAACACCGGGAAGGGGCAGATCGTTTTGGTCAGTTACATTTCCTGTAACCGTTTTTTCTTGCCCAAAAGAAAAAGACATACACAGCACCAGGAATGGCGCTGCAATCCACATCAACTTGGTTTTCATTTAATGATTTTTTTGAATTAGTCTGCAAAAATCCGCATAATTGGTCAATATTCCAAAAAAATGTAATATTATTCAATTTTTTTTGAAATATTTTATTTACGGTAAAATGTTGATTTTTACTACAATAGGTGTAGTCCTTTAACACAAAATGTAGATGTGTTAAAGTTTCAAAGGAGAAGGAATGAAAACCCAAATACCGGGGTGCAATCAATCCCTTTAACATTTACCATGTGCTTTTGCACATAGCTAAAAATATGTTGTGTGTTGTTTTTGAACGCCAGGCTGTCACTATCGGCGTTTTTTAGGGAAAATACCTTGGAAAAATTCCCTCACCTCTTGCTTTAAGGTCCTGCAAAGATACTTCAGTATAGTGCCATTGCCAAACAATTTCAAACCATCATCAAGTTTTTAACACTTCCCATTTGGACCGATGAACATAAAAAACTATGTATGAGTCAATTATAAATCCTTTCCGAAATGTTAAAATGTAGTACATTAGACCAATGCACATTACCATTACATGACAAAACCAAAATCGTTACTCAAAGCCTTGGGGCCGGGGCTATTGTTTGCCAGCATGGCCATAGGCACCTCCCATTTGGTACTTTCCACAAAGGCCGGCGCCCAATACGGATGGATCATGGTCATTCCCATCCTGTTGGCCAATATCTTAAAATATCCATTTTTTGAGTTTGGTATTCGGTATACCACGGTCACGGAAAAAAGCTTGGTGGAAGGATATTTAAATTTGGGAAAAACATATCTGTGGGTCTATGCCTTTGTGACCCTGATTTCCACCTTCACGGTATTGGCGGCATTGTATGTGGTGACCGCGGGGTTGTTCATGAACCTTTTTGCCATTAGCAGCATGGACGCCGGAACCATCTCACTGTGTCTCTTTGTATTTATAAGCCTTTTATTGATCATCGGGAAATATCGCTTTTTGGAAAACTCGCTCAAGGCAGTCATATCCATTCTGTTTGTTGCCTTATTGGTCACTACAGCCCTGGTACTGGAAAAGGGACCCGTTCCCGAATCCCAATCCTATCTGCGCCCTGAAATCTTCAATGAGGCCGGTGTTCTTTTCTTAATCGGATTGATGGGATGGATGCCCACGGCTGTGGAAGCCTCCGGCTGGGTAAGCCTTTGGGGAATGGAAAACCTAAAGACCATGAAAGAAAAACCAACATTGAAACTAGCCCTGCAAGAGTTCAATGTAGGCTATTTTTTAACTGCACTATTGGCCGTCTTCTTTTTGATTATTGGTTGGATGACACTTTATGGAACCGGAACCGAACTTAGTGGAAGTGCCGTGGTCTTTGCCGACCAAGTGGTTAACCTGTTCACAACACACATTGGCAACTGGGCCTATCTCTTTATTGCCGTGGCCGCTTTTGCCACCATGTTCAGCACATGCATGACCGCCCATGATGCCATTTCACGCGTTAGCCTTGATGTCCTGGAAAAGCTGTTCCCAGAAAAGGAATCGCTAAAAAGCAAAAATGCCTTTGCCATTATGGTCCTTTGCATGGCATTGGTCAATTGGGCCGTCATCACACTCTTTGGCGCCAATATGGGCCATTTAGTGGCTTTGGCCACTTTTGTATCCTTTGTATTGGCCCCCTTATTGGGTTGGATGAACCTAAAAACCGTTATGGGCAAAGACATTCCAAAACCTTATAAGCCTAAAATAGGGCTGCAGGTACTTACCTATTCGGGCATAGTCTTTCTATCCCTCTTTGCACTTTATTATTGCTGGATGCTGTTGATGTAAACTACTCGTATAGTACATTATCGTTGAGTACGACTATCAATGATCGTTGGTTCTGTTGATGCAGCATCTCCAAACAGAATACCCCGTTGGTACAATTGTTCAGGATTTTATCCTCACCATATCCAATGGAATACAGAATATTGGTAGCAGGTACGCCATGCCCCACCAAATATTTTTTGATGGCATCCGAGCGCGCTTGGGTCAACCTAAAGTTGGTACTACTCCCTCCCCTACTATCGGTATACGTTTCTATACGCAACTGGACTGCCGGGAATTTTTCAACAAAAGCCACAACCTTGTCCAATTCCGGTGTTATTCCCTCAGTCAACTGTGTTTCCCCTTTGTTAAAATAGAATTTATTCAGTTTTACCACTTTCTGACCTTCCTTATCTTCCACCAAATCATCATAAAATGCCACCTCAATGGGATACGATGCACTTTCCAGACTTGTTAAATCATCCTCAGTAAAACGCTTGGAAAATTTGGAGTAACGCTCTTTTGAGGACTCCAACACCACCTCATCTTGCCAAGGGACCTCCAATCTATAGTTTCCATCTTCATCCGAGTACGTTTCAGCAAGTAACCTGCCCTCCTTATCCAATAGCCTTACCGCAACTTTTTCAACCGCAGTTGAGGGACTATAGGATTTCACCACTTTACCTTTAAAGGTAAGCGTCTTTAAACCCGGTTTTTCATCGACCTTGAAACCATACAAATCGTCCTTGCCCTTTCCTCCAGGCCTATTTGAAGCAAAATAGCCCAACAGTCCATCTCCATCATTTCGCATGATCAGACCAAAATCATCCTTTGGAGAATTTATACCACTCCCCAAATTAATAGGAATACCAAAACCATCTTCTTCTATGTTGGATTTGTAAATATCCATTCCACCCAGACCATAGAACACATCCGAAGCAAAGTAAAAGCTGTTCTCAAAGACAAAGGGAGCTATCTCATTCCCGGGAGAGTTGATCCTGGGACCCAAATTAATGGGAGCAGACATGATCTGTCCATTGTTCGTGTAAACAAAATAAAGGTCGGTACCCCCATATCCGTTATCAAAATTGGCCGAAAAATAGAGTTTTCCACTATCCGCATCATAAAACGGATAATAGAACGAAGTACTTAAATCTTTCAATAATAACTGAAAGGCCCCGCCTATAACCTGCTTGCCAATGGCCAAGGCATTCTTCCCGTTCTTATCAAAGCTGAGTTCCCCTTTTTGGGTATTGGAAAGTACGTATAGGATACTATTGAGTTTTTCGGAATAAAATGGAGTTGCTTTATGATAATTGGAGCTTGGCACCCCAGTAAAAGGTTGCACAGTGGAAATCTGTCCATCCGCCCCCAATTTAGATTGGTAGATATTGAAATACCCTTCATTTCCCGGTGCGTAGGTGTTGCGCTTGTTGAGGGTACGCCCACTGGAAAACAGCAATTGATCTTTGTAAAAGGCAGGTGCAAAATCGGTTTGGGGACTATTCCCCATCAAATTGAAAATCTGATAATCCAATCCAGGACCTGCGGAGTCGTTTTCCAGCAATTGCACATTGAACTCCATGTTTTCCCAAAGTTCTTTTTGAAAACGGGATGACATGGTGGCCAAAAATGCAGTCTTCCTTTCCTTATTCGTTGTTTCGGAAAGACTTTGGAGCATTTTATTCAGATGATGTCCACTCATCAAGGTGTCTTTCTTGAAAAGCTCCAAATAGGCATCGGCCGCCTTTTCAAATTTATTGGTCTGGAAATAGGAATCCGCCAAGTTCAGGAATTGTTGTTCGGTAAGGGTTCCCGCAGCTTTTTCGGCCTCATAGGCATAGACCGCCTTTTTATATTCGTACTGAAAAAAGAGGTCATCCCCTTTCGACTTCTTTTTTTGGGCAAAGCAGAGAACCATCCCTAAAAAAAAGACGACTAGTAGCGAAAGTATTTTATTTACTCGATCCATATTAGAAAAATCTAGGGGAATCTATCTGCTTACCTTTGTTTTTTGTGTCCTTTACTTTCCCTTTGTTAGACTTGGAGCCGCCAGAACCAAAACCACCCCTGCCTATGTAAAACTTAAGAATGGCCTCGTGGGACCCTCCGCTGTATTCACTTAATCCATTGGTATTGTAGTCGTAGGAATACCCTATGAACATGGCATTGGATATCTGAAACCCGGCCAAACCACTTACCGCATTATCAAACCGGTACGAGGCACCAATGGTAAGGGCATCTATAAACTGAAAGTTGGCCGAAAGGTTCACATTAACCGGAGATCCCTTCAAATAATTTACCAAAAAAGCCGGTTTGAACTTGGTCCGCTCCGCCAATTGAAAAACGTATCCTCCAATGGCATTGAACTGCATATTGTCTTCCACTAGGGTAGCCACCTCATCGTTGTACAAACCATTGGTGAGGAAATTGGGTGCGGAGAGCCCCAAATACCAATCCTCTTCATGATACATAAAAAGTCCGGCCCCAACGGTAGGGTAAAAGCTATTGTAATTTTCCCCTAAAATGGAAGGGTCCGATCCATTTTGGAACGAACCTTTTGAATAGTCGATATCCAGCATGGAGCCTCCCGCATTGATCCCGAAGGACAATTTGGTATCGTCGGAAAGATTGATCTGGTAAGAATAAGAAGCCTCTATATAGGTTTGATTGGAGGGACCCAGTTCATCGTTCACCACATTAAGCCCCAAACCCATTTTTTCATTGGACAGCGGTACGTTTACCCCAAACCGGATAGTGGTAGGGGCTCCGGGAATATCCACCCATTGGGCCCTGTACAATCCTATTACTTCAGGGCTTTCCACGGTACCTACATACGCTGGGTTAAAACTGCCTATGTTGTACATGTACTGGGTGTATTGTGGTTCTTTTTGGGCCCGCATATGTCCCATCCCCATCAAAACCATGCAGAATATTGCCGTAAATGTCCGTAAACCAATCTTATCTGGCATCTTTGTCTTTATCTTATAATCTGTATCCACCCTTTAATAACCTCGGCTCCATCTCCATGAAGATCCAATATATAGAAATAGGTTCCCTTGGGCACAGCTCCATTTTTACCTGTTCCATCCCATGAACTATCATAACCATCCATGGCAAACACACTGTTCCCGTAGCGGTCAAATATCTCCAATCTGTTATTGGTGTAATCGTCATTGGGATCCACAAACTTCAATCTATCATTAATCCCGTCATTATTGGGTGAAAATATGGTACATAGGGTCCCGGGATCCGTACATTGATCCCTTCCCACTGTTACCGATATCGTTGCTGTATTATTATTGATGACTTCATCCACAGGTAGCGATGAAGTTAGCACCGCCGTATTTTGAAAAGTTCCCAGTTCAGTTACCCTAACCGTGATTTCCAGTGTTGCCGTGGCCACATCGGATGCCAAATCAGCGATGGTCCATTCCCCAGTATTGGGGTCGTAGGTTCCCACTGTGGCATCATCCCCTATATACTCAAAAGCCTCATCCAGCACATCGGTCACCACAATATCCAAAATCCTGTCCATGGTGGTATTCTCCAACGTAATGGTAAAAGTGATGACGTCATCCAACAATGGGCTTGCGTTATCAACTTCCTTGGTCAACACCAAGTCGATATCGGCATTGGCAAAACAATCCTCCACGGTAACGGTCACTTGAACGGAACTGTTCTCGCAAGGTCCGGCAGTAACAGTGGTGGTATATTCAAATACATAATCCCCAATGGCCAAATCCGTAAAGTTTACAACATTTCCTGCCCCAATGGCAACGCTGCCGTTGGAAGGATCGGTAATCACCGCCCAAGTTCCGGCATCGGCACCACTCAAGGTATCATCCAAATCAACGGTATTGGGACCATCCTCGCTCTCCGAATTACAAGCTACCACATCTGTTGCCGTACCTGGAGAAGGGGCATCCAAAACGGTTGCTATCACTTCTATCCGTTCGGTGGTACATCCATTGGCGGTGGCTTCCACATAAAAAGAGGTGGTTTCCGAGATGGAAGGTGTAATAAAAACCCCTCCTGTATCCAGCGCTGTACCCCCTGTGGGCACATCGTACCAGCTTAACACCCCACTGTCCGAGCTTGCAGTCAAAGTCAACGTCCCTTCCCCACAACGTTCATCGCCCGTGGGATCAATGATTACCGGAATCGGGAAATTGGTAAGGGTAACGGTAAGTATTGGACTAGCACATGCGTTTACATCATCATAGAAAAATCCGAAATACTGTGCGGCACTACTCACCATACTATTTCGATGTCCATCAGTTTGATTGGGGTCTGGGTTGGTACTCCAGGTCAAGGTACTGCCCACCGGGGCAACATTGGTCACGTAATCGTTCAAATTTACCAGAAAATCCCCGCAAAATACCGTGGGTTCCGTTGCATCCAACACTGGAGCGCCGCCGCCGGCATTACACACCGAGGTATCCTTGTCCGAAGTATCTTGCACAACCGCTCCGGTTCCATTGATATTCTCAAGGGTAACACTGAGGGTCACCAAGCCATCGGCCAGACTACTCAAATCAATGTTGGCAATATTATCCGTAAGTGTAGTAATGGTTCCTGAGCCATTTACCGGTGTGCCCCCACCATCACTGGTAAAGGTGTAGGTATAATCTGCCCCAACTTCGGCCCCTGCAAAGGTAAAGTTGATGGACGTTTGGTTATCAAAATTGATGATGCTTTGATCAATGGTCGCTGTATATCCTGATGGAACAGCGGTGTATTTAACCGCGGTATCGGTTGTGGGAGGGCCTTCCGTACCCAAAATGTTGCTCACCACTACCGAAAGGGTTATAACTCCATCGGGTAAGCTGCTAATATCTAAATTGGACCTCGTCCCTCCTATTAAAGCCAATATGGAACCACTCCCCGTTACCGTACTCACGTTGCCATCCCCACTACTACTAAAAGAAAATTCATAGCTTGTTGAGAAGGCAGGTATGTTGGTCATGGTAAAACTTACCGCTGTTTCATTGGTTATATTGATGGGATCTTGGTTGATGGTCAAGGTATAGCCATCGGGCGGGGTATTGTCCTCACTGACCAAAGTTACCGTATCGCTATTAGGCGCACCAACGGTATAACCAGCTCCAGCCACCAAGGTAACGACTATTGTTTCATCTGTCTCAACCTCAGAATCATTCAGAGGGGTAACTGGAATTATCCCATTCTGTTGCCCATTTATGATACTCACACTACCTGAAAGTGTTGCATAATCACTTCCAGGGGTTGCCGTACCTCCCACATTATAGTCCACTGTGATGGGTGAGCCGGTATTGTTCACCCCTCCAATATTTACTGTAAAAGCTCCCGGATCCAGTCCCTGTTCTTCCGCAGTATCATCACTTGCCGTAATGGAAGCCACAGCTGTATCGTCATTAATAATCGTTCCTGTCGCAGGGGAACCGGAGACTGTCACCCCATTGGTCGGTGGTCCCAAGTTCACCGTAAAAGTCTCATCCAATTCAATGATGGTATCATCGGTTATAGCCACCGTTATATCCTGTGTTTCCGAGGCATTACCCACAAAGTTCAATGTATTTGGAGTATTGGCATAGTCTGTACCCCCGGCGGTACCATTGGTAAAGCTATAGGCTACTTGGGTACCTCCAGCAACCGCATTGTCCAAAGTCACGGTAAAGACCATATTGCCCCCAACAACATCTTCTGCAACACTTTCATTTGTTATGGTCAGGGTAGCAGTGTCATCATTGGTGAAACTGCTCGTGCCAACATTGTCCGTCAAACTTATCGTACCATTGTCAGTGGCGTCAAGGGTCACCGTGATGGGCTCATCCGCCTCGACAACCGTGTCCCCGTTGGTCGTCACATCTATCGTGGCACTCGTGCTACCCGAAGGTATAGTCACTTGGTCACTGCCCGCCTCGTTGCCGCCCGT
>NZ_WELG01000002.1:0-1385274 GCF_009184425.1 Flagellimonas olearia | reverse complement strand
GTTGGTCGTCACATCTATCGTGGCACTCGTGCTACCCGAAGGTATAGTCACTTGGTCACTGCCCGCCTCGTTGCCGCCCGTGATCGTATAATCGATGGTCGTGTCGTTCACAAGGTCCGCAACGTCAAGGGTCACCGTGAAGGTCAGTGTCGCAGTGCCCGCATTGCCCTCCGCAACAGGAGCGGGGTCGTCAATCGAAATAATCTGCCCATACCCAACACTTAAGCCAAAAAACAGAAAAGCCCAGAACAGGATGTATATCCGACTTGGGCCAGTACTAGGAAATAATGAGGTCTTTTTACAGAGAGATAGCATCAGCTGTTCTATGAGTTCCAGTTTCGTTCTTTTACTTGTTTTTAGGTTGGTTTTTGGGAATACCAATATTACTAAAAAAGCTTAGAACGCCACAACTTTACGGTTTAAATCTATGTTTCTTGGTTGAAATACAACCGCTTTGAAAAAAACAGGTTTTTACACCGCTGCGGATGCTGTTTCCGCGTCTGGACTTATTTTTTTCACCAGTCCCTGCAATACCTTTCCAGGACCTACTTCCACAAAGGTTTTTGCCCCATCCTGAACCATTTGCTGTACACTTTGGGTCCACTTGACGGGAGCGGTCAATTGCAGGATCAGGTTCTTCTTGATCTCATCAGCGTTGGACACCGCTGTTGTAGTCACATTTTGATATATGGGGCAGCTGGGAGTGCCAAACTGTGTTGCTTCTATGGCCGCGGCCAACTCTTCCCTGGCAGGCTCCATCAATGGGGAATGAAACGCTCCTCCCACGGGCAACAACAATGCTCTTCTTGCCCCTGCTTCCTTTAATTTTTCACAAGCTACGTTTACCGCATCCACTTCACCGGAAATCACCAATTGTCCGGGGCAATTGTAGTTGGCGGGAACTACCACACCATCGACCTCAGCACAGATTTTCTCCACGACTCCGTCTTCCAATCCCAATACGGCGGCCATGGTGCTAGGCTTTAGTTCACATGCTTTTTGCATCGCCAAGGCGCGTTGGGACACCAATTTCAAACCGTCCTCAAACGTAAGGGTTCCATTGGCCACCAAAGCCGAGAATTCCCCCAAGGAGTGCCCTGCCACCATATCGGGCTTGAAGCTATCTCCAAGTACCTTGCTCAAAATAACGGAATGCAAGAAAATAGCAGGTTGGGTCACCTTGGTCTGTTTCAGGTCCTCGGGAGTGCCCTCAAACATGATATCGGTAATGGAAAAACCTAAAATTCCATTGGCCTTCTCAAAAAGTTCCTGTGCAGTAGAGTGGTTTTCGTAAAGGTCCAACCCCATTCCTACAAATTGTGCGCCCTGTCCCGGAAAAATATATGCGTTCATAGTGTTCTTTTATTGTGAGTGGCACAAAAATAGGGATATTTTGGAATGTTGAATGGCAAGAATGCCTCAATAACAAACTATTTGAACCAACTGGAATACGTAACATAGTTGTTGGCAATTCGGTCAATTTCTCCCGATTGGAGTTCGGGACTGATATCCTTGATTTTTTTGGCCGGCATTCCTGCGTAAATGCTTCCTTCCTCCACATGGGTTCCTTTGGTCACCACAGCCCCAGCCGCTATAATGGAATTGCTCTCCACCACGCAATCATCCATAATGATACTGCCCATACCCACCAGCACATTGTCTTTCAAGGTACATCCATGCACTATGGCATTATGTCCTATGGACACATTATTGCCAATGGTGGTCGGGAATTTTTGGTAGGTGCAATGGATCACGGCCCCATCTTGCACATTGACCTTATTCCCCATTTTAATGAAGTGCACATCGCCACGTACCACTGCATTGAACCAAACACTACATTGGTCTCCCATGGTAACTTCCCCTACAATGGTGGCATTTTCGGCAATAAAACAGTCCTTTCCAATTTGAGGGGTTTTTCCCCTAACGGATTTCAATATCATTCTTTCTGTGTTAGTCCTACAAATTACGTTCTTTTCATGGATAAAAACATCTCGACTGCGCTCGATGTGACCTTCCACACTTCACTAAAGGATTTGCATTTCTTCCCATAGCCCAGAATCTCCTTCTACGCTTTGACACGAATTGTACAAATTTTCCCGAATACCTTTTGTCATTTCGAACCTTGTCCTGAGCGTAAAGCGAAGGAGCAGTGAGAAATCTCTAGGCCTATTGGTTGGGATTTCTCAATCATCCAGATTACTTCTGGACTCATTTCGAAATGACGATTTGCCTGTATTAGTCATTTTGAACACTGTACTGAGCATACGGGTTTAGTAAAGGAGCTATGAGATATCTTTTTAAGCTTTGACACGGATTGCACAAATTTTCTTGAATGCCTTTGTCATTTCGAACCTTGCCCTGAGCGTACAGCGAAGGAGCAGTGAAAAATCTAAAGGTCTGTTGGTTGGGATTTCTCAATCATCCAGGTTACTTCTGGACTCATTTCGAAATGACGATTTGCCTACTTTGTTTTGTGCTTAGACTTGGTCTTTTCTATAATCCTTTATTGGAAATAGGATAAAAGTTCCGCTTTTTTGGATGCGGACACGGAGAGTTCCTTGCCATTGGACAGCACTACACTTCCTCCTTTTCCCTTTTTATATTTGACCACCTCGGTAACATTGACCAAATAGGATTTGTGGATGCGCGCGAAAGGATAGGCCTGTAAGGCATCCTCAAAATATTTTAGGGTCTTGCTGACCACTATTTTTTTATGCTCCAGATAGATTTCCGTATAGTTGTCATCGGCCTTGCAAAAATAAATATCACCCACCTCCAGCACTTGAAACCCATCCTGTTGCGGCAAGGTAATCTTCCCTTCCGCCTTCATCGATTTGGCTTGAAGCACCTGACCTTCCAACGCCCCTTCCTTTTCTTTGATCGTCCTTACATAATCCACCGCTTTGATCAACTCATCAATATTGATGGGCTTCATTAAATAATAGGCCGCATGCTGATTTAGCGCATCCATGGCGTATTGGTTGTACGCTGTTACAAAAATGGTTTCAAAAGTGCGATCAGGGATTTGCTCCAATAGATCAAAAGCATTGCCAAAGGGCATTTCCACATCCAAGAACACCAAATCGGGTTCATGTTTTTTGATCAGCACCAACCCTTCCTCTATATTGGCGGCCTCGCCCATCAGCTTAACGCCGGAGCAATATTTTGCCAAATAATTCCGAAGGATTTCCCTGCTGTTCGCCTCGTCCTCCACTATGATCGTGCGTAGTTCCATCAATCTTTTTTAAGCTTTAGGGACACTTTTGTGCCGGTTTGATCTTCATTGAGGTCGGTAATGGAAACATCGACCTTGTTCTTGTACATATCGTTTAGAATATGGATACGTTTTTTGATATTGCCCATTCCCTTGGATTTCTGCTTCTTCTGATTACTGGTCTTCAATTCTGCGGATTTTTTTCGGCCAATGCCGTTATCCACAATGGTGATTTCCAATAGATCGTTGCCGAGCTGTTGCACTGCAATTTTCAGAAACCCCTTATCTTCCTTGTACCGCAATCCGTGCCAGATGGCATTCTCTATATAAGGTTGCAACAACATGGGCGGAATCTGAAACGCTTCAACGTCCACTTTTTTATCGACCTCTATTTCATAATCGAACTTATCCATGAAACGGGAATGCTCCAGTTTCACGTACAGTTCCAACAATTCCAGTTCCTTGGACAATGGGATAAAATCTTCTTCCGAATTTTCGAGAACACTGCGCATCAATACCGAAAACTCACTCAAAAACCGATTGGCACTGCGTTCATCGCTCTTGGCGATGTAATTGTTCACCGAATTCAGCGCATTGAAGATAAAATGGGGATTCATCTGGGTGCGTAGCGATTTCAAGGCCAAAAGATTGTTGGCCAATTTCTGCTGTCTATTGCTCCGATAGTACAAAAATGCGGTCAAGGCCATGAGCAAAATCCCAAAAGCCAAGGAATAAATGATCCACTTTTGCCGTTTGCTCGTTTCTTCATAGAGCTGCTGTTCGGTTACGGCCAGACTGTATTTGCTCTGGCTGAGTTCCCGTTCCTGCTCCAAACTGGAAATGCGGTTCTGGGTGTTGGCAATCTCCCGATTGAACCGGGCCGCCCTGGAAATCTCTTGCTCCTTTTTAATATACAGACTGTCCACAACGGCCACATAATCTTGATACGACTCCAAAGCTCTGGTAAAATCCCCTTTGTACTTATAGACTTCGGACAGTTTCCGTGTCGCATCCTTTTGCACTACCAAATCGTCATCCTCATCCGCTTCCACGATACTTCGTTCCAGATAGGGAATGGCCTCATCCAACTTATCCTGGGCGATATAGGCATTGGCAATTTTGTAATTGATGCGTTGGGAGGTAATGGTATCTGAACCCGGCATTATAGAGCTTGAAGCCGCCGTAGCCTTTTGTTGGGGCAATTGTTGCAGTTCGTTCAAGCTTTTTTTGCGCAATTGGATCTCATCATCATACCGACTTTTCTGATTGTAGAAATCGGCAACTTTTTCACTTTCCTGGATGGATCGTTCCGGAGCCACCTTCTTTGAAAGGTTCAGGGAATTCCGATAAAACCCTTCCGCTTCAATGGTACGATCTTGACCGGCATAGGCATCGGCCATTTTAGAGTTCAGGTCGATGACTTTTGGGGACACTTGGTTTTTTTCCGCAATTTGAAGTCCTTCCCTGTAAAACTCCTGGGCTTTTTTAAAGTTGGAGAGACCTTTATAGCTATCGCCAAGGGCTTCATAAAGCTCCACTCGCTGGTAGGGCACCATATTTTTCACCTCCAATAATGGGGTGAGGGTAGATTCTGCATTTTCATATTCACCATTCAATATATAGGCTTTGCCCAACAATAGTTTGGTCTTGCTGGTCTCCCGGGCAGAAAGGGCATCCTTTAAATTGGCGATGGCCAGATCGTATTGTTTGTGGAACATATAGATTTCCCCAAGAGTGGACAAGGAGGCCGACAATTCTTGTTTGTTCCCTTGACTTCCCAGAGGTGCTATGGAGCGGGCAATAAAATCAATACTCTTTTCCAAATCAGTTCGCTTATAGAAATTAGCGGAGTCCAAGTATTGCTGATGGCTCAGCATGACTCGGGAAATAGGGCTTTCCTTTTTGGCATTGGACTCCCTGGCAGTTGATTTGGAGCGTTGCACACCATCTTGGCCCATCCCATGATAAAGTCCCATCAAAAAAAAGAATACTATGTATACGCTGCGCATCATTGTTATGTAAACTTACTTCATCCCAAGCGTATTAAAAAATGGGTTTTACCGCAAAAACCACTTTAAGTGGCCCTATTTTACCGTTTTACCAATCCACATCTTCCCTTCACTCATTATAAGGGTCATTTCCCTCATTTGCGATTTTTCCTGAAAAATGTTGCGGGTACTTTTAGCCCATCATTTAAAACATTGCATCATGAAACATTTGAAACATCTATTCGGAATAACTTTTTGCCTGCTTATTACAGCAACGTCATACGGGTGCGACCTGAAGGCGAAGGAACCTAAGAGTACCGCCTTGACCACCAAGTCGGTTACCGAAAAACCAAGCAAACAATATGTAAAGATTGCCTTGCTTTTGGATACCAGTAACAGCATGGATGGCCTTATCAACCAGGCCAAGGCACAATTGTGGGACATTGTGAACGAGTTTACCCATGCCAAGTGTGGGAACGACTCCCGACCCTTATTGAAAATCTCCCTATATGAATATGGAAATGACAATCTATCGGCACGGGAGGGATACATCAGACAGGTTTTGGGCTTCAGTTCCGACTTGGATGAAATCTCGGAAAAGCTGTTTTCATTGACCACCAACGGCGGTGAGGAATTTTGTGGTCAGGTCATTCAAACCTCATTGAAACAATTGGATTGGGGCAAAAATGCAGATGATCTAAAAATGATCTTTATAGCCGGGAACGAACCTTTCACCCAAGGAAAATTGAATTATAGGGATGCCGCCACCAATGCCAAGGAGAACGATGTTATTGTTAACACCATTTTCTGCGGCAATTACGAACAGGGTATCTCCACCATGTGGAAGAGTGGGGCCACCCTTACCGGAGGCGAATACATGGCCATTGATCACAACAAACAGATTGTGCACATAAACACTCCCTATGACGACATCATCATTAAGTTGAACTCCAAATTGAACAACACCTACATTTCGTATGGTGCCTTGGGAAGACAAAAAAAGGCCATGCAATCCATGCAGGACAGCAATGCTGCCGAAATGGAGGCCGCGGTTGCCGTGAAGCGGTCCGTAAGCAAGAGTTCAAGGCTTTACAATAACTCCAAATGGGATTTGGTCGATGCCGTGGAAGACGAAGAGGTGGTACTTTCAGAACTGGATGTTGAGGACCTCCCCGAAGAGCTTCAAGGAAAATCGGAAAGTGAGATCAACACCTACATCAAAGAAAAAAAGGAAGAACGCCAGGCGGTCCAAAAACAGATTCAGGAACTCAATGCCAAGCGCGAGGCCTATATTGCCCAAAACCAAAAGGAGGAAACCGGCGAACTGGAAAATGCACTTTTGTCCGCCATCAAGACCCAAGCGGCAAAGAAAAATTACAAGTGGGACTAACTATTTGTTGAACAATTGTGAAAGTGGTCCACCGAGAGCGGTGGGCCATTTTAGTTATTGGCTGCGGGACAATAGCAATCATATCGCTTGCCCTGGTCGCTCTGTCCAAAATCGTATCCCAAGGTAATCTGGTGAAAGCCTCCATTATCAAAACGGATATCCCCAGATTGGTAGGAATAATTGTAGGAGAACATGAAATTGTTCACATTCACCCCAATAATGGGCGTGAACAACTGCAGACGTTGCTCCGCAAAACCGCCATTGGACTGATACTGGGCTCCGTCAAAGCTTCTTCTATACGATAAACCACCCCAAACCGTCCCAAAACTCACATCCCTATACACTTTGGCATTAAGGTCCACAGTTTTTTCCTTGGTAAAATCGGTCATTTGGAACAAAATGGAAGGCTCTATTCGGGTCGTTCTACCAAAAACATATCCCACGGAGAACAAATACCGCCTTAAATTGTCAAATTCAGCAGCACTGTATAGATCCCGACCGCTTCCCAAAACATTCAAGATAGCGGCATGGGCATAAAATTCAAGAAAATTGTACGATGCCCCCAAGTCCACATTAAAGTAACTGGTTGTATTTTTCACCCCTGTGATCACCGGATCAGGGAATACCGACCTGAATTCGGTTTCATCCAAACTACTCAGTATCACCCCGGCACTCAGTCCAAAAGATAATTGGTTGAGGGTCCTGAAATCACCCGCCAATTGCAAATGATGGGCATATGTGGCCTTAAATCCGGTTTGGGAATGGTATCCGTTGGAATCATTGAAAAGAATACCTCCTATACCACTGCGCTCCCCAACCCTGGAGTTGATACTCAAGGTCTGTAAATTGGGTGCCTCGTCCACACTGAACCATTGTTTACGGGCCGTTAAACGTATTTTGGTCCCTTCGGCAATTCCGGCCATGGAAGGATATACCAAATAGTAATTGTCCGACAAATAATCGAAGTAAACCGGGATTCCTTCCTGCGCTTTGGCAAATAGTCCAAATAACAGGGTTACTATCGTTGAGGTTATGTAGCGTCTCATGTGACGTTTGGGGCTATAATGGTTGTGTTGTAACTGCAATTAAACATTTAGATAACGATTTGCTGGATACATTATTATAATATTTTGCTGCGCATTCCAACTATTGGTATTTTTGCACAAAGATTCGCCATGAAAGAATATAACATTACCGTTGTTGCCACCAACAATCCAAAAATCATAAAATTGGAAGCCAATCATTTTTTGGCCAAGGGCAATTATGAATATAAAAACATAGATGAGGCCAAGAATTCCCCCCTGGCCCAGCAACTCTTCTATCTTCCGTTCATCAAGACCGTTTACATTTCTGGAAATTTTATTGCCTTGGAACGGTTTGATATTGTGGAATGGGACGATGTAAAGGACGAAGTGGCCCAGCAATTGGTGGAATACCTGAACGCAGGGGAACCTGTTGTCCATGAAGATGTCACCCAGAAAAAAGAACCCATTACGGTGTACGCTGAGGTGACCCCCAACCCTGCCGTGATGAAATTTGTGGCCAATAAGCGTATTGTTCCCGCGGTTTACGAGTTCAAGAACATTGATGAAGCCAAGGACTCACCGTTGGCGCAGGAGCTTTTCCATTTTCCGTTTGTAAAAGAGGTCTTTTTTGATGAAAACTATGTTTCCATCTCAAAATACGATATGGCCGAATGGGAGGAACTCACCATGCAGTTGCGCGAGTTTATCCGGGATTTTTTGGCCGATGGAAAGGAAGTGGTTTCCGCGGAAGCCCTCCAAAAAAGCAAGGAATCCACCGAGCAGGCCTCCACTCAGACCCAGTATGATGACACCTCGCAACAGATCATTGATATTTTAGAAGAATATGTGAAACCTGCCGTGGCCAGCGACGGAGGAAATATTCTGTTCCAATCCTATGAGGCGGAAAGCAAAACCGTGAACGTGATCTTACAAGGTGCCTGTAGTGGTTGCCCCTCATCCACCTTTACCCTAAAGAACGGTATTGAGACCATGCTAAAGAACATGATGGGCGACAAAATCCATGAGGTAGTGGCCCTTAATGGCTGATTTTAAGATTGGTTTCTTCTGGATTCTGCCTAAAATTTGCTACATTGAATGAAATTCAAAAACAATGACCATGGCAGTTTTAAAAGTAATCGAAGTATTGGCTAATTCAGATAAAGGGTGGGAAGACGCAGCCAAAAATGCGTTGGAACAAGCCTCAAAATCGGTAAAGAATATCCGTTCCATCTACATTAATGAACAAAGTGCCACCGTAAAGGATGGAAAAATTGACGATTATAGAGTCAATGTAAAAATCACGTTCGAAGTTAAATGACCCAAGGGCACAACACCTGATCGCGCCCTTATGGGCGCTTTTTTTGTTTAAAAACATCGTATGCCAAAGAAAGCTCTCCTTGTATTGGCCTTGGCCACCCTAATCCTCAGTTGCAATCAAAAACCCAATAAAGTGTCGCATAAATACACCAATGCCCTAATCCATGAAACCAGTCCCTATCTGTTGCAACACGCCCATAACCCAGTAAATTGGGAAGCTTGGAGTCCGGAGGTATTGGAACGTGCCCAAAAAGAGGACAAGCCCTTGTTGATCAGTATAGGGTATGCGGCATGCCATTGGTGCCATGTCATGGAAAAAGAGTGCTTTGAAGATGAGGAAGTGGCCCAAATGATGAACGAAAATTTTATCAATATTAAAATTGACCGCGAAGAAAGGCCCGATGTGGACCAAATTTACATGGATGCCATTCAAATGCTATCAGGAAATGGGGGGTGGCCTTTGAACATCGTTGCCCTACCCGATGGAAAACCGTTCTGGGGAGCCACTTATCTCCCCAAGGACAATTGGATAAAATCCTTGGAACAAATTGTTCAACTCTATAAAAACGATAGGGCTAGGGTCACCCAATATGCCACAGACCTCGCTGGAGGTATCCATGCCATTAACTTGGTGGAAACCGATACAGAATCCGACCTATATTCCATGGACCAGTTGGACGCTGCCGTAAATCAATGGTCGCAGCATTTTGACCCTAACTTGGGAGGATACCAAAGGGCACCTAAATTCATGATGCCCAACAACTGGGACTTTTTATTGCACTATGCCACCGCAGAGAACAAACCCGAACTCATGGACCAGGTGAACACCACCCTTACCCGAATGGCCTATGGTGGGGTCTATGACCATGTAGGAGGAGGATTTTCCCGATATGCTGTGGACACCAAATGGCATGTGCCCCATTTTGAGAAGATGTTATATGACAACGGCCAACTGGTCAGCCTATACGCAAAAGCCTACGCCGTGACCAAAAACGAGCTCTACAAACAGGTCGTGGAAGAGACTATTGGATTTGTCCAAGAAGAACTTTTGGATGGAAACGGAGGCTTCTATTCTTCCTTGGATGCCGATAGCCTGGACGAGCAAGGAGAACTGGAGGAAGGTGCTTATTATGTCTGGACGGAGGAACAACTGACCCAGTTGCTGGGGGATGACTTCCCCATTTTCAAGGAATATTATAACATCAACGCTTATGGCCTTTGGGAAGAAGGAAATTACGTCCTTATCCGGGATAAGGGGAACGAGGAGATTGCCCAAAACCATGCAATTTCTGTCACGGAACTACAAGATAAAATGGCCAAGTGCCTTAAAATCCTAAAAAAAGAAAGGGCAAAACGTTCCAAACCCAGATTGGACGACAAGATATTGACCTCTTGGAATGGGCTGATGTTGAAAGGATTGGTGGATGCCTATCGATATTTAGGCAATGAAGCCTACTTGGAACTAGCCTTGAAAAACGCCCGCTTTCTGGAAAAAGAGATGATCAAAGAGGATCATTCCCTGTTCCGAAACCATAAAGCCGGAAAAAGCAATATCAATGCCTTTTTGGAAGACTACGCCTCAGTGATTGAAGCGTATTTGGCATTGTACGAGGTAACCTTTGATGATGCCTGGCTGAACCATTCCAAAAAACTACTGGATTATACCAAACAACATTTTAGGGATGAAGCGTCCGGGATGTTCTTTTTCACTTCGGATGAAGACCATTCCTTGATCCGTAGAAGCATTGAAACCAATGACAATGTCATTTCAGCTTCCAATTCCATCATGGCCAAGAACCTTCTCAAGTTCCACAAGCTCTATACCGAGGAAGATTATGGCGACATTGCCCGCCAAATGGTAAAAAATGTACAAAAGGATTTTGACCGAAGTGCCCAAGGTTTTGCCAACTGGCTGCATGTAATCCTCTACGAGAATCAGAATTTCTATGAGATTGCCTTGGTAGGTGATAATTACAAAGCATTGGGCAAAGAGGTCGGTGCACAGTACCTGCCCAACAGTATTTTGGTAGGTTCCAAACAGGACGGAAATTTGGAACTCCTAAAAAACAGGCATGTGGATGGAGAAACCCTCGCCTATGTCTGCATTGAAGGCACCTGTAAGTTGCCAGTCACTACTTCGGAAGGGGTCATGCAACAAATACAGTCATTCCAATAGGATTAACATTTGTTTACATCGCATTTTTTTCGATTTCACGGAATATTATTTAGTTTGCCCCAAACCAAAAAAAGCATATGGAAGAATTCAAAAATTATCAAGACTACATAGATCATGCCTGGGAATGGACCTTGAGCATGTTGCCCAATCTCATTCTGGCCATCGTTATATTTTTTGTGGGATTATGGATCATCCGTTTCATCAATAAGATGGTGCGTAGATTTTTCCAAAGGAAAGATTACGATGAGACCTTGGAATCCTTTTTGCAAAGCTTTATCAGCATTGCCCTAAAAGTATTGCTGTTTGTCTTGGTGGTTACCCAACTCGGTGTTAAGACATCTTCCTTGGTGGCCATGATCGGTGCCGCAGGTCTTGCCATAGGTTTGGCCCTGCAAGGGTCTTTGGCCAATTTTGCCGGCGGGGTACTTCTTTTGATCTTTAAGCCTTTCAAGGTCGGGGACTGGATTTCCGCCCAAGGTGTGGATGGAACCGTAAAGGAAATAAGCATTTTCAATACCAAACTCAGCACATTTGGCAATCAAATCGCCATAATTCCGAATGGACAACTGTCCAATGGCAATATTGTGAACTACAATATGGAAAATACCCGTAGAGACAAGTTTGATGTGGGAATTGGATATGGGTCCAATATCAAGGAAGCCAAAGACATTCTGTTGAAAATCTGTGCGGACAATCCCAATATCCTCTCCGAGCCTGCCCCCGAAGTTTATGTAGGGGCCTTGGGCGACAGTTCCGTAAACCTGACCCTACGTTTTTGGGCCAATACCGATGTGTTTTGGCCTGCCCATTTTTATGTGATCGAAGAAGCCAAACTTCGCTTTGATGCCGCTGGGATTGAAATTCCTTTCCCACAACGGGTGGTGCACCAAGCCGATTAAGCTTTCTTTTTTCCTTGTAGAACGAAGTCTTTTAGATAATAGGGTTCAAAATAGGCGACATCCTCAAAGTGTCTCGCTTCATATTTTTTATGGGCCAATTGCGCCATTTCCTTTGCGGAAGGTGTTACCGAAACGTCAAACTGAAAGTTGGGATGCTGAAGGAGGTCCTTGCATTTTTGGGCACCGCTGCCCACAATATGCACTTCTTTATGGGCCGTATATTCCCTAAATGAGTCTTCGGTGATGATTTCGGCCTTGGTTTCACGGATTTCTTGATGGTCTGCATCAAATACGGCCGAATATACCTCCATCCTACGGGCATCCAATACCGGAATGACCAGTCCATTACCCTTTAGGGTGACTTGATGCGCCATACTTTCCAAGGTAGGAATGGAAATCAACGGAAGGTCCAATGAAAAACACAGTCCCTTTGCTGCGGATACGCCTATGCGGAGTCCCGTATACGAACCTGGGCCCTTGCTCACCGATACGGCATTCAAGTCTGAAAAAGACAAAGAAGCCCCTTGCAAGGCTTCCTTGATAAAAATGTGCAATTGTTCTGAATGGGAGTATTCCATGGCATTGTTTTCCTTAAGGAAAACAATAGTATCTCCATCGGAGATGCTCACAGAGCAATTGGTGGTCGCGGTTTCTAAATTGAGTATTCTGGCCATAGCGGCCACAAAGATACTAGTTTAAGGAAATGGGCAAACCAAAGTAGAACTCCAAAATTTTCAATCTAAAGATATAATCGTATTTGGTGCGGATCACTTCGGCCTCCGCATTGTCCACCCGGGCCTGTGCCTGACTGAAATCAAAGGCATTCATTAACCCAACATTATAGCGTTCTTTGGCATATTCATAGGCCAATCTGCGTGCTTCCAAGGTTTTCAGAGCGGCCTCATAGGCCTTTTCAAAAGTACCCACATCCACATAAGCTTGTTGCACGGTAGTCTCCAAATCCAACTTGTCCTGTTCCAATTGCAACTTGGCCTTTTGTAAACTGATTTCTGAGCGCTTTACGCTGTTCTTGGTTCTCCACCCATTAAAAATGGGGACACTCAACTGCGCTCCGTAAGAGATACCATCGAATATCCACAACTGATCGGTGAAGTTCGGGGTATATACCCCTCCATTTCCATCAGGAATTTGGGTTACATCCGAATACCTTGATCCATATTGAAAAAATGCTGTTAAACTAGGATAGTAGGCTCCCTTGGCTATTTTTAAATCCTCTTCTGCCAAATCCACGGAAGATTCCGAGAACTTGATATCGCTTCTAAAGCTTACGGCCTTGTCAAAAATCACCTTGGGAGAATTGCTAAGGATATCGGAAGGAGGCACGTCGAACTCTTCCTCGGCGATATCAAAATTTTCATAATCGGTGATTTGAAGCAATTGCGCAAGATTTACCCTAGAGATGAGCACCATGCTCTCCCCGTTCACAATCTGCTGTTCCTGACTTGCTGCCGTGGCCTCAATTTCCAAAAGATCACCTTTGGGCACCACTCCAGATTCCACAAGTTCCTTGGTACGTTTCAAATCTTGCTCGGTTACCGCATATTGCGCCTTAAAGGTCTTCAATTGCTCTTTGTTGGACAGTACCTGTAAATAGGCATTGGCCACATTCAGCCGAATATCATCCTTAAGGTTATCCAACCGGTATTGATTGGCGATGGCGTTAAGCTTGGCCCTATTGAGCTGCCGCATATTGCGCAATCCATCAAATAAGGTGATATTGGAGCTTATACCGGCATTCACGTTGAATGCCGTGCTATTGGTAGGCAAGTTATTGGTAGGGTTAATGGAAAACCCGGTATTGCTGGATACGGATGTTGACCCATTTAAATCAGGCAGCATATTTCCCAAGGCATCCGACTTGTCTATTTTGGCGTTTTCAAGATCCAATTCAAATTGTTCAACGGTCAGATTATGCTCCATGGCATACTGCACACACTCCAACAAGGTCCATTTACGAACCTGTGCCTGGGAGAGGGACATGGCAAAAAGGAGCACTATGGCTGTTATGATATTTCTCATTCGTTTTTTGATTTTGTTCTTGGAAAAGGTGACTTTTTTATTCTGCATCACTTTTCTTTTCGAGCTTGTTCCAGATCTTGACCTTGGCATTTTCCTCAAGCCCCGAAACCACTTCCACATCGATGCCGTCACTGACACCCAATTCCAAATCCTTACGCTCAAACTCATTCTCACCCACTTCGATCTCTACGTAAGGTTTTTCGGTTTCCTTATCAAATTGTAGTAGAGCTTCCTTGATGGCCAAAACATCCTTTTTCTCCTCCAAGACAATGGAGGCATTGGCACTATACCCGGCTCTCACATATGTGGTGCTATCGGTCAGGGCCAAATCGCCTTCAATCTTAAACTGAACGGCTCCTTCTTCCTCTACTCCCTTTGGAGCAATGAACTTCAATTTTGCCGAAAATTTTTCCGTTTCAAGGGCACCCAAACTGATATCCAAGGGCATTCCCACGTGTAATTTCCCAACTTCGGCTTCGTCCACTTCGCCTTCAAAGATCATTTTGGACATATCCGCAATGGTGGCAATGGTAGTACCGTCATTGAAATTATTACTTTGGATCACCTGATCACCTTCCTTCACCGGTATCTCCAAAATGGTTCCCGATACCGTGGCCCTAATATTGGTGTTGGCACTGGCAGACCCTCCGGACGACCCTTTTTTGATGATTTGGTAATCCGCCCGGGCATTTTGCAATTCCTGTGTGGCTTGGTCAAAGGTCAATTTTAGGTTGTTGAAATCCTGACTGGAAATCACGCCTTTATCAAAGAGCACTTTGTTCCTATCGTACTCAATCTTGGCATTGTTCAATGACAGCTCTGCAGTACGAACCCTTCCTGCCGCTTGGTTCAAGGATTGTTCATTGGGAACCACCTTGATCACCGCAATAAGATCCCCGGCATTGACCTTGACCCCTTCTTCCAAAATAATCTTATCTATAATCCCTGATATTTGGGGTTTAATGTTGATTTCATCCTCTGGAATGACCTTTCCGGTAACAATCACCTTGTTGACAATATCCTTCCGCTCCACGGTCTCGGTTTTGTAGAGCTCGGCCGGTGTACTGTTTTGTTTGAGAAAGTATACGGTAGCGGCCAAAATACCTATGACCACAACCCCAATCAATCCGTACTTTACATATTTGTTCATTATGACTAATTTGATTCGTTATTATTTGTATTGATTATTCTTCCCTTAATGCTTCTATGGGCCTTACCTTGACCGCCCTGTTTGCCGGCAACAGCCCAATGAGTACACTCAAGCCGACCATTAAGACAAACGATATGACAAACTGCGGTATGCTGATCATGGGATTGGCAAAGGGAAAATCGTCTCCACTACCCCACATGGAATTCATGATGGCCAATATCCCAACGGAAATGGCAAATCCGACCAATCCGGCAAAAGCTGTCAACACAATAGCCTCCACCACAATTTGACGCTTTACGATTTTGGGCGTGGCCCCCAAGGCCCTTCGTACTCCAATCTCCTTGGTACGCTCCTTCACCGTAATCAACAGGATATTACTGATGGCAATGACACCGGCCAACAGCGTAAAAATCCCAACAAAAAAGGAGAAACCTTGGAGTACCATGGTAAAACTGGTGATATTGTTGAATATCTCGGACATATCAAAACTACCTATGGCCCGATCATCATCTGGATGGATGTCGTACTTATGCTTGAGAATATCCTTGATCTGTTTTTCTACCAATGGCACCGGGGTTTTGGGGTCTACGGCTATGGCCATCCACCCCATACGGTCTCCAGAGTTAAATGCTTTTTGAAAAGTGGTAAAAGGAATAAACACGGCATTCTCCCCATCGATATTGATGTTGTTGTTGGGTTTGTAAATCCCTACCACCGAAAAGTACACCCCGTTGATACGGATATCCTGCCCAATGGCCTTTTCCCCTTTGTCAAACAAAAGCTTATAAGTTTCTTCCCCAATGACGCAAACCTTTTTGGAGTGTTCAATATCGGTTTGGTTCAGGAACCTACCTTCCACCAATTTCTTTTTGGTGATTTCGTCTATCTCCGGGTAATCCCCATAAACTGCCGAGCCACTGGTCTGTCCGTTTCTATACACGCTGACCACACTCCTATGGCTACCCAATTCAATACGTGGTGCCAACACTTCAATTTCCGGAATCTGTTTTTTTAAGATATCGGCATCTTCAATCTTGTACCGGATCCTTCTACCTCTTTCAAACCCTTTATAGGGTTCTGATGTGGATTGCCCCCAAACAAAGAGGCTATTGGAAGCGGTTCCTGCAAATATCTTGTTGAATCCATTGCTCATCCCATTGGCAGAACCCAATAACAGCACCAAAATGACCATGGCAAAGATGACCCCCAACATGGTGAGGAAGGTCCTGAACATATTCTTGCCCAGCGTATGAAAAATCTCTATCCACAAGTCTCTATCAAATAACCACATACCTATTTATCACTTAGTGCTACAATGGGTTTAACATTGGCGGCTTTCATAGCCGGTATAAGACCCGCCAAAACACCCGCAACAATTAAAATAATGGTCGCCGTAATGACCGTGGATGCATTTACCGAGGGATTGCTAAAAGCTGGGGTCTGAAACATGGGGCCAACTGCGGCCAATATCACCCAAGCAAATACCAATCCGATAAATCCAGATAATGTGGTAATGAAAATAGACTCCAAAAGCACCAAGTTTATAATCTGTCTAGGCCTTGCCCCCAGCGCTTTCCGCACTCCAATTTCCTTGGTGCGCTCCTTAATCGTAAACACCATGATATTCCCTATGCCCACAATACCCGCAACCAGGATAAGGAAGCCAACTCCAATACCAATACCTCTTAAAACAGCCGTAAAACTGCTGATGTTATCAAAGGCTTCCGCATAGTTCCAAACATACAATCCTGCTTGGTCCTCAGGGTCTATTTTGTGTCTCCTTTTCATGACATCCTCCAGTTTCCCGGAAAACTCCAACGCCTTGGCCAAATCATAGGTGGGATTGTAGGTAAGCGCTATCACATTGATATTGTTGGTGTTCCCGTAAATACGCTGATATGTGCTCACCGGGGCATAGATTCCGCGTTCGGCGTTGTCATCCCCATCATCTGTAAACACCCCAATCACCCGAAAGGACAGATTATTGAGTTCCACAAATTTTCCAAGGGGGTCTTCTTTCTTAAAAAGATCTTCAGCCACTTTTCGTCCGATCACCACCACCTTGGCTTTGTTTATGAGGTCGGCTTCGTTGAAATATCTTCCGGACATGATCAGGGTCTTTTCAATAGCCTGATGGTCCGGATGGGTGGCCTGCACGTTGTAAGAACCGGTTTCACTTTTATATCGAGCCGTGACATTGGCATAATACCTAGCGCTTAGGTATTCAATATCATCGGCAAAACTTTGCTTGACGTACTCCAGGTCTTCATTTTTTAATTGGATACGTCTCCCTGCCTCGAACCCGCCATAGGCTTTTGAGGTAGTCCCGGGGCGAATAAAAATGGTATTGGTGGCATCGTCATTGAACTGACCCAAAAACCCGTTTTGCATGCCATTTACGGAAGCCAAGAGCATTACCAAGATAAAGATGGCCCATCCTACCGAAAAACCTGTCAAAAAAGTCCTGAGCTTATTGGTCTTAATGGTATTGAATATTTCTTGCCAGACGTCTCGATCAAACATATTGCGCCGCTTTTACCTGTTCTATCTTTTTGTCCTCCACGATCACACCATCCTTAAGATGCACAATGCGTTTGCACATATGTGCAATATCCTCCTCGTGGGTCACCACCAAAATGGTATTCCCCTCGTCATTGATTTGCTGGATCAAGTCCATGACCTCATAGGAAGTTTTACTGTCCAAAGCCCCGGTAGGCTCATCTGCCAACAATACTTTGGGTTCGGCCGCCATGGCGCGGGCAATGGCCACTCGCTGCTTTTGTCCACCGGACAATTCGCTGGGCAAATGGTGGGCCCAAGGTTTAAGTCCCACTTTTTCCAAGTATTGCATCGCTTTTTCCTGACGTTCTTTTCTGGGAACTTTTTGGTAGTATAGCGGTAGTGCCACGTTTTCCAAGGCACTTTTATAATTGATAAGATTGAAGGATTGGAAAATAAATCCCAGAAACTTGTTTCTATATTGGGCCGCCTTGGTCTCACTCAGGTTCTTGATCGGGACCCCATCCAAGGTATATTCCCCCGAATCGGCGCCATCCAACATCCCCAAAATGTTCAAGAGTGTGGATTTTCCAGATCCTGAAGACCCCATAATGGCCACCAGTTCGCCTTCTTCCACTTTAAAATTGATTCCTTTTAAAACATGTAGGGAATTGCTCCCCATTTTATAGGACTTGTGAAGATCCTTGATTTCAATCATAATTGGTGATGTTAGCTATCCAATATCAACTTCTGTATGTAAGACATACAAATTGCTGAATTGTTACAAGAATGATTGAAATTTTTTGTTAAATAATTGATAACAAGGATTTCCATCTCCCGAAAACTCAGGTATCGATATTGGCAATAGGAAAAATTTGGAGAAAATCAGATTTTCTTACCCTCGCATTTTACGGTAGACAAAATAACCCAGAGCCGCCACCAACACATATGGGATGGCCATAAGGTACACAATTCCATTATTGATTCCCTCCGCGGTCTTACCATCAGCTTCGCTTTCCACCACCGCACGGCACATGGCACATTGGGCCTCCGCAACATTGGGCAAAATCAACAAAACAAGTAACAATAGTAGAAGCTTGATCCTCATTCTCGGTATATTCAATATTAATAGTAGGGGGAAATCATGATGTAGACAACAACCCCGGTCACTGCCACATACAGCCAAATGGGAAATGTATATTTGGCCCACAGTCTATGGCTTTGAAAGTCGTTTAAATACACCTTGGAATAGGTAATCAGAACCAAAGGAATCACCGATATGGAAAGCACAATATGGGTCAAAAGAATAAAGTAATAGATGTATTTTATGCTGCCCTCACCACCATAAATCGTGGTTTCCGATGTCATATGGTATGCCACATACATCACCAAGAACAGTGCGGACAATGCAATACAAGTCGTCATCAATTTTTGGTGAATCCCTCTTTTACCATTTTTAATGGCCACTACCGCAATCACCAAAAGAACTGCGGTTATTCCATTTATCGTAGCGTAAATGGGCGGCAAAAAAGATAGAGGCTCTGCATTGGGTATCTTGTAACCGAACAATAAGGCCACTATCAAAGGTATGGCCACCGATATCACCGTAATCCATTTATTGAACCGTTTTTCCCTTATAGAAACCTCGTCGATCATTCTGCCAACAATTTTTTAATGTCTTCTTTTAATATGGTAATCTGCTGGGGTTCCCCCTCCGCATTTACCCCTTGTTCCTCGGTCACGGTTCCCCTGTAATAGATCAAAGGGTTTCCGTGTTCATCTTGGCGAGAACGAATATACCCATTTTTGTCGACCAATGCGAACATTCCAGAGTGCTCAAAACCACCCGGGGCATCCTCCACTTCATTGGCCACAATATAGAATCCTTCTTGGGCCAAATTGTAAATTTCATCCCTATCACCGGTCAGTAAATGCCAATCCTTGTCCACGATATTATACTTCTTCGCATAGTTCTTTAGCACGGATGGTGTATCGTACCTTGGGTTGATGGTAAAAGAAGCCACTCCAAAACCTTCATCATTTTGAAAGGTGTTTTGCAATGAGACCAAATTTTTAGTCATTACCGGACATATGGTAGGGCAAGTGGTAAAGAAAAATTCAACCACATAGACCTTACCCAAATAGTCCTTATCCGTAACCAGCACACTATCTTGGTCCAAAAAGGAAAAAGCGGGTACTTTTCGTTTCTTCCCATTATTCAATATAAAACCTACCTGTTTTTGCTGGAATCCCATGTTCATCCGGTCGTTCTCCACCACGGTTCCCTCCTTAAGTCTCTTTGTGATCTCATACACCGCAAAAATCCCAAAAACCAGAATAACCGCGGACACCCAGACGTAGGTGTACTTCTTTTTACTATTTGCTCCTGTTGGCATCGTTGTTCTTTAACGCTAATCTATATTCGGCCAAGATAATCTTGACATCATCTTCCATCTTGTTGTTGAGCTCCGCCACTGAGGTGGTGTTAAAGCCGTATTTTACCCCATCATCCTCATCATCCTTCCTTCCTCTGAGGTTACGGTCTTTATCAACGATAAAAACATAGGGAGTGGATAGGTCATCATCCAAGTTCACATCGGTCTTCAGTTGGGCAAAAAACGTTTTGATCTCATCCCCATTCCCAAAGGCAAAGTGCCATTTGTCGGCATTGGAAAGTTCCCCTAATTCCTTTTTAAGAAGTTCGGCATCTTCTTGATGTCCTTCCTCCACCACCATGACCATCTGAAAGTCATTGAAATCCCCGAACCGTTTGTAGATTTTCTGATTGAGGTTAAAGGCATTTCCCTTTTTCTGCTGAATGTCGCTCCCCATAAAACCCAGAATGGTAATCTTTCCATCCAGGCTCAATGCATGGTCCAATTGGGAAATATCAGGAATATTCTCCGTTAAAACCGGAAGTTTTCCGAAGTTGTTCACCCCAGATGCAAAAAATAAATACGCCACCAAAGGGAGTACAAACAAAACCACTAAAACAAACGTCTTTTTCATAGGGAACAAAACCTTACAAAAATAAAAAAGACGGTTGAAAAACCGTCTTTTAATCTTGTTAATACTTTCTTTTAGAAATTCCAGGCTAAGAAACCATCCTTGTACACGTTATAGATGTAATCCGCCTCAAAAAGGAGAATGAAGATCAAATAACAGACCAAAAATATTGGGGTCCATACAATGGATCTTCTCAAGGCTTTCTTTTCATCACGCAAGTGCATAAAATCCCATGCAATGTAATACGCCTTTACCAAGGTCAGGATAATGAATATCCAGTTGAGCAACTTCATGCCCAAAAAGAAGTTATGGGTCAATACTCTTGGCTTGGTGATACCCAAGGCAACTTCCACTGCCGTTACTAGGGAAAGGAAGATAAGAACGCCCCAAATTTTTTGGACGTTGGATTTGAACTTCAATGTTCCTCTAAAGATCTCAAGTTTATGATCGTGTGCCATGCTATTTTATACTATATGCTTATGATTCCCGATGTATCCGGAATCGAAATCCAATTTTAAACCAAATAAAAGAATGTAAATACGAATACCCACACCAAATCTACAAAGTGCCAGTACAATCCAACCTTCTCCACCATTTCATAATGGCCTCTACGCTCGTAAGTTCCCAAGATGACATTAAAGAAGATGATCACGTTGATGACCACACCTGAAAATACGTGGAATCCGTGGAACCCTGTTATAAAGAAGAAGAAATCGGCAAAAAGCCTGCTTCCATATTCATTATGGATAAGATTGGCTCCTTCCACTACTAAAACGGCATCTTTTAATTTTGCCAAGGATTCCTCCCGATTCAATACGGTCTTATGTCCTTCTTCGGTAATGGTCTCCGTACGGATAAGGATATTCGGGGTAGCCTTAAAGCCTTCCACCACTTCATTCAAGGAGAATGAGGTTTGACTGCCTTCCTTTTCAAACCAAATACCTTTGCTGCTTTCATGCTTTACCCTTTCCTCGGGCAAGGCCTTGGAGAAATCGGCCAATGAAGCCCGTTGTCCAGTCTCCGCATTGACAAATTGCAATATTCTACCTCCTTTGGTTTCCAATGCCCCATGGTCTCCCTTTATAAAGGTTGCCCATTCCCAAGCCTGTGAACCAACGAAGATGGCCCCTCCTATAATGGTAAGGAACATATAGAGAATTACTTTTTTCTGCATCATTTTGTGCCCGGCATCCACGGCAAGTACCATGGTCACAGAGGACATGATCAAAATAAAGGTCATAAAGGCCACGTAGTACATGGGATAGTTTCCATGGAAAAAGGGAACGTGGGTAAACACCTCATCGGCAATGGGCCAAGTTTCAATGAACTTGAACCTAGAAAAGCCATAAGACACCAAGAACCCGGAAAAGGTCAAGGCATCAGAGACAATAAAAAACCACATCATCATTTTTCCGTAGCTAGCACCCAAGGGACGATTTCCGCCTCCCCAAACACTTTCTTCCGTACCGGTAGTCACCGTTGCATCCATAAAAAAAGTCGGTTTATTAAAACTTTCACAAATTTACACCTTTTGGTGTATTCAAAAAGATAAAGTTGAATGAAAACTGCTCTATTCAGAATTTATTTCACGAAATACATAAATAGTATTAAATACACCCATAGAAAATCCAAGAAATGCCAGAACGTGGCACCCAATTCCAGACCCAACATATTTTCGGGACTGTATTTCCCTCGCAATTGCTGCACCAACACCACCAACAAGGAGATAAGACCTGCCACAACATGCACAATATGCACTGCCGCGATCAAAAACACATAGGACATTTTAATGCTGCTTGTAGGACCGGTAAAATAATACCCGTGCTCCAACATTTGGGAAAATCCCATGAACTGCAATACGATAAATGAAATGCCAAAGAACAAGGTTACGAACAACAAAATAGTTCCCAACTTCTGGTTGTTCTTTTCAACTGCTTTCTGGGCAATGAAATAGGTGATACTACTTAAAATTATAATGGCAGTGCTGATAAAAAATGCCTGCGGGAGTTCCAAATCACTGATCCAATCATCCCTTTTGCTACTGACAATATAGGCACTGGTCCAACCAGCAAATCCCATAATCAAACTTACTATTCCAAACCAGAGCATCATTTTCTTTGCCCTCCGGTTTTTCTCCACTGCTGTTCCTTGGGTTAAATCCATCCTTTTCTAAATAAATTTATCTGCAACATATACGATTTGAATCAACGATATATAGGTGACACTGGCCAACATCAGTTTTCTTGCTGTTGCATTGTCGCGTTTTTCATACAATCTCAAGGCAAAAAAGAGCATGACCAATCCAAATACAAATACCAATACGGCTCCAGTTACAGAAAGCGTCAACCTTCCCGTAAACCCAAAAACAGGCACAATGGAAATGACCATCATCCAGATTGTATACAGTATTATTTGTAGGGCTGTCCCCTTATCCCTTTTCCCAGTGGGCAACATTTTAAATCCTGCCTTTTTATAATCTTCATCCAACATCCAACCCAAGGCCCAAAAATGGGGAAATTGCCAAAAAAATTGTATCATAAACAGTGTTCCCGGCTCAATGCCAAAATCATCTGTGGCCGCCACCCATCCCAACATAAAGGGAATGGCTCCCGGAAAGGCCCCAACAAAAACAGACAAAGGGGTCTTGGTCTTCAATGGGGTATAAACACTGGTGTACAAAAAAATTGAAATGGCCCCGAACATGGCCGTTTTTGGACTTAACGCAAACAAGGCCAAAACGCCCAGAACCGTTAATGTAATGGCAACGGCCAAAGCAGTTTTAACCGATATCCGACCCGAAGGAATTGGACGATTTTTAGTTCGGTTCATCAACGCATCCAAATCCTTTTCTATAATTTGATTGTAGGCATTGGAGGCCCCAACCATACAGTATCCACCAAAAGTGAGCAACAATAGGGAAACCAAGCTTACCTCGTAGGCCCCTAAAAAATATCCCGCAATGGAAGAAAAAACCACACTGACCGCCAGCTTGGCCTTGGTAATCTCCTTGAAATCAGAAAGAATTACGGACAGCGATGTGTTTTTTACGGAACCTACAGCAGACTTCATCCACAAATTTATTGGCTGGCAAAGATAGTGCTGAGAGGCTTCTTTTCCAACCTATTGATGGTCTTTATACTGTTTTGGAAATGTTAATACATCACATAAAAGCCACCCTACTACATTTTTGAAACAAAAAAAGCCCTGAGGTTTTACCATCAGGGCTTTTTCCACCCCCGCCTCAGCAGGGATATATATGCTTTTTACTGCAATTTGAACGTAATTGGAATACTAAAAGGAACTTTTACCGCTCTACCTCTTTGTTTTCCGGGGGTCATTTTAGGCAATTTCTCAATGATTCTCAATGCCTCAGCCTCCAAGTTTTTGTCAGGTCCACGCATTCTGATGTTACCGATACTTCCATCTTTTTGGATTACGAAAATAACGTTAACCCTACCTTGAACTCCCATTTCTTGGGCAATTTCTGGGTAACGGAAGTTCTTACGGATGTGAGCCTGCATTTTTTCCTGGAAACAAGCTTTTTTATCGCTGGCGCTTTCACAACCTGGGAAAACGGGCACATCTTCAATCACGGCAAATGGAACCGAAATATCTTCTTCAACCTCTTCAACCTCAACTTCTTCAATTTCTACAACTTCTTCTTCCTGACTGGTTTCAGTGGACTCGATAACGGTCTCTTCCACTTCTTCCTCATCTTCAACAACTTCAATTACCTCTGGCGCAGCAGGTGGCGGTGGTGGTGGTGGAGTCTTGATTTGCTCGGTCATTGGCACTTCTTCGTCCAACTGATCCTCAACATTCATTGAAATGTCGTAATCATTGACCTTGTCATATTTTTTCCACTCCATGGCTCCATAAACCAACCCCAAAACAGCGGCCAACCCTACCACAAAATAGAGTGAGCTGTTTCTTCCTACGTCCGCTTTTGGATTCTTTTTTAGTTCCATCTCTTTGATTTTAGTGTTTGCTAATTTAATTATTAATTGGTTAAATAAACAATTAAAATTTCCATTTTAACGGCCTTTCCTTAGAAAAAGACCACCTAACTAGGCTTATTCCTACAAATGCTCCAAAAGTATTGGCCAAAACATCGCCAAATTCGGCCATACGATCGGTAGTCAAGGTATATTGTAATACCTCAATACCTATGCCATAGGCCACCGCTACAAGAAAAATAAGCCTACTTGCCTTTACCAACTCCATTTGTCCCTTTGTTCTTTCCCTCACAAAAAGACACCCCAGCATTCCAAAAACAAGATAAAAGACAAAATGGGTAATCTTGTCGGCATAGGGAATGTTCCATCCCCCTTCATCCAAATCCATTTCTGAAAAAGAAAATAAGCTGAGTGCCGTTATGAACAGCACCCAGCCTATAAATAATAAGGTATATCCGTATTTTCTAAGCACCTATCAATGCCTTGTAATCATCAGCACCCATTAGACCATCAACCTCAGAGGCATCGCTCATTTTAATTTTGATCATCCAGCCTTCCCCGTAAGGATCGGTATTGACCTTTTCTGGCTCATCTTCCAAGGCTTCATTGAACTCAATGATCTCACCACTTAGGGGCAAGAACAGATCGGATACCGTCTTTACGGCTTCAACAGAACCAAAAACCTCTTCTTTATCCAAGGTTTCATCCAGTGTCTCCACCTCTACATATACAATATCCCCCAACTCACTTTGGGCAAAATCCGTGATTCCAACCGTGGCGATATCGCCATCTATTTTGACCCATTCATGGTCCTTGGTGTACTTTAGTTCAGAAGGTATGTCCATTTGCGTTTACGTTTGAATTAGTCGATGGACAAATGTAACGGATTGTGGATAGGTTTTCAAAAAATCCACCAAACAAAATTCAACAATCCCCAATCCTTCCAAAACCTAGTTTCCGAAGTTGTAGCGCAAGGTAAACCCGGTATTGATCGTAGTCTGTGGAAAAGCTGTTGACACGGCAAACTTTGAGAAGGAATGATCGTAAAAGAACAGCGCATTGAAATTCTTGCTCAAGGCGTAATCGGCAGTAAACTTAATGGACATCAAATTTTGGCCTGAAGTGATCTGGTTATTGTCAATATCCAAATTTCTGATGATGGTAATATTATCCCTAAGGGTAAGATCGAATTTTAAATTAAGGTCGCCCTTGAGTCGGGTTTTTTCCCCACCAATGTTGGTCACCATTTTTACATCCTTGAATCGGTAACCCAATCCAAGGGTATATTCCTTTCCATTGATCTCGGTCATCAAGTTATTGTCAAAACTCAAGGATAAGGTCCTGTCCGTTCTCACCTCGGCCAAAAAGCTAAAGGAATTCTGCATTTCAAAATCCATGCGCATCAGGGGGTTGAACTGGTCCGTCAACACCACATTATTGATAATGTTCTCGGGAAGCGCATCATCATTCTCCACATTTATGGCAGGCAGGCCATCCTTGATCAATTGCTCCCTTGCCAAATTGGTCTGGAAGGAGTTGATACTATAGGCCGCACGGTATCCATGGCTCAAAGAGAAACGTTTGAACTTCTTTCGAAACCAACGGTTTTTCATCAATCCGGTATACTTGAGGTTCCAGTTGGGGATAGGAATCTGACGGAATGCATCCAAATTTACACGGTTCACGTCCTGACCGGTATAGGCCGCAAAGAAAGCGGGAAGCAAAACTTCTTGCTGGGTCTTCCCATAACGTTCCGGGAATCCATCATCATCCAAAGTACCTGGATTTTCCCCACGATCGGAAATCAATCTATTGGCTACGGTGATCCTATTCTGTTTGAACTGCTCAAAAGTTTCCGAATCAAACTCATCGCTCTTGTTGAATATGGTACCGATCATTATGGTGGAAATACTGAAATTTCCATAATTGTTACCCAACAAGGTCTCATATTCAAACTGTCCTCCACCAAGGTCGTTCACCTTAAAGGTTTCCTGATAGCTATTGGATATCTGTCTATCGGCCGTAATGTCTATGGTCAAGTCTTGGGTAGGCTGGGCCGTTGCAGTAATGTTCAATTGTTTGGTGGAGTTCTGCATAAACTGGGTATTGAACTCCGGGAAGGTGGTCAACCAACCTTTTCGGGCGGCCTCGTATCGTACATCGGCCTGACTACCGAACACAAATCCTATAGAAGGTCTTGCTGTACCTATAAATCCAATACTTTGGGTATATCCCGGCAGCATTTTCCCCCTGTTCTCAGTATAATTTATATTGACCCGCTTCACCATGGTCACAATATCCACCAAGGTATTGAAGCCTTTACCGGTCTTCTTGGGCGCATTGTTTTCAGAATCAGTGGCAGGATTACCCGCTTTGTCCCTTCGCACAGGCGCTTGGGCGGCAGTTACCTTACCACTCCGCTTCTTCAACCCCAAAAAGTCATAGAAACGTTGCATGGTCAGGTTGCCCGTAATATTATGGGTACTGGCATTCTGCACCGTATTGATATCCTGACCGGCCACTTCATTGAGTGCATCGCCTCCCCGCTGCCAATCAAAATTACTGGTGTAGGTGTATTGGGCATTGATAAAATCAAGGAACGGAAACTTACTAAAAGGCAATTCGTAATTCAGCTGCATCTGCTGGGCATGTCGATTGGGCTCCCCAATGTCGAAAAAGCCGTCCCACAAATCCAATGCCTGGTTGATACCAGAATCCGTGTCGTCATCCACATTGAAGTAATTCCGTACAATATTATTGTTGGAGGCCGTCAAATTCAGGCGAAGGGACTTGGAGATACTATAGTTGAGGGCATATTGCCAATTGAACAGATAGTTGCGCTGTTGCAACAAAGGCAATTGCAAGGCATCCACCCCTGGCTCCAGTACATCCCTGAACCGTTGCTGGTTGAAAGCCCTGTTGATATTGGCATTCACAGACATACTGGTAGGCAGCACATTCAAGTTTAAATCCTTGAGCCATTTCCAATATCTTCCGGTAAGTAAAGAATCCTTTTTGGCAAATGGTGCCACAGGGGCTGGTTTAAAATTGTGATTGTACACAAAGCCCGTATTCACATTCTGATCTTTTAGATCGGCAATCTCAAAATCCCGATGGCTGGTTTCGTTATACGAATAATTAAAGGTGAAGTTTTCTACATCAAAAAAGTTCTCTTTGGCATCTTCCCCCCTATTTTTTCTTACCCCGATCAGGTTGAAACTGGTACGCTTGGTATAATCCTCGGCCTGCTCCTGTATGGTTTCGGCATCTTCTTGCGTAGCTGCCGCCGCGATACGGTCGTCCAATTTTAAATCGTCATAAACAGGATCAAACTCCGGTGTGATCAAGGTCTCCGAAACCCCATAATTGAACGGCACTTGCAGGTTCCACTTTTTGGGCAACAATTGTCCCGCATTCACATTGGTGACCATATCATAGGAAACCGCATCTTCCCTGGAGCGTTCATTGGGCATTTGGTCTATGGAACCAAAACCTGAAGTACTCTTGCTCCCGGTAACGGACACGTTGGCAAAATCGGCCATATTGGCGTCCATGGCCACAATAGCGGCCCAACCACCCTTATTGTCCAAGCCCACAAGGCGCAATTCGTTGAACCATACCTCTCCCCTTGCCGGAAGGTCGTCAATGTTCTTTATACCCACCATCATCCCACGGATACTTCCCAAGGAAGGGTTACCGCGAATTCCAATTCGTACCGTTCCCAACGTACGGGGGGCAAACTCATCCACAGGAATGGCTTCGCCATCCACAATCTCATAATAGTTGGTTTCGTTCAGGGTCTGTTCCGCTATCCCTTTGGATTTTACCTTGTTCAAATCATTCAAGGCAATATCTATCTGATTGACATCGGGCCAAATCTCCTCTGCCGAGGTCACATTGAAAGGGGTAAACTGCAATGGAAGTTCCACCTGATAGTAGTTCTCGGAGAAATCCGTTCCAATCCGAAGGAATCCCACCAATGGGGTGTCGCTATCTGAATAGTCCCCGTTCATTATCTTTTCGGCGTGCATGAACATTTTAATGCGTTCATACTGCCTTACATCCACATTCACATTCTTGAACACCCCACGGGAATCCTCAGGTTCCAGGTTTTCCACCACAAAGGACAGGGATTGTTCATTCTGACGGATAATGGTGTTGTTATTGTTCAGCTGTTCCCGCACCACCCCTGGAGGCAATACATAAGGAATAGGCTGACGACCAAAGTTTTCTTCAATATTGACCGTGTTCACGTCGGTTACCGTTCCATCATCGGAAGGGTCGTTGTCCACTCCTTCTGCCTGCAACGATCTTGTATAGGTACGCCAATCGCCACGGACCAAATCCAAAGTGGCAAAACGCATGACCACATCATCGGAGAAACCGGTAAGGTACATCCGCATAAAGCTAATAGACCTAAAATCTGTAATCCCTCCAACCGCATCGGTAAAATCACTCAATGGAATCTTATACTGTATCCATCTTCGATTCAATTGGGTTCCATTGGGCAGCGTCGGGGTCTGTCCTTCACGGATATCCGTAACATACTGGTCGTTGATGGTGGTATTGGGCTTGATCTGGATACGGTACTCATAGTAACTGTTTACCGTGTTCATGGTCAAATCGCGATCAATGTCCTCCACATCAGGTAAAGTGGTGGAACCCCTATTGGTATTGGTCACAGCCACCGGCGAGTTACCTTGCGTATTGTTGAAATCAAGATAACGCTCCAAAATATTCCCCTCACGGTTCAAATAGTATTGGTAGTTGTCCAAAGCAGGGTCTTCTGCTGGACCATTATATATGGCCTGCTCCTCGGCATCGCTCAAACCATCCAATCCAACATCCTGTGAGGTACGATTCGCTTCATCGGCATCAAAAGCGTAGACCAAGGATTGTGTAGAGGGCACTTGTCCCCACATGGTGGGTCTGGGCACCTCATTATTGGTGCTTGCCGGCAATCCATTTTCATATTGCTTACGGCCATCACGCAAAATATCTTCTGAAATATTCCCCAAGTTCAACACAAGCTCTCCGGCGTTGGAGTTGTCGGTCTGTCCATCCACATAGGGATCCAATACCCAAAATTGGACAAATTCCACATTGGATTGCTCAAAATTGGTACTGCTCAACGGACGCATGATACCGGCCCATTTGTCCTGCGGTCCTTCGGTCTCAAAGCTTGGATTGGCATTGTACGGCCCTTTTTGATTGGGGTAGTAAACAATGTCCAAGGTGCTCTGTACTTGGGTCTGGCCTTGGGCAATGTCGGTTTCGGTAAAGACCTCATCAATGAATACCCTTCGGGTTGAGTTCAAGGAAATATCATTATCCGATAAACCGGATGGTCTTTGATTGGTATAAAAGATAGGGTCTATGGTGTACCAAGCCATCTTGGCACGCTCGTAGCCCACATCAATATCGGTTCTGTCCTGAACAAATTCCACCGGCGGACTCGCCAAGGTCCATCCCAAAGAGGAGCGAATATCAATTAAGGCCTGTGCTCCTTCAAAATCATCCAGATAGGTTGTGGTCTCTCCCTGAAAATCTGCATTCTTGGGTGAATTAGGCTTTAAAAAGGCCACCTCGCCACGCAAGGACAGGTTGGAAGGCACATCGGTATCTATGTTGGGCAGCTTATTGGCCAAACGGGTCAAAAATGGAATCTCGGTGCTAAAATTTCCATTCAAACCAAAAATGGTATTGTTCACAGGCTCTACCCCGTAGTTGGATTTTTGGGTAAGCGGTCTTTCATTCAGGTTGAGAAGCGTTCCTCCCAAAACAAATTTTTCGTTGAACTGGTGTTCCACGTTCACCCCAGCAAATCGACGGGTCTGCTGTCCAAAAACCGCATTGTTTTCCACCGAAATGTTAATGGGGGTATTGGAAGCAGCCAAACTGGGATCTAAAATCTGCACTGTTCCGGCTTGATAGTTCACCGTATAATCTATTCCTTCCTGAAGTTGTCGACCCCCTGCCGTTACCCGAACAGAACCTCTGGGTACGTTGAACGCCCCAATTGGAATACCATTGTTGCCCTGCGACTTATAACGTCCCTTAATCTGAAAACGGTTCTTTTCCGCATCCTGCAAAGACGCTGCCTTGGTTTTGGCATACATATTACGGAACACGTATCGTCTCTGGTTGGCATTATAGCCTTGATCATTTTCTATATCATAGGTTCCACCTCCCAGCTCCTCAAAAAGGTATTCCCCAAAAGGCTCCACCTTGGTAAAGATGATACGTCCAGACTGTGGATCTACGGTAATGCCCGGTACGTAATCAAAGAATCCATCACCTCCAGGCTGAATGTCATTGTACACATTCAAGCGGTCCAGGTTGAACACATTGATCAATATACGGTCTTCCAAACCATTGGGCCATCCCGCATTGGGGTCCACTGGGGTGATATAGTTTCTGGGAGTGGGATCGGAATAAAGGATATTGAGTTTAAAATCTTCCTCATCCAATTGAAAAGCACCCGTAGCATAGATATTCTTCATCATCAAATCCCAAATGGGATCCTCTACATTGGTAATATTACTCTTCAATAATTTCAGGATCAAGGTATTGTTTTCTACAATAGGATTCACCCCTCCGGAAACGGTAGTGGCATCCACCCCGCCATTGGCAAACTCCCCTACTTGATAAACCTGGCCATTAATGGTATATTGAAATGCCACCCCCAATACCTCATCATTGCTTAAACGCTGGTTCAAGGAAATGTATCCCAATTGTGAGTTGAACTGATAATCCCTGCCTTGTTCCAATTTTCGGGCATTTTCCAAGATGGCATAATCAAATCCTTGGTTTACTTGGTATCCGGGAACATTGAAACCTGCTTCCACCGTGGCAATATCACGAATGGACTGGGTCAAGGCGCCTGTCCCAATTTGCGCTGGGTCAAAGGCGTTGGCCGCATTCTGCGGATATCCCGTGACTATGGCCGATGGATTAAAAAACCCTGCCGGATCTCCATTGTTGATGCCGATTCGGGTCTTGTCCTCCAATGCTTCCCCCAAATCCTGAAGGGCCACCACATTCCTCACATTGAGGGTCTGCTGGTTACGGTTGGTCACCCAGACTTCCAGTCGGGTAATCTGTACTTGGCTCCTAATAAAAGGATAGTCTTGAAGGGCACGATCGTAATTGTCCCTAAAATATTGAGCGAGGAAAAAGTGCTTGTCCTCATCATAATCCAGAGCGGTAAGCGAGAATTCATTCAGTGTTCCCCCTCCTTGCGCCACAACGGTATTGTTCTGTGATCGCTGCTCCGAAAAAACAGCGGTTACGGTGGTTTTCCCAAATTGCAATTGGGTCTTGACCCCAAAAAGGCTCTGTGCCCCGGTGATCAGAGAACTGTTCAAGGGCATGTTCACATTACCGATTTCAATCTTCCGAAGGATATCGTCCTCAGTTGGGGTATATTCCAACTTCACCAAGTTCTGAAAATCAAAAACAGCTTCCGTATCGTAATTGGCGGTCACTTGGAGACGTTCCCCAACTTTTCCCAATAAGCTCAAACTGATACGTTGGTCAAAATCAAACGAAAGGTTGGTCCGGTTACGAGGTGAAAGGGCCGGATTGTCATTTTTTTGCCAGAGCACCCCAAGATCCATGGCCACGGAACCTTGCGGAATCACTTCGATGGTATTTCCTCCAAAGATGGACTCGAAGAAGTTGCTGTTCACATAAAAGTTGGGCAATAAATTTTTTCGGGCCTCCTCACTTCCTTCCTTTTTCCCGGTGAAGGCGTCAATCTTTTGCTTGAAATAGGACCGCATTTGTTCCTTCCTTACCAATTCATAATACTGGTCGGGAGTGAGGATAACGGGATAATTGATATTGAAATCCCCTATACTTTCGGTGTAGATATAACGATCGGTCTGGGGGTCGTAAGTGTATTTGGCAATAATGCTATCGGGGTTCTCCAAGATAAGCCTCCCTAGCTCTACCCCGGTCTGTACAGAATCCTGAACCTGTTCATTGGTTTCCTCCTGACCCATCATGGACGTGACGGCCAAAAAACAGATGAATACGAAAATGTACTTAAAACTGGCTGGTTTAAGTATTGGTTTTGCCCCTCTTTTCAAACTAGTTACAAATTTTTCAGCGCCTGTTTAATAGTGTTCTCAACGCTAAGTGAAGGATCTTCGGAAAGCACCTTGTCCACAACCTTTTCAGATTGTCTTCTGGTAAAACCAAGAACCTCTAAAGCAGATAACGCTTCTTCTTTACTTGTATTGTTTGATGGAAGGGAAACTTCACCCATATCGTAGACTTTCAAAATCTTGTCCTTCAAGTCCAATATGACCCTTTGGGCCGTCTTGGCCCCAATTCCCTTAACCGCCTGTATGGAAGCCACCTCGCCATTGGCAATGGCATCCCTTACTTCGGCGGGTGACAAAGAGGACAACATGGTCCTTGCAATACTGGAACCCACACCGGAAACGGAAATCAACAATCTAAAAATCTCACGTTCCGATCGCTCCACAAAACCAAACAGCGTATGGGAATCTTCCTTGATCAAAAGATGGGTGTACAGTTGAATGTTCTCCTCGTCCTTCAACAAGGAAAATGTATGCAGGGAAATGTTCAAAAAATAGCCTACCCCATTACATTCCACAATAACATAGGTTGGATTTTTCTCTACCAGCTTTCCTCTTAAATGGGTGATCATATTGGTTGTGTTGGATTATTCAATGTTTTGATTGAGGAAACTACTCCGCTCCCCTTCTTGTATTTCTGCGCTTTTCACGCTCTTGGGCATCAATAACGGCCACGGCGGTCATGTTCACCATTTCATCCACACTGGCCCCCAATTGTAAAATGTGTGCGGCCCGGGTAAGTCCTACCATAATGGGCCCAATGGAGTCTGCTTTGTTGAGGCCCTTGAGAAGTTTATAGGTGATATTGGCCGATTCCAAATTGGGAAAAATAAGCGTGTTCACCTTTTTCCCGGACAATTTAGAAAATGGAAAGTTATTGTTGCACAATTCTTGGCTCAAGGCAAAGTCGGTCTGGATTTCTCCGTCCACAACCAAATCAGGGTTCTTTTCATGCAAAATCCGAACCGCTTCCTTCACTTTTTGGGCATTGGGATGAATGGATGACCCAAAGTTGGCATAGGAAAGCATGGCCACAACCGGATTAAAACCAAAGGTACTGGCCACATTGGCTGTCATTTGGGCTATCTCTGCCAATTCCTCAGCATTGGGATCTATATTGATGGAGGTATCCGCCAAAAAGAGGGGTCCTCTTTCCGTGATCATAATATTTACCGTGGAAGCGTTTTTCACTCCCTTGGCCCTTCCCAAGACTTCAAAAACAGGACGAAGCACTTTGGGATATGACCTGGAATATCCGGAAATCATCCCATCCGCATCCCCTTCAAGAAGCATCATGGCCCCAAAATAGTTACGCTTGCCCATGTTCACCCGGGCACTATACTGGGTTTCCCCTTTGCGTTTTCTGGATTCCCATAATCTAAGGGCATATTTGGTCCGCAGTTCCTTGACCTCATCGGAACGAGGGTCGATAATGGTCACTTCGGCATCAAAATCGAGCTCCTTTTTTAGACTTTCTATGGTTGGCTTGTGTCCCAAAAGTATCGGTTCCGCAATACCTTCCTCATAGACTATTTGAGCTGCTTTCATCACATCCAACAGTTCAGCTTCGGCAAAAACAATACGCTTTGGATTTACCTTGGCCCTGTTGTGCAGTAAACGGACCACCTTATTGTCGTTGCCCGATCTTTGATAAAGCTCCTCCTCATACTTGTCCCAATCCTGAATGGGGGCTTTGGCTACCCCACTTTCCATAGCGGCCTTGGCTACGGCCAACGGAATGGTGGTGATCAACCTGGGATCAAAAGGTTTTGGGATGATGTATTCTTTTCCGAAGGCCAAACGTGTGGCATCATATGCAATGTTCACTTGCTCGGGAACAGGTTCACGGGTAAGATCGGCCAAAGCCCTAACCGCCGCCATTTTCATTTCCTCATTGATCTTGGTGGCTCGCACATCCAATGCTCCCCTAAAAATAAAGGGAAACCCAAGTACATTGTTCACTTGGTTGGGATGATCGGAACGTCCGGTGGCCATGATGACATCCTTTCGGGTCTTGCAAGCCAAATCGTATGCAATTTCAGGATTTGGATTGGCCATGGCAAAGACAATGGGGTCGTCTGCCATGGACTTGAGCATTTTTGGGGTCACAATATTGGCTATGGACAGACCGATAAACACATCCGCGTCTTTCATAGCCTCTTCTAATGTGTCAATTTTTCTATCTGTGGCAAATTCCTTCTTCTCCTCACTTAAATTTTCCCTATCACTTCGGATAACTCCCTTACTATCCAGCATGACAATATTCTTGCCATTGGCTCCGAAAGCTTTGTAAAGTTTTGTGCAGGAAACTGCGGCAGCACCGGCACCACTGACCACAATTTTTACCTCATCGATTTTTTTATTGGTCAACTCAATGGCATTCAGCAAGGCTGCAGCAGAAATTATGGCCGTTCCATGTTGGTCATCGTGCATTACCGGGATGTCCAATTCCTCTTTAAGGCGTCTTTCTATTTCAAATGCCTCGGGCGCTTTGATGTCTTCCAGATTGATGCCACCAAAGGTGGGTGCGATGGTCTTTACGGTTTCAATGAACTTATCCACATCCTCCGTATCCAATTCAATATCGATGCCGTCAATATCCGCAAAAATCTTGAACAGGAGACTTTTTCCTTCCATCACGGGTTTTGAGGCTTCTGGGCCGATATTGCCCAGACCCAAAACGGCCGTTCCATTGGAAATTACGGCCACAATATTTCCTTTGGCCGTGTACTTGTAGACATCGTCCTTGTTCTTTTCTATTTCCAAACAGGGTTCTGCCACTCCGGGAGAGTAGGCCAAGGCCAAATCTCGCTGGGTGGAATAGGGTTTGGTAGGGACTATTTTTATCTTTCCGGGTTGGGGTTTCGCATGATACAACAATGCTTCCCGTCGTTGTTTTTCCTTGCTCATATCGTGAAAAATGAATGGGGTAAAGTTAGGGGATTCCTTGGTTTTGGAAAGTCCCTATCCACCTATTTTGATATTATCCATGAAACACCCTTTAAATGGGCAGCTCATCAAAGCAGAAACTCAGGGGATTTCAATATCCAACTCAGAATCTTGCTTGCCCTTTGGAATGTTGAGTCGCATGGCCAATAGTGAGGCCAGCACAAAACATCCGCCTGCAAATAACATGGCATTGACAGAGTTTGCACCGAGAACATTTTTAAAGATAGGACCGAAGGTCAAGGTTTGGATACCCATGGGGATTACAATCATCATATTCAATATCCCCATATAGACCCCTCTGCGTTCCTGGGGAACAATTTTGGATACCATACTGTAGGGAATCCCCATCATGGCCGCCCAACCTATACCGAAAAAGACCATAGGGAACAAGACATATACCGGATCCGAAATATTGGGAATGGCAAACAAGGCTATTGCTGTTCCCAACAAGCTGAGTGCATATATCTTTTTCCCTCCAAATCGCATGGTCAATGGCACCAAAACCAAAGCCACCACAGCAGTAACAATATTGTATGTAGTGCTCATTTTAGCGGCTTGAGCCGCAGCTTCTGAGGTATCGTACCCCAAAGTGGCTCTAAAAAGGGGCGTAATGAACTGCCAATAGACAAAAAGGGCATACCACTGAAAAAGATATACCGCAGACAATCGCCACATGAACTGGGGCATTTCCTTTACTGCATGGGAAATCTCTACAAACGGGGTTTTAAAACGCTCCATAAAAGGCAAAGACTTATGCCTGTTGATTTCTGCCAGTTCTTCATCCGAAGGTGGTATCTCCGGGGTCTTTAAAACCGACCATAGTATGGTGACAATGGATAAAAACGAGCCTATAAAGAAGGAATAATACAACCATTTGGGAACCGTTCCCTCAATTTCTTGGCCGCCCCCAAACCAATCTTGAAACAGAAAGATGGATGCATTGGCCAAAAGAATACCGGCCCCCACAAACAAACTTTGCATTTGGTAACCAATACTCAATTGGGCATCGGGTAATTTATCCCCCACGAAAGCCCGATAGGGTTCCATGGCCATATTGTTGCCCACATCCAGAATCCACAAGAGTCCCACGGCAAACCACAAAGCAGGGCTCAAAGGAAAAGCAAACAGACACAGACTGCCCAATACTGCCCCTATCAAGAAAAAGGGTTTTCTCCTCCCCCATCTAGGTGACCATGTTTTATCTGACATTGCCCCAATTATGGGTTGGATTATCAATCCGGTTATGGGACCGGCAATGTTTAAAATGGGGAGAATCTCTTCTTTGGCACCCAAAAAAAGAAAAATGGGATTAATAGCGCTCTGTTGAAGCCCAAAACTGTATTGGATACCCAAAAAGCCCACATTCATATTGAATATCTGCCAAAAACTCAATCGGGGTTTTATGATCTTCATCGTATGTGTTGTTTGGTTAGCAAAACTGGAGTTGAAAAACTCAAGGATTTACATTATAACAAAAACACAGCTTAAATTTTGAGAATACATCAATGCAAATCCAATTCAATATAGTCTTTTTAATGATTCCGTTAAAAAAACTTAACCCCAAATTGACATTACGGAAAACGAAAACGTTGTAGTGAATCCTAGGATTTCAAAAAATTGATATTTCGCTGCAATCCACTGTACTTGGTTCGCTTAACCGCAGATTTCTTGAAGACTTGTCTAAATACCTCCTCGGTAATTTCCTGCCAATCCTTCTTGGTCATGGAAAGTAATTGAGGGTCAGGGTCAAAAAGGGGTTCACGGTGTGGTTTTGAAAATCGGTTCCACGGACAAACATCCTGGCAAACATCGCAGCCAAACATCCAATCGTCCAACTTTCCCTTGAACTCAGTGGGAATTTCATTTTTGAGCTCTATGGTAAAATAGGAAATGCATTTGCTGCCATCCACCACGTAGGGTTCCACAATGGCTTCAGTGGGACAGGCATCGATACAAGCCGTGCACGTACCACAATGGTCGGTAGTTGGCGCATCGTATTCCAAATCCAAATCCACAATAAGCTCTGCAATAAAATAAAACGAACCCACTTGTTGGGTAAGCAGATTGCTGTGCTTGCCTATCCACCCCAGACCACTCCTGGCAGCCCATGCCTTGTCCAAAACCGGGGCGGAATCCACAAAGGCCCTTCCATGGACCTCCCCTATTTTATCTTGGATAAAATGCAAGAGACTTTTGAGTTTGTCCTTTATCACAAAGTGATAATCCGTACCATAGGCATACTTGGAGATTTTATAGGAGTCTTGGTTCTGCTCTTGGGATGGGAAGTAATTCAACAGTAGGGAAATCACCGATTTTGAACCCTCCACCAATTTGGTCGGGTCCAAACGCTTGTCAAAATGGTTCTCCATGTACTGCATTTCCCCATGCATGTTGTTTTTGAGCCATTTCTCCAAACGTGGGGCCTCTTCTTCCAAAAATTGCGCTTTGGAAATACCACAAGACAAAAAACCGAGGCGCTTGGCTTCGGTTTTTATCATTTGGGTTCTTTTGGTGGCATTCATGCCATAAAGTTAATCCATAAAATTGCAATTGAATGCATTTCGGTCATTGCGCTTCTTTAATGTAGCCCCAACCTTCTTTTTGTCTCATGACGATTTCATAAATTCCATCGGGCACCGACCCCACTCCCGGAATCAGGTCGTTCATGGACATTTCATGTCGTTTCATGGTCTGTTGGCAGATCACAATGGACACATTGTCCTTTTTGACCATTTCCGTTAAGGTTTCTCCTGCTACCGAAGATTTATTATCCACCATAGAATAGGCTCCGCTGTAGATTACCATTTCAAATTCCGAATCTGGGTACGCCTCGGCCATCAATCGCAAATGTTTGGCCGCTGTACGGTGCACATCAGGATTGCTACTGGTTACATCAAAAACTACTTTGATGGGTTCATTCTGGGCCATGACAACACCAGAAACAAATAACAAGATCAATACGATTGCTTTTTTCATTGCATTCAATTTTATTCTCCGGCAAAAATGTATCCGCAACCTTCTTCCTGCGCCCTACCCAATGCCCAAACACCGGATGGTACAATCTGGATGCCCGGCAAAACGGCAGCTTTCCACTCTTCGTATACCTCATTGGGATCTTTACCCATCTGTTGTGCAACAGCTCCACTGTACACATTGAGCGCCAAGTTACAGACGCAGAACATGGCCCCGCGACCCAGCATATCTTTGACACCTTGGATCATGGGAAGGGGAAAATCTCCCTCCTGGGGTTCGTAAAACGGATTGCGGTCATAAGGGGTCCCATCCGCTTTTTTCACATGGAACATCTCCCCCAGTGGGTATTTTGTCCAGAGGTCATCCTGTAATGCCAAGGGAATGGCGTCGTGCCTGAAAACGGTCATGGCCGTAATCTGGTCGTCAGCCGAACCCATTTCGTTATTGGACAAATAATAGGCCCAGTTCCAAATAACGGGAAACCCCTTATGCGGATATGAACCATCATAGACCACACGATGATTGCCCTTAATGGTTTTGATCCAATCTTCCGCCCCCTTCATTTCTGAAGTGGTAAATTCTGGCGCTCCGCCAAAAATTGGGTTGGTAAAAGCGGATAATGTGGAAGCCGTGGCCCCCAACATCATGGCGCCCATAAAATTTCGTCGCGATGTTGTTTGTGTTGTTTTCATTGTAATGTGTGTTTATTTAGATTTATTGATTTGATGGTTTTCTTTGTAATACGCCATGATGGGTTGAAATGGACCAAGCTGATGTTGTTCTTGCGTAAAAGGATCTACATACGGGCCGTAGGGGGTAGAAACGGGTTTTTTTACCAAATCCGGAAAGTCGACTTCCCGATTGGGTTTGGTCGGTCTTAACTTTTGATTGATGTATCCCGCAACATCATAGGCTTCTTCATCGGTAAGTAAAGGTTTGTCATAGGTGGTTCCATAAGGCATGTTCCCCTTGATGAATTGGGCAGCGGTAATTACCCTCGTCATACCTGCCCCATTATTATAAGAATCATTCCCCCAAAGTGGTGGATAGAGGTAAAGGCCATTGTCTTCCATGGTTTGTCCCTGACCATCCCGGGCATGACACTCCACACAAACCTTCTCAAAAACTGCTTGTCCATGCGCTAAATCCACAGCACGGTTTGGAATCTGAATTTTTAAAAATCCTTGTCCTTCAATTTTTCCATTATCGGGAGCTGCGCGGCCCAACCAGTCCATGTAAGCAATAAGCGCTTTCATTTCCGTTAAACTCTCTGGCATCACTTTGCCATTCATACTGCGCTCCATGCAGCCATTGATGCGCTCTTCTATGGTGCCCATTTTATCTTCACGACCTCGATATTGCGGAAATCTTTTGACAACACCGATCAGGGGAGCACCATAAGGCTTGGTCCCTCCATTTAAATGACAACTGGCACAGGCCAAATTGTTACCTGCATAGATTTGGGAGGAATCCTTCTGTTTGGGACCAATATGCAATGGTGTATTTCTAAAAACCTCAAACCCGTGTTTGATCAATTCATTTTTCTTGGAGAAGGATAGGTTATAGACATTATAGTCCATGTAGTAGACCTCGTCTGGAAAGGAAGTAAATGTGGATTTTTTGGCACCAAAACCAAAACCGATCAGAATCACCCCAAATGCCATAATGATCATGAGGGCACTACAAATACCTATCTTGGCACACAACCCCCTTATTTGCTTGGATAAGGATTGGGAGTCCATTGCAGTGGAAGTCCGTGTATTTCCTTGACTAGCTTCCATAATACCATCACGACCGATTAAAATCTATCTGAGAACCTAATTCGTAAATGGTAGATCTGGAATAGCTACATCATATCAAAACCATAGATTTGCCTTAAGCACTTTATAGGAAAAACACCACATAAAGCATTGCAAACCAAAGCATTGTATTAATTTACAAAAAAATGTTAAAATCAATGAAGTTGAAGGCAAGTATTTTACTGGACAAGAAGTCGTACCACTACTAAAATAAGCCTGGTTGGGTCCCACCCTTGATTCTTCCCAAATGCTTATAAGCCAGTTCGGTGACCTCGCGACCTCTTGGGGTCCGCATAATGAAACCTTGTTGGATAAGGAAAGGCTCATACACTTCCTCAATGGTTTCGGCGCTTTCGGAAACCGCCGTGGCCAAGGTGGTGATTCCGACAGGGCCTCCCTTGAATTTATCAATGATGGTACTTAAAATCTTATTGTCCATCTCATCCAATCCATGGGCATCCACATTCAAGGCTTTGAGGCTAAATTGGGAGATTCCCAAATCGATGTTGCCATCCCCCTTGATCTGGGCAAAATCCCGCACCCTTCGCAAAAGGGCATTGCAAATCCTGGGGGTTCCCCTACTCCGTCCTGCAATTTCTATGGCCGCTTCTTGGGTAATCGGCACTTTTAAGATTTCCGCGCTTCGTTCCACAATAGTGGAAAGCAGTTCCGTGTTGTAGTACTCCAATCGACTCTGGATACCAAACCTTGCCCGCATGGGTGCCGTGAGCAATCCAGATCGTGTGGTGGCCCCTATCAGGGTAAAGGGACTCAAATTAATTTGAACCGTCCTTGCATTGGGACCGGTCTCGATCATGATGTCAATTTTATAATCCTCCATGGCCGAATAGAGATATTCCTCCACAATGGGGCTCAAACGATGGATCTCATCAATGAAGAGAACGTCCCTTTCCTCCAAATTGGTCAACAATCCCGCCAAATCACCGGGCTTATCCAGTACCGGACCAGACGTTACCTTGATCCCCACACCAAGTTCATTGGCCAGAATATGGGCCAATGTGGTCTTTCCCAATCCAGGGGGACCATGAAAAAGGGTGTGGTCCAAGGCCTCATTCCTAAGATTGGCCGCTTGTACAAAAACCTTAAGGTTTTCCAATACTTGGGCCTGTCCCGTAAAATCGTCGAATGTAATAGGGCGTAACGCTCTTTCTATATCGAGCTCCTCTTGGGAAAAATTATGGGCCGTTGGATCTAAATTTTCATTCATGGCTTAACAAATATAGTTGAAAAGCCCATGAGGCTGAAAGCAATTCATCCAAAATGATGGCAGGCACACATCTTAAAAAACTAAACCTTACCTTAGATACATTGAAAACAAAATGACCCCATCGTAACCCAAAATTCAATGGTAACTACAGATTATTCCTTGGGAATCCTACAATACATCCCTTTTTTCTATGTGATTTGGTCGGACGACCTACTTTCCGCTTCCGAGATTTCGGTAGTTGAAAACACGGTTCAAGAAGACAACTCCCTTGACCCAGATGAAAAGAAACAATTAAAACTCTGGCTCAACAAAGAAAATCCGCCTGCTGACGAAGAAATCAAAACTTGGAGACAAACCATTTCCAGCTCTGGGGTGAAACTGGTGGAAAGTGACACCTACCCCTTGGCATCCTTGAGTCAACGATTGGCTAGTTTACGATGTGATGAATGTGACTTCAACGAGCATTTAAAACATATTGAAATCAATTTGGGCATACAGCCCAATCACTACAACCACTTGTTCGATGTTGAGGTAGTCCATGAAAAGACTTCCGACCTGTACGATGCAACCATTTTGGATGGAATCCTGAAAGGCGAGCATGCCCCAGTAGTTGATGAATTTCGCCAGTTCTTGGCGCAACCCACTTTCCAATGGGATATCCGCCGAAACAAAGAGGATTTCAGAACAAGAATATTGGAGCAGGTACAACTTTTGGGTGAAAAGGGGTACGGTGCCATGGCGTATCCTACTGCATATGGGGGCACGGACAACATGCCCACCTATGCCGCCATATTTGAGCATTTGATGTTTGTGGACGGCAGCCTTGCGGTAAAATTCGGGGTACAGTTTGGGCTTTTTGGGGGAAGTATCCAAAAATTGGGCACTAAAAAGCATCATGACCAATATCTATCCGATGCCGGAAAAACCAATTTGTTGGGCTGTTTTGCCATGACCGAGACGGGGCACGGCTCCAATGTAAGGGGCATTAGGACCACTGCCACATATGACCCAACCACGGATTCCATCATCATCCACACCCCGGGTAAGAATGACAACAAAGAATATATTGGTAATGCATTGCATTCCACAATAGCCACTGTTTTTGCCCAACTCATCGTCAATGGAAAAAATGAAGGGGTGCACGCCATCTTGGTCCCCCTCAGAAATGAAAGGCACGAACTGCTTGAAGGCATCACCATTGAGGACAATGGCTATAAACTTGGGCTAAATGGCGTGGACAATGGAAAGATTTGGTTCAACAGTGTAAGTGTGCCCCGGGAAAATCTTTTGGACAAGTACGGAGAAATCACTTCGGAAGGAAATTATTCTTCATCCATCAAGAATCCGAACAAGCGTTTTTTCACCATGTTGGGCACGTTAGTGGGCGGACGCATCTGTGTGGCCCGTGGTGCTTTGGGAGGCGCCAAGATGGCCCTGACCATAGCCGTGAAGCATGCGTTGAACCGCAGACAATTCAATGACAGTATCAAAATCCAAGAGGATCTGATCATGGATTATCCCACGCATCAAATACGATTGACACCAGACATAGCCAGTGCCTATGTTTACCATGTGGTCTTGGAAGAAATGATGAAACGTTACAGTGACGACTCCCAACCGGACAAGCGGCAAATTGAAACCCAAGTGGCCGGACTTAAATCCGTGATTACCTGGTTTGCCAATGATACCATCCAAGAATGTAGGGAAGCTTGTGGTGGAAAGGGTTATTTGCTGGAAAACCGAATTGCGGACCTCAAAGGAGATGTGGATATCTTTACCACATTCGAAGGGGATAACACTGTCCTCCTTCAATTGGCAGCAAAAGGTATTCTTTCGTATTTTAAGGCGGAATTCAACAGTGCTGGGTTCACATCGGTGTTGAAATTGCTTCAAAGCCAGCTTTCGGACAAATTAACGGCCATCAATCCGCTGTATTCCAACAAGGTGGATGCGGAGCACTTGTACAACCCAAAATTCCACAAGCATGCCTTTAATTATCGAACCCGAAGATTGACCTATACCTTGGCCATGCGGATTCGTGGTTATATCAAAAAAGGAGTGCCTTCCTATCAGGCTTTCTTGAAGGTACAGACCCATTTGTTGGCCTTGGGCAAGGCCTATAGTACCGAATTGGCCTACTCCATTTTTTCTGAATTTTGCACTACGATAGAAGATGAAACCTATCGGGAGCTCTTGGAAAAGGTAGGTACGCTGCATGCGTTGCAACAGATACATTTGGATGCCCGATGGTATTTGGAACAGGGCTATCTCGGCAGTACAAAATCCAAGGCGATACGTCAGAGAGTGGAACGTTTATCCACCGAACTACGACCCCATATTGAGGTCTTGGTGGACGGCTTTGGCATTCCAGAGCATTGTCTTACCGCGCCCATCGCGCAGTAACCTCATTCTTGCTTTTTAATGAGTTGGGAGGTGTCCACAAATTCATGGATGGTGATTTTTGGTGTACCGTAGAGGTATATCCTTGAATCTCCCTTGGCGCTGAGTTCAAATTCGCTGTGGGCATAGATGCGGGCGCTTGTATTGCTTTCCAGTTCCATTTTAACGGTCCCGGCTTCCATGGTCTCTCCTTTGTACTTGGCATTTCCCATTAAACGTCCTTGGACTCTATTGGAGGTTCCCTCGAGGGTTAGGGAGGTATTATCTTCCAAATCCACCAAGCTGACTTCGTTCACGGCATAGATGTATGCATCGGATTTATGCCCCATGCTGATGTTCAAACTATCCACATCCACATTAAAATCCCCATGGCTGGTATCTTCCAGATTAATGTCCATAACACCGGCCCTAGCCTTGATATCGAGTTTGGTATTGTTGAATCCGTCTACAAACAACTCATCACTTTCAATGATATCCTGGGAAACAATACTGCCATCTTTAAGGGTAATTGCCTTTAAATCTACATAGTTGACGATGATATCGAACTGTTTCTTTGCCGTAACATCATAATAGGAACTGATGAGCAAGGTACCGTCCTGCACCTCAAACTTTAGAATGTCTATTAAATTATCGTCCGCTATGACCTCATAACCCGGACCAAAAGATTTTTTAAGGACGATGTCCAAATTATCATTCAATACTATGGCATTGAATGGGGGAAGTTCTTCATTGACCTGGGTAACAATACGGCTTCCCTTTATTCGGGGTTTGCGTTGGGCCAAGATCAAAATGGGAAAAACCAACAGGATAAGGACAAGTACTTTTTTCACTGTGCTTCTTTTTGGGGTTCCGTTCTTTAAAGATATTATAATTGTTGCTAACTCTTGTGGATCAATGTGCTACAATCAAAAAAGCCCATCCGAATTGGATGGGCTTTTTTGATATATTTTCACCTTAGTGGTTGAGTTCTTCCTCATTTTCCTGAAGCGGTACGTTCTGCGGAACAAAATCCTGTCCGGCGATGATGTACTCCCCATTTTCGTAGGTCTTACTGTAATCGTAGGCCCAACGGGTCACATGTGGAATGGCCCCCGGCCAGTTTCCATGGATGTGCTCTTGAGGTGTGGTCCATTCCAACGTATTGGCTTTCCAAGGGTTTTGTGGACCCTTCTTACCGTAGAATATACTAACGATGAAGTTATAGGCAAATACCAATTGTACACTTGCAGTGATGATGGCAAATACGGTCATCAATACTTGGATATTGGTCAAGTCGTCAAACATTGGGAACGCAGTGTTCTGGTAGTAACGTCTTGGCACCCCTGCCATTCCCACAAAGTGCATGGGGAAGAAGATTCCATAAGAACCTATCGCCGTTACCCAAAAATGGACATATCCCAAATTCTTGTTCATCATACGTCCTTGGAACATCTTAGGGAACCAGTGGTATACCCCAGCAAACAATCCATACAGTGCAGATATACCCATTACCAAGTGGAAGTGAGCCACTACAAAGTAAGTATCGTGAACGTTGATATCCAACGTACTGTCACCTAAAATAATCCCTGTTAAACCTCCAGTGATGAAGGTAGATACCATTCCTATGGAGAACAGCATCCCTGGGTTCAATTGCAGGTTTCCTTTCCACAGCGTGGTAATCCAGTTAAAGGCCTTAACCGCCGATGGAATCGCAATCAAAAGTGTAGTAAATGTAAATACAGAGCCCAAGAATGGGTTCATTCCCGAGATGAACATATGGTGTCCCCATACAATCGTAGAAAGGAACGCAATGGCCAAAATGGAGGCAATCATGGCACGGTAACCAAAAATAGGTTTACGTGCGTTAACCGCCATTACTTCGGAAACAATTCCCATCGCTGGCAAAATAACAATATATACTTCCGGGTGACCCAAGAACCAGAACAGGTGCTCGTACAATACGGGCGAACCTCCTTGGTAATGCAATACCTCACCTTGAATGAAGATATCGGATAGGAAGAACGATGTTCCAAAGCTACGGTCCATAATCAACAACAAGGCTGCTGAAAGAAGTACCGGGAATGAAATCACCCCGATAACCGCAGTTACAAAGAACGCCCAGATGGTCAATGGCAAACGTGTCATTGACATTCCTTTGGTTCTAAGGTTAAGAACGGTTACAATATAGTTCAATGAACCCAACAATGAGGAAGCAATGAATATAGCCATGGAAACCAACCATAGGGTCATACCCATACCGGAACCAGGTTGCGCCATAGGCAAAGCACTCAATGGAGGATAGATGGTCCAACCAGCTGCTGCAGGCCCAGCTTCAACGAACAAGGAGAGTACCATGATCAAAGAAGAAAGGAAGAACAACCAGTACGAAACCATATTCAAGAAACCGGAAGCCATATCCCTTGCACCAATCTGCAATGGAATCAATAGGTTACTAAAGGTACCGCTCAATCCAGCGGTAAGTACAAAGAATACCATGATGGTACCGTGAATGGTTACCAATGCCAAATAAATATCGGCATCCATGACCCCATCGGGCGCCCACTTTCCAAGTAGGGCCTCAAAGATTGGGAAAGATTCCCCTGGCCATGCCAATTGCATTCTAAACAACAAGGACATTGCAATACCGATGAATCCCATGATAAGACCCGTAATCAGGTACTGCTTGGAAATCATCTTATGGTCTTGACTAAAGATGTACTTGGTGATAAAGGTCTCTTTATGATGATGCCCGTGATCTTCGTGTCCGTGTTCGTCGTGTCCGGTAGCTGACATAATCTTCTTAAGTTTTGTTATGGTTTCTTTCCTAGCCTAAATTATTCTGCGGGTGCTACGGTTTGCTTAAACGTAGTCTGTTCCGCCATCCATTTGTTGAACTCCTCTTCGGTCTCCACTATAATCTTCATTTGCATGTTATAGTGTGACTTTCCACAAATTTTATTGCAGAGCAATACATAATCGAACTCCCATGGATCGGAATTCGGTCTTCCTTCTGCTGCCCATTCTGCCCTAATGGCATTGGTACGTTTTACTTTTTCCACTACATCTGGGTTCAAACGCATTTCTTCCGTGGTCACGGTTGGTGTGAACGAGAATTGTGTGATCATTCCGGGCACACAGTTCATCTGAGCCCTAAAGTGTGGCATATATGCTGAGTGAAGCACATCTTGGGAACGCATCTTAAAGTTCACCTTTCTGCCTACGGGCAAGTGCAATTCCTTTACAATAACATCATCTTCCCCATTCGGATCTGCTTCATCCAAGCCCAATATGTTGGCCTTATCAATATCAATCAAGCGTACATTGGCATCTCCCAAAACATTATCCTCCCCACCATAACGGGCGGTCCAGTTAAACTGTTGGGCATAAAGTTCAACAATCAATGGGTCATCCTCATCGTTGACATCCATGATGTTGGTCCAAGTATACAATCCCCAAAGGATCAATCCGGCCAAAACCACTACTGGGATGATGGTCCAGATGAACTCCAAACGGTCATTGTCTGCAAAAAACAATGCTTTTTTTCCTTCTTCCCCACGGTACTTGTACCCAAAATAGTGCAACAAGGCCTGTGTGATAAACTGAACAAAGAAAATGATCGCAAAGGACACCCACATCAATTGGTCGTATTCCCCACCATGGGCAGATGATGCCTCTGGCAACAACACTTTGGTATATTTTGCAAAACAAAATATGGTGATCCCATAGATGAATATCAGGAATGCAAACAACAGATATCCGTTGTTTTTGTTATCGGTATCGTTTGCTATCTCGGTCTTCTCTGTTTTAAGTTGGGACAATTCAAAAATCTTGGTCATTTGCCATATCGCAATCGCCACCAGTGCTAAAACAGTCAATGTTAATAATGCAGTCATTGTATACTTATCTAAGACTTAAATCGTATTAATAATGAAAATGTCTACTTTCCTCAATAAATGGATTGCGCTTGGGCTGCAACGGAGCCTTGGTCAAGGTATTGAACACCCAGTACACAAATAGACCTCCAAAGAACAATATACCTCCTATTTCGGGCAACCCGATATACCATTGGTCTCCTACCGTTGCCGGCATCACCATATTAAAGATATCCAAATAGTGTCCTGCCAATACCACGATACCTGCCATGATCACAAACCAGTTGACCCGTTTGTAGTCGCTGTTCATCAACACCAACAATGGGAACACAAAGTTCATCACCAACATGGCGAAGAACGGCAGTTTGAAATCTTGGAAACGTGCCACATAATAGGTAACCTCCTCAGGAATGTTGGCATACCAAATCAACATGAATTGGGCAAACCATAGGTACGTCCAGAAAATACTGATACCGAACATAAACTTGGCCAAATCGTGGATGTGGCTATTGTTCACCTGCTCTAAATATCCTTTTGATTTTAGGTAAATAGTCACCATGGCAATCACAGTAATCCCTGAAACGAACATACTGGCAAATACATACCATCCAAAAAGGGTGCTGAACCAGTGTGGATCCAAACTCATGATCCAATCCCATGACATCATGGATTCAGTAACCAAATAGAATACCAAGAATCCGGCAGACCATCTAAAGTTCTTTATAAAGTTGCTATCGTCATCAGACTCGTCTTGAGCCAAAGAAAGCTTTCTGGAATACTCACGGTAAAAAATCCATCCGCCCAAGAATATAGCGGCCCTTACCAAGAAGAAGGTTGGGTTCAAATATCCTGCTTTTCCTTGTAGCAATTCATCGTGTGCCACAACATCGGCATCCATCCACACGAACATATGGTTCATGTGCATTACAGAGAGTACCAAAATCACAAAGACTACGATACCTCCTGGTACCAAGTACGAGGTAATCCCTTCCATGACCCTAAACAATAAGGGCGACCAACCTGCCTGTGCGGCACGTTGTATGGCGTAGAAGGCCAATACCCCCAAAGCGATCATAAAGAAAAAGAAAGCAGCTACATACAGTGCGGCCCAAGGCTTGTTCTGTAGTTGGTGCAATAAATGCTCATCATGTGAGGCATCATGTCCTTCATCATGCGAAGCTTCTGCACCGTGTGCGGCACTTTCTCCATGGCCTTGATCACCTCCATGGCTCACAGCCTCTTGTCCGTGACCACCTCCGTGGCCATCATCATGGGCAGCCACAATGGCCTTTGCCTCTTCCACTGTTGATGGAGCCGATAGAAAACCAATGGCCAAGAAAATAACTCCAAGCCCCATGGCAATGAAAGATCCTATTTTAAGTCTGTTTGAAAAGGTGTACATAGTTTACTCTTATCCAATTATTTTGTTAGGTCCCCCTTTAACTTCATCACGTATTCCGACACCTGCCACATCTCTTTTTCATTAGCGAACTGAGATGCATAGGAGCCCATGGAATTCAAACCATAGTAGATGGTATGGTACGTAGTACCCACGGTAATGTTTCTTGCCACATCACTGTAGCTGGGAACACCCAATATTTTTTCACGTTTTACCAAGTTTCCTTGTCCGTCGCCTTTAGGTCCATGGCATACCGCACAATAAATAGCGTACAATTCCGCTCCGGCAGCCAAGTCTTCCTCCAAGTTCAATGAATCCAAGGGACTTGTATTCAACCTTGCCAGTTCTTTTCCTTCAGGAGTATTTTCGAACTCATAGGGCATATATCCTCTGGAGATGGTTCCTTCAACAGGCAACATGGCTTCCGTTCCTTCGGGGAACAGTCCATTATCCACTCCTTGATAGGTTTCATATCCTACGCCTTCGTACATATTTGGCATAAATTGGTAGTTTGGTCTGTTTTTGTCAGCGCAAGCAGCAACAAACAACACCAAGGCCAATACAACACTTATTTTACCTAGTAGTTTCATAGTATTAAGACTCCTTTTCTGTAACTTTTATTTCCACCGCTCCTGTTTCCCACAACAAATCGGTCAACTCCTTTTCATTATCGTGCACTCCAATTTCCATCAAAAAATGGTCATCCGTAGTACGTTTATCGGGATTTTCCGCTTTTTTGAAGGGCCACATTTTACTTCTTAGGTAAAACGTGATCACCATCAAGTGAGCCGCGAAGAAAACCGTCAACTCGAACATGATCGGAACAAAGGCGGGCATATTCTCCAAATAGCTAAAGCTGGGCTTTCCTCCAATATCCTGGGGCCAATCCTCGATCATGATGTAGTTCATCATCACAATAGCCACGGTAAGTCCCAAACAGCCATACATGAAGGAAGTGATCGCAATTCGCGTATCAGCCAATCCCATGGCCTTGTCCAAACCGTGAACTGGGAAAGGGGTATATACTTCCTCTATATGATGGTGCTCTGCCCTCACTTTCTTTACGGCATGCATCAACACATCGTCATCGTGGTAAAGTGCTTGTATAACTTTTGATGCCATAATTATTCTTTATCGTTAGATTTTTTAGCTTTAGTTGTATTTCCTCCTTTAGCCGGCATTTCATACAATGGTTTTCCAGCATCCCTAAGTTTCTTGTACTTTTCACCTGATGCCTTCAAGATAGATTTCACTTCCGCTTGGGCAATTACAGGGAATGTTCTGGAATACAATAGGAACAACACAAAGAAGAATCCTATGGTTCCAATAAAGATTCCGATATCCACAAAGGTTGGGGAGAACATGGTCCAAGATGATGGTAAGTAATCCCTGTGCAATGAGGTAACAATGATCACGAAACGCTCAAACCACATCCCTATGTTTACCACGATAGAGATAAAGAAAGAGAACATGATACTGGTACGCAATTTTTTAAACCACATGAACTGGGGCGAGAACACGTTACAGGTCATCATGGACCAGTACGCCCACCAGTAAGGCCCGGTAGCCCTGTTCAAGAAAGCGTATTGTTCGTACTCCACTCCTGAGTACCAAGCAATGAACAACTCCGTGATATAGGCACATCCTACGATGGAACCTGTAATCATGATCACGATGTTCATCAACTCAATATGTTGAACTGTGATATACGCTTCAAGATTACATACTTTACGCATGATGATCAAAAGCGTGTTCACCATGGCAAATCCAGAGAAAATCGCACCAGCAACGAAGTACGGTGGGAAGATGGTGGTGTGCCATCCTGGAATTACCGAAGTAGCAAAGTCAAACGATACGATGGTGTGTACGGAAAGTACCAAAGGTGTTGCCAAACCGGCCAATACCAAGGAAACTTCCTCGAAACGTTGCCAGTCTTTGGCCCTACCGGTCCAACCGAAGCTCAACAAGCTGTATATTTTCTTTTGGAAAGGTTTTACCGCTCTGTCACGGATCATGGCGAAGTCAGGCAAAAGACCCGTCCACCAGAATACCAATGAAACAGAAAGGTAAGTTGAAATCGCAAATACGTCCCAAAGCAATGGTGAGTTAAAGTTCACCCAAAGGGAACCAAATTGGTTAGGGATGGGAAGTACCCAGTAACCCAACCATGGACGACCCATGTGAATGATCGGGAACAAACCAGCCTGAACTACCGAGAAGATGGTCATCGCCTCCGCGGAACGGTTGATCGCCATTCTCCATTTTTGACGGAACAACAACAGTACCGCCGAAATCAGGGTTCCTGCGTGACCAATACCTACCCACCAAACGAAGTTGGTAATATCCCAGGCCCAGTTAACGGTTCGGTTTAGACCCCAAACCCCAATACCCGTGGAAACGGTATAAATGATACATCCTAGACCCCAAAGGAATGCCACAAGGGCAATGGTGAAGACAATCCACCATTGTTTATTGGCCTTTCCCTCTACCGGACGGGCAATGTCCACGGTTACATCGTGGTATCCTTTGTCTCCAAGTACTAAGGGCTTTCGAATAGGTGCTTCGTAATGCGACGCCATAATTTATCTTCTAGTTACTTCTTTTATTGATTACGCCTCGTTGGTGTTTCTTACTTTAACATGATAGAACACATTGGGTTTTGTACCCACATGCTCCAACAAGTGGTACATTCTATCATCTTCCTTCAACTTGGCAACTTTACTGTCGTGATCATTAACATCCCCAAATACCATAGCTCCACTGCTACATGCTGCAGAACAGGCTGTTTGGAACTCTCCATCCTTGATGACACGTCCATCGCGCTTGGCATCCAAAATGGTCTTTTGCGTCATTTGGATACACATGGAGCATTTTTCCATTACCCCTCTTGAACGAACGTTCACATCTGGGTTGATGACCATCTTGCCCAAGTCATTGTTCATATTGAAATCGAACTCGTCATTGTTGTTGTACAAGAACCAGTTGAATCGACGTACTTTGTAGGGACAGTTGTTGGCACAATATCTAGTACCCACGCAACGGTTGTATGCCATATGGTTCTGACCTTGTCTACTGTGCGATGTGGCCGCAACCGGACAAACCGTTTCACAGGGTGCATGGTTACAGTGTTGGCACATTACAGGCTGGAAGGCTACCTGAGGATTGGCCGATGGATCTTCCATCTCCCTGAATCCACCCAAGGAACCTTTTTCACCCCATAGACCGTCCATTCCGTCCTTCTTCTCATTATCCTGCTCAAAGGTCTCCTCTGAAGAGTAATATCTATCGATGCGCAACCAGTGCATATCACGGGAACGACGCATCTCTGCTTTACCCACAACCGGAACGTTGTTTTCAGCGTGACAAGCTATAACGCAAGCCCCACATCCTGTACAAGCATTCAAGTCGATGGACAAGTTGAAGTGATGCCCAATAGAACGATCGAACTCATCCCAAAGGTCGGCATCTGGAGAAGTCACAGGGATTTCATTGTGGTTCAATGAAACCTGTGGCATATGATTCCACTCTGCATGGTCCTTGGTATTGAAGATCTCCAAGGTAGTTTCCTTGATGATATCCCCTCTACCCATCAATGTTTTTTGCGACTGGATACAAGCAAACTCATGCTCTCCAGCAGCCTTTTCAACAGTAACGGACTGTACATCTGAAAAATTGGTATACAAGGTGTAAGCATTTACCCCCGTAGCCATTTCAGCTTGCATTCCGGCTTTTTTACCATATCCAAAAGAAAGTCCCACGGTTCCTACCGCCTGACCAGGCTGTACGATTACCGGAACACTTTCCAATACTTTTCCATCAACGGTCAATTTTACATAGCTACCATTGACACCACCATCGGCGACCATCTTGTTTTCCACACCCCATTTTTCGGCATCGGCTTTGGAAACAGTCACGTAGTTGTCCCAAGAAACCCTTGAAATAGGATCAGGGAACTCTTGCAACCATGGGTTGTTGGCCTGTCGGCCATCTCCCATACCTACTTTGGAATATAGCACCAATTCCGTTCCGGCACTGGTAGCATTCACCAAGGAGCGAATTGCAGAGGCAATGGGAACCACTGTGGATTCACCTTCCGCTTCTTCCGCCTCAGCTTGTGAAGCTGCAACGGCACCCTCTTCTTGGGCAACAGGAGCAGAAGCTGCAAAAACCCCATCCTGAAGCGCCTTGTTCCAAGACCCTCCCTGAAGGATATCCGCACTCCAAGTTTCCTTGATGTAATCGTAATATGCTTTTTCACTGCCCATCCAAGTCAACAAGGCCGTTTGGAACTGTCTTGTATCGAACAACTGTCGGATGGCAGGTTGCATTAAAGTGTATTGTCCTTTTTTGAACTGTGCATCGCCCCAAGACTCCAAGTAGTGGGAAGCAGCAGCAACATAACCAGCCGCTTGGGCGGTTTCGTCATTATTGAACGCAAATGCCACGGAAACATCAACTTTTCCAAGTCCGGTTACAAACTCCTCGGCATTGGGCAATGTATAGGCAGGATTCACCCCGTCCATGATCAAAGCCCCAACACGACCGGCATTCATATCGGCAATCAACTTGCCCACTTTGGCCGTATCACCTTGACGCACATATCGTGGGTTTTTGGCATCAAAAGCCTCACTGGCCAATAATTTATTGATGGCCAAGACAACCGTCTGTGCATTTACATCATTAAGTCCTGTGACCACAACGGCTTTGCTTCCCGCTTTTTTCAACTCGGAAGCAACCTTATCCACAGCTTCATCCACATCAGAAGTCCCTCCACCAACACTACTGCCGTTCAATTTGCCATACAACTTGGCCAAGGCAACTTTTTGTTGGGTTGGGGTCATGGGATAACGCTTGTCCGCATTGGCTCCGGACAAAGACATATTGGACTCCAATTGAATGTGCCTGGACATTTTCCCATGTTTGGGCACACGTCCTTTGGCATATCCGCTATCATAGCCTCCTCCTTGCCAATCTCCCAAGAAATCGGCCCCGAAGGAAACGATCAATTCTGCTTTTTCAAAATCGTAATCAGCCAAGGCACGCTCACCATAAGCAGCATTGAACGCATTGAGCGCAGCATCTTCGGAAATGGCATCATAAACCACGTGGTTCACGTTTTCACCATAAGCTTCCTTGAACTCAGCGATCAATTTATCGGTAGATGGACTGGCATACGTCTGGGTCAACAAAACAATTTGTCGGTTAGACCCTTTCAAACTTCCCAATTTAGCTTTTACCGTAGCATCCAACACCATCCACTCCACAGGCTCACCATTGGCACTTGGCCCTTGAACCCGCTTGCTATCATACAGTGTCAACACAGAGGCTTGAACCCTTGCATTGGCACTTCCGTTCACCTTGGCATCGGTGTTGTTTTCTATTTTTATAGGTCTTCCTTCCCTTGTTTTTACCAAAACACTGGCAAAATCAAAACCATCCGCAATAGTGGTTGCGTAATAGTTGGCCACACCCGGAACAATATTGTCCGGCTGCACCACGTAGGGTATGGACTTATGGACCGGCCCCTCACATGCAGCAACAGCCGCCGCTGCCGTACTGAACCCAACATATTTCAGAAAGTCCCTTCTGTTGGTATTTGAAGCGGACAAGTTCTCCTTGTCACCCAAAAACTCATCAACGGGGATCTGTTCTGTAAATTCGTTTTGTCTTAGCGTCTCAACAATGGAATCGTTCGGATTCAGCTCCGCTTCACTTTTCCAATATTTTTTGTTTGATGCCATACGATATATCTGAGATTATCTTCCTTTAATTCTTAATAGTGACACTTACCACATTCTATACCACCCATCATGGCCGCGGTCAACTGCTCAACGCCATACTTTTTGGACAACTCCTCATGAATGGCCTCGTAGTAGGCATTGCCCTCGATCTTCACATTGGTCTCCCTGTGACAGTTTACACACCAACCCATGGTCAATGGCGCAAATTGTTCCACGACTTCCATTTCCTCAACAGGACCGTGACAAGTCTGGCAAGCAACCCCCGCAACAGAAACGTGCTGGGAGTGGTTGAAATAGGCAAAATCAGGCAGGTTATGTATTCTTACCCATTGCACTGGTTGTGTCTCACCAGTGTAGGATTGATTTTCCTCATCCCATCCAACGGCCTTGTACAGCTTTTTGATTTCAGCGGTGTAAAAATCATTGGTGTGACCGGCAGCCAAATCTTCAGCTGATGGTCCTTCTGGATTACCGGCATATTGGTAGATGGACTTGTGACAGTTCATACAAACATTCAAGGAAGGTATCCCCGATGTTTTTGAAACCCTTGCCGAAGAGTGGCAATATTTACAATCTATCTTATTGTCCCCTGCGTGGATCTTATGTGAAAAGTGAATGGGCTGTACCGGGGCATATCCTTGATCGACACCCACCTGCATCATCCATCCATAAGCGAAATACGCGCTGGCCAACAAAAGGAAAATGGCACTTACCAAGACCAAAAACTGGTTTTTGGCAAACGCTTTCCAAATGGGAAGACGTTTTTCTTTCTCTTGTTCCAACACAACCCCATTGGCTTCCGCGATTCTACGCAAGGTCTTGTTCACCAAAATCAACATGATGACCAACAGACCGAACACCAACGCCAAGGCACCCAAAATCACTTCATTGGATATTCCACCAGACGCAGCAGAACCTCCATCACCTCCACCTGATGCCGCTGGAGCAGCTGCTGGCGCAGGAGGCGGAGCGGCCGTATAGGCCAAAATATCATCGATGTCCTGATTGGACAAGGTTGGGAAAGGCGTCATTGCCGCCTGATTGTACTCGGCGTAAATTGCATTTGCATAGGAATCCCCTGAACTAATCATCCCAGGGCTGTTCTTGATCCAAGAATACAGCCACTCCTTATCCAATCCTTGATCCTCTGACAAACGCGCTTCCACGTTGGCCAGGGCAGGACCTGTCATTTTACGGTCCAGGGCGTGGCAAGCAGCACAGTTCTGGTTAAAGAGCTGTTTCCCTTTTGCCGGATCACCACCACCTGCGGCGGCAGCTTCTTCCTGCGCATAAAATGAAATGGAGAAAAATAGGAGAGAGAAACCTAAAATTTTAGAAAATAGATGGCGGTACAAAACCTTTTTCATATTAACGAAATTTCTATCGAAATCTTTGGCATGATTATTTCTATTGATATTGAGAACAATAGCTTCCAGTCCTACCAAAATTGGTCACAAAAGTACGACATAGCGCCATTTTTTGAAATGTTAAGGTATTTATAACTTCTAATTTATAAAGATTCTAAATAAAGTGGGTTCAACGGGGTTAGACCATAAAAATTTACTTTTGCACCATGACCGTATGTCAAAACACTTGAATTATATGAAGACTCTTGTATTTATTGCGCTTTTTACAGGCTTTGCCCTGCATATTTCCGCACAGGAAGGAACAGTTTCCATACAGCAGGACCCTAAAATAGACGAGTTGGTAAAACGCTATACCGAAGTGAACTCAAAAGCAGAGTTTTACCAAATCCAAGTAGGTTTTGGCTCCTACCAAAAAGCACAGAACCTGAAGGCCCAGGTTGAAATTGATTTTCCGGGATGGGATTCCAAAATTGAATTTGAATCCCCTACCTACCGGGTTCGCCTTGGCCGGTTCAAGACCAAATTGGAGGCGGAACGAAAATACCTTGAAGTCCGAAAAAAATATCCCGATGCCATGCTCCTGAAACCGGAGCACGATTCCAAATCATAGCAATACTCCCATCCGCATCGGCGCAATGAACACATAAGGCTTCACTCTGCCATATCCCGGATATTTATTTAAGGAAAAAGTAAGCTTTCATTCCAAATGAAAATTCAAATTCGGTCAATGGTTCATATGAATCGAAGTAAGGTGGAAAATGGTCTTCATCATATGGACTCGGGGCAAGATTAACGAATGATGCATAGTCGTTTTCCCTCCTCTTTAAACCCCCTCCCGTATAAACATTGAGCCTTATTGAAGGAAATATTGGAAAGAGAAAACCATAGTTGAACGTAAAACCATATTTGATTCTTTTATAATCTGCCCGATCGAAGCTGACCCTGCCCATTCCTTCAGCAAAAACTGATTTGTTCAGTAGCGTCTCAGTATGTAGAATATAAAAGGGCTGAAAGGAAAAATATACCTTTATCCTACTTTGTTGCAGAGGTAGGTATAGAATTTCTGACCTAAACTCATACAACCTATAATGCTCTCTTTCCTTAAAAACGGCCAAACTTTTGTTTCCGTAACCGAAATCGGCACCTATGCCCCATCTTTGGTTCAATTGGTGTTGGTAGCCAATTCTCCATCGGGTCAAGTGTGAAGAACTTTCACTAGAACTTAGAAGCCGCCTCGGGTATAAAGGGGACAACAGATCAAACGTAATGGCCTTGAACGGCTTTTCAATTTCCAGAGTTGTTTGTTCTTGCGCCTTTAAAGAGAACCAAAAGACAAAACAACCCATAGCAATACATATTCTTTTCATAGGTTACCGTATTTATCCTGGCAATTCAAAAGCACCCTCCAAAAGTTCGGGGGTCAGCACATATTCATAGGTTCGGGGAGCAATTTCAGTGAAAATGGTATTACCAATCCTTGTGAACACTCTTGCGTCCTCAACAAAACAAAATCCCTCTATTTGCGAAGCCTTTCCGAAACAACGATAACCCTTAACTTTTTCAATATCTACTATTTCTAAAAAGCTTGAGCAAAAACCGCCAGCATCGCTAACCGACCCTACATATGCACAGGTAAATATCTCACCTGTCGCCACCACTTCATTTCTTGGCCCAAAATCTCCGGTAATACTTAAATCTTGACCAGTCTCTTTTCTCAAAATAAAAGTATATGTAAACATTTTCTCTTCTCCATCCAGACCACTGCCGCATGAAACTGCAGTTAATAGAGCAAAAAATGTTGCTGTTTTTCTCATCCTATCTTTGTTCTACTACTTTGGCAGTTCAAAAGCGTTTTCGAAATCCTGTTGAGTGATTGAAAATTCATACTCGTTACCTACATTTTGGAAGCCATTTCCTTGAATAAATATGGATTTATTGTCCAAAAAACGGTATTCGTTTAGATTGTTGCCTAAGCGTATATCAATGTACCCTTTTGAATTATTGAATTCCACTACCACAGAATCTTTTTGGCATCCGGCAAGTCCAATAAAGAATTCTGAAGTGTAGGTGCAAATATTTTTAGCTTCACCCTGACTCAGACTTTTTTGAACCTGTAGTTTACCTTGACTAAAACACCGTATTTCAAATGTTTTATCAGTGCTATTTTTGATACTTACTGAGAATTGAATTAAATCTGGTTCGTCTGTACATGCATTAAGCATTACAATCAGCATCAATGATAATAATAGTCTTATTTGCATTTTTTGGGATTGTTATTGTTAAGAACTCCTTTCACATAACCAAAGAGTTCATTTAAATACTGTTCACTTGAATTATGATAGTAACTCTTAAGATTACTTCTCCAACAATCTAGGGTTCTACAATTATCCAATGCTTTTTGTATTTGTTGTAGATTATAGTTTTTAACTCGATCTGTCGGGTAGATATTCGAAAAAACTTCATTTTGGTCTAGGTTATCTATCAAATCTGCTACAATTGGAGTGTATTCTGTCATTTCATCCACCGTATTTCTTTGTCTTTGATAATTCCACCCTATATTGTCGTTAGTGGGATTAATATAGGTTGAGCTTAGACGTTTATACCTATCATTCGTCACAATGGTCTCTACCCCTTCGGCCCAGCTTTCACGCAGCATCAACCGCTCGCAGTTCTTGCTATGCAATACACTGAACATGCCCGGGTCCAGTTCCCGGTGGCCCGCATGGGTAAGCTCATGTACGGTGGTGGCGTAAATGCCATCACTACTGCAATAAAAGCAGTTATCATTGGTACCTTTGTCAAACGAAGTCACACGAAGGGAACAAGACAATCAAAAGGCCGGAACTTTCTGAAAAAGTGGAAATTAACTTCATCTACAATTATTATTACATTCCATCCCTTTTGAAAAATCTTCATTGGTTATGCGATACTCTCGGTTATCCCCATAAATGATTTCCAAATTGATACTTTGGTTATTATATCCGGTATACACGGTAACCTTTGACATATCAAATATCACCCTAACCGAATCAACACCAAACTCCGAGTAAAATGCTCTACTTTGAGTATCCGAAAAACCAATTGTTTGCTTTTGCTGATGCTGCGAAAAGGGCAATATGTTTATGACATCCAGCAACTTTCCACCTTTGCTTTCAAATGCCCTTAGTTCAATAGCTTTATCTGTATCGTTGTGGAGTGCAAAAAAAATGTCTTCACTGGTTTCCGTACATGAAACAAAAAAGACCCAACATATCAAGGCAATCCTTTTCATAGCAGCACATCAAGGCAATTCAAAAGCACCCTCCAAAAGTTCGGGGGTCAACACATATTCATAGGTTCGGGGAGCAATTTCGGTAAAGATGGTCCCTTCAAGTTTTGTAAATAACCCCATACCCCCCTCAAAACACAAGCCAGTATCACCTGAACCACCATAACACTGATACCCTTTATTGATCTGAGGAAAAAAAATAAAAACATAATCCTCACAAATCCCTACCGCTGTGCCCGATATTGAAGTATATCCACAAGAAAAAGAAAGGCCATTTTGAAGTTCTTCAACTCTTTCAGGAGAATCTCCTGTTATAACAACAGTGGCGCCTGTTTCATTTTTTAAAATGAAGGTATAGAAATAAACTTCTTCCTCACCATCCAGTCCACTGCCGCATGAAACTATGATAAAAAGACTAAAAAGTATTGCTGCTTTTTTCATTCAAAAAAGTTTTATTATTTACAATTGTCAAACATGTACACCCCAAACAGTTCATCTACATAATTCTCCGTAGCATTGCTGTGCTGACTTTTTATTCTCTCCTTCCAAGTATGTGGCCCACGTGAATTGTTCAAGGAGGCTTGGATTTGTTTTAATGAACAACCCAAAGTCAACTCATTCGAAATGATTGCTTATAATTCAAATTCCACCAAAAACCAATGAAGGTCAAATGACTTTACCAACAGTCCATTTACATTTAGGCGTTGTTTGACAATCCACAAAATGCAACTAAAGAAATTGAAATTCACTCGCATTCGGCACTGCAAACCATTGCCATAGAATAGTACTCGTTTGTTATACGAAACTCTCGATTTTGGTCTCCAAAAAAGATGTCGTTATTTTCAATTGTCTGCAAAAAGACATGCACCTTGTTTGCATTAAAAATCATTCTTATTGAGTCTACATTATTGGAGGAGTAAAAAGCTTCACTGATAAAATTTCCAGAATTACCCCTATTTTTCTTGATAGCATAAATACCCTTTGATGAAATATTTATTTCATCGACCATTGCCTTACTGACTTTATTAAAAGCCAATAATTTTACTTGATGATTCGTATCATTAAACATTCTAAATGTCACAATATCACTATCCTCTGGAGAACAGGATAAAAGGCAGAATAAAAGAATACATATTGTCTTGATTGCTTTCATTTTAATCACAATTTCGATTGTACATATACTCATTGAACAACTCATCCATAAACATTTCCGTTGAATTATTATATAGCTTTTTTAATCGCTCTTTCCATGTGTGGACGCCTCTTGATGTATTCAAAGCAGATTGTATTTGCTTTAGAGTATATCCCATGACCCTGTCGTTTGGTCTATTTGGGTTTAGATTTCCATTACTAAATCTAAGTTTTTGTCTTTGATTATAATTATCATTTAAATCAGCTACGATCGGGGTATATTCATCAATATCATTTTTAAATTCATCTTGTTTTCTAGAATTATAAAAAGTCCCAACATCATCATCTCGAGCTATAGCACTCGCCACGTAATTTTTATCCAATAATTGGTATCTATCATTCGTCACAATGGTCTCCACCCCTTCCGCCCAGCTTTCCGATAAAGTTTGCATTTTACATCTGGAACTTCTTGTTACAAAATTTACATTAAGAAAAAAACTGCGGTCCATCCTGTAATGACTGGCATGGGCCATCTCATGGGTCACTACCCCATAAATAAGATCACTCCCTTTATAACTTCCTTTAGATAATCTTCCTACTTGGACTTCTGATTTCAATGCCAGTATTGGCACCCAAGGAATCTTACCATTTACATTGATATCGCTGTGTCGGGAATCTGAAATTTCACCGTTGTATCGTGCACTTATCCGCAACCAACTTTGATTGGGGTGATGCAGCCCAAATTTGGCCACAGCCCTATCGTAAAAATCATAGGCGGCGTTGTGCACCAATGCATAAAACTGCCCCCTGCCCGAAGAAAAATGTTGGCTCCATGACTGCTTTTTATAGGTACTGGTACCCCGGTGTTTGGCATCTACAAGGCTGGTGCCTGCTTTTACTTTAAATTTTCGGTCTTTATTCTGAAAATACACGGCATACTTTACCCGTTTGGTGCTGGTGCTACTGGTACGGAACTCGCCTTTGTGGTTGGTACGCGCACGTTTGATCACTACCAAACCCCATTTGCGCACCTTCACCTCGGCACCTACAACACCCACTGTTTTGTTCACTACATCTTCCCGTACGGTAATGGTTCCGCTGGGGTTCCATTTGCTCCGGTTGGCCAAGGTCTCCTGTTCCAATAGGGCATCTATGGAGTTCAGGTCCAAGATCAGTTGTTTTTGCTCGCACCCCAATTGGGCCGCTTGATCATAACTGTACAGGGTGGCCGTGGTATCGTTGGGCAGGTAAAACCGCAATACCGCCAGTTCGTCCTCGTCCAGGTTGTTGGTCAACTTCAGTGCCTCGAGTTCCAAGTATTCAAAAACCTCCCCATTTTCATCAACATTGAGAATGTCCTTGGTGGTCTTGTTCACAGGCTGTTTCACCGCTACTTCACCCTCCACCGGCTCCTCTTTGGACTGTTCAGGTGCAAAATAATAGGTATCCAACAATTCTTTGTGTATGTTTTCGGGAACGGGATGGTCGTAGGGCACCACGGCATAGAGGTAAGCGAGGTCTCCTGGGTTCTCATCCCCCTCTAGGTCCGGGTCGTCGTAATAATCCCCTTCCTCCACCACCTTTAGGTGCAGGGGTATGTTGGACACTTGGAGGATGGTATCATTGACCAACCAATCGTGTTCCAGACTGTCCTTGGGCAAAAAACGATAATAGTAATGGGATGGGAGTATCTCAATATCATCCCCATCTTTAAAGGTCTTTGCCAGCTTACTGGTCTTGGAGTTTTTCTTTAGATTGAAGATAAGATTGTCAAAGGCCGTTTGCATATTGGCGACCGTATAGGGGATTTCCAAGGAATCACCCATAATGATCTTGGCATTGTCCGTATCCACCGTTTGGTCTTTTTCTTGAAGCGGGGGATTCTCTTTTTCGCAGGATTGGATCATGATTCCCAATACGATCACGATCAGGGTTGGAATGTAGTTTTTGTTCATAGGTCAATGGATTTAGGGTGGAGTGATTTCATCCATCAAAAAGTACCTTCATTCCTTGAAAGAAATTATTTATAATTGATGGGTGGCCCTTACCAATTGACGGATGGGTATTTTCAATTGATGGATTGGAAAATTGTGGGTGTCCGGATGCCGTGCTCCTTGCACCGAACTAAACGGCCCCAAATAAAAAAATCCCGTACAAGACGGGATTTTTTATTTATCTATTTATCGGTAAACTCTTAGAGTTTTTTCTTCACGGCCACCTCTTGGAAGGCTTCTACAATATCGCCCTCCCGGATATCATTGTAGTTTTTGATCTGAAGACCACAATCGTAGCCTTTGGAAACTTCCTTCACATCGTCCTTGAATCGTTTCAAGGATGCCAATTCGCCTGTAAAGACGACCACTCCGTCACGGATAAGTCTAATCTGTGAGTTTCTGAAAATCTTTCCACTGGTGACCATACAACCTGCAATGGTCCCGATCTTGGAAATCTTGAAGGTTTCCCTGATCTCGGCGTTTCCGGTCACCTCTTCTTTCATCACCGGTGAAAGCATACCCTCCATGGCGTCTTTCAGATCATTGATGGCATCGTAGATGATGGAATAGGTCCTGATATCGATCTCTTCCTTCTCCGCCACGATACGGGCGTTGCCCATTGGCCTAACGTTGAATCCAATAATAATCGCATCGGAGGCACTGGCCAACAACACATCGGATTCCGTGATGGCCCCCACACCTTTGTGGATGATATTCACTTGGATCTCATCCGTTGACAGTTTTTGGAAGGAATCCGTCAAGGCCTCCACAGAACCGTCCACATCCCCTTTAAGGATAATGTTGAGCTCTTTGAAATCACCCAATGCGATTCGTCTTCCAATTTCGTCCAAGGTAATGTGTCGCTGTGTCCTTACAGACTGCTCACGCTGCAACTGGGAACGTTTGGCCGCAATCTGTTTTGCTTCCCGTTCATCTTCCAACACATTGAATCGGTCCCCTGCCTGCGGCGCCCCATCCAATCCCAAGATTGAAATAGGTGTGGCAGGTCCTGCTTTTTTCACATTTTTACCTCGTTCATCCTGCATGGCCCTTACTTTACCACTACAGGTTCCGGCCAATACATAATCCCCGATCTTTAAGGTACCGGTTTGGACCAAAATGGTGGAAACATATCCTCGCCCTTTGTCCAAAAAGGCCTCCACTACGGTACCTGAGGCCAATCTATCCGGATTGGCTTTGAGTTCCAGCAGTTCTGCTTCCAATAATACTTTTTCCAACAATTCCTTGACACCCTGACCTGTTTTGGCCGATATATCATGGGATTGGATCTTACCTCCCCAATCTTCCACCAAAAGGTTCATTTGGGCAAGGCCTTCTTTGATCTTATCTGGGTTGGCGGTAGGCTTATCCACTTTGTTTATGGCAAACACAATGGGCACCCCAGCCGCTTGGGCATGGCTAATGGCCTCCTTGGTCTGTGGCATGATATCGTCATCCGCCGCAATTACAATGATGGCAATATCGGTAACCTGGGCTCCACGTGCCCGCATTGCGGTAAACGCCTCGTGACCCGGTGTATCCAAAAAGGTGATCCGTTGTCCGTTTTCCAGTGTCACCCCATAAGCACCAATGTGCTGGGTAATGCCTCCACTTTCTCCGGCAATCACATTTTCTTCCCTGACATAATCCAACAAAGAGGTTTTACCGTGGTCCACGTGACCCATTACGGTAACAATGGGAGCTCTTGGCACCATATCTTCCGGTGCATCTTCCACCTCCTCAATGGTCTCCTCGATTTCCGCAGTGACAAACTCCACTTCGTACCCAAATTCATCAGCAACGATGGAAAGGGTCTCGGCATCCAAACGCTGGTTCATGGTCACCATGATCCCCAAGGACATACAAGCGGAGATGATCTTGGTGGTGGACACATCCATCATGGTGGCCACCTCGTTCACGGTAACAAACTCCGTTACCTTGAGAATCTTGCTCTCCAGTTCTTGTTGTTCGAGGTCCTTTTCGGTCTGTTGACGGTGTTGGTCCCTTTTCTCCCTTCTATATTTGGCACCTTTGCCCTTGCTGGATTTCCCTTGGAGTTTTTCCAAGGTTTCCCGCACTTGTTTTTGTACTTCTTCCTCGGTAGGCTCCACTTTGGGAACAGCTCCTCTTGGAGCACCTCTTCTACCTGGCCCGTTGCCCCTATTTGGACGTCCTCCGCCAGATTGGGAATCGTTTTTTACAATCCGTTTCCTTCGCTTTCTTCTATCGGCACTGTTATCAGATCCGTTGGCATCGGATTTTTTCTGATCTTCCTTCTTCTTTTTGGGCTTGTTGAATTGCGAAAGGTCTATCTTATCTCCCGTAATTTTCGGGCCGGATAGTTTCTTGTATTGGGTCTTAATGGTACCGGACTCCGCTGGCGCTTCTTCCTTCTCCTCTTTTACCTCTACCTTTTTGACCTCCTTGACCTCTTTGACAGGAGCGGTCTCCTCTTTTTTGGGAGCTTCCACTTCCACTTTGGGCGCTTCCACCACCACTTTGGGTTCCTCTTCCTTTTCCTTTTCTTTGGGCGTTTCCGGCTTTTGGTCCAAATCTATCTTGCCCACGGTCTTTGGACCTGCAAGTTCCGCTTTGGCCTTGATCACCTGCTGTTCTGCCTCTCTTTTCTCCCTAGCCAGTCTGCGTTCTTCCTGTTCCTGTTCCATCTGGACCCTGATGGCTTCCTTCTCCTTGCGCTTTTCTTCACCGACCTCCTTGGAAGCTACCTTTTTACTCTTATCCGTTTGGAACTCATCCAACAGTACTTGATACACTTCGTCCGTGATCTTTGTAGTGGGACGCGCCTCTACCTCATGACCTTTTGAGGAAAGGTAGTCCACTGCTCGATCAAGCGAAATGTTCAATTCCCTGAGAACTTTGTTAAGTCGTATTGTTGGGTTTCCTGCCATAAATTGTTTTGCTTGCCCTAAAATTCGCTGCTAATATATAGTTTAATCTTCAAATTCTTCCCTGAGGATACGAACGACTTCCTGTACAGTTTCCTCTTCCAGGTCGGTTCGCTTCACCAAGTCACTTACATCTTGTTCCAAAACGCTTCGGGCGGTATCCAATCCAATTTTCTTGAATTCCTCTATCACCCAGCTTTCTATCTCATCCGAGAATTCGGTCAATTCCACATCTTCCTCAACTCCTTCACGGAACACATCAATCTCATAACCAGTTAATTGACCCGCCAATCGAATGTTATGTCCTCCTCTACCGATAGCTTTGGACACTTCTTCAGGCTTTAGGTAAACCTGAGCAGTTTTTTTCTCATCGTTCAACTTAACGGACGATACCCTTGCTGGGCTCAATGCCCTAGTGACCATCAATTGTGCATTGTTGGTCCAGTTGATCACATCAATATTTTCATTGCCCAATTCACGGACAATTCCATGGATTCGACTTCCTTTCATTCCCACACAAGCTCCTACGGGATCAATTCTATCGTCATACGAATCCACAGCAACTTTTGCTTTTTCGCCAGGGATACGAACTGCCTTTTTAATGGTGATCAAACCATCGAACACTTCTGGGATTTCCTGGAAGAACAATTGCTCCAAGAAAATAGGTGAGGTCCGGGACATAATGATCGTAGGCTTGTTTCCTTTGAGTTCCACGCTCTCGATGATACCCCTTACGTTATCGCCTTTGCGGAAAAAGTCAGATGGAATCTGCTTTTCCTTTGGAAGAATGATTTCGTTCCCTTCATCATCCAACAAGATTATGGCCTTGTGGCGAATGTGGTGTACCTCAGCGGTGTAAATCTCACCTTCCAAGTCCTTAAATTGCTTGTAGATGGTGGTATTATCATGCTCATGGATCTTGGAAATCAGGTTTTGGCGCAAGGCCAAAATGGCCCTTCTCCCAAGGTCGATCAACTTTACTTCTTCGGAAACATCTTCCCCAACCTCAAAATCGGGCTCGATTTTTCTAGCTTCCGTAAGGGAGATTTCCTCGTTAGGGTCTTCCACTTCACCGTCCTCTACCACAACTCGGTTTCTCCAAATCTCCAAATCCCCTTTATCTGGGTTGATGATGATATCAAAGTTATCATCGGAACCAAATTTTTTCTTGAGTGCATTTCGGAACACATCTTCCAAAATGGCCATAAGGGTCACCCTGTCAATAAACTTATCGTCCTTAAACTCCGAAAAGGATTCGATGAGCGCTAGGTTTTCCATTTTTAAACTACAATTAAAATTTTAAAATAACTTTTGCTTCCTGTATGTCAGAAAATGCAATTTCCTGCTTTTTCTGTACGGTAACTTTTCCTTTACCCACGGGTTTGGGCTCACGTGCCTTCCACTCCAAGGTAATACTATTTTCCGAGGTCTGGACCAAGGTGCCTTCCAACTCTTCACCACCTGTCCTGACCTTTATTTTTCTACCAATATTCTTTGTATACTGACGTGGCAACCGTAATGGGGATGTAGCTCCCGCCGAGGTGACCTCCAAAGAAAAATCCTCTTCTTCACGATCCAAGTTGTGCTCTATGGCACGACTCACATTCATGCAATCCTGAAGATCGACCCCGTTATCTCCATCCAAAACCACCCTTATGGTGTTATCCCCTCCTACGGTAAAATCAATCAAAAACAAAGATGGATGTTCCTCCAAAGCCTTGTTCAATAACGATTCCACTTTTTCTTTCAACATGAGCGCATCAAATAAAGGTTGTCCCTTTCCAAAAACTGAAGCGGCAATACTAGGTTTTCTTGGTGATCAAAAAGGATTTTGCCAATAAAAGAGGGGACTCTAAGTCCCCTCATGAATACTTTTATATCCGTTCAGCTGCGCAAATATACGATAATTATATCAGTATGTGCAAACTAAGGCCACAAAACTGTTTTTGCGATTTGAATCCAAGAAAGCATCCCGTCCCACACCCTATTTGCTTCCTCTACCTTTCCAAACAAAAAGATGTCCAGAATCCCTCCATTATCCGGGAATAGGCGGCCAGAATCATATATATCCCCAATAAACATCCGTATTCCCCCATTTCACAACAAATATTTTCAACAGAACTTCCCGCGGTTAGTTTTGCACTCTTAAACACAAAAGTGGTAATGGGCTTGATCATATATGGCAGACAGACAGCAAAAAGAAAATCACTAAGGAACTATCTTGTCCTTATCCTTTTCTTGCAGTGCAGTTTATCCCTATTCTCCCAAACCACCATTTGGAACGAGGACTTCAGTTATGGTAATGGTGCTGAAACCGGAACTGCCATAGGTCCTTCCGCTTCAGACTGGAGCACTAATAGAGGGGGAAGGCTATCCGTTCGAAACAATACACTAAGGGGAAGAAATTTGGACTCAGAAGGTACCTGGCAAACTGATCCGATTGATATCACGGGATACGGTTTCATTAGTTTCAGCATGGAAACCTGGGTGGATGATGAAGATGAAATGGACAATGGGAATGACTATTTCAGAGGGGCTTACCGTATTGATGGAGGATCTTGGCAGCAGTTTGTAAATGCCTCCGGATCGGATTCGGACCCACTGGACCCTTCCTATGCAGTAAACATATCCACCTCTGGAAATTCCACCCTCGAAATCAGGGTACAGATGCTCAACCATGACAATGATGAGCAATATTATATTGATGATGTTTCGGTTGTTGGATATTCTGGAATATGCAACGGCGAGCTTGATTTTGAATTTTATGATAGTGTCCCATCAGGTTACACCACAGACAATATCCCAACTTCCGGAGCCTTGGGAACAGGCGTGTTCTCCAGTTTTGATGTGGATGCCCTCCAAAATCAGGAAGACCCGGGGGATGCGGAAACTTTCAGTATCCGATATTCAGGGTATATCCAAATCAGCAACGCGGGCTCCTATACTTTTTATACCTCATCGGATGATGGCTCCAAACTCTTCATTGATGGAACCCAAGTGGTGGACAACGATGGCCTACACGGCACACAAGAAAGGTCGGGCTCCATATCCCTCACTGCTGGCTTGCATCCCATCACTGTCCTGTTTTTTGAAAATAACGGTGGAGAGACCCTGACGGTTCAATACCAAGGCCCTTCCATTTCCAAACAAAACGTACCTTTTTCCATATTGTATTCCAATTGTAGCGTAGCCATAGCAGATTTGGATGGCGATGGCATTGAGGACAGTGTTGATGTTGATGACGACAACGATGGTATATTGGATACTGATGAATGTGGCGGGTTGAGTGTAAATTATGCCATATCAGCTACCAATATCAGACACTTTAGCAATGACTCCAACGCCCAAGGAAATCCCGGGACAACATATGCCTCCAACTCGCCCACCACATATCCAGGAGCAAGCTCCATCCTACTTCTTCAGTTCCCAACAGCATTGCCCGTAGGCACCAATGTAAGTGTATTTTTAGGGGCAGATCCCGCAGTGACCGATACAGATATGCAATTACAACGTTCGGATGCCGCAGGAAACAGCAATGGCTGGATTGCCAATGCCGACAATACTGCACCGGGCTCCATACGGGAAGTTACCTTTACCGTAAACACAAATCCCTTGGAGTACCTTCGTATTGAGGCCTACCAAATTGGAGCAAGAATCTATGGTGCCAGTTATAGTGGCACCGTGGATTGCACTACCGTAGATACCGATGGGGACGGCATCCCCAATTACCAAGACCTTGATAGCGACGGGGATGGCATCCCCGATAATGTGGAGGCCCAAACCTCTGCAGGATATATAGCGCCTTCCGGCATCGATTCTGACAATGATGGTCTGGACAACGCCTATGAAACGGGTGGGATTTCCTATGTGGATACCGATGGGGATGGCACACCGGATTTTTTGGATACGGACAGTGACAATGACGGAACAAATGACACTACTGAAGCCGCCCTTTCCCTCTCAGGAACGGATAGCGACAATGATGGTCTGGATGATAGTATAGACACCTCAACCGATTACAGTGACCCAGGTGGAACCATTGATGACCCCACAACAACCAGTGGAGGTAGCATTATGCTGCCAGATTCCGATGGGGACACTGCATCCGGTGGTGATTTGGATTTTAGGGACGATACCAATGATGGCAATCAACCCCCATCCATTACTGCCTCTGGAGACCAGATATTCTGCCCTGGCAGTCCAATGGTCATTGTTGAAAGTGTATCCATTTCGGACCCGGACACCGCTACTTTGGATGCGGTCTACATACAGATCACTTCCAATTATGACAACTCGGGCGACCTTTTGAGCTTAACGGGCACACATCCCAATATTACCGCCAGTTGGAGCTCTTCGGAAGGAAGACTGACCTTGACCGGTCCGGCCACACTGGCTGAGTTTGAAACCGCAGTGGCAGCCGTTACTTTTCAAACCACCGCAACAGTTGCCTCTGGGGATACCCGAAGTTTTTCCATCGTATTGAACGAGGCCAATTACCTGGCCTCTACCGGACACTATTACGAATATGTACCCGCATTGGGCATTACTTGGACCTCTGCCAGGGATGCCGCCGCCCTGCGAACATTCTATGGGCTCCAAGGATATTTGGCCACCATTTCCATTCAAGACGAGTCTGACCTTTTAGGATCCCAAGCTCCCGGAGCCGGATGGATCGGAGCCAGTGATGCCGCCTTGGAAGGGGATTGGTACTGGGTAACAGGCCCTGAAACCGGAACTTTGTTCTGGAGAGGAAACTCCTCCGGAACGGCTTATGCCTATGAATTTTGGAATGGCGGTGAACCGAACAATTCAGGCGACGAAGATTATGCACATATCACCGCCCCAGGAGTCGGCCTTCCCGGTTCTTGGAATGACCTCTCCAACACAGGAGCCGCAAGCGGGGATTATCAACCTAAAGGGTATTTAGTGGAATATGGGGGTATGCCCGGCGACCCAGCGGCACCCAATATAGCTGCCACGACCACCATTACCGTGGACAATGTTGCGCCAACAGCCAGTAATCCAGCACCCTTGTCAGTGTACTGTACAGCTGACATTCCCGTACCCGATGTCACCGTTGTCAACGACGAAGCCGATAACTGCGACCCAAACCCTACCGTAACTTTTATCAGTGATGTGACTGATGGTGGATCCGATCCAGAAATCATTACTCGTACGTATAGGGTAACCGATGCTTCCGGCAATTCTCTGGACGTACAGCAGACCATCACCGTTTCACCATTCGCTATTTCAAGTCAACCCACTGACCAAAATGTGGTTGCAGGAAATGCTGCCAACTTCTCCGTAACCGCTAGCAATGTGGACACCTACCAATGGGAAGTGAGCACCGACGGAGGCAGCAATTTTGCATCCCTTACCGATGGTTCGGATTATACCGGGACCCAAACAGCCAACCTTTCCGTAATAGGAGCAGGCACGGACAAAAACGGATACATCTTCCGCGTATGGGTTTCCAACTCCTCGGGGTCTTGCAATGCCCTTGCTTCGGATGAAGCCAACCTGACGGTAAAAGTGGGAACCGTAATCACCAATCGTAGGGTTACGTACCGAGTGAACAAGGATTAACCCTGAACTAAAAGCCACCCTATTATGGACCAAACCCTTGGCTAAGACCCAATAGGTTTTTTCATTCCAAATTCCTGTTACCTTTACAGCATGAGGCTTTTTCAAAATCCGAAGACTGTATTCTATTTTAAGCGGATTCTTCCTTTTGGCATCATTTGGTTGGTACTCAGTTGGTTTATTTTGCTCATTGAATCCATGGCCACCGAATATAAAAATGTCCGTCCCGAAACGGACATAACGGTCACTTGGGATGTTTTTCTGTTCGCCTCCCTCGCGGTCTTTGTAGTAGGTTTGGCGGTAGGGACCCTTGAGGTCTTTTGGTTGGGCAAACTATTCAAATCAAAGGGTTTTGGACAAAAGATCCTCTATAAAATGGGATTTTACCTCCTGTTCATGCTGGCCATCAACCTAATTGCCTATCCCATTGCGGCGAGTCTTGAGCTCAATACTTCATTGGGAAATCCTGAAGTATGGCAAAAATTTTCAAATTATGTGGTCAGTCGAACTTTTTTAAGCACCTTGATCTCATTGGCCTTTAGCATTTTTGTCTCGTTGCTATATTCAGGCATCAGTGAACATCTGGGACATGATGTACTGATCAACTTTTTCTCGGGCAAGTACCATCAACCCAAAGAGGAGTCCCGCATTTTCATGTTTCTGGACATGAAATCCTCCACATCTTTGGCAGAGCAATTGGGACATCAACAATACTTCCGCTTTTTAAGGGACTACTACAACCAACTTTCCAACGCAATCATTGCTCACCATGGTGAAGTGTACCAATACATTGGGGATGAAATCGTAATTACCTGGAAACAGGAGAAGGGCCTAACCCAACAAAATTGCGTGCAGTGTTTTTACAGCATGAAAGAAGCCCTTGAAAAAAAATCAGCTTTTTTCATTAAAACCTATGGTGTGACCCCCTCATTTAGGGCTGGACTTCATATGGGCCATGTGACCACCGGGGAAATCGGGGCCCTCAAAAAAGAAATATTTTTTACAGGGGATGTCCTGAACGTTACTGCCCGAATACAAAAATTATGTAAATCACTTGATCAGGAACTCCTTCTCTCCGGGGAATTAAAAACCCTATTGGAGCCAACAGCCTCATTTGGATTTGAAGCCTTGGGAACCATGGAACTGGAAGGTCGGAAAGCACAAGTGTCGCTTTTTGCTCCCTTGATGTAAAAACGTACCTTATAAGGACGAATTGATTCTTTACGGATTTTATCTTCTATCCGCCATCTGCTCTTTTTACAATATCGTTAACACCCCTGCGGGCCATTCGTTAAATCTCACAAAAGTGCACCAAAAAGTGACGGACCTTTCTGGCGGTGGCCAAAGAGACCCCTCACCCACCTTAAAATCCCCAAAAGAGTGTTAAATCCTTTGAATGTGTTTGAATTTTGTAAGCCTTTTTCCATCAAATAGTGATATTTTCATGCCAAGCATTACAATTATGGCAAAACTGAATTTAAAAATCAACGGAGAAGTAAAAGAGGTAGACGTAGATCCATCCACACCCGTACTGTGGGTATTGCGGGATCATTTGAACCTTGTAGGGACCAAATATGGCTGTGGCATTGCTCAATGCGGGGCCTGTACCGTTCATTTGGACGGTACAGCTACCAGATCTTGTATGCTTACCGTATCCATGGTGGGAAATTCAGAGATCACCACCATCGAAGGACTATCCGAAAATGGCGACCATCCCGTACAAAAGGCATGGTTGGATGTGGACGTACCCCAATGCGGCTATTGCCAAGCAGGCCAGATCATGACTGCGGCAGCCTTGTTGGACAAGAACCCCAACCCAAGCGACGAAGAAATAGAAATGGCCATGAACGGAAACATTTGCAGATGTGGAACCTATTTGCGCATTAAAAAAGCCGTGAAAATAGCATCCGAAAACAGCTAGGTCAAACCAATACTAAAACAAAAATCATGGACCAGATAGACAAACATATCGGGCGAAGAGCCTTTATACGAAATACCGGCCTTGCCGGTGGAGGATTGATTATTGGGTTTAGTTGGCTGAACTCATGCAAACCCAAAAACATTTCCACTGAGCAAGCTCTTGAAATGCCCAAAGAGTGGTTTGAAATCAACGCATATATCAAAATAGGTGATAATGGGGTGGCGACCATTTTCTGCCCAAACCCGGAATTTGGTCAAGGCGTCATGACCGCTATGCCCATGATCGTTGCCGAGGAACTGGACATCTCCTGGAAAGATGTTTTGGTGAAACAGGCTCCGTTCAACACTGAATTATACGAACGGCAATTCACTGGGGGAAGCCAAGGTATTCGCCGTAGTTGGGAAGGCCTTCGCATGGCCGGGGCAACCGCCAAACAAATGCTAAAGCAAGCTGCTGCGGAAGCATGGCAAGTCCCTGTTTCCGGGATTACGGTTTCCGATGGGGTATTGAGCCATGAAGCCACCGGAAAAACCGCTGGGTTTGGTGAAATGGCCGCTGCCGCATCAAACATGGAGGTTCCCGAAAATGTGGAAACCAAGGCCGTAAAAGATTTTAAGATCGTCAGTCACTCAAAGAAAAATGTAGAGGGCAAACAGATTGTGACCGGTGAGCCCATGTTCGGCTTGGATTATCAATACGAAGGCACCTTGATCGCCATGGTGGAACATCCACCTGCCTTTGGCCTGAAACTGAAATCATTTGATGATTCCGAAGTGCGCAACATGCCCGGTATTGTGGATGTATTCCAAATCAATACCTACGACGACAATTTTGTCCGAAATTTTTTCGACACCAACGCATTTCCAGATTTGGTGGCCATTGTGGGCAAAACCACTTGGGAGGTCATGAACGCCAAAAAGAAACTCAAGGCAGAATGGGAACCCATCACTGAGAAAAAACTCACCTTCGACCGTTTTGGAAGTATCAGTGAGGTGACCGTTCCCAGCGGATTGGAAAGTACCAAAAAGCATGACGAGCTCATGGAGAAGATGGCTTCCCAACCTGGGGAAATCGCCAGAAAGGATGGAGACCCGGAGTCAGCATTCAAAAATGCGGCCAAAGTATTGGAAAGATCCTATAGCTGCCCGTTTTTGGCACACAACTGTATGGAACCCATGAACTTCTTTGCCCATGTGACCGAGGAAGGCATCAAACTGGCAGGTCCATCACAGGCCCCCAGTATCATTGAATCCACCTTGGCATCCCGATTGGATGTGCCCGCGGAAAAAATTGAGATAGAAATGACGCGAATGGGAGGCGGTTTTGGACGTAGGGCCTATGGCCATTACGCCATTGAGGCTGCCCTAATCTCTAAACAGGCCAAGGCGCCCATAAAATTGGTGTACAGCAGGGAAGATGATATGACTTTTGGAATTTATCGTCCATCCTACCAAGCCACCTACCGTGCCGCCTTGGATGAAAACAACAACCTCATAGCCTTCCACGTAAAATCTGGAGGCGTTCCTGAAAGTCCGCTCTTCGCCAACCGTTTTCCAGCGGGGGCGGTCGATAATTACTTGGCGGAACAATGGGTCATCAATTCAAACATTACCATTGGTGCGTTCCGAGCACCCCGATCCAATTTTACTGCTGGCGTAGAACAGGCCTTCTTGGATGAAGTGGCCGAGGCAGCAGGCAAAGACCCTATCGATTTTAGGTTGGAATTGCTCAAACGGGTCAAGGAAAACCCGGTTGGGGAAGAAAATGATTATGACCCGGACCGTATTGCCGGTGTATTGAAATTGGTCAAGGAAAAATCCAATTGGGCACAAACCCCACCAGGAGTCCATCGAGGTGTTTCCGCATATTTCTGCCATAATAGCTATGCCGCCCATGTAGTGGATGTGGTGATGGATGGGGACCAACCACGGGTTGAAAAGGTAACATGTGCCATTGATTGTGGCATTGTCATAAATCCGGATGCAGCCTCCCTCATGGCCGAAGGAGCCATTGTTGATGGGATTGGAAACGCCATGTACGGCAATATGTCCTTTACCGATGGGAAGCCGGACCATTCCAATTTTGACACCTACAAAATGATACGACAAAATGAGGCCCCAAAAGAAATTGAGGTTCATTTCGTGCAAAACGAAATTGACCCGACCGGATTGGGCGAACCACCATTTCCTCCCGTATTTGGAGCTTTGGCCAATGCGCTGTACAAAGCCACTGGCAGAAGATTTACCAAACAACCCTTTAGCACCGACAAACCACCTTTGGTGGGTTAACCATAAAAACCATACGCCCCAAGGGCATATCAAATGACATCCATAAAAACCAAAATCGGAAGACGAGCGTTTATCAAAAATACCAGTCTGGCCAGTGGCGGACTTGTTCTGGGCTTTAGCTGGCTGAATTCCTGTAAGCCAAAAGTAGGGTTGGACATGGCAGCCAAAGAACTGTCCAAGGAATGGTTTGAACTGAACGGCTACTTAAAAATTGGAGAAAACGGATTGGTCACCATCCTGTCCCCCAACCCCGAGGCTGGTCAGAATGTAAAGACGTCCATGCCCATGATCATTGCCGATGAATTGGATGTGGATTGGAAAGATGTCATGGTTGAACAAGCCCCCTTGGATACAGGGGCCTTTACGCGACAATTTATTGGAGGGAGTCAAGCCTTACGTCAAGGATGGACCGGTCTGCGGATGGCAGGAGCATCGGCACGGCAAATGCTGAAAGAAGCAGCAGCCCAAGTCTGGAAGGTTCCTGCGGACGAAATAAAAACTTCCGGAGGAATGCTGAGCCATGAAGGTTCCGGCAAATCGGCAACCTACGGTGAAATGGCCTCCATGGCAGCAACAATGCAGGTCCCCGAAGAAGTACAGCTCAAGGAGAAGAACGAGTTTACCATCATTGGCACATCACAAAAGAATGTAGACGGTATGAATATCGTGACAGGTAAACCACTTTTTGGTATCGACACCCATCAAGAAGGTATGCTCATCGCCATGATCGTGCATCCACCGGCCTTTGGATTACAACTAAAATCCATAGACGACTCAGAGGTTAGGTCTATGCCGGGCATCCGGGATGTCTTTAAAGTCAAAGTATTCAATGATGATTACGTCAAGACCTTCTTTGATACCCGCACCTACAATGAAGTGGCCGTAATCGTAGGAGATTCCACTTGGCAGGTAATGCAAGCCAAAAAAGCCCTGAAAATAGAATGCGAACCCATCCAAAGTTCAACGGAAACCAGGGATAGATTCGGAACTACTTGGGAGCAACATACCCCAAAGGGTCTTGAAAACACGGAGGACCATTATGCCCAGATGCGTAGTAGGACCGAAAAAGGCGGGGAAGTCCGTCGTAAGGACGGAAATCCAGAACAAGCCTTTGCAAAAGCCGCCAAAGTGATTGAACGCACCTATACCGCCCCATTTTTGGCACACAATTGCATGGAGCCCATGAACTTTTTTGCGAATGTGAAAGACGGCAAAGCGGAATTGATAGGTCCCTTACAAAAACCAGAGTTTACGGAGCAGACCCTTTCGGCCCGCACAGGCATTCCCTTGGAGAACATAGATATTAAAATGACACGCTTGGGTGGTGGTTACGGTAGACGTTCCTATGCCCATTGGCTCGTGGAAGCCGCTCTGATTTCACAACGGATGGAAGCCCCCATAAAACTGATCTATACCCGTGAGGATGATATGACAGATGGCATCTATAGGCCAACCTACCATGCTAAACTGAGGGCTGCGTTGGATGCCGACAACAACCTCATCGCCTACCATGTAAATGTCGGAGGTGTTCCCGAATGTCCGCTTTATGAAAACCGATTCCCAGCTGGGGCGGTAGATCATTATTTGGCAGAGGGCTGGACCATTGACAGCAACATTACCGTAGGCTCTTTTAGGGCTCCAAGTTCCAATTTCATGGCCTGCGCTGAACAATCCTTTTTGGACGAGGTAGCCGAAGTCGCCGGAAAAGACCCCATTGATTTTCGACTGGAGCTATTGGATAGGGCCATCAATAAACCTATGGAAGGCGTGACCAATGATTATGACCCGGCACGCTATGCAGGAGTCTTAAAGTTGGTCAAGGAAAAATCCGAATGGGGAAATCAAGATGCAAAGACAAGTCGTGGTGTGGCGGCCTATTTTTGCCATAATTCCTATGCCGCCCAAGTCTTGGATATAGTCATGGAAGACGGGAAGCCTAAAGTACAGAAAGTGACCTGTGCGGTTGACTGCGGCATAGTGGTGAATCCCGATGCAGCTACAAATTTGGCGGAAGGCGGCATTGTGGACGGGATTGGAAATGCACTTTTTGGTGAGCTTACCTTTAAAGAGGGCATGCCCACCAAGAAGAATTTCGATACCTACCAAATGATCCGTATGCAAGAAGCCCCAAAAGAAATCGAGGTACATTTTGTAAAGAACAATATAGACCCTACCGGATTGGGTGAGCCCACTTTTCCACCTATATTCCCGGCCCTGGCCAACGCCATCTACCAGGCCACCGGAAAACGTCTCTATGAACAACCTTTTTTAAAGAACTGGGCCATATAGTTTTAAAGCTATGGTAAGACGGAATGGAGAGAGCTGAAAGAGCAAGCATCTCTTTTCTCGACCACAAAATCACCAAAGCTTAAGCTTGAAAGGGTTTATGTTTTCCCATACTGGAGAAATCCCCTCAATTATAAATTCAAGATGTCGAAAAAATTGGCCTTGTAGCTTTCCCCTATCGGAATTCGGACATCATTGATCACGATTCTGTTTCTCTGCACCGTTTTGATGCAAGAAATATTGACCACAAAGGATTTATGCACCCTTAAAAACTGGTGGGCCGGCAGCTTTTCCATAATCTCCTTGAAACTCATCAAGGTCAGTATGGCCTTATTGGTACCCTGCACATGTATTTTAAGGTAATCTTTAAGTCCTTGGATATATTGCAAATCATTAAGATTGATCTTCACACTTTCATACTCCGCCTTTACAAAGATGTATTCCGAGGATTTTGTTCCTTCCCCGTGGGACGGAAAAACATTCTGGGGCTCAACGGGTCTTTTGTAGCCCATAACTTCCTTGGCCCTTGAAATTGCCTTGATAAACCGATTGTAGGGTATGGGCTTTACCAGATAATCAATGGCATTCAAATTGAAGCCTTCAACGGCATATTGCGAATAGGCCGTGGTGAAAATGAACATAGGGGTATTGTCCAAAGAGGAAATGAAATCAATTCCGTTGATCTGGGGCATTTCGATATCACAGAAAATAAGGTCCACCTTTTTTTCCTTGATTATGGAAATAGCGTCCAGGGGATTGGTAAACGTACCTTCCAGTTCCACAAAGTCCAGCTTCTGGCAATATTCCATCAACAAATCTATTGCCAATGGTTCATCATCAATTATGATACATTTCATCCTTTACCAATTTATTATTCTTTAGGCCACAAGTCAAGAATAAGGGTCACTTCATAATTTTGGCCATCATTGACTATTTCCAGGGTATGCCTATTGGGATACAACAGGTTCAACCTATTTTTTACATTCTCCAGACCCACTCCCGAGCTACCCTGTTCTGCCCTGTGCGCACCTATTCTATTCCTGACCTTGAACACAATGGACTCTTGTTCTATCTGAAGGTTTATTTCAACATGTGTTTTTCCTTTAAAATCCGTTCCGTACTTGAATGCATTTTCAATAAAGGAAATAAAGAGCAAAGGGGGCAGCTCTTTCCCTTTTTCATCCCCGGACATCCGCAGCTTCACGTTGACACTATCGGACAAGCGCAACCTTTGTAGCTGAACATAATTTTTAATATAGTCCATTTCTTTGCCCAAGGGCACACTTTCCTTGTCGGCTTCATACAGCATATATCGCATGAGTTCTGAAAGGGTGATGATCGCTTCGGAAGTTATACTGGAATTTTTTACTGAAAGTGAATAAATGGCATTCAGTGAATTAAACAGAAAATGGGGATTAAGCTGTGTTTTAAGGACCTGTAACTCTGAATGGACCTTTTCGTTTTCCACTTGGACCCTAAGCCCTTCGTTCTTTCTCCACTCCATATACAACCGAAGGAGCCCACTCACAAAAATCGGCGCACTCAAATTGAGCATAGTGAAAATCTGACGCATCCAAAAATCGGAAGCCCTTCCCCTATCTTCAATAAATCGGGCAGGACCGCGAGGTCCAAAATCAAAACTTAAATTAATAATAAGCCCAATACCCAAGACAATGGCCAAACAAGCAACAATGTAATAGGCCGTATGCCTTTTCAACAAAATCCGGGGTACGAGCAGATAATAGTTTATGTAAAAAAGCGCCACCACAAAGGTAAGTCGCAAAGGAAGGTCCGGTGGAATCAATCGGAACTGAAACAGAAATGGCATTAAAAAGAGTCCGTACAGCAGTATCCACAGTGATAAATGGATAATGAACATTCTTATTTTTGGTCGCCCTGAAACCATACGATATTAGCTAAGGCGTTAAAATTACAACATCCAATGCTTTAATGTCTTCCAGGGAAAGCTCAGGGGATTGTCTCTCCGCAATCTTTTCAACAACCAGTCCCGCCACGGAAGTGGCATCTTCTGGATTTTGAAATGGGACGTTTCCCCTGAGCACTGGAATACACTCTTGTTGGATAAGCAGCCTATCCCCATAAAATATTTGATAGCCATACCCATTGCCAACTTTAATAACTTCTGTCCGAAATTGGGCTTTGTCTTCCTCTTCACTGCTCTTCTTAAAAAGGAAGCCCAAACCAATAATCGTGGCACCAATGAACATCAACAATACCATCATCATGGTTTTTGCCATAGTATTGGAACCCAATCCCTTCATTCCCAAAAGATTTTTCTTGGACAAACCTCCATTATCACTTCCCATCCGGATCAATCCTCGTCATCATATTCCTCAAATGGCAAGAACTCGTCCAAATCATCCAGATAAAGGGTTCCATTTCTACCCATCCCTACAAAAGCTCTGGTGGAATTGGAAAAGACAATGGCATCTTGCCGAGTGGAGCCTTCAAAACTGGTCTTGGATTCCCAGGTATCGGAAGACGCATCGTACTCCCAAACACTGATGGTGGCACCACTTCGTTCCCCACAGGCAATATAACCATAGCCATTCAATTCAAAACCAACGGCATTACTTCTAGTGATCGTATATTCATCCTCCTCGTCCAAATCTGTTTTTTTGGTCCAATCTTCGGTATCCGGGTCAAATGCCCAAAAGTCGTCCAGATATACCCCATTGGAAACCCCGGTCCCCATATATACAGTTCCGTTTACCGTGAATGTAGTGGCAGCCCTTCTTTTGTCGCCACCAAATCCTTCCAGCTCGGTCCAGGTATCTGAAGAAGGATTATATTTCCAGAAATCCTTTCTATCGTTCTCTCCATCGTATCCAGTACCAAAATATCCAAAGCCGTTGGCCGAAAATGCCACCGCACTCCTCCGCTTTATACCGGGAAGCGAATCAATTTGGGTCCAGCTATTGGTCGTCGGGTCATAAGAATAAAAATCACTCAGTTCGTCCACACCATCATAGCCAGAACCAATATAGCCTTTGCCATCAATATCGAATCCTACCGCAGCATTTCTGGGTACCCCTGGAAAATCCGCTTTTTGGGACCAATAATCGCCTTCAATATCATAGGCCCAAAACGAGTTGAGATAGTCATCCCCGTCATAGCCAACCCCCATATACCCCATATTATCAATTACAAATGCCGCTGCCCCACTTCTAGGGCTTCCATCAAATACGGATCGATCTATCCAATTCCCCAAGTCCTCAACATCCTCATCGTTGGAACAACTTAAAAGAAACATCCCAGAAAGGATCACAACAAACGCTTTACTTGTCACTTGTACTATCTTGTCCATGTCAACCATTTAATTTTTGCCAAAAGTAATTTTAGGGCCTTTCTGGTTGAAAGGGAATATATGAACCCTGCGTTTTAACCTTTCAACCCCAAAAAAACATCGACGAACGCGGACCAAAGTTTTATAGAGAAAAAACAACGACTTTGTCCCATAATTATCCTAGTTGGTCTATTCCCATTTTTAAGGGCTTTCGCAGCTTATACTTTTGGTGAAAACTAAATTTATGAGAAGATTATTGGGAATGATCACCCCTTCCATTCTACTGTTGGCCTCCTGTACTTCCGAAAACTACAATTCTTCCGATTTCTTGGCAGGCGAGGCCTTTTCCGACAGCAATATGCGGGTTGTTTTAATCGACACCATGACGATAGAAACCTCCACCATGAAATTTGACAGCATCCAGACCAGTCAATCCAGTCGGATTTTGGTCGGACAATATTCCGACCCCATTTTTGGAAAGATCAAAGCCTCCAGCTATATGGGGTTGATTCCAAACTCATTCTCAATAGACAGCGAGGCAGAATATGACAGCATTGTCCTTTTTCTGAAACTGGACAACTACTATTACAACGATACCCTTAAGACCAACACCCTGCACATAAAGCGATTGACAAAGACCCTTAGACCCAATGAAGGTGATGCGCTCTATAACACGGCAGAGGCATCTTACCTTGACGAGGACCTGGGAGCACTTTCCTATCGACCAAGGCCCATGGAATCTGACACAATTGCCATTAAGGTCTCCGATGAACTCGGTAGGGAACTCTTCAACGGGCTTCAAGAAAAATTGATCACCAATACCGACCAGTTCAAAGATTACTTTAAGGGTATTGGGATACTTCCCGGAGACAATGACAATGGCTCTGTAGTTGGTTTTTCCAAAGATACCGGTGCCAGTTTTATGCGTTTGTACTATGGCATTTCAGAAGAGGATGAACGGGTTCAGGACAACATCGACTTTGAGTTGGATCTTAGCACTACCCCTGTCCCCTTTTTCAACCAGATTTTGGCTGAAAATCCTATTGAACAACTCCAAATGTTACAGGATAAGGAGTCCGTACTTTCCAGTTCGGAAGCCGCCAATAGATGTTTTGTGCAATCCGGGGTTGGGGTAGCGGCCCGAATTCAGTTTCCAACCGTCAAGACCATTTACGATATAAAGGGGCAGGGCACCATATTGGACGCTGTTCTTAAAATAAAACCCGAACCGGGCAGCTTTGACGACAATCTCATACTTCGCGACACCCTATCCGTTTATGTGGTGGACCGCAACAATGACCTGATACAGCAATTGTTTTATCAAGAAGTATCCCCTGTACAAGCTATCCTCAACAGAGAAAAAGAAGAATTCAACGAAATCTATTATGAAATCCAACTGGGCAGCTACATAGAACAGCTGTTACTGGCCGAAAGGGAAACCAATGAGGCATTGACCCTATTACCCAATAACTATGACTCCACAGTGGATCGCTTTGTTCTAAACGGTATGGACAATTCAGATTTTCGGACCCTACTGGAACTAACCTACGCAATATATGATGAAGATGAAGAATAGATTTTGGATCCTTTTGCTCCCAGCCCTAATGGCCCAGATTACCTTTTCACAGTCGGAAGGTCTAACCAGTTCACCCTACTCCCTTTACGGCCTTGGAACCATAAACCAGACCAGTATTGGCATCTCCAACGGTCTAGGGCATAGCGGAATTGGACTCAAACAGGAAACCGGGATAAACAACCTCAACCCAGCAAACTTTGCATTGGTTCCGCAAAACTCCTTTTTTTATGACATTGGAATCAAGGGCGAACTAAACCACTATAACAACCGAGGGGACGGAGAATCCAAAACAACCCTTAATTTTTCCAACTTGGCATTCGCTTTCCGAATCACGGAGGGGCTTGGGGCCGGAGTCACCATGATTCCCTACAGTGATGTTGGATACTCCCTTCTGGGATTATCCTCAAATATTGAAGGCTCCAATGAATCTTTTGAGAGCAATGTGTATGGCCTTGGAGGGCTCAGTGACTTGAGTATAAATTTGGGGTATAGCCTTACAGAATCCTTAAGGCTCGGATTTACGGGTTCATTCTTATTTGGAAATATAGAGGAAACCGAATCCTTTGTGATAAGCCGAAGCTACTTGGAACTCACCGAAACTACCAATTATAGTGGATTTCGAATCGGATTTGGCACTCATTGGGATATTGGCCAAAACATTACCTTGGGAGGTGTTTTGAAACTGCCCGTCACCCTGAATGGAAATCTCACACGGACGGTGGCCAAGATCCTCGATGGCGAGGAGATCGTTGTTGTGGACGCTGAAGCGGACAATGATGTTTCAGATTTTAAACTCCCCATGGAATTGGGGTTTGGAATAAGCGCCAGACTCAAAGATTCTTTTACCCTAACGGCCGATTATCGTAAAAGCTTTTGGGATGCCACCCATCAGTCCGAGCATATTGGAACCTACACGGACCAGGACACCTATGCCTTTGGCTTGCAATATCTCAATAACCAAAGGGCCTATAAATATTGGAAAAGGATTGGTTATCGCGCAGGGTTCAACTATGACAATGGGTATTTGGCACTTAACAACCAAAAGATAGATGGCTACACTTTTACGGCAGGACTGGGATTGCCTATTGGGGTGTTTTCCAACTCTATGATAAACTTATCGTATGGCTACAGTTCCAAAGGGTATGTGCAAAATATATTGGTAAGGGAAAAATACCATACACTAACGGTGAATTTAAGTCTTGAAGATCTTTGGTTCAAAAAAAGGAAAATTAATTAGCCCCCCTCTTTCACCAAACAAAAAAACCTGCATTACGTAATGCAGGTTTTTTTTGTTGGCCTACTAGGACTCGAACCTAGAATGACTGAACCAAAATCAGTAGTGTTGCCAATTACACCATAGGCCAGTACCAATATTCAGCTGAACTTGATTCAGCTTTTGAGCGTGCAAATTTAAAACAAAGTTTTATTTCAACAAATATTTTGGGAAGATTACGAACTATTTTTCCATATCCTGCTGTTAAAGCTTTTCCAAAAATGGACAATCGTCTCTCCGATATTTACTAAATTCGCCCCAATCTGGTTAAGCACCATCCATTATGTTTGCAAAAGACTTCAAAAAATGGGACACCATCCTTGGGTGGGTTTCTTTCACCATAGCATTTATCGTTTATGCCCTAACCGTTGAACCCACTGGAAGTTTTTGGGACGCCGGGGAATACATTTCTACTTCAGCGAAACTACAAGTGGGACACCCTCCAGGGGCCCCATTGCTGCAAATGATCGGAGCCTTTTTTGCCATGTTCGCCTTTGGCGATACCTCTAAGATTGCACTGATGGTCAATGCGGTATCCATCGTATCCAGTGCCTTTACCGTACTGTTCATGTTTTGGACCATCACCAATTTGGTGAAAAAGATGGTAGCCAAAGGCAAACCCGTCACCAATAGCAAGGCCATTGCCATTTTGGGAAGTGGACTGGTAGGTGCCCTGGCCTTTACGTTTTCGGACAGTTTTTGGTTCAATGCCGTGGAAACCGAGGTGTATGCCATGGCCAGTTTGATCATGGCCCTACTACTTTGGCTGGGATTAAAATGGACCGACAACCTGGACGACCCAAGAGGGCATCGTTGGCTATTGCTTATCTGCTTTTTGATCGGATTAACCTTTGGAATCCAGTTCATGGGCTTTTTGGCCATTCCGTCCATAGGATTGCTCTATTATTTCAAAAAATACAAGCAGACCAACGCAAAGAACTTTCTTTTGGCCAATATTGCCGTTATCGGTGTTCTGATACTGGTCTATAAATTCTCGCTCACCTACGTGCTCAAGCTCTTTGGATGGAGCGAGGTCTTTTTTATCAACGAAGTGGGCCTACCGTTCAATTCCGGGACTATCATCATGGCCATCCTCTTTATTGCGGCCTTCTATTTTGCGCTCCGATATACGCGAAAACACCATTTCTACGCAGGAAATATCATTGTACTATGCCTTATGTTCATGTTCCTTGGTTTTTCCTCTTGGTTGATGTTGCCCATTCGCGCCAACGCCAAAACGGTGGTAAACGAAAACAATCCAGCAGATGCCAGGGCACTTTTGGCCTATTACAACCGGGAGCAATACCCCGGTGTGGAAAGTCCGTTTTATGGAGCCTACTACTCCGACACGTTTGCCCCTGCGGGCGAAGACAAGGATGAAAGCCCCAAATATGAGAAAGATCTTAAATTGGGCAAATATGTCATTGTAAACCATTACGAAAATGCCCTTCAAGGCCCCAATGAAAAGCATGTGGGCTTCTTGCCCAGGATGTGGAGCGATCAGCATGCCGAAAATTACATGCGCTATTTTGGTGCACTGGATTTCCGAATAAAGTCCGAATACATTTCCAACAATGACCTCCGCGAAGCGGTAGGCCAATTTAAAACGGCATATGGCCAGGGCGAACTGGATACCGAACAATACATTCGCTTTTTACGTGAATTTGGGGAGTATATTGAAGTGGAACCCCCAACTCTGGGCCAAAACCTGCGATACCTTTTTGAGTTCCAATTTGGGTATATGTACATGCGCTATTTTATGTGGAACTTCGTGGGCAAACAAAACGATGTTCAGGGTAGGTACGATGACAATGGGCATTGGCTCAGCGGCATTGGCTTTTTGGACAGTCTTCAATTGGGCAGCCAGGACAATCTCCCCAGCGAATGGAAGAACAACAAGGCGCGGAACACCTACTTCTTCCTTCCCCTGCTTTTGGGAATCATTGGCATTGTATTTCAGATTTCAAGGAATCCCAAGCATTTTTGGGTCTTGTTTGTGTTCTTCATGTTTACCGGACTGGCCATTCAGTTCTATACCAACCCTTATATTTTTCAACCTAGGGAACGGGACTATTCGCTCGTAGGATCTTTCTACATTTTTTGTATTTGGATAGGTTTGGGTGTGTATGGTCTGTTCGAGGAATTTAAAAAATTGCTGTCCGCCAAGATAGCGGCTCCTTTGATCACATCCCTGTGCCTATTGGGCGTACCCCTTTTGATGGCGGCGGAGAATTGGGACGATCATGACCGTTCGGGTCGATATACGGCACAATCCACGGCCAAGGCCTATTTGGATTCTTGTCAGGAAGATGCCGGGGCGATACTGTTCACCATTGGCGACAACGACACTTTCCCTTTATGGTATGTGCAGGAAATTGAGCAGTACCGAACCGATGTCCGAGTAGTGAACACCAGTCTTTTTGCCACCGATTGGTACATCGACCAGATGAAACGGAAAGCCTACGAAAGTGAGGCCATCCCTTCACAGCTCACCCATGATAAATACCGTTACGGATCCAGGGACGCCATCTACTACCAAAATGTCACCGATAGCCGTTGGAACATCAAGGATTTCATGAACTGGGTAGGAAGCGACAAACCCCAGACCAAGTATAGGCACATTATGGAAAGTCGGGGAGCGGATATCAGTCAATACCCCGCCAGCACATTGGACATTGTATATTATCCCACCAATAAAATCCGTATCCCGGTCAACAAAAAGAACGTTTTGGAAAGCGGACTTGTCAAGGAAAAGGATTCTGCCCTGATTTTGGATTATATTGATATAGACCTTCCGCAAAGTGCCCTTCCCAAGAACAGGATATTAATGTTGGACCTTATCGCCAACAACGACTGGAAACGTCCCATCTATTTTTCCGGGGGTAGCTTTGACAGTGCCGAATATATCTGGATGAAGGATTATCTTCAACTGGATGGCCTGGTGTACAAATTGGTACCCATCAAGACCAAGAGTCGAAATTCCTTTGAAATGGGACGTATTGACACCGACTTGATGTTTGACATCGTAAAGAAATGGGACTGGGGCAATTCGGGCAGTGATAAAATCTACCACGACCCACAAACCCGTTCGCAAGGCCTTTCGTTTAGGGGGAATCTGGCCCGATTGATGGAAACCTTAATTGCGGAAAACAAAATAGACAAGGCCCGCGAGGTCATTGAAATCGCCATGACCAATATGCCCGTGGACAAATATGGTTTCTATGCCTTTGTGGAGCCTTTTGTGGATGGATACTACAAAGTGGGTGACACCGACAAGGCAAGGGCCCTATTTGAAAAACTAAAAAAGATCTATCAAGAGCGATTGGAATACTATGCCGGGATTCCCTTGGATGAACAATATGGGAAAATGGATGATATCTTGGCCGATATGCAGGCCTACAGAAGGAACATTGATATCCTTATTGAAAACCAGGACAAGGAACTGGCCGAATCGGAAACTCTCATTTTTAATGAGTATATCGACAAGTTCTCCCAATTTGCAGGTGATGAAGAAGATGTTTTTGAGGAACCGACCCTGGAACCTAATCCAGACATGGAAGACTCCATTCCGTTGGATACCTTGAATCCTGTAGAAGATTCCACAGGATTGGAATGATCATAAAAAAAGCGAGGTTTAAACCTCGCTTTTTTTATTAAATATATTCGTTGAGTATGCCGATGAGCGTATTGGCATCTTGTTCGCCACTCTGTCGCCAGACCATCTCTCCTTTTTTGTAGATCATCAATGTGGGCAACCCCTTTATTCTAAGGGCCTGTGACAGTTCTTTGTTCTTGTCCACATCAATCTTGATTACTTTTCCTTTGTCGCCGAGGGCTGCCGCCACATCGCGCAAAACAGGATGCATGGAAGTGGATTGTTCGTTCCATTCTGCATAAAAGTCCAGTAGCACTGGAACCTTTAAATCTATGAGTTCACCAAATTTAGACATGTGTATTCTCTGGTTTACCAACCAAAAGTAAGAAAAATTGTTAAAGTTTTACATCAAGTCAAAGCTTTAGCCCGCTGACCTTCGTTAAATTCAAGTTAAACCTTTCTAAGCTGAAGTATCAAGAAAAGTTCTTAGCTATTCAAAAGTATAGAACCGCACCCAATCTATTTCCATTTCAACAGGCAATTCGGAGGGTTCCACCTCACCGACCCAACTACCTCCCAACTGCATATCCAAAAGCAAATAATGATCTCCATCCGCATAGGGAAATTGTTCCGGTTGGTCTGTATCAATCCTAGGATAGGCAAAGGTGCGTTTGTCGTTGACATAAAACACTACACTATCCTGATACTTTTCAACTGCATAGGTATTGAATCCATTTTTGTTGATGGGCGCGGTACCATAATGCTTTGGATTGTCTTTGATCTTTAAATCGATCGTATATATGGAATGGACTGTTTGGTAAACCGTGTCATCAAAATTAAGGTGCTCCATAATGTCGATCTCTCCACCACCAGGGTATTTCTTCCCTTGGCCCAATAGCCAAAATGCCGGCCAAGCCCCCGTGGCACTGTTCAATTTGGCTCGTATTTCCAGCCTCCCCAGACCAAACCCTACCTTGTCTTTGGTATACACCCCTCCCGTAAGGTATTTGGAAGTATCGCTAACAACGGCCATGTTGTTGATTCCCCTTAGCACCAATTTCCCATCCCGAAGGGCATAACAACTGTCATAATCACTCATATGGCGATTCCAGTCGGCTCCTCCCCTCGGGATCTTGGACCATCTCGTGGTATCCAAGGATTTTTGGTCAAAGTTCTCTTCCCAGACCAATTTGGCATTTTGGGATGGGCTGTACCTCAAAAATGACCCAAACAGTATAATTAGAAACAAAATGGTGGCAATCCTGAAAATCTTTAATGGCATTTCTTTTGGTTTAGAGATTGCCTAAAGATAACCCATCAATTCCTCAATCGGATGTTTGGATAATTCTATAAAAAATAAAGAATATTGTTTTAAAAAAAGCCTTTAGGATAATGCCTTTTTCTTCAAGGTGATAACAGAAATCTCGGGCCAAATACCAAAACGTCCGGGATAACCTATAAACCCAAAACCGCGGTTCACGTTGATAAACTGTCCCATTTCCTTGTACAGTCCTGCCCAATATTTATAACGCCATTTAACAGGACTCCACTTTATCCATCCGGGAATCTCCACACCAAACTGCATACCATGGGTGTGTCCACTTAAGGTCAAATGATAATGATAGTCATCGTGTAAGGCCACATCTTCCCAATGCGATGGGTCATGGCTCAACAATATTTTAAAATCGTCCCTATCCACACCCTCTTTGGCCAATTGGAGGTCTCCAGCCTTTTTAAAACCACCGCGCCCCCAGTTTTCCACACCCAATAGGGCTATTTTTTGGCCGTCCTTTTCCAAATAGCGGTTAGAATTCAGAATAAGATCAAAGCCCATTTCCTTTTGCATCACCTTAAGATCTTCCAAGTTTTGGGCTTTGGCCGCTTCGGATTCCCAAGAAGTGTAATCCCCATAATCATGGTTACCCAAGATGGAAAATTTCCCATCCTTGGCTTCCAAACGGGAGAAGACCTCTTTCCAAGGTTCCATTTCAGAAGTCTTGTCGTTCACCAAATCACCCGTAAAGAAAATCACGTCACTTTGCTGGGCATTGATCAGGTCTATACCATAGGCCACTTTCCTGAAATTATCAAAGCTCCCGCTGTGCACATCGGAAATCTGGGTGATCTGATATCCATCAAAAGCATCAGGAAGGTCATCGAACTCCACCTCGTATTTGAGTACCTGATAATTATACTTGCCCCGGTACATGCCATAGAGCATAGCTCCAAATGGAATAGAAGCCAATCCCAAGGCCAATCCACTGAGAAACTTTCTACGGGACGGAAAATGCCCTCCCTGTGAAGTCACTTCACCTACCACTTTATTGTAAGCAAAGGCCACTAACCGTACCACATCCTCAACCAAAAGGAAAAATCCAAGAACCAAGGCCAAAAGGAAAAACGCCAAGAAAATCCCCGCAGACATCGCTACAGCACCGCGAATTCCATCACCGGGCACATAGGTAATAATCTTGATGGCCACAAACAACAGCGCGCCAAAAAAAAGAATTCCATAGGCCCAATGCATCCATGGACTCTTAAACAACGTCCTGAACGCCTGAAAGCCATACATGGCGAAGACTATATAAAGAACTCCCAATAGGATAAAACGAGACATGCAATTTTTTTTACAAAATTATCGCTAAACTTCTAAAAAATAGGGTTTTTGGATTTATTTAACGGCTTGAACAATACGACGAACAACTGCCTCATTTGTTACCGCCACCTCATCCTCTGCTAAATGTTTGGAAGAATTCATGCTGATTTTCCCCTCAAGACCCACGGGGTTTCCAAAGGAAGTTCCGGAACAATGTATGGCGCTCAGCCCTATTGCTTTGAACAGAGGCGCATTCTGTGGGACCACCCCTCCCCCGGCCATGATGGTCATCGAGGTCTGTTGTTGCCATGCTTCAAGATGATTGATCCCTTTTTCGGCCGATGTCTCTCCTCCCGAGGTCAAAACGGTATCAACGCCCATGGCTTCCAATTTAGCCAAAGCCACAAGCGGATCGGGTATCCATTCAAAAGCACGATGAAATGTAAAATGTAGCGGTTTGGCCAAGGTGACCAGTTCACGGGTGCGTTCCACATCCAAGGTGCCATCTTTCAAAAGGACACCGGAAACTATACCCTGCACTCCCATTTTCTTGCATTGTTCAATATCTGCTTTCATCACCTCAAACTCAGCATCGGAATAGGTAAAATGGGCACTTCGGGGACGGATGAGCACATGAATAGGTATCTGTAGATTTTGTTTGACCATCTCAAGTAGACCGTGGGATGGGGTTACCCCACCAACCCCCAGTTCCGAACAAAGTTCAATACGGTCCGCCCCTGCTTTTTGGGCATTCAATGCCGATTCCAACGAATTGGCACAAACTTCTACAAGCATATTCCTATCTTTAAAAGCTAAAAATAAACAACCCTTCAATGCAAAGACGAAAATTCCTTAAAAATTCAAGCCTTACCACTGCAGGATTGCTGTCAGTTCCCGTATTGGCCTCATGTAAAGATGAAAATAAGACCCCCGAAACCGTTCCTCCCATCCAAGCCGTAAAACCTATTGCGGTATGCACCTGGAACTTCGGGAATGCCACCGAAAAAGCCTGGGAAGTATTGAACAGCGGAGGCTCCGCTTTGGATGCCGTGGAACAGGGTGTCATGATAGAAGAAGCCGATGTGACCAACGAAACGGTTGGAAAAGGGGGACGCCCAGATCGTGACGGCAATGTAACCTTGGATGCCTGTATCATGGACAAGGACGGCAATTGCGGTTCCGTGGTCTACCTCCAGAACATTGCACATCCCGTGTCCGTGGCCCGAAAAGTGATGGAGGAAACCCCCCATATTATCTTAGCGGGCAAGGGTGCCGAAAAGTTCGCCTACGAACAAGGTTTCAAAAAAGAGGATTTACTCACCGAAAGTACCCGGAAACAGTATCAGGAATGGCTCAAAACTTCAAAGTACGAGACCACCATCAACATAGAGAACCACGATACTATTGGCATGTTGGCCATTGATGCCAACGGGGACATTGCCGGGGCCTGTACCACCAGTGGAATGGCCTACAAGGTCGCTGGTCGTGTGGGGGACTCCCCCATTATCGGTGCCGGATTGTATGTGGACAACGAAGTGGGTGGTGCCACGGCCACCGGGGTTGGTGAAGAGGTGATCCGTACCGTGGGCAGCTTTTTGATCGTGGAATTGATGCGACAAGGCATGAGTCCCCAAGAGGCCTGTGAGGTGGGTGTAAAACGCATCATGAAGAAAAACGAGGGCCGCAAGGATTTCCAGATCGGGTTCCTGGCCATCAACAAAAATGGGGAAACGGGAGGCTATTGCGTACATCCCGGGTTTACCTATCGCGAATACAGTGAAAACGGCCACGAGAACAGGCAGGTGAGCAGTTTTTACTCCAAGACATAAGACCGCTGTGGTTTGGAAACAAGACCGCTGTGCTTCTAGATTTTAGAGCGCTTCGCTGTTAGATTTTTGGAACCAAGAAAGTTTGAATTGGACAATAAAATGCACAAATACCATTCTTCCTCCAGCTATTTTATTTTTGAAGCAATCTTTGCTTCGATAGCATGCATGGGAATTGGTTATGCCATTTTCTCCACATCTGAATCAACATTTATTAAAACCATTACCGTTGGATTCTCATTATTGGCCATTGTACTAATTGTTCTGTATATCAGAAATATTGTTTTTGATATTTTTTTCAATGAAAATGAAATATTGATTGAGTACCATTTGAAAAATCAAAAAATTAGATTGAACCATTCGGATTTGATTGGTATTGAATACATTTCAGCCCATAAACAGCCAGCCATGAACAGAATCAAGTTTAAAACTGAATCAGGTCTTAAATCCATAAAATTTCAAACTGTTGCATTTGATGATCAATTTGTTGAGTTTTTTAATTGGTTAAAGTCTAAAAATCCAAAAATCAAGGTTTCGGTATTTCCTTCGGATCATTGTTTAAATGAAAAACTGTTTGGTCCCAAATACAGAAAATATGTTAAAGAAACACTTTGATTAACTCTTGACTCCTAATTTTTTGTTCTTGAACTTATGACTTGAACTTGAAACTTAATATTTTAAACCGCAATTCGTACTTTTAAAAACTGCCTATTGCTAATTGATCACTGCATTATTGCTAATTGATTATTGCTTACTGAACATTGTTAATTGACCATTGAAAATAATATGTCCGAACAAAAACGACTTTTTCTACTTGACGCCTATGCCCTGATTTTTAGGGGCTATTACGCCCTCATCAAAAACCCGCGGATCAATTCCAAAGGGATGGACACCTCCGCCATCATGGGGTTTGTGAACTCCCTTTTTGATGTGATCAAACGCGAACAACCCGATCATTTGGCCGTGGCCTTTGACAAAGGTGGCAGTGTGGAGCGCACCGAACTTTTTGAGGATTACAAGGCCAACCGGGACGAGACCCCGGACGCCATTCGTATTGCGGTGCCCTACATTCAGGATATCCTCAAGGCCATGAAGATCCCGATTGTGGAATTGGAAGGATATGAGGCCGATGACCTTATCGGGACCATAGCCAAACAGGCCGAAAAGGAGAACTACAAGATCTTTATGGTGACCCCGGACAAGGATTTTGGACAATTGGTGAGCGAGAACATTTTTATGTACCGCCCGGCGCGAATGGGCAACGGCATAGAAATCTGGGGCATCCCCGAAGTACAAAAACGCTTCGGCGTGAAACGTCCGGAACAGGTGATCGATTATCTGGGAATGATGGGTGATGCCAGTGACAATATTCCCGGACTGCCCGGTGTGGGCGACAAGACCGCCAAGAAGTTTTTGGAAGACTTTGATTCCTTGGAAGGATTGTTGGCCAACACGGATAAGCTCAAGGGCAAAATGAAAGAAAAAGTGGAGGAAAACGCCGAACTCGGCCGTTTGTCTCGCCAATTGGCCGAAATCAAAATTGATTGTGATGTGCAGTTCCATGCCGAGGACTACGAAATGTGTCCACCCGATTCCGAAAAAGTACAGGAAATCTTCGAGGAGCTAGAGTTCCGCAGGTTGAAGGAACAGTTCATTAAAATATTCTCCGGGGAAGCTGAGCCCAGCGCTCCCGTGACCAGCACCGAAACCGCCAAACAGGAGGCCAAAGTGGCCGGAAGCGGTCAATTTACCCTTTTTGGGGGCGATCCCGCCGAGGCAGCGGCCACCATCAAGGACCATAGCGGCCGAAAGACCGTTGCCGATGTGCCTCATTTTTATCAGACCGTGCAACATGGATTGGGCATGGAACTGTTCTTGGAAATGCTCCTGAAACAGCCCACCGTCTGTTTTGATACGGAGACCACCTCCATCAACCCCTTGGAAGCCGAACTGGTGGGGATTGCCTTTAGCTGGTCGCCCGGCAAGGGATTTTACGTACCCTTTCCCGAAGGGAAAAACGATGCCATGCCCCTTATTGAAAAATTGCGCCCCTTCTTTGAATCGGAAAAGATTGAAAAGATGGGGCAAAACCTCAAGTACGACATCAAGGTGATGCAGAATTATGGCGTGGAGGTCAAGGGCAAGCTGTTCGATACCATGTTGGCCCACTACCTCATCAACCCCGATATGCGACACAACATGGACGTACTGGCAGAGACCTACCTCAACTACACGCCCGTTTCCATTACCGAGCTCATCGGCAAAAAGGGCAAGAACCAGCTCAGCATGCGACAGGTGCCTTTGGAAAAACAAACGGAATATGCCGTGGAGGATGCCGACATCACCTTTCAATTGGGGCTGCACTTTGCCCCGGAACTCAAAGAGGCCCAAACGGACAAACTGTTCGAGGACATTGAAGTACCTCTGCTCCGCGTCTTGGCCGATATGGAACGGGAAGGCATCAATCTGGATGAGGACTATTTGAAAGACCTCTCCACTGCCCTTGAAACGGACATTGCAGAACTGGAAAAGAACATCTACGAGCAGGCTGGGGAGCAATTCAACATTGCCTCTCCCAAACAGTTGGGCGACATCCTTTTTGACAAGCTGAAACTGGTGGACAAGCCCAAAAAGACCAAAACGGGACAGTACTCCACTGCGGAGGACGTGCTCTCCTATCTGGCCAAGGACCATGAGATCATCCAAAATGTGTTGGACTACCGCGGACTGGCCAAACTCAAAAGCACCTATGTGGACGCCCTGCCCAACGAGGTTCAGAAAGAAACGGGGCGCGTACACACGGACTATATGCAGACCGTGGCCGCAACAGGGCGTTTGAGCAGCAATAACCCCAACCTGCAGAACATTCCCATCCGTACCGAACGGGGAAGGCAGGTGCGCAAGGCCTTTATCCCACGGGATGAAAACTACGTGCTGCTCGCCGCGGATTACTCCCAGATAGAGTTGCGTATCATCGCGGCCTTGAGCGAGGAAGACACCATGATCTCCGCCTTTAAACACGGAGAGGACATCCATGCCTCCACGGCATCCAAGGTATTCAATGTGCCGATTGGGGAAGTGACCCGCGAACAGCGTAGCAATGCCAAAACGGTGAACTTTGGGATCATTTATGGGGTATCGGCCTTTGGGTTGAGCAACCAAACGGACCTGAGCCGTACCGAGGCCAAGGACCTCATAGACACCTATTACAAGACCTATCCCAAACTGCGCAACTACATCAGTGAGCAGATAGATTTTGCCCGTGACCACGGCTATGTGCAGACCATTTTGGGCCGAAGACGCTATTTAAAGGACATCAACGCCGGGAACCAGGTGGTGCGTGGTGCCGCGGAGCGAAATGCCGTGAACGCGCCCATTCAGGGGAGTGCGGCGGACATCATCAAAATCGCCATGATCAACATCCACAAAAAGCTTTCCGAAGGAAAGTACAGGACCAAGATGTTGTTGCAGGTGCACGATGAATTGGTGTTCGATTGCTACAAACCCGAACTGGAGGAGATGAAAAAACTCATTAAGGCCGAAATGGAAAATGCCTATACCCTCTCCGTACCCTTGGATGTGGAAGTGGGTGTGGGCGAGAACTGGTTGGAGGCGCATTGATTTATCTTGCATCTAAAAACACTTTAAATCAACATGTACAATTGTTTCATCCTATATTAAAATACGCCCTTGGATTTGATAGAGTTTCAAAACAGTGTGAGAAAAGTTGAACAAATCCTTGAGAACACAATTGAATGTGAAACAAACTGGATTGAACCTTATTGGTTCCACATCGAACCTAAGAATAAAGAACACTCCTCAATTTCGATTAGGTATGAATTCAATGAAGTTAGAGTCGGAATTGATGCTGTTGATGAATGTTTTTCGGACAAATTTGAAGAAGGCAGGACTCATAGTGATGGGATAAATCGATTCAAGGAAGTTTTACACTCAAGAATAAAAAGACAAAAATATTACAAGGGGAGCTTTCACTATAGAACTGATTATTTTGTTGAAAGAAATGGCACGTTTGAAAGTTTTGCCACAATGTTACTTTGGGCATTTCCATTTTGGAAAAAAACTAGAATTGATGAATTTATTCAAAATCCAATATTGACAAACCCATAACCTCTCAAAACCCAAATCCTATAAAATGCTATCTTTAGAACATGGACGTTGTATTCCTTCTCGTTTTGATATTTCTGGTACCCGGAATCCTCTGGTACATCAGTATGGCATTACTTTCAAATTGGAAATACTTTAAATTGTTCTTTGTCCTGAATGTAATTTTGGTCGTTGGCTATTCCCTATATCTGATCTATGCCGATCTTCCTTTCATTGGCCACGACGAATATGGAATCCAGAGATTATTGTACGTTATTTTTGTTCCGATCATACATATTGTATTTATCTTTTTACTGGCATTTTTCATCAAATGGAGATGTAAAAAACTAGAATTCAAATAAAGATTATATTAGCCCCCAACCTCCCAAAACCCAAATCCTACAAAATGAACGGTATTTTAGAAATAGGTGTCAATTGGAGAAAAATCATCCCTTATATACTGGATGCCATTCTAGAAATAGGCCTTGGAATCACATTTCTGGCTTCACATGGAGAAGATGCTTTTTTCTTATGGGCAGGGGCATTTTTAATGGTATTTGGGGTAGTCCAACTCATCCGAAAAGTAAAAACATTCCATCTTTCAAAATCAAATCTGGTAATCAAAAGACCATTGATGCCTTTTAAGTTTGCCGAGATGAGTTTCAAACTTGAAAAAATCAACAACATTGAACTAAAAAAGGTTGTTCGTGCAGGACCGTTTATCAAAATCACCGGAGAAAAGAATGGCGGCTTTATGCTTGCGATGGACAAAAAGACCATTGATTTACTTGAAAAAGAACTTAAACTATTAAATTTAAAGGTAACTAGAGAAAACATCTAAAAAACAACCATTGGATTACCCCCAACCTCCCCAAACCCAAATCCTACAAAATGCTATCTTTAGAACATGGACATTAAACTCACCAAAGCCGAAAAGATCAAAATCCTCAACGCTTTCGATATTTATGGCATCATGCAGCGCATTCTGTTGCGTGAGGACAAGATAGACCAGGACCGCGAGCACTTTTGGGTGATCGGGCTGGCCAACAACAACCGCATCCTCTTTATAGAGCTGATCAGTCTGGGCACGGTGAACCGTGCCCTGGCCGAACCCATGGAGGTCTTTAGCCTGGCGCTCCAGAAAAGGGCCGTAAAGATCGTCCTGTGCCACAACCACCCATCTGGCGAGTTGGTGCCCACCGAGGTGGACAAGGACATTACAGACCGCCTTATACAAGTGGGCATTATTGTGAACACCGAGGTGCTGGACCACTTGATCATTACCACCGAGAGCTACGTAAGCTTCAAGAACATGGGGCTTATGGAAGAACTGGCCGAAAGCACCCAGTACGTGCCCAACTACGTGCTCAAGGAACGCTACAAAAAAGAGGCCGCCGCCATGGCCCAACGAAAACGGGAAATTGAGATTGCCCGGCAACTTAAAGCCAACGGTGTGGATGTGGAAACCATTGCCAACTCCACCGGCCTTACCGTGGACGAGGTGAAAAAGTTGCGGGGGAAGCGGAAATAAATCCAAAATGGTTATCTTGAACATTTTTGTCCTTTAAAAACAGAAGTTACTCAACCTTAGCCCAATGAAACCGATTTTCCTATCCCTCCTTATTGCCTTTACTTTTTTTTCCTGTTCCAAAGACAGTTCCGATCCCATAGAAAATGAGACCCCGATCGCCCTTCCCACGCTCACTACTTTAGCGGTCTCCGAAATTGATGGGGAAACCGCCAGCAGTGGGGGCAACGTCACCGATGATGGTGGTGCCACGATTACGGCAAGGGGCGTTTGCTGGAGTACTTCGACCAACCCTACCGTAGCGGACAGCAAGACCACCGATGGTACAGGGACAGGAAATTTTGCCAGTGCCTTGACCCATTTATCAGGAAAAACCGAATACCACCTAAGGGCCTATGCCACCAACAGCAAGGGAACCGCATATGGCAACGAAGTGATCTTCACCACGGATGTTGGCTTGCCCACACTTACCACTTTGGCGGTTTCGGAAATTGGTGAAGAAACGGCTAGCAGTGGGGGGAACATCACCAATGACGGTGGTGCCGAGATTACGGTAAGAGGCATTTGCTGGAGCACTTCTCCCAACCCAGTCATAGGATCGGGCGGCAGGACCCTAGACGGTACGGGAACAGGTACTTATACCAGCGCCTTGACCTATTTAACGGCAAACACCAAATACTACCTAAGGGCCTATGCGGCAAACAGCTTTGGAGTTGCTTATGGCAACGAAGTGACCTTCACGTCCCAAGATTTCCCTGCCCTCACATATGAAGGGTATATAGATTTGACCTCCCAAGAGGAGGTTGATGCTTTTGGCAGCCATGGATACAAGAGAATTACTGGGCGCTTACGAATCTCCGCCATTGATGACAATATCATCAATAGTTTAGAGCCCTTAAAGGACCTTACTACAGTGGATGGAGAGGTTTGGGTCGGCCCTACCCATCTAGAAAGTTTTGAAGGTCTGGAAAACTTGACCACGATAGGCGATAACGTCACTATTATGTACAATGACTATTTGACCACACTAAAAGGACTTGATGGTCTACAAGAAATTTTAGGCTACTTGGATATAGACACAAACCCTTCCTTAAAAAATTTAGATGGTCTGGAAAATCTAACCAAAGTAGATAGGTGGCTCGGAGTAGATAACAATGAAACCTTGGAGAATATTGACGGCCTTTCCGGGTTGGTATCTACCAGATATGGTCTTTATGTTCAAAAGAATCCTGTGTTGATGAATGTCAATGGGCTTTCCAGCGTGACTTCCATTGGTGAAAATTTGACAATAATAGACAATACATCCCTGACCAACCTTGATGGATTGAGCAATCTCGAGACATTAGGATCCATCACAATCCAAAGAAATAATAATCTGACAAATATCAATGGACTAAGCAAGGTCAATGGAATCATATTTTACGGAGGGATCAGAATTGAGTATAATAGTTCATTGACGGACCTTGAGGGGCTAACCAATTTTGAGCTAATAAAGGGAAATGTTAGTATTGTCGGGAACCCTTCATTGGCCAGCCTAAACGGACTTAGAAATGTTCTTGGGATTAATGGCAGAATGCTGATCTCTGAAAATTCTGCATTGACCAGTCTTGATGGCCTTAACAATATAGAACTAGTTGATTACAACTTACAAATCACTGAGAATGCCTCTTTAGTGAATATAGATGCATTGGGAGCTTTGACCACCCTTAATGGGGATCTTCGAGTGAACGGCAATACCAGTTTAACTGATTTTTGTGGGTTAAAGCCTTTGATCGACAATGGATTTTCCAACTCTTTTGAGATAATGGGCAATGCGTTCAATCCAACCCAGCAAAACATTTCGGAAGGTAACTGTAGTCCGTAGGATCATTCTTTTGATCATTTGTCACTTATCATCCAATGGATGCTAGGAATACAGCTTGACCGTAAAATCGTTTGCTGTCATATGGAAACACAAAACATTGAACTCCTCTATTTTACCGGTAAAACCTGTGGGGTCTGTAAAGTGCTAAAACCAAAGTTGCTGGAGGCTATTCAAGAAAATTTTCCCAAGGTGGCCATTCGTGTGGTGGATGTGGAGGAGGAAGTGGAGTTTACCGGGCAATCCATGGTCTTCACGCTGCCGGTGGTAATACTCAAGGCAGACAACAAAGAAATGTACCGCTTTGCCCGCAGTTTTTCAGTGTATGAAGTCTTGCAAAAACTCAAGCGATTGAGTGGGGAATAGGTTTTTTTACCCTGAAAAAAACTACGCGGTTACACCCCTAAAATTTCCATCAACGGATTTGACCATTCATACCTATACCCCAAAATATATCAGGTATAAAACAGAGCCATACAACTAAAGGAGAAACCCCAAGAAACCATACCTTTGCATGGTGCCAAAAAAACCTGTTGGAAACCGTCCAAATGGGTATTAATGTCAGTGTAGCATGAACTGGATCATCTTGATCGTTGCCGGATTGTTTGAAGTAGCTTTTGCATTCTGTTTGGGAAAGGCAAAAGAGGCCACAGGAACCGATATGTATTTATGGTACGCAGGGTTTCTGATAGCACTTGCCATAAGCATGGGACTTCTTGTAAAAGCTACCCAGACCTTGCCTATAGGAACGGCCTACGCCGTTTGGACAGGGATTGGGGCCGTTGGCACGGTCTTGATCGGGATCTTGGTATTCAAGGAGCCCACCACGTTTTTGCGACTCCTTTTCATCACCACTTTGGTCATTTCCATCATTGGCCTTAAAATGGTGTCCCACTAAAGGGAGCCATCCTATTTTCAAGTCAATTCTGGGCGGCCATAAAGGGTTTGTACAGGTGTGGTTTCCATTATTTATTGGACCGCATTATTCCAAAAAACCGATCCAACAATTTTATACCTTCAACTAAAAATTCAAGAGTATAAAATGATTCATCCAGATACAGAATTAAAGTTTATAAGCAATGAGATCGGCTATGGCGTAGTGGCCACCAAGTTCATCCCCGCGGGCACCATCACATGGGTCTTGGACCGCTTGGACCGCGAGTTCACCCCTTTGGAGCTCCAACAAATGGACCCCATTTACCAAAACATTTTGGACACCTACACCTTTCGCAACAACAAGGGCAATTACATCCTTTGTTGGGACAATGGGCGGTACGTGAACCACAGTTTCAACTCCAATTGCCTGACCACGGCCTACGATTTTGAGATCGCCATCCGCGACATACAGCCCGGGGAACAATTGACGGACGATTACGGCTACCTCAACATTCCCCTGCCATTTCGGGCAGTCGATGAGGGTACCCGCCGCAAGATCGTGTACCCGGACGACCTTCGGAAATACTACAAGGTGTGGGACAAAAAAATTGAAAAGGTGTTCGGCCACATCACCAAACGGCAACAGGCCCTTCGCCCCTTGCTCCCCGAAGCACTGTGGGACAGAATTGAGGGTATTGTGGCCGGCAAGGAAGAAATGGAATCCATCCTTACCAATTTTTACAATGGGGAAAGTGTATAAACCGCTTATTTTGATCATCCAATAAATTCCCTTAGTATCTTTAGGGCAGGCCATGAAAGAAGTGCTGCAACACATATTGCCCGAGGACAAAGTGGAACAACTGCTCGCCATAGGTCAGGTGAAAACCCTGCAAAAGGGCGATTACTTTGTTCGGGCGGGGGAAATCCCCAAAGGCTTTGCCTTTGTAAAATCGGGGCTGTTCAGATATGTATACATCACCCCCAAGGGGAACGAGTTCACCAAGGGCATCATCATGGAGCATGATTTTATCAGCTCCTACTCGGCCATGACCTCCAATGCCCCTTCCCATTTTTTTATCGAGGCGATGGAGGATGCCGAGATATTGGTCATTCCCTACCCAAAATGGCTCGCTCTTTTTGAAACCGATGTGTTTTGGGTGAAATTTTTACTGAAATCCATTGAAAAGGGATTTTCCAAAAAGGAAAAAAGGGAGCGAGATCTTCTGCTCTTGAATGCCGAAACACGGTATCTGGATTTTTTAGAGGAATATCCCAATATCGACAAAAGGATCAACCAGACCATTATTGCCTCCTATCTGGGCATACAGCCGGAAAGCCTCAGTCGAATCCGGAAAAATATGCAGACTTAACATACATCAATGCGGTGCCGGTTCCACCGATTTACTTTTGGTGCGTATCAACTGTAAATGCAAAAAAACATGAAACTATCCGGCAACACCATCTTGATCACGGGCGGAAGTTCGGGCATTGGCCTTGAACTCAGCAAACGCCTGATCAACAACCAAAACAAGGTCATTATCTGTGGGCGTTCCCAACAAAAGTTGGAACGGGCCAAAGCAGAGCTTCCCCAACTGGAAACCATACAATGTGACCTCTCCCAAAAAGAGCAATGCAAAGCATTGGCCCAAGAAGTAATGGAGAAGTATCCTGAAACCAATGTACTCATCAACAATGCAGCCTTGGTCCATAAGGTTGATTTTTTAACCACGGACCATATTATGGAAATGGCGGAACAGGAAGTGGAAACAAATTTTTTGGCCCCGCTTCGCCTGATCCATTTTCTGTATCCGCAATTGCAAAAAAACGCAGATGCACACATCATCAATGTAACCACCGGCCTCATTTATACCCCACGCGCCGATTACCCTTTTTACAATGCCACCAAAGCGGCCCTCCACTCCTTCACCCAAGTCTTCCGGAGCAAAACGGAAACTGGCAAGGTACGGACCGTTGAGGTCATGTTCCCTGCGGTGAACACCCCATGGCACAAGGGAAATCCGCCCAAGATCGCCATCACCACGGAAAAAGCCGTTGATGGAATGCTTGCAGGGCTACAAAAAGGGAGTCCCGAGGTGAGAATTGCCGGGGTAAAACTGCTCTACAAAATTTCAAGGATTGCCCCAAAGTTCGCTTTCAACAAAATAAACGGACTGGCCGATGCTTGATTCCACATCCGCCCCAATCCCTAAAATCAAAAAAGGCACCCCAAAAGGTGCCTTTTCCATTTGCTCAAAACATGTTAATTGCCAAAACTGTTGGCCAATCTTGGTTTGGGACTTTTGCTCCCTTTAAACAAATCCGACAGCGGTTTAAAGTGTCGCTTCCACTGGTAGGGAGCAAAGTCAAACCATAATTTTGCTTCCGTCAATTCATTTCCATCAATTTCAAAGCCATTTTCCACGGCAAAGTCCAAACTGTCGAAAGAGTTGGCAGATTCTTCCACTCCATCCCTATAGATGAACTGGTTACCCCAGCCGGCCAAATAAAAGCGTAGGGCGGTATATTTTCCCTTGGGAAGGGCAAGCAGGCTCTTGGAGCGCAAAAAACATCCCGAAGGGATACCTTTAAGTACCACGGGGTTCTGTCCTGGGAAGTCCACGACCTGGTGTTCTTTCCCATCCGTATCCACGGCTGCCAATTTTACAATGTTCAAGGTCATTTCAGAAACCTTTAGCGAGGTAGCGGCATTGTTTTTCATGATCAGCTCCTTGCTTCCGTTCTGTGGTGCATACCAATCGGCCATGATGCTGGGCGTAAAAGGTACAGTGCTCCATATTGTTGGATAAAATCTTGTCTTTTTCATAATCCTGTATATTAAAATTATACAAGGGCAAAGTTGCGGTGGATTTGAAATGCGTGCGTCCATAGAATTCACCAGTTTCTATGCTGTATTACCCATATGATGGAATTTAGGCTTATTTTAGGTTAAAATTTTGTAAACCATCCATTCTTTGTGACGCAACAACCACCCAAAACCTTATGAAAATCAACTACTTTTTCCTGCTTTTGGCCTTGGCTGCCGAAATCATCGGTACCATCGGTGGTTTTGGGTCTTCGGTCTTTTTTGTGCCCTTGGGCAACTTTTATTTTGATTTCTATTCGGTGTTGGGCATGACGGCCATTTTCCACCTGTCCAGCAACCTGAGCAAGATCTTTTTGTTCAAGAAAGGGTTGGACAAAAAACTGTTGCTGTACATTGGGGTTCCGTCCGTATTCTTTGTGATTGCCGGAGGATTTCTTTCAAAACTGGTGGATGGCTACGCCCTTACCGTGGTTCTGGGGGTTTTCTTAGTGGTCTTTAGCCTGCTGTTCCTCATTAAAAAAGAGATTGTGGTGCTTCCCAATAAAAAGAATGCGGTCATTGGGGGAACGCTTTCGGGCTTCTCTGCAGGGCTTTTGGGAACCGGCGGTGCCATAAGGGGGTTGACCATGGCCGCTTTTAATTTGGAAAAGCATGCCTTTATAGCCACTTCGGCCTTTATAGATTTTATGATCGATTTTTCCCGGACCTTTGTCTATTACAACAACGGCTATATTGGAAAACAGGAACTCACCTACCTTCCCTTTTTGTTCGCCATTGGGTTGATAGGGACCTATTTGGGCAAAAAGATACTGGCGTACATTCCACAGGATAAGTTTAGGAGCTTGAGCCTGCTGTTCATTCTCCTTATTGGTCTGGCCACCCTGATACAGATAATGGTGGCAAAGTGATTTAGCTTTCCTCGTAATTCTCCCCTATTTGGTCCAAGACCTTTAAAAAGGTCTCAAACTCATTTGGCCCCAGATTTTTTACTGCCAATTTTCGCAATTGGAGCGCGTGCGGTAATACGAGGTCAATCACCTCTTGACCTTTGGGGGTAAACTCCAGCTTAAATCGTTTTTGGTCGCCATCAAAACGGGTTTTGGCAATCCAGCCCTTTCGCTCCAACCCACCAATTACCCGTGAAGTTGTGGCCCTGTTCCGGAAATTGCTTCGGACAATGTCCCGTTGGCTGGCCTCATCGCCTAACTCATAGATGCGGTGCAAGATTACCCATTGCTCAATGGTCATTTCAACACCCAAGTCCTCAAAGGTCCTTAAATAGGCATCTTGAATCTTGCGGAGGACCAAATCCAAGTGCAATCCAATCCCCTGTATGTCATCTATATGGTTAAGCATCAGTTTTTATGTTCCAACAAAAATAGGGATTCCCTTTTTATGGGTCTTGCCCTTCCTTGTACTATGGCTCCAAATTTTAGCTTAAAATTTAACGTGGAAAATAATTTCGTTTCCCAAAAATACTTATTTTTGTTGCATAGACAACAAAGTGATTTAACAACTAAAAATATTCATCATGGAGACATCTGCACTTACCAAAACATCTGATCAAGGGACGGATTTTATGCCCATCAATGGCACAGATTATATTGAACTTTATGTAGGCAACTCCAAACAAGCAGCCCATTTCTATAAAACAGCTTTCGGTTTTCAATCCTTGGCCTATGCCGGGCTGGAAACTGGGTTAAAAGACCGCGAAAGCTATGTGGTGGTACAGGATAAGATTCGATTGATCCTTACTTCTCCCTTAAAAAGTGGGACCCAAATTGGAAAACATATTGACCAACATGGCGATGGTGTTAAAGTGGTGGCCCTGTGGGTAGACGATGCCACCTATGCCTATAACGCAGCCATGGAACGTGGCGCAAAATCGTACATGGAGCCCCAAGTGGAAGAGGATTCCACTGGTAAAGTGGTACGTTCTGGCATCTACACCTATGGGGAGACCGTCCATATTTTTGTGGAACGCAAAGATTACGATGGGGTATTTCTTCCTGGCTTCAAAAAATGGGAAACCCCGGATTACAACCCCACTTCCACTGGCCTAAAATATGTTGATCATATGGTGGGCAATGTGGATTGGAACAAAATGAATCACTGGGTAGGGTTCTACGAAAACGTATTGGGCTTTAAGAACATCCTTTCTTTTGACGATAAAGATATCTCAACCGAATATACCGCCCTGATGAGCAAGGTGATGAGCAATGGCAATGGCCGTATCAAATTTCCCATCAACGAACCTGCCGAAGGGAAGAAAAAATCACAAGTAGAGGAATATCTCGATTTTTATGAAGGCGAAGGGGTACAGCATATCGCTGTGGCTACGGACGATATCATCCAAACCGTCCGAGATCTTAGAAGCCGTGGGGTTGAATTCCTGCGTGTACCCGACACCTACTACGAGGCCGTGACCGACCGTGTGGGCAAAATAGATGAAGATATTGCTCCTTTGAAAGAACTGGGCATTTTGGTGGACCGTGATGATGAGGGCTATTTGCTACAGATTTTCACCCGACCCGTGGAACCTAGACCTACCATGTTCTTTGAAATCATTCAAAGAAAGGGTGCACAATCATTTGGAAAAGGTAACTTTAAGGCACTGTTCGAAGCCATTGAGCGCGAACAAGAGCTTCGGGGAACATTGCATTAAAAATTGTAAATTTTAAATATTGAATTTTAAGTAGGGCAGTGTACCCACTATTCAACACTTAGCACTGATAACTTAAAACTTAAAAAATGCCTATCTATCATAAACTCGGGAAAATCCCACAAAAGCGGCACACCCAATTTGAGAAACCCAAGGGCGGGCTCTATTATGAGCAATTGTTCGGTACCATAGGTTTTGATGGGATGTCGTCCCTGCTTTACCATATCCATCGCCCTACGCAGGTAAAGGAGATTGGCAAGGCAGTGGATGTACGCCCAAAGATTGCAGTGGACAAGAACATCACCAGTCGTAAACTCATTGGTTTTGATGTAGCACCCAAGGGCGATTTCTTGGAATCCCGGGAACCGCTTTTGGTCAACAATGATGTCCATATTGGACTGGCAGCTCCCAGAAAATCCCTTACGGAGTATTTCTATAAAAATGCCGATGCGGATGAGATGTTGTTCATTCACAAAGGTTCTGGGACCTTGAAGACCTTTTTGGGAAATATCCCTTTTGAATATGGGGACTACCTCATCATTCCCCGCGGAATGATTTATCAGATTGAGTTTGACACGGAGGACAATCGCATCCTCTATGCCGAATCCTTTCACCCCATGTATACCCCAAAGCGGTACCGGAATTGGTTCGGGCAGTTGTTGGAACATTCGCCTTTCTGCGAACGGGATTATAAATTGCCTCAAGACTTGAAGGCCCATGATGAGACCGGGGAGTTCTTGATGAAAATCAAAAAGGAGGGCATGTTGCACCAATTGGTCTATGCCACGCACCCTTTTGATGTTGTGGGTTGGGACGGCTATAATTATCCCTACGGTTTTTCCATTCATAATTTTGAACCCATTACGGGCCGGGTACACCAACCGCCCCCAGTACACCAGACTTTTGAGACCAGTGCCTTTGTGGTATGTTCCTTCTGTCCAAGGCTGTACGATTATCATCCAAAAGCCATTCCGGCACCCTACAACCACTCCAATATAGATTCTGATGAAGTGTTGTACTATGTGGATGGTGATTTTATGAGCCGTACCGGAATTGGACCCGGATACATTTCACTGCACCCCGCCGGGATTCCACACGGGCCGCACCCCGGAACCTACGAAGCCAGCATTGGCAAAAAGGGCACTGAGGAGCTCGCTGTGATGATAGACACTTTTAAGCCATTAAAGATAACCGAGAATGCCCTCAAGATTGACGATGGCAAGTATTACAAATCTTGGGTGGAGTAACATTAAAGTACGGTCATTTCAAAATAAGTCCTGATAGCATCGGGACGATTGGGAAATCTCAATTTCAGATTTCTCACGTTCGTTCGAAATGACAGAAATAAGAAAAAGAACATCAATGATCATAGATATACCTGAAAATTCAGACTTTTCCATCCATAACATTCCATTTGGAATCTTTTCCACCAAAGACAGAAGCCCACGGGCTGGGGTTGCCATAGGAGACCACATTTTGGATTTGGTCGCTGTGGGGGAATTGGATGTTTTCGATTTCAACGTGGCCGTTTTGGAGCGGGAAGACCTCAATGATTTTATCTCCTTGGGGAAAGAAATCACCTCAAGGGTCCGGAAAAAAATCCAGTATTGGCTCAAGGACAATACTTCCCCATTGGCGGGAAAACCGGAGTTGTTCGTGAAACAATCCGAAGCACAAATGCACATGCCGGTCTGCGTTGGCGATTATACCGACTTTTATTCCAGTATTGAGCACGCCACCAATGTGGGCAAAATGTTCCGCGACCCCGAAAATGCCCTGCTGCCCAACTGGAAGCACATTCCCGTGGGCTATCATGGCCGCGCCAGTTCCATTGTGGTAAGCGGGCAGCCCATTCACAGGCCCAAAGGGCAGACCTTGCCGAAAGACTCGGATACTCCCGTTTTTGGACCCTCCCAACGGTTGGACTTTGAACTGGAAATGGGGTTTGTAGTAGGTAAGAATACCGATTTAGGCGAAAGTGTATCCACCAAGGAAGCGGAAGACTACATTTTTGGACTAGTGCTGTTCAATGATTGGTCGGCACGGGATATCCAAAAATGGGAATATGTGCCGTTAGGCCCATTCTTGGCCAAGAACTTTGCCTCTTCCATTTCCCCTTGGATCGTTACCTTGGATGCTTTGGAACCGTTTCGATTAGCCGGTCCAGAACAAGAGCCCAAAGTGCTCCCTTATTTGGAGTATGAAGGAGAAAAAAACTACGACATCAACCTTGAAGTGGGTATTACCCCGGATGGAGGTGATGAAACCACCGTTTGCCATAGTAACTTCAAATACATGTATTGGAACATGGCACAACAATTGGCACACCATACCGTGAACGGTTGCAACATTCATGTGGGCGATATGATGGCCTCCGGCACCATTTCCGGAAAAGATAAAAACTCCTATGGTTCTATGTTGGAGCTGGCCTGGATGGGTACCAAACCCGTACAACTGAACGATGGTTCCGAGCGCAAGTTCATCAATGATGGGGATACCGTGACCCTTCGCGGTTATGCACAAAAAGAAGCCATACGGGTTGGTTTTGGAACCGTTTCCACTAAAGTATTGCCCGCAAAATAAGCTCATGAGTTAAAGATGTCACATTGAGCGCAGTCGAAATGTCATCTTAGATTTAATCCATATCTCGACTGCGCTCGATATGACAGCAAAGTCAATGCCATGATAAAGACCGTAGACCCCAACCAAATTTCGCAACCTGAGCTCCACAGTATCATGCTCACTGCGGTGGCCCCAAGGCCCATTTGCTTTGCCAGTACCGTGGATAAGGAAGGCAATGTAAACCTGAGCCCGTTCAGTTTCTTCAATGTATTTAGTTCCAATCCGCCTGTGATGGTATTTTCTCCTTCACGTAGCGGTAGGGACAATAGCTTGAAACATACCCACGAGAACGTTAAGGAGGTCCCCGAAGTGGTCATCAATATTGTCAACCATGATATGGTGGAACAGATGTCATTGTCCAGTACCGCCTATGACAAAGGGGTAAACGAGTTTGTAAAGGCCGGCTTTACCCAAATACCCAGTGAAAAAGTAAGACCTCCCCGTGTGGGCGAAGCCCCTGTTTCGTTTGAATGTAGTGTGATGGAAGTCATTGAACTGGCCCAAACCCCGGGAGCGGGCAACTTGATAATGGCCAAGGTGGAACTCATCCATATCAACGAAGCCTATTTTACCAATGGTATTTTGGACACTGAAAAATTGGATTTGGTGGGCCGTATGGGAGGCAGTTGGTATATCAGAGCCTCCAAAGATGCCCTTTTTGAAATTCCCAAACCCATTCAAACCAAAGGTATGGGCGTAGATGCGCTGCCCAAGGGCATTCGGGAAAGTAAGGTACTGACGGGAAACAATTTGGGACGATTGGGGAATATGGAACAGCTACCTTCCAAGCAAGATGTAATGGACATCTCCCAAGACCCAGAAGTAAAAACATTGTCCAAGATTGAGTTGCACCGCTTGGCACAACGCATTTTGGAAGAAGGAAATGCCCAGAGGGCCATGTCCATTTTGTTGCACGCAGAAACGCTATAATTCATGAAAAACGGAATAGAATCCATTTTTAAGGCCCATTTGGTGCCCAAAGACGTATATAAAGGAGGTAAGAACATCCCTCCTTCCGACAAAAAAATATATAAACTTTCCTCCAACGAAAACCCATTGGGAGCTTCGCCCAAAGCGGTTGAGGCCATAAAAAAAACCGCCGACCGGATTGACCTGTATCCAGATCAGACCGATATCCGTCTCCGACAGGCCCTTGCCCAAGATTTTGACGCAAAACTGACCGAAGACCAATTTATCTGTGGCAATGGGGGCTCCGAAATCATAGATATGATTCTACGGGCCTTTATCAATGAAGGGGACGAGGTCATTTATTCCAATCCCTGCTTTTTGCCCTATTCGGTATTTTCAAGGTGGTATGGCGCCAAACTTATTGATATCCCCTTGCTCCAACCCAATTACACTTTGGATGTGGAAGGAATCTTTAATGCCATTTCGGAACGGACCAAGGTCATTTTCTTGACCAGTCCCAACAATCCCACAGGGACTTATATTCCAAAATCGGTGATGGATGATTTCATCTCCCGTATCCCCAAAAATATTGTGGTGGTGTTTGATGAAGTGTATCGTCATTTTGCCGATGCCGAAGACTATGTGACCGCGCTCCCCTATGTGTTGGACGGTCATAATGTGATAGGCCTGAACAGCTTTTCAAAAACCTATGGTTTGGCAGGCCAACGGGTGGGCTATTGCTATACCACTGCCAAGATTGCCAATTACATCCGGTTGATCCACAAACCATTTTTGTTACCGCAAACTTCGTTGGAAGCAGCTCTGGGCGCTTTAAGTGACCATGCATTCATTGAAAAAACGGTCCAAACCGTACACGAAGGTCGAAAGTTTTTGGCCAAAGCCTTTGATGAAACGGGAATCACTTATTGGCCCAGTCAAGCTAACTTTTTCATCATAGACCCCCCTCTTCCTGAAATGGAATTTACCGATAGGATGATGGATGAAGGCATCATGGTACGACCGGTCTCCCAATTTGGGGCTCCGGGAAAGGTACGCATTACCATAGGTGATGCCGAAGCGAATGAAACTTTGGTGAATGCGATGCGGAAGATTATGAATAAATAGTGCTTCGGCCACCCTCAAGATTCAATATATTATAAGAACCTGAAACCAGTTCAGGTTGACGAAAGAATTAAATTCTTTGCTTTTCTCTGAATAATAGCTCTATGTGAAGAGTCGTCATACTGAATTTATTTCAGCATCTCATCAGACCCTAATACCAGAACTTGATAGGATTCCGTATCAAGTACGGAATAACACTTCTCTTAAAGAACAAATCGATAAGTAGCCTTCAACAGGAAAATGTTCTGGGGCTTCTGTCCAAAAATGTTATCGTTCAAGCTGGGCAATAATCCATTTGTGGGGTCTCCATCACGGGACACGTCTTGGGACCACACCAAGAACAACTCGGAGCCTGGGATGTATTCCCATCGGATCACCAAATTGGAACGGAACTGCACAAAGGAAAAGTCTGGATTATCAAAACTGAAATCTTCGGTGCCATCCAGATTTTCATCAACGGAATAGACATCATCCACCAATGTCACCTGATCTTGACCATAGGTCATGATCCTATCTTCAAACCGTTTGGCCGTGGCATCGGTCACATGTTTAAAATTGGTATACCTGCCCCTGGAAATAAAAGGTTGTCCCCAATATTGAATAGTAAGGTTAGGGTTGATGGTATAGTTCAATCGGATGGACATACTTAGCGTACGCTGGTCGATCTCGCCGTTCAGGTATCGTGGTGACCCGTTCACATCGTCAAAATTATCAATGAACTGCAACTTGTCATGGTTGATACGCAACGAGGGAAAGGCCGAGACGCTCAAGGCATTAATCGGTTGGTAGGTTACCCCTCCTTCCATATAATAGGACTTGTACGAATTGTCCAGTGCCTTTTGTCCATTGTGGAAATAGAAAAACCGCATTTTCTTCCGATTATCCGTCTCAATATTATTCCAAAAACTCACCCAAGGCGATAGCCGTAGTCTAGGACCTCCCCTCAAGGCAAAGTTGGAATATTCAAGAGGTGCATAATTCAATCCAATATTGCTGAACCAATTGCCTTTCCAGTTTTGCCAGCTGTTGGTATTGAATTGCAAATAATTGTGATTGCCCCCATAGTCCCAAGCGGTATAATGGTTGTAATTAATGCCCAATTGTCGAAACGTGTTGTCCGGTTTTAAGGTGCGGTAGCCTATCCAGGTGTAATGCCGAATATCATCGGACTGGCGCTGAAAGCCTATATCGTTGAGCTCGAGTTCCGGGGAACGCCAGGTTGCACCACTTTCAAATCTAAAATTACCCTTTCCAAGTTTTCCTATTTGAAGATTACCCCCAGTACCGGTCAAGGAAGTCCTGGTGGAATCCAGCTCCAAGTAATCGGCATCAACACGGTGAAACAGGTGGGTGATGGATTCTTGGGTATTCTTGATAGCAGCCTCGCCCCCTTTTACATGGCTAAAGGTGATATTTCCTTCCAAGTACCAATCCCTGTTGTTCCATTGGTGCTTAAAATCAACTCCACCTGTAAACGCAGAACGATGTAAAAAGTCAAGGGCTTGGGGCAATTCTTCCCGATGGGTAGCCGTAAAAATACCTCCTATATATGAGTTCCGATCATTGAAGTCTTTCTGCAATCTTCCCACAAAATAATTGGTCATGGGCTCCACCATCTCCTTTCTACGATCACCGTTCACCCCCGAAATGGTGGCCCGTCTTTGGGCGGTGACACTTTCCAGTACCCCAATGGCCCAACCATTCTTGGTCTTACCGCTGAATTTAGCCGCTCCTATGATCGGAGTATTGGCCGGTTGGTCCACAAACTCGCCATCTTCGGTGTCAGGGCTTCCCTGTGGACTTCTACCGATACGCCTTGAATAAAAAATATTGTCGGAACCAAACGTATTTCCAGCCTCGGATTGGGAAATATTAAAATCAAAAATATTCTTGTTCTCCACAAAAAAGGGTCGCCTTTCCTGAAAGAAAATCTGGAATCCATCCAGAGCAATGGCAGAAGGGTCTGCTTCCACTTGTCCAAAGTCTGGGTTGACGGTCAAATCCAAGGTAAGGTCATTGGTCACTCCTATTTTGGCATCCAGCCCTACGGTAATATTGCTATCACTACCGTCTTCAAAGGGATTTCCTTCCTCTGCTTCAAAGGTTTCAGTCTTGGCAACTGTGTAAGGCTGTATTTCCACTTGCCGTTGGGGTTCAATGTTCTTAAGTCCATGCAGTTCCCCAAACTCACTGGTCCAACCAGCAACATCCCTGGGCAAACGTTGCCAGACGGAGCGCTCCTCATTTCTAAAATACCTTCGCATTACCTGAAATCCCCAGACCTGATCTTCGGAATGGCCAAACTTGATCTGACTGAGCGGTATCCGCATTTCAGCGGTCCATCCTTCGTCATCCGTTTGGGTCTTCACATACCAGATAGGATTCCAACTATCATCTTCATCAGCCCCATTGTTTGATCCAAAAACATCTCCTTTTACCCCTGCTGCCGTTACAATAAAGCCAAAGGAAGTCCGCTTATCCAAATAACTATCTATAAAAACACCGATCCAATCCCCTTCAAAGCCATCCCTTCTGGACAAGCGCTTTACAATTTTATCAGGTTCATCATCAAAACACCGAACACCTATATATAAGGACTTGTCATCATAAAGTACTTTAAATGCGGTCTGTTGACCAGGGGGTGTGTTCTCATCTGGGCGTTGCTCTATAAAATTATCGCCCCACTGTACCAAATTCCATGAAGCATCATCCAAAACACCATCAATTATGGGCGCTTCTTCCATACCCAGCGCTTGGGTCCGATATTTCTTTTTAGGAACTACGGTAGTTGAATCTTGGGCTTGTAGAATTTGGACAAAGAAGATACATACAAGGAAAAGGCATGCTTGTTTCACTGGATTATTTTTTGATTGATTGAGGTAAAGACCCACAAAGAAAGCCCCAGTTACACTTTAGGTTGACTTTATATTTTTTTTAACAAAAGATGGTGCATTTAGCCGTTGTTTTGCCTCTTTCCGATAGAAAATGGAAAAAGCAAAAAAATATTCCCAATCAACCATTTGTAATTCAATCTAATAATTGTACATTTGCAGCCCGTTTATCGGGATAGGTTATTAAATCAATACTATTAGAGAAGTGGACACATTAAGTTATAAGACTATTTCCGCCAATAAATCTACCGTTGACAAGCAATGGTTATTGGTTGATGCTGAAGGACAGACATTGGGAAGATTGGCGTCAAAGGTAGCCAAATTGCTTAGGGGAAAATACAAGACCAACTTTACTCCCCATGTGGATTGTGGTGATAATGTCATTGTGATCAATGCCGAGAAAATCGTCATGACCGGCAATAAATTGGATGATAAAGTATATTTAAGATATACTGGATATCCTGGAGGACAGCGTTCTGCTTCCGCCAAAGAGGTATTGGAAAAGCATCCTGAGCGTATTATCGAGAATTCGGTAAAAGGAATGTTGCCCAAGAACAGACTTGGTGCCGACCTTTTCCGAAACCTTAAGGTATATGCCGGATCTGAGCATGGCCAAGAAGCACAAAAACCCAAAGCAATAAACTTAAACGACTACAAATAATGGAAGTGGTTCATAAGATTGGTAGAAGAAAGACTGCAGTAGCGAGAGTATATGTTTCTGAAGGAAAAGGAAACATCACCATCAATAAAAGAGATTTGAACGACTACTTCTCTACAGCTACATTGCAGTACAAAGTAAAGCAACCTTTTACTTTGACCGAAACTGAAGACACCTACGATGTAAAAGTAAATGTTTACGGTGGTGGAATCACTGGTCAAGCAGAGGCCGTTCGTTTGGCTTTGTCCAGAGCCATGTGCGAAATCAACGAAGAAAACAGAACTGTTCTTAAACCAGAAGGACTCTTGACCAGAGACCCAAGAATGGTGGAAAGGAAGAAATTCGGTCAGAAGAAAGCCCGTAAGAAATTCCAGTTCTCCAAACGTTAATATTTCGGTGCAATTGCACCTATATATAAAGTTCATTGAAAACCCTGGAATCCATTTTTCAGGGTTAAATTTTTAACCAAGTTGTCGTTGTTCCAAAAAGGAAAAAAATGGCTTTTTGGAATTTAGTTTAGCATCTAAATGGAGAGGGCGAACTTTTGTGACCACCTTTCTATTGCTACTACAACGGAACGTAAACTAAGTACAAAAAATGGCAAGTAAAATCGAAGTCAAAGACTTATTGGAAGCAGGTGTACACTTTGGACACCTTACCAGAAAGTGGAATCCAAACATGGCGCCCTACATCTACATGGAGCGTAACGGAATCCACGTCATCAACCTTTACAAAACAGTTGCAAAAATCGAAGAGGCCAACGAAGCCCTTAAGAAAATTGCAGCTTCTGGACGAAAAATCCTTTTCGTAGCCACAAAAAAACAAGCCAAGGACATTGTTGCGGACAAAGTATCCAAGGTAAACATGCCTTACATCACTGAAAGATGGCCCGGTGGTATGTTGACCAACTTTGTCACCATCCGTAAAGCTGTCAAGAAAATGGCTTCCATCGACCGCATGAAAAAGGACGGTACTTTCAACACCCTTTCCAAAAAAGAAAGATTGCAAGTAGACCGTTTGCGTGCCAAGTTGGAGAAAAACTTGGGTTCCATTGCAGACATGACCCGTTTGCCTGGTGCCATCTTCATCGTGGACACCATGCGTGAGCACATTGCGGTAAAAGAGGCCCAAAAATTGAACATCCCCATTTTTGCCATGGTGGATACCAATTCAGACCCAAGACCTATCGATTATGTAATCCCTGCCAACGATGATGCCGGGAAATCCATCGAAGCTATCTTGTCTCACGTAACCGATGCCGTAGCCGAAGGTTTGGCCGAGCGTAAGAACGACAAGCAAGACGACGAAGCCGAAGCTCCAAAAAAGGAGAAAAAAGCAGAATCCAAAAAAGAGGAAACTGCCGAAGCTCCAAAGAAAGAGAAAAAAGCTGCAGCCGTTGAAGCCGAAGATTTGACCAAAATTGAAGGTGTTGGGCCTAAAGCTGCCGAAGCATTGGTAAACAGTGGTGTTGCCACTTATGCAGATTTGGCAAAGGCAGATCCCGAGAAAATCAAGGAGGTTTTGACTGAAGCTAGTTCCAATTTGGCCCATTTAGATCCAACTTCTTGGCCAAAGCAGGCCAAAATGGCCGCTGATGGCAAGTGGGACGAACTAAAGGAATGGCAAGACAGCGTTAAAGGTGGGGTTGAATAATCCAAAACCTGATTTAACATTGAGCTAAAACGAAACACTTTTTTTGTGTTTTACTTTACATAAATTTTTAAAAAAGCAAAGAAAATGGCTAAGATTACCGCCGCAGAAGTAAATAAACTAAGACAGACCACCGGAGCTGGTATGATGGATTGTAAAAAAGCTTTGGTTGAAGCTGAAGGTGATTTTGAAAAAGCAATTGAAATCCTTAGAAAAAAAGGTCAGAAAGTTGCTGCCAACAGAGCCGACAGAGAGTCTTCTGAAGGTGCTGCCATCGCAAAAGTAAATTCCGATGCCACCGAAGGTGTTGTGATTTCATTGAACTGTGAGACCGACTTCGTTGCCAAAAACGAAAGTTTTGTCAAGCTTGCGACCGATTTGGCCGATTTGGCCTTGGGTTACGATAGCAAAGATGATTTCCTTGCCGCTTCTTTTGAAGGCATGACCGTTGCCGAAAAATTGACTGAGCAAACTGGTGTGATCGGTGAGAAAATCGAGATTGCAAGTTTCGAAAAATTGAGCGCTCCTTTCGTGGGGTCATACATCCACGCAGGAAACAAAATCGCTACTTTGGTAGGACTTTCCGCCAATGTGGATGGTGCAGCAGAAGCCGCCAAGGACGTTGCCATGCAGGCAGCTGCCATGAACCCGGTTGCGCTTAACGAAGAAGGTGTTGACCAATCCGTTATCGACAAAGAAATCGAGATTGCAAAAGACCAATTGCGTCAAGAAGGAAAGCCCGAAGCCATGTTGGACAACATAGCCAAAGGTAAATTGAACCGTTTCTTCAAAGACAACACCTTGGTGAACCAAGATTTCATCAAAGACAGTAAGCAGAGTGTTGCCCAATATGTAAAATCGGTAAATGCTGATTTGCAGGTTACTGGATTTAAAAGGGTAGCCTTGGGTTAATACACCCAATACCATAATTGAAAAAGCCGCTTCGTAAAGAAGCGGCTTTTTTGTTCATACCCTCTTTATTCCCCCTATTTTCTCTTCTTTCCCCATAAATATTTTTGATTATTTTTGTCCGAACTTCAAGACACCCTCAATGCAATACAAAAGAATCCTCTTAAAGCTTAGTGGCGAAGCGCTCATGGGCGAACAACAATATGGTATCGATGCAAAACGTTTGGCCGAGTATGCCGAAGACATCAAAGCCGTAGTGGAAAAGGGTGTTGAAGTGGCCATTGTCATTGGCGGCGGAAACATTTTCAGGGGACTTTCCGGAACCAGTCAGGGTATGGATCGCGTTCAAGGAGATCACATGGGCATGTTGGCCACCGTTATCAACGGATTGGCCCTACAAAGTGCCTTGGAACATCAAGGTGTTGAAACCCGCTTACAGTCCGCCATAAAAATCAATGAAGTGGCCGAACCTTTCATTCGAAGAAGGGCAATCCGCCATTTGGAAAAAGGAAGAGTGGTCATTTTCGGAGGAGGTACAGGAAACCCTTACTTCACCACCGACTCTGCAGCAGTATTACGTGCCATTGAGATTGATGCCAATGTTATCCTCAAGGGTACCCGGGTAGATGGCATATACACCTCGGACCCCGAAAAAGACAAGAATGCCACCAAGTTCGACTCCCTTTCCTTCAAGGAAGTGCTCTCCAAAGGGCTAAAGGTAATGGACACCACCGCCTTTACACTAAGCCAGGAAAACGAACTTCCCATTGTGGTCTTTGATATGAACACAAGGGGCAACCTTATGAAAATAGTTTCCGGAGAAAATATTGGAACCGTGGTCAATATTTAAATTGGCATACGCTTTGATTTGAGACAATAAAACTTAAAAATTATGGACGAAGAAGTAAAATTTGTACTTGATAGCACTAAAGAAAGCATGGATGCAAGCATTTCCCATTTGGAAAAAGCCCTCGTAAAAATCCGTGCCGGAAAGGCAAGTCCAGTGATGCTTTCCACGGTAATGGTGGAATATTATGGTTCCAAAACCCCACTTTCACAAGTATCCAACATCAATACCCCAGATGCCAGGACCATTTCGGTGCAACCCTGGGAAAAAAATCTTCTTGGAGAAATTGAAACGGCCATTATGAATGCCAATTTAGGATTCAACCCCATGAACAATGGCGAAATGATCATCATCAATGTCCCTCCTTTGACCGAGGAAAGAAGGGTTCAGCTTACCAAACAGGCCAAGAGTGAAGCCGAAGATGCCAAAGTAAGTATTCGAAGTGCCCGACAGGAGGCCAACAAGGAGCTTAAGGCCTTGGATATCTCTGAGGACTTGTTGAGCAATGCCGAGGTAGATGTGCAGGAACTGACCGATTCATACAGTAAAAAAGTAGATGCCATTTTATCCGTTAAGGAAGCGGAAATCATGAAGGTGTAAAACCAAGGTATAGATTGCCTGCTTTCCTAGGAACACAGCCGATCATTTTTTACCTTTGCGCCCAACAAAACCCAAATGGTAGCAAAGCTCACTAAAGGATTTTGGCCTAAGGTCGCACGGATTATTCTTCGCAATAGGATTCTGATTCTTATCGCCATTGCTGGATTCACGGTCTTTTTGGGCCTTCAGTGGAAAAACATGCAGTTTTCCAACACGGAAGCCAACATTCTCCCAGACGACCATCCTGCCACCGTTCAGTACAATGCCTTCACCAAGATTTTTGGCGAAGAGGGCAATGCCATTGTATTGGCCATACGGGATACCGCTTTGTTCACACCCCAAAATTTTAACCGTTGGAACAAGCTCAGCAAGCAATTGGAGGCTTTTCCTGAGATTGACTTTGTGATTTCCACGGACAACCTTAAGGTCCTGGTCAAGGATAATGAGACACAGGCTTTTATCATGGAGCCCTTCCTTAAAAATCCCCCTGAGACCAAGCAGGAAATTGATTCCCTGACCCATCACCTGTTCAATGAACTGCCCTTTTACGACAATCTGGTCTACAATCCCAAAAGTGGCACCATACAGACCATTGCCTATTTGGACAAGGACATCATGAACACCGCGGTGCGTAATGAGTTTATCCTGAACGATCTTGGTGATTTGGTAAAAAGCTTTGAAGATGAGACCCAGTTGGATGTAAGGGTATCCGGCATGCCTTACATACGCACATGGAACACGAAATCCATCGTGGATGAAATCGGGATTTTTATCGTGGCGGCCCTTTTGGTCACTTCGGTTATCTTTTTCTTTTTCTTCCGTAGTTTCCGCGCCACATTCATTTCCATGTGTGTGGTGATCATTGGAGTGATGTGGGCCTTTGGCTTTTTGGGGCTCCTACGGTATGAGATTACCATCTTGACCGCACTGATTCCCCCACTTATCATTGTTATCGGAATCCCGAACTGCATCTTCTTGATCAATAAATACCAACAAGAGGTCAATAAGCACGGTAACCAGGCCTTGTCACTACAACGGGTCATTTCGAAAATTGGGAATGCCACCTTAATGACCAATATAACCACAGCATCAGGGTTTGCCACCTTCATTATTTTGGACAGTGACCTCCTCAAGGAATTCGGTATTGTGGCCTCCATCAACATCATCGGGATTTTTATTCTTTCCCTTTTGATCATCCCCATCATTTACAGTTTTATGCCGCTTCCCAAAACCAAGCACTTAAAGCATCTCAACAAAAAATGGATGGACTTTTTTGTGAATTGGATGGAGCGTATGGTACGGCACCACAGAATAGCGGTTTACATCACTACAGTAGCGGTTTTGGTCTTGAGCATTATTGGTATTTACCAAATCAAGATTACCGGTAGCCGGATTGAAGACCTTCCAAAAAACACCCACTTTTATAAAGACATACAGTTTTTTGAACAGGAGTTCGACGGCATCATGCCTATGGAAATTGTTGTTGACACTGAACGCAAAAATGGGGTAATAAAACCCGCCACCCTAAAGCGGATGGATGAATTGGGAGCGACCATTAACGAAATTCCTGAACTATCGAGACCCATTTCGGTGGTAGACCTGATCAAATATTCCAAACAGGCGTTTTATAACGGAATTCCAAAATATTATCAGCTGCCCACTTCCCAAGAGAACACTTTTATCATGGATGCCGCCCGGAAATCTTCGGGTAATGGCAATCTTTTGGAAAGCTTTGTGGACAGTACGGGGCAAACGGCACGACTGACCACCTACATGCAGGATGTAAAGATTGATCGCATGGAAGAAATTGAGCGGGATGTTCAGCAGGCCATCGACAAGTTTTTTCCATCCGAACGATACAAAGTTTTTATGACCGGAAAGGCGCTCCTATTTTTAAAGGGCACTAAATATCTGGTCAAAAATTTATTGCTCTCGTTGGCCTTGGCCATTGGATTGATCTCACTCTTCATGGCCTATCTGTTCCGCTCGTTCCGGATGGTGATCATCTCTTTGGTCCCCAACCTGTTGCCCTTGGTCATAACCGCTGGGGTTATGGGGTATTTGGGCGTCCCTATAAAGCCTTCCACCATTTTGGTATTCAGTATTGCCTTTGGCATTTCAGTTGATGACACCATTCACTTTTTGGCCAAGTACCGCCAAGAATTGGCTGCGCACAAATGGCACATCAAAAGATCGGTCTATGCGGCTTTGCGCGAAACCGGGGTAAGTATGTTCTACACTTCCATTGTATTGTTCTTTGGCTTTTCGGTGTTCATCATCTCCAGTTTTGGAGGCACCAAAGCTTTGGGGGGACTGGTATCGGCCACCTTGTTGTTCGCCATGCTTTCCAACCTGATCTTGTTGCCTTCCTTACTTCTATCTTTGGAAAGAAGCATTGCCAATAAGCAGGTCCTTAAAAAGCCTCAAATTGATATTCTACCCAAGGAAGAGGACGGCCCCAAGGACAAATAATCCACGGAACAGCTATAAATTAGGCCATTCCATTGCTTTCATTTTTTATCAAAAACCTATCTTTACCGCTTAAATTACGATAGCCTTACAATGAAGTCTTATTCCATAAAAGAATTGCTAGAAAAGCAACCCGTAGGAGAACCTGTTGAAGTAAATGGATGGGTAAAAACATTTAGGAGCAACCGATTTATTGCCTTGAATGATGGTTCAACCATACATAATCTGCAGTGCGTTGTCGATTTTGAAAATTTTGACGAAACCTTGCTCAAACAAATCAGCACTGGAGCAGCCTTAAAAATATCCGGCACCTTGGTGGAAAGCCAAGGAAAGGGACAAAGTGTGGAAATCCAGTCAACAGATGTCTTTGTCCATGGTACCGCCGACCCAGAGACCTACCCTATTCAACCCAAAAAGCACTCTTTGGAGTTTTTACGGGAAAAGGCCCATTTACGGGTACGCACCAATACCTTTTCTGCAGTTATGCGGGTGCGTTCTGCGCTATCATTTGCCATTCACAGCTATTTTCAGCAGAATGGTTTTTACTATATGCATGCCCCCATCATTACGGGTTCCGATGCGGAAGGAGCCGGGGAAATGTTCCGGGTCACCACGCTCGATGACAAGAATCCCCCTGTTGATGAGCAGGGTAAGGTAGACTATTCCGAGGATTTCTTCGGAAAAGAAACCAACTTGACCGTATCTGGACAGTTGGAAGCCGAAACCTATGCCATGGCCCTTGGAAAAGTATATACTTTTGGTCCAACCTTTAGAGCTGAGAATTCCAACACCTCCAGACACTTGGCCGAGTTTTGGATGATAGAGCCCGAAGTGGCCTTCAATGATTTGGATGCCAACATGGATCTGGCTGAAGATTTCATCAAGTGGATCATCCAATACGTATTGGATAACTGCGGTGATGATCTTGAGTTTTTGGAAAAACGTTTGTTGGATGAGGAGAAATCCAAACCCCAAGCCGAACGTTCCGAAATGAGTTTGACCGAGAAACTGAAGTTTGTGGTCGAGAACAACTTTAAAAGGGTTTCCTATACCGAAGCCATCGATATTTTGCGAAACAGCAAACCCAACAAGAAGAAGAAATTCCAATATCCCATTGATGAATGGGGTGCCGATTTACAGAGTGAGCACGAACGCTTCTTGGTGGAAAAACATTTTAAATGCCCCGTAATCCTTTTTGATTACCCGGCCAATATCAAGGCGTTCTATATGCGTTTGAACGAGGATGGCAAAACCGTACGCGCCATGGACGTGCTTTTCCCTGGTATTGGGGAAATTGTGGGAGGTTCACAGCGAGAAGAACGTTTGGATGTACTTCAGGACAAAATCAAAGCGTTGAACATTGATGAAAAAGAGCTTTGGTGGTACTTGGACCTTAGACGTTTTGGCACGGCCACACACAGTGGTTTTGGGCTTGGTTTTGAAAGAATGGTGCAGTTTGCCACAGGCATGGGCAACATCAGGGACGTGATTCCTTACCCTAGAACTCCACAGAACGCCGAGTTTTAAAAGGAATTCTTAAATTTATAAGTAGGAAGATTGTAAATCAATCCCCATGCTAAAACAACATCTACAGTTTAAGCTTTCCCAGAAACTGTCTCCACAGCAGATTCAGCTCATGAAGCTCATTCAATTGCCCACACAGGCATTTGAGCAGAGATTGAAGCAGGAACTGGAGGAGAATCCCGCCCTTGAGAGTGGAAAGGCGGAGAGCGATGTCATGGATGATGTTTATGAGGACACCTACGATGATTCATCGGACAATGAGACCATTTCCGCAGAGGATATCAATATTGATGATTATCTGAGTGATGATGAAATCCCGGATTACAGGACCCGAACGAACAACTACAGCGCAGACGATGAGGAAAAAAGCATTCCGTATGCGGCCGGCACTTCTTTCAACCAACACCTGATCAACCAACTCAACACGGTTTATTTGGATGATGAGGAATGGGCAATTGCCGAATTCTTGGTGGGAAGTGTGGATGAAAGCGGATATATAAGACGTCCCATTGCCGACATCATGGATGATTTGGCCTTTACGCAAAACATCTATGTGGATGAGAAAAAGATTCAATCTGTCCTCAAAGTGGTCCAAGAGTTGGATCCCCCAGGGGTAGCAGCAAGATCCCTGGACGAGTGTTTGATCATCCAGCTCAAGCGCAAGGAACAAAAACCCTCGGTTGAACTGGCCATCAACATCTTGGAAAAATCGTTTGATCAATTCACCAAAAAGCACTACGCCAAACTCATCCAAAAGTACCACATCAGTGAAGAAGAGCTCAAAGCTGCCATTTCCGAAATTGAAAGACTGAACCCCAAACCGGGTGGCTCCTATTCGGGCAATACCCGGATGATTGAACACATTGTCCCCGACTTTTCCATTCGGATCGTGGATGGGGAGCTTGAACTCACCCTGAACGGAAGAAATGCCCCTGAACTGCATGTTTCCAAAGAGTACAACAACATGCTCCAAGGGTATAAGGATTCCAAGGAAAAATCAAAATCGCAGAAGGATACCGTTCTTTTCATCAAGCAAAAGTTGGATGCGGCCAAATGGTTCATTGATGCCATCAAGCAACGGCAGCAAACCCTATTTGTGACCATGAGCACCATCATGAACTATCAAAAAGAATACTTTTTGACTGGTGATGAGCGAAAATTGCGCCCCATGATCCTTAAGGACATTGCAGACCAAATAGACATGGACGTTTCCACGGTTTCCCGTGTGGCCAACAGCAAATACGTTGATACGCCTTATGGGACCAAACTTATCAAGGATTACTTTTCCGAAGCCATGAAGAATGAGCAGGGAGAAGATGTATCCACCAAGGAAATCAAAAAAATATTGGAGACCGTTATTGGCGATGAGGAAAAGAAAAAGCCGTTAACGGATGATAAACTGGCAAAAATCCTGAAAGAGCGTGGCTACCCCATAGCTCGAAGAACCGTGGCCAAGTACAGGGAACAATTGGGCATCCCGGTGGCCAGGTTAAGAAAGGAAATCTAATGCGCCACTTCTTCAACATTGTCTCCTACCTTTTTCACCCACTGTTCATCCCTGTAGGAGGAACCATACTCTATTTTTTAGTAGCTCCTTACAGCACTTTGGAGATTCAAAGCGGGAACATCCTACCCATTTTTATCCTCACCGTAATCATCCCGATCATCTTTTTTCTGATCCTGAAAAATTTGGGAGTGATCCATTCCATTTTCCTACCTACCCTTCAGGAACGAAAGTACCCGCTCTATATCAGCTGTGCTTTATTTTTGATGATATTGTACAAAGTCATCCCCAACAATTACGTGCATGAGCTATTCTACTTCTTCATTGGCTTGCTTACTGCCTCTGCAACAGCCCTTATCCTCCTTTTCCTGAAGTTTAAGACCAGCATGCACCTTTTGGGCATGGGAAGTGTTTTAATGTTCATGATAGGCCTTAGCATCCATTTTGAAGTGAACATTACCTTGGCCATTAGTATTTTCACCCTATGTACGGGATTGGTGGCTACTTCACGACTGTATCTACAGGCCCACAACAAAGCTGAATTACTGATAGGATTTCTGGTGGGAATCTGCTCCCAACTGATCATTTTAAAGTATTGGTTATAGAATATAGAAGATCAAACCAATACGAAGCACCCTTGTATCTATTTTTTCCCCAGACGGTAGTTGAGCGGTTTCTTCCAGTAAGGGACTTAGACCATAGTAGGCATGGATATTCCAGGTATTGTATCCAAAGTTGAACATGAGCCCATATTGGAAAGGCTGGATATCGTCATTGGAAAAACTGGTTGAACCACCTTCCATGACCAATTTGGATCTTCCTGAAAACACATACCCCAGTTTAACGCCGGCATATATACGCCAGAACTTATATTCTTCAACCGTCGAGGTCCTCCATCTCAGTTCCAAGGGAAACTCAACGGCATGGGTTTCCAGTTTGCTGCGGTTAAAATCGGCTTGATCCATGACCTCATAGGAAACAATATTGTTTGTCTTGATAGCCACAATGTTGCTGTAGTAGGAGTTTACCGCATACCCCACACCAATTCCCAAGCCTACATTCCTTCTATAATTAAGCGGGATATCTTTGATAAAGCCGGCCTGAAGGTTATAGGAAAGGTTACGCTGTACGGTATTTTCCGGTCTATTGAACAGGAGGTTGTACCCCAACCCGATATAAAATTGATCTTCCAGATAGCGCCTATTTACATCCACAATGGAATCCTGTACTTCTTGTGATTGTGCCACAAAAAAGGAAAACGACAATAGGGTCAAAACTACATACTGCTTCATTACAATGCTCTCCAAAATAAAAAACAACCCAAATTACACATTTGGATTGTTTTTAACTCTACTCTTTTCCCCAAAGTTTTCCCTATAATGGATTTCCTTGGAAGACGGTATAGTTTACCTTAAGCAGGTTGACTTTACGCAGTTCCTCCTTTATATCTGACACCACCCCAACATTTACATCCTTATCTATTTTAAGGGAAACGGTGACCAGGTTTCGAATGGCATCGGGCTTTTGTGCCAGTTCCTGTAAAACATAGGGACCCACTTCACTCATATGGGCAATTTTATTGTTCAACTGGATTCTTGGTTCTGACCCCAATACTTTTGCCAAATCTTGATTGGGCCTTCCAACATATATTTCAATAACCCTATCCTTTTTCTCTAGCTTTTTTACTTGGTTCGCCTGGGGCAAGTTATTGTCCACCAACAGCGTTTCGGACTTAATTGTAGTGACCGTCATAAAAAAGAACAATAAAATAAAAACAATGTCCGGTAAAGCTGCCGTTGATATGGCAGGCTGTGCTTTTTTATTATTTCTAATGCTTTTCATAATGTCTTAGTTTAGTTTGGATATGGTTTCTGCCTCAGAAAGTTTCATTGGGAACATCTCCCGAATCGTTTCAATCTCCCGTTGTAAGGCCATCTTCTCCTCATCGGACATTTCACCGGAATAATACGATTCCTCCATATCCACATAGTTCTTCCCATAAAGTCTTTGGGATTCCCTGTTCCGTAATTCATTGTAGGCTGCGGTTAATGCATCTTGAACGCTTACATACATTCCATACGAAGCTTCGCGATCACTATTGAACGATATGACGGCCTTCACAGGGTTATCGGAAGCATCAGGGCTTCCTGTTCCCTTACAATACCCACAATGATTCTCATCTCCTTTTGAAGCGCCTCCATTGTCCAAAAATGCCATTGCAGCCACTTTAAGATCTTCCAATTTCATAATACCATCCTCCACAAAGAGCTCGTCATTTTTATTTAGGCTTACTCTAAATATATTACGTTCATTTACGGGAGGAGGAGGAATGGTTTCCTTGGGAGGTAGTTTTCGGTCCAGACCAACATCGGTCTGTATGGTTGCGGTTACCAAGAAAAAGATCAATAGCAGAAAAGCAATATCTGCCATTGACCCCGCATTTACTTCGGGATTCTCTCTGTTTCTGTTCATAACTTAAGGTTTAGCTGGGATTAATATTCCTTATTGGTTCTCAGGAACATACATCACAACAACTATTCCAAAACAGAGAAAGGGAAGTTACCTACAAACAAAAAACGCCCCAAATCTTACAATTTGGAGCGTTTCCCACTAAATCTAAGTTATTGTTTACTGCAAGTTATTAAACGCATCCCCTTCATAGGTCGTATAATTGACCTTAAGGGCATTAACTTCTCTTAGTTGTTGTTTAATATCGGTGATAAGACCCATATTGGCGTTCTTATCAACCTTTAGAGCAGTAGTCAATACATTTTGAAGTTCCTGTGGTTTCTTGGCGCGTTCGGCCAAGATGTAAGATCCAACCTCGTCTACATTCGCAAACTTGTCATTCAATTGAATCCTTGGTTCAGTCCCAAAAACACTTTGGTATTCCTGGGTGGGCTTTCCAACGTAGATATAGATCACACGATCCTTTTTCTCCAACTTTTTGATTTCAGTTGCATTGGGAAGTGTATTCTCAACCAATAGGGAACTATCTTTCATGGTCGTTACCGTCATAAAAAAGAACAGCAACATAAAGACAATATCTGGAAGTGACGCGGTAGATACCGCTGGCAAATCCCCATCTTTCTTTTTTGTAAACTTAGCCATATTAAATTCTAGTTTTAATTGGTTGATGTTTCCGCTTCGGATAGTTTCTGTGGAAACATATCCTGAATACGTTTCACCTTATCCTTCAAATCGTCCCGCGTTGCAGTGGGAGTTTCTGGGTTAAGGTACTCAGATTCCATCTCTGTAAAGTCCCTGTTGAATAAACGTTGGGCCTCACGGTTACGCAAATCGTTATAGGCACCTACCAACTCGTTCTGTACGGTAATGTAGGTACTGTATTTGGTCTCCCGGTCATTCTTCAAAGAGATGATCGCTTTTGTTGGATTATCGGATGAAGCTGCATCCTTTCTTCCCTTGCAATAGCTACAGGAACCGTCTGCATTGTTCTCCAAGAATGCTGTTGCAGCCTTCCTCAAGTCCTTCAGGTTCATCAGCTCATCTTCCACCAACAGCTGTCCATTTTTATTGATATTAACCGTAAAAATGTTCTTCTGTCTAATGATTACGTCCGTTTCTGGCGGCTCTATGGGCGGCAACATACGATCCAAACCTGCATCTGTTTCAATGGTTGTGGTAACCAAGAAAAAGATCAGCAAGAGGAACGCAATATCCGCCATGGAACCGGCATTTACTTCCGGTGCTCCTTTTCTTCTAGGCATAATTCAGCTTTTTACTTGACGAACATTTTCTTCAACCCTGGCAACACCATAAGAAGTACGGCCACTACCGTTAGGATGAAGAAGACATTTAGTCCCATTCCAATATTCTTTACAGTACCCTCAGTAGTTTCTATACCTCTTGAGGACATAGCTTCAACTACAGCCATGTTGTTAGAGGAAAGTCCATAAGATACTGCTACTACTATAGCCAGTCCACCGATGGCGAACAGGGCTTTCTTAATACTTCCAGGCGTAGTAAGCAGTTTTTTCAATCCGAAAAATACCGCTGACACCACTGCAATGGCCAACAAGATGTACATGATGATGAACATAAAGTTCATGGCACCACTATTGATGGCACCTGGGTCATCAGCAGAAGGCAAAGAGAACCAAAGAACGGCCGCTACCAACCCGATGACAATGAGTGCTATTTTTATTACTTTATTCATGATTCTCGATAGTTTTTGGTTTCGTAATTATTTCTTGTGAGCTGCCAACATATCAATCAATGATATGGAGGAATCTTCCATGTCGTTTACGATACTATCGATTTTAGCAATGATATAGTTATAGAAAATCTGAAGGATGATCGCAACAATAAGACCAAATACCGTGGTCAACAATGCTACCTGGATATCACCGGCGATCAAAGATGCGCTCAAGTTACCCACAGCCGCGATTTTCTGGAAGGCCTGAATCATACCGATTACCGTACCCATGAACCCAAGCATAGGAGCAATAGCGATAAATAGAGACAACCAAGAAACGTTTTTCTCCAACTGTCCCATTTGAACCCCTCCATAAGCCACAACAGCTTTTTCTGCAGATTCCAAACCTTCTCCAGCTCTATCCAAACCTTGGTAGAAGATGGAAGCAACAGGACCTTTTGTATTTCTACATACTTCTTTGGCCGCTTCAACACCACCGGAAGCCAAGGCATCTTCAACTTGTTGCTTAAGCTTGGCAGAGTTTGTGGTAGCCAAATTCAAATAAATAATTCTTTCAATGGCAACAGCCAATCCCAATATCAAACAAAGCAATACGATACCCATGAAGGCAGGACCCCCTTGGATAAACTGTTCTTTCAATACTTGGGTGAAACCTTTGCTGGCTTCAGCAGCAGCTTCTTCTTGCAACATGGCAGCCGATGCAGTTGTTGTTCCCAAAACAAACATTCCGGCAGCAGCCAGAGTAAAGGATACTTTTTTCATTTTTCTCAAACTTAAATTTAGTTAGTTAATAATGTTAAAGATATAAAAATTTTATAATTGAAAAATTAAAATACCTAGCAGAGAGGAAGGGATTCGAACCCTCGATACACTTTTGGTGTATACACACTTTCCAGGCGTGCGCCTTCGACCACTCGGCCACCTCTCTATTTTCCCAATTGGGTCGACCAATAAACGAAAAAATAATCAGTTTTAGAAATTTGACACGTTAATTTTACAGCATTTCACCGCGCAGTGAGGTTTCAAAAATAGTTTTGAACAATTTGCCCGAAACACCAGTCCCCAATAGGTACATAGCCTTGGTTATAGCCGCCTCCGTTGTAATATCCTTTCCATTAACCAGTTGCATTTCCCGAAGCTTTTCACTGGTCTCATAATGACCCATGGATACGCTGCCCCCAGAGCACTGAGTTACATTAATAACATGTAAACCCTTTTTTATGGCAATTCTTAATTCGTCCAAAAACCACGTATCCATTGGAGCATTTCCGGCCCCGTAGGTTTCCAAAACAAGCGCCTTAAGACCGGGAATGTTCAAGACCGATTGCAAGACTTCCTTGTTAAGTCCGGGAAATAGTTTCAAGATGGCCACATGATCATCCATATTCTTATGGACCTGCAAGGCCTTATGTTTGGAAATTTTCGGCAATAGGTTGGCATAATGCACATTCAGGTGCACACCCGATTCCACCAAAGGTGGATGGTTCAAGGAAGCAAATGCCTCAAAATGTTCCGCGTTGATCTTGGTGGTCCTATTGGCACGGTACAGCTTGTATTCAAAATACAGTCCCACCTCCTGCACCACAGCCTTACCTTTCTCCCTAAGGGCCGCAATTTGGATGGAGGTGATCAGATTCTCCTTGGCATCTGTACGCAAATCCCCAATGGGCAATTGGGATCCTGTAAAAATCACGGGCTTGGCCAGGTTCTCCAACATAAAGCTCAAAGCCGATGCAGAATAACTCATGGTATCGCTGCCATGCAGTACCACAAAGCCATCATAATCCATATAATGCCCCTCAATCATGGAAGCTATCTGCGCCCAATACGCAGGATTCATATTGGAAGAATCAATGGGTTTTTCAAAGGATATGCCGGTCAGGGTGCAATCCAACTGGTTCAGTTCGGGAATATTCTTGATGAGCTCCTCAAAATTGAAAGCTCTCAAGGCCCCGGTCTCATAATCCTTGACCATACCAATGGTACCCCCGGTATAGATAAGCAGAATATGGTTTTTTTCCTTCATGGGTTATATGCCAAATACGTTTTTGGAATTCTCCGTGGTCACCTCTGCGATTTCCTCAATGGATTTGCCATATATGAGGGACAGCTTCTCCAGAACCTCAACAATATAAGCACTTTCATTTCGCTTTCCCCTATAGGGAATCGGCGCTAAATAAGGCGAGTCGGTCTCCAAGACGATGTGTTCCAAATCAATTTGACCTAAAAACTGGTCGATTTTTCCATTCTTGAACGTGGTCACTCCTCCAATCCCCAATTTCATTCCATAGGAAATGGCTTGATGCGCTTGTTCCAAAGTTCCCGTAAAACAATGGAAAATCCCATATAGGTCATCCCCTTTTTCCTGTTCCAAAATCTCAAAGATTTCATCAAAAGCCTCCCGGCAATGGATTACAATGGGCAATTGGTGTTTTTTGGCCAAACGGATTTGATATACAAATGCATCTTGCTGTTGTTTTAAAAATGTCTTGTCCCAATACAGGTCTATACCGATTTCCCCCACAGCATAAAACTTCCGTTTGGACAACCATTCCTCGACATGGGCCAGTTCATCCTTAAAGTTTTCCTTCACATGGGTAGGATGCAATCCCATCATCAAAAATACATTTTTGGGATAGTTGGACTCCAAATCCAACATGGATTGGGTATAGGTTGAATCGATGGCGGGTATAAAAAAGCGTTCCACCCCGGCATCGAGGGCGCGCCGCATCATTTCATCCCTATCCCCTTCAAAGGCCTCACTATATAAATGGGTATGGGTATCGGTTATGATCATATCGCAAAAATAGGCTTATCTTAGATGCCCCAAAACTTTGTGCCTGAATAAAACGTAAGCATTCATTGATTGCGTTAAAGATCACATCATCCCATCAATACCATGGCGTCACTCAAAAAGTTTCTCAAAACCAAAAGCTACACCAAGATACCCTTAACCCTCACCGAGACCAACCATTTTGAAATTGCCGCCAAAATCAATGGGGTCACCGGCAGATTCATTTTGGATACAGGCGCTTCAAACACCTGCGTAGGAATGGACAAAACAGCTTTTTTCAATATGGTGTCCGAAGCCTCGGATGTAAAAGCTGCGGGAGCCGGAGCCACTGAAATGGAAACCTTGGTCTCCACCAAAAACAAAATCAAGATAGGGGATTGGAAAAAAAGCCGACTCAAGATAGTACTCTTTGACCTGGTCCATGTAAACAAGGCCCTTACCTCCCACAATGCATTGCCAGTGGACGGTATCATTGGGGCTGATATCCTTAAAAAGGGAAAAGCGGTAATTGATTATGATAAAAAAAGCCTCTACTTAAAAAAGTAAAGGCTGTTATTTTAAGACCTCTCGACTACGCTCGAGGTGACAAATTTATAGCTCCAAAGCTTTCTTCACATCACCATCCATCAACAACTCTACCGGGCTTTCCAAAGCTTCCTTGACCGCCACCAAGAAACCAACGGATTCTTTTCCATCGATGATTCTATGGTCATACGACAGGGCCACATACATAATGGGCGCAATAACAATACCGCCATCCCTTACAATAGGACGCTCCACAATGTTGTGCATTCCCAAGATTCCACTTTGTGGTGGGTTGATGATAGGTGTGGACAGCATGGAACCGAACACCCCACCATTGGTAATGGTAAAGGTTCCGCCGGTCATTTCATCTACCGTAATCTCACCTTCCCTGGCACGGATGGCCAAACGTTTCACCTCAGCTTCCACACCTCTAAAGGTTAGGTTCTCCGCATTTCGGATTACAGGCACCATAAGACCTTTGGGTCCGGAAACAGCAATACTGATATCACAGAAATCATAGGTGATCATTTCCTTTCCATCGATCATGGAGTTTACGGCAGGATACATTTGCAACGCTCGGATCACCGCTTTGGTAAAGAAGGACATAAAGCCCAAACTTACACCATGCTTATCCTTGAACTCTTCTTTGTACTGCTTGCGCAATTCAAAGATGGGCGACATATCCACTTCATTGAAAGTGGTCAACATCGCAGTTTCATTTTTGGCGGACACCAAACGCTCGGCTACTTTTCTACGTAGCATGGACAGTTTGGAGCGGGTCTCTCCCCTACTTCCTCCTGTGGGCGTACCCATGGATGGAACCGCTTGCACAGCATCTTCCTTGGTAATGCGACCATCCCTTCCAGAACCGGAAACGGATGAAGGCTCAATACCTTTTTCATCCAAAATCTTTTTGGCTGCTGGCGAAGGCGTTCCTGAAGCATAGGTTTCCTTGGCAGGCTCTGCCTTTTTTGGCTCCGCTTTGGGCTCCTCTTTTTTAGGTTCTTCTTTCGCTCCTGCCTTTGGAGCACTCCCTTCGGGTTTTTCGGCGCTGGTATCGATAAGACACACCACTTCACCTACGGCCACGGCATCCCCAACTTCGGCCTTTAGGGTAATAATTCCACTTTCTTCCGCAGGAAGCTCCAATGTTGCCTTGTCCGAGTCAACCTCTGCAATGGCTTGATCCTTTTCCACATAATCTCCATCCTCGACCAACCATTCGGCTATCTCAACCTCTGTAATGGATTCCCCAGGAGAGGGAACTTTCATTTCTAATACCATGCTATACGCGTTTATACTTTATTATCGAATTAACATATTGTCCTTACTCTTATCAAAGACATACTCCAACACTTGGGCATGACGTCTTTGGGAACGCACCGCACTTCCTGCAGCGGGAGCTCCATAAAATCTACGTGAGGCCACCCTAAATTTTTTGGCTTCGTCAAAATGCATCAGCATATGTCCCCAAGCCCCCATGTTCCTCGGTTCTTCCTGGGCCCAAACAATGTCGTCCGCATTTTTATATTTCTTGATGACCTTCTGCATTTCAGCAGTTGGCAATGGGAACAACTGCTCCACACGCACCAAGGCCACATCGTCCCGTTTCAATTCTTCCCGCTTGTCCAAAAGATCGTAATAGAACTTTCCGGTACAGAACACCAATGTTTTTACTTTGGCTGCACTTGCTTCGCTATCATCGATTACCATTTGGAAACTTCCATTGGCCATTTCCTCTTTGGAAGAAACCACTTTAGGATGACGCAACAAACTCTTTGGCGTGAATACCACCAACGGTTTTCTGTAATCGGCCTTCATCTGCCTACGAAGCAGGTGGAACAAGTTGGCAGGGGTGGTGACATCCGCCACGTACATATTGTCCTTGGCACACAACTGAAGGTAGCGCTCCATACGTGCCGAAGAGTGCTCAGCACCCTGTCCTTCATATCCGTGCGGCAACAAAAGCACCAAACCGTTCTGCAACTTCCACTTATCCTCAGCTGAAGATAGGTATTGGTCTATGATGATCTGAGCCCCGTTACTGAAATCCCCAAATTGGGCCTCCCAAATGGCAAGGGTCTTGGGACTTGCCATGGCATACCCATAATCAAAGCCCATTACCGCATACTCCGACAGCAAGGAATTATAGATATGGAACTTCCCATTTTGGTTGTCCCCAAGTTCATTCAACAAAGTTACCTCTTCTTCATGCATCTCGGTTTTGATCACGGCATGACGGTGCGAGAAAGTTCCCCGTTCCACATCTTGGCCGGACATACGCACATCAAAGCCTTCCTCGATCAACGATCCGTAGGCCAAAAGTTCACCCATGGCCCAATCCAACTGGTTGTCCTCAAAGTACATCTTATGACGTGCTTCGACCAATCGCTCCAGTTTTCTTAGGAATTTTTTTCCTTCGGGAAGCACGGTGATGCTTCGGGCAATCTCCGTCAATTTTTCCAAGTTGTACGAAGTATCCATGGTTTCCAACATGGTCTCTTCGGTCACTTGGCCAAACCCTCCCCATTCATCTTGCATGAAAGGGGTTATTCTTGTTTTCTCAATCTTTCTGGAATCCAAAAGATCTTCCTCCAAGTTCTTTTTATATTCTTCCTCGAGATTTTTAACGTAGTCTTTATCAATGACGCCCTCAGCAATCAATCTCTCCGCATAAATATCCCTTGGGTTCTGGTGCTTGGATATGGATTTATACAACAAAGGTTGGGTGAACTTTGGTTCATCCCCTTCATTATGCCCATATTTTCGGTAGCCCAACAGATCCAAGAAAATATCGCGTTTGTATCGCATTCTATACTCCAATGCAAAAAGGGAGGCATGGACCACAGCTTCGGCATCATCCGCATTGACGTGCAATACGGGGGATAGGGTAACCTTGCCCACATCGGTACAATAGGTAGAGGAACGGGCATCCAGATAATTGGTGGTAAACCCGATCTGGTTATTCACTACAATATGAATGGTCCCTCCGGTGGCATAGCCATCCAAACGGGCCATTTGTATGATTTCATACACCACGCCCTGAGCTGCAAAAGCTGCATCGCCATGCACCAAAATAGGCAACACTTCCGATACATTGTCGGCATGGTCACGATCTTGCTTTGCACGGGTTATCCCCTCTACAATGGCATTCACGGTTTCCAAGTGCGAAGGGTTGGGTGCAATGTTCATGTTCACCATTTTCCCTGAATCGGTTTCCCGCTTGGAAGTCCACCCGAGGTGATATTTCACATCCCCGTCAAAAATGGTTTCTTCGTAGTCCTTTCCGTCGAACTCACTGAAAATGTCCCTTGGGGATTTTCCGAAGATGTTAGTCAACACGTTCAAACGACCACGGTGGGCCATTCCCATCACAAACTGTTTCACCCCTCTTTCGGCTGCCTTTTCAATGATGACATCCAAAGCAGGAATCAAAGATTCCCCACCTTCAAGGGAGAATCGTTTCTGTCCTACATATTTGGTATGCAAAAAGCTTTCAAAAGAAACCGCTTCATTCAACTTCCTGAGAATACTCTTCTTTTCTTCCGGACTGAAATTGGGATGGTTGTCGTTTACGTTGAGCCAATCCTGGATCCACTGAATGCGCTCCGGGGTACGTATGTACATATACTCCACTCCAATGGAATCGCAATAAATGCGCTCCAAATGGGCAATGATCTCCTTCAAAGAGGCAGACCCTATACCCAGAATTTTCCCTGCATCAAAAACAGTCCCCATATCCGCCTCGGACAAGCCAAAGTTGGCAATGTCCAAAGTGGGCTCATATTTCCGTCTTTCCCTGACCGGATTGGTCTTGGTAAAGAGGTGGCCCCGGGAACGGTAGCCATCAATCAAGCGGATAACCTGAAACTCCTTTTGGAGGGTCTCGGGCATTTCCACCTGTTTTCCATTGGCTAAGATTACCGTGCCGGTATTGCCTGAATCAATCCCCAGATCTTCCAAGGAACTTTCCATTCCAAAATCAAATCCTTGAAAAAAAGCCCTCCAACTGGGCTCCACACTATCGGGGTTCGTAAGATATTTATCGTACAGCTCCGCAAAAAATGAGGTGTGCGCTGCGTTTAAAAATGAATATTTGTCCATGGACAGCTAATAGCTAAAAACCTATCTAAAAATTTTATCAAAAATACAACAAATACAACAGTTGGCCTACAAAGTTGCATTTAATCAAAAAAAAGTTTTAGGTGTTATATTTATGCTTGTACCAAACTTTCTGCCATTCCCTTTTCAAAAGCAGGAACGATACTTCGGCGGACAGGTCAACCACATCGGAAAGGGGCATATTGCGAACCGCTTCCTCCGGGATATCCACCACATAAAGCAGATTGAGGTATTCCGAAAACTTTTCCACCATGAGCACATAGATTTTCTCATGCAGAAGGCTTTTCAGCTCGGAAGGTGCAATGTCCTTATGGATCTTCAATGATATATTGGCCAGACCAAAATCCTTTTCCAGCTGCACCAAAAGGTTTTGGTACAGCTGCTCCTTTTGGGCCACTTCCAATAGTTCCAGACTGTTATTAAATTTGGACAGCATATGGTATGTACGTCCAATCCGTTAAAAAGGATTTACTCGGACTTGAATATTTCCCCTTCTTTCATCACAAAAACCACATTCCTCAACGTATTCACATCATCCTCAGGGTTCTCGCCCACGGCCACGATATCAGCCAAAAAACCGGCTTTAAGCTGCCCAAGATTATCCCCCATTCCCAAAAGTTCGGCATTGGTTATGGTCGCAGACTTGATGGCCTCGACCACGGGCATCCCGGCCTCTACCATATATACAAACTCCCTTGCATTCTCCCCATGTGGAAAAACGGCCGCATCGGTCCCAAAGGCAATAGGCACTCCTTTCTTATAGGCAAGCTGAAAGGTGGCCTGGATCTTTGGTCCTATCTCACTGGCTTTCTTGGCCACCACATCAGGGAAGTATCCAGGTTTTTTGGCATTCTCGGTCACTTCCTTTCCAGCGGTGATCGTAGGCACCAAAAACGTATTGTGTTTTACCATAAGGTCCATGGTTTCCTCACTCATCAGGGTACCATGTTCTATCGTTTTAATCCCTCCCAAAATAGCCCTTCGCATCCCTTCATCACCATGGGCATGGGCCGCCGTAAGCATATTGTAGTCTTTTGCAGTCTCCGTTATGGCCTTTATCTCTTCAATGGTAAACTGCGGATTCTGTCCACTCTTGGCCACACTGAGCACACCTCCGGTAGCGGTAATCTTAATGACATCCGCCCCATCTTTATAGCGTTGTCTTACCGCCTTTTTACCGTCTTCTTCCGAATTCACCACACCTTCTTTGGGGCCGGGATCTCCCATCAAATCTTTTTTCATGCCATTGGTCGGGTCTGCATGGCCACCGGTTGTCCCTATGGCCTTACCGGCGGTAAAAATTCTAGGCCCTACGATAACTCCTTTGTTTATGGAATTTCGAAGTGCAATGTTCACTCCGCTTCCTCCCAAGTCACGAACTGTGGTAAATCCTGCCATCAAAGTGTTCTTGGCATATACGGTGGATTGAAAGGCCACATCGGCATCATTCAGGGTAAATCTTTGGATGTAGGTATTGGGGCTGGATTGTCCTTCAATATGCACATGCATATCAATGAAACCCGGAAGTACGGTCTTGTCCTTTAAGTCCACGACCACATCTTGCGCGCCACCAGTTTTGTATCCATTTTCAATGGATTTGATTGAATTTCCAGAAACCACTATGGTTTTTTCCGAGAGCATTTTACCCGATTTTACATCCAATAGGCGACCACAATGGAGGTAGGTTTCCTGAGCCAGTGCCACAGTACCAAAAAGTAAGAGAGAAAGGAAGATAAGTTTTTTCATTTTCAAAAAGTTTAGTCAATTAGTTTGACTAATGTAAGCATCCCTTGCATGATAACCTAAAAACGAAACCATTGGGCCTTAACCAAAAAAAGCCCGTCAAAAGACAGGCTTTATTATTGAGATAAAATTTTTCAACTTCTGATTTTACACTCCCAATCCCATGCGGATTTCATGGCTTCATCCAATGTTGACTTGGCTTTCCAGCCCAAAACCTCATTTGCTTTTTGGGTGTTTGCATAAGCCTGTACCACATCACCGGGTCTTCTGTGCTCTATTTTGTAATTAAGGGTTTTTCCCGATACACGTTCAAAACTTTTGATCACTTCCAACACTGAGCTTCCTTTTCCAGTACCCAGATTAAAGACTTCATAGTTTTCTTGATTGTCCCCTTGGATCAATCGTTGCAAAGCTATCACATGGGCCTTGGCCAAATCCACCACATGTATATAGTCTCGGATACATGTACCATCCTGGGTTGGGTAATCATCCCCAAACACGGATAGTTGCTCCCTTAGTCCAACACCCGTTTGGGTGATATAGGGCACCAAATTCTGCGGCACCCCAATAGGAAGTTCCCCTATTTGGGTCGACGGATGTGCTCCAATAGGGTTAAAATAACGGAGCGCTATAGCTTTCAAATTGGGGTTTACCCGACACGTATCGGATATGACCTCTTCCCCAACCTGCTTTGTGTTTCCATACGGTGATTCCGCCGATTTAACTGGAGCGTTTTCCGTAATGGGCATCTCATCAGCTTCGCCGTACACGGTACAAGAGGAACTGAAAATAAAACTGGCACTCTTCTTTTTGATCAATTCTTGAAGAATGTACACCAAAACCCCAAGGTTGTTTTCGTAATAGAGCAAGGGCTTTTCCATACTTTCCCCCACAGCTTTGGATGCTGCAAAGTGAATCACACCTGCAATATCATCATGTCTTTTGAAAAAATCCTGGACTTTGGACTTCTCCCGAAGATCCAGCTCCTCAAAAATGGGTTTCTTTCCCGTAATGGCCTTAATACCATCCAAAACAGTAATGGAAGAATTGGAGAGGTTGTCTATCACCACCACTTCAAAACCTTCGTTCTGCAGTTCAACAACAGTATGGGAACCTATGTATCCCAATCCTCCTGTTACCAGTATTTTCATGTTTAACGGTTTACGAAATCTATAACCAAATCGGTTATAAATTGGATTTGCTCATCATCCAACTCGGTATGCATTGGAAGCGATATCACCTCATTCACCAATTGATTGGTGACCGGGAAATCGGCTTCATTGTACCGGGTATCCGCATACGCCTTTTGCTTATGCAAGGGAACGGGATAATACACCCCACATGGCACGTTGTTATCGTTTAAATGTTGCACCAATCCATCTCTTTTACCATTCAAGATCTTCAAGGTGTACTGGTGGAACACATGACAATCACATACATTTTGACCATCATCACATCCGCAGACAATCTTGGGGGCCACAATATGCTCTTGCCCCTGAAAGGCTTTGGAATACTTGGATGCGGCTTCCCAACGCCTCTTATTGTAAGTATCCAATTTTGGAAGTTTCGCCCTTAACACGGCCGCTTGGATGGAATCCAACCGCGAGTTTACCCCAACCACATCATGATAGTAACGCGTGTACATCCCGTGGTTCACCATACCCCTTAGTGTGTGGGCCAACTCATCATCATTGGTAAAGATGGCACCACCATCGCCATAACAGCCCAAATTCTTTGATGGAAAGAAGGAAGTCGATGCTACATGACCTATGGTTCCCGCCTTTTGTTTTTTCCCATCCGCTGAAGTATAGGTAGCGCCAATGGCTTGGGCATTGTCTTCAATCACATATAAATCGTGCTTCTTGGCCAAATCCATTAAAGCATCCATGTTGGCACATTGGCCAAACAAATGCACTGGCACAATGGCCTTGGTCTTTGGGGTAATGGCCCTTTCCACGGCCTTGACATCAATATTGAAAGTATCGGGTTCCACATCCACCAAAACAGGTGTAAGGTTCAAAAGGGCGATTACCTCAACGGTGGCCGCAAAGGTAAAATCGGCCGTGATTACTTCGTCTCCGGGCTGCAACCCCAATCCCATCATACAAATTTGAAGGGCGTCCGTGCCATTGGCACATGGAATTACATGTTTTACCCCCAAGTATTCCTCCAGTTCCTTTTGAAAGGCATGCACGTGCGGACCGTTGATAAATGCCGAAGAATCCAAGATTTCGGCTATGGAATCGTTGACCTCATTTTTGATGCCCTGGTATTGGCCTTGAAGGTCGACCATCTGTATTTTTTTCATGCTGATAAGTTATGGTTCAAAATTAAGAAATAAAGATCCCATAATGTGCTATTCCCGAAAGAATGTATTTTAGCGGAATATGATGGCCCTACGCTTTATCTATAACATCCTAACGCATCTTTCTTGGTTGGTCCTGAAGGGCATTGCATTGTTCCAACCCAAGATGAGACTATTTGTTTCGGGTCGAAAAAACACCTTTGACCAACTACGGTCCTCCATCACCCCCAATTCCAAATGCATTTGGATGCACGTAGCCTCGCTGGGAGAGTTTGAACAGGGATTGCCCATTTTGGAGCAATTGCGGCAGCAATATCCTAACCACAAACTTGTGCTTTCCTTTTTTTCACCTTCGGGCTATGAGGTGAAAAAGAATACTTCTGCCGCCGATGTGGTGGTATACCTCCCCATGGACACCCATTCCAATTCATCGCAATTTGTGGATCTGGTGAATCCGGTCATGGCCATTTTCATCAAGTACGAAATTTGGCCCAACTACTTGCACCAACTACAACAACGGAAGATTCCCACTTTGTTGGTTTCTGCCATATTCTCCAAACGACAGGTCTTTTTTAAACCCTATGGCGGTTTTATGCGAAACAGCTTGCATAGTTTTTCCCATTTCTTTGTTCAGGATGACACCTCAAAAACCTTATTGCAGTCCATTGGTTTTGCCAATAGTACGGTGAGTGGCGACACCCGGTTTGACCGAGTACAAGAAATCCTGAAGCGAGACAACCATCTGGGTTTTATGGAACAATTCAAAGGAAGCCAACCTTGTTTGGTAGCAGGGAGCACTTGGCCGGAAGACGAGAAGATTTTGGCAGATTATATCAACTCATCTGATAAAGGGGTAAAATTTGTGCTTGCTCCGCACAAAATAAAGCAAGATCATATTGACCAACTATCGGAGTCCATTTCCAAAAAAACCATCTGCTATTCCAACATTGACAACCAGAATCTTATGGATTTTGATGTGCTGATCATTGACACCATTGGCCTGCTCACCAAAATTTACAGTTATGCCGAGATGGCCTATGTGGGAGGAGGTTTCGCCACGGGGCTACACAACACCTTGGAACCCGCTGTTTACGGCATCCCGGTAGTCATTGGCCCCAACTACGAAGGTTTTAAAGAAGCCGAAGACCTTGTAGCCTTGAAGGGAGTGATTCCCGTATCCGCGGAAAACGAACTCAAATCCGTATTGGATAACTTCATCGAAAATCCTGATGTTTTGGAAAACACAGGAAAAATCAACTCGACCTACATCACCCAAAACGTTGGAGCTACTCCACTGATTATGGTGCACATAGACCAAATACTTTAATTTTTTTTGGTTAGTTTTAGCTAAAACTGACCCATATGGACAAACGCATTTTCAGAATCTCTTTGACCGCTGCTTTGGCGGGTTTTCTATTTGGATTTGACACTGTGGTCATTTCCGGGGCCAACCAACCCATAAAGGACCTATGGGGCACCAATTGGTTTTTGGGGGATTCCATTTTTACCTTCCATGGTATTTTTATCATGTCCATGGCGCTTTGGGGAACGGTTTTGGGCTCTCTTTTGGGCGGTATTCCGTGTGACCGATGGGGACGAAAAAAAACCTTGTTCTGGGTAGGGGCACTCTACTTTATCTCTGCGATTGGTTCCGCCTTGGCTCCTGAAGCTTATAGTTTTTCCTTCTTTAGATTTATTGGAGGTGTTGGTGTGGGTATCTCATCGGTAGCGGCACCTGTGTACATTTCTGAAATATCTACCCCGGAAAACCGCGGAAGACTTACCGCCCTTTATCAATTCAATATTGTCTTTGGAATCCTGATTGCGTTTGTCTCCAATTCTTTGATCGGGGCCATTTTCAATGAAGGGGTCGCATGGCGATGGATGTTGGGCATTGAGGGACTTCCCGCACTGATCTATACCCTTATGGTCCTTAAGATTCCCCATAGTCCCAGATGGCTTTTGCTCAAAGACCACAAAGAGGCCATCGTTCTACGTTCTTTGACTTTATTGGGTATTGATCAAGATCAGGCCACAGTCCATCTTGCCCAGATAAAGGTGTCCCTTCAGGAAACCACACAAAAACAAAAGGACAACCTTTTTTCGGGCAAATACAACCGACCGCTTATTCTGGCCTTTTTGATCGCTGCTTTCAACCAACTATCGGGAATCAATTTTGTACTGTACTACGCGCCGGAAATATTGGAGCGTGCTGGATTGGCTTCGGGGGAATCGCTTTTCAGCTCCATATCCATCGGCATCATCAACCTTATTTTCACTTTCGTGGGAATCTCCCTGATAGACAAGCTGGGACGCAAACAATTGCTATACATGGGTTCCATCGGCTATATCATTAGTCTTTCCATGGTGGCATGGTGTTTTTATTCCAGTGCAAGCTCGGTGCTACTCCTCATTTTCATCCTTATTTTCATTGCATCACATGCTGTTGGACAAGGGGCCGTCATATGGGTGTTCATTTCGGAGATATTCCCGAACAAAGTTCGCTCCTATGGGCAGTCATGGGGAACCGGAACCCACTGGGTGTTCGCTGCCCTCATCACCTTGATCACCCCAACGTTCCTGGATGCAGAAATCGGGATTTTCAAGGACAATCCTTGGCCCATTTTCATCTTCTTTGCCTTTATGATGGTCCTGCAATTGTTCTGGGTGATTTTTATGATGCCCGAGACCAAAGGAGCTAGTCTGGAGGAACTGGGAAAACTGCTCAGCGGAAAAAAGAACAGGACTTCTTAGTTGGGATACGGCACATACGAAAAACCATTCCGTTAATCGAATATAGATCCACAGAACGTGACAGTTACCTGAATAATTCCTTACCTTGATAGGAAATTACACTATTATGACTGATGAAGTTTCTTTTGGCAATAAACTCATGGTTGCTTTCTTGCGGTTCATGGTCTTTGTCCTGGTTATTATCCTGATCGCGATTCCCGTTTGTATTATCCTGGATATTTTAGGAGTGCTGGATGCCTTTGGATTGGGTTAATAAAAAATGATATCCTGCCTCTCCATCTCATCGGTGATCAGCTTGATGTAGGCATCAATGGTCTTTTCAACCTTTGGGGATTCAGTTACGTCTATATTACCCCTCCAAATCAACTCCCTTTCCTTTCCTATACATATACAGTACAGGGAGGTCTCTAGATGGTATATATTGAAGGAATCATAGGACTCCGGGTCATAGTAGATGTCTTGATGTTCCAGATAATCGGTACTGAACCGCATGAACATCCTATCAATATTGTTGATTCTTTCCTTTAGGGTACGCTTGCTATCGGCCTTTAGGATCTTGGTAAACAAGATAGCATCAAAATCTTTGTCCAACAATTGCTCTTCCACTTCGGACAGCTCTTCTTCCGACTTTTGGGATGTAGTGAACTCCACATCAAAAATATCAATGCTGCGCATGGCCTCTACCCCTTTATCCTCCAATTTCTTGACCAGTTTGCTCTCAAAGTCCATCCGTACATTTTCATCCTTGGCCATACCCACCACGAGCACTTTATAGGCATCAAAGATTACATGATCTGGATTTTTCCATGTACCCACCAATTTAGCCGTGGAACAACCCGAGAATAGTAAAAGACTTAAAGCAACAAATTGTAGTTTCATGGCAAGTGGTTTAAGATCATGCACAGCAAAGATCTAATTTCCATTTAATGTGACACAAACTTACCCTGTCTTTTTTCCAATTGTCTTTGCAATTCTTCAATGGTCTCTGCCAAGGATTTCTCAAAATCGTCTGTTTTGGCCTTGGCAAAAAGTCTAGGTCCGGGAGCACTCAGTTCTATTTCGCATATCTTTCCTTCTCCGGCCTTATCATTCTCTATTTTAAACAGTACATTGGCCTTGATCAACCAGTTGTACTTTTTCTCCAGCCCATCCAACTTTTTCATTAAGATTTCAGTCAATGATTCGCTGGTCTGCATTTTTAGATATTGAACTTGTACTTCCATGATTTTTGTTTTGATTTTCTCCAAAGCTATGGAGTGAAATTAGGAAATTAAATGACAAATGTCAGCTTGGTAGATCATCCCCATGAAAAGGGCTGACCGGTACTCTGCAGCACGGAAAACCAAAATTCGCCTTCCATGTCTATTTTCTTCCTTTTCTGGGTGACCTCTGAGATCGGCACATACACATACTTGTTATTCACCTTGCTGCTCACAAATCGGGTCTTCCCGGCCATGGCCCCATGAACGGCATGGTAGGCCAACCTACTGCAATAGACACTATCGCTTGAATTGGCGGGCGCGCTCCGAATGATGTAACTGGGATCTATGTATTTGATGGTAACGGAAGAACCTTTAAAATGTTCGCCTATTTTTTCCTTTAAAAACAGACCGATATCTTTATGTTTCACATTTCCGGATGCATCCTTGACCCCACTTTTCTCTTGGAACAAATGTTGCCCAGCACCTTCGGCTACAACAATGACCGCATGTCTTTTCAGTTCCAACCGCTGTTCCAGGGCTTTTAGAAATCCTTTTTCACCTTCAAGCGAAAAATCCATTTCGGGAACCAGCACAAAATTCACCACGGGCATGGACAAGGCAGCAGAGGCCGCTATAAAACCACTGTCCCTTCCCATCAATTTCACAATTGAAATTCCATTGAAAGCCCCTGTGGCTTCGTTGTGGGCGTCCCGTAAAATGGGACTTGCCACATCAAATGCCGTTTCAAACCCGAAAGATTCATCAATAAGGTCAATATCGTTGTCTATGGTCTTGGGAATCCCCACCACGCTGATCTTGGCATTCCGTTTTTTGATTTCCCGCCCAATGGCATCCACTCCTTTTAGGGTACCGTCGCCCCCAATGGCAAAAAGGATGTCGATGTTATTGTCCTGCAAGGTATCCACCATTTTGGACACATCTTGACTTCCTCGGGACGACCCTAAAAAAGTGCCCCCAAACTGGTGGATATCCTTTACTTTGTCCGGAGTGAGTTCCACAAAGCCGTGTCCTTTCTCCGGATTAAGGCCTTCATACCCATAGGGTATGCCCAAAATTTTCTTCACCCCATAAAAATAGTGGAGCCCCATGACCACCCCACGGATCACATTATTGATCCCGGGACACAAACCTCCACAGGTAACAATGGCCGCAGTGGTCTTTTGGGCATCGAAAAAAATATCCTGGCGCGGGCCCGCCTTTTCCAAACACAGAGGCGCTTCACCCGTTTTGAGACAATGATGGTAATACTCCATCGAAAGATCAAAGACCAATCGATCGGCATCGCTCACAAAGTCAAAGATATTATCCCCTTTCACCGTACTTAATTTAAGAGGTGATTTATAGTGTGGCATTCCCAAACTTTCTATTTGGAATTTTCCCATAGGGTCCTTATTAATTTGAGGATTTACACAATACTATCAATCCAAAGCCAAAACGGGAATTTCGGAATGTAGGGTCAACAACTTGGTCAATCGGCCTTCCGAAGGGGTACTGTTTTGGGCATGGTTCCTAGGCAGGATGACCAAGAGATCGATTTTCTTTTCATTGATGTAGTTGAAGATACCTTCTTCCACATCCTGATTTTTATTGAACGTATGCTCTACATAAAAGTGCTCCAAATAGTACTCCAATGAGTTTTCTGTACTATCGGCCGTGGAGTGCTCCTCATAAATGGATTCTTTGTAGATGGTGAGCACGTGTACCCTTGAGTCAAAGGTACGCGCAATATCCAACAGGGTACCCAGAAGTTTTTTATTGTCAATCAACTCCCCTCCCATGACCAGAGCAATGTCCTTGGGCTCCTTGATACTACAACCATAGGGGATTGAAATCACGGGGCAATCGGCATCCAAAACCAATCTTGAGGTATTGGTGATGGCCTCATCGGTAATTTTGTCTCCCATGGTGCCCATCATGATCAAGTCCGCATCGCTGGATTTCTGTGCCGACAAAATGGTACCGATCATCTTGCCCGTTGCGGTTTCGAATTCAGGTTCAATCTTCAACCTAACGTCCATAGCTTTGAGGACGTTCGAAAAATCTTCCTTGAGTTCATCTTCCTCGGAAAGACTTATGGGCATTGCACTTACGTACATGGCCAGAATGGTTATGGAACGTTCGGGTCCCACAAAATTGGCCACATATTCCAATGCATTCAATGAAGCTTCCGAAAAATCAAAAGGAATCAATATTTTATTTATGTTGCTCATACCAAAAAATTAAAATGTCTACTTACTCTTGTCCCAAAATTAGATGGGGCGCATGAGCTAAAATATGACAGAAGTCATATTTGTGGCTTTTGGCCCATAGTTTACCGCCTTAAATCAGAACCAAGGGGCGTTTTTGTATGCCTTCGTTTTTGAGGCCCTTTCCCTACTCTTGACCACCAAATGGTCTTCATTGAACTTTCTGGCCCTATACCCCAACAAATGGAAAAACGCTCGGGCCATAAACCGGGCCACCCGCTGATCCACGACAAGGATGTCCTTTTGATCGGACTTCCACTGCACCCCGGGCAACTTTGCCAACAGGTGATCTACCTTAAACCGTCTCAGTTCCCGTGAAATCTGCAACCATATTTTTGGAATTACCCTAATAAAGTAAAAGCCTTCACTGCCCTGATCCTGATACAAAGGCATGAAAATCCGCTTTTGCTCCTTGGCCTTCACAATTTCACCGTTATACACGGCTATTGGCTCACCTTTGGGAATATGTTGAAAGTTAATGAATCCGGGGTACATTTTAAAATTATCCCCGGGAGCTATTTTATGCTCGTGATAGATTTCATAAAACCGCTGCGCCACGGTTCCACTGCTTTGTTCGATATGGTTGAACAAGTCGATACGCTCCTTTTCCGAAGCTTGGACGGAGGAAGTCAAATAGAGGGAAAACCGGATAAAGTCCGCATGGTTCCGGATGGCCTTTATATCATTGTGTTGACCGCTTTCAAATCCCAGTGACACATAGCCCAACTCATTGATGTAGCTCAACAAGGCACCCTCCAAATATTCCTCTATTCCTAAAATAATGGGCAGTGGATAGTTTGCGGCATAGTTACGGTTCAGCAGGCTATCGTTCAAGACCATGAAGGGCGTCGTATCACTGGAGGTAGTATGCAGGTCCATAAAATAAAAAGGGGGCTTGCCCTCTTCAAGAATCCTGAAAAGTACTTTACGAATTTCCAAGAGTTCTTTCTCCTCATCGGAGCATTCCACCATATTGGAGAAACTGCTATCCATTCGCTCGGGAGTCCAGATACGGTTAAGATCCTCCTTTTGGAAGCGGACATTCTTGCCAAGCGCCCCAAGGTTTCCTGCTATGGCGTATATTTCGCCATTTACTTTGGTCTTTTGGGCCTTTATTTCATCCAAAACCTCTTTCAAGGCAAATACCCCGGCAGGTTCATTGCCATGGATTCCCCCAAAGAATACCACTGTGGGACCACTCTTCGTCCCTTTGATATAATCCATGATTCTGTCTACCTCCAAGGTCTGGCCCAGAGCTTTACTATATGCTACGGACATGTTCATAAATCCACTTTACTGATGATTCCCACCAAACTGCTCCCTTCGCAGACGGGCAAACAACCAATTTGATGGTCCTGCATTATCTTCTCAGCAGTCTTTATCGCTGTCTTCGGCGTCACGGTAATCACTTTTTTGATCATAATATCGGAAACCAGAGCCTCGGTTTTATCCAATGTTTTCATTTGGTCGATATGGCTCCAGGTCAACAATCCCACCAACTCACCCTTCATGTTCTCCACGGGAAGGTGATGGATGTTGTTCCATTGCATGATCGAGAGAGCTAGATTGGCATAGTCATCCCCGTCTATTTTTAGGAGTCGGGTAGACATGATCTGGCCCACCCACTGAAACGACTCCCTTTTCCGTACAATTCCTTGCACCGGTTCCCATTGATGCACAGGAATGTTATCTTGTTGTTTTTCAAATTGCGCTTTGGTCAATTGCACCAGGGCACTGTCCAACTTCATTTGCTTTCGCAGTCTTCTAAAGTTTTCTATTTGCCATTCTGCACCTGTAGGCCCATCTACCCGAGCCTCAATAATTCCCAAAAGCCTGTTGATATCATTGTCGTTTACTTTATGCTTTTTTAATCCTTCATGGGCAATGGGCAAAAGCTCATTCTTGATCAATTTCTTTAAGGTCATGTTCTTTCCCTGCCAAGAAAACTGGCTTTGTCTTCCATTTCGTGCGGCTATTATAAAATTCTGCCGTACCTCTTTAAAATCCATAACATTGGGCAAATCGTCATAGGTTTTGGGCCTACCTTCCATCAATCCGACCCAAAAGGCAAAATTGGCCATTTCATCTATCACCGAAGGCCCTGCCGGAATGTACCTGTTCTCTATTCGAAGATGGGGCCTACCGTTGCCCACACCGTAACAAGGACGGTTCCAACGGTATACGGTTCCATTGAACAGGTTCAATGCCTCAAGCTTGGGTATTTTGCCTTCCTCCAAGAGTTGCAGTGCGCCTTTCACAATCGGTTTGGTAAGAATAATACGGTGCGTGGAAATATCCTCCTTAAAGATGTCCACCGCCGAGCCTTTTTGCCAATGTTCCCCAAACCCGACCCGGGCCACTTGCTCTTTTACGGCATGGGACCATTTTCGGGTATCCAAACTCTGCTGAAAAAGGGCGATACGGGTTTCTTTCCAAAGTTCCTTGCCCAACAGAAGGGGGGAATTACAGGATATCCCCAATACAGGGCCCGCAATGGCCTGTGCCCAATTGTAACTTTTGATGAAATCCTCAGGAGCTACCTGCAAATGCAATTGAAAACTGGTGTTGCAGGCTTCAAACAAAACGGAATCATGATGGATCGAGAGTTCATCCACTCCCCTGATCCTTACATTGAAATCATCGCCCCGCCACATCTTTAAGGTCTCATTGAGCTTATAGTACCTGGGGATAGGCGTCATATAATCCATTCCAAGCTCTTCCTTGCTGATGGTGGGAAGGATTCCCGTGAGCACAACTTTACTCTGATGTTCTTTAGACGCTGCCTTGGCCTTATCCAACAATTGACCCAACTGCCGTTCCACTTTCTGAAAACAATCTTTTTCCAAAGGAAATGGGTCAAGGTTTGCCTCTAGGTTATAGCTTGCCAACTCTGTGGTAAAATGTGGATCATGTATGGCCTCCATGATTTCCAGTGATTTTGGGGAAGGCCTAAATTCATCATCCACCAAGCACATTTCCTGTTCCGCGCCGATGCGTACCACATCATCTTCCACCAAACCCCGCTCCAAGAGAATTTCCAAGGCCTTAACATCATCAATCAAATGCCGAACGAAGGCCTTTCGCTCTTCACCGTCAAATACACTTTTGTTGATATGCTCTCCCATTCTATTGAAAATTAGCTCTTTCCAGATTCCCTAAAACTACAAAGGCCATAACGTCCAAAATATGATGGTTGTCATGTTGGGATTTGGGGCAGACTGACATTTATCATGTTTTATCCCATGGAGCACTTCTAATTTTGACCTATAATCCAAAGGTATGCAGTTATGTGTGAATTAGTTCAGAAGTATAATGTCCCCGGCCCCAGATACACCAGTTACCCCACGGTACCGTATTGGGACTTGGAAAGTTTCTCGGGCAAAAAATGGAAATCAAGTGTATTGAAGGCTTTTCAGGAAAATCCCGAGGAAGGAATAAGCCTATACATACACCTTCCTTTTTGTGAAAGTCTGTGCACCTTCTGCGGATGCCATAAACGCATCACCAAAAGACATGAGGTGGAATTGCCCTATATCAAATCGGTATTAAAGGAATGGCAGTTGTATGTTGAACTTCTTGGAACCAAACCGACCATAAAAGAGTTGCATTTGGGTGGAGGCACGCCTACGTTTTTCTCACCCGAACATTTGACCCAGCTGGTCAAAGGCATTCTTTCACAGGCCAAAAAAGCAGAAGATGCCCAATTTAGTTTTGAGGGACATCCCAATAATACCACAAAAGCACATCTACAGGCCCTTTTTGATGTAGGGTTCAGAAGGGTCTGCTACGGTGTGCAGGATTACAACCTAACTGTGCAAAGGGCCATCAACAGGATGCAGCCTTTTGAAAATGTGAAGAATGTGACCGAGTGGGCCCGGGAAATTGGGTATACCTCCGTAGGCCACGATATTATCTATGGCCTTCCTTTTCAAGACTGCGCCCATGTGGAAGAGACTATTATAAAAACCAAGGCCCTACAACCGGATAGGATTGCCTTTTACAGCTATGCCCACGTGCCTTGGCTAAAGGGCAATGGACAGCGCGGCTATAAAGAGGCAGACCTGCCTTCATCTGTGGAGAAAAAAGCACAATACGAAATGGGCAAAAGAATGCTCACGGAGTTTGGATATAAAGATGTGGGTATGGACCACTTTGCCCTCGCAACGGACAATTTGTACACTGCGCTTACCAATGGAACCCTGCATCGGAACTTTATGGGCTACACCCCTTCCAAGACCAAATTAATGATTGGCCTGGGAGTCTCCAGCATTAGTGATAGCTGGTACGGATTTGCCCAAAATGTAAAAAGTGTTGAGGAGTACCAACATTTGGTATCCCACGGACTTATCCCTATTTTTAGGGGACATATCCTTAATCAGGAAGACGAGATTGTGAGACAGCATATCCTTAACCTCATGTGCCAGTTTGAGACCTCTTGGACCAAGGAGGAAGAAGAGGTGGTCGATTTCCAAAAAATCATTGGCAACCTAATGGAAATGGACGCTGATGGACTTATTGAAATTGGAAAGAACAACATCAAAGTAAGCCCAAAGGGAAGACCCTTTATACGGAATATCAGCATGGCATTTGATGTAAAACTACACCGAAAACAGCCAGATACCCGAGTATTTTCCATGACCGTTTAACCTAAAAAAAGAAAAAAATGAAAAGCATAATCGTACCCATTGATTTTTCAAAACAATCCGAGCGGGCGCTCAAAGTAGCGGCCTCCCTCGCAAAGAAAAACGACGCAGAGCTAATGGTGCTGCATATGTTGGAACTATCCCCTGCCCTTATGACCGAATCGGGCTATATTTCCCAAGAGCAGGTGGTCCATTTGATCAAAATAGGGGAAAAAAGGTTCGCCGAGTTCTTGGACAAACCCTATTTAAAGGGCGTTAAGGTTGTGCCCGTGATCAAACATTACAAAGTTTTCAGCGAGGTCAACGAGGTGGCCGAAAAGCACAATGCGGACCTCATCGTAATGGGCTCGCACGGTACGGACGGATTGGAAGAAATCTTTATTGGCTCCAATACGGAACGGGTTGTACGTACTGCAAATGTACCTGTTCTTGTCATCAAGGGCGAAGTAGAGGAGTTTAGCGCAGAACGATTTGTCTTTGCCTGTGATTTTGCAGAGGAAAGTATTCCTGTGGTAAAAAAGGCCGCAGAAATGGCAAAATTGCTCAAATCCGAGCTGCTGTTGGTATATGTAAACACTCCAGGTGATGAGTTCCTGAGCACGGATGATGCGTATGCCAAAATCACCAAATTCCTTAAAGAAGCCAATTTGGGACTTCAGGTTGAAATCCACGATGACTACACCGTAGAAAAAGGAGTGCTCAACTATAGTGAAAAGGTCTGTGCCGATTTGGTGGGCATACCCACCCATGGCAGAAGAGGGCTTTCCCATTTCTTTATGGGCAGTATTGGGGAGGATATCGCCAACCATTCCAAAGCTCCCGTCATGACCTTTAAAATCTAACGGATTACATTTTATAATTCCAAAAAAAAGGAGGCTGAAATATTTCAGCTTCCTTTTTTTTAATCGGTTTCAGGATTATCCATTAAACCGTTCATACGCTGCCTTCTCCAATGCCTCCCTATGGTCTGGATGGGCAATAGAAATCAAGGCCTGCGCCCGTTGTTTCAAATTTTTGCCATATAAGTTCACTACCCCATGTTCCGTGGCCACATAATGCACGTGGGCCCGTGTGGTGGTCACTCCAGCCCCCTGTTTCAAGTAGGGAACAATCTTGGAAACCCCTTTATTGGTGATAGAGGGCATGGCAAAAATGGGTTTTCCCCCATCCGAAAGTGAAGCCCCACGAATAAAATCCATTTGCCCCCCAACCCCAGAAAACTGTCTACTTCCAATGGTATCCGCACAAATCTGTCCGGTTATATCTATCTCAATGGCACTATTGATCGCCGTTACTTTGGGATTTTTTCTAATCACGGCCGTATCATTGGTATATGCTGCCTCCTTAAAGTGGCACAAGGGGTTGTCATCAATAAAATCATACAACTTTCTTGACCCCACGGCAAAACAGCTCACCACCTTGCCTTGTTTCACTTTTTTTTCCTCGCCGGTGACAATACCTTGCTCAATAAGAGGCAAAACCCCATCGGAGAACATTTCGGTATGGATTCCCAATCGCTTATGATTACCCAGTTTGGACAACACGGCATTGGGAATGTTCCCTATCCCCATCTGCAAGGTGGCTCCATCTTCAATCAAAGAGGCCACATGCCCACCAATTTGAAGCTCCAAGCCTGAAATCTCGGTTTGTTCATGCTCATGGATGGGTTGGTCCACCTCAATGGCCTGATCTATTTGACTGATATGGATAATGCCATCCCCATGTGTCCTGGGTACTCTTGGGTTGATCTGCGCCACCACTTTTTTGGCCATTTCAATGGCGGGGAGGGTCACATCCACCGAAACACCCAAAGAACAATACCCATGTTTGTCCGGCGGGGAAACCTGAATAAAGGCCACATCCAAATCGATGATATTCCTTCGGAACAGCAAGTGGATCTCACTAAGAAAAATAGGAACATAATCCCCCTTAAAGCCATTGACAAAGTTGCGGACATTCCCCCCTACAAAAAGGCTGTTCAAGCAAAAACTTTCGTTGCAAGGGGCTTGGGTATACCTGGCCTCCCCTTCGGTGTGTATGGACACTATTTCAACATCCCTGAGCTCTTCATATCTATCGCAAAGGGCATCAATAAGTACATTGGGGGTCATGGCCGCTCCCTGAAAAAATACTTTGTCCCCTGATTTTATGATCTGTACCGCTTCTTCTGCAGATGTTATCTTCATGTGATTGAGTTATAGGTTGGACAATCCATGCCCAACCAGATTCTTATTCTTTGATGTTCTATGGATTTAAGGTTGATGGCACTCTATGGTGGCCGAAGCCAAGTTGGTGGGCACGGGCTTGGGGGAAACATAGGGAATGCCCAACCCAAGTCCTCGGATGATAAAAAGCACCCCAATGATCACCACAAATACCGGAATCAGTTTTTGCACCCGGAACTTGAAGGAGTTTCCCATCCATCCTTTGGAAAAGACCACCAGACTCATCAACGGCACCGTACCCAGTCCGAACAAAACCATGTACAGTCCACCTTGCAACGGACTTCCCAATGCAATGGCACCCAATACGGCCATATAGACCAATCCACAAGGTAAAAAACCATTCAGGAAACCTATGGTCAGAAAAGCATCTGGGGTCTTCTTCTTGAGTTCCGCACCTAGTTTTGATTTTACTTTGCCCAATAGGGAATAGATAGGCCTTAAAAATTTATGCCCGTTGAGATACCTTCCAGGAATCAGTACCAATAAAATCATGATGGCGCCTATGGCGATGGATAATTTTTGCTGCATACCAAACAGCGACAGTCCCTTGCCCAAAACCCCAAAGAGCATTCCAATGACCCCATAAGCCATGAGCCTTCCTGCATGGTAGATAGACAGTTGAGCCGCTTTCTTGGTGGTATTCTGCTGGTCCAAGGGCAACATAAAAGCTATGGGACCGCACATGCCCAAGCAGTGCAGACTTCCCAATAACCCCAATACCAAAGCAGATGACAGCATAGCTTAATACACCAGTTTTTGTTTATGGAAAAAGGTATTTCCCTCGTACTTCCAATTTACGGTAATGTCCCATCGACCGCCCACCAAGCTGTTGTCAGGTATGAGCAAATGTGTTTTGGACAAACTTATGGGAAAGTCAGTATCCAAACGCTTGTTGGACGGTCTGTACAAGGACACTTTTCCTGTTATTTTTTGGGGGTCGAACTGCTCCGGAAAAAAAATCATAACCCCTTCGGGTGATTTTTCCACCCGGAGAACGGCATCCATTTCCCGGGCTGTTTTGGAGGCATCGATATCTTGCTGATAGCTAAGCTCTTTTTTGTAGTATTCCTCCGTGACTAGATCATGGTTGGACCTATCATCGGTACTCATCCGAAACACAAAGTATAGGATGAAGGTGATAAACCCTATAAAAGCCAATACTATTCCCGTTCCCCAATTTATCTTCATCTTTTTATCCTTTTAGGCTTACTATTCTATTAAAAAACCTCTAATTATAGCTTCGTGGGGCCAAAAACTGGGTGGTGGTGGTCTCAATGACCTCATCCCCACTATAGACCGCGATCTTCAGTTTATCTTTGTCCCCGGTCAGTTCCGAAGCGTTGATCTCTATGAACAGAGTACCTTCGGTAAGTTCTTCTGCAGGTACTGTGAAGGTATCCTGTGAAACCATTTTTATGGTCCCTCTGTGCGACATCAATTTAAAGGATACATTCTCAATATCCTTGGTGGTCTTGTTCACCAACTTGTAGGTATAGACATTGCTGATCATGTTGTTTTCCTTGCGCTCATACAATTGTCCCGGTAAGCGAAGTATGTTCGCTTCCACCTCATTTCGCAGGAAAAGCATCCCGATCAATATTCCAATAAGGACGGCAAGCACGGCCGTATATCCTTTCATTCTGGCCGTGAATTTGAACTTGTTGTTGTTCAAGATTTCATCCTCACTGGCATATCGGATCAATCCTTTGGGCTTGTCAATGCTTTCCATGATATGGTCGCACTCATCAATACAGGCCGTACAGTTGACACATTCCAACTGCGTTCCATTACGGATGTCTATTCCCGTGGGGCACACATTAACGCATTGAAAACAATCAATACAATCGCCATGGCCCAACACATCCCTATCCTCATTTTTTCTGAATTTTTTGCGACCATTCTCGCCTTCCCCACGTTTATGGTCATAGGCCACTACTATGGATTTGTCATCCAACAAAACCCCTTGAAGCCTTCCATAGGGACAGGCAATGATACACACCTGTTCGCGGAACCACGCAAAAATAAAGTAGAACACTCCTGTGAAAATCAGCAAGGGAACCATGGTGCTTAAATGGGCCATTGGACCTTCGGTGACATATTGGATCAGTCTATCGCTACCGATCAAATAGGCCAAAAAGACATTGGCTATCAAAAAGGAGATGATGAAAAAGATGGTCCATTTCAACAACCGTTTTCTAATTTTATGGGCATTCCAGGGTGACTTGTCCAATCGCATCTGGGCGCCTCGGTCACCATCGATCCAATATTCGATCCTTCGAAAGACCATTTCCAAAAAAATGGTCTGGGGGCACATCCATCCGCAAAAGATACGACCGTAGGCTACCGTAAAAAGTGCAATGAAGACCACTCCTATGATCATGGAGACCACCACAAGATGGAAATCCTGGGGCCAAAATGGAAGTCCAAAGATATTGAAACGTCGTTCCAACACATTGAACATCAAAAATTGGTGTCCATTGATCTTGATAAAAGGGGCGGCCACCAAAAAGGCCAATAGCGCATAACTTACATACTTACGATAATCGTAATAGCGACCACTTGGTTTTTTTGGGAAAACCCATGCCCTTTTACCCTCTTCGGAAATTGTTCCTATGGAGTCCCTAAAATTCTCTTCCATCGCATTTTTTATTTGGTGAAAACCTATTGTTTTCTAGACCCAGTTCTTACTCCATTTCCACACTGGTGGAATCCAAAGCTTGCTCCGCAGGTTGGGTCTGTGCAGGTTCCGGAGCATCCGGATCTACCCAAACATCACCTTCGGGTGCTTTTGGATTGGCGGGAGTGGTTCCTCCCAAGCTTATCACATAACTGGCCACCTGGGCTATCTCTGCGGGCTTGAAGCTTTGCTTCCAAGCCACCATTCCCTTACCATCACGTCCTCCTTCGGAAATGGTGTTGAACACATTTTTGATACCTCCGCCCAAAATCCAATGATCATCGGTAAGGTTGGGGCCAATTCCTCCGCCACCATCGGCCATGTGACAGGCCACACAATTGGTGGTAAAAATCTTTTCCCCGGCACTCAGGTCGGATGCATCCGTCAACAATTCCACTGTACTGGCATCCACCAAATCCTTGGCATTCTTCTTATACTCTTCTATCTCAATTTTGGCAGCGGCCACTTCTTGGTCATACTCCTCTGCCTGGGTATACTCTCCGACCACATGGAACCGCACCAGATAGATAACTCCAAAAATAATGGTACCGTAGAACAGATATACCCACCAAGGCGGCAATACGTTGTCCAACTCCCGGATACCATCATAGTTGTGGTCCATGATGATTTCCCCTTCGCGCTCCATGGATTTGGTCTTGGTTAGACGTTGATACAGGTCTTTGGCCCATTTCCACTCCAATTTCTTGTTCTTGCTGGCGAGGTATTTTTCCTTACCTTCTTCAGTAAGGGTCTGGAACATGATGTTCTCAATGGAACTCAATATTAGCTCTATGGCAATAAGAATCATCAATACCAAAAGCAGGAAAAACTGCGTAATGGGATATTCAATGATGGCCGGTTTATCACCAGAGTCTATAAAGTACTCCATCAATCCGAAGATTAGGAAGAAGAGTACGGGTACGCGTATCCACCAGGGTGTTCTTGTGCTCATAATATTATAGTTTGTTGTGTTGATCGTTATGGTCCAATGGCAATTCTCCCATCTCCTTCACATGCTCTTTCGAAGCGGTAAACACCCACCAAAAGAGAAGTACAAAAAACACGAAGAAGATCATAAGGGAAATCATGGGGTAGTTGGCCACCCCTTCGATAGTTTCCATATGGTTCTTTACAAATTTCAACATGGTTATGTTAGATTATAGATACAAGAATCAAGACGTAAAACTTTAAAGTCATTTTAATTTTGGTCTTGCTTCTTGACTCTTGATTCATGATTTCTTTTTTACTCTTTATTTTCTGATAACAGTTATTCAGTTTCTTTGATCTTGATGTCCGTACCCAAACGTTGTAGGTAGGCTATGAGTGACACAATCTCACGATCTCGCATTTCCACAAAGTCCTCACCGTTTTCCTCCGCATATTTCTTATCTGCCTCATAGGTCTTCACAAATTCTGGATCGGCATACAGATTTTTCTCTATCTGCTCCGCTTGTTCTGCCATGGATTGTGGTGCATTGGCAATATCCTCATCTGTATAAGGAACTCCCAATTTGACCATGGTCTCCATTTTGGATTGCACCCCACTACGATCGTGTTCGTTCTTTACCAACCATTGGTAAGCGGGCATAATGGATCCTGCGGAAGTACTCTGCGGATCGTACATATGGTTCAAGTGCCAGTTATCTGAATACTTTCCACCGACCCTTAACAAATCGGGCCCTGTACGTTTACTTCCCCAAAGGAAAGGGTGGTCGTATACAAATTCCCCGGCCTTGGCATATTCACCATAACGTTCCACCTCACTCCTGAACGGCCTTACCATTTGGGAGTGACAGCCCACACAACCTTCCCGGATATATAGATCGCGTCCCTCCAACTCCAATGGGGTGTATGGTTTTACACTGGTAATGGTTGGGATATTCGATTTCACCAAAATGGTTGGGACAATCTGTACGATACCCCCAATCAAAATGGCAATGGTAGCCAAGATGGTCAATTGCACAGGCTTTCTTTCCAACCAGTTGTGGAAGGTCTCCCCGGCCACACGTTTTTTGGACACACGCTCCAAAGCGGGTGCTTCGGCCAATTCGTCCTCTACTTTGCTTCCTGATCTGATGGTCTGTACCACATTGTACAGCAACACGAACATACCTAGAATGTACAAGCTTCCTCCAATGGCCCTCATCCAATACATGGGAATGATCTGGGTAACGGTCTCCAAGAAGTTACCATATACCAAGGTTCCATCCGGATTGAAATCTTTCCACATCAAGGCTTGGGTAAATCCGGCCACATACATAGGTAGCGTATAGAGTACAATACCCAAGGTGCCTATCCAAAAGTGGAAGTTGGCCAATCCTTTGGAGTATAAGGTGGTCTTGAACATTCTGGGAACCAACCAATAGATCATTCCAAAGGTCAAGAACCCGTTCCAAGCCAACGCCCCAACGTGTACGTGGGCAATGATCCAGTCACTGAAGTGGGCAATGGCGTTTACATTTTTCAGGGAAAGCATAGGGCCTTCAAAGGTTGCCATACCGTACCCTGTAATGGCCACTACCATAAATTTTAGAGTGGCATCACTTCGAACCTTATCCCAAACACCTCTTAGGGTCAACAGTCCGTTGATCATACCTCCCCAAGAGGGTGCTATCAACATTACGGAAAATACCACACCAAGGTTCTGGGCCCAATCGGGCAATGCAGAATACAGCAAGTGGTGAGGCCCAGCCCAGATGTAAATGAATATCAACGACCAGAAGTGTACTATGGACAACCGATAGGAATAGATGGGTCTATTGGCCGCTTTGGGCACAAAGTAATACATCAATCCCAAGAAGGGCGTGGTCAAGAAAAAGGCCACCGCGTTATGTCCGTACCACCACTGTACCAAGGCATCTTGCACCCCGGCATATACGGAGTAACTCTTCAATGCCGATACCGGCAGTTCCAAACTATTGAAAATATGTAATACCGCAACCGTTACGAAGGTGGCCAAGTAGAACCAGATGGCCACATACAAGTGTCGTTGTCTACGTTTTAGGATGGTCCCTATCAGGTTCCAACCAAAAACCACCCAAACCACGGCAATGGCCAAGTCAATGGGCCATTCGAGCTCAGCATACTCCTTGGAGGTAGTGTACCCCAACGGAAGCGTAATGGCCGCCGCCACAATTATCAGCTGCCAGCCCCAGAAGTTGATGTTGCTCAGGGCATCACTGAACATCCTGGCCTTTAGTAAACGCTGGGTGGAATAATAGACTCCAGCAAAAATGGCATTTCCCACAAAGGCAAAGATGACCGCATTGGTGTGCAACGGACGTAAACGCCCAAAGCTCAACCACGAAATGCCATCCGTGACATTGGGAAATAAAAACATGAAGGCCAATAAAAGCCCCACGGCCATACCTACAACGCCCCAAAGCATGGTGGCGTACAAGAACTTTTGCACGATTTTGTTATCGTAGCGAAACTGTTGAATTTCCATATTTATTGGTTTGTACTTTCTGTTTGTTTGATTTGTTTTTTATTCTGATCGGGATTGTCCGTGTCCTTGCGAAGCTCATCATCAAAAAGCATCCGTACCGAAGGGGTATACACATCGTCATACTGTCCTTTCTTCACCGAAAACACAAAGGCGGCAAAAAAGCAAACAGCAACCGAGATGCTGATGGCCAATAAAACATAAATAACACTCATACCTTATCCTAATTTAGGCGTAAAACTACTATGGCGATGCTGCGCAAAAAATGACATATGTCAGCTTTCGTTTTATTTTAATCTTTTGCCCAAAATATTGGTGCAAACAGTTGTAAAAGCCACTATACTGATGGAACTCAAAGGCATCAAAATGGCAGCTATCACAGGCTGTAATTGCCCCGTTACGGCAAAGTACAGTCCTACAATATTGTAGCACAAAGAGAGCATAAAACTCAATTTGATGACCTGTATGGATTTTTTGGACAGTTGCATAAAAATGGGCAGCTTAGCCAAGCTTGAGGCATCCATAATGCCATCACAGGCCGGAGAAAACACGTTTACATTCTCCGATACGGCCACCCCAACATTGCTCTGGGCCAATGCCCCAGCATCATTCAATCCGTCCCCAACCATGAGTACCTGATGGGATTTCTGCATTTTACCAATGTATTCCAGTTTATCCTCAGGCTTCTGATTGAACAGCATTTGCGCTTGCGGTGGCAGTATCTTTTCCAATTGTTCCCGTTCACCGTCATTGTCCCCAGAAAGGATTCCCACTTCCCATTGAGGGGTCAACTCCGCAAAGATTTCCTTTACGCCATCCCGATAGGTGTTCTTGAACACAAATCGACCTTTCACATCCTCATCCGAACTCACATAGACCGCCGTATTCGCCAATTCTGCAGAGGCTTCCTTTCCCACATAGGTCGCCGACCCCACTTTTATGGAATGCTGATTGGCCCTTCCTTCAATACCCTTCCCGGTATGCTCCTGGAATTCATCCAAGGTCATTATGGCATTGGACTTGAGAATATCGTACAAAGAACGGCTCAACGGATGGTTCGAAGCCCTAAGTGTGGTCTTCAACAGGGCAGTCTCTTCCGTTGTCAATTCCACCCCTTCATACAAGATCGTTTCGCGTTTCGTGGTGGTCAACGTCCCCGTCTTGTCAAAAATGGCCATGTCTATTTGGGCCAATCGCTCAATAACATTGGTGTTCTTCAAGTAGAATCTGTGTTTTCCAAAAATGCGAAGCATATTCCCCAACGTAAAGGGAGCGGCCAACGCAATGGCACAGGGACAGGCTATGATCAACACCGCCGTAAACACATTGAGTGCCATGCTGGCATCATGGTACAACCAAAATGCCGTTGCCAAAAATGCGATGGTGAGCACGGCAATGGTAAAACGCTTGCCAATACGGTCCGTGAGGGTCTGGAACTGACTGGCCTTGTCCTTTGAGAAAACCGAGTTTCCCCACAACTGGGTCAGGTAGCTTTGCGATACGGACTTGAGCACCTCCACTTCCAAAACTCCGGATAGCTGTTTGCCCCCAGCGAAAAGTTTTTCCCCGGATTCCTTGAAAACCGCTTGGGATTCCCCCGTTACAAAACTATAGTCCACTTCGGCGGTTCCTTTGATCAAGATACAATCCACAGGAATGATTTCCTGACTGCGGATCAGAATCCGGTCGCCCTTCTTTATTTTATATATCTGGATGTCCTCTTCCTTTCCATCGACACCCAATCGGGTCACGGCAATGGGAAAGTAGGATTTGTAATCGCGTTCAAAAGATAGGTAGGCATAGGTCTTTTGCTGAAAGAATTTCCCAAGCAGCAAGAAGAACACCAGGCCCGTAAGACTATCAAAGAAGCCAGAACCCAAATCCAAGGCCACATCCATGGTACTTCGAAGAAAAAGCACCAAGATTCCCAAGGCAATGGGCACATCAATGTTCAGCAGTTTGGAGCGAAGACCTTTATAGGCCGAAACAAAATAATCCTGCGCCGCATAAAATACCACGGGCAGGGAGAAGGCGAACATCAACCAACGGAACACCCCTTTGTATTGATCCAACCAAAACTCCTCCACTTCAAAGTATTCGGGAAAGGAAAGTAGCATTACGTTGCCGAAGGCAAATCCGGCAACCCCCAATTTGTAGATGAGCGACCTGTCTACCGTATTCTTTTTACCCTCCAGAGTCTCCAAGGATATATTGGGCTCGTACCCAATACTACCGAGGAGCATCACTAAGGCCTTTAATGAGAAATCCCCAGTTTTGTAGGTGACCCGGATGGTTTTCTTGGGAAAGTCGACCTGCGATACTGTAATCGCGGGATGCAACCGGTTCAAGTTTTCCAGCACCCATATGCAGGAACTACAGTGAATGGAAGGAATCATCAAACTGACCACTTGAACTCCCTCTTCATTGAATTCCACCAACTTGTCCACAATCTCCTGATTATCCAGAAAATTGTATTTACCGCGCAACTCGTTGGGTGTAGTCCCAGCCTTGGCTTCTATCTCATAGAATGTGGACAGGCCATTGGACGAAAATATTTCATAGACGGTCTTACAACCGTTACAACAAAACTCCTTTTCGTCAAACTGCACCCCATTTTTTCCGCATTCATCCCCACAATGATAACAGGTTGTGTTTGCCATTTACATTTGCTTTACCTAGTGCAAATTTGTAATACTCTTCCTCTTAAAAATATGACATTTATCAGTAGTTGGTATAATTATAAGCCCTAAATTTGAGATGTCAGGTAAATAAACAGTAATTGGGTTATGGAAAGTAGATGTGAAAATTGTATTATACGACAATTCAATTCGTTGCGCGCGATGAGCAAGGAAGAATTGAAACAAGTTTCCGATTCCAAAACCACCAAAATCCTGAAAAAAGGCGAATCCCTCTTTGAGGAGGGCGATAAACTCAACGGGGTCTATTGTGTTCGCAATGGGGTTTCCAAACTTTCTAAACTCAGTGCCAATGGCAAGGATCAGATTGTAAAGTTGGCCTCAAAAGGTGAAGTCATTGGACAACGATCGGTCATTGCCCAGGAAAACACCAACCTTTCGGCCATTGCGGTCAGTGACATGGAGGTTTGTTTTATTCCCAAAGAAACCATTACCCATACGCTTCAAAAAAATCCAAACTTCACCTTGGAAGTGCTCCGACACATGGCCCATGATCTTAAAGAGGCTGATGATGTGATTGTGAACATCTCCCAAAAAACGGTAAAGCAACGGATTGCAGAAGCCATCCTCTACTTGAAGAACAATTTTGGTGAGGACAAAGATGGGTTCTTGGCCCTGACCCTTTCCCGTGAGGATATTTCCAACGTGGTGGGAACGGCCACCGAATCCGCTATCCGTATTATTTCCGAATTCAAGAAAAAAGGACTCATCCATACGTCTGGAAAGAAAATCGGTATCAAGGACGAAAAAAAACTCCAGGATATGGTCGAAGGATTTTAAGCTCCTCTTAAAACCTGACAATTATCATAGTATCACCGAGGCCGCGTATATAATTTTACCTCACATTAATCGCTGCCCAGATGCAAAAGATTCTCATACCTACGGATTTTTCAGAAAACGCATGGAACGCCATAGTGTATGCCATGCAGCTGTTCCGCAACAGACCGTGCACTTTTTATTTTTTGAACACCTACACCCCCGTGATTCCCAGCAGTCGCTTTATGGCCAAAATGGTGGATGGGGTACGAATTGAGGATGCCTTGAGGGATTCCTCTGAAAGAGGGCTGAAAAAAACCGTAGAGCGCATCCAAAAGAAATTCAACAATCCCAATCATCAGTTCGAGACCATTTCCTCCTTCAATCTTTTAACTGAAGAGATAAAAGAGATCGTAGATGCGTTCAGTATCAATTTGGTGATTACAGGCACTAAGGGAGCTTCTGGGGTAGATGAAGTGTTTATGGGAAGTAATACGGTACGCATTATCAAGAGCGTTAAAAAATGTCCCATATTGGCCATTCCCAGAAATTTTGGGTTTGTGGCGCCCACTGAGATTGCATTTGCCACGGATTTCAATCGGTTTTATACTACCTCGGAACTGGCACCTTTGGTAGATATGGCAAAAATGTTCCAAGCCACTATACGGATCGTGCATGTGCAATACGGCATCAAGGCTTTGTCCGAGTTACAGCAATTCAACTTGAACATGCTCCGCCGTTACCTAAAAGATGTGGAACATTATGTACACACGGTATCCGAACTCAACTCGGTTTCGCAGACCTTGGAAATCTTCTCCAAAGAGCTGGACATCCATTTGTTGGCCATGCTCAACTACCAACACAGCTATATGGAAAAAATGACCCGGGAACCTATTGTAAAAAGGACGGCTTTCCATACCCAAATCCCCTTGTTGGTCATCCCTGAATTGGGCATGGAAGGTAGTTCCCAAAGGACCAAAGCCAAAGAGCACTCGGTACCCTCTTCCTAAATTGCCTTCTCCTGCCTATATTTACCATTCGGTTCCCCGCTAAAGCAATCGTATGGACCAAAAGCAACTTCAAGAGTGCCATGAACGGATAAAACCTTTTATCCATAATACGCCTGTGCTCACCTCCCGACTTATTGACCAAATGGTAGGGGCATCCGTTTTCTTCAAGTGTGAAAATTTCCAACGGATGGGAGCCTTTAAGATGCGTGGAGCCGCCAATGCCATTATGCAACTCCCCAAAGCGCTGCAGCAAAAGGGTGTGGTGACGCATTCTTCGGGTAATTTTGCCCAAGCTCTGTCCTTGGCAGCACAAAGTTTAGGGGTCAAAGCCTTTATTGTGATACCAAAGAACGCTCCCCAGGTCAAGAAAAATGCCGTTAAAGGGTATGGCGGCATCGTAATTGAGTGTGAATCCACGTTGGAGGCCCGGGAAAAGGAAGCCAAAAAAATAGAAGAAGAACAAGGAGCAACCTTTATTCACCCCTCCAATGACGATGCTGTAATCTTGGGACAGGGAACTGCCTGTATGGAACTCTTGGAAGAACATTCGGGTCTGGACTGTGTATTTGCCCCTGTTGGCGGCGGCGGACTTATTGCCGGAACGGCTTTGGCCGCACATTATTTTGGGAATTCCTGTAAGGTAATTGGTGGGGAACCCCTTGCAGCCGATGATGCCTATCGTTCACTTAAAAGTGGGGTTATTGAAACCAATATTACCGCCAATACCGTAGCGGATGGATTGAGGACACATCTGGGAGATCGAAATTTTCCTATCATCCAACGTTATGTGGACCACATCACAAGGGTAACCGAAGATGAAATTATTGCCGCCATGCAGATACTTTGGGAACGGCTTAAAATTGTCTGTGAGCCCTCAAGTGCCGTGGCCTTTGCCGCCACACTTAAGGAAAAAGAACTATTAGAAGGTAAAAAAATCGGAATCATTATTTCTGGCGGCAATGTGGATGTAAACCGTCTGCCTTTTTCCAGTTTGGATTCCTAGGCCTATTTTTTAAAGTGGATGGCAAATGTGGTTCCCACATCCTTCTCACTCCGTACTTCAATTTTCCCCTCCATGGCCTCTACTTGGGTTTTTACCAAATACAATCCCAAACCCTTCCCTTCAGTGGTGCCGCTCAACCTGCCATAAAGGTCAAAAATCTTTTTTTCCCGTTCCGGTGTGAGTTCCATACCAATACCATTATCGGATACCTCCAAAGTTATACCGTCATCTGTTGCTTGGGTTCTGATTTCGATTATCGGAGAAACTTCTTCCTTACCATAGTGGATGGCATTCAAAATTAGGTTGTATACAATATTGGCCAAATATGCTTTTAGCCCCAAAATGGTTTCCGCTTTGGAAAAATCCGTGCGTATGATTGCATTGGAATCGGTTACCTCTTCCGCCAAAAGCGCATCCACGTCTTTCATGACATCCGTCAATGCAATCTCTCTGAACTGTTCCTTTTCGGCATTTTTCAAGGAAAGTGAAAGACTAAGATCTTTTATGGTCTGATCCAAAGCCTCGGTGGTCTGCTCTATTTTACGGACAATATCATCGTTCATTTCATCCTTGCCCCAATCGTAGATTTTGGACAGCATCAATAGGTTGGATATGGGCCCGCGGAGATTATGGGAAATGATCCTTATAAAATTTTGCAGTTCATGGTTCTGCTGCACTATTTGCTGGCTGGCCAACATGTCTTTGGTCACATCACGGGTAATCCCTGCCATTCCAGTAGGATTGCCATTAGTATCATAAAAGGCACGTCCCTTGTGCTGCACATACCTGATTTCCCCATCGCCCACAATGATTCTATTGGTAGAGTCATGCGGCAACTTTTCAGTGATACATCGTTGAACATCCTCATTGAAAGCCTCACGATCTTCCGGATGGATCAATTCCATCAATGCGCCATAAGTAGCTTCGAACTTTCCGGGCACTTGACCATATATTCTAAATATTTGATCGGACCAGGTAATCTCATCCTTGGTCATGTCCCAACTCCAATGCCCTACATTACCAATGGCCTGGGTCTCTTTGTATTTTCTCTCGCTTTCCTTTAGCCTGAGAATGTTCTCGACCTCATGGGACAGGCATTTTTGCCATATACAACATCCTGTGACCTCTCCAGATGTATCCATATAAGGTTGAAAGAAAAATTCAATGACCTCCGCATCTTCATTTACCCCTACAGATTGTCTGGACGAGGTGGCATATCTGTCCAAAGCCCTCTCGCTGCCTTGCTCGCAGGTCCTGAAAAAAATGCTCTTTTTGTAATAGGACCTTAGGTTGAGACCTACTTGCGGATCCTCCTGAAATTCCTTTTTGAATCTTTCCTTGAACGCTTTGTTATAGGCCGTCAATAGGAAATCCTTATCCATGGCCCAAATAGCATCATTCTTTGCTTTCAAGGCCTCTTTGTCATTATTGATCCTAACCTGCTTTTCTTTCAATGCTGCGTATTTTCACAGAGGGAACTGTGTCATTGGCATTCCGGGGTCATACTTTAACGTACCGTTCAGGCATTGAACGAACCCTGTAGATATTCCTCCAAATGCTCAATGCGCAAGGGCTTGGTAATAAATTCCTTTACGTACTTTTTATACTTATCGGCTTCTTCACGATCGGCATCGGATTCGGAAGAGGTAACCAAGAGCACCTCATTGGTATCTGGAAAGCTTTCCAGGTCCATAAATTCCAAAAACTCAAAGCCGCTCATTTCTGGCATATTAATATCGAGGAGAATCAATGTTTTGATATTTGGGTTTTCCCTGTACCGAAGATCATCGAGAGCCAATTCTGGATTGGTAAAACTTTTGATCCTATCTTCCAATCCCAGTTTTCTAAAATGGATTGTATTCACGGTGTTCACTAGGTCTTCATCATCGACCAAATAAATTTCCTTGTACATGATTTGGTAGTAATAACAGTTAGTTTGGTTTTTTGGTAATTCATGTTAAATATCGTAAAAAAACGATAGCTCACGACTATGAGAACATTTTTTGAAGGGAATTATTGTCGATATGATGTAAGAAAAACAATGATACGAAATTGACAAATATCAATTTTCATAAGAAAACGTCCCCTTTCCTTTTTCTTTTTAAACCCTTTATCACCTCACATCCAATAACTAAGGTAAAAATCGTATCAACCTAAAGATACAAAACCATATGGATATGCCATGACACCAAACGTAATTCCTGTAAGAATTTTTTCTTCAAATTTTTGCAACATCAATATCCAAAAAGACCTTCTCCTTTATTTTTTAATGGAACTTTTCATCTGTTTCATCCGAAGGGAATCAATGACCTGAAGAACATCAATTCCATTCCATACGTTGCAGTCTAATTGCATTTAGAATGGCCAATAAAGCCACGCCCACATCGGCAAAAACGGCTTCCCACATGGTGGCGAGTCCACCCGCACCCAAAATGAGGACCAACGCCTTCACGCCAAATGCCAATGCAATGTTCTGCCAAACAATTTTTCGAGTGGAGCGTCCAATTCTAATGGCCTTGGCTATTTTACTGGGTTGATCGGTCTGGATGACCACATCAGCAGTTTCAATGGCCACGTCACTGCCCAGACCTCCCATGGCCATACCCACATCACTTGCAGCGAGCACGGGAGCATCGTTGATACCATCACCTACGAAAATCACCTTGGTATCAGGGTTCTTCCTTATCCGTTCAACCTCTTTGAGTTTGTCTTCGGGAAGCAGTCCTCCTATGGCCCAGTCCAACTGGAGTTGCTTGGACAGTTTTTGGGTGATGGAATCCTTATCCCCGGAAAGCATACCAATCTTTGAGACACCTGCCTTCCGCAGTTGTTGAATGGCCTCATCGGCATCCTCCTTAAGCTCATCGGCAATGGTGACATATCCGGCAAAATTCCCTTGAATGGCCACCAAAACAACGGACTCTTCCGTTGCTTCCATTACCTGGGGCATTTTAACTTGGTTGGCAACCATCAAAGCCCTGTTCCCCACCCATACGGATTTTCCATTTACAAGCCCCTTCAAGCCCTTTCCCGCTATTTCGACAACCTCGGAGGCAGTATACATTTCACCTTCAACCTTATACTCCATGATGGCTTTGGCAATGGGATGGGTGGACTGCCCCTCAATGGCCATGAGGTATTTCATAAAATCATTTTTCTCCATTGGAGCATGGCTCACCACCTCTTTTATTTTGAACACACCTTTGGTCACGGTTCCGGTTTTATCCATCACCACGGTATTTACTTTGGCCACCGCATCCAAAAAAGAAGCCCCTTTAAAGAGAATACCGTTCCGGGAAGCGGCTCCCAATCCGCCGAAATATCCCAAAGGGATGGATATGACCAACGCACAGGGACAGGATACCACCAGAAATATCAAAGCGCGATACAGCCAATCCCCAAATACATAGTCCTCAACAAACAAATAGGGTAAAAAAGTGAGTCCAATGGCAAGAAAAACCACAATGGGGGTGTAGATCCGAGCAAACTTTCTGATGAAAAGTTCTGTTTTTGATTTTCGGGCCGTGGCATGTTGCACCATTTCCAAAATCCGGGCTATGGAACTATCCTTGAACACTTTGGTTACCTGAACTTCCATTACACCATCCAAATTAATGCTACCGGCATATACAACCTCATCCTTTTGAAGCGTCTGGGGTTTGCTCTCACCGGTTATGGCCGCGGTATTCAAAGATGCCTTGGGGGAGAGCAAGACCCCATCCAAGGGAACTTTCTCCCCAACACGCACCTGAATACGTTCCCCAATCTTTACCGTTTCCGGATTTACCGCAACAAAATTACCGTCGCGAAACACCAAAGCTTCATTGGGGCGGACATCCAACAAGGCCTTTATATTTCCCTTGGCCCGCTTTACCGCCGACTCTTGGAACAATTCCCCAACAGCATAGAACACCATGACGGCGACACCTTCTGGATATTCTCCAATGGCAAATGCCCCAAGTGTGGCTATGGACATCAAGAAAAACTCCGTGAAGAAGTTTCCTCTTTTGATACTGTTCCATCCTTGTTTTACTACCGGAAACCCTACGGGTATATAGGCAGCCAAATACCAAATTACCCTTATCCATCCTCTGAAAAATGGGAGGTTTTCAAAATAATCCGCAGTTATGCCCAAAAGGAGCATTACAAAACTGAAAAGGGCGGGCAGATAGGTCCTAAAATCTGAGGTCTCCCCCGAACAACAGTGGTCGTGATCATGATCATGGTCGTGGTGACCTAAATCCCGTAGCTGTATTTTTTTCTTTTGTACCATATGGGGTGCAAGTTCCCCAAAATAGCCATGCAACGGAAGTGCATTTATTGTTCGCTGCATTTATCGCACAAGCCTTTGAGCACCACATTGGCATCCTCGGCCACAAAGCCTTCGGGAAGATTGATATGCGGTATCTTATGTTCCGTTAGGCAAACGGTCTCATTACAACGGTCGCAATGAAAGTGCAGGTGAAGATCCTGCTCCAATTCACAATTGCATCCAGGTTCACAAAGTGCGTATTTTTTGGTACCCGTACCATCATCTATCTGGTGCACGACACCCTTTTCTTCAAAAACCTTCAAGGTGCGATATAAGGTGGTGCGGTCCGCCTTTTCAAAGGCATTCTCCACATGGGTCAATGAAACTGCCGCATCTTGCCCCATAAAGTATTGATAGACCAGCATTCGCATGGCCGTGGGCCGTACAAGTTTGTTTTCCAGTATGCTTTCTATTTCCTTCATGGTAGACAACCAAATTTAACCATTTTCAAAGAGTGGTGTCTTAAGATTTGTTCAGAAATTCCACGAATAAAAAAGACCTAAACAATGTTTCCATCGAATAGGTCTAAGTTTTCTGTGCGGGTGAAGGGAGTCGAACCCCCACGCCTTGCGGCACTAGATCCTAAGTCTAGCGTGTCTACCAATTCCACCACACCCGCGAAATTGGAGTGCAAATATAGCTCAATTTTCCGATTTGCAAATGGACTACATGCAAAAACTTGTTTTTTGTACTTTTAGGGCACTTTTTAAATAAACTATGGAACAAATCAATACCTACATCAATACCCACAAAGACCGATTCATCAACGAACTCAACGACCTGCTACGGCTTCCCTCCATTAGTGCCGACCCGGCCTATGCCGAGGATGTGCTGGCGACCACAAAAGCCGTTGAGTCATCACTTATAGCTGCGGGTTGCGAAAACACCGAAATCTGCGAGACCAAAGGCTATCCTGTTGTTTATGGTGAAAAAATCATAGACCCAAACCTACCAACGGTCTTGGTGTATGGGCACTACGATGTGCAACCTCCAGACCCCATGGACCTGTGGGACTCCCCGCCATTTGAACCCGTGATCAAACCTACCAAACTGCACCCGGACGGCGCCATTTTTGCCCGAGGTGCCTGTGATGACAAAGGACAGTTTTTTATGCATGTGAAAGCTGTGGAGTTCATGATCAAAAACAACCAATTGCCCTGCAATGTCAAGTTTATGATCGAAGGTGAAGAAGAAGTAGGCAGTGATAGTTTGGGTGATTTCCTAAAGGAAAACCGTGAAAAGTTAAAGAACGACATTATTCTTATTTCCGACACCGGAATGATAGCCAACGATGTCCCATCCATCACTACGGGACTTCGGGGACTCAGTTATGTGGAAGTGGAAGTGACCGGAGCCAACCGTGACCTTCATTCCGGGATTTACGGAGGCGCAGCGCCCAACCCCATTAATGTGCTGGCCAAAATGATCGCCACCTTGCACGATGAGAACAACCACATAACCATTCCGGGTTTCTATGATAAGGTTGAAGTCATTTCCGATGAGGAGCGGGCCGAGATGGCCAAAGCCCCTTTTGACCTTGAAGAATATAAAAAAGCATTGGATATTGGCGATGTACATGGCGAAAAAGGCTATACCACCACAGAACGTTTTGGCATTCGCCCTACCTTGGATGTCAATGGTATTTGGGGTGGCTATACCGGTGAGGGAGCCAAAACCGTGATCGCCAGTAAGGCCTACGCCAAAATATCCATGCGTTTGGTGCCTGATCAGGATTGGCATGAAATTACGGAGCTCTTCACCAAATATTTTGAATCCATCGCTCCAAAAAGTGTCAAGGTAAAGGTAAAACCACATCACGGCGGCCAGGCCTATGTGACCCCCATAGACAGTATAGGATATCAAGCCGCCGCCAAGGCGATGGAAACCACTTTTGGAAAGACCCCTGTACCCCAACGTACTGGTGGAAGTATTCCCATTGTGGCACTTTTTGAAAAAGTATTGGAAAGCAAGACCATTTTGTTGGGCTTTGGACTGGACAGTGATGCCATACACTCCCCCAACGAACATTTTGGTGTTTGGAATTTTCTGAAAGGGATTGAGACCATTCCCTACTTTTACAAGTACTTTACAGAAATGAACGCCTAGAGCTTCTTAACGTATTTGGTGATGATCACAATATGTTGACCATCCACTTTGCCTTCTATATATTCGGCATTATCGCGATCCAGGGAAATCCGTCTTACGGCGGTTCCCTGTTTGGCGACCATGCTGGAACCCTTTACTTTTAGATCTTTTACCAGTACTACGCTATCCCCATTTTCCAGAATAAGCCCGTTCACATCCCTGTGGATGACCTGTTCCCCTTCTTCCTTACCTTCACCAGTAGCCTTGGCCCACTCCAAAACCTCATCTTCCAAATACATCATATCCAAAAGATCTTGGGGCCACCCTTCTGATTTTAATCGATTCAGCATTCGCCATGCCACCACCTTTACGGCATCCTGTTCACTCCACATGCTGTCGTTCAGACACCTCCAATGGTTTGCATCAACCGAATCAGGGTCTTCTATTTGGGTGATACAGGTATCACAGGCCAAAACACTACCATCCAACCCACCCGTGGATACCGGGGGCACTTCATAGATTCGCAATCCTTCTGTTGCACCACATAATTCGCAGATGTTTCCACTTCGTTCCTGTAATTCTTCCAAGAGTCCCATACGGTAAGTTTTTTTAGCCGTTGCAAACTTAGAGCTTTTGGTCAAAAGCCACCAAAAGAAAAAGTCCACTCATTACAAATGAATGGACTTGATCAAAACAACGATTGATCTTAGGGTAATTGGGAATACCCATTTCTTGTTTTCCAAAGGAAATATTTCTCAAAGAGCACTTTGTTGAAGTCATAGAATATGTTGGGTATCATGATGGCAAAATTCCTAGGTTTGAATAAGTGGTCACTGATAATGATCACTTCTTTCTTTCCGGCATCCATAACACAGATACCGGGTATTTTACCCCAAGATTTTCTTTTCAATTTCTCTTTTCCATGGGTCACCCGAATGATGTTCTCAGCTACAATTTTACCGGTCTCATCGGATGGATACCCCGTTTTGGGACCGGAAAAGGGAACCTTGCCCGGTTTGAAGGGCAGTTTTACGTCCACAGCAATCCCTGCAGACCAAACATTGGGGTATTTCACATGTCTGTAATCGTCACCCACAGGCAAATATCCAGCAGGAGTGGCCATAAGGTCTGGGGAATTCACCACAAAGTCTACCCCTATAAATGGAGGCATCAGCATGGTGAAATGGCTTGGCAGCTCCTCCCCTGAACTCAATACTACGGTGTCTTTGGTCACCTCTTTTACCCCCACCTCGGTGTGATAATGGATGTTGAACATTTTCATAAAGGACTTGAGCATGGTTTCCCCTCCCGTGATTCCATCAATACCAAAGTGTCCCAAGAAGGTTTCGGGGGTAATCCAATGCAGATCCACCTTCTTTCTGATCTTTTGTTCCCTCAACCATTTTTCCACATTAAAAAGAAACTCATATGCAGCCCCCATACAGCCTGCATTTTGCGTAGCCCCAATGACAATGGGGCCAGGGTTGTTTTTGAACTCTTCCAAAGCCTTTCTCGTCTTCATGGCCCCGTTGGGAGTCCCAATGTAATGGGCATGTTCCTCTACTCCGGGAGCCACATCATATTTTACCTTGGGACCGGTGGCAATCACCAAATGGTCGTAACCAAAATCCCCTTTGGTGGTATGGACCACCTGTGTATTGGGGTCTACCTTCAAAGCCTCGGCATGGACAAAGTCCACCCCCTTCTTTTCAAAAATGGTATCCTTTCGGAAAGAAATATCCTTGATTTCCCTTCTACCAAAGGGCACCCATATCAATGAGGGAATGAACAGAAACAAGGGCGATTTATCAATGACAATTACCTTGTGTTCCTTTTTCCCTTTTCTTTTGATTTCCAATGCGGCGGTCATTCCTGCGAAATTCCCACCGATAACTACTGTGGTTTTCATGATGGTGTGGTTTAAGACTATAAAAGTACCGTGTTAATTTCTGCTGGTCAGTAACTTAGGGTACACAACAACACCTTTCCCAATAGGTTTTTGGTTCGGCAGAAGAACAAGACATTTCGAAGATTTCTGGTCAAAAAATGTAACAAATCATCGTAAATCGCGTTCTAATACTCTATCAATCAAAGAGAACACAATCATGTTACAACGCTTTTTTATTTTCTGCTCTGGGGCGGACACCGATATTTTGGCTACTTGTTCCAATGGGGAACGAAACAAATATGCCGGAATTGGCGCTACGGTATTCTTTACCGCCGTGATGGCATTCATTGCCAGTGGGTATGCCCTTTATACCGTTTTTGACAATATCTACACTTCAATTTTCTTCGGATTGATTTGGGGACTGTTGATTTTCAACCTGGACCGCTACATTGTATCCACCATAAAAAAGAGGGACAATGTCAAAAGTGAACTGCTTCAAGCCTCCCCAAGAATTCTTTTGGCGTTGATCATAGCAGTAGTCATCTCGAAGCCTTTGGAGATGAAGATTTTCGAGAAAGAAATCAATCAAGTACTTCTTGAGGAAAAGAATACCATGACCTTGAATAATAAGGAACAATTGGCGCTTCAGTACACTCCAAGAATAGAGGGGTTACAGCAGGAGATAACAGGCCTTAAATCCGAAATTGTCCAGAAGGAAGCTGAAACCAATGCACTTTACGACACCTATATTTCCGAAGCCGAGGGCACCGCAGGAACCGGTCTGTTGGGCAAAGGCCCCGTCTACCAAGAGAAGCGTGAAAAGCACGATGCCGCTTTAGCGGAATTGAACAGCTTAAAGGAGACCAATGCCTCCAAAATTGAAAATATAGAAACCCAAATTTCGGCTTTGGAAACCGATTACAATACAGCCGTGACCAACTCACAGCCCATTATTGATGGATTTGATGGATTGATGGCCCGCATCAATGCCTTGGGTAAATTGCCATGGTTCCCCTCCTTTTTCATCTTTCTGTTGTTCCTAGCCATTGAAACCGCCCCTATCATTGCCAAATTATTGGCCCCAAGAGGTGAGTACGATTACAAATTTGAGGAACAGGAAAGTGTGGTGGCCACATGGGTGACCCAAAAAGTGGAACAACGCAAACTGTTGTTGGCTACGGATGGGGAAATCAACCAACAGATTTACGCCGACATTAAAAACGAAGAGGAACTGTACCGCTACAAAAAGGAAAAAGCAGAGGAATTGCTCCGGTTACAGGCCGACTCGTTTCACAACGTACAGGTAAAAGGACTTTAATCCACTATTCCCATATTCTTGAGCAAGAAAGAGGCATTCATATTTTGGCAAATGCCCTCTTTAAATTGGTAGTCAAAATAGAGTTCACCATTTACAATCTGGGCATCAAAATATTTGTTTTCCACTGCCGAAAGTTGGTCGGATAAGGTGCAAAGGCTTAAATCGTGGGTGGCTACCAAACCTGTGGCCCCAATCCGAACCAAACGCTCCACAAACTTTTTGGAGCCTTCGGCCTTGTCCACACTATTGGTGCCTTTCAAGATTTCATCGAGGACCACAAAGCAATTCCCTTTCTCCAATTCCTCCACGATGAATTTCAAGCGCTTGAGCTCAGCGTAAAAATAGGAGGTTTCATCCGCCAACGAATCCGAAGAACGCATGCTCGTCAACAAACGAACGGGAGCATATTTTACCTCTTGCCCCTTTACGGGCAATCCCAAATTGGCCATAACAATTTGCAAGGCAACCGCTCTTAAAAAGGTACTCTTCCCTGCCATATTGGCCCCAGTAACGATACAAAATCGCCCTTTTCCTATTTCAAAATCGTTCAGTACATTCTTTTTGGGGTCTACCAGCGGATGGCCCACAGCTTTAGCGGTTAAAACGATATCACCTTCCACCAAATCGGGATAGGTATGGTCGGGATGGTTAAAGGCGTAATTTCCCAAACTGATGTATGCATCAAATTGTGCAATGGCAGAGAACCAGCCCTCCACATCTTTTCCATATTCCTCTATCCAAGATTCAACTTTATAGGTGTAGTAAAGACTCCATAAACCAAGGCCTTGTGCAAACATTGAGATGAGCAAATTTTGCTGCTGTTCCAACATCATCATGTCTTGGTAGAAGCGTTTTACAATTTTGGAGGTCTTCTCCCCTTTTACCTCCAACTTTTTTTGAAGTTCCTGTAAAAGTTTCGAAGTAAATTGCTGACCTTCCAGTTCGGAAATCAGCCTTTGATACTGTTGGATGGTTTCCTGTGCCTCCGAAACCTTCGTTGCAAAAATTGTGATACTCTTGGCATAGCGCCCCACAATTCCCAAACCCAAAAAATACCATACCAATACCAAACTTCCGGGCACATGCCCCAACAAGGCCAGGGTTATCAACAATATGGAAAGCAACACAAAAACCAGAGTTACTACTCCAACCCATTTTGGCGTGAACCTTATGTGATCTATCATCCATTTGGAAACCACGCTAGGCGATATTTTGGGCTTTGTTTCCCCGGCCAAGGCCAAAAAATGTTGTCTCCATTCAGGAAGCTTTGCCAATTCCTTGATGGCTTCCTGTTTTTTGAGAATATCCTTGGGGTTATCATCCAATAACAGTTGAGCCAGCACATCACTCCCCTGTTTCAAAATGGTTCGGTTGCCATACTGATAGAAAGACCCCCTACCGAACAAATCCAAATCTTGGGCATAGGGGTGCTCGGGTTGTAAAAATTCCTTTCCATCCGGCAAATGATGAAACCTACGGTCCAGCACCTCCAATTCCGTTTGGTTGATGGCCACCAGCCGTTCCAAATAGGCTTTTTCCTTTTTCAGGTTGACAAAGCGGGCCACGAGATATAAAAACAGTGCCGTACCAAATACAAAAATTCCAAATACGGCGGAGTGCCCCCAAAAGAAATAGATACCTGCCACGAGGGCTACAAAAACGGCCAATCTAATAGTGGCTAAAAGGCCCAATCGCTTTTTTACCTGTTGCAGATGGGCACTATGTTTATCCCGTTGTTGGGTATAGAACTGTTTTACTTTGCTCATTCAAAAATCAATCTAGATCCTCCAATTCTTGCCTCAATTTTTTGGTGAGACTGGCCACTACCAAATCATAGGAATGGTCCAACAACTCTTTGATCAACTGCGGCGGGAGGCTATCCAACAATAATGTGTTCCAATGTTTTTTACTCATGTGGTAGCCCGGAACAATGGCTCCGTCGTACGCTTCCCGAAGTTCCATGGCCCTTTCCGGATTACATTTAAGGTTGCACTGCGCCGGAAGACGTTCCAAAGACACCAAGGCAAACATTTTGCCCATTACTTTAAAGACCAACGTATTGACATCAAAAGGAAACTCCTCTGTAATCCCTTTCTTGTTCAGACATAGGCTTCGAAACTCCTCTATGTTCATGGTTTTACGCCTTCGGAATCATACACGATCACCTTTTCCCACAAGTCTTTGCACTCCTCAATAAAAATCAGATGGGCCTCTTCTTCTTGATAGGCTTCCTGGGCCTCGGCAGACTCAAAAGTCACTATAAGGGAGTAGGTAAAGGAATCGTCCACCACATCCCTGACCGCTTTGGGCGGAGTACCCATGAAATTGGTCTTCGCGTACTTTGAATTTTCCAAAAACGTATTCAACGAAGCTTCAAACTTGGTCCTGTCCGCATGACTGTCCGGGTTTTTGAACCAGAAGTAAACGGTATGCGCAAAAGCGTGGTCAAAATTTTCCCCACCGTTTTTGATCTGTACACAACTCGCAGCAAATACCCCAACCAAAAGCAGGGTCAAAATTCTTGTTTTCATAGTGTTATTCTTCTAAAAAATGTTTTTCCCTATTGGAGATTTCCAAAGCGGAATAATCCAATCTCCAGCCAATGGTCTCCACGATCTTTTCCACCAAAAGAACGGCCTGCAACGCTTCTTTGCGAGCGGTATCCATCAATCCACTTTCCGGGATTTTCTGTTTGATGTGCTCCTTGGCCTCTTGATTGAGCATGGTAAGATCATCCGGTGAAAAACTGTTGAACAGTCCATTCTTGATGTCGTAAAACTGCAGGTCCGGTTCAATGGATAATACTTCGGGCTCGGGAAAATTATTCAAAATGATTCGCTTCTTCTCCGTATCGGCCTTCAGGTCCAATTTGGTGAGGTCGTACCCAATATGTGCCTTTGCCTTGACGACAATCAACGCCTTTTTCTTGCTTCGCAACAGGCTCATGAATCGGTCTTTGGTGTTTTCGTAATGGTAAATTTCAGCGAAATCCCCTTCCACCGAAACCAGTTTGCAGACACTCCTGATCTTGTCCAACAACACCGTGGACTGCTGTTTGGTGAGTTCTTTGCTCCTTTTCTTCCGGAACAACGAAAACAGCCAATACATGAGTATGGCGCCTAGTATCAATCCAAGAAGTACATCGATGATATCACCCATTCTTTTTCCCTATTTCACCCAAATGGGTAAACTTAAACCCCTTTTCATATTTTAATCCGTAGCCCAAGGCCCTGTCCAAGGCCGAGTGGGAAAACAAGATGATCCCGATGAGCTGGCATAAAGGTATTGAAAAGTAACTTCCCACCAGATATACCAAAATAGCCACTCCCTTATGATGAAATAAATTGTAAGTAAACGCCCCAATCTTGTTCCCGAAAAGGTAGCCCAGTGCACCAATGTCCGGGGCCAAAATCAAAATCAGGAACCACCACCAAGCGTAATCCAGATGACTAAAAAGATAGATGCCCAAAACGAACATCATCACCTCTTCCAATTTTAAGGTTGTTCCCACTAGTCTTCGATTTTATATAAAATGGGCCTGCTGGGACTGGCATCATTCTCGAAAGGGGCCACCTGAAGGTCCAAAAAATAGGTCCCGTCCAATACCGTGTTGGGCACATAGATGAACTCGGTAATGGTTGCCGATTTCCTCGGTTTCCCATTTACATTCCAAAAGGCTTTGTGCGCCAACAACTCCCCGTTGTCCCGTTCCTTGTCCACGGAAGGAAGGTCCACCAACAAATGGTCCACTCCCTTTTTTACCAAATAGTGCACCGCTTCTTCCAAAAGATATGGCGGGTTGGTATCTGAATATTGTTTGGAACGTTTATCCCCAAGATTGGGCAGGGTGCGAATGACCAGCGCCTCCCTTTTCTTGTTTCCCAAGGCGTATTTGAGCTGCTTTTCGGAAATGACAAAATCTTCTCCCTGCTGTTCCGGGGCCACGGTGATCACTTCGGCCAGAAAGAAAAACCGTTTCATTTTCTCGTTGATGGAATGGAACGCTTCGGTGATATGGCCCAGACACTCGGTATGGGTAATATGGGAATGGGGGTTGAACCAGATATCGTTAAAGTTTACCGGCGCCCCTTGGGCCACACTCCCCACAAAATCCCCTTCTTGATGGGCCTCGATCTTGGGCGGACCCAAATACCATGCGTTCACATTGGTTTTCTTCCCGGTCAAGGGAATGGAAATATCCAAAGGGCTGGCCAAATCTATCTTGTAATTCTTGGAATTGTGTTTTATGGTTGCAATCATTTTTCCAAGTTAACCATAAAAAGATCGGACGCAATCCCATCCACCAAAAACTTTCCTTTTTTAGTGGCCAACAGTTTGCCGTCTGCGAGTTGTAACAATCCTTGAGCTACATATTTTTGGGCTTGTAGGTTTAGGTAGTCCAAGTAGGTAACCCCGAACTCCTTTTCGATTTTCTCCAAAGAAACACCCCAAATGGTACGCAGGCCCGTCATTACATACTCGTTGTAGCGGTCCGTTTGGGAAAGCGTCTCGATTTCCGTAGGCAATAGCCCCTCGGTAATTTTTTTAATATAGGTAGGGTTGTTGCGAATGTTCCAACTTCGGTTTTTCCCATCAAACGAATGTGCCGATGGACCTACCCCCACGTAGCTTTTCCCCAGCCAATAGGCCGTATTGTTCTTGGAGAAGAAACCCGATTTCCCAAAATTGGAAATTTCGTAGTTCACAAAACCATGGGCTTCCAACATATCCACCAGAATGTAAAACTGTTCTTGGGCCTGTTCGTCGTCCACATCGGGTACTACGCCTTTCTCAATAATTTTTTGGAGAGCGGTCCGTGGCTCCACCGTTAACGCATAGCTGGAAATATGGGGCAATCCAAAATCGAGGGCTTTTTGGATGTTGGCCTTCCACCGGTCATTATCCATTCCCGGGATGCCGTAAATCAGGTCGATGGTGATGTTGTCAAAATATTCGGTGGCTTCTTGAATGCATTTTTCAGCTTCGGAAGCGTTATGGGCCCGGTTCATCAGTTTCAGGTCTTCATCAAAAAACGATTGGATGCCGATGCTGAGGCGGTTTATGGGACTATTGGAGAGTTGGATGATTTGATGGCTGGAGAGATCATCCGGATTGGCTTCCAAGGTGATTTCAGGACGGTCCATTACTTTGTAATGGTCATATACGGTTTGGATCAGAAATTCAATCTCTTCATTGGAAAGCACCGAGGGGGTACCTCCTCCAAAATAGATGGTCTCCACGACATCATCGGCCTCCGATTTCCGCAAAACAAGTTCCTTGGCAATGGCCTGAACCATGGCTTGCTTTTTTCTCAATTGTGTGGAAAAATGGAAATCACAGTAATGGCATGCTTGCTTGCAAAAAGGTATGTGAAGATATATCCCGGACATCAATTGTCAATTAGCAATAAACAATTTACAATAATCATTTCGCCCTTTTTGTGGTTTTTAGGATGGAGAACATGATTTTCGATAGTTCATCAGCTTGCGCAATCAATTTATTGGCATTTGTTTTAGTAACGTAATCGGCATCCTTTAAGAGGGACAACCAATATTTCACTTCCAAACTTTCTTTATAGGCTATTGAAATCTTCGCCGAAAAATCAGCGGTGGAAATTGCGCCATTGGCCTCACTGATATTTGCTCCGATGGATGTTCCTGAGCGTAGCATTTGCTTGGACAACACAAACTCTTTTTTTGATGCAACTATGCGCTTATACAAACTGACCGTCTGCAAGGCAAAGTCATAAGATTTTTCCAATAAGGGATTTTGGTTTTTCATAAAGTAGGTTCATTTGGGTATTGTTTATTGTTAATTGGTCATTGTAGATTGTTACTTAATTTTATCTGGATTTTGTTTGATGAAAGCCTCCCAGCCTGTGTAACTTTTCCCAACTTCTACCCTGCCTTCATTGTAGAAATGACATACCGCAGCGGCCAGACCATCGGTACTGTCCAGATTCTTAGGGAGCGATTTTAATTTTAAGACACTTTGAAGCATTTTGGCCACCTGTTCCTTGCTGGCATTTCCATTTCCGGTAATAGCCATTTTGATTTTCTTAGGCATGTACTCGGTGATGGGGACCTGTCGTGAAAGCCCCGCCGCCATGGCCACACCCTGCGCACGGCCCAACTTTAGCATGGACTGTACGTTCTTTCCATAAAATGGGGCCTCAATGGCTATTTCATCGGGATGGTAGGTGTCGATGAGCTCCAAGGTACGTTCAAAAATTAGTTTGAGCTTGGTATAGGGATCGTCGTATTTTTTGAGCATCAACTCGTTCATCTGTACAAAATGCATCTGTTTATTGATGACCTTGATGATCCCGAACCCCATAATGGTGGTTCCCGGGTCTATCCCTAAAATGATTTTTTCTGTTGCCAAATCGTTATTGGGTATTTAGTACCAAAGGTAGTCTAAATCGAAGACCGACAGGGTTCCCCTGTTTTAGGGCCGGGGCCACGGTGGTCAAATCGTTCAGGCGTTCGGAGACCCGTAAGTTAAAATCCGATATTTCATTGAGCACGGTGTTCTTTTCCTCTACGTTCAACACGGAGATAAAACCGTGTTCATCAATGAGAAAATCAATGTAGACCGTATCGTTCATATCGTTATCCACCTGAAATTCCAAGCCGGAGAGTGCTTCGGAAAAATAGTCCATCATCACACTTTGAAAGCAATCCCGCTGGACAGGTTTTGTGGCCATTTCATCACAATCTTCAAAAAGGGGGTATTGGTCCACATCGTTCCAGTCTATGGCCAACAGTTTCTCATTGACCACTTTCTGGGTCTGTTCTTCCTTGGACATAAAGAGTTCACAGGAAACCAGCAAACCAAAAAAAAATAACAACATGTACTTCTGCATAACAGCCCCGAGAATTTGGCTGAAATTACGACTTTTTACCGAAGAATGGTAAAAGCAAAGAGGCCTGAAAATGTTTCAGGCCTCCCTACTTCCAACTATTACGACTACTGAAGTTTAAAGGTTATGGGTATGGAGAAAGGAACATCCACTGCCTCTCCTTTTCGTTTTCCGGGCTGCATGACCGGCAATCGTTTTATGATCCGCTCCGCTTCCGCCTCCAACAATTCATGGGGGCCCCTAGTTCTGATATCCGCAATGGCCCCATTGGCATCTATTTTGAAAATCACATAGACTTTCCCCTCAATTCCCATTTCTTGGGCCTCCTTAGGGTAATTGAAGTGTTTCCGTATATGGGTTTGAACATGCTCTAAAAAACATGCTCTTTTGTCGGTCGCATCCTCACATCCTGGAAAAATAGGAGCTTCGTCAATGTCGGAAAACCTGGGCCTATCAACAATTCTTTGGGCAATTTTTTTAATATCACCATCTATTCCTCCCTCTGGTCCATTTTCAAGTTGAAATGCTATAGGGATTGAAAACGGAACATTTACCGCTTCGCCATTTTGCTTACCTGGTTGCATTTGGGGTAGTTTTTCTATAATCCGTACAGCTTCGTTCTCCAATAACTCATTAGGCCCCCTTTTTCTGATATCCACAATCCTACCTTCAGTGTCTATAATGAATATTACATTTACCCTGCCTTGGATACCTTTTTCCTGAGCTTCCTTAGGGTAATTGAAGTGCTTGCGGATATGCTCTTGCAAGTTTTTCACAAAGCATGCCCTTCTATCCACTGCATCTTCACAACCTGGGAAAATTGGAGCTTCATCCACAAATGCAATAGGTATACTCATCCCTTTATCGTCTAACCCGTAAATTGAATTAGGCCTATCCCTATTCTCGTCAAAAACAACAGCCATTGTTCCATATATGACATCTTCAGCACCATCAAATTCGATGTACGAACCATCGTTGGATTTTTTATAGCGCGCATAGGACCCATCCTCATTGGTTAGGATGAACTCCCATTCTTTACCACTCTCCGATAATTCCTTTAATTTATCATAAAGTTGGGAGTACGAAAGCTCAGTTGCCTTTGCAGTGGCTTGGATGAAATTATCCTCATCTGGGTTTGTCTCATTCTCACATGAAGTGTACACCAACATCCCCAAAACAAGGGGGAGCAATCCCACATACTTTAGCTGCCAAATGGCTTTTGATTTCTTTTTTTGTAACATGACTATTCGTTTTTTGATTAATGATTGATTAAAAAATTGATTGACAAAACTGATGTTCTGTGTTTGGAACGCTTCGGATAACAGCATTTGAAAATGTGCTTTTTTATGCTCTTTCACCGCTTTGGCATCGGCAATGAATTCATGCAGTTCCGCCATTCGGTTTTGGTACACATAGACCAAAGGGTTGAACCAAAAAGCGATTCGGGCCAGCTCAAAAAAGAGAAGATCTAGGGAATGCCATTGCTTGATGTGCACCAGTTCATGGGCAATAATGCGGACTTCTTTCTCTTTTTCAATATTTCCACCCAAGAAAATATTCCTGAAGAATGAAAAGGCCAATACGCTTTCTTTTACCGTGATCTTGGTAAAATCCGGGTGATGCTCCACAACCCCGTTCTTCTTCAGTTTTATGATCTGAAACAACTTATACCCCAACCAACAGGCGGCGATAATACTTCCCAATCCCATTACCCAATAGTACCATGGCAACACTTCCCAAAACCGGCTTGCGTTTTCCGCTCCCAATACCACTCCATCCAATTGGTACATTAATACCGGGATTTCGGCAAACTGTTGGGGCATAACCGTCTTGAATGCCTCTATCTTGACCCAAGGCAACACCAAAGACAGAACGAAAGTGACCAAGAGATAAACCCTGTTCCACTGAAAAAAGGTCTCTTTCTTCAAAAAAAGGTCATAGGCCAATAGAAAGACCAATTGAAATACCAGACACTCCAAGATATAGGTAATCATTGCTCCTTGTCTTTAATGTTTTTCATGATCTCTTCTAGCTCTTTCAAGCTGATGTCGTTCTTCTTCATAAAAAAAGAGACCATGCTGGAGAAGGAACCCTGAAAATACCCATCAACCAAAGTGTTCAGTCTTTGGTTGCTATATTCCGATTTCTGGACCAAGGGAAAATACACATGCCCCTTGCCCACTTTTTCATGCGACACAAAACCTTTGTCCTCCAAGATCCGAACAATGGTAGAAATGGTGTTATAGGCGGGTTTCGGTTCGGGCAGTTCCTCCAGAATGGCTGCTACATTGGCCTTTTTTAATTGCCAGAGGAGTTGCATCACTTCTTCTTCTGCTTTGGTGAGTTGTTTCATTTTTCAACTAATTTTTTAGTTCAACATAAAACAAATATAACTAAACTTTTAGTTTAAACTAATTTTATAGTTAAAAAGTTCAAAAAGAATCCGCTGAAGTATACCTCCCCAGCGGATTTTTCTTTAGAAGGTAAGGCTCACCTTTCCTCGAAGATAAAAAGGCATTCCCGGGGTAAAATGTATCTCTTCCACGGGGCTAGGTTCACTGAACAATCTACTCTCTGTAGCAAATTGGGTCTCGTTCCATTCTGTATCGAACAGGTTTTCCACAATTACACTGAACGTCCAGTTGTTCAAACCATAATTCAAGGTGGCATCGGTCACAAAATAGCCTTCCGCCACAATGGAATTGTCCTCGTTGGCCGGTCTGTCGTCCAAATATCTATAATTCAGTCCCCCTGAAAACCCTTGTTCGGTCCCTGCCGTAAATCCACCTACCACGGTAAAATCCGGAGCCAAGGGAATGTAATCTTCCCCATTGGCCTCTTCCGTACTTCTGGCATGGGTATAGTTGGCATCGGTATAGAGGTAAAGCCCTTCAAAAGGTTGATACCTGGCTCCCACTTCCAATCCAAATCGACGGGTCTTGCCACTGGGTTCCACCACACCGGCATCCCCCACATACACAAACTCTTGATCTAAGAACAAGCTCCAAACGGTAGCGTTCAACACTAGCCTGTCCACAGGCTTTAGGATGGTTCCCAAATCCACACCGTAGGCCGTAGGAAGAATATCCTCGCCTTGATTGGCGACTACGACCCTGGCATCGTTGGAATGGAACCCCATCCCGGTTTTTAGGAAGAACTGGGTGTTTGCCGTTGGACTAAAAATAGTATTGAACTTGGGACTGAAGGCCACTTTTTCCTCACTTCGGTTGTCATACAGCTCACTGAGCTTGTTCACATAATCGAACTTGAAATAATCCAACCGTAAGGCCGGCTCAAACGTAAACTTCCCGGACTTCACCGAGGCCCCCGCAAAAGCATAGCTATTTACCTCATCCACATCACCATAGGCCAATCGTTCCAAAAGTTCTTGTCGGTTCAAGGTATGGGAGAGTTCATTGTCATCCACATTGTCGTATCGAAACCCTATCCCCGCCTGGTATTTAAAATTTGTGGATCCCAATTGCGCCGTATTGTTTTTGAATACGGTCCTGGCCCCCAACATCATACGATCTTCATATTGTTTGATTTGATCTCCGTTTACTGTATCGTCCAGAAAAAAAGTAAAGTTGGAATACAGTTCAAAATCATATTGCGACAAGAAAGCCATGGTGTTGAGCGATTTTCCATCGCTCAAATTCTTATTGTGGTTTACCACAAAATTGGTCCGGCTGGTCTGCCCGCCTTCGGTATCGTCAATGGAGCCAAAACGACTTATCAATCCTTGATCAACGGCTCGCTGCGGAATCTGTCCCGAGGCATCCCACTTGCTTTGAAAATGCGAAGCGGTCAACAACAACTCCTGATCGCCGGGCAAGGCATAGCGATATCTTCCCAAAATATTAAGGCGATTAAAATTCTGGGGCGATTCCACCGGGCCATTGGTCAGATACAGTTCGGAAGCCAAATAAGCATTGCTATTCCCTTGCTCCAACACATTGAACATCCCCAGAAACCGTCGTGTATCAAACTGTCCCACTTCGGTGGACACCATACTATTTGATAGACTTTTTCTCAACCGTAAATCCACATAACCGGCCGTGTTGAAATCACCTTGTTCCATATAATATGGCCCCTTGCCAAAGTTGACGTTTTCAATGGTTTCCGGAATCACAAAGTGAAGGTCGGCATACCCCTGACCATGGGCATGCGAGACCATGTTCACCGGCATCCCGTCCACATTGATGGCCACATCGGTACCGTGGTCCACATCAAAACCGCGCAAAAATATTTGCTCGGCCTTACCGCCTCCAGCATGCTGCCCTATAATCAACCCAGGGACCTTTCGAAGGATTTCCTGGGATGATTTCACGGGATTGGTCTTTACATCCACATCCACTAGGCGACTCAAGGCATTAACCTCCGAAACCAACACCACTTGATCAAGGGAAATGGAACTTTCATTGAGTACAATCCGAACGGGTTGTTGTAGATCTTCAGGACGCACCACCTTAGTTTGGGTGGCATAGCCCAATCTCGAAAAATAAATGGTATCGTTCACCGAGGTGCGGTCCAAAACAAAATGCCCGGTTCCGTCAGTATGGCTGTGTTGGCCATTGGTCTTATTGAATATGCCCGCATCTTCCAACGGGGAGCCATCGGCAGTTACCAATTGACCCTTATAATCTTGCGCGGCAATTGCCCCCATGACCAATAGGGAACATACCGCCATAAAATATTTCATGTCGTTGTCTTTTTAATTTGATTTATATAAATAGATCTGAACTATGGAAACACTAGACCCGTTCCAAAGAGGATTGGAACCTATTCTTAAAAATTGGCCTAGCCTTTTTTCAGCAGTTCTTGGGAGGGGGAGTTGTCACACTTTGGTGCCAAAAAGAAGTTATGCCCTGATACGCCCAATTTCTATCATTGACTTGCAGTGTATTTATTTCCGATGTAATACGGGTTTCTTCAACAAAATGTTTATCCAAAGTAAAGGTGACCTCATCTTTCGACTTTTGTTCATCAGGCTGATTGGCTTCCAATAAATCCTTTAAGGCCTCCAAAGCTTCGTGAGAGTGGCCCGCCATGGCCTCCAAGGACGAATAATCAATTGTTTGATGATCTGTAAAAAAACTATGATGTCCTTCTCCCCCATGTTGATGGGTGCCGGTATCCAGAGCATGGGATGCTTCGTGCAATACTTCGATCACAAGTCCATTGAAAAGTCCCACCAAATAAAAAAGGCATAGTGCAAGGCAACTTGCTCGTGTGAGTCTGGATTTGGAATATGTCGGTATCGGTTTCAAAAGCATTGCTTTCTGGGTTTCAAATCTACTTACGAAATCTTTACCAAGTCGGTTTTATTCCACTTTCTTTGTAACAATTGTGCCCTACATTTGTCTAACCATAAACACCATACCATGGATATTGTCTTATTGATTTTGGGATTTGTTCTGATGCTGGTTGGGATATTGGGCAGTTTTTTGCCTGTACTCCCCGGACCGCCCATAAGTTGGGTTGGACTATTGTTATTATATCTGACCAAGGCTGTCCCCGATAACTGGTGGGTCCTTGGAGTTACTTTTGTCATAGCTATCACTATCACAGTTCTGGACTACGTGATTCCCGCCATGGGCACCAAAAAATTTGGTGGCAGTAAAGCGGGCATGTGGGGAACCATAGTTGGGTTGTTGGTGGCCATCTTTTTTCCTGTTTTTGGCCCATTCGGAATTATTATATGGCCCTTTATCGGTGCTTTGGTGGGTGAATTGTTGAACAAGGCCAACCAAAAAACCGCCCTTAAGGCGGCATTTGGTTCGTTTTTGGGCTTTTTAACGGGCACCTTTATGAAATTGGTGTTGACTGTTTTCTACGCCATTTTTTACGTCTACATTGCCGTAAAATATGCGGGGGACATTTTCACTTTCAGTTAATCCAACCACTCCACTTTTTCTGTAATTGGAGTTCTAGCGGACAACTCCACATCACCCTCGTAATACCCCATATAGAAAAATCCTAAACAGGTTTCCCCCTCATTCAATTTGAAGAATTCATCCATGTATTTAATGAGTCCCGGAGAAGACCAATAACAGCCTATGCCCAATTCGGTGCAACACAACCACATATTTTGGACAGCCATGGCCACAGAGGCGATTTCCTCCCACTCGGGAAGACTTTCCATAGGGTCTCGCTGCATGCAAATGGCAATCACCGCAGCCGAATTGGACGGGTTGAATTGTAATTTTTTGATTGTGACCTGTTTTGGTTTGGGGTCCACTTCCTCATACTTGTTGGAAAGGAAAATCCCCAATTCCTGTTTCTTATCCCCTGTCAGCACTTTAAAACGCCATGGTTCTGTTTTCTTGTGGGTTGGGGCCCAGTTGGCCGCTTCCAAAATCTTTTCTAGGGTTTCCTTGGCGATGGGCTTATCTATATACTGGGCAGGAAAAATGCTTCTTCTTTCTTTAATCAAATCAAAAATCATAGCTATTCTTTTAGATGAAATCCAAAGTTACTCCCCAAAATGTTGGAATCATAATTTCATAAGTAAATCCATGCATTTTTGAAGTGCAGGATTTCTATTATCGGTCTTCCAGACCATGCTCAATACGGCTCGTTGCTTTATGTTCTTCATTTCTATGAATTTCACCTTCATTTGAAAACCATGCTGAAGCGTTGTGGGCACGATGGCAATCCCCAATTTATTCTCCACCAATTTAAAAATGGTCTGCGCATGAACCGATTTATGGGAAACATGGGGCACAAATCCACTATCCTCGCAAATACTCAGTACCGTATCGTAATACATAGGACTATAATCTTGGGAAAAAAGGATAAAATCCTCATCCGCCACTTGATTGATGTTCTTGAAATGCTTTGCATCCAAAGGATGGTCCTCGGGCAATACCAAGGAAAAAGTATCCTCAAAAACAGGTTTTACATCCAGTCCCTTGGGTACGCGTGACAATCGTACAAAGCCCAAATCCAATCGATCGGCCAATATCGCATTGATCTGCGCCCGGTTGGAAAGTTCTTCCAAGGTGGTATGTACGGTAGGATACTTTTCTTTCAGCCCCAATAATAAGTTCGGCACCACATTTTGCATGGCGGAACCCAAAAAACCAATACGCACCTCTCCCAATTGTCCATCCCCAATGAGTTTTACCTGTTTTTTGGTCTGGTCCAGGTGATTGAGGATAAATTCAACCTCTTTTTTTAAAAACTCCCCTGCCTGGGTCAAACTCACCTTTTTCTTGTCCCTCACAAAAAGTTGGGTGCCCAATATCCCCTCCATTTGCTTGATTTGTGTACTCAAACCAGGTTGGGAAATAAACAACCGTTCCGCCGCCTTTCTGTAGTGCAGTTCTTCGGCCACAGCCAAAAAATAAATGAAATGTCGAAGTTCTATTTGATAATTCATACTTATTGATTATTACAAAAATAAGTATTGGTAATTATTAAACCTAATTGATACTTTTGAATAACAGTGATGTATCATGTAAACAAAAAGTTGTCAGGTCGAGCGCAGTCGAGACCTCACTTTTAAGACATTGGGTCCTATAACTTCTCGACTGCGCTCGAAGTGACACTTCACCATAAGCAATTGCAGACAATCTGTTAGTAAACTAATTTAAAAACATGGCAATAGACCGAACATTTCAATTTGGCGAGGACCATTTAACGGCTAGTATTTCTTTGGGGTTGGCCCATGGCACTATTACAGGTGTTTTCTCCGAAGTATGTCTAAAAAATGTGAACGCAAGCTACGAGCGGGTACAGCGTATCGTGGAAAAGGGAGATACCGTATATGGCATCAACACAGGCTTTGGCCCATTGTGCAACACCAAGATATCCAAAGCCGATACCAAAATCCTTCAATCCAATATACTGCAAAGTCATAGCGTGGGTGTGGGAGACCCCATTTCCACCGAATTGGCTAAAATTATGTTGATTCTTAAAATCCATGCTTTGGCCAAAGGTTTTTCGGGCATTGCCGAAACCACCCTGCAACGCATGCTTTGGCATTTGGAAAACGATGCCATTCCAGTAGTTCCCTCCCAAGGTTCGGTAGGGGCATCTGGCGATTTGGCCCCACTGTCCCATTTATTTCTGCCTTTGATTGGTTTGGGCAAAGTGGAATACCGAGGAAAGACTATCCCCACCCAGGAACTTTTTAACCAAACGGGATTGAAACCCCTCGATTTGGGTCCAAAAGAGGGGCTAGCCCTGATTAACGGAACCCAATTTATTGCCGCTCATGGGGTAATGGTCGTACACAAATTGCAACATTGTTTACGACATGCGGACATCATCGGCGCCATGATGCTAGAGGGCCTACAAGGTTCCATGAAACCCTTTTTTGAAGAACTACATGCATTACGACCTTTCAAAGGTAACCAACATGTGGCCGGTAGAATTCGTACGCTACTTCAAGGTTCCGAGATTCTGGAGGACCATATTGACTGTGAACGGGTGCAGGACCCCTACTCCCTTCGCTGTATACCTCAGGTACACGGCGCATCCCGAAATGCTTGGTTGCATTTGAAGGAATTGTTGGAAATCGAATTGAATTCGGTCACCGACAATCCCGTCATCATCAATGATGAACTTACCATCAGCGGTGGAAACTTTCACGGACAGCCTTTGGCCATGGCTTTGGATTATGCCGCTTTGGCCGCTTCGGAAATTGGAAATATCTCAGACCGACGCATCTATTTGGCCCTTGAAGGCAACAGTCCCGGAGTTCCCAAATTGTTGATGAACGATACGGGAATCAACTCCGGCTATATGATTCTACAGTACACTACTGCGGCTTTGGCCAGCGAGAACAAAAGTTTGTGTTTCCCCGCCAGTGCCGATAGCATCCCCACCTCTTTGGGACAGGAAGACCATGTAAGTATGGGGTCCATCAGCGGTAGAAAAGCGCTCAATATTATTGAGAATGTGGAAAAAATCCTCGCTATTGAATTGTTGACCTCAGCCCAGGCCTTCGAATATAGAAAACCCTTAAAATCAGGCATTTTATTGGATGAAATCCATACATTCCTAAGAACCAAGGTCGCTTTTGCCGAAAACGACCGAGTTTTTGCAGATGACATTGAAAAAGGAATTGAAATCATTCAAAACCGAGAGATCATAGATTTGGTGGAATCGGTAATGAAAGAAAAAGAACTGACTTGGGACGCACCGCATCTCGACGAATTTGAAACATACTAAAATGAACAAACCACTCTTAATAGGACCATTCACCCAATTGCTCCCCATGACGGGACTTCCTTTAAAAGGAGCTCTCAAAGATGAGCAATTACCCATCATCGAAAATGGGGGTATTTTGGTTGCTGATGGGAAAATCCTCGAGGTTGGGGTTTTTGACGCCTTAAAATCTGGTGATGTCGATGTGCACCACATCGAAGGTGACCATGTTTGCTTACCGGGGTTTGTGGACTCACATACCCATATCTGTTTTGGCGGTACCCGATCACGCGATTACGCCTTCCGTAATGCAGGAAAAACCTATTTGGAAATTGCCAAGGCAGGTGGTGGTATCTGGGACACAGTGACCCAAACCCGAAAAGCTTCGCAGGAAGAATTGGTCAAGGACATCATTTCCAGAAGCAAAAGGCATCTCAAAAATGGGGTCACCACCATTGAAGTGAAAAGCGGTTATGGCCTTTCCGTGGATGAAGAACTGAAAATGCTACGTGCCATCAAACAGGCCAATGAAACCTCCAACGCTACTTTGGTCCCAACTTGTTTGGCGGCGCACATGAAACCCAAAGATTGGAATCAAGACCAAGAATATCTAGATGTCATCATCAATGAATTGTTCCCTATCATCAAGACTGAAGATCTAGCCCATCGCGTGGATGCCTTTGTGGAAGAAAGTGCTTTTTCCCCTGAAGAAATCAAACCCTACTTTCAAAAAGCAAAGGAAATGGGATTCGACATTACCGTACATGCCGACCAATTCACCATAGGAGGAAGTCAAGTAGCCGTCGATTTTGATGCTGTGAGTGCTGACCATTTGGAGGCCAGCACCGAAAAAGAAATTCAATTGCTGGCCAAAAGCAACACCATTGCCACAGCTTTGCCAGGAGCATCCCTCGGTTTGGGATGCGCCTACACCCCAGCCCGTAAAATTTTGGATTTCGGTGGCGCTTTGTCCATTGCCAGTGACCATAACCCTGGTTCCGCCCCCATGGGCGACTTGTTGACCCAAGCCAGTATTTTGGGAACCTTTGAAAAATTGTCCAACACAGAAGTTTTGGCTGGAATTACCTTCAGGGCTACCGCAGCATTACGATTGGAAGATCGTGGAAAACTGGAGGCAGGTGCACTAGCCGACTTTGTGGTTTTCCCAACAGATAATTACCAAGAAATCACCTACCACCAAGGGCAATTAAAACCAAGTATGGTATGGAAAAATGGAATTAACGTTTGCCAATAACTTTATCATTCCGCTCGGTTGCTGAGCGTAGTCGAAGCGAGATGCGGAATCCACTACCCTATTTTGGATTCCTGCTTTCGCAGGAATAACAAATCATTTTTATTACTAATGAAAAAAGATCATTTCAAATCACAAATTCTTCAAGGAATCCCTTCGGAATTACCTACCACCAAAGCCTATCCAAGTAATGGCAATCCCGCTCCAAAACGAAAGGACATCCTTTCCAAAGAAGAGAAAAAACTGGCCGTACAAAATGCGCTACGTTATTTTCCCGAAGCTTGGCACAAAGAACTCGCATCAGAATTTGCCGAGGAACTAAAAACATACGGTCGCATTTATATGCATCGATTTAAGCCGGATTATGAAATGTATGCACGACCTATTTCGGATTACCCAGCGAAAACGCATCAGGCTGCTGCCATTATGTTGATGATCCAGAACAATCTGGACCCTGCCGTGGCTCAACATCCCGAGGAATTGATCACTTATGGAGGCAATGGCGCAGTGTTCCAAAATTGGGCTCAGTACCTGCTCACCATGAAATATTTGGCGGAAATGACCGAAGAACAGACCCTGAACATGTACTCAGGTCACCCAATGGGACTTTTCCCTTCATCCAAAGAAGCGCCTAGAGTCGTGGTCACCAATGGGATGATGATTCCGAACTATTCCAAACCTGATGATTGGGAACGTTTCAACGCCCTTGGCGTGACTCAATATGGGCAGATGACGGCAGGATCGTACATGTACATTGGCCCACAAGGCATTGTGCATGGAACCGCCATCACGGTAATGAACGCTTTCAGAAAAGTATTGGACAAAGACGAATCTCCAGAGGGCAAGATTTTCTTGACTGCTGGATTGGGTGGTATGAGTGGTGCCCAACCCAAAGCAGGGAATATTGCAGGAGGAATTACCATTTGTGCAGAGGTCAACCCCGAGGCTGCCAAAAAACGACACGACCAAGGTTGGGTGGATGAATTGTTGGTGGATTTGGACCTATTGGTGGTTCGCACTAAAGAAGCTTTAGCTCACAAAGAAGTGGTTTCTTTGGCTTACATCGGTAATGTGGTAGATGTTTGGGAACGTTTTTACGAAGAGGACATTTTCATTCATTTAGGTTCAGACCAAACCTCCTTACACAATCCTTGGGCAGGTGGTTATTATCCCGTTGGACTTTCTTTTGAGGAATCCAACACCTTAATGGTAGACAATCCCGAAGCATTCAAGGAAAGAGTACAGGAATCGCTACGCCGACAAATCAATGCCATCAACAAGCACACCGCAAAAGGCACTTACTTTTTTGATTACGGCAACGCCTTTCTATTGGAAGTTTCCCGAGCGGGTGGGGATGTGATGGCTGAAAATAACATCGACTTTAGATACCCTTCCTACGTACAGGATATTTTGGGACCCATGTGTTTCGATTACGGATTTGGTCCCTTCCGATGGGTTTGCACCTCTGGCGACCCAAAAGATCTTCAAAAAACAGATGCCATTGCCCTTGAGGTGATGCAAAAGATAAAATCCGAAGCTCCCGAAGAAATCCAACAGCAGATGCAGGACAATATCAAATGGATTTCGGAAGCGGAGCAAAACAAATTGGTGGTCGGCTCTCAAGCGCGAATTCTATATGCCGATGCAGAAGGACGAAGCAAGATTGCCGATGCCTTCAACACGGCTATTGCTAATGGGGAAATCAGTGCTCCCGTAGTATTGGGTCGTGACCATCACGATGTAAGTGGAACCGATTCTCCGTTTCGGGAGACCAGCAACATTTACGACGGCAGCAAGTTCACCGCCGATATGGCCATCCAAAATGTGATAGGCGATAGTTTTAGGGGCGCCACTTGGGTTTCCATCCATAATGGTGGAGGCGTAGGCTGGGGCGAAGTAATCAACGGTGGATTTGGCATGGTGCTCGACGGTTCCGAAGAAGCTTCCATCCGCTTGAAGAAAATGCTGTTCTTTGATGTAAACAATGGAATTTCCCGTAGAAGCTGGGCCAGAAACAAAGAAGCACGGTTTGCCATTGAACGAGAAATGGACCGCACCCCAAATTTAAAGGTAACTTTGCCCTATCTTGTGGATTCCGACATTTTGGACCATCTTTTTTAATGCGATGAAGTACTACGACCCCCCGAAAATAGACCTTTGGACAGGCAGGGTTTCCAACAAATGGTTATACCTGCACGAAAAGGTACATTGCACTCCCCTGACCGAACTTTCGGAACCCCATAAAAAATCGATTGCCCTTTTGGGATATGCCTGTGACGAAGGGGTCCGGCGTAACCAAGGACGGGTTGGCGCTGTGAATGGTCCAGATACCATTAAAAGTAGTTTCGGGAAAATGCCCAATCATCTGGCGAGCCATATATTGCTACAGGATGTGGGTTCCATCAGTTGTACCGATGACGATATGGAAGCTGCACAGGACGCCCTTTCCAATGCCGTCACTTCCCTTTTGACGAAAAAACAGTTTCCCATTGTTTTAGGAGGTGGTCACGATATGTCCTATGGACATTATAGGGGCATCAAAAACTATTTGGATGCAAAGGGAGGGAACCAAACCATTGGTATTATCAACTTTGATGCGCATTTTGACCTTCGAAAGAATACGGAACAAAGCAATTCGGGAACGCCTTTTTACCAGATTGCCAAGGATTGCCAAAAGAAAGACATTGATTTCAACTATCTCTGTTTGGGTATTCGCAAAGATGCAAATGACCGTATCCTATTTGAAACCGCTCGTGACCTTAAGGCCAATTACATTCTTATTGACACCTTCCAAATCCCATTTTTGGAGGAAATCACCACATGGATCAATGCCTTTGTCAAGAATGTGGACCATGTGTACGTGACCATTGACCTGGACGGGTTTTCATCAGCCTATGCGCCAGGGGCAAGTGCCGCCTCTCCCATGGGCTTTACCCCCCATATTGTTTTGGAGTGCTTAAAAACGATCATAGGTTCTGGAAAGTTGATCAGCCTGGACATTGCCGAAATGAATCCCACCTACGACATTGATTCACAAACGGCCAAATTGGCCGCTTCCTTGATGCATTATGTGGCCCATAACATCTACTAAAAAAGGGAGGAAAACAAAAAAAGCCTTCCAAATGGAAAGCCTTTCATTGGCGAGCATCGGCTGATGCTTCAACCTGATTCCAATCATCGCGACTGGAATCCAACACAACAAGACAAAGATAGCAAAGGTTTTCGATTAATGGGGTCGAAGGCGATTTTTTTCATCAAACCGCCTTTATAACGTAAGTCACTATTCCCCATATCAATAAGTTACTATCCTTGGATACCCTGATAGGTTTATACGCTTTGTTTTCCGGCATTAGTGTTATGGAATCCTTTTCCATCAGCAATCGTTTCACGGTAAATTCCCCTTCCAAAAAACAAACCGCTATTTTTCCGTTTTCCCCCTCCAAACTTCTGTCAATGACCAATAAATCCCCATCATCGAGCCCAGCACCTACCATGGATTGGCCACTGACCCTTGCATAAAACGTAGCTTCCTTGTTCTTGACCAAAGTTTTGTCCAGACTGATCCGTTTTTGCTTGAAATCCTCGGCCGGGGATGGAAACCCAGCGGAGACGGTATTTCTGGAAATGGGGATGTCCAAGCTTTGCTCATCATCTGGGGTAAAAAACGTGAGCGAATTGGTTTCTTGAGGTTTTTTTGAGGTCATTTTACTACAATGATGTCATTGATGTCCGTTGTATATCTTGGGGAAAGATGCTCTTGACGCATTTTCCAGGTTCGCTGTAAATCTTGATTGGCTATTTTCATCTTGTAATCCCCATACCTATCATTCATGCTGTCCATCACCTGCATGATTTTATGATGTTTTGGGTTTTCTGATGAAAACAGGTCTAACTGCCGCTCGTTGGTGGGAATCAGACCAGATACGATCACTCCTGCCCTTTTGTACTTGACCCCAGTTTTGAAAATGGTATCTACCGCCCTGACTGCATAATTGCCAATGGTAAGGCTGGAATCCGTGGCATAGGGCAAGGTTATAATGGCAGTGCCCCTGTCCTGGGGTTCGTTCTTTTTGTGCCGGTCACTTCTTAAAATGACCACAATATGGTTACAACTGCTCTTTTGGGTTCTAAGTTTTTCGGCACAACTGCTCGCAAAGGTCGAAATCCGCTCCCGGATATCCTCGATATTGGAGTATGTACTTTCAAAACTTCGTGTGGTGGCAATCGCTTTTTTATCCCGGGCATCATCTTCCAAATCCAAGGTAGGTATGCCCTCCAAGTCTTTTTTCAACCGCAGCCCAACAATGGCCATTTGTTTTCTTACCCATTCATCGGGCAACTGGGTGAAATCAAAGGCGTTTTCAACATTTCTGGTTTGAAGTCGTTTTAAGTTTCCATGGCCTATACCCCAAACCGTCTCTATTTTTGACCATTTGAGTGCTTTTATCCGACCTTCTTCGGATTTGATCACAAAAACCCCTCCAGTCCTGGATTTTAATTTTTTGGCAATCTTATTGGCCACCTTGGCCAGCGCCTTGGTTGGAGCAATCCCTATACTGATGGGGATTCCCGTACATTTCTGCACTTTGTATTGTATCTCCCTTCCATACGTTTCAAAATCGTAGTCCTTGAATCCATCAAACTTTAAAAAGGCCTCATCAATACTGTACACTTCCATGTCCGGGGTAAACGTTCCCAGAATATTCATCACCCGGGTACTCATGTCACCATACAAAGGATAGTTTGACGAAAACACCTTTATCCCATTTTCTTCACAGAACTTCCTGTACTTGAATGCTGGGGCCGCCATGGGGAGGCCCAATTTCTTGGCCTCATCGCTACGCGAGATAAAACAACCGTCATTATTGGAAAGAATGGCCACAGGAGTACTGTTGAACTGAGGCTGAAAGGCCCGCTCACATGACGCATAGAAGTTATTGCAATCCACCAACGCAAACATGCCTCAAAGTACTCGATTTTTGCTAAATTACCTAGCAAATCTGTTGTGATGAAAATTAGAATACGGGGCAATTCGGTACGTTTTAGACTGACTCAGAGCGAAGTAAAACAGCTTTGTGAAGAAGGTTTTTTTATGGAGACCACCTCTTTCGGGGAAAATCTGTTCCGCTATGCGGTACAACTCAGTAAAACTGAAGAGACCCTCTCGTCTTCGTATGAAAACAACCGGATTACCCTAAGTGTTTCCGAACAGCTGGCAAAAAACTGGGATTTGGATGAACGTATTGGATTTGAACACACCTTCATTACCAAGAACGGAACGGAACTCCACCTCCTCCTCGAGAAGGATTTTACCTGTTTGGACAATACCATGGAAGACCAATCGGACAATTACCCCAACCCCAAACTGCAACATTGAACCCTCATGGAAAAAGAATTTAAACGAAATATTTCCCTTACGGGCGATATCCAATTTACCGGATTGCGCCTTAAGGAACCCATGCATACCGCTGCCGGCTTCTTGGGGGTAAAAGAAGCCCTAAGGCACGGCTTCAAGGAAATGGGCATTGTACGCTCCATGAAGGCATTGCTAGAGATGAACCAAGAAGACGGTTTTCGTTGCCCCAGCTGTGCGTGGCCCGTTCCCGAACACCCCTCCAAGGTTGCGGAATATTGTGAGAACGGGGCCAAGGCGCTGGCCGACGAAGCCACCCATGAACATATAGGTGCCGAATTTTTCAGTAAGCATTCCGTGGAAGAACTGTCCCAACTCAGCGATTATGAACTCAACAAGTTGGGGCGAATCATAGAGCCCATGGTGCTCAGGCCAAGAAAGTTACATTACGAACCCATTGCATGGCAGGAGGCTTATGATTTACTATCTGATGAACTCCATCAGTTAAACGACCCCAACGAGGCTATTTTTTATACTTCGGGGCGATCCAGCAACGAAGCCGCTTATTTGTATGGTATGTTTGCCCGTGCCTTGGGCACCAATAACATGCCCGATTGTTCCAATATGTGCCATGAATCATCCGGAGTGGCACTATCCGAGACCTTAGGCATTGGAAAAGGTTCGGTAACCTTGGACGATCTCTATGGCGCCGAAGTTATTTTGGTTGTGGGCCAAAACCCGGGCACCAACCATCCTAGAATGCTCTCTGCCCTTGAAAAATGCAAAAAGAACGGGGGAAAGGTCATCAGCATCAACCCTCTGGCGGAAACAGGACTGGTAAACTTTAAAAACCCGCAAAACGTATCGGACATGTTGGGCGGGGGGCAGCCCATTGCGGACCTGCACCTTCCTGTTCGTATCAACGAGGACATTGCACTCGCCAAACTGATCTTAAAGAAATTGGTGGCCCTCGATGCCAAAAACAGCAATGTTCTGGACCATGAGTTCATTGTGGAATATGTTGACGGCTATGATGAATTACTGAAAGATTTAAAACGCTACGATTACGAAACACTTCAGCGGAGAACTGGGGTTTCCATGCGAAAAATTGATAAGACCGTCCGGTTATTGGCCGAAAATTCCAAAATAGTGGTCTGTTGGGCCATGGGCATCACCCAACACAAGAATGCCGTGGAGTGCATTCAGGAGTATGTGAACATCTTACTGTTGAAAGGAGCCATAGGAAAACCATTTGCGGGTACGTGTCCCGTTCGGGGACATAGCAATGTGCAAGGGGACCGCTCGGTGGGCATCCATCACTTTGTCAATAAAGGATTGAACCAACGGATTCGTGAACATCTTGGTTTTGAGCCTCCTGCCCAACGAGGATACGATGTTGTAGAGGCCATCCATGCCATGCATGAAAACAAGGCCAAGGTCTTTGTCTGTTTGGGTGGGAATTTTGCCATGGCCGCCTCAGATACAGCATACACGGCCAAAGCCCTTCAAAATTGCAGCTTAACGGTACAGATCAGCACCAAGCTCAACCGCAGTCATTTGATTACCGGTAAAACGGCTCTTTTGCTTCCCACTTTTGGTCGCTCGGAGAAAGATGAGAAGAAAGGCTCCGTTCAATTTCTGACCATGGAGAGCAGCACAGGAAAAGTACGTCAAAGCAAAGGTTTGCTGAAACCCGCTTCCGAGCATATCAAAAGTGAACCGGAAATCATCTCATTGATGGCAAACACCTATTTTAAAGGAAAACATGCCATGGACTGGGAAGCTTTGGGAGCGGATTACGATCTTATCCGGAGTTTGATCGATAAAACCGTAAAAGGATTCAAGAACACCAGTGAACAATCCAAAGGCTTTGGGTATTACCTACCCAACAATGTTCGGGAACGGGACTTTAGAATGTTGCCCAACGGCATGGCACAGCTTACCATCAATACATTGCCGGACCATGGACTAAAGATGGATGAATTCTTGCTGATGACCATTCGGTCACATGACCAGTTCAACACCACCATCTATGGATTGAACGATCGTTATAGAGGTGTTCACAATGAGCGTCGCGTGGTGTTCATGAACCAAGATGACATGGAGCAGCATCAACTGAAAAAACTGGATGTTGTAAATCTACATAGTGAATATGATGGTATCCAACGGACCGCGGAACAATTTTTGGTCATCCCTTATGAAATTCCCAAAGGGAACATGGCCGCCTATTTCCCCGAAACCAATTTGTTGGTCCCCCACAATCATTTTGCAGATAAAAGCCAAACTCCCATCAGCAAATCCATCAGGGTAACGGTTGAAAAAATATAGTGTCAATTATTTAAACGCTGGAATTCCGGTAATATCAGCCCCAGTGATCAACAAATGGATGTCATGGGTACCTTCGTAGGTAATCACGCTTTCCAGATTCATCATGTGGCGCATGATGCTATATTCCCCGGTGATTCCCATTCCGCCCAGAACCTGTCTGGCTTCCCGGGCAATCTTTAAGGCCATGTCCACATTATTGCGTTTGGCCATGGAGATTTGGGCCGTGGTGGCGCGTCCTTCATTTTTTAATTGCCCCAAACGAAATGCCAACAGCTGGGCCTTGGTTATTTCGGTAATCATTTCGGCCAATTTCTTTTGCTGTAACTGATAGGCCGCAATGGGCTTTCCAAATTGGATGCGCTCCTTGGCATACCGCAAAGCGGTATCATAGCAATCCATGGCAGCTCCAATGGCGCCCCAAGCAATACCGTATCGGGCGGAATCCAAACAACCCAACGGGGCACCCAACCCACTTTTACCGGGCAACAGGTTTTCCTTGGGCACCTTTACATTGTCAAAGATAAGTTCCCCCGTGGCCGAGGCCCGAAGTGACCACTTGTTATGGGTTTCCGGGGTGGAAAAACCTTCCATGCCCCTTTCCACTATCAAACCATGAATACGGCCTTCTTCATTCTTGGCCCAAACTACGGCAATATCGGCAAAAGGGGAATTGGAAATCCACAATTTGGCTCCGTTAAGCAAATAATGATCACCTGCATCCTTGAATTTGGTTTCCATGCCCCCCGGATTGGAACCATGGTTGGGTTCCGTTAAACCAAAACAGCCCATCCATTCGCCCGTGGCCAGTTTAGGCAAGTATTTTTTACGCTGTTCCTCAGATCCGTAGGCAAAAATGGGATACATGACCAAGGAAGACTGTACCGAAGCTGTGGAACGCACCCCACTGTCACCTCTTTCAATCTCCTGCATGATCAAGCCATAACTGATCTGATCTAGTCCCGCTCCACCGTATTCCTCTGGAATGTACGGTCCAAAAGCACCTATCTCGGCCAGACCTTTGATAATCTGTTTGGGAAACTCCGCCTTTTGGGCGTATTCTTCTATGATGGGGGAAATATCCCGTTTCACCCACTGGCGGGCAGCATCCCTTACCAACTTATGCTCTTCAGATAGAAGGTCGTCAAGATTATAATAATCCGGTGCTTCAAATAGATCAGGCTTCATTCGGAAAAAATTTATCTAAAAGTTATGCTGAAATTTAACAATTTAATCTATCACTGTTGCATTTTCAAATAAAATGATTTCGTCAAATCTGTATACTGCTTTGTGTATTGGTGTCGTTCGACCTCTATGATGAGCTCATCCACTAATGTGTTGGTTTCGGAGCGTCCAAATTCCATCAAACTCCTTTTGAAGTCAGTCTTTGGATTTCCCTTCACCCTAGTAATCCTATTTGGGAACAATCCAGATTCCTTGGCCATGGCAATAAACCCTTTCTCTTCCTTAAAAGGAACAATCACCGAAAAAACACCAGTATCTGAAAGAAGTTTTGCCACTCCCTCAATAAGCTCATCAAAGGGTAATGAATTGTTCTGTCGGGCTTGATCCCGTGAAGCATCCCCGCTGGAAACATTCTCCGAATAGAACGGCGGATTAGAAACAATCAGATCGTATTGGTCATCAATCTCATCCACAAATTCATCCAATCCCGCATGATAACAGAACAGCCGGTCTGACCACGCTGAGGCTTCAAAATTGGCAACACATTGTTCGTAAGCGGCCTCATCCAACTCAATGGCATCAATAAGTTCGGCAGGAGAGCGTTGTGCCATTTGCAAGGCAATCAATCCAGTCCCTGCGCCAATATCCAAGATGGAATCGGGTTGGTGCTCCAAAGAGGTCCATGCCCCAAGCAAGACACCATCCGTACCCACTTTCATGGCACAGCAGTCTTGGTGTACCGTGAATTGTTTGAATTGAAAAGGCTTACTCATTCACCCTACCCGGCTCTCGGGTTTCAGAACCCTCCTGTTCCATAAGTGAGTCTCCCAATCGTTGTCTCATATTATCTGCCAAAACCTTTATCTCAGCCACAACCTCGGGATGTGCTTCGGCCACATTGTTGGTCTCACTAACATCGTTGACTACGTCGTAGAGTTCAATTTCCTCCATATCAACATATCTGTAGTTTCCTGGTTGCCCATCTTTTCCTGGTTCCTGACCATCCATGGTCCGGTAGCGATGCGGGAAATACATTTTCCATTTACCATACCGCACCCCAAACATTTCGTTGACCCGATAGTAGAAAAAGTAGGCATCTTGCACGGGCTCTGTACGCTCACCCGTTAAAATGGACCATGCATTTTTACCATCGATTACTTGTTCTGGCAATTTGGATTCGGTGACATGGGCAATGGTGGGTAGTATATCTATGGCCATCATGGGCACATCTACTGTTCTACCCGGCTTAAGTTTTTTCGGGTATTTCATAATAAATGGCTCACGTTGTCCTCCTTCCCAAGCGGTACCCTTTCCTTCCCGGAGGGGGAGGGCACTTCCGGCATGGTTTCCATAGGAAAGCCAAGGTCCGTTGTCCGAGGTAAAGATGACCAGGGTATTCTCTTCAAGTCCATTGTCTTTGAGTGCTTGCATGATCTGGCCCACAGACCAGTCTATCTCCATAATCACATCACCATACAAACCTCTTTCCGACTTGCCCTTAAATTTTTCCGAAACGAACAAGGGTACGTGGGGTTGTGGATGCGGAACGTACAAAAAGAAAGGATTGTCCTTATTCCTTTTGATGAAATCCACACTACGCTCTGTAATCCGGGTGGTCAATTGGGATTGCTCCACCAACGTATCGATTACGGTTTCGTTTTCGTAAAGTGGCAAATCTGGAAAATTAAAAATGGTTCCCTGCTGTGGGTGATAGGGCCACATATCATTGGAATATGGAATTCCAAACCACTCATCGAACCCATGGCGTGTGGGTAAAAACTTTTTGTGATGCCCTAAATGCCATTTCCCATAAATGGCCGTTGCATAACCCTTTTCCTTCAACATTTCGGCCAAGGTGGTCTCCGTATCATTGATACCATGTGTGTTTCCAGGCCCCAATGCATTATGGATACCGATTCGATTGGGATAGCAACCCGTTAAAATTCCAGCCCTGGAAGCGGAACATACGGCTTGGGCCGCATAGTAGTTGGTCATTCTTACCCCATCTGCAGCCATTTGGTCCAGATTGGGAGTTTTGATATTAGGCGAACCAAAGACCCCAACATCTTGGTAGCCCTGATCATCGGTAAAAATCAATACTATATTGGGCGAACGCTCTTCCTCCTTGACTGGAGCCTTCTTTTCTCCACAAGAAATCAGTCCTAAAACAAGAAATACAAAGAAATATCGAAACATATCGTAAAATAAAAGGTTTCCCTAAATATAGGTGAAAACCGCAAATCTTACGAATCCAAGTACAATTCCACGAGACCTTCCGGTGTTCTCACATGGATTTCCTTCTTTTCGCGATCTACTTTCTTTATGATATCATCGGTGATGGGAATCAGGAGTTCCTTCCCATCCTTTTCAGCTTCAAACAGTTCCTGTGAAGCACTGTCATTTATGGAGACTATGGTCCCGATATTTCCATGGACCTCATCCATCAATGCAAACCCAATGACTTCGTGGAAATAAAATTTGTTCCCGGTAAGTGGTGGGAGCATTTCCAAGGGAAGGTACAGTTCCGAGCCTATGATCTTATCCGCGGTGGCCTCATCCTTTACCTCCTCAAAATCGATACGGAGCAAGTTTGATTTGTGCAACCGGCAACGGTCAATAAAAAATGGAATCAGATTGTTTCCCAATGAAACAAAAACTGATTCCATGTTTTCGTAGATTTCGGGTTCATCGGTGTCCAATTTGACCAACACCTCGCCCTTAAAACTATATTTTGAGACGACTTTGCCCAGGTAGAAGCAATCTTCCTTGCGCATCGTCTTCTTTCTATTCTTCTTCTTTGGCAGCTTCCTCAGCGGCAGGAGCCTCCTCAGCAGGAGCTTCAGCAGCAACTTCTTCTGTAGCGGCCTCAGTAGTTTCCTCGGCAGCTTCTTCAGCTACTTCCTCTTCTGGCAAAGCGGCAGCGGCTCTTTTCTCGTTGACTTCCTTCTCTGCTTCCAAAGCTTTTGCCCTGGCTTCAGCCTCAACCTTGCTCAATCCATCTTTTTTGGCTTGAACGGCAGCTTCTTTCTCTTCCAACCAAGCTTTGAACTTTTCCTCAACTTGCTCTTCAGTCAAAGCGCCTTTGCGAACACCACCCAACAAGTGGTGCTTCAACAAAACTCCTTTGTAAGAAAGAATGGCTCTGGCAGTATCGGTAGGCTGCGCACCATTTTGCAACCATTTTACAGAACCATCAATATCCAAATCGATGCTGGCAGGATTGGTGTTTGGGTTATAAGTACCCAATTTTTCCAAGAATTTACCGTCTCTTTTTGCTCTGGAATCTGCGGCAACCACCCAATAAAATGGTTTACCTTTTTTACCGTGTCTCTGAAGTCTAATTTTAACTGGCATATCACATTAATTTGTAGGGTGCCCGACCCTTGTTATTAATTCTTTTTAATCGCTTGTCTCTTAAGCGGGTGCAAATATACTTGATTTCTTTTAATGCACAATGTTTCTATGAACTTTCTATTCCCTTTCAGCCAGTTGGTCCTTGCCCCTTACCAATTTTGTTTGATGTTCACGGACCACCTCCTTGATTTGCTGGATGATGGTATCATTTCCCTCTGCAATATTGAATTGTTCAGCCGCATCATGGTTCAGATTAAAGAGCAAAGGTATTTCATGTTCTTTTCGCTCACCGAATTGCCCATAAGCCCCCTGCGTAATAAAATGCGCTTTGTAATCCCCCCATCGGGCTGCATAGAGATCAGTGCCCCGGTAATACAAAATGCTGTTCCTGGGGCTTGGGTTCTTATACAACAAGGTCGCACTCAAATCCACGCCATCCATGATTCGGTCTTTCGGAATTTCCACTCCGGCCATCTTGCTAAACGTGGTGAAGAGGTCCATCGTAGAACCTAAATCCGTGACCAATCCCGGCTTAATGTTACCTGGTCCCCAAAAAATGGTGGGTTCCCTCATTCCGCCTTCCCATGTGGTTCCTTTCCCAGCTTTTAACAAGCCGGCACTACCTCCATTCGTTTTAAAAGGCAACCAAGGACCGTTATCAGAAGTGAAGACCACGATGGTATTTTCAGCCAACCCTTCCAATTCAAGGGTCTTCAAAATTTTTCCGACACCGTCATCAATCTCTTCGACCACATCACCATACAATCCACGTTTGCTCTTGCCCATCGCTTCTTGGGAAGCGAACAAGGGAATATGGGGTAAATTATGGGCCAAATACACAAAAAATGGCTTGTCTTTATTCTCCTTGATATAAGAAATGGTCTCTTCGGTGTATCGTTTGGTAATGGTATTCTGATTGGCAGGCCTTTCTATGATTTCTGTTCCACACATCAAGGGCACATTGAAGTGTTCGGTTTTGATATCCTTATTCTGCTGATTCCAATAGCCTCCTTGGGGATAGTCCACGACCCGGTCCATGTCATTGGAATAGGGAATTCCAAAATAATAATCGAACCCATTGTTGGTGGGCAAATACCGTTCTTTATGCCCCAGATGCCATTTTCCGATACAGGCAGTGGCATACCCCGCCTTCTTTAATTGCTCAGCCAAGGTGATCTCGCTGCCGGGCAACCCATTTTTCGAATCCGGGAAGAGCACCCGGTACTTGTTGCTGGCCATCCCGCTTCTAACAGGTAGCCTTCCCGTTAATAGTGCTGCCCTGCTGGGGGTACAGACACTGGCACCCACATAAAAATTGGTCCATTTCTGTCCCTCAAAGGCCATTTGGTCCAAATGGGGCGTATGGATGGTGGGGTTTCCATATACGCTTAAATCCCCATAGCCAAGGTCATCGGCAAAAATGATAATGAAATTTGGAGGACGTTTTAAATCTTCTTGGGCATTCCCATTAAAAAAGCTTCCCCAAAAAATACAGTGAAAAGCAAGTACGATTAATCGCGATAACTTGATACCTATTCCCATTTAAAATGACTTTATTCCTTAAATATAGGGAATGCCAGTATAAAACGCGACTCCATAAATCAGTTGATAAATCCTAAAAACTACATTTTATAAAACCTTCATGTTTGTATATTTTTAGACATTGATTTTTCCACTCCGAAAACGGCGAGCACATGTACCTAATATTTGATACCGAAACCACAGGATTACCCAAGCGCTGGGACGCCCCCATAACCGATACGGACAATTGGCCAAGGTGTGTGCAGATTGCGTGGCAGCTACACGATGAAATGGGCAATGTGGTAGAGCATCAAGATTTTTTGGTGCAACCCGACGGGTTCAACATCCCCTATGAATCTGAGCAAATCCATGGTATCTCCACGGCTTTGGCGGAGCAAGAAGGAGAATCATTGGACCATGTGTTGGATGCTTTCAAAAAAGCTTTGGAACGCACCAAGTTTGTTGTGGGACAAAACGTAGGTTTCGATGTCAATATTATGGGGTGTGAATTCCATCGAAAAGGGATGGACAGCCTCTTGACCGAACTCCCCGTTCTGGACACCTGTACGGAACATACCGCGGAACTCTGTAAAATACCCGGGGGACGTGGCGGTAAATTTAAGCTGCCCACGCTTACCGAGCTTCATGAGTTCCTATTCGGGGAGCCCTTTGCCGAGGCCCACAATGCCACCGCCGACGTTGAAGCCACTACGCGATGCTTCTTGGAATTGGTTCGAAAAAAGCAGTTCACTGCCCAGGAACTGGATGTTCAACCCGACTATTTCGAGCGTTTTTCCGAGGCCAATCCACAGGAAATCCAACTCATTGGATTAAAGCACATCAACCTAAAAGCGGCATCCAAAAAAATTACAGATGCCCTTTGGGCACAAGATACCGGGGACATTTCCGAAGCGGAAATCCAAGAGAACATAGAAACCTTGGAAGATGCCCCTTTTGTGCATCTTCACAACCACTCCCAATTTTCGGTCCTCCAATCCACCATCAACATAAAAGATTTGGTGAAGGCCACCGCCAACAATGGTATGCCAGCCGTTGCCCTAACGGACCATGCCAATATGATGGGGGCATTTCATTTTGTGAAAGAAATCATGGCCCATAATAAAGGTGTCAAGGAGCGAAATGCCGAACTGGAGGAAAAAGGAGAACCTGTCACCGAAAAGGAAATCACTCCCATTGTGGGATGCGAATTTTACGTTTGCGAAGACCACACCAATAAAAATGTAAAAGACTACGGCTATCAAATTGTTTTGATGGCCAAAAACAAGGCAGGTTACCAAAATCTGGCCAAAATGTCCTCTATTGCCTACACCAATGGCTTCTATTATGTGCCCCGTATCGATAAAAAGATTGTGGAGCAGTACAAGGAAAATGTGATTGCCCTGACAGGAAACCTTTATGGCGAAGTGCCCAATAAAATCTTGAACGTTGGTGAAAAGCAGGCCGAAGAAGCCCTATTGTGGTGGAAAGAACAATTTGACGATGACCTCTACATAGAAATGATGCGCCACGGCCAGGAAGATGAAGACCGGGTGAACCAGGTTTTGGTGCAGATGGCCAAAGACCATGACATAAAGTTAGTGGCCACCAACAACACCTACTATTGTGATAAAAAAGATGCCGAGGCACACGATATCCTGCTCTGTGTAAAAGACGGTGAAAAACAGGCCACGCCCATTGGTCGAGGTCGAGGATATCGCTATGGACTGCCCAATCAAGAGTATTACTTCAAATCTTCAGATGAGATGAAGGAACTCTTCAAGGATATTCCTGAAGCTATCCTCAACATCAAAGAGATTGTGGACAAAATAACTCCCTATGACCTCGCCAGTGACATCCTTCTTCCCAAGTTTGAGATTCCAGAGGAATTCAAGGTCAAGGAAGATGAGGCAGACGGAGGAAAACGGGGTGAAAATGCCTATTTGAGGCACATTACTTATGAAGGGGCCAAGAAACGATATGGGGAAGTCACCCCTGAAATCTCGGAACGTATCGATTTTGAGCTGGCCACCATTGAAAATTCAGGATATCCGGGATATTTCCTTATTGTGGAAGACTTTATCCGTGAAGCTCGGAACATGGGGGTTTCCGTTGGACCCGGAAGGGGTTCGGCAGCAGGTTCGGTGGTGGCCTATTGCTTGACCATCACCAATATTGACCCCATTAAGTACGACCTCCTTTTTGAGCGTTTCCTGAATCCGGACAGGGTATCCATGCCCGATATTGATATCGACTTTGATGACGAGGGCCGGGGAAGGGTCATGGATTATGTGATCAACAAATATGGCTCCAATCAGGTAGCACAGATCATCACCTATGGTACCATGGCGGCCAAATCTTCCATTCGGGATACGGCACGAGTACTGGATTTACCCTTGAATGATGCCGACCGTATTGCCAAGCTTATCCCCAACATGTCCAAATTGGGTAAAATATTTGGGGTTGATGAGGCCGATTTACGTAAAAAGTTCCGATCGGATGAATTGGAAAAGGTCCATGAATTACTGAACATCTCTGAAGGGGATGATTTGGAAGGACAAACTGTGAACATGGCCCGGGTTCTCGAAGGATCCTTGCGAAACACCGGAATCCACGCTTGCGGTGTCATTATCACTCCGGACGACATTACCAACTTCGTTCCCGTATCCGTCGCTAAAGATTCTGACCTGTATGTAACCCAATTTGACAACTCCGTTGTAGAAAGTGCCGGACTCCTAAAGATGGACTTCTTGGGATTGAAGACACTGACACTCATCAAGGATACGGTAAAAATCGTAAAGGCACGGACCGGAGTGGATTTGATTCCCGATGATTTTCCGTTGGACGATGAGAAAACGTATGAGCTTTTCCAACGTGGCGATACGGTAGGGATATTTCAATACGAATCGCCCGGGATGCAAAAACACATGAAAAACCTGAAACCCACGGTTTTTGATGACCTTATCGCCATGAATGCCCTGTATCGTCCGGGACCCATGGAATATATCCCCAGCTTTATTGCACGTAAGCATGGGGACGAAGAAATCACCTATGATCTTCCCGAAATGGAGGAATACTTACAGGAAACCTACGGTATTACAGTATACCAAGAGCAGGTGATGCTACTTTCCCAAAAGCTGGCCGGTTTCTCCAAGGGTGATGCGGATGTACTGCGTAAAGCAATGGGTAAAAAGATTTTTGCCCTACTACAAAAATTGAAACCCCAATTCTTGGATGGTGGTGAGAAAAATGGGCACCCCCGTGATGTTCTGGAAAAAATTTGGAAGGATTGGGAAGCATTTGCCTCCTACGCGTTCAACAAGAGCCACTCCACCTGTTATGCCTACATCGCATATCAAACGGCCTATTTAAAGGCCCACTACCCTGCCGAATACATGGCCGCCGTGCTGTCCAACAACATGAACGACATTAAGCAGGTCACCTTCTTTATGGAAGAATGTAAGCGTATGGGCTTGGAGGTTTTAGGGCCGGATGTCAACGAATCCTACTACAAATTCGCCGTAAACAAGGACAATGCCGTTCGCTTTGGCATGGGTGCCATTAAAGGCGTGGGGCGTTCCGCAGTGGAAACCATTGTCGAGCAGAGAAAGGAAGGTGGGGCCTATAAATCTGTATTTGATTTGGCCAAGCGGGTCGATTTGAGAGCCGCCAACAAAAAGGCTTTCGAAAACTTGGCTTTGGCCGGTGGGTTTGATTCGTTCGGGGATACTCACCGGGCACAATATTTCCATCATGAAGGGGACGAGGTCACCTTTTTGGAAAAAGCCGTCAAGTATGGGGCAAAATTCCAAGAGAATGAAAACTCTTCCCAAGTGAGCCTTTTTGGAGATGCCAGTGAGGTGCAGATTCCAGAACCCGTGGTACCTCCCTGCGAGGACTGGGGCACCATGGAAAAACTGCGTAGGGAAAAAGAAGTGGTGGGCATCTACATTTCTGGTCATCCTTTGGATGATTTCAAAAAAGAGATCACAGCTTTTTGCAATAGCAGCGTATCCGCATTCACCAACTTGGAGGACTACGTAAACCGAGAACTCTCGGTGGCGGGAGTCATTACGGATGTGCAGCACCGTGTATCCAAAAACGGAAAAGGTTGGGGCCTCTTTACCCTTGAAGACTATACCGATTCCCATGAGTTCCGGATTTTTGGGGAAGAATATCTCAAATTCCGCCATTTTTTAATGATCAACTCCTTTGTCTACATCAAAGCGTTTGTCCGTGAAGGATGGGTAAACCGGGAAACCGGAAAAAAAGGGGAACCCCGTTTGCAGTTCAATGACTTTAAACAATTGCAGGATGTCATGGATGCCTATGCCAGAAAACTCACCATAAAACTGGACATAGCCCGTTTGCAGGAAAACAGGATCCAGGCCCTGAAAGACACCCTTCGTTCCCATCAGGGTGACCACCCCCTGAATTTTGTGGTCTACGAGATGCAGGATGAGATAAAGTTGAACCTATCCAGCAGAAAACAGAAGGTAAAGATCAACAGTGAGCTTTTGGCCGCCCTAGAGGAAAATGACATCCATTACAAGTTAAATTAACGCCATAGCTTATGCTGATGGCACAATAATTAAAACGAATACTTTGACGGTAAGGATGATGCACAATATTTGACTAACTTTGCGAAACAATAAAACAAATGAGATGGCACTAGAAATAACAGATGCAACTTTTGACGAAGTAGTTTTGAAAAGCGACAAACCTGTCGTAGTGGATTTTTGGGCAGCTTGGTGCGGCCCTTGTAGAATGGTCGGACCGATCATCGAGGAGGTAAGTCAAGAATATGAAGGAAAGGCTGTAGTAGGAAAGGTTGACGTTGATGCCAACCAGCAATTTGCCGCCAAATACGGTGTACGTAACATTCCTACCGTTTTGGTATTTAAAAATGGTGAAATCGTGAACCGTCAGGTAGGTGTATCTCCCAAAAAAGTATACACAGACGCCATTGATGCGGCACTGTAAAACAATATTCCTATTTGGATTTTAGAAAAGGTTTGGCAAATGCCAAGCCTTTTTTGTTTTATATTGAGATCAGAATCTGTTTATGAACATCCGATCAGAACTTCATAAGGCACCCCTTTTTAAAAACCTTGAGCTTTTGGCCAATCAAATTGTTGAGGGTTTTATCAGTGGTATTCACAAAAGTCCTTTCCATGGGTTTTCCGCTGAATTTGCCGAGCACAAAATCTATAACCCTGGGGAGAGTACCAAACATTTGGACTGGAAGCTTTTTGCCCGGACGGACCGCCTTTACACCAAGCGATATGAGGACGAGACCAATCTCCGGTGCCACATGATCTTGGACAACTCGGCCTCCATGTACTATCCAGAGGTAAAAAACCCATCCATTGACAATCTCAATAAAATAGGTTTTGGTGTTCTGTCCATCGCCGCTTTAATGCAAATCTTAAAAAAACAGCGTGATGCCGTAGGGCTGAGTATCTACTCGGACACCTATAATTTTTACGCGAACGAGAAAAGCAGTGAACGTCATTTTCAGATGCTGTACTCCAAATTAAACGAGGTTTCCGTAACCAAGGAGAAATCCGAGATAACCAAGACCTATACCTTTCTGCATCAAATTGCTGAAAAAATGCATCGTCGCAGTCTTATTTTTCTGTTTTCGGATATGTTCCAGACCGAGATCGAGGAAGAGAAGCTGTTTGAAGCACTCCGCCATATAAAATACAACAAACACGCCGTGGTCCTTTTTCACCTTTTGGATCAGGAACATGAAATGAACTTTAATTTTGAGAATACCCCCAAACGCTTTGTGGATGTGGAAACCGGAACCCATATAGACCTCTATGCGGAGAACATCAAAAAAAGATATACCCAGGAAGTAGAAAATTACACCAATGCCCTACGGTTGAAGTGCGCCCAATACAAGATTAAGTATGTGGGCGTGGATGTCCGTTCCAATGTATCCCAAGTACTGAACACCTTCATGGTGGAACGACAAAAATTTGTTTAGCCATTATTTTTAAAAAATGTTTTGTTGAATACGAAATGAGAATGTATATTTGCACTCGCTTTAAAAAAGCAAATGAACAAGATTTGAATCTGACTGTTGTCAGAGTCTAATAAGATAAAATCATTGGTCTGGTAGTTCAGTTGGTTAGAATACCTGCCTGTCACGCAGGGGGTCGCGGGTTCGAGTCCCGTCCAGACCGCAAAAAGCTCCGATTTTTCGGGGCTTTTTTGGTTTTTAACATCCTGTAAATCCCTTCCTTTCCTTTTTCTGGAAGAAAACTGTACCTTGATTCCCTATTAAGGCCCAAATGGAGAATAATCCAATAGAAACGTATAGGGAATTTATCACAGACGTGTTCAATCGATACAGCTCCGTCAGTGATACATCCATTTCCTTGTTGATTTCAATGGGCAGAATCCAGCATTTGGACAAAGGCTCCACATTGCTTTCCATTGGGGAAACGTCAAGACATATCCATATTCTGCAGCAAGGAGCCATTGTTTCCTATTACCTGAGCAAGGATGGCGACATATACCACAAGAATATTTTCTTGGAGGGCCATGTAGTGGGCTCCATGGTCTCTGCCCTAAAAAACGAGCCGTCCCACTTCGCACTTAAAGTAGTTGAAAAAGCAGTCCTTATCAGTTTTGATTACAATAAATATAGAGCGCTGATCGATTCCCAACAGGACCTCAAGAATTTTTACATTTCCTACCTTGAAAAGAATTGGGTCATTGATAAGGAAAAAAGGGAGGTTGAAATTGTGCTACGGGAGGCCAAGGAGCGTTATCTTGATTTCATCAGCCTTCATCCCAATATTGAAGCTCGGATTCCGCTACAATTCATTGCTTCCCATTTGGGCATTACCCCTACCCAATTGAGCCGTATCCGAAAAAAAATCAAAGAAAAAAGCCCCAATCAACATATGTAAAGACAAAAGTCGATTACCCTACGGACCTTTGTCCCATGAAATTAGTTGTACTTTATATTTTAGCTTTCACAGGAGGTGTTTTCCTTGCCGTTCAGGCCGGTTTCAACACCCAATTGGGTGCTTTGACCAAACATCCCGTGGTGGCAGTGGTATCTACCTCCATTGCGAGTGCCATTTTTGGGAGCTGTTTTATATTTTTTACAAACAAAGGGGAAGTATCGGCCCAAATAGTATATGAAGTACCCTGGTATTTATGGTTTGTAGGCGGATTGTTCAGTATGATAGGCATTTCACTTTATTTCTATACCATTCCCAAATTGGGAATTTCAAAAATGATTGCCTTGGGACTATGCGGACAACTGCTCTTTTCCCTCTTGGCAGGTAAATTTGGCTGGTTGAATCTCCCCATTGAACCTCTTACCCCTAGAAAATTAATCGGCGTTGGCGCCCTAATCACTGGAATATTTTTAATCAATTCAAAATGAACACCACAGTATTAAATATTGAAAACTTGACCCAATTGTGGAGCATCGCAGGGGAAACGTTTCATGGTCATAAAAATCATGAGGGTATTCATACCTCAACCATAGAAAATTCACAGTGGCCCAATCGGATTTGGACCGATGCTGTCCTTTCCGAAAAATCGCTGCAAAAAATCAAGGCTCAAATGGAGCGCAACAAAGGCATGACCTTTTCACACTTCAATTTGAATTCAACAAAGAATTCATCAATAGCTGAAGCGGGCTTTTCCCTTAAATCCTTACAGTATGGAATGAGTCTTTCTCTCGAAGGCAAGTTTGAAACCCAGAAAAGCATTGAATTTGTCCGTGTAACCCAAGATTTGGAGGCAGAAACATGGAGCAGCACATTTTATCGGGCCTTCCATTATAGGATAAGTCCGGAAACCCCCTTAAAAACCGCAAGCAAGATTCCCTATTTCTTGGTGTATTACAAAAAACAACTGGTTGGCACCGTGATTATGTACACTACCGGAAAAACCTTGGGTGTACATGCCCTGGGCATTGACCCTGAACAACGCAAGCAAGGCTATGCTACCGAAATCATGCATCATGTTTTAAATAAGGGCATAGACCAAGGAGCATCAATGGCAACTTTACAGGCCTCGGAAATGGCCAAGAATATGTATCTAAAAATGGGGTTCACCCATGATTTTTTAATGGAAAACTACCAATTGAAAACACAAAACATCTGATATGCAATCTAGTACAATACCTAAAACCACAGGAATGGAATTCATCCAAAAACAGGAATGGCGGTATGCCACCAAAAAGTTCGACTCTGATCAAAAAGTGTCCGATGAAAACCTTGAAATCATAAAACGTGCCGTGCAGCTATCCACATCTTCATATGGACTGCAACTGTACAAAGTATTGATCATAGAAGATCGGGAGACCCGCGAAAAATTATTGCCCGCATCATGGAACCAAAGTCAGATCGTGGACGCCTCACACCTATTTGTTTTCTGTAATTATGCTGAAGTGAAACCACATCATATTGATCAATATATTGATCTTACGGCGAAAGCAAGACAACTCAACGTGGAAGACCTGAAAGGCTATGGGGATTTCATGAAGTTGAAAATTGGGGCACAATCCAAAGAAACCCAAGCTTCTTGGACCAAACATCAAACCTACTTGGCCTTGGGCAATTTGTTGGCCGTTTGTGCCGACCTACAAATTGACGCCTGCCCCATGGAAGGCTTTGAAGCCAAAAAATACAATGAGATATTAGGGTTGACCGAAAAAGGCCTGAATGCATCCCTAGTGGCCCCTATTGGTTATAGAAGTCCCGATGACAAAACCCAAAACCAACCGAAAGTCAGAAAGCCTTTGGAACTTTTGTTTGAAAGCATCTAAAGCTGAAATGGCAAAAATCAAAAGGCCCCCAACTTTGTTGGGGGCCTTTTGATATAAAGAAATTCTTGTTTTTAGTAGTGATATCTCACAAAGGCTTCCATGGCCGCATAGCTTGCCAAGCCCAGGGCCTGGTATTTTTGTGCGGTCTCTTTATTCCTGTCCTCGGCCCTTACCCAGAATTCCCTGAGGTCCTCTCCTTGGAACATTACCCCGTCCTTTTGGGTTTGGTGATAAAAAATAGCCTTTCGTTTTCTGAGCACCTGTGCCGGACTCATGGGAACCGCCATTTCTATCTCGTGGATCTCCCACTCATGCCAAGCTCCCCTGTACAACCATACCCAACAATCATCCATGAAAGGTTTGGCCTTCAATTCCTTTAAGGAAGCGAACAAGGCCTCCAAACATACACGGTGCGTGCCGTGTGGATCGGCCAAATCTCCTGCTGCATAAATTTGATGGGGCTTAATCTCCTCAATGATATCATTCATGATCTTGATGTCATCCTCTCCCAAAGGCTTCTTACGGATAGCCCCTGTTTCATAGAATGGCAGGTCCAAAAAGTGCACTTGGCTGTCAGGAATCCCCATGTAACGGGTAGCCCCGTAGCTTTCACTCCTCCTGATGTTTCCTTTGATCTTTCTTACCAATTCCGAATCAAAATCTTCCTCGGTTTTTCCATTAAGGTCCTCGATTACTTTTGAGAATATATCTGTCTTTGTGATGGAGTTGGCCACCTCGGCTATCTTCAAAGCCTCATGGTCCGCCACAGCGATGTTCCCTGAAGTTTGATAAACGATATGTACTTCATGTCCTTGGGAAACCAATCGATCAAAAGTACCTCCCATAGATATTACATCGTCATCTGGGTGTGGACTGAAGATAATCACACGTTTCTTTTCGGGCGTGGCACGCTCGGGACGGTTGGTATCGTCCGCATTGGGCTTCCCACCCGGCCATCCGGTAATGGTATGCTGCAAGCGATTGAACGTCCTGATATTGATTTCATATGAGGATTGCTCCGTACTCAACAGATCGGACATTCCTGAATCGTTATAATCCTTGTCCGTCAATTGCAATACAGGCTTCTCTTTTTGCAAACTTAGCCAAACCACAGCTTTGTGGGTAAGATCTTGGGTCCAGTCGCAAGTGCGCACCAACCAAGGCGTATCAATACGGGTAAGGTGGGCAGCAGCTTCTTTATCCAACACAAAGGTAGCATTGGAATGTTCCTGAAGATAGGTAGCGGGCACCTCTGGGCTTATTTCCCCTTCAATGGTATCCCTTACAATTTCAGATTTGTTCTGGCCCCAAGCCAAAAGAACGATCCGTTTTGCCTTTCTAATGGTACCTATCCCCATGGTAACGGCCTTTCTAGGCACATTTTCCAGTCCTTTGAACGCGGGGGCCGCATCCACTCGGGTAATATGATCCAAAGTAATGTCCCTGGTAGCAGAATTAAAGTGCGAGCCTGGTTCATTGAAACCAATGTGTCCTGTACGGCCTATCCCCAATAATTGAAAGTCCAATCCTCCAGCCTTCTCAATCTGGCTTTCGTAGCTGCGACAATATTTTTGAAGTTTATCGGATGGTACGGTACCATCAGGTATATTCACATTAGCGGGATCAATATCAATATGATCGAACAAATGCTGGTGCATGAAGTAATGGTAGCTTTGGATATTGTTCCGCTCCATGGGATAGTACTCATCCAAATTGAAGGTGACCACGTTCTTGAAACTAAGCCCTTCTTCCTTGTGCATGCGCACCAACTCTTCATATACTTTAATGGGTGATGATCCCGTTGCCAATCCCAATACACATTTCTTTCCAGCCTCCTGCTTTTTCCGAATCAGCTTTGCAATTTCCTTGGCCACTTCCAATGACCCTGTCTTGGAATCATTGAAAATAACATTGTGGATTTTTTCAAAGCGTGTGTCTTCAAATTGGCCCGCAGGTTGATACTGAATTGATTTTGGTTCTATGGCTACTTCCATAACAGTTGCTTATATTGTTAATTGACAAAGATACTTCAATTTTTCACCAAGTCCTTATTTAATGGAATGGAATAGGTTATGATAACGCTATCTTTTTAACACATTTGTTGCATTCCAGATTTCAATTCCCCAATCATTGGACAAAATGGGAATCTGCAAACCTGTCATTCCACACAGGTGTCCTACCTCTACAAAAAAGCGAAGGAAGAGAAAACCTCTTCCTTCGCCCAAAATTAACTATTAAATAAAACTAACTCAAACTATGAGAAATCCTTTAATGGACCACTTCACATCATTTGGTTTATTGTGCGAACCACAAGGTGGTTCCTTGCATGTCGTCTCCTTGCGCTGGCGCAACTGCAGAGAAATTAGGGTTATCCTGAGCCCCTGAACCATAGCGTAAACGTTGTGGGTAATCCCCGTTCAGTGTACCCAAGGCAAAAATGGTCTGGTCGGACACACCTCCAGCCAATTCAGAAGGATAGCCGGTATCACGAACAACGGCCCAAGCTTCAAAACCATCGGTATAGCTTACCAACCATCTTTGGTGGGCAATTTTCTCAAGTTTCTCATCCAAGGTACCTACTGTGATATCCGCAGCAGCTTCATTAGTGATATATATATCCGCATCACCATCGGAAATTCCCCATAGGGTCATGGCCTCCTTGATTCCTTTGGCGAACAGATCCTGAGCATCCCCTGTGGCTCCTTGAAGTCCTTTCAAGACCGCTTCGGCCTGCAAGAAATAGGCTTCTGCACTGGTAAGGATGATTTCAGGATACCCATCCACCTGCGAAGAAGTTTTTTGTTGGATCACTGCCTCACTAGGGATACTGAACAAATCATATCTAACATAGGGATAAGTATCCCCATTGATTCGGGATGGTTGCCCTACATACTGACCAGCCGGCATTTCAACAATGGTGGTATCGCCAGACATTGATGTAGTGTAATCCGCTCCGGCAGCATCCAAGGCCCCGATGATAAAATCCACCCTTTCCTGATAACTCGGGTCAGGGGTTTCCGGATTATCCACAAACTTAAAGGTACCTCCCTTGGCAGGCTGCACATAAGCAGCCAATCTAGGATCATTATTATCCTGTAGCAAGTTCACCAAAGTGCCGCTCACCGTCCAATCGGAACCTGTTCCGAAGTTGTACCAAACGTCACCATAAGCAGCTGCGGCCCATTGACTGATCACAAAATCCTTGTTCATGACAACACTACCCGTAGTATCATCCAATAGTGGAGCACTAAGGGCTTCATTGATTGCAGATGCTGCAAAATCATCACCAGGAGCACCTAAAGCCCTCATTCCTATTCTAAGCTTTAGTGTATTGGCCAAACGCTTCCATTTCTGTAGATCTCCACCACAGTATACATCATTTTCACCGGCATCATCCACACCAAGACCGGTACGTTCCGCTGAACCAATGATGGCCATAGCCTCATCCAATTCGGCAATCACACCTTTATAAATGGTCTTTTGATCATCGTACTTTGGCGTTAAAATACCTTCAACACCAGCTTCTGTATAAGGAACCATCCCGAAAGTTTCGGTATACATTTGGTAATACAATCCCTTGATGATCAAAGCCATGGCATACATGTACTCATTCTCAAGTTCTCCACCTTCCTTAACAAAGTCGGTGAATCCTTTTATGTTCCCCAAGTAACCGGCCAACCAACCATAAGCGGCATCGGTGTATCCCGCATTATAGGTATAGCCCAAGTCATCGGCCCACCAACTACCATTAAATCCAAATGTGAAGTGACCGGCATATCTATCCGCATGGATCAAATGTGCCCTCCAATAAGGAAAACGGTCTGGAGAATACAATTTGTACTGGGTATCCGTCAAAAAGAACTTGGCACTCACCTCTGTGGAGAGAAATCCATTTTGATCGGTATTCATCTCGTCAAAATTTTTCGTACAGGACAGTATTGTGACCATACTCAGAAGGCCAAATACCATAAATTTCATTTTTTTCATCGTAGCAAATTTTTTAAAAGTTTACATTTAATGTAAGTCCAAAGCTTCTTGTTGTAGGAAGTGCATAGAACAACACCCCTTGACCAAGGTTGGAAGTGGAATAGCTTGACTCAGGATCAAAGTTATCCACGTTCTTATAGATGAACAACAAGTTTCTTCCCACTGCACTCAATGAAGCACCTTTGATAAAGGTCTTTTCCAATATCTTTTTAGGGAAGCTATAGGTAAGGCTCACCTCACGCAATCTCACATTGGTTTGATCGTATACGTACTCGGAACCAATATTGCTAACCGCACCCCAGTAATCTTGGGCGCTGATGGTAGTTGTATTGGGAGTATAGGTACCATCTCCGTTGTCTATGACACCATCTACAAGAATCCCTCCTTCTCTATACTGAAGAGATCTTTCGGAAACCCCTGCAGCATCCAAACCAGCATCCGTAGCTGAGTACACTTCACCACCGATCCTAAAATCGATCAAGGAGTTAAGGGTAAAGTTTTTGTAGCGGAAGGTATTGGTAAAACCACCCGCAGCGTCGGGCTGGTAGTTCCCAAATTTTTCTCTTTCCGAAGTAGCCACAGGTCTACCTTCAGCGGTAACGATCAACTGTCCGGCATCATTTCTTGCCCAAGTAGTTGCCTCAATATCCCCATATCCAGCACCTACTCTAGCTACCGTGGAAACCACTCCTGAGTTACTGCTACTGAACTGGAAAAGATCCTGTCCTTCGATCAAGCTTATCAACTTGTTTTCGTTACGGGAAATATTGGCAGAAACATCCCATGAGAAATTTTCTGTTTGAATGGGTGTTCCCCCGATAAGTATCTCAAAACCTTTGTTACTGATTTCCCCTACATTGGTTCTGAAATCATCAAATCCAGTCCCTGGATCCAATGGCACATCAAAGATCAAATCCTTGGAACTGATGTCATAATACGATGCATCCACAAAGAATCTATTGTTGAAAGCCCTGAACTCCACTCCAAATTCTGTGGATGTAACATCCTCAGGACGAAGACTCTCGCTAAACAAGGTTTTTTCCCTGCTCACGGTAACATTGTCCAAGAATCCGTTGGCTGCAATCCTGAACAGGTTCACCAACTGCTGTGGATCGGTGTCGTTACCCACATTGGCAATACTACCTCTCAACTTCAATAGGTTCACCTTGCTTCCCAAATCAAAAGCTTCGTTCAACAGCACACTCAAACTGGCAGAACTGTAAAAATAAGAACGGTTTTCGGCCGCCAAGGCAGAAGACCAGTCATTTCTACCGGTAACATCCAAATAAATGGTGTTGTCATACGCCAAGGAAAGTGCTCCATACGCAGAGTTGATGCTCTTTTTGATAAGGGCACTCTGGCTAGCGAACAATTCCTCTGTATTGTCCAAGAAAGGTCTTCCAGGGATTTTGATATTCTCTCCCCTTGCGCTTGAACGAATGTTAGACAAGCGTAATGCATTTGCACCAACATTGGCATTAAGGTTGAACTTATCCCCCAAGTCCTTGTTGAACATCAACAAGAAATCATAGTTGGTCTCAGTTCTATCGTTCTTACCGTAATTTACCCTTCCTGAAGGGAAGAAATGGTGTCCTGTTCTGGTAACGGACTCGGTATCTTGTGTAATCGCATCGGTACCTACCCTTACAAAAGCAGACAACCAATCGGTAAACTCGTATTGCAATTTGGCAAAACCAGTAATTCTGGAACGTCTATCCTGATTGGAATCATGTTGTAGAATCCAGTATGGGTTACCTCCAGATGATGTAGGGGCGATTACCCGATATGGATCACTTGGATCAATTGGATTGTCCAAATCTTGATAAATCTTAAGATCGTTGGTGCGAACGTTCCTTGCCAAAGGCCATAGGTAGGCCATAACCCCTTCCGTACCTTGTGTTGGTCTGTTATTGGCTGTTTGCAAGAAGTAGGTAACCCTTGCATCCAAGCTCAACTTGTCAGACAAATTGGTGAAGGCACGCAAGTTAAAGTTGTCCCTATCCACTCCAGAGTTGGGCAAAATGGACTCTAAATCAGAGTTGGTATACGAGAAACGAACCGAAGTATTCTCATTTCCTGAGCTCAATGCCACAGTATTTATAAAGCTTGTCCCAGTCTCAAAGAAGTCTTCAACATTGTTAGGCTGAGCCTCATACGCCCTCATCTGGCCATTGTAGGCCAATTGTTGGCTTCCATCAAAGCGTGGACCCCAAGAACTGGTACTTCTTACCGTGTTCACTTGGTTGGCCAATGGAGCTCCTGTATCCACTTGTGGAAAGAGACCATCGGTTCCTCGCCCATATTGATTTTGGAATTTAGGCAGGATAAACGGACTTTCAAAAGTGGCACTTGAGGTAAGGGAAATACCCAATCCGGTATCCAATTTTCCTTTTTTGGTGGTAATGATCACCACACCGTTACTTGCCCTTGCCCCGTACAAAGCGGCAGCATTGGGACCTTTAAGTACGGAAATTGACTCAATGTCGTCTGGGTTGATATCCGAAACACCAGTACCCAAATCCGGAACACTGTATTCACCAGCCCCAGCAGTACTTAAACCACTGTTGTCAATTGGCACACCATCCACAACATATAGTGGCTGGTTGTTCCCTGTAATGGAATTGTTACCCCGAATAACCACACGGGTACCACCACCAGGACCAGAAGTGGTCTTGGAAACCACGACCCCGGCAACTTTACCTGCAAGAGAGTTCACCACGTTTGGCTCTTTTACCAAAGACACCTCATCGCCCTGAACTTCCGTTACCGCATAACCCAATGATTTTTTCTCCCTACTGATACCAAGGGCAGTAACCACAACTTCTCCCAGTTGCTCTGCATCCTCCTGCATTGTTAGGTTGATGGTCGATCGTCCATTGATCGAAACTTCGATGGTTCTCATCCCCAAAGATGAAAACACCAAGGTAGCACTACCATCAGCTACGGTGATGCTGTAATTTCCATCAAAATCGGATGACACACCATTACTGGTTCCTTTTTCAACAATGTTGACTCCAGGAAGCGGAACACCCGCTTCATCAGAAACCGTTCCGGTAATTGTTTGCGCCATAATCCCCTGTATAGAGAGCAACGCCGCAAAAACAAACACATACTTTAGTTTTTGAATCATGTTAGTTTTTTTGTTTTGATTGTTAGATTAAAGTCGAGTTTACATTAACTAAAAGTTAACATAAGGGGTGAAAATCCCTAATACTTGAAGATTCCTGAAAAAATTTCGACCAACAACGGAGGTGAAAAGCCGAAGAGCATTTTTGTTTCTTAAAATGACAAATAGGCGGCATAAAAAAAACATAAGCCACAAAATAGCATAGGTTATATTGTGTTTTCCTTAATTTTTAAAGGGAATTTAACAGAAGAAAAGATTTTGAAATACATTATTTTTCAGTTAGTTACATTCAATCTCTCAGATTTTTGGAAGGTGAAAGCTATTTTCACAAAACAAAACTGGTCGGAACAAAAATGCACCGACCAGTGTTTAGGCAATTAACTAAAACTAAAGTATTCATACTGATTACTCCTTGAATATGGAATAAAAGTACTTTTTACTGAAAATTTTTAGACCAATGACTCCGCTTGATAGCTTAACATCAAGGAGCTATGAACAAACAACCGCAAACTTAAGCCCGCACCTTAGGTTTTAGCCCTAAAAACATCTTTGGATTTTGATCAAATCTTGGTATAACCTTCCTTGACTTCCATGACAGGTACTTTCCAAGTCATTTCCTCCTCTTCTTCAACTCTATTGGAAAGCAATTGCGCCAAATCTTCCTGTGCCCTCACCAACCCTTCGCCGGATGAAGATTCCACGACAATGCAGTTGGACGTAACCGACAACAGGTACGCACCTTCTTCCAAGCTAGGATTTATTTTAAGCCAAATATAATTTTGCTTTGGCCTATGCGCCTCCACTTTTAATTCCCAGCCCGCTGCTTTTTGAAATAAGGATTTCAGCACCAGCGAGGATGTATCCCTAACTCCAAATCCTTCGTCAAGAACATAGCGCGTATCCGCGGTAAACTCAAAATATTGCCCATTGCCATCAATCTCGCCATGCACCGCACTTGGCGGCGCCCCTATGTTGTCCAAGCAAGATAATGTTGACAACGACAGGGCAACTACTAAAACCATGACAATAGGCATCCTCATTTGGTGTTGCGTTTATGGATGGTATTTCCCATCTTCCTGGATCAGGTATAATTTTCCAGTGAACGGACTCTTTGCTTGAATGGACCAACCGGCTCTGTGTACCTCCAAATCAATCTCCACTTTGGTGCCATTGGCCAATAGAGGTTTTGTTGGAAGTTCACTTAGCTTCTGGGCCCATTTCTTGTTTTTAGAAAAAAACTTTTTTTGATCGCGGTAGAACCTATACAACAGCCATCTAATTTGTTCATCTTTTGGAATTGCAAAGGTATCCGGGTTCCCAGCCTCGTTGGGTGAAAAATAAGCATAACCCCAATGCTCCGGTTCATGCATGTTTATAACCCCCTGGGGAGACCAGACCCAATTGTATTCCCTTAGAAATTTACCATTGGCATCCTTCTTACGGTAATATTTTCCTTCAATCAGGTCAAAATCCCAATTGACCCTGGAGAAATTGATGCGCCAAAAATCCCCTTCGGGAACTTTATTACTGCCACTGGTCTCTTTCAAAACAGCCCAAGGCATGGCCACTTCCACACTCCATCCCTTATCAATGTCAGACGGGTCGTTCAAGGTACCCTCTATATTCACTCCTGTTTTAAGACCCAGTATTTCCCAACTGTCCACGATTGCCCCAGGCTCCCGGTACGGTTTTGTCAATAAAAGGTCCCAGACTGTATTCAAGGCGTTCATTTCAAATTCGAAATAATTATGCGTATCCCCATCGGGGTCAATAAAGATTTCAAAATCGTTGTTATAAAAGATGACCGTATCCCGTTGCTTTAAGTTTGCCCAGACATGGGGCTCCTTGAGTTCGGCATAGAAGTATAGATAGTTTTCATCCCAAAGCATCCTGACATTGGTTTGATAGGTCGGAGTTTTCACCCCTTCGATATCAATAAAATTTTCTGAAATCTGGGCCTTACCCCATACTTCCTCCTTGGCCATTCCATCAATCTGCATGGGTTCATTGGTCTTATAAACCACCATGGACCGAGGCTCTCCTATGTTTTGGCCCCAACTGACCATAGATCCCACCATAAATAAACCAACCAATACTTTTTGAGCCATGTCTTTCATTCCGAACATCCGTATTCTTGTATTACGCATTAACGATCCCTACCCCTTATTGTCCAATATTCCACAATAGAAATAAATTCCTTTCTTTGCGAAAAAGGAAGGAACTGGCCGAAGTCGAATCAGGATATTTGTAAAAATTCCTAATTTAATCTGTATTTAGGGCTCTTTATTAGACCAATAACAGCTATCCGAGGCTAAATGTTAAAATAAAGCAACCTTTTGTTCATGTATTTGCAAAAACAGCTCAAGAATAAATTTTTGGTGGATGCCGTCGCAGATTATAAAATCACGGCATGGCACCATATTGTCTTCTGGGCCATCTATTTTACTTTTAATTTTTTGAGATGGGGCAGCTACTACAATGACTATCTGTATTCCTTCAAATCCAACCTTTTGGGATTTCCCATTCATATTACGCTTACCTACTTTACCATTTACTATCTGATTCCAAAATTCATATTCAAGCGAAAATTTTTCACTTTCATTATCATCTTGGTATCCAGTATTTTTTTAATGGTGTACATAAAATACCTGCTCACCTATTATCTGATCAGTCACAATGTTTGGCCAGAGGGCCCTGCAACTTACAGTCTCACATTAAACTTCACTATAGTTATGATGCTGGGGGAACTCTACGTAATCTCTTTTGTGACCTCCATTAAACTGACCATGGACTGGTTACGGGAGACCGGAAGAGTGGCCAAATTGGAAAAAGAACAGTTGGAAACTGAGCTACGATTTTTAAGGGCGCAGATATCGCCACACTTTTTTTTCAACACCTTAAACAACATTTACTCCCTTAGCTTGGAAAAGTCCGACAAAACCCCGGAGACCATCATAAAACTTTCCGATCTTATGCGCTATGTATTGTATGAGACCAAGGACAAGGACCAAAGTTTATCCAAGGAAATTGTATTTATACAAAACTACTTGGACTTGGAAAAAATACGCTACACCCAAAACCTGCAACTTGATTTTGAGGTCATAGGTAATCCCAAAGGAAAAAAAATTGCACCCATGTTATTGGTCCAATTCATTGAAAATGCCTTTAAACATGGAGCCAACCAAAACATTGGAAAAGTTCGGATAAGCATCCAAATCAAGATAGAGGATACGTTTCTACACTTTAGGGTCAGCAATACAAGACCCAAAAATCCTGTGTTGCCCATCAAAAAGAAAACAGGGGGTATTGGACTTTCCAATGTGGAGAAAAGATTGAAATTGCGATATGGTGATGATGAATACCAATTGGGTATCCATGAAGAATTGGATGAATATATTGTAAACCTAAAGCTAAAGCTCAGATGAAGCTCAAATGTGTAATAATAGATGATGAACCTTTGGCTGTAAAGGTGATACAGAACTACATTTCCCAAATCAAGGAATTGGAGGAAATAAAGTCTTTCAACAATGCCATTGACAGTCTTCCCTTTATTAGGGAACACAAACCCGATTTGCTCTTTTTGGACATCAACATGCCCATTATTGACGGTTTCAGTTTTTTGGACAGCTTGGACAATAAACCCATGGTGGTCATCACCTCGGCCCACGCCGAGCATGCCGCCAAAGGTTTTGACTTGGAAGTATTGGACTATTTGGTAAAACCCATTGCCTTGCCACGATTCATCAAAGCTGTGAACAAAGCTGTGGCCCATGTCCAAAAACATCCAAAATGGGAAGGCTTGCGGGAGCATGTGTTTGTAAAGGTGGATAAGAAAAAAATGAAGAAAATTCACTTGGATGAGATCATTCTTGTGGAAAGTCTCAAGGACTATATCAAGATTGTGACCACCAATGGCAACCATGTGGTGCACAAAACCCTAAGTGCCTTTACCGATGAGATTTCCAACGAAAGGTTCATACGAATCCACCGGTCCTACACCGTATCCTTGGACAAAATCGAAGCCTTGGAAGGGAATAGTGTGGAAATCGGAGGAAAGCGATATGTAATTGGCAGAAGTTATCTTGAAGATGTAAAGGCCCGTATTTTAGACCAATCCATCTCTCCAGGAAATAAATCGGATTCAACCGATTAGATTACTATTGCTGGTCCACCTGTAGTTTTATGTACTTGATTTTTGACCTATCGTAGGTATAGGATATATGAATAATCCCTTGGTCATCTTGGATGATGGCCGGATAACTGTATTCCCCTTCTTTATGGTCTTCCAGTATTAGGACATCGGCCCATTCATTGCCATCAACACTATACGCCAGATGTAGTTTTTCCCGGCCATTGGACCAATCTTCACCACTAACACCGGGGTTATACACCATTAAATACCCCCCTTTCTTTAACGAAACCGCATCTATACCACTATTGGGATTGGGAACGGAAGTTGTGGACGCCATGGACCAGGTCAACCCGGAATCACTGCTCACACTCTCCATGATCACATCCTGATTACTACGCAGCAATGCTTTTATATTTCCATTCGGGAGTTGCAACAATGTAGGTTGAATGGTTTTAACGCCTTCCTCTGAGGGGATATGGGACTTGGTCCACGTAGCGCCGCCATCAGCGGATATTTCCACATGGGATTTCCAAATGGCACCCTCTTCACTTTCTACGCTTGACGGACTCAAAACAAGTTCATCACCAACTTGAATAGGCTTATTCTTGATGGGGCCCAATATTCCTTCAGGTAATCGATGGGATTTGGACCAAGCCTCTTTATTGACATCCATGATGGAGTACATGCCCCACCAAGTGGAAGGGGAAGGCCCTACTTTGTAGAACAATACAACCTCATCCCGATTATTTTTAAACAACACAGGATTCCAACAAGGGTATCTAAGGGTATCGTTGACCACCCCATCGGCAACTAATTTTGGGTAACTCCAATTTCCGCTGGTGTTGGAGCTGGTATAAATGGCTACGTCAGGGTGTCTTTCATGGGTGCCCGCGAACCAAGCAGCCATCACCGAGCCATTGCCCATCCCAATTAAAGTGGAAGCATGGCACTGGGCAAAAGGAGCTTCTATAAAAATAAATTCTTCCGAAAGCACCTTCACTTTCGGAGCAGGAAGATCCTGGGAAAAACCAAAGGCCCAGAACAGACATACAAATGTCCATATACCGGGCCTTATTATTTTATATATCCCTGCATGGTGCAAGGCTAAAGAATTATTTAGTGAAAACAAAATCAGCTAATGAGATTACCTTCCTCGTCCCATTCAGCAACAATGTTTCGTTTGCTTTGGTCCACACATTTGGCCAACCACTCAGGTTCGTAGGACACTCCATGCTGATCAAGGACATCTTGGGGAACACCATCCCAAACATTGGGCATGTTTCCTTTATAACCCAGTTCCTCAATTCCAATTTTTGAGGTATAGAATCCTGTCATGGTATGGTTCCTAACCAAAGAAAAGAAGTTCACCTCAAAGGGTCTTTCACTGGAAGGCACATCTGGATCGTAATAGGCAATCCCATCCAGAATACTCTTTTGCTGTTCTTCAGTGGCCGACTTAAATTCCGTTCCAAATTCGGTATTGCTCTTGTGATCCAACCACATCAATCCTCCCCTAAGATCCACCTGCATTTGCGGAAGATCTTTGGCCATGAACTCAATGAAGGGAACCACCTCGGCATCTGAAGCGCTTTTAAACTCAGAACCGCCTGGTAAGATCAAATCGCAAAGCACGGTCATGGTGGCCGCTTCATGGTCGTTGAAAAAGCGTTCCCGCTCCAACTCGGCCACATGTTCATTTTCCCTATCGGTACGCCATTTTACGGCTGTGGAATCGATGGCAGCTTCTTCCAATGGGGCCTCTGCTCCGGGCTTACATCCGTTGATGGCCAAACCTCCGGCCACAGAACCCAATACAATCGATTTTAAACTTTTCCTTCTATCCATGTCCTATAGGTTTTGTTTTTTCAATTGGTCTACTATATACTCTGAAGCCCTCCATGAGAGTGCCAAAATTGTCCACGTACAGTTTTTGTCGGCTTGGGACACAAAAGGTCCGGCATCCACCACAAAAACGTTGTCCGCATCGTGCAGTTGTTGGTACTTATTGGTTACCGATGTTCTTGGGTCGTCTCCCATACGGGTGGTTCCCACTTCGTGGATGATACGTCCCGGGGTGTGCAGACCGTAATCCGCCTCTTTTCCAGGCTTGCTTCCAAGCACCTCTCCACCTAGATTGGTCAGTATTTGCTCAAAGGTATCGTGCATGTGAATGGCTTGCTTATGCTCATATTCCGACCATTTATAATGGAAACGCAATACAGGGATACCCCATTCATCCACGGTGTTGGGGTCTATCTCACAATAGTTATCCTTATAGGCGATGGACTCCCCACGTCCACTTAGGCCCACCAAGGCACCATAGTATTTTTTGGCATCACTACGGAGTACATCCCCATATCCACCGACTTTAGTTCCGAAGAATTTATTGAACTCGTTGACATTGAAGCCAAAACCATAACTAGGCATACCCATACCACCCCATATTTCAATATGGTAGCCCCTTGGGAAATCCAATTTGGAATTATCGCCCCACCAAGGTGAGTACACATGCATTCCTCCTACCCCATCTTCATTGTAAGACACCTTTCGGTTCATCAAATCTGGAACGAAAGCCATTCTATCCGCACCTGTGGAATCATGGAGATATTTACCCACAATATCACTACTGTTCCCCAATCCGTTGGGGTGTTGCGGACTCTTGGAGTTCATCAAGATCCTGGCAGTACTACAGGCAGAAGCCCCCAATACCACCACTTTGCCCTTGAGCTTATATTCTTTTCTATCTTCTTTATTGATATAGGAAACTCCGGTTGCCTTACCTTCATCATCAACCGTTACTTCACGAACCACACAGTTCACGAACAGGTCCACCTGTCCCCTACTCTTTTGGGCTGGGAAAATTAAACAGGTCCCTGCCGAAAAATCGGCATATACCTGACAGGCACGGCTACACTGCCCGCAGTAGAAACAGACCCCTCTATCATTGTTGATCCGCTTGGTAAGCATGGACATCCGGGAAGGATATACCGGAACACCGGTTTTTCTTGCTCCTTTGATATAGAAAAGTTCGTGTAGTCTTGGTTTTGGGGGAGGAAGGAAAAAACCATCAGGATTGTTGTGGATGTTTTCCTTGGTTCCAAACACTCCGATCATTTTGTCTACCTTGTCGTAGTAAGGCTTTACATCATCGTAGCTTATGGGCCAATCATCTCCATGACCATCAATACTTTTATGTTTAAAGTCATCAGGGCCAAAACGCAAAGAGATACGTCCCCAGTGATTGGTACGCCCTCCCAACATGTGTGAACGGAACCAATCGAACTTGGTCCCATCCTTATGGGTATAGGGCTCACCTTCAATTTCCCAACCTCCGTAGGCAGAGTCAAAATCCCCAAAGGGACGTACCGTACCGGCTCCCCTTCTGGGTGACTCATAGGGCCATCTTAGCTGGGTTTTCTGTTCTGGATCGGCAGGATCAAAAAACGGACCTGCCTCAACCACGGCCACCTTCAGGCCAGCATCGGCCAATACTTTTGTGGCCATACCTCCACCTGCACCAGAGCCCACGATTATGGCATCATAGACTGTTGAATTTTCTATTATCTGCATTGCGTCAAAACTTCTTTTTTATGAATTAAATGTAGGAATTGGCTCCCCAAGAACGAAAAATAGGGGTAAAAATTCAATACGGCAATAATTGCACATCAAAATCCTGAATTTTCACAGCCAAAACAACTTTTTTATGGCATATTGATAATATTCCCAATTTTCAACAAAGCATCTTTAATTTTTTAGACCAACGACGGGTTCAAATAGATTAACGCATAAAAAAAGTATATAAAACCTTTAAAAAGCAGCTTACATAAATTTTCATTAAAATCCTCTACCGACTCCAACCACAACAATCCTATTCACCTCCCTACAAAGGTTATTCAAGTGTACTTTTTTTACCTAAACAGGTTTGTTTTTATATAATATGTATATTTATGCGCATTGATATTGATATCCCATGAAACTTCACTTGCTAAACCGCAGGAGCAATACCGGTTCTTCCTTTACCATCACGCACAACCGGTATCCCCATTTTTTAAAGATTTGGCACTATCATGCGGAGTTGGAACTGGTGATGATCAAGAAGAGTACGGGCACGCGGTTTATCGGTGACAGCATCCAAAAATTCCAAGTGGGAGAAGTAGTGCTCTTGGGGAAGAACCTACCCCATATGTGGTTAAACGATGAATCCTATTTTGAGGAAGATGTCCCTGATGCCGCCGAAGCCATATCCATCCATTTTACCGAGGATTTTTTAGGTGACCACTTATTCAAGTCCCCTGAATTTTCACATATTGGACTCATGCTTCGTACCGCGTTGAGGGGTATTAAGTTCCATACCATTCCAGCAGCCATTTACGAATCCTTTGAAAACATGCTTTCCTTGGACCCCTTTTCCAAAGCCATAGCCCTCATCGAGCTGCTGAACCAATTGGCCAGACATAAAGAATATGAGTTATTGTCCAGCATTGGATATGTGAACAGCTTTGGACAAATTGAAAATGAAAGACTCCGCAAAGTATACGAATACATTTTTGACAATTTCAAGAGTGATGTCAACTTAAACAATGTGGCCGAATTGGTCGGGATGAACCCATCCGCATTCAGCCGATTCTTTAAAAGGATCCACCGAAAACCTTTTACCCGTTATCTCAACGAAATACGCATTGGATATGCCTGCAAGCTATTGCTTGAAAGTGAGAACAGCATTGCGGGAGCCGCTTATGAATCAGGGTTCAATAACATTTCCAACTTTAATCGACAGTTCAAAGCCATAAAAGCCATTTCCCCTACTGATTACATCAAATCCTACAAAAAATCCGGTTGATTTTGTATTAAGGCAAAAAAAGTACTGAATTCGGTACTTTTTGAGGTAGCGTATAAGCCCTAGCACTTCTAATTTTGGTAAGATTCACACTAGTTTAATCTTTATGCTTACAATAACAGCCCTAGAAGTGCGCGATATCCGCTTTCCTACCAGCAAATCACTGGATGGTTCAGATGCCATGAATCCTGACCCCGATTATTCGGCGGCCTATGTCATTTTAAAAACAGACCATCCCAAGAACCTGGAAGGCCATGGGCTTACCTTTACTATAGGTCGGGGCAATGAAATCTGCGCCGCCGCCATCCAAGCCATGTCCCATTTGGTTGTGGGCAAAAGCTTGGAAAGCTTTACGGCCAACATGGGCGCTTTTTGGAAAATGGTCACAGGTGACAGCCAATTGCGATGGCTGGGACCTGAAAAAGGAGTCATACATCTGGCAACCGGGGCTTTGGTCAATGCCGTTTGGGACCTGTATGCAAAAACAGAGGGGAAACCACTTTGGAAACTCATTGCGGATATGAGCCCAGAAGAACTGCTCTCCTGTGTTGATTTCACATACATTACCGATGCCATTACGCCTGCAGAGGCCTTGGAGATCTTGAAAAAACAGGAGTCCACCAAGAAAGAGCGCATTGATGCTCTATTGAGCGATGGCTACCCTGCCTATACCACCTCAGCAGGTTGGTTGGGTTATTCCGATGAAAAAGTGAGACGCCTATGCCGAGAAGCCAAAGAAGAAGGCTTTTCCCATATGAAGATGAAAGTAGGTTCCGACCTACAGGACGATATGCGTAGGGCGGCACTTATCCGGGAAGAAATTGGGAATGACCTTAAATTGATGATGGACGCCAACCAAAAATGGGATGTGCAGGAAGCCATCGATAATATGGCCCAACTCAAAAAGTTCAACCCATATTGGATCGAGGAGCCTACAAGCCCAGATGATATCTTGGGACATGCCAAAATCGCCAAGGCCGTTGCCCCTATCAAAGTAGCCACGGGGGAACACTGCCAAAATCGGGTCATTTTTAAACAATTGATGCAGGCCGGGTCTTTTGATATTTGCCAGATAGACAGTTGCCGGGTCGGTGGCGTCAATGAAAACCTGGCCATATTGCTCATGGCCGCCAAATTCAATATTCCCGTGTGCCCCCATGCCGGTGGAGTGGGGCTATGCGAGTATGTGCAACACCTCTCCATGATAGACTACATCTGCATTAGTGGTAGCATGGAAGGCCGGGTCATTGAATATGTGGACCACCTCCACGAACATTTCTTGGACCCTGTGGTCATTAAAAACGGGGCCTACATGCCCCCCAGTATGCCTGGGTATAGCATCCAAATGAAAGAACAATCTTTGGAAGACCATGCCTTCCCCAATGGAAAAGTGTGGAACACCCTTCAAACCTCAACCCTATGAAACATCTAGCAAAAATCTGTACTGCCCTAATCCTTTTTTGTAGCCTGCTGGGCCATGGCCAAGGTCAACAAAACTATCAACCTTCTCCCGAAAACCTTGAGGCCAGACAATGGTTCCAAGAAGCCAAGTTTGGATTGTTTGTGCACTGGGGAGTCTACAGCATTCTAGGCGATGGCGAATGGGTCATGAACAATCAGAACATTCCCGTTGATGCCTATGAAAAATTGCCTGCTTTTTTCAACCCGATAGATTTTGATGCTGACGAGTGGGTAAAAATGGCCAAGGATGCCGGTATGAAGTATATCACCATCACCAGCCGGCACCATGATGGCTTTTCCATGTTCGATACCAAGGCAAGCGATTACAACATTGTGGACAGCACTCCCTATGGAAAAGATGTGTTGAAGCAATTGGCCGAGGCGTGCAGAAAACAGGATATCAAACTATTTTTCTATTACTCCCTATTAGATTGGAACCGGGATGATTACTATCCAAGGGGAAGAACAGGCAATGGCATTCCTGGAAGAGGTGAAGGGGAATGGGACGACTATATTGAATTCATGAAGGCCCAGCTAACAGAGCTTTTGACCAATTACGGCGATATCGGTGGAATTTGGTTTGATGGCCATTGGGACCAAAAAGAATGGGACGGCAAGAAATTTGGAAAACTAAAGGTGGATTGGCACTATGATGAAATTTATAAACTAATCCATGACCTTCAACCCCAATGTCTGATCGGGAACAACCACCACATTGCCCCCATTGAAGGAGAAGACTTTCAAATGTTCGAAAAAGACCTTCCCGGAAGAAACACCACAGGCTTTGGCACCTCGGAATCCGACATAGGCCAACTGCCCTTTGAAGTTTGTGAGACCATCAATGGATCGTGGGGTTTCAACCTTCAGGACAGAAAACACAAATCCGAAAAAGAGCTGGTACAGTACATTGTAAAAGCCGCCGGTTATGGTAGCAATCTTTTGCTGAACGTAGGACCAATGCCCAATGGAAAAATCCAGGATGAGCACAAGGAATCCCTAAAACAAATGGGAGACTGGTTGCGTAAAAATGGAGAGACCATTTACGGGACCAAAGCGGGACCTTCGGGCCCAACCGATGAATACGCTACCACCCAAAAAGGGAAAACGATCTACGTGCACCTGTTGCAGAACAAGGACGTGGTCTTTATGGAAGGATTCAACCAACGGATCAAGCAGATAACCTATTACGGTACCCAGCAAAAAGTGACCCATGAACTCAACGATTATGGCCTTTTGTTGAAAATTCCGGAAGACCGTCAAGACCCCATAGATACTATCTTGGAAATAACCCTCAGATGATCACCTATGGCAAACATATAACCACACTGCTGCTATTGGCTTTGCCCATCCTAGGTTGCAAAAAGACCGTAAAGGAGAGCAGTGAAGTTCAGGTACGCCCCAACATCATCTATGTGTTGGCGGATGATTTGGGCTATGGGGATATTGGGGCCTTTAACCCGCATGGGAAAATAAAGACCCCGGCCATAGATCAACTGGCCGCAGAGGGAATGAAATTTACCGATGCCCATACCTCATCGGCGGTATGCACACCAACCCGTTATAGCATTCTCACTGGCCGATACAACTGGCGAAGCCCATTGAAAAGCGGCGTGCTCACCGGGGCTTCAAAAGCACTCATTCCTAACGAAAGGACTACCGTGGCCTCCTTGCTCAAAAAACAGGGTTACCACACCGCATTCATCGGAAAATGGCACTTGGGCTGGGATTGGGCACTTCAATCGACCGACAGCACGCTTGGGGAAGGATGGAACCACGAAGATTTCAGCAACATCGATTTTTCAAAACCGATTACCAACGGCCCCAACAGCCTTGGTTTTGATTATACTTATGGCCATTCGGGCTCTTTGGATATGGCCCCCTATGTCTACGTTGAAAATGGGAAGGCCACCATGGTTCCGAACTCCATCACGGAAGATACCGGCAAATACACCTGGTGGCGCAAGGGTCCTACCTCCAAGGATTTCATCCATGAAGATGTGACTCCCAATTTTTTCAGAAAGTCTTTCGCGCATATCAAGGAAAGAGCCAACAAAGAAGAACCTTTCTTTTTATATCTGGCCTTGCCTTCACCACATACCCCCATCCTTCCCACTGAGGAGTGGCAAGGAAAGAGCAACATCAATCCCTACGCGGATTTCATGATGATGATCGATGATTATATGGGGCAACTGGCCCAAGTTTTAAAGGAAACCGGGATTGAAGAGGAAACCATGGTCATCTTTACCAGCGACAATGGGTGTTCCCCCCAAGCGGATTTTGCCGTTTTGGCTGAAAAAGGACACGACCCCAGCTATGTGTTCCGGGGTCATAAGGCCGATATCTATGAGGGAGGCCATCGGGTTCCCTTCATTGTAAAATGGCCCCAAAAAGTGCAGCCGGGAAGCTCTTCGGACCAGACTATCTGCACCACGGATTTCTTCGCAACTGCTGCAGAAATCACTGGGATCCAACTTCAGGAAAATGAAGGTGAGGACAGTTTTTCCATGCTGCCCTTATTATTGGATTCCCCTTCATCCGACTACGGACGCACATCAATCGTCCATCATTCCATAAACGGGAGTTTTGCCCTACGAAAAGGAAAATGGAAATTGATTTTTGCCCCCGGTTCGGGAGGGTGGAGTTCGCCTAAACCAAATTCAAAAGAAGAGGAAGGTCTTCCGGCGTATCAATTATATGACCTGACCACGGATATATCAGAACAAGAAAACCTTCAAGAAAAATATCCTGAGGTTGTGAAAGAACTAAAAGCGGAGATGATATCCTTGATCGCCAATGGACGAAGCACGCCAGGCAACACCCAATCCAACGAAATGCCTTTGAATGGGAAGCTTTGGAAACAGATAGTACAATTTACCGACGCGAACAGTTCGGCTTCAAACTAAAACCAATTTACAGATGAGCGCATTCAATTTAAAAGGAAAAATAGCTTTGATCACCGGTGGTGCCAGTGGTATTGGAAAGGCTATTTCCCTAAAGTTTGCCGAGAATGGGGCCACGGTCCACCTTTTAGAGTACAACAGTGAAGAAGGAGAGAAAACCGCCCAAGAAATCCAGGATTTGGGAGGCACTGCATATTTTCATCAATGCGATGTTTCCAATCACCAACAGGTAAAGCAAGTCATCAACGGGATTCCCCAAGTGAACATTTTGGTCAACAATGCCGGGATAGCCCATGTGGGCAATATTGAAGGTACTTCGGAAGCCGATATGGACCGACTGTACCAAGTGAACATCAAAGGAGTCTATAACTGCATCCATGCCGTTATTGGCAGAATGAAGGAGCAAGGCTCTGGGGTTATCCTTAACATGGCCTCCATTGCCTCATCGGTGGGCATTTCGGATAGGTTTGCCTATTCGATGACCAAAGGGGCCGTGCTGACCATGACCTATTCCGTGGCCAAGGATTATGTGGAAAACGGCATCCGATGTAACTGCATATCCCCGGCACGGGTACACACCCCTTTTGTGGATGGCTTCTTGGCCAAGAACTATCCGGGCAAGGAAAAGGAAATGTTTGAGAAATTGTCCAAGACCCAACCCATTGGCCGTATGGGAAAACCGGAGGAAGTGGCCAGTCTTGCCCTTTATCTATGTTCCGATGAAGCCTCTTTCATCACAGGAACGGATTTTCCCATTGATGGTGGTTTTATCAAATTGAACGGATAGTGCAAGACCAATCAAAAAGAAACGATTACAGAATATAAAATTCACATAATTCAAAAGCAAAAATACTACCTATATGAAACTGATACGATTTGGTGAAGAAGGAAAAGAGAAACCCGGTGTACAGACGGAAGATGGCAAATGGTTGGATGTTTCAGCCTTTGGCCAAGATTACAACGAAGATTTTTTTGGAGGTGACGGCCTGGCCAGATTAACCGATTGGCTTAAGGAAAATGGTTCCAATTGCCCAGAGGTTTCCAAGGAGACCCGCTTGGGGGCTCCGTTGCAAAGACCATCCAAAATGGTTTGCGTAGGACTAAATTATGCCAAGCATGCCGCCGAAGGTGGTATGGCCGTGCCCAAGGAACCTGTATTGTTCTTCAAGGCCACCTCGGCCATTGTAGGACCCAATGACGATTTGGTCATCCCCAAGAACAGTGAAAAGACGGATTGGGAAGTGGAACTTGCCATTGTTATCAGCAAAAAAGCATCCTATGTTTCCAAAGAACAGGCCTTGGACCATGTGGCCGGTTATGTATTGCACAACGATTACAGCGAACGTGCATTTCAATTGGAACGTGAAGGTCAGTGGGTAAAAGGAAAAAGCTGTGACACCTTTGCCCCTCTTGGACCCTTTATCGCCACTCCCGATGAAATCAAAGACCCTCATGCACTTCGCCTCTGGCTCAAGCTGAATGGGAAGATGATGCAGGACAGCAGCACTTCGGATTTCATCTTTGACATTCCAACACAAATCAGCTACATCAGTCAATTTATGACCCTGCTGCCCGGTGATGTGATTTCCACCGGAACCCCTTTTGGAGTGGGACTGGGCCTAAAACCCCCCACCTACCTAAAACCGGGAGATGTAGTGGAATTGGGCATTGATGGACTGGGAAGTTCAACGCAAACGGCGAAAGCCTACGGTCAATAATTCCTTCAACAGCAAACATGAAAAAATGAAGTGGCCCAAACCAACATACACACTTTTAATCAGCACTTTAGTCTTTTTGGGATGTAAGGACACTCCCAAGGATAGTGCGGATACCTCTTTGGAAAAGCCCAACATCATTTTTCTGTTTACGGACGATCAAAGTTATCGCGACCTTCATGCCCTTGGTAATTTGGAGGTCCGCACCCCGGCCATGGACCAATTGGTGGAAGAAGGCACCACATTTACCCACGCCTACAATATGGGAGGTTGGAACGGTGCCATTTGTGTGGCCTCAAGGGCCATGATCATTAGTGGAAGGTCCGTTTGGCGTGCCCAAGAGGTTTCCAAATCCTTTGCCCAAAACAAGGAATTTGACAAGACTTGGCCCCAGTTGCTAAAAACCGTGGGCTATGAAACCTATATGACAGGCAAGTGGCATATCTCGGCCCCAGCCGATAGTATTTTTGACCATGTGGCACGTTCGCTCCGCGGCATGCCTTTTGACACCCCGGAAGGCTACAATAGGCCACTAAGTGTAAACGATACCCTTTGGCAACCCTGGGACACGGATAGAGGAGGATATTGGAAAGGCGGAAAGCATTGGTCCGAACTGGTTCGGGACGACGCCCTTGGCTTTATTGATAATGCTGCCGATGCCCCTGAACCGTTTTTCATGTACATCGCCTTTAATGCGCCGCATGATCCGCGACAATCGCCCCGGGAATATGTGGAAAGCTATGATGTCAATGATATTGCCCTTCCCGAATCGTTTCTGCCCAAATACCCCTATGCAGAAGCCATGGGAGCCGGGCCAAACCTGCGGGACGAAAAACTGGCCCCTTTTCCGCGTACCGAGTATGCCATAAAAAAGAACCGTCAGGAATACTACGCCATCACAACCCATCTGGATGATCAAATTGCCATGATTCTTTCCAAACTGAAAGAGAAAGGGCTCGACAAAAACACCTACATCTTTTTCACGGCCGACCATGGACTTTCTGTGGGCGAACACGGCCTATTGGGAAAACAGAACATGTACGACCACAGTGTACGGGTACCCTTGATGGTTGTGGGTCCGGACATTCCCAAAGGAAAAAAGGTGGAAAACGACGTGTACCTGCAAGACATTATGGCCACTACCTTACAATTGGCGGGAGTTGAAAAACCCGATTATGTTGAGTTCAATAGTCTGTTGCCCCAAATCAATCAGGACACCGAAGGGCTGGCAGAGGTATATGGGTGTTATGAAAAAGGGTCTCAACGTATGATCCGCAAAGACGGTTGGAAACTTATTGTTTATCCTCGGGCCGCAAAGCTGCGCTTGTATGACCTAACCAACGACCCCAATGAGTTGATGGATGTATCGGAACATCCAGACCAGCAGGAAAAAGTGAAGGCATTATTTACCGACTTGGTAAAACTACAGCAAAAAATGGGGGACACTTTACAACTTGATTCAGACACATATCCACAAACCAAGGAAATGAAAACACTATAAGATCGGAGCGGATGAAAATTGACAGCCATCAACATTTTTGGAGATACAGCCCCAGCAGTCATGCTTGGATAGATTCCACCATGGGAGTCCTTAAAAAGGACTTTTTGCCCGAGGACTTGGAACCCTTGCTCCAAAACCATGAATTGGATGGTTGTGTTGCGGTACAGGCCGATCAATCCGAAGCGGAAACCGAATTTCTGTTGAAATGCGCCGAGGAACATCCCTTCATCAAGGGCGTAGTGGGTTGGTTGGATCTCTGTGCCGAAGATATCGAGGAAAAACTACAGGAATATTCAAAAAACCCTTTGTTGAAGGGATTAAGACATATTGTCCAGGATGAACCGGACGACTATTTTATGCTTCGCCCAGAATTCTTGAGAGGCATTTCCCTTTTGGAAAAATATGGGCTTACGTACGACATCCTCATATTCCCAAAACATTTATCCTCTGCCTTGGAACTCGTAAAATTGTTTCCCAACCAACCTTTTGTAGTAGACCACATTGCCAAACCTAAAATAAATGGCAAAATAGAACCCTGTTGGGAACACTACATGAACCAACTTGGGCAACAAGACCATGTATATTGCAAGGCTTCGGGCATGGTCACTGAGGCCAAATGGGGCAAATGGTCCAAAAGTGATTTCATCCCCTATTTGGATGTGGTGTTCCAGTCCTTTGGCGCTGACCGAATCATGTTTGGTTCGGATTGGCCCGTTTGTCTGCTTTCGGCCGAATACAAGCAGGTAAATTGTATTTTGACCCAATATCTGACCAAATATCCAAGGGAATCTCGAAAACAAGTCATGGGATTAACCGCTCAAAAGTTTTATAAGCTATGATGACCAAATCCTTTTCTTTTGTACCGAAGAACCCCACCCCATTAAAATTGACATTGGGGCTGGTTTTTATTTTGACCAGTATCCTATCTACATTGAATGCCCAAGATTCCGAGGATATTTTATGGTACTCCAGTCCCGCCGAAGAATGGATGCAGGCCCTTCCCATTGGCAATGGCCGTTTGGGCGCTATGGTTTTTGGAGACCCTCTCAAGGAGCGCCTTCAACTCAACGAGGATTCCATGTGGGCTGGAGGACCTGATTGGGAAGACGCGCAGGGAGCTCCCGAAGACCTCGAAATGTTGCGGCAATTGTTGCGAGAGGGTAAAACTGCTGAAGTGGACAGCTTGATTGTTGAAAAATTCTCCAACAAGACCGTCCTACGCTCACACCAAACCATGGGGGATCTTTTCATTGATTTTAAAGAAACTGGGGAAATCAGTGACTATCGAAGGGAATTGGATCTCAACCAGGCGTTGGCCTCCACCTCCTATATGCTTAACGGCAACCATTACACCCAAAAAGTGTTCGCCTCCCAGCCCGATGATGCCATGGTGATGGAACTTACCACCACCTCCCAGAAAGGTTTGAATCTGGAACTTTCCCTCAGCAGACCTGAAGATCATGGCAAAGCCACAGTGAGTGTTTCCAACCCTTCCCAAAATCAAATCAGTATGTTGGGACAAGTGACCCAATATGGCGGGAAGCGATTCTCCAAACCCTTGCCCATTGATCACGGAGTACGTTTTGAGGTGCGGTTACAAGTGGTGGCCCCTGATGGAAAAGTCACTGCCAAAGATGGCAAGGTTTCTGTAAAAGGAGCTAAAAGAGCCCTAATCTTTATCGTGGGCAACACTTCTTTCTATCAAGGCGACAATTTTTCTGAAAAAAATGACGAGACCCTTTCCAAAATCACGCAGAAGTCGTTCGCATCGCTTTTGGAACGGCATGTTTCAGACTACCAACCACTTTACAACAGGGTCAGTTTTGAGTTGGGAGAAGATAATTTAAACCACATTCCTACCGATGAGCGCTTAAAGCGCTGCAAGGAAGAAAGCACAGATTTGGGTCTGCAATCCCTACTTTTTCAATATGGAAGGTACTTGTTGATCTCCTCTTCGCGACCCAACACCAATCCGGCCAATCTACAGGGGATTTGGAACGAACATCTTGAAGCACCTTGGAATGCCGATTACCACCTCAACATCAACCTACAAATGAATTATTGGCCCGCGGAGGTCACCAATCTCAGTGAACTCCATCAACCTTTTTTCAATCTTATCGACAGGGTGCTGGAACGAGGCCGAAAAACCGCCAAGGAACAATACGGCATTACCAGAGGTACCATGGCCCACCATACCACGGACCTTTGGGCAACCCCATTTATGCGGGCCGAAAGAGCCTATTGGGGATCGTGGATCCATGGAGGTGGATGGTGCGCCCAGCATTATTGGGAGCATTATCAATTCACCCAAGACAAGGGTTTTTTGCGTAATCGGGCCTATCCTGTCCTGAAGGACATTGCCTCTTTTTACTTGGATTGGCTGACTTGGGACCCCAAAAGCAAAAAATGGATCTCCACCCCGGAAACCTCCCCGGAAAATTCCTATTACAACCCAAACGGCAAATCAGCCGCGGTTTCCATGGGAAGCGCCATGGGACATCAAATCATCGGGGAAGTGTTTGATAATTTTCTGGAAACGGCCCAGATTTTAAACATCGAAGACGAGCTTGTGGAAGAGGTAAAAACCAAGAGAGCTGCACTACATCCCGGAGTGATCGTTGGAAAGGATGGACGCATTTTGGAATGGAACGAACCCTATAACGAACCTGAAAAAGGACACCGGCACATGTCGCACCTCTATGCCCTTCACCCTGGAGACGACATTACGGAAAACAATCCCGAAGCTTTTGCCGCTGCCCAAAAAACCATTGATTACCGATTGGAACATGGAGGTGCCGGAACCGGCTGGAGTCGCGTCTGGATGATCAATTTGAATGCCCGCTTGTTGGATGGTGCCTCGGCTGGGGAAAACATCCAAAAATTCTTTGAGATTTCCTTGGCAAACAATATGTTCGACATGCACCCCCCTTTCCAGATTGATGGTAATTTTGGATATACCGCCGGGGTAGCGGAACTGCTGATCCAATCACACGAAGGGTTTATTCGATTGCTGCCGGCCCTCCCTCCCAACTGGAAGGATGGAAAAATAACTGGCCTAAAGGCCAGGGGAAATATTGAGGTAGACATGAGCTGGAAGAATGGTACCTTGGAGGAAGTTGCTTTTCGTTCCCCATCAGACACGAGCATTACCTTAAAATATGGCTCGTCCGTGGTTGACCTACCAATAAAGGCCAACGAAGAAATCAAACTAAATACAAACCTTACAAAGACAAACGATTAAATGACCCCATATAAAATGACATCACCATTGCGAAAGAACACTATCCGGATAGCCCTTGAAAAGATGACCCTTTTAGGTATTCTAACCTTACTCTTTTTGACATCACTTCCCGGACATGCACAGAACAATACACATCCGGAAGAAGAGAAAATGCAGTGGTTCCAAGATGCCAAGCTGGGTATTTTTATCCATTGGGGCCTATATGCCGTAAACGGCATTGATGAGTCCTGGTCCTTTTTTAACGGGTATATTTCACACAACGATTACCTGAAACAGACCAATGGATTCACCGCCAAAAACTATGACCCCGTGGCTTGGGCCGACCTTATCAAAAAGAGTGGGGCACGTTACTCCGTCATCACCTCAAAACACCATGATGGGTTTGCCCTTTGGGACAGCAAGTTTGGCGATTTTAACGCCAAAAAGGCTTCGGCGGCCAAAAGGGACGTACTCTCCCCCTTTGTCAACGCCCTGAGAAAGGATGGGTTAAAGGTGGGCATCTATTATTCGCTCCCCGATTGGTCCTATCAAGACTACACCCACCATACCAGGGATTCTATGCGGTACAAACCTGCAGATGATCCCAAACGATGGAACACTTTTTTAAACTATTACCAAGGACAACTCAAAGAGCTTTCAAAAACCTACAATCCGGATTTATGGTGGTTTGATGGGGATTGGGAGCACAGTTCCGCGGAGTGGGAAGCCCCCAAAGTACGACAAATGCTGCTGGATCAAAATCCAGGCACCATCATCAATTCCAGATTGCAGGGGCATGGGGATTACGCCACTCCCGAGCAGGGTATGCCCGTTACCCGTCCCAAGGACAATTATTGGGAACTCTGTATGACCATGAACAACTCGTGGGGATATCAAAAAAATGACCATGATTATAAAAGTCTGGATCAGTTAATAGGCATTTTTACCGATGTGATTTCATCAGGTGGAAACTTGTTATTGGACATTGGTCCAAAAGGGGATGGTTCCATCCCAAAGGAACAGGAAGAACTCTTGACAGGTTTGGGACGGTGGACCCAAAAGCACAAAGAGGCCATTTTTGGCACCGTTGCAGGTATTCCCAAAGAACATTTCTATGGCCCCACTACACTTTCAAAAGATAAAAGCATCCTGTATCTGTTCGTAAAAGGAAATCCGAACGGGGAAATCGTACTTCGGGGAATAAAGAACAAGATCAACCGCATATGGGTTGTGGGCGATGGCACCAAACTTTCCCACAAAGTGGTGGGCAAAATCTATTGGAGCCATTATCCGGGCATTAAATACATCCAAGTCCCTGATTATGTGTTGGACGAAAACATGACCGTTTTGGCCGTACTCTTGGATGGTAAAATAGACTTGTACCGCGAAGACGGTTCTGTAATTGAAAGCAATTAAGATGAAAACTTCACTACAACATTTTGCCTTTGTCCTACTCTTTGGAACACTACTTTTGGGCTGCAAGGAACAAGAAAAGGAACAGGAAATTTCACAGCCCAATATTGTCCTCTTTTTGGTGGATGACATGGGATGGCAAGACACCTCTGTCCCTTTTTGGAACAAAAGAACCCCTTTCAATGACCTATACCATACCCCTAACATGGAGCGTTTGGCCGCCGAGGGGATGAAATTTACCCAGGCCTACGCCACTCCGGTCTGTTCCCCTACCCGGATAAGCCTTATCACCGGCATGAATGCCGCACGGCATCGGGTCACCAATTGGACCTTGCACAAAAATGCCATCCAGCCCATGGAGAACAACCATCCAACCTTGGGCTTTCCAAAATGGAATACAAACGGCATCAACCCACAAAACAATAAGGATTCACTAGCGGTATATGCCACCCCATTTCCTCAAATTTTAAAAGACGCCGGGTATTTCACCGTCCATACCGGAAAAGCACATTTTGGGGCTATTGGAACCCCTGGCGAAAACCCATTGAACCTGGGTTTTGATGTGAATATTGCTGGACATGCCGCTGGTGCACCGGAAAGCTATTACGGGATGCAAAACTTCGGCAACGGAAAAAAAGGGAAGGAGATTTGGGCGGTACCCGGATTGGAAAAATACCATGGCAAGGACATTTTCCTCACCGAAGCATTGACCCAAGAGGCCTTGCAAAAATTGGATTCCAAACCGGACCAAAAACCTTTTTTCCTATACATGGCGCATTACGCCGTACACACACCCATCATGGGTGATCCAAGGTTCGTTCAAGGATATTTGGACAAGGGATTGGACAGCACCGAAGCCAAATATGCTTCCATGGTGGAAGGAATGGACAAAAGTTTGGGGGACATTATGGATTATCTGGAAAAAAAGCAGCTTACAGAAAATACCATTATTCTCTTCATGTCGGACAATGGAGGATTGAGCGCCGTGGCCCGTGGTGGGGAACCTCATACCCACAACAAACCTCTGGCCAGTGGAAAAGGATCTATCTACGAAGGGGGGATCCGAGAGCCCATGTTGGTGAAGTGGTCCGGAAAAACCACTCCCGGTTCTGTGACCAATACTCCTGTCATCATAGAGGATTTCTTCCCCACCATTTTGGAAATGGCCGGTGTTGAAAGTCCGGAAGTGGTACAAGTGGTCGACGGTCAAAGTTTCACTTCCCTATTGCAAGGAGACAATATCTCTGCCGATAATCGCCCTTTCTTTTGGCATTACCCCAACGAATGGGGACCCGAAGGACCCGGAATCGATGCGTTCAGTGCCATCCGATTGGGAGATTGGAAATTGATTTATTTCCACAAAAACCAACAAATGGAACTCTATAACATCAAAGAAGATATTGGGGAAACCCAAAACAAAGTGGGGGAATATCCTGAAAAGGTAAAGGAATTGGCCGCCATCCTCACGGAGCATTTGATAGCAGTTGACGCCCAAATGCCTTTTGACAAAGCAACTGGAGAGCAAGTTCCATGGCCCAATGCAACACAACCGGAATGAAATTGAACCAAAGAAATAGTGCCCTGTTCCTCATACTACTTTGTAGTATGGTCTCCTTTGCCCAAGTCCAAACGGATTGGCTTCTGCAACCGGATACCTATAAAGCGGAAATAACGGAATCGGAAAATACCATTTCACTGACCAATGGATTGGTACTTCGGAAAATACAGTTGCTGCCCAATGCAGCCACGGTAGAGTTTAAAAACCTTACCACACAGGAAACCATGCTCCGTAGCATCAAACCGGAAGCGGAGGTCACTTTGAACGACAGTGTCTATAACGTTGGCGGCTTATACGGGTTAAAAGAGCATGGCTATTTCAAGGAATCATGGTTAAATGACCTTGAAGCCCAGACTTCCGATTTTCAATACACAAGCCATGTCATTGAAGATATAAGTCCTCGCATTGCTTGGAACCCTGAGCTACGGTACAACACCGCAGAAAATTCCTTTGCCACGGGAAAGCGTCTCACCTTAAAGTTCAACCACGAATCCAAAGAATTGCAAGGAATAGAGGTTTTGGTCCATTATGAAGTTTTTGATGGCATGCCATTGATTTCAAAATGGATTTCTGTGAAAAATCTCGGAGAGAACACCATCACCCTGAACCGATTTAAAAGCGAACTGTTGGCCTTTCCTGAAGTTGAAAACCCTGTGGAGACGCCCAACACATGGCGAAAACCCAACTTGCATGTGGAGAGCAATTACGCTTTCGGCGGGTTTACCGCAGGCGAATCTACCGTAACCACATTTTGGGAGCAAGACCCGGAATACACCTCCCAAGTAAACTGGAAGATGGAGACCCCTTGCCTATTGGTGAGTCAACTCCCTGTAGGTCCCAACCTTGACCTAAAACCTGAAAGCACTTTTGAGAGTTTCAGGACTTATGAACTATTGCTCGAAGAGCGGGGCAATCGGGAACAGACCGCACTCAGCCTCCGAAAAATGTATCGAAAACTGGCTCCATGGGTCACCGAAAATCCCATTTTCATGCATTTGACCACCACGGATGAAAAAGAGGTGAAAGCCGCCATAGACCAATGTGTGGACACGGGCTACGAGATGGTCATCCTTAGCTTTGGGAGTGGATTGAACATGGAGGACAATTCCCCAGAAAATATCAAAAAATATAAGAAGTTGGCCGATTATGCCCACAGTAAAGGCATCGCCTTGGGCGGCTACTCGCTATTTTCAAGCCGAAGCATCAACGAATCTGTGGATGTCATCAATAAGGAAACCGGAAAACCGGGGGGCACCAAATTTGGAAACGCTCCTTGCATGGCCAGCGAATGGGGCAAAGACTATTTGGAAAAACTCAAGTTTTTCTTGAAAAATACAGGTTTTGACCTCTTGGAACATGACGGGCCCTACCCAGGCGACCACTGTGCATCGACCACACACAAATACCATAAAGGGTACGAAGACTCACAATGGGTGCAATGGAACATGTCCGTGGATTTTTACCATTGGTTGCGGGAAAACGGCATCTACCTTAACGCTCCTGACTTTTACTTTTTGGAAGGCTCCAACAAATGCGGCATTGGGTATAGGGAGGTCAACTGGTCGCTTCCCCGGGAGCAACAGATTGTACTGGGGCGACAAAACATCTATGATGGCACTTGGGAAAAAACACCATCCATGGCTTGGACCTTTGTTCCGCTCACCGAATATCACGGCGGGGGAAAAGCAGCCACTTTGGAGCCGCTAAAAGACCATTTGGATTCCTACGAGGCCCACATGGCCCAAAACTATGGTTCCGGGGTGCAGGCCTGTTACCGTGGACCACGCTTGTACGATGCCAAGGAAACCAAAGATTTGGTGATATCACAGATTGAACATTATAAACAGTACAGGGATATCCTAAACTCAGACATCATCCACCTGAAAAGACCCGATGGAAGGTCTTGGGACGGGTTTATGCATGCCAATCCAGATATAGAAAATAAAGGTCTGGTGATGCTATTCAACCCCACGGATAAAACTATAAAGGAAACCTTGGAAATTCCAATGTACTATACGGATATCCATGCTATCACCCAAGTGTCACACAAAGGAACAAACCCAAAAGAATATACTGTCACTAGAGATTATACCATTCCGCTCCAAGTGGAAATTGCCCCGAACGGCTATACCTGGTATCTCATAAAATAAAACCATGAAAATGATTCGAAAAGCCCACATTCTAACCCTATCCCTGATTCTTTTACTGATGGCTTGCCAGACCGTGGAGCCCCCAAAAGCTGTTGGTCCCACCCCTTCGCAACGCCAAATGGACTGGCATGAGCTGCAATACTATGCCTTTATCCATTTCAACATGAACACCTTTACCAATATGGAATGGGGTACGGGAGGGGAATCTGTAGACCTCTTCAACCCTACTCAATTGGATACCCGACAATGGGCCAAAGTGGCCAAAGAGGCAGGAATGAAGGGAATCATTTTGACCGCCAAGCACCACGATGGATTCTGCTTGTGGCCTACCAAGACCACCGAGCATTCCGTTAAAAATTCGCCATGGAAGGATGGAAAAGGCGATGTGGTCCAAGAATTGGCCGATGCCTGCAAGGAGTATGGCCTTAAGTTGGGATTATACCTCTCTCCTTGGGACCGTAATAACGAATATTATGGAAAACCAGAATATGTGGAAATTTTCCACGAACAATTACGGGAACTGTTGACCAATTATGGGGAACTCTTCGAAGTTTGGTTTGATGGTGCCAACGGAGGTTCAGGATACTATGGCGGTGCCAATGAAACCCGAAAAATAGACAACAAAACCTATTACGAATGGGAAAAGACCACCGAAATGATTAGGGAATTACAGCCCAATGCGGTCATTTTCAGTGATGGTGGACCAGACATCCGCTGGGTGGGTAACGAGGAAGGTTGGGCCAATGAGACCAACTGGAGCGTGATGCGCAGGGATGAGATCCATCCCGGATGGCCAAGGTATGTGGAACTGCGTTCCGGCCATGAAGATGGAACATATTGGCTGCCCGCTGAAGTGAATACCTCCATTCGTCCCGGATGGTATTACCATCCCGGCGAGGACCATCAGGTAAAAACCTTGCCGCGTTTGGTGCGAACGTATTACGAATCCATTGGTAGGAACGGAAACTTTTTGTTGAACCTCCCCGTGGACGATAGAGGCTTGGTGCATGAAACCGATGTACAACAATTAATGGCACTCAAAGCACAAATCGATAAGGATTTTGCACAAGAATTGGCCCAGGGAAACACCGCCGAAGCCTCCAACGTCAGGGGTAACAGTTCCTCCTTCAATGCCGAAAAGGCCATTGATGGAAACTTTGACACCTATTGGGCCACGGATGAGGGAACCACCCAAGCTTCCATCACTATACGTTTTAATGAACCCACCAAAGTCAATCGCATACTCCTCCAAGAGTATATTCCTTTGGGACAACGCATCAAGAAATTCACGGTCAGTGCTGAAGTCGATGGCACATGGCAAGTTTTGGATGAGCAGACCACTGTAGGGTACAAACGTATCCTCAGGTTTGAAACGGTTACCGCTTCCCAAGTAAAAGTGGATATTTTGGACGCCAAAGGCCCCATCACCCTCTCCACCCTAGAACTTTACAATGCCCCTCCCTTTTTAGTGGACCCAAAAATCACCAGAAACAAAGAAGGGATGGTTTCCATTGAAGTACCGGATGACGAAGTGGACCTCTATGTGACCACGAATGGGGATGACCCAACCACGACTTCACAAAAATATGAGGGTCCTTTTCCTGTTTTGACACCAGCCACCGTAAAGGCCATCGCCGTAAATCCAAACAATGGACAACAAACCCAAGCGGTGAGCCAATATTTTGACTTGGCTAAAAAGGATTGGAAAGTAGTTGGTGCCATAGAAAATAATGCGGATGTCGTTAAGCTTATGGATGAGGACCCCCATACCTTTTGGGCCACGGATAAGGACTCCTCCGATATCAATGACATTACCATCGATTTGGGCGCATCCCATACCCTTACCGGATTTAGCTACTGGCCTATCCAAGAACGCTATCCGTTTGGAATGATCACCAAATATGAATTTTTGGTCAGTCCAGATAACCGCACATGGAAATCGGCATCAAAAGGAGAATTTGGTAATGTGTTCAACAATCGCATTGAACAAAAGGTTAAATTCGAGCCGGTTTCAGGCAGATACATTAAATTACGTGCTTTGGAAAAGCACAATGGGGACGCCCGGACTTCCTTTGCGGAAATAGGGGTATTCACTACAAACCAATAATACATGGATTTAGGATTGAAGGATAAGGTGATTATGGTCACCGGAGGTGACAAGGGCATTGGCAATGGTATTTGCCAAGTGCTCGCCCATGAAGGGGCCATCCCGGTAATTATTGGACGAAAGGAAAGTGATGTATTGGCTGCCGTGGAAGAAATCACCAAAACCGGAGGCAAAGCCTTTTATGCCATCGCGGAACTCACCGACCCCCAACAATGCAAAAATGCCATTGAGAAAACCATCCAAGAGTTTGGAAGAATCGATGGACTGGTGAACAATGCCGGGGTCAATGACGGCGTGGGGCTTGAAAATGGAAATTATGACGATTTCAAACGTTCCTTGGAGCGAAATGTTGGCCATTATTATGTGATGGCCCACCATGCCTTGCCCCAATTGAAGAAGAACAAGGGAAGTATTGTAAACATAGGTTCCAAAACCTCGGTGACGGGCCAAGGGAACACCTCAGGCTATGCGGCCGCAAACGGGGCCCGAAATTCGCTTACCCGGGAATGGGCCGTGGAGCTGCTCCCTTATTCCATTCGGGTGAATGCCGTAATTGTTGCCGAATCCTTTACGCCATTATATAAAAGATGGATAAATTCGTTTGATAACCCAGAAGAAAAACTCAAAGAAATCACGGACAATATCCCTTTGGAAAAAAGAATGACCACTCCGGAAGAAATTGCGAATACAGTAGCTTTTCTTCTTTCAGAAAAATCCAGTCACACCACCGGCCAACTGATCTATGTGGATGGTGGCTATACCCATTTGGACCGTTCGCTTTAAAATATCAACCATGACCAAACCAAAAATTGTATCCAAAAAAGTTCTCTTACCCTTTATCCTGATCACTTCGCTCTTTGCGCTCTGGGGTTTTGCCAATGCGGTGACCGACCCTATGGTTCAGGCCTTTAAAAAAGTGTTGGAGTTGTCCAACTCCCAGGCTGCATGGGTACAGATGGCTTTTTATGGAGGGTATTTCTGCATGGCCTTGCCAGCGGCATTGTTCGTCCGAAAGTATTCTTACAAGGTTGGGGTATTGATAGGCTTGGCCCTATATGCCGCCGGTGCCTTGATGTTCTACCCCGCGGCCATCACCGAAAAGTTTTGGTTTTTCTGCCTAGGGCTGTACGTCCTTACCTTTGGACTTGCCTTTTTGGAAACCACCGCCAATCCATACATTTTGGCCATGGGCGATAAAGAAACGGCCACCCAGCGCTTAAATCTTGCCCAAGTCTTTAATCCTGTGGGATTGATTTTGGGTCTGCTTATTGCCCAGCAATTCGTTCTTAAAAAATTACAATCCGATGACATCGCGGATTATTCATCCTTGGATGAAGCGAAGAAAGCCTTGATCCGAACATCGGACCTTATGGTCATTAGAGACCCCTATGTTATCCTTGGATTGGTGATCTTGGCGGTCTTTGTATTGATCTTGGTGAGCAAGATGCCCCAGGCCAAAGGCGATGGCACTATTCCTTCGCTCCAAGAAACCGGAAAAGCATTGTTCCATAGACCTAAATACATCTTGGGCGTATTGGCCCAAGTACTGTATGTGGGCGCACAGATCATGTGCTGGACTTATATCTATCAATATGCCGAGGCCATAGGCATGGCAAGTGATGTGGCCGCCAACTATCAATTTGTGGCGTTCATTGTCTTTTTGGTGGGAAGGGCCATTGGCACCTATATGCTCCGGTTCATCAGTTCAGGAAAACTGTTGATGTGGTTTGCCGTGCTGGCTGGGGCCTGTGCCGCGGGAACAATTTTTATTGAAGGACATTTGGGATTGTACTGTCTTGTAGGTGTTTCGTTCTTTATGTCGCTCATGTTCCCTACCATTTATGGCATTGCCCTAAACGGACTCACCGAGGAGGAATCCAAATTGGGTGCCGCCGGATTGGTCATGGCCATCGTTGGAGGTGCCTTGATGCCCAAACTACAAGGTATGATCATTGATGTTGGCGGAAATGGTGTGGCCGATACCAAAATGATGGGGGTTTCAGAAGTGAACTTCTCCTTTATACTACCGCTCTGCTGTTTTGTTTACATTGCATGGTTTGGTTTCAAAACCTTCAAAAACGAACACATATGGGAGATTTGAGAAGATTTTGCCTCGCCTTGGACCTTGTGGATGATGAAGAAAGTATTCGAGCCTACGAAGACCATCATAAAAAAGTGTGGCCTGAAATCTTGGAGAGCATTACCGATTCCGGAATCCGAAACATGGAAATCTACCGAATTGAAAATCGCCTGTTCATGATCATGGAGGTCGATGCTTCCTTTTCGTTTGAAGCAAAACAACAGGCCGATGCTGAAAATCCCAAAGTACAGGAATGGGAAAAACTGATGTGGAACTACCAACAAGCATTGCCCTCGGCCAAACCCGGGGAGAAATGGCTGTTGACCAAAAAAATATTTGAATTATAATTTGTAACCCTATGAAGAAAGTGATTATTGCCGTAGGGGCCATTTTTATAATGGCCTGTACCGGAAAGTACGACAACGTTCAAAACACAGCGGAAGACTATCAAGTGATTCCTAAACCTGCGGAATTGACCATGCAGGTCGGTAAGTTTGTGATAGATGGAGGCACTTCCATCAGTGCTGCCGAAGGCCTTAACGAAGAAGCTACGTTTCTTGCCGAGTCCATTCAACAGTTGACCCAAGTAAGTCCATCCATTACGGACCAAAAAGCCAGCATCGACCTAGTTCTGAACGATCAAATTGAAAACGAAGAAGGATACACGCTTGAGGTGACCCCTGACCAAATCAACATTTCGGGAAAGAACGCCAAAGGTGTTTTTTATGGCATCCAGTCCCTTGTACAATTGATCAGCCCCCCCGAAGAAGGGTCATCCATTACCGATATTACTGTACCTGCTGTCTCCATCAAAGATCAACCCCGATTCATTTACAGGGGAATGCACTTGGATGTAGCACGTCATTTCTTTGATGTAGATTTTGTGAAAAAGTACATCGACATGATTGCCATGCACAAAATGAACACCTTCCACTGGCACTTGACCGAGGATCAAGGATGGCGTATAGAAATCAAAAAATATCCTGAACTCACCAAGGTCGGAGCCTACCGAAATGGCACCATAACAGGTCATTATCCCGGTGAAACCAATGACAATGAGCGTTACGGTGGTTTCTACACCCAAGATGACATAAAGGAGGTCTTGGCTTATGCCCAAAAGCGCCATGTTGAGGTCATTCCAGAAATTGAACTTCCCGGCCACAGCCAAGCGGCCATTGCTTCTTATCCGTATTTGAGCTGCTTCCCTGAGGAACCTACTGAAGTGCCCAACGGTCTAATGTCCGAAGCTTCAAAGGAACAACAGAAAAATGGCCAACCCAAGGTAGTTCAAGAGTCATGGGGGGTATACAATGATGTTTACTGTGCCGGAAAAGAAGAGACCTTTGCCTTTTTGGAAGGGGTATTGGACGAGGTAACCGCCCTTTTCCCATCAAAATACATCCATATTGGAGGAGATGAATGTCCAAAGAAAAACTGGGAGCGCTGCCCCAATTGCCAAAAAAGGATCAAAGAGGAAGGTCTTGAGGACGAACACGCCCTACAGAGTTACTTTGTAACCCGAATGGAAAAATACCTCAATAGTAAAGGCAAGCAGATCATTGGATGGGATGAAATTTTGGAAGGTGGTTTGGCCCCCAATGCAACGGTAATGTCCTGGAGAGGTGTAAAAGGAGGCATTGAAGCGGCAAAACAAGACCATAATGTGATCATGACCCCAAATTCCCACTGTTATTTTGACCACTATCAGTCCAAGGACACGGACAATGAGCCTTTATCCATTGGTGGTTTCTTGCCGGTTGAAAAAGTATATAGCTACGAACCTGTTCCAGAGGAATTATCGGCAGATCAACAGCATTATATCTTGGGAGCCCAAGGGAACATTTGGTCCGAGTATATCCCAACGGATGAGCATATGGAATATATGGCCCTACCAAGAGCCACTGCACTATCTGAAGTGGTTTGGTCCCAAAAAGAAGATAAGGATTTTGAAGATTTCAAGTCCAGATTGAACCATATGCGAAAACTGTACGAAACCAAAGGCTACAACTACGCCAAACACGTTTTTGATACGGTTGAAAGCGCTCCATCGGAGTAACCGCATAACAATTGGAACCACGCAGATAGAAGAAACACACAGCAGATATGGCCCGGTATACCCCAAAGTTCAATCCTAGATATCCCTCCATTGAGGACCTCCGAGAAGGGGCTCGCAAACGCATTCCCAGATTTGCCTTTGAATATTTGGACAGTGGATGCAATGAAGAGGTAAATCTGCGAAAGAACACCCGGGAAATTAGGGAAGTTGAGCTATTGCCCAGATATTTGGATGCCTACAAAGAGGCCAACATGACCACCAAAATCTTTGGACAGGAGTATGATGCCCCTTTTGGGATATCGCCCATAGGGCTTCAGGGGTTGATGTGGCCCAATTCACCCGAAATTTTGGCCAAAGCAGCCTTTGACCATAACATTCCCTTTATTCTGAGTACGGTGACCACATCGAGCATAGAACGCATCAGTGAGATTACCGAAGGTAAAGCGTGGTTCCAATTATACCATCCCACGGAGAAATCGGTCCGTGACGATTTAATTCAACGTGCCGAGGCAGCCGGCTGCCCCGTTTTGGTCCTTTTATGTGACACCCCGGTTTTTGGGTTTCGTGCCAAGGAAATCAAAAATGGGCTATCCATGCCACCAAAGATGAACATTGCCAATATTCTACAAGTATTGGGCAAACCCAAATGGGCCTTTGAGACCCTAAAGCATGGCCAACCCAATTTTGAGGTGTTGCGACCCTATATGCCCAAAGGACTCAACTTAAAACAATTAGGATTGTTCATGGACCAGACCTTTAGCAAGCGCATGGACATGGATAAAATTGCCCAAATCAGGGATCTATGGAAAGGAAAATTGGTGTTAAAAGGAGTGGCCACGGAAGCGGATACCGAAAAGGCCATATCCTTGGGATTGGATGGTATTATTGTATCCAATCATGGAGGTAGACAATTGGATGCCGGGGAATCCACCATAAAACCCTTGACCCGGATAGCGGCAAAATATGGAGATCAGCTCACCGTGATGATGGACAGTGGTGTGCGCTCTGGACCCGATATTGCCAGAACCTTGGCCAGTGGAGCACAATTTGCATTTTTGGGCCGTTCCTTTATGTATGGAGCAGCGGCTTTAGGGAAATCCGGCGGGGACCATACCGCCATGTTGTTAAAAACCCAATTGAAGCAGGTAATGGAGCAAATTGGGTGCCCAGATGTTTCCCAATTGCCAAATTTTAAGAATATATAGCCTCTAGATCATAGCTCCAAAAACTGTTAAAACAAGCGTGAAACAAACGTTATAAAAAGCATAAAACCCAGTATAATTGGCATATACCGTTTGCATTGGCTACCTTTGCAGCGATGAAGATCAAACTCCACGAAAGGAAAAATTGCAGGATCCTGAGCTTTCAATATCTGGTTTTTAGAAACCAACCGGATAAATTCATCCCCCCTACGCTTTAATTTTTAGACCACTTCAGTGGTAATTTTTGCGATGTAACATTGTGGAAAAACTCCGCAATTGCCTGCATCGTTCCTATGCAATTATACCCTAAACCATCAAAAAAACATTTTAGACAAGCATCAAAGCATGGTGATAAAAACCTATGACGCTTATACACGGCTTTCCACTATGGAAACCGCCAGATTGACCAATTTTATATTCGACCACCAAGATGGAAAAAAAGCATCAAAAAATGCCATCCGAAAAGCCATACAATATTCGGCAAAGGAAATACCGGGCTTGGGTGGATATGTATTTGTCATTGAGGAACGGGAAAAAATCCTTGGTCTGGCCGTGGTCAACAAAACAGGGATGGGCGATTATATCCCAGAGAATTTTATGGTCTTTTTTGTGGTGCACCGGGAGCATCGAGGCAAAAACATTGAGCCAAAGCTCTTGGAATACACCCTCCAATACTGTAAAGGCGACGTAGCCGTCCACATCACCAACGAAAACCAATATCCGAAAGAAGCGTTTTTTAAAGAGAATGGGTTTGACGTGACCCACACAGAAATGAGATTGAACAGATAAATCAATATATGCTCAAAATAGAAGTAAAATCAGGTGAAAGTATAGAACGTGCCCTAAAGCGCTACAAAAGAAAGTATAGAAATACCAAGCGATTGGAGCAAATCAGGGACCGTCAGGAGTACACCAAAAAATCGGTACGGCGAAGAAAGACCATCAAAACGGCCGAATACCGTGAAAAATACCTAAACAGGGAAAACGAATAGTCATCAACACATTGACCATATCATGAAACTTACAAAAATCAAGCGGAAGACCCAATACGAAAAACGGTATAGTGTTAAAATGGGGGAACTCACTACCCAGGTCACGTATATCAAAGAGTATATTTTTGGCCTTCCTTTTCGCACGCTGCACAGATACCGTGAAACCTATTACGGAGAAGTAAAAGACTGTAAGGATTGCAATGTATCCGCTTAAAAATATTCTAACCCTTTATATAAAACAATGAAAGTATTGGTTATTGGCGCAGGTAACATGGGACTTACCTACGCCACAGGTATGTCCAAGTCCAAGCTATTGAAAAAGCGCAACATCATGGTGTTGGACAAATCAAAGGAAAAAATGGAAGAGGTCGATAAAATCGCCCATTTTGATGCCATAGATCGTTTGGAGGACTGTGTTCCCCAAGCAGATATCATCTTTTTGGCCGTTAAACCCTTCCATGCCGAAGAACTCTTTAAACGCATGAAGCACTTGGTAAATCCCGAGCAATTGTTCATTTCCATAATGGCCGGGGTCACCATTAACTTTATCCAAGAATCCCTTGGTATTAAAAAAGTGGTACGGGCCATGCCCAATCTGCCCGCTCAGGTGGGTAAGGGTTTGACCAGCTATGTTTCTTCCGACGAAGTTTCCCGTTTGGAACTTTTTATGGTGGAAGGCCTGTTGGACACCACTGGAAAATCCCTCCGCGTAAAAAATGAAAAATTTATTGATGCCTCAACAGGCATTTCGGGGAGTGGTCCCGCATACGTTTTTTACTTTATGCAAAGTATGATGGAGGCCGCCCTACAAATGGGCTTTTCCGAAAATGTTTCCAAAGTTCTGGTGAGCCAAACCTTTACCGGGGCCGTGGAACTGTTCAACCAGAACAACCTTACCCCGGATTCATGGATGGAAAGAGTGGCTTCCAAAGGAGGTACCACCCGTGCCGCTTTGGATTCCATGCAGGACAATAATGTAAACGAATTGATAAAAGAAGCGGCCTTTGCCGCCTTTAACCGCGCCGTGGAACTCGGCGAAGAATATTAAATCATGTATAAAGAACTCGTGGTCGTTAAGGTAGGAACCAATGTAATGACCAACAAGGACAACAGAATTGTAAGACCCGTACTCAATAGTTTGGTGCAACAGATCGCTGAACTATACGAACGTGACATCATGACCATTTTGGTTTCCTCTGGCTCCGTAATTGCGGGAAAAGAGGTGCTGGGAAAATCCAAAATAAAGGACAAGACCCAGCGCAGACAGGTATATTCTGCCATAGGACAACCCAGAATGATGCGGCACTACTACAACATTTTCAGTGATTATGGAATGAAATGTGCGCAAGTACTGCCCACAAAACGGGATTTTAACCCTGGGGTACACCGGGACAATATGATCAATTGCATAGAAGGTCTTCTGTCCGAAGGTGTAGTGCCCATTGCCAATGAAGACGACGCCGTTTCGGTAGCCATGTCCATGTTCTCGGACAATGATGAATTGGCCACGTTGATTGCCCAATTGATGAATGCGGACAAGCTCATCCTCATGACCGATATTGATGGATTGTACAATGGACATCCCGAAAAAGAGGATTCCGAAGTCATTCAAAAAGTGGCGCCCAAAGAAGATTTGGACAAGTATATTGAAGAGGGCAATAAAGCCGAAGGCGAAGGCCGTGGTGGAATGGGCTCTAAATTGAACTACGCCCAAATAGCGGCGGCCAACAACATTCCATCCTATATTGTGAACGGGAAGAAAGAGAATATCATTATAGACATTGTTGAAGGAAAAAAAGTGGGGACCAAAGTTTCCCTTTAAAAAACGACTATGAAATTATTGAACACAGATATAAAGAATAAAGTATTGGCAGACATGGAGCAAATCCTGGACAAAAACCGGGAAGAGCTCCTCCAAGCCAACCAAAAAGATTTGGATGCCTTTGATCGGGACGATCAAGCCCTCTATGACCGTTTGGTGGTAGACCAAAAAAAGGTAGATCAGATGATTCAGGCCGTGAAGGAAGTCCGGTTGCAATCAGATCCGGTAAATCAGGAAATATCTACCCGGCATTTGGACAATGGTTTAAAGATCATCAACAAAACGGCTCCATTTGGGACCATCATGATCATTTATGAATCCCGACCTGATGTTACCGTGGAAGCTGCCGTGCTGGCCTTTAAAGCCAATAACAAAATATTGTTGAAAGGCGGGAAAGAAGCCTATCATAGCAACAAGGCTTTGGTAAAGTTTTGGCATCAGGCCTTGGCAGAGAACAATCTCCCCGCCGATTTCATCCAGTTTTTGGAAATGGACCGTACCCAGACCCAAGAATTTTTGAAAAACCCGGACCAAGACCTAGATCTGATCGTTCCACGTGGTGGTGAACGATTGATTGCTTTTGTGAAAGAACATGCCAAATGTGCCGTTCTCGTAAGTGGTCGAGGAAACAATTTCCTCTATGTACACCAAGAAGCGGATTGGAAAAAAAGCTTGGAGGTCATCATCAATGCCAAGACCCATAAGATTTCGGCCTGTAATGCCTTGGACAAAATATTGATCGATACAAGGATGGAAGGTTACGATGATAAACTCAAGGAATTGAGACAACTATTGATTGACAAAGGCGTATCGATTTTAGTAGATGAAAAGGTGAAATCCATCTTACCAGAAGAAAATGTCATTCCCGACCCATCGGTTTGGGAAGAGGAGTTCTTGGCCATGAAATGTGTTATTGGAGCTGTGGACAATTTAGATGAGGCCATTGAAAAGATCAACACCCATTCCGGAGGGCATTCGGCCTCCATCATGACCGAAAACAATACCGTGGCCCAAACTTTCATGGAAAATGTGGATTGTGCGGCGGTATACCAAAATGCTTCCACCCGTTTCACCGATGGCGGACAGATGGGCGTGGGTGCAGAACTGGCCATCAGTACTGATAAATTGCACCACCGTGGGCCCTTGGGGCTAAAACAATTGGTGACCAACAAATACTATGTATTTGGGGATGGACAAGTACGTGTGTAACCTATCTTTTGTTGTTCTTACTGGCGTTGATTGGTTCAAGTGTCGTGCAAAAGCCCATTATCTGTTAGTTTAATGGTAATTTTACACCCATTTATTGGTCATTTTTTAAGAAAATATCTAGATTTAAGATATAAAATATATTCAGTATGGGAAAATTTGAAATCAAAACAGATAAATCTGGTCAGTTCAGGTTTAATTTAAAGGCCAATAACGGCCAAGTAATCTTAAGCAGCGAAGGGTATACCACCAAAGCCGCCTGCGAGAACGGAATTGAATCTGTCCGAAAAAATTCTCAGGAAGATGGTAGGTTCGACAGAAAGACTGCCAAAGACGGTAGCCCTTACTTTAACCTGAAGGCTTCCAACGGTCAGGTAATCGGTAATAGTGAAATGTATTCCAGCACTGCGGCCATGGAAAACGGGATTGCTTCCGTAAAAACCAATGCTCCGGATGCCGGTGTGGATGACAATTCGTAATTCGCCGGGACATATATTTCAAATATAACATAAGGACAGCCCCATTTTTGGGGCTGTTTTTTTTTGACAAATTTCGAACCCAAATTATATTCCACCAATTCAAATGGCCCATCCGTAAGATCAAATGGGGCATTGGTTAGTTGGGACACCTCTGGAAGGAAATAACATCCTATGTTTGTTGTGCAAGTAAGCGTTAAAGCCAATTGAAAAGCAAGATCAATTTTTAACGCATGCACATATAGCAATGCACTTTTCAAGACCAAAGGTCGAAAAAGTGTTTAGTTTAGTTGAGGTTTCCGTTACGCCAAGGAATTTATTTAAATTCCTTGGTCGTAATGGTTTTAAGGATCAGATTACACATTGAATGCAGAAGATCCTACTCAACTACTTCTCCCAATAAAATTATATATACAACATACCACTGACCAAAGTAACTATCCTGTCCATAATTCAACTGAGCGTGTAAGGTTTGGTTTCTCTCAGTACTGTTGGCCATGGTATAGTTGGGCCGTCAAACATTTTTGGCGGCCCTTTTATTGAAAACCATGGACCGTAACTCTTCATTTCCTAATTCATGCACCTGTCCATATATGCACAAAAACCATAAAATTTTAAGGTTGGTACATTTTTTCGTCAATTCTAAACGCCCTTTCGTCAATTCTAAACGCCCATTGGTTAATTGACCCCCTTTTGGTAACACGGCAGCACTTTATTTTATAATACCAAATCTATTTCTTGATTTTACCCCAACAAGAAATACACCCTAAAACCTACTTGTTATGACAAAACTTTTACTACACTACAACCGAATCCGGACCATATCAAAACCGGTCTTCTTCCATTGTAATTTAAAATGGTTGCGTCCCTTATGCATACTGGGCATTTTGCTTTTAAGCAACTCCATACTGGGCCAACAAGTTGACACGTGGTTCACTGCGGACAGAGCGGTGAACGCAGCGCCTACTCCCAGCGGACAATTTCAACTCTTCACTCCCCCGGCCCCTGCTGATGGTACTTCCGTGACCACTTGGTACGACTTCATCGATGGGACTCCCCAAGATGCTGTCCAACATCCAGCTCCTGGAAACTATTCCCAACCTTACCCCTTAGGTTTTGAACACTCATTTGGTTCACCAGCGTATCTTAACCCTATTGGTTCCATTCCGCGCCTACCCACACTACGCCGAAACGATATGAACTTTAATCCTTCCATTGAATTTGATGGAAGTGGTGATGGACAAGCTTTACATTTTAGATCATCAACCAGAGAAGAGATTACAGTCTTTATTGTATTCCATGCCCGCGGTATGGGAAATAGTGCTGAAACCCAACGCCTACTTTTTGGAGGAGACATCGATTCTTACCATAGTTCCACTACCAATCTCTCCATAGGCGTCTCGGATGGAAATAGATTCTCAATTGGGCGAACCTGGACCCCATGGAGTGATTTTGAGAGTGGCAATATTGATCTCCAAGGATTACCTACCATTGGTGTTCTTGTGCGACAAGTTGACACAAACCCTTTTTTGGAAGATGAAGTCTTAAGAACACAAGTAAATGGTTTACCCGATATCAACATCATAAAAAACTTTCCAGATGTTGAACGGGATTTATACTTATTCAATAGACTTGGAAAACATTTCAACAGCAATGATTCCAATAGAAACCTTACAGGAAACATTGCCGAAATTTTATTGGCCGATGGTCCTTTGGATGCCAACTCCATACAACGAGTGGAAAGCTATTTGGCCATTAAGTATGGCATCACCCTAAACAATACAGGACAATTGGGCAGTACCGTTGGCAATCAAGGATACACTTATCTAGCAGCAGATGGGACCACCATTTGGCAACCAGACCCAATATACATATATGACATAGCCGGATTGGGCAGAGATCGGTTTGAAGATATAGATGGAGGAGACAACAGCACATCCTATGACGATTTAAAACTACGATACAATCTTCACCAACGTATTGCCCAAAGTGAAAATACTGGAGCAGTCGTTACCATGTCAATGGACAATAATTTTGCAACGGACAATCTAGACCAATCCCGACCGATTGTAGACAACACCACTGCAAATAGCACATCGGTAACAACCACATCCACTCTTCATAATTATCTATTATGGGGAAATGACCATGGTGATATCAACCAATCTCTCATTGAACTTCCTACAGATTATAGTGCCCGAATCGGAAGGGAATGGAGAATACAAAAAACAGTTTCTCCCGGTGGAGTTGATCCAATTACAAATGTAAGTGTTCGAGTCGACCTTTCCGGTTCAGACATTCTAAACAATGGTAACTGTGGCAACTTAATATTATTGATAGATACTGATGGTGATGGCAACTTTTTGACCGGCACTCTTACCGAGATTCTTGCTACAAGTATTGATGCAAGCCAAAACGCCTATTTCGACAATGTGAATTTTGAACATCTGGACGTTTTTACCGTAGCCATTGTTGACAACGAACCTCCAAAGGCCAGTAACCCATTGACCTTGACTGTTTGTGGTGCCCCTCCCCTACCAGATCCAAGTGTTGTCACGGATGAAGCAGACAACTGTGCCGTGGACACTGTTACCCATATTGGAGACACTTCAGATGGCTTAACAAACCCTGAAACCATTACCCGAACGTACAGAATTACGGATATCTATGGAAACTATACCGATGTTGAACAAACTATCTATATATACCTTCAGCCTGATATAGATGCCATTCCCAACCAAGAGGCATGTGAATCTTATGCACTTCCTCCTATAACGGGAACCCTTTCCGGAAATGAAGCGTATTATGACCTACCAGGAGGCCCATTAGGAGGTGGCACTATGTACAGTGAAGGAGACATTATTACCTCTAATATTACATTATATATATATGATGAAACTGGTGGTGTTGCTCCGGTTTGCACAGATGAAGAAAGCTTCACCATTACTATCACAGATCAACCCGATGCCGGAACAGACGCCAACATCAACATCTGTGAGGGCACCCTGCTGACTGATGCGGACCTTTTCGCACAGCTCGGGGGAACACCCGATGCAGGGGGCAACTGGAGCCCCGCATTCAACGGGGCGGGAGCCTACACCTATACCGTCACCGCGACAGCACCATGCACCACGGACGCAACGGCAACCGTCACCGTCACCGAACAGCCAAGGCCCGATAACCCCGCCGATGTCGAGGCATGCGACTCATACATCCTGCCAGCCCTCACCAACGGTAACTATTTCACAGGGGCCGCGGGAACGGGGACGGCCCTCTTCGAGGGTGACCCTATCACCAACCTGGGAGACAACACCATATTTGTCTACAGCCCCGCCAACGGAACGTGCCCCGCAGCGGAGAACTCCTTTGTGGTGACGATTACTGGGTTTGATATATCGACCAACGTAGAAAATGAGACTTGTTGGCAAAGTGAAGATGGTGTGGTACATGTGAATGTTTTCAATACAAATCTGCCCCTAACCGTTCAATTGGATTCTATGCCATCCGAACTCTTTAACCAAAATTCTTTTTCCTTTGAGAATCTGGCTGCTGGAAACCACAAGTTGACCGTCATAGATCAAAATGATTGTCAATCTGAAACCAACTTTGAAATCTTAGCTGGTGGGCCCAACCTCGATGCATCCGTAGAACCCATCTATTTATGCGATTCCGGATTGCCTTCCAATACCATTGCGGTCACGCTGTCCGACCCATCCATCAGCAATGCTCTTCTCTACGCCCTGGATTCTACAAACCCCAATGATTTTGTAATGACTCCAGATTTTGAAGTCATCAGCCCTGGGGATCATTCATTATCCATATTGCATACCAACGGTTGCCTTTTGGAAATTCCTTTTTCCATAAATCAGATTGAGCCACTAAAACTCTCGTTGGCAAATGTTTATGTAAATGAAATAGCTGCCAATGTTTCGGGAGGGTTTCCTCCCTACACCTATTATTTTGAAGATAATCCTGGAAGTCCATCCAACACATTTACCATTGACAGGAGCGGAACTTTCCAAGTAAGAGTTGTGGACAATAATGGTTGCGAAACCACAGAAACCATAACGATGACCCTGATTGAAATATCGGTTCCCAATTTCTTCACTCCAAACAATGATGGGCAGAATGATTATTGGAGACCACGAAACATGGAATGGTTCCCAGATGTTCAAACCTACATTTTTGACCGATACGGCCGGAAAATCAAAATCATGGGGACCATGGACCAAGGTTGGGATGGCTATTATGAATCAAAGCCCCTTCCCTCAGGTGATTATTGGTACATCATAAAATTGAATGATGGCTCTGACCGGGAGTTTGTTGGGCACTTTACCTTATACAGATAAAATGAGCTAGTGATGAAAGGAATTATCAAGATACTATTGTTGTTTAATCTGTATGTAATCAATGCCCAGGAATTGACCATCCCCCAATTATCCCAATATCTATCGGACAATCCATTTTTAATGTCGTCATCTTATGCAGGGATTGGAAACTATGTAAAAGTCCGTATGAATGGACTCACCCAATGGGTAGGTGTACGGGATGCACCAGATACCCAATCATTATCTGCCGATGTTCGATTGGGAAATAGATCCGGGATAGGAATGGTACTCTATAATGATTCCAATGGTGAGACCAAACAACGCGGCGGCAAAGTTTCCTTTGCCCATCATTTGACCATAAACAAATATGAAAATCATTTTTTTTCCATGGCCATGTCATTCAATCTGAACCAGTTTAGAATAGACATTGAGAACTTTAAGGACAATAATGATCAAGCAGTGGTGGATGACCGGTCATCAAGCAATCCCAATTTTGACCTAGGGTTTCTTTATCGTAAAGGCGGATTTTATATGAGTTTGAATGTTGGCAACATTTTAGATAAAGATTTTAAAAAGTTCAATCCCATTTTCGAGCCCAATACTCTTCGGAATTATTATCTCTATTCTGGGTACAAGTATCGAAAAACCAAAAGGTCGGACTACGAAATAGAACCTTCAATATTTCTACAATACTTTGAGAATGACAATAGGTCCGTAACCGATTTGAATTTAAAAATAAGAAAGTATGATTTTATGGACTACTACTATGTTGGTCTAACCTATAGATTTTTGAACGACCAACTTGGAACGCCTCTTTATTTTGCCCCTATCATGGGACTGAAAAAAGGGGATTTTTACTTTGGATATTCCTATCAGCTCGTCATGAACGAAATATTGGGATACTCCACTGGCACCCACGTCCTCACCTTGGGCATTGACCTCTTCCAGGGCATTTCAAACTGTACATGCACTTATTAACAAACTAATTTTATTGAATTATGAAGTCATTTCCCAAATCATTCAAACTACTTAGCCTCCCCATAATTTTTTGCGGTCTTTTAGCCTTTTCATCCTGCAGTGATGATGATGCCTATTTTGATTCTGAAATACGAGAGATTGTCATCAATTCATCTACCCATGACACCATTATCTATATCCCAGTACATCATGTAAGGGTTCCGGTATACCTGTCCGTTCCTAAAGATTGTGATGCCAACACACCATTGCCTGCTGTAGTTGTGCTACACGGCTCAGGAGGTATGTGGAAGGATGACAATCCTGAAAGCAAGACCATGACCAGTCAATTCCGTGAATGGAAGGAATTGTTTGACAATAACTGCATGGTTGGGGCCTTTGTTGACAGTTTTTCGGGGCGGGGTGCTACTGAGAAAACTGGGAAATGGGAAACAGCCCCGGATAATTTTAAGATCAGTTCCCAATTTATACGATCAAGGGATGCCAATGCCGCAATGTCCCAACTCAGAAAAATAAAATTCAAGGATGGAAGTCCAGTAGTGCGCTCCGAGGATATAGGTTTATTGGGGTTTTCAGATGGTGGAACATCCGTTATATCTACACTATATGACACCAACACCACACCAACAGGCTGGGAATGGACACAAAGCTTTGGTGGGAAGGAATACGATACTTCTTCCGGGGTAATGTCCCCTGAGCCAAGACCCCAGCAAGGGTTTGCCGGTGGCGTATTCTATTATGGAGGGTCTGGCGGGTACAATTACTGGGGCAGTAGTCCTTGTAACTCCGAGGCCTTGGAAAAAAATATATACCAAAACTATGCACCTATTCTATTTCAAATCCCAACAGGGGATTCCCTTTCTGAAGGTTCTCTATGCTTAGCGGGCCTATTGGCCGAAAAAGGGAAGTCTGTTGAGCTTAACATTTATGACGGAGTTGGCCATGGTTTTGATACCGATGACAATACCCAAAGCTCCGAGGCCCGAACAAAAACCTTGAATTGGTTAAAGAATATATTACATATGGATTGAAATAATTCAAGCTGCTCAACCTTCCCTAGCATATTGCACAATTATCCAACCTCTTCTTTGCAATATGTTTCAATCTCCAAACCATTTGCTTTCCAATAGACCATATCATCATTGGTCCATGGAAAAAACCAACCCATCCCAATATGGGATTTGAACCATCATCCTCAAAAAACAATTATTACGTCTGAAATAGGCCCAAATCAGAACACCTAAACAAAAGTTAACCAACATGAAAGAAAACTTTTTAGAAAAATGGATTCTAGACTTGGTAAAGTCTGAATACGAACTTGGCAAAATTCCAAAGCAAGCTAGCTATAAACTCCGGGAACGCATGGACGACTTCATTGAAGTGACCATAGAATGGATAGATGAGGACGGCAACAGTAATAAAATTGTCTACCACGCAAGATCATATGGAAAAAGAAAAATAGGTGAAACTACCGAATTTCAGGAAGATTCCATATTTGAGTTGGAAAATTACTACGCCTTGGAAATACATAGCTATGTGAACCACATCAAAAGAAATTACAGTACCCGAAAGATTGCCAATTATGATGTTATGAAAATAGTTGGACAACTAGAGGAGGAAATGAATGATGGGGAGCATTGAAATGATGAAGACCATGATTGTGAAGTATCACTTTCCACATTGAAGTGTATTTCATCGATTAAAATGGCGTTTTGTCGGCCGAGGTTCATCCGTCAATTCAAAAGGGGCATTGGTATATTCATGGGTATACGGTCCAAACAGAATTTGTTACTTAGACTTGAGTTTAAAAAAGTTCCCAAGTTTTAACCAAAAGACAAACCCTTATGCAACTGTTCACTATAATTTGGACCTTGGTCTGTGCCGCCATCATCATTGGATACCCGTTGTATCTTTTTAACAGACCCTTTGCACCCAACGTAATGTATAAAGAAAATGAAAAAGGGCATTCAAACACCGTAGAATTACTGTCCATTGATATAACAAAGCAATTGCCTGGTTGGTCATTCACCTTGGATGTCCCACAGATCACGGAAGAGGTTCTGAACAATAATCCCATCCTATTCTATCTGGAATCCAAAGAGGCCTGTCTTAAGCTCCCGCTCAACAATACCGAAATGGGCTATACGGCCAATGTATATAAAAATGTTGGCAAGGTCTATGTAACCTTTAAATCGCTCAATGATGGTGTCACCAATTTCTATGTACCTGCATGGCACCTTAGCAAACTGAAAATCCTGATCATTAAATCCAATGACAAGAAAATCTATGGGAATTGGTCCATAAAATCTGAAAAATCTCTCATCCATAGAAACTTAAAAAGAGCTGGTATAAATTGGAACAGCTATGAAGATATCCTTGGGTATCTCAGCAATATAGCGGCTATCGACTTTAAAGGACACTTTGTGGCCCCATCACCCAAAAGACCCGGTTATAGGACCAAAGGCTCTCCGTTATCCTCCAACGAACAAAAGCTCATTTCAACCGGATAAACATTATTTAAGATTGTGCTAGAGTCCAGCAAAACTTTTAGTGTTCATTTATAATGTCCGAAAATGGGATTTCCTGTTTTGTGGAAATCCCATTTCAAAATATCAATTTCAGCTTTTGAACCTTTTTTTATGACTTCCGTTAATTCAAACATGGCATCCATGAACCCAAATCATGCTTACGTCAAATCAAGGCAAAAAAATATAGGGAAGGTAATTAGTTTTACTCCAAAATCTAAAACAAGACTAACAGCAAAATATACTGGGCCGTACGTAGACATCAAAGCTCTATTCTTCAGTTCTGGCGATGAAGATAGTGCGGCCCAACCGCTTTAATCCAATCAAACATTAATGAACTCACCATTAGTAATTCTTTTTAAAAATGCTAGCAAGTATGGGGTTATGCTGCGCAACAGCAATATGGAAGAACGAACATGGTGAGTTTTATATTAATTTAAATCATTACAAGTGCAAAAAACAACCTCATGAATACAGGAAACCCTATTTCTTCTCTGAACTCCCCCCCTCTTATAGCAGAACCAGATAAATACGGGTATGGTTTATTTCCCTCACAACATTCCAAATCCATCCGTTGACATTTCCATTTTATTACGCATAACACTTGAATCCAAAAAGGACATGAATAGCATAACTGTAAGGAAAATCCTTTGAATCAATAATCAAAAAGAAGAGAAATACATTTTTTGTGCAAAAGGATACATGCACCAGTTACGAATCAAAAAAATAATTCATAACTTAAACATTCACAATGAATTCAAAACATTTTGGGAAACATGTTCAACTCCTATTTTATCAAAAATACGTTAAAGCACGACCTTTCCTAATATGTCGAATATACGAAATATTATTATTCTTTCATAAAAAGAAAGAAAATACATCGGTTTATGTCTAGAAAGTACAATAAAAAAGAGTGACAAGGTAAAATAACCGCCAAAACCAGCCAGCCAAATGACCTTAAAAGTAATTATCATTGAAGATGAAAAACACAGCAGGGAAACCTTAAAATCAATGCTCGAGGAATTCTGCAAGGACGTCAAAGTAATTGCAACAGCCAACTCCGTGTCCGAAGCCGTCAAAGTTCTATCCGTATATAGCCCGGACGTAGTGTTTCTGGACATTGAACTTCAATCAGGATTGGGTTTTGATGTCCTCACCCAAATTAAAAACCCCAACTTTGAGGTCATTTTTACCACGGCATTTGAAAAATATGCCATCAAGGCCATTAAGTTCAGTTCCCTTGACTATTTATTAAAGCCCATTGACTTGAGTGAACTTCAGGATGCCGTTGAAAAGGCACGAAACCGGATGGACACCAATGTGTACAGACAGCAAATAGACACGCTGATGCAGAGTCTGTCCAAAGAAAACCACAGACAGGAAAAAATATGCTTGGCCACCACGGCAGGCATGGAGTTCATTGCCATTGAAGAGATAGTACTTTGTAAGGCGGATGGCTCCTACACCTCCTTTGTTCTACGAAATGAGAATACACTAATGGTGAGCAAACACTTGAAGGAATACGAAAACCTTTTAGGCGATTATCAGTTTATGCGGGTGCACAACAGTTATGTCATCAACCTGAATGAAGTAAAGAAGTATGTCAAATCGGATGGTGGGTATATCATTATGAGCAATGATATGCACGTTAGCATTTCCCCCAGGAAAAAAGATGAGCTCATGGAAGCCATGAAACGGCTTTAGGAAAAACCTATTCTTTGGCTTACTCCTTCTTAGGTTCCCCATCCAACAATCCCTTGGTGAACTCATTCAAGGTCTCCACCTTTTCCTCAAAATTGCCTTTTAAGGTCTTACGGTATTCATTGAGGTTCTTCACCAAATCATCTATATTATCCGGAATTACATCTTCAAAAAATTGACGTAGTCGCTTTGCAGTTGTCGGCGACTTTCCATTTGTGGAGATGGCCACTTTTACGTTTCCCTTGGTAACGATCCCTCCCATATAAAAATCACAATAGGGTGGATTATCGGCCACATTCACCAAAATACTGCGCTTCCTGCAATCATGGTACACTTGCTCGTTCACCTCCATCTTGTCCGTACAGGCCACCACCATATGCTTACCTTCCAAAAAGCTTTGATCATAGACTGCCGTTGTAATCGCAGCCTTATGCCTATTGGCCAATTCCAAGGTTTCGGGCAAAAATTCCGGAGCTACCATCTGTACGTTGGCATTGGGGCTGGACTTCAATAAAAAAGTCAATTTTTCCAAACCCACATTGCCCCCTCCCACAATGAGTATATTCAAGTGGGAGGCCTTTAAAAAAATGGGGTATAGCTCGTTCTGTTCCATCAATTATCTTTTCAATCCTCACAAATCCCTTCCATGGGACCAAGGATATAAAGATAAGGCTATTTCTTGATGACTTTCCCATCACTGGACAACACTTGCCGGATAATCTCCGCATCGCCCTTGTAATACAATCTACTATCCGAGTTGGCCGTAACATCAATGGTGCCGGTAACCGTTAAAAAGGCATCACTGTCCGACGTAAGATCTATTCGCAAATCCTGCACTTCAAGTCCATAATCCTTCAACTCACTGTCCGATGACATGATGGCATCCAGGCTTTCAATGGTCCCAACCATATCCACTTCTGCATCCGAGGCAAGTCTGATCTTGGCGTCTTTTATCTTGGATTCCCCTTGCAGTCTGGAGCTGGACGAAAGGTCCAAATACGCATCCTGTACATCCAGATACATTTCGGCCTCACTGTCCGAAGCCATGTGGAGTTCCAAGTCATCTGCCGTGATGTCCCCTTCAAAGTAAGCATCGGAACTCAGCTCAATGGAAACCGTATTGGTATTTATGGGACTTTCCATAAAGATGGCCGCATCTGCCGAAGCCTTGAACTTGGAAATGTTCTTTGTGGTCACATAGAGTTCCATGGTCTCCTTCCCCCTAACCCGAACATTGTTCTCCAGTTTAACCACCAGTTTACTCCCTTCCATATAGGCATCGATTCTTCTGAACAGATTATCATTGGCCTTGATGGAAACCTTCTCCTCTGTATCAGAAAAAGTAACGTAGGCCCTAAAATCCGATGACACTTGTAGTGCCCTTATACCAGTAAAGTCATAGTCCCTAGTGGATACCTCCTCAGAAACCCATATACTTTCTTGGACACAAGATGTTACCGTAAAGCCCAAAAATAGGGCAATAGCAATCCTTTGAATTGATTTCATACCATTCATTTTTTGATGTGATTAGATTAAGAAAAAGCTGTTATGAGCCGAGTTCCCGTTCCAATTTCAGTACGGGCATCCAATAAAAGTTTATGGCGGACCACTCGTTCATTTCAAGGTTTTGGGCGCTTCTCAAGAACACGGTCCCATTTTGTGTGAACACGTGTCTGGCCACTACTGCCTGATGCAATGATCGTCCATTGTTTTTTGATTTACTGGCCATTGCGCAGGTGTTTTTTGTACCGATTACGTCCCATATTGAAAACACCCACTTTGAGTCCTATCCCCCCGGAAAACCCATTGATGTTGCGGAGCGGACTGGCATCCAATTCCAACTTGCTAGAAAAACGATATTTTACCCCGGCTTCCAATTGCAGATATCTGGAAATATTGAACAAAAGGCTTACCCCTGGTTCGGCCACAAAAATGGCATCGATATCATCTTCGTCAACATCGCCAATACGGTCGTCAAAGTCATTCCCCAGATACCCTACGCCCCCAGCCCCAATGAGCAATGGAAAGGAAAGGTTCACCACCGACTTGCTAAAAAGTATGGGCTCCAAATGAAGTCCTCCGTAGGCTCCTATCAAATCTTCATTGATGGTTCTGGGATTGTCCTGTTCAGAGTACAAGAAGACCCCTGCAAACCCCACCTCAAACTGTCGGTTGGCTACGTAGGCCACTTTAAGGCCACCCAAATACGTGGATTTTCCCTTAATCTCCCCATAATAGGTGGTGAGGCCCAAGTACACCCCATGCACCACATTTTTACGGTCGTTAAATTCAATGTAGTCTACTTCCTCTTGGGCTTGACCCATGGCCATACATCCTAAAAGAAGTATGGGAAGTATTGGTTTCAGTCGTATCATGTTTCGTTTTTTGGTTTTCGTATTAAAGACATTCAAATTTTTAAAAGGTTGCATCTTCCGCAACTTTTATGTTACATCAATCAGTAAGGACGATTACTCCTTTGATTCCATTGATGGTAAATTTCCCTTTGGTCCCGCTACCATAACTTGCCGTGATATCCCTGATCTTGCTTCCTTCATTGGTCACATTGGTCTTGATATCGGTAAAGGTCTTGGGCACCCGCAACAGACCTTGCTCCAAGGTCGCGCCAAAATCAAAGGCCAAGCCCGCAACGTTCATGTTGATTTCTGAGGATTCCTGTACAATATTGATGTCTGCATCAGGTTTGGACACTTTTTTGATGTCCACATCCGCAATCCTTAGTGTGAGGAACATCCCATTTGTTACATCGGCAATATCCACATTTGAAAATTTAAAATCCCCCCGAAGACTGCCCACCATTACCAATTCCACCTCATCCTTGCTGGAATAGAGTTCCAAATCTGCCACTTGGTCCAAAGTTATCTCACTTCCACTACTCAAGATTTTCAACTTTTGGGCATGTTCAATATCAATGGAACCATTGTCCATCTTAATATTCCCATACCCCATGTTCCGGGCATTGAATTTCCCGAAACGTATATCTGCCTTGGCCGTTGATATATCGCTATTGATCCAAATATCCCCATGTTGGAGATCGGTTTCCAAATCCCCTTCCCATGCCTCTATGATGATGTCACCGAACTTATTATTGATATTGAGTTCCGCATTGATGGGCAGGAATACTTCATAATCTATCTGCACGTTGGATTTATCAAAATCGAACGGATTGGCCTTGCTGAAATATTTGGCGAAAAGATTGGCATCACGATCTTTTATTTCGGATATGAATTGGATAAAATTTCCGGCTTGGATCGCTTTGGGCTGAATCCGCTCCAATAGTTTTTCCGCGCTTTCATCCTTCCTATGGTTCACTTGGATGGAAACGGACACCTTAACCTGGTCCTTGCCCCATCCATTGACAACCACATTCCCATATTTGTTCTCAATATGCACCTTGCCCGTTGGCGAGAGATCATAGGTCTTGTTCCATTGCTTGCTGTGTTCGCTTTGCGCGAGGGTGGCAATGGTCCAGAAAGACACCAATAGTGCCGTAATCATGGTTTTATAGTGTATATCCCTCATAATCCATTTCTTTTTTTGAAGCGTTTATCTGTTTCAGCAGATTCTCTATCAGTTCAATACGCTTTTTATAGTTGTTCACAATAGCTTCGAGTACCCGTTCATTGTCCAGATTGTCCCGCATTTCCAATTTTAATTGCATGTACTCCTCGTCCAGTTCATCCATAAAGGATAAAAACTCTTCTTTGTCCAAAGCGGAAAGTTTTGGGTTTTCCTGTATCAACACTACCTGTTGATGTACCAGATGCTGATAATGCATGTCTATTTCCAAAAGTTCCTCGCTGGCATACCCCTCTATGTTTTGGCTTGGGGCATTCATCGTCATAAATGCTGTCAGTGAAAGTCCCACCATCAATACAATGGATGCCGCCACCCTAAACCCTCTCGATTTCCAGAGTGGGATGACCTTGGATTCCGTTTTCTCCTCCAATTGCGAGGCTATGCCTTTCCAAAGCTTGTCCCTGTCCACCTTGTGAACATCAAAAGCCTCCTTGTTCTCCCTAATACGTTTTTCAAAATTGTCCATCATAACTCCTTTACAATTTGAATTAGTTTCTTTTTAGCGCGGTGGTATTGCGATTTGGAAGTGGAGGTGGTTATTCCAAGGATTTCCCCAATCTCAACATGGTCATACCCTTCGATCAGATACAAGGTGATGATTTGTCGGTACCCCTCTGGCAATTGGGCCAGACCGGTTTTTATCCTTTCCATTTCAAACTCATCCACCTCCAATTTTTCATCTTCCTCTGCGGCCTCTCCTTCATTTTCCATGGACGCGAACAGTAATCGTTTTGCCTTTAAGTGGTTGATGCTCCTATTGATCACAATTCGTTTGAGCCATGCCCCGAAAGTGCTCTCAAACCGAAACGTGTCCAATTTTTTAAACGCCTCCACAAAACTTTCCTGCAAAACATCCTCGGCATCCTCCCGAATGGTGAGTAAGCGCATGGCCACGTTGAACATGGCATCCACGTACAATCCATACAACTGGTATTGCGCGTTGGGGTTTCCTTGTTTGCTCTGCTCCACCAAAGCTTGGTGCGTAAAACGTACGTTTGCTTCCAAAAATCCTGGACGATTATTCAATGACGCTAAAAATAGTTCTATTTCATTCTATCCCAATGACAAATCAAAAATGAAAGGGTTGCATCTCTTTGAATTTTTTTTCAATAAAAAAGCCTTCAACGTATATTGAAGGCATGCTGCATGAGGTTAGGTTCTAGGTTTGGTATATGGTCTAGGGCAATCTCATTCTGATATTACCTCTTTTTTCATCTCTTTGAATTGATATCTGAGAAACAGCTCATGGCTTCCTCCGGTATAAGCCCCTAAATTGGAGGACGTTAGGTCGTAAGCATAGCCTGCATTCAAATTGGAATTGATTTGGAGGCCCAACAATACGGAAAAGGAATCATCCCACCTGTAGGCGGCACCAAAGGTGAAGGTTTCCCTTATGATGGCATTGGCCGAAACATCCAAAATGATCGGTGCCCCCGGGACCCATTTTATAAAAAAGGATGGCCGAAGCACTATTTCGGGGGTCACATCGAACATCCTTCCCCCTATAAAATAGTAATGGAGCCGTTCCGCTGCGATTTCCTGTTCTTCCCCATCATAATGTTTTTGCGAAAAGAAGTTGGGCACGGCAAAGCCCAAATAGCTGTCCTTGGTCTGGTAATACAATCCTGCCCCAATGGTTGGAAAAAATTTACTTTTGATATTGTTTTGAAAGGCCATATCTGGATTTTCTGTCAATCCTTTGGAGAAATCCACATCAAAAAGTCGCCCACCCGCTTTTAGTCCAAAGGACAATTTTCGATTGGTACTATCCAGTTGTATGGTGTAGGACACATTTCCATCCACAAAAATTTCCGAAGAGGGCCCCAAGGCATCATGTGCCAATATCCCCCCCACACCCAATTTATTTTCCAAAGGAGTGTCCACCGCCAAGACCTGGGTATTCGGTGCCCCGTTGATGCCCACCCATTGGGAACGGTGCAACAACAAAGCTGTAAGGTAACCTTGGGAACCGGCATAGGCCGGATTCACACTCATGGTGTTGTACATATACTGGGTATACTGGGGATCTTGTTGCGCGGATCCGGAAAAGCATCCGAAGCAGGCCACTAGTAAACCCACAAGTCCAAGTTGTTTTTTCAGTTGTTGTATCTGTTTAGTCAAGCTCCACCCCATTTTCCTATCGATTTAGATATAACCAATCCGTTCGCGGCTCGGAGCCATCACCCAAGTCCAAAATATAGTAATAGGTGCCCACAGGCAACTGATCTTCTTTCTGCACAATGGCCCTTCCATTGGGCGTACCATCCCAATCATTATTGTAGGAGCGTTTTTCGTACACAATATTGCCCCATCGGTTATACACCTGAAGTACATTTTGGGGGTATCTGGAAATACAGTCGATCTTAAAATAATCGTTGACCCCATCCCCATTGGGTGAAAACTCGTTGTAAACCACCAAACAACTTGGGGAAACAAAGGCTTCCGCACTGTCATTGTCACTGTTGGTGTCCAACTGGTCCACAAAGGCCAAACTTGCCGTATTCAGGTAATCTTCAATATCCAAAACCTCCACAGTCAACTCAAGTTGGGCCGTTTCCGAAACTTCCAAGGTATCCAACTCCCAAAAACCGGACGCTTCATCATAAAAACCCAAAGAGGATTGTGAAGTGAGCAACCGGAAACCCTGTGGCAATTGTTCCTCCACCCCAATATTGGTGGCAGGCACAGTTCCCAAATTGGTCACTGTTATGGTAAACACCACTTCATCGCCCATATTCACCGAAATCTTGTCCACTTCCTTTGTCAAAGCCAAATCAGTGGTCTGAGGAACCACAAAGGCACTGGCTTCATCATCGTCCTGTATCCCATCGGAAAAATCATCCATGGCGATTCCTTGATTGGGATCACTATCCGGGTCGGCAAAATCACTCGCGGTGATTTCGACCACGTTCAAATACTCATCCATTTCACCTATTGGTGTGTTCACCATGGCGAGAATTTCCAAGGTTTCCGTATTCTGGTTGAAAATAGTTCGATTCACGTTCCACAAGCCCGTATTGGGATTATACACTCCAGCCGTGGCTGTATGGGATTGATACGTGTATCCTATGGGTAGAGGATCAGAGATCACCACCCCGGTAGCATCGGTAGGCCCACCATTGGTGACACTGATTGTAAATCGGACCACATCACCGACATTCGGCGTGGGGTTATCCACCATCTTGGTGAGGGATAGATCGGCCAAACCATTCGGAATAGGAACCACACTTACTTGGTCATCTTCAGAACCCAGGTTGTTATTGGGAGTAGAGTCCGGGTCATAGGTTCCCAATGCAATCAACTCCGCCGTGTTTTTATAATTTCCGTTGGGCAATACCAAAGCCGTCAATACCAAGGTTTCCAAACCTCCGCTTGTAAGGTTGGACAACTCCCAAGAGCCGGCTATTTCATCATAGGTTCCCGAAGAGGTCACAGCACTTACAAAGCTGTAGCCTGATGCCAATTCGTCTTCTATCACCAAAGCTGTAGCATCATTGGGTCCGGCATTGTTCACTGTAATCGTAAAAATAATTTCGTCGCCCGCGGACGGAGTCAGATTGTCCGCTGTAATGGCCAGTGAAATATCCGAGACATGTCTGGGAATTGTGGATTGTGTATCTTGATCATCTTCCGCCAGTACACCGTTCCCGGGAGTGGAATCTGGATCTACTTGAATGGCCGAAACTACTTCTGCCCTATTGGTATAGTTTCCCGAAGGATTTACCACTGCCTCAATATTTAGCGTTGCATTCGCCCCTCCTGTGACACTTCCCAAGTACCAGAAACCACCATAAGGATCATATAGTCCTCCGGAATCATCCGAAACATAGGTATACCCAGAAGGCAATAGGTCTTCCACCACTATGCCGCTTGCATCGCTTGGCCCCACATTTTCCAAAGTCAAGGTAAATGTAACGGTATCGGAGACATCAGGGAATTCGTTATCCACAGTTTTGCTCAACTCCAAATCCGAGGCCGGAATGGGAATGGTACCCGCACTGTCTTGGTCATTTTCGAAAACATTATTGTTGTTTGGGGTTGAATTGGGATCCACATTGTTGGACGAGAACACCTCGGTTACATTGAAGTAATCTCCGGTGGCATTCACCGTAGCCACAATGTTCAAGGTCTCGGTCACCCCATTGGGCAATACATTGTTCAATTCCCAAATTCCCGTAGCAGCATCATACGCTCCTGCGGTTCTACTGTTGGAAACATAGGTATACCCAGAGGGCAACAGGTCCATAATCTCCACTCCCGTCACATCGCTTGGTCCCAAATTGGAGATATTGATGCTAAAAATTACGTCTTCACCCACCAAGGGACTAAGCTGGTCCACAGACTTACGCAACAGCAAATCGGATACCGGTACCGGAGTTGGCACCACTGTTTCCTGATCATCTTCGGAACCGTTACTGTTTCCGGGGGTGGAATCCACATCCAATTCTGTTAATCCTGTCAATTCCGCTGTATTGGCATAGTCGCCACTAGAGAGCACATTGGCCGTTATGGTAAGGGTTTCAGAGGTTGCATTGGTCAAACTCCCAACGTTCCAAACCCCGTTAACTGCATTATAGGTCCCTGCCGATGTAACAGCACTAACCAATCCGTATCCGGATGCCAACTGATCGGTGACCACCACATTGGTCGCTTCACTGGGTCCGTCATTAAGTACGGTGATGGTAAATACAATCTGGTCACCCACATTAGGGGTTAGGTCATCCGCCATTTTGGTTACCGAAACATCCACCAAGGGATCAGGGGTAACCACCACTTCATCTTGGTCATCTTCACCAGGAGTATTGTTATTTGGGGTGGAATCCGAATCCATTTGATCATGGTTGGTAATCTCGGCCACGTTGGTGTAATTTCCTGTTGGGTTCACGTTTACCAAAATATTCAAGCTTTCTGAATCTCCACTGGCCAAACTTCCCACATTCCAAATTCCCGTGGTCTCATCGTAAGCCCCTCCTCCATTATCAGAAACATAGGTAAATCCAGAAGGCAGTATATCGGTTACTTCCACGGAAGTGGCCTCACTGGGGCCTGCATTGGAAACCGTTAGTGTGAATATGACATTATCGCTCACCAAAGGTGGGGACTTGCTTATGGTCTTGGTCAAGGAAAGGTCAATGACTTCCACCGGGGATAAGGTCACAATCCCTTGATCATCCTCGGAAGGGACTCCATTGCCGGGGGTCGAATCAACATCAAACCCATCGGATGCTTCCACTTGTGCTGTATTGGTATATGTTCCAGTTGGGTTTACCACTACGTCAATAATCAAGGTTTCAGAAGCCCCATTGGTCAACGTCCCTATTTGCCAAAATCCACTGGCAGAACTATAGGTTCCCGCCGTAGCGGTATAGGAAACATAACTGAATCCTGAAAGCAATTGATCCTCCACAAGAACATTCGTGGCATCATCGGGACCATTGTTGGTCAAGGTTATCTCAAAACTGATCTGTTCACCCACCTCTGGGGAAAGATTACCGCCAACCACCGCCTTTGTTAAGGACAAGTCCGCCTGTTGGGGAGAAGCTATTACAAAGTCTTCATCATCCTCACTTTGGTCACCATCATCATTGTTTGGAGTGCTGTCCAAATCAATTTGATCACAAAAAGTGACCTCGGCCGTATGCCTAAACTCACTTGAAGTCCCTGTGGGGGTCTGCACCGTTGCATTGAAGGTCAACGATACCGTATTCGTTCCTTGGGGAACATTGAGTCCCGTCCAAACTATGGCCCGGGGTCCAATAAAAAAGGTTCCCCCATCACTTATGGTATTGACATTTTCGTAACCTGCCGGCACAATATTCTCAATTGCGACTCCTGTGGCATCCACATCCCCTAAATTGCTGAGATTGATGGTAAAGGTCACTATGTCTCCTACATCCGGGCTCGAATTGCTGGCCAAAACATCCAGTTCAAGGTCTACTCCCAAAAAGGTAACTCCTACCGTATCGGATGTCGTGGTGCAGGATGGGTCCGAAACCGTCCATTCAAAAATATACGTCCCCGGAACCATTCCAAAAACTTGGGTATTGGGATTGTTGCTATCGGCAAAACCGACCAAGGAAGGGCCAGATGACTGTGTCCATGTTCCTGTTCCTGTAGCCGGGGTCACCGCATTTAAGAAGACATTGCCCACTTGATTGGCTGTCATATCTGGTCCGGCATCCACAGAGCATAATTGCCCGTACCCCATCTGAAGTGATAAAAACAAAAACAAAATAGCCAACAAGCGGCATCTTTTGTTCCAATGGCATTGAGGCATGTTCATAGTTGAGGAAATGAGGTTGGACCTAGGTATTACGCCCACTCAAACATATTAACAAACCTCAACAAAACGGAAGTTATGTTGTATCTGGTCGATCATTTGTTGTGAAACTTGGGATATATGAGGAGAGTCTTTCAAAAAAGAAAATTCCTTTTCAAAAACAAATAAGCTTAAAATATTGATAATAAGATAATTATATTAAAAGCAATATTCTTATTGAAAAGATATTGAATCAGCTGTATCTTTGTATTTCAAGCGATTTTTTTTTGAAAAAACACGGGCTTCCCATATTTTTCACTCTGTTGTACCTAATGGCCATGATGCGCCCTGTACTGCCCGTTTTCGACTACCTTGTAAATCAGGATTATATCACTGAATACCTGTGTATCAATAAGGATAAACCCATGCTCAATTGTAATGGGAAGTGTTACTTGTCAAAGATGATTCAGGAAGAACAGAGCGAAAAGAAACAAAACCTTCCGGCCATAGACTTAAAAGAGTATCCCATAGGCTTTGTTGACATCCTTCTTTGTGATTTTTCAGATCAGACTTCCATTAAAAAGGCTTTACCATCCATGATAACCCGTGAACCCAACCCATATATCGGTTCTGTTTTTCATCCACCCAATGTTTGATTCCCATAATTAAGCTGGTTTCATATGATTTTCGTTTTGTTTTTTGAAAGCAAATAATCCTATGTCCAAAATCTAGTTTACCGCATAACAAGTGCGGAAACCTTTCATTTTTAAATCATTTTAACAGGAAACCCATACTTAATTGCCTTGGGTCTCCAATAACCTCATTTATTTGAATCAATCATGAAATCAATATATAATTTGGCAGTAATGCTAACCCTATCCGTATTTATAATCTCTTGCAGTAGCGATGACGATGCTACAGAACTGACCGGAAACGGGATGGTAAAAATAGAATTCGACAACAGCATGGCTGGGGACGACCTACTTTTAGGGTCTTCGTATACCAACTCGCAAAACGAGACCCTGACCATTAGCCGTCTCAACTACATTGTAAGCAATTTTAGGTTGACCGATGAGGACGGTACCGTATTTACCTACCCAAAAGACCAAGGGTATTTTATTACCAGTGAAGAAACTGGAACCACAGAAGTAGTCCTCATGGACGTGCCCGCCGGAAGGTACACCTCATTGGCCTTTGGCATTGGCGTGGACCAAGAAAAATACCTTCAAGGCGCTGAAGGACAAGGGGATTTATTGACCAAAGCGGAAAGCACCAACATGATGTGGTCCTGGCAAGCCGGTTATAAGTTCCTCAATTTTGAAGGAACCTTTACCTCATCTACGGTAGCAGATGCAACGGATTTTAAAATCCATATGGGAAGCCATGGCTCCAGCTTGGACAATTATAAGGAGACAACCCTAAGTCTTGGTACGGAAGCTTTGGTAAGTGAAGATATGACCCCGATCATCCATTTGGTTGCAAATGCCAGCAATATCCTTGATGGTGAGAACAAGATATCGCTTACGGAACAGGCTGTAATCATGGTCAGCGAGGAGAAATCCCCAAAAATAGCAGTGAATACCTCAAACATGTTCACTGTAGACCATGTACATAACGGAGACGGTAGTTCCCACTAACACATAGATGGGGCCGTCCCATTGGGGCGGCTCTCTATCTCTTAATCCATAGTGCGATGAAATATCTTTTTTGGATGCCCTTGCTATTTGCAATGGTGTCTTGCACCAATGATGATGGCGAATATATCGCTGTGGGGGAGAATGAATTGTTAACGGTAACTCTTCCGTCCAATTTTCCTCCCATGGCGTACAATGTATCGGAAAACCCACCTACCAAATATGGGTTCGAGCTGGGGAAAAAACTGTTTTACGATGGCAAACTATCTGCCAATGGCTTTATTTCCTGCGGTTTTTGTCATGAACAACGTTTTTCCTTTACCCATCATGGGCATCAGTTCAGTCATGGAATCGATGATCTTCAGGGTACCCGAAATACGCCATCCATAGCCAATATGGCCTTTTTCCAAGAGTTTGCCTGGGACGGGGCTACCAATCATCTGGACCTGTTTCCCATTATTCCCATTACCAATGAGGTGGAAATGGGTGAAACCATGACAAGTGTCCTTCAAAAATTACAGGCAGATAAAGTCTATCAAAAGGATTTTAATGCCGCTTTTGAAGAAGGAGGTGTGAACCACACCAATTTTTTAAAGGCTCTGGCCCAATTTATGGTCATGATGGTTTCCTATAATTCCAAATACGACAAGTATGTCCGGAATGAGGATGAGGTCTCCTTAACAGACCAAGAACTCCAAGGCTTGTCCATTTTTCAGGAAAAATGCGCAAGCTGCCACACCACGGATTTGTTTTCCGATGGCAGTTTCAGGAACAACGGCCTTCCTCCCAATCCCAACATAAATGATTTGGGCCGGGCAGAGGTCAGTGGCAGTCCTTCGGACAATTACAAGTTCAAGGTGCCCAGCCTACGCAACGTGGCCCTGACCGCACCCTATATGCACGATGGAAGGTTTGGAAGTCTGGAGTCTGTCCTGAACTTTTACCAAAATGGGGTGAAAGATTCGCCAACCCTGGACCCATTGCTCAAAAATGGGAATGCATTGGGCATTTCCCTGAACAATGATGAAAAGCTGGCCCTTATTGCATTCTTGGGCACGCTTACCGATGATGAATTTATTACTGATAAACGTTTTGCTGAATATTGAACATGAAAATTTATAGCATAGTACTCATCTTATTTTTAGGGACCTTATCCCTGAAGGGAAACGAAATCCCGACCAACCCTTGTTCCAAATTAAATTCGAAGGGCTTCCTCTTATACGACTTTTGCGACACCTGTGGTTGTAGTGGAAATGGGGGCAGCATGGGCTTTGGTACCGGTTTGAACAACAATTTCTTTGGGCTAAGGTATATAGGGCAACGTTACCAATCCAGAGATGGCATTTTCGCGAATTCCCCCTGGATTGATGAAAATTTCAATACCGTTCAATTATGGGCCCAAGTGCCCATTGGACAACGGTTTATGGTAAATGCCGTTCTACCGTACCAATTCCATACCCGTACATTTGCAGATGGCATAGAACAGAATATCAATGGTTTAGGAGATGCTACAGTCCTTGGTTTCTATCAGGTTCTACAACAAACCCCGGACAGTATTGTTTCCATAAAACCTGAACATACCCTACAATTGGGAGGTGGAATTAAAATGCCCACAGGAAAGTTTGATTCCGAAAACCTTGAGGGCAGCGTCAACCCTAGTTTTCAATTGGGTACAGGAAGTTGGGATTATCTTTTGGCCGCCAATTATGGCCTAAAGCACAGAAATTGGGGATTGTCCTTTATGGTGAATTACACTTTCAAGTCTGAAAATGACAAAGAGTATCGCTTTGGAAACCAGTTGAATTACACCCTTAACACTTTTAAGACCTATTATTTTGGTACTGATTTTGCCCTTACTCCCCAAATAGGTGTTGGTGGTGAACATTTCGAAAAAAATAAAGAGTTTGGTTTGGAGGTCAACGACACGGGTGGCTATGTCTTTTTTGGAAAGGCGGGTGTGGAACTCAACTATAAGACCTTGGCCCTTGGTGTGTCAAGTATGCTACCTTTGGCTCAGGACTTGAACAATGGAAAGGTCGAGGCCAAAAACAGATGGGCCATTTACGTCAATATCAACATATAATCAATTTCACTTGGTGAGCTTAAAAAGCCCTCTAGAATCTTTGGATTCTAGAGGGCTTTCTTTTTGAAAATTCACATGAAATCATAAGTCAAGAACAATCCTCACAAGTTCCGGTCAAAATACAGTTCACCTTCTCTACCTGATAGCCGATGGGCAGCGAAAAATGCACCTCTTCCTTTAAACACTCTATGGTTTTGCATGTGGTACATCTGAAATGAAAGTGATGTGTTGGCACTTGGTTTTCCCCACAGTTGATACAAAATGCAAAATACTGCTTCCCATCTTCGGCCACAATTCTATGCACAATGCCATCGTCACAGAAACTGTTCAGGACCCTATAGATGGTCGCACGGTTGATATCGATATCTATTTCCCTCTCAATGGCATCCTGGCTCATGGCCTTGCCTCTCCGGGACAACAAATCCAATACCGCTTCTTTGGTAGGTGTGCTTCTTCGCTTCATAATTTATTAATGCGATTATGTTGCAATAATAAAAAATGTTTCTAACTTTGGCAACCCAATCCCCCATAAAACCATAAAATGGAACAAAGTAGCGTTTTTGATGTGATCATTATCGGTGGCAGCTATGCCGGTTTATCAGCAGCCATGACCCTTGGTAGATCTTTAAAAAAAGTTTTGGTGATAGATTCGGGTGAACCTTGCAATAAACCCACGCCCCACTCCCATAACTTTCTCACCCAAGACGGAAAGACCCCTTCGGAAATCTCATCCCTTGCCCAACAACAGGTATCACAATACAATACTGTTCATTTTCATACGGATGTTGCCATTGATGGAAAAAAAACCACCGAAGGTTTTGAAATCAGCACACAATCCGGTAAAAAATTTGAGACCGAGAAGTTGATTTTTGCCACGGGCGTGAAGGACAATGTTCCCAATATCCCCGGATTTTCTGAATGTTGGGGAAAAACACTTATCCATTGCCCCTATTGCCATGGCTATGAATTTCATGGAAAAAAGACCGGTATATGGGCCCCTGCGGAAAAGGCCTTTCATCTAGCCGGGTTGGTCAACAATCTTACCAAGAACCTCACCATTATTACTTCCAATACAACTGATTTTGCCATGGAACAATTGGAAAAGCTTCAACAGCACACCATCAAAATTGAAGAAGGTGAAATCCATCACATTGAACATGAAAATGGAAACATTGCCCATGTGGTTTTTAAAGATGGGAAGATATTGCCATTTGATGCAATCTACGCCGGAATCCCCTTTGAACAATACTGTAAGATTCCAGAAACATTGGGTTGTGAAATCACAGAACAGGGATACATCAAAATAGATGGACTGCAAAAAACGACCGTTGATGGCATATATGCCTGCGGTGATAATACCTCCCCTATGCGTTCGGTGGCCAATGCCGTGCACCAAGGAAATTTTGCCGGAGCAGTAATCAATAAGGAGCTGACCGAGGAAAATTTTTGAACAAAAGCGTTCAGTTTTGTATCAATTACTTCAAAAAATCCCATATTAACATGGTGTACACAACAATAACAGAACTTTTTTAATAAGTTTGTGAGCGTATGAAAAAAAATCGTCTCATACATAGCATTACGTACTTTTTCCTCGCATTGTTCCTTACCACGGAGCTTGCAGGGTTGCACGTACTTTCGCATGATGACGATAAGGACTACCTAGACCATTGTGCCATATGCCACAATATTGCAGCGGACCATCAAGTACCTGCTGTACTTTCAGATTCACACGAACCCCTGACCAAAATTGTTGAATTTGTCCTTCAAAAGGAAATCGGCGTAGATTATGATGTACACATTCCATCCGGCACAAGCCTAAACCTTCCATTTTCGCGCCCCCCTCCCACAGCCTAATTTTCTTCCTTACATTTTTAATAAATATTGTACTGTTACCCTTTGGGTCAAACCCAATAGTTCCTACAATTTCAACAGAGATTTATTTGTAGCACATTGTATGGTACACGTACAGCCTTTTTAGGGCAACCTGTACAATTATTGCTTACACAAGATGTAATGGAACCTGGCCATTAAGCTCCTTGTCAGGAGCATATCCTACAATTTTATAGTATTTACATAATGCGCAACAAAATGCTCATGGCATGGCTATACATCGGTCTATGCCTTCAAGCATCTGCACAAGAACTCCATACCATAAATGGAGTTATTATAGATGCCCATACCCAAAGTCCAATTATTGGGGCCAACATCATAGGTGATAATTTATTTGCCGTTTCGTCCGATCGTGGTGAATTCAGTATTGAAAATGTCCCCCAAGGCCCAAAAAAATTTACAATAACCCATATAGGATACACCTCCCAACAGCTTACCCTGGAGGTCAATCCCAATATGGGCCGGGTAAACATTGAATTAGTGGCATCTGTCACCAACCTTGATGAGGTGGAACTTTACGGAAAGACCGAACACCGCAAAGCCCAAGAACTTTCCACCATTTCTGTTGGGGTGAACAAAGAATTTCTGGAGAAAAACCGGGAAAACAGCCTTATGCAGACCCTGCGGAAAATTCCCGGGGTCAGTACCATGACCATAGGTTCTGGACAGTCCAAGCCCACTATTAGGGGATTGGGGTTCAACAGGGTGAGTGTGGTGCAAAATGGCATAAAGCACGAAGCCCAGCAATGGGGCAACGACCATGGGTTGGAAATAGATCAATATGGGATAGACAACATCCAAATTATAAAAGGTCCGGCTTCCTTACTCTATGGTTCCGATGCCATAGCCGGTGTTGTGGACATTCAACCCCCAAACATTCCCTTACCAAATTCTTTTGGAGGAGAAGTAAATCTCTTGGGGGAAACCAACAATGATCTATTGGGAGTATCCGCAGGAATCCAAACCAGAAAACAAAACTGGTTCTACCGAGCCAGGCTCACTTACAGGGATTATGGGGATTATAAAGTACCCACCGATCGGATACGGTACGAAAGCTACATTTTTGAACTCCATGAAAACCATTTAAGAAATACTGCAGGAAGGGAGGCCAATGCCAGTTTCAGTATTGGATTTGCAAAAGATGACATCAAATCCGAGACCTTTTTCAGCAATGTCAATGCCAAAAACGGCTTTTTTGCCAACGCGCACGGATTGGAGGTAAGGACCTCAACCATTGATTATGATGGCTCCAATAGGGATGTAGACCTTCCCTTTCACAAAGTGAACCATTTTAAGGTCATCAACAATACCACCCTCTATAAAGGGAAACACACCCTGCACCTAGATCTGGGCTACCAAAACAACCAAAGGGAAGAGCATTCAGAGCCCGTACCCCATGGCTATATGCCCACTCCACCCAACAGCAGGGAAAGAATTTTTACCAAGAACACCTTTTCCATAAATGCCAAGGACACCTTTAGGCCCAATGCAAAACATGATGTGGTTTTTGGAATGGACGCCGAGCTTCAGAACAACAATATTGGCGGGTGGGGTTTCTTGATTCCGGAGTACGACCGGTATTCAGCAGGGGTCTTCGCCTATGACCATTTCAAAATCAACGAAAACTTCCATTTGCAAGCTGGCCTGCGGTACGATGCGGGTCTTGTGGAAACCAAGGCCTATTACGATTGGTTTACATCCACCATCAACAACCCAAATGGCACAACCTCCTATGCTCGCTTACAACGTGCACAGGACAAAAGCCTGAATTTTGGAAATCTCAGTGGTTCGGTGGGTATAAGCTACCTAAGCAAAAATACCACCTACAAAATCAATTTGGGGAAAAGTTTCCGGATGCCATTGGCCAACGAATTGGCTTCAGATGGGGTCAACTATCACATGTATCGCTACGAGCGGGGCAACATTGATCTAGATCCCGAGGAATCCTATCAAGTGGATTTGGCCATTGATCACTCCAACCAGTGGTTTACTCTGGGCATAAGTCCTTTTGTGAATTTATTTGACAACTTCATCTATCTGAACCCCACACCCAATTATTACGAGACCCTTCAAATCTATGAGTATACCCAAAGTAAGGTGTTCCGGTTTGGCGGTGAGGTCAAAGCAGGGTCCAACCTGACCGACGCCTTGCACTTGGAAGCTTCCTTGGAATACGTATATGCAAGACAGACCAGTGGTCCTAAAAAGGATTTCACCTTGCCTTTTTCCCCTCCCCTGTCCGGTCTGTTCTCAATCAATTATCAATTTAAGGGTGTCCTGTTTTTTCAACAGCCATTGATCACCATTGATTTTAGGGCAACGGCCGCGCAAAATGAAATTGTGCCCCCCGAAGAGCGAACGGAAGGGTATCAAGCGTTCAACCTGTCCGCCATGACCCAACTGCCTCTCTTTGGAAACGGCAAACCCATGCAAATGCGCGTCAAACTCAACAATGTGTTCAACACGGAGTATTACGACCACACCAGTTTTTACAGACTTATAGATGTACCCGAACCCGGTAGGAACCTATCGGTTTCGGCCACCATACCATTTTAATATAAATCAAATTAGTATAACCCAAAAACAAGTAGTATGAAAGCAAATTTTAAATCTTTAGCACTTATCATTTTTTTAGGCCTCGCCCTCTATTCCTGTAGCAGTGATGATGAAGGCACTCCACCCGTAGCTGCCCCTACAGTCTCCAATTTTGAATACGGGGAAGGCAGCTCGCATTCCACCGATCAAGTAGCCTACAAAGGGTCCGACATCCATTTGGAAGCAGAGATTACTGCAGAAGGCATTGTAAGCAGCATTTCCATTGACATCCATGCCCATGACCTGGAAGTGGGAGAGGGCGAAGTGGAATGGGATTATGAACAAACCTGGACAGATGCCAGTTATTTGGTCATAAACCCCACTTTCCATGAGCACATAGACATTCCTTCCAACATTCCGGCCGGGGAATACCATATTGTTTTGACGGTAACCGACGAGCTGGGCAACAGTACGGAAGCTGAAGGCCATGTACAAGTTTTGGACCCGATCACTATAAGTGATTTTGATATGGATGAAACCGTGGCCAGGGGAAGTGACTTTCACGTGGAATTTATGATTGGTGCCGTTCATGGAATCCATGAGGTAATGGTTGATGTACATGCCCATGGCCTAGAAGTTGGAGAAGGTGAAGTGGAATGGGATTTTGAAGGTGATTACTCAGAAGATTTCCACGAGCTGACCGAAGCAGAATTCCACAAGCATATTGATGTGCCGGTCACAGCGCCAGCCGGCGAATATCATATCATTTTCACCATTGAGGATGAAGATGGGAATACCTACGAGTATGAAACCCACATTGACGTAACCGAATCATAATCCTAATCGCCGCATGGCATGGCACCATACCATGCGGCTTTAATTTTTTCAAAATGAAACTGTTAGTAAAATTACTTTTGATCATCCTTCCCATCAGCTGGCTGATATCCTGTTCCAATGGTGACAGCTCATCTGTAGATGAGGAAAAACCCACCATTAGTATAAACTATAGTGAAGGGTTTCCACAGGCCTGCGAAGAAATCCAAAAAGGACAATCCTACACCTTCAAGGCCATGGTCACCGATAATATGGAACTGGCCGCATACAGCCTCAACATCCATCACAACTTTGACCATCACACCCATGACGACCAAGGGGCCCAATGTGAGTTGAGTCCTATAAAAAATGCGGTCAATCCCATGATATTTATGGAAAACCATTCCATTGAAAATGGTGGGACTTCCTATGAAATCAACCTCACCGTCGCCATTCCAAATGACATTGATATAGGAGATTATCATTGCGCCTTTTCGGTAACCGATGCCACAGGGTGGCAGAGCAGGACCTCCATAGATATCAAAATTGTGGACTAAAGTGTACTTCTATGATAAAAACAAGTGGGCTCATCTTTCAATACGATGAAAGGGACTTGGTTTTCAACTTTCCCGATATTTCATTGGGGCCAAATGAAAACCTTCTCATTTTAGGGAAATCCGGTGTTGGCAAAACTACTTTTTTACACTTGTTGGCCGGATTGCTTACCCCTTTGGAGGGCAAGGTTGAAATTGAAGGGATCTCCATCCATTCCCTTTCAAACAGGAAAATGGACCGCTTCAGGGGACAGAACATTGGTCTGGTATTCCAAAAAAACCATGCTATTCAGTCCTTGAACGTATTTGAAAATTTGAAGGCCAGATTGTTCTTCGCCAACAAGGCCATTTCAAACACCATCATCTCGGACCTATTGGAGCAATTGGACATCATTGACTGCCGATCTAAGAAAGTACGGGAACTGAGCGAGGGACAATTGCAACGGCTGGGTATTGCCATGTCGGTCATTCACCGTCCGCAACTGATCTTGGCAGATGAACCCACGTCAAGCCTTGATGATGATAATTGTGAGGCCGTAATGCAACTGCTTATAGATCAGGCAACAGCCAATAATGCCAATCTTATCGTAATCACACACGACGGGAGGATACAACCCCTGTTCCAAAATTCCTTGACACTATGAACGTTTGGAGCATCAGCATACGGAATTTTCGGCACAAGCCCTTATACACCTTTTTGAGCATTCTCATTCTGTCTGTAAGCATTGCCCTTCTTTTGGCAATCCAACAAATGGAAGCATCGTTCAAACAGCAATTGGAAAGCAATCTTGGAAACATAGATATGGTGGTTGGTGCCAAAGGAAGTCCATTACAGTTGGTACTTTCCTCAGTATTGCATATAGATAATCCCACAGGGAACATTTCCTATAAAGAGGCTCAAAAGCTATCCAAAAATCCTTTGGTAAAAATGGCCGTGCCCATTTCCTATGGTGACAATTATAAAGGGTATCGCATCGTGGGAACCACCAATAATTTTTCCATACTGTATAGCGCAACCATAGAGCTGGGAAGGGCCGTTCAAAAACCCATGGAAGTTGTCTTGGGAGCCGCAGTGGCAGAAAGGTTTGACCTACATATTGGGGATACATTCCTTAGTTCCCATGGATTGGCGGAAAAAAATGACCATGACCATGAAGAACCCTTGACCGTTGTGGGCATCTACAAACCCACCCATAAAATATTGGATCGGTTGATTGTGACCGACCTTAACACCATTTGGGATGTACACCATCATGAAGCTGCTCCCCATGATACCCATGAGAAAGAGATTACCTCTTTGTTGGTAACGTTCAGGAGTCCCATGGGCTTTTTGACACTTCCCAGAAACATCAATTCAAATACCACCATGCAAGCAGCCCTCCCAAAATATGAACTGGAGCGCTTGTACCAGTTTACCGGAGTGGGTGTAAAAACGGTAACATGGATTGCCTATATCATCCTCATCATTTCTTGTATCACCATATTTATAAGCTTGTACAGAATGGTAAGGGACCGCGCTTTTGACCTAGCCTTGATGCGCACCTACGGAGCCAATGTTCCGCAGTTGGTCAAAATGGTGGCCTATGAAGGGCTCTTGATCGTGGGCATTGCTTTTATCGTGGGCATATTGCTGTCCCAAATAGGGTTGCGCTTCATTTTTGAAATGATCATGGACCAATACAAGCAACGTGTACCTCTCTTGCTGAACTATAAAGAAATAGCACAAACCGGGGCATTGGCACTACTCATGGTATTATTGGCCATAGGCCTTGCCATATCCCCCATCATCAAAATGAACATATCCAAAATTCTGAGTCATGAAAAATAAAATTTGCATCGTAATGGCATCATTGGTCTTTTCTGCAACCCTACAAGCACAAAAGCAAATAGACTGGGACGACTTGGCCGAGGTTACTTTTTCCATAAAATATATCCCTTCTTTTGGGGCTGAATTTTTGGCGCCTACATTTTCAGACCATGTCCTGTCCTTGGATAATCAAGAAGTCTCCATTGTTGGGTATTTCATCAATATTTCTCCGGGTGAAAACGCCTATATTTTATCCAAAAACCCTATGGCTACCTGCTTTTTCTGTGGAGCGGCAGGACCCGAAACCGCCATTGAACTACAATTCGATTCCGCACAGTCCTTCAAGATGGATGCCGTGGTGAGCGTAACCGGCACACTAAAACTAAATCCTGACGATGTGGAGCACTTCAACTACATCATCACGGACTGTAAGGCCCAACCCATGAAATGAAATCATCCCAAAAAAGGGTAACCATGTGTTATACAGTCCAATTAATTCATTGGGGTTGCAAGAACTCTGGATAAGATATCATTCTGAAGTTTTCCCATCCACGGCAATTTTTTCGGTAATACTATTACCAACAGCCACAGCATATTTTACCATGCCGTGGTCATTGGGGTGGGTGCCATCGACAAAACTATCCTCACCCAAACCCATTTCGGCCTTTTCTAGAAGGTATATGGACTTCACTTTTTGGGCTATCAACTGGGCATAGGCATTTTGGGTGGCTATGTTCAGTGCTTCATATACTTTCTTCCGCTGGGGCTGCATTTCTCCATCGGAATAGCCCGCATGTTCTACCAACAATATAGGCACATTGGGTTGTTTGTCCCTTAAATCCTGAACAGCCTTAAGAATACGCTTCTCTGCTTCTTGGGCACCAAGACTTCCTTCCAAGGTAAAGTTCGCCATACAATCCAACACAAAAAGGGAAGCTTGGTTTTGGGCCATAAAATCAATGATTTCCGGTTCCAGTCTCCCGTTTCCTGAAAAACCGAGGTTTCGTATGGGTTGGCCCAGCTGTCTGCCCAAGATTGCAGGCCATGCCATTCCGGCACGCGATGCGCACCCTCCCTGAACAATGGAAGTGCCATACACCACTATGGGCTTTTGGTCCGTAATCGTTTTTACATCCTCAAAAACCGAGGTTTCCGGCACCCCTATTTTTAGCCACTCCAGTGTGTTGTACAATGGCAAATAAAGCCGATAGGTTTTGATTGTTTTACGATTTTCCGGCTTAATGCCATTATAACGATAGGTAATTGTGTCCTTAAAGCTATAGGCGCCCCTCACCCACTGCCAATTTTTATCTTCATCAAATGCATACAAATCCACACCACTTACCCCTGTTGCAGGCATATGTTGAAATGCATGCGGGTTCTCCACTCCATACTGAACCTCAATATCGCCGGCATCGGTCTTGAATTCAAGGTAAAGGCCGGCCGAATTTCGCGACAATCGCCATACCTGCTCCCTAACTTTTTCCTTCATACTAGCTGGAAAGCGTTGAAAGGGCTCAGTATCCAACGTATCCAGTTTTCCCGCCACAAACATTGTAGAGGCATCATGCCAAACCATCTTTTCGTTTTGTTGCCCGATTCCCGTTGTTGAAATCAATCCGAACCACCCCATTAAAAGGAGATAGCCCAAGTTTCTTCCCTTATACTTTTTCTTCATGCTCTATATATCTTTAGTTATATTGGTTCATCCAACCCTTGAAATGTGTTCATCAAGTTAGCCAAAAACATCCATATGGAATCTTGATCACCCCATCCACCATTCGATGATAAACGGAGTTGTTATGGCCGTCACTAGCCCGTTTACACAAAGTGCCAAACCACTATATACTCCAGCCAGTTTACTTTCTTCCAATGCCCTTGCCGTACCTATGCCATGGGATGCCGTACCCAAGGCGGTCCCAATGGCCGTTTTGCTGGTAATGCCCAAAAGTTTAAGGATATGGATTCCAAAAGCATTGCCAAAAATCCCAACAGCAATGACCACTCCTGCCGTTATGGAGGGTACGCCCCCAACCGATTTGGCCACTTCAATGGCTATGGGTGTGGTAACCGATTTTGGGGCCAAGGACCTGATCAATATCTCAGGCGCCTTAAAGGCCAATAATATAAAAATCAAGCTCAGTATACTGCTCACTCCCCCAACAAACACAGAGATGCAAAAAGGCATCAGGTTGGATTTGATCTCATCCAATTTTTCATAAAACAAAACCCCAAGTGCCACTACTGAAGGCCCTAAAAAGAAACTGAGAAATTTTCCGCCATTGTCATAGGTTTCAAAATCAATATCAAATAGGGACAGGAACAGGATAAGTACCAAAATAGTCACCAGAATTGGGGTGGTCACGGCCCATCCCAATCTTTTGTGTAGGCGTTGGGCCATAAAAAACACGGCCAAGGTCAAAAATACCCAAACCACGGGCAAGGCGATAAAGGCTTTCATTTTTTCTCGAGTTTTTCCTGAAGGAATGCGGTTAGGTACAATGTTAGTATGGTACTTCCCAAAACAGCCAACCCAATGGAGAGCCAATGTTCCTTTATGGTCTCAAAATGCACCATGAGTCCCACCCCATACGGCACAAAAAAGAGGACCAGATATTTCAGCAGTTTGTCTGAGGCCGGTTTCACCATGTCCAATGGGATTACCTTGAATTTCAAGGCCAGAAAGATCAGCACCATCCCTATGATGTTTCCGGCTATGGGAATCTTGAAAACATAGGTGACAAACTCACCTACCACCAAAAAAAGAAAGATGACACTTAAGGATTTTAGCATTTGGCATTTGGTTTTAGAATTGAAAATTAAGGTTTCATGGGGTAATCCTCAACACCAAAGACAAAACTTTGTGGTACAGCACAAAAAAATCCCTGCAAACTCAATGTTTACAGGGACTCTTTGTACCTTGGGTGGGAATCGAACCTACAATTTTCCTTGATGCCAAATGAGTATAAATAACTGTATATCAAATATTTAAAAAATATTTTTGTTTGCTGATTTTCGCTTCATTTCGTATTTTTGGACAAAAACCGTCACTTTTACGTCACTTTTATGTCCGTACAACTTCGAAGCAGAACTTTAAAATCAGGAGAAAAAAGTCTCTATTTGGATATTCATCATAACGGTGAAAGATGGAGGGAATTTCTCAAAATAAAACTCTCCCCAAAAGATCAATCCAAAATTGAAAAGAAAAGGGTTGCGGAAAGAATTCGAGCCAATAGGGAATTGGAACTTTTATCAGATGAAACTGGACATGTTCCCCAGCATCTAAAAAAGTTGAATTTCTTTGTTTTTGCTGAAAACTATATTAAAAACTACAAAAACAAGGATGTTCGTATCATTACCAGTTCCATTGAAAAGTTTAAACTGGCCGTCAATAACCCTAGGTTGACGATTTCCTCAATAAATCCAAAAATAATGTCCAGCTTCAAAGATTATTTAATCCATGATGCAGGGCTTACCGGGGAAACTGCCCACAACTATTTTACTAGGTTCAAAAAGATATTGAAAGCGGCCAAAATTGAAGGTTATTTAAAAGAAATGCCAACAGTTGACATTCGCTTCTCCAATCCAAATAAAGACGATACTTTAAAAAAGCAAGTGTTGGATATGGATGAATTACAAAAATTGGCTAATACCAGATGCGGAAATAATGAAATAAAAAGAGCCTTTTTGTTTGCTTGTTACACATCACTTGGTCTTGCTGAAATTAGAAAGCTCAAATGGAAGAATATCAACAAAGGTCGATTGATCACCAATAGAAATAAGACTGGAGAACTGATAAACAACCGTCTTGGTCAGACAGCAAACAATATTCTTGGCAAGCCTAAAGACAATGAAGATTTTATTTTCAACATACAGTCCCTTAGTGATAATGGGGCCAACAAAGCCATACGATATTGGGTAAAACGAGCTAAAATTGACAAACACATTACCTTTTATTGTGCCAGACATACTTTTGCCTGCCAATTGCTAATAAATGGTGCCAACCTCAAAACTGTTGCTGATGCCATGGGCCATAGCTCCACTAAAAGTACACTTAAGTACCTTAATCATATCCAAAGATTACAAGATGAGGCTATTGATAAGCTACCAACATTGCAGATTACTTAAATTCTATCACAATTCTTGATTAATTTTAGGAAAACCTTATATTCTAATCTTGAATCCCCCATTGACAACAAAACCATCAACAGGCGCATAGATATCCAAAAACTGTGGGTCGCTCAGATTTCCTGAATAGATTGAACCGAACCTGGTTTGTCGAGTATCCAAAAAATTCTCAAAGTTGAGAAAGACCGAAACATGCTCCCCGAGCTTTTTCTCGCTCATCAGGCCCACAATCCAATAGGACTGCCCAGTTTCCCCGTTGCCCAATTGTTGCGGACTGTAATAATAGGCTTCAAGGCCCACCCAAAGATTGTCTTCCTTTTCAAACATCAAAACATTGTTCAACCGGTGCTTGGCGACCAATGGAAAATCCTTCTCTTCTCCATTTTCATGCCGTTTGACATTGGCATGGGTATAGCCTGTAAAGAGCTTGAAATCCCCATATCTTATTTTCAGGTTGACCTCTGCACCACGGGTGTCCACATAGCCTCCATCTTGTTGGAATTCATAGAACCCATTATCATTGGCCATCAAAACCATAGGGTCATCAATCTTTGTATAAAACAGTAGCGTATTGATGGACATCGTCATCCCTGGCAAGGGAACCCACTTATAATTGACGTCGAAATTGCCGCCCAGGGAACGCTCGAGGTCGGTCTTATCGGTATCGATGGGCAGAACGTTCCTGAACTGTAACCGCTCCGCATCCTCGGTGAACACCGTTGGAGTCTTGTACCCCATGCCACCACCCAATCGAAAGGTCAAAGCACTGGTGGGTTCATAGAGCACCGACAATCTAGGAAGGACCATAGCTCCGTAATCAGAATGGAAATCGGCCCGAAGTCCAGTCTCCAGTGACAACGTTTCATCAATGGGCCAAACATTTTGGGCGAACAATCCAAAATTCTGGTAGGATTGGTCCAAGGCCTCTGTCTGATCTTCTCGGGTATCGTTGAAAAATTCCGTCCACAGATTCGCCCCGAAGACCCATTCCACATCATCTTCCAAATTGGTTGAAAAATTAAGTTCACTAAAGGAGGAACGTTGATAGCCCGAAAAGGTGAAGTCCGGAATCTGGATGGTACGGTCATAAAAACTTAAACTGTTCTTGAGCTCGAATCGGTTACGGTCATTAAAGGCATGTTTGAAGCCCAATTGGGTAGATACCCGTTGGGTTTCGTTGGACTCAAAGTAGGGATTGGTCACAGCATCGCCTTTCACAAAATCCATGTTGCCCCCGAGGCGGTCCTCCCAAATGGCATTGATGCCCAACAGGAGTTCCGTAGCTTCCCCGGGATAGAAGTACAATTTGGGGTTCAGGGTAAAGCGGTCGAACTCGGGAATGGCCGTCAACCCGATATCCGCAGGATCATAAGGTGTCCCCAGATTATAGGAGGCGAACACCGTTGTACCCACTTTGTCGAACTTTTGGGAATAAAACCCACTGAGGTCCAGACCAAGGGCAGAAGTGCCATTGGCCATAAAACTGAGCTCGGGTTCATCTACAGGGGTCTTGGAAATCAAATTGACCAGACCGGCTATGGCCCCACCCCCGTACAAAGTGGAACTGGACCCCTTGATGACCTCCACCTGTTTCAAGTCCAAGGGAGCGATCTGCATGAGGCTGAGCCCACTGGCAAATCCAGAATACAGTGGGAACCCGTCCCTGAGGAGCTGGGTATACTTCCCGTCCAGCCCTTGGATACGGATACTGGAATTGTAACTGGTGGCCGAGGTCTGTTGGGTACGGATGCCGGTACTCTCATTGAGCAGCATCCTGATGTCCCCGGGCTTCATGTTACCCTTTTCCGAGAGTTCTTCCCCCGCGATGACCTCGACCCGGGTAGGGATGTCCTCGATGGTTCGGCCGCTCCTGGTGGAGACAAGTGTTACCTCTTCCATCTCTTCCGTCTGGGGCATCAGTGTAAAGATCTGTCCTTGAACTTTTTCGTCCAAGGGAAAGTTAAGGTTGCGCTCCACAGTGGTATACCCAATATAGCTCAGCTTAAGCTGGAAGGTCCCATTTGGGATATCCTCCATATGTATTCTTCCAATCTCATCAGATATGGCCCCTTTATTCAGGGAGACCAATACCGCGGTGACCCCAATGAGAGGTTCACCATTAAGGGAATCCTTGACCACAAGATCAAGACTGTTCTGCGCATGAATTGAAACCATCCCCAAAAGGGATAGTATAAAAATTACTTTTACTTTCATATTACGATTTTTGAAGTAGGTTGAATCCAGGCCAAAAGGAATTGACCTAGAACATTTAAAATGAGAATTGACTATACTTCAATTGTACGCGGAGGTTTCAGGGAATGGAAATATACTTCCTTGGGCAGGAGTTCAATATAGGGAATGGGCAAGGTTTGCGGCTCAGGATCCAGGGAAACGAGTTCCAAGGTCTCATACGAAATGGTGAAACCAGGGCACCTGCCACAAGTATAGAAAGGGGAACATGGGGTGTCCTTGCCATGCGGGGTTTCTTGTCCGCCATCATCGCCACAATGATCCACAACAGTCGAAATCCCAGAACAGGAACCGGCCTCCTCGCAACATGGGTATGATGAAAGGAGAACTGTAAACAAGGATAATGACACTGCCAAAAATTTCATGCTTCAAAAGTATAAAAAACAACCCAATGTAATTTCAAGCCTTGGGTGGTAGGTAAAATTTTAAGCATCGTGAGTTGCCAGCACCTCGATCTTTCCAACTATAATTCAAGACTTGAAAATAAATATAAAGGAACGTAAACTGTTACTTGTTTTTTCTTTTAGACACAATCTATTCCAAATACTGCTTCAAAATTTCAATTTTAGAGGAGCTCTTTAACCTGGCCAAGGCATTTACTTTTATTTGCCTGACCCTTTCTTTTGTAAGATCTAAATTAAAAGCAATTTCTTCCAATCCCATGGAATCTTCTGCTCCTATCCCAAAATACATCTTAATCACAAAAGCTTCGCGATAAGATAAAATATCCAAAATACCATCAATTTCCAATTGTAACGAACTATTGATCAACTTCTGTTCTGGGCTGTCAAACCCATCGGAACGTATTACGTCATGTAAGTTTAGTCCTCCATCCCCAATCCCCAATGGTTCATCCATTGAAAGGGGCCAGGAAGAATGTTTTAGGCATATTTGGATCTCTGATAGCGAGAAATCAATCATTTCAGATATTTCATCCGCTGTTGGTGGTCTTTGATGCGTTTGTTCGAAATGGGAAGAGACGTTGTTTATCTTGTTGATCACATTTATTTTGTTCAAGGGCAATCTGACCATCCTCGATTTTTCTGTCAGTGCCTGTATTATACCTTGTCGGATCCACCATACCGCATAAGAAATGAACTTGAATCCACGAGTTTCATCAAATTTGGCAGCTGCTTTGACCAACCCAACATTGCCTTCATTAATGAGATCATGCAAATTGAGTCCCCGCGACTGATACTGTTTTGCCACAGAAACGACAAATCGCAAATTGGAAGACACCAATTTTTCCAGAGCATTGTTATCTCCCTGTCTTATGCGAACTGCCAATTCCACCTCTTCCTCATCAGTAATCATAGGAATACGGCTTATATCACTAAGATATTTGTTCAAGGAGTGTGTATCCCTTGCTGTAATTTGTTTTGATATTGAAAGAGGTCTCATAGGTTTTGTTCTTCATTAAGTCATCGTCCTTACATAAATCAAGTTCCCATTGCCTTTTGGATTCTTCCTGGACCCTATTTCGATTTGACCGATGGATTTGACCAAAGGTGTAAGTTTTCGGAACCCATAGTTTCTTGCATCAAAATTGGGTTGTTTCTTTTGCAACAATGCGCCTACCTCACCCAAGAACGCCCAACCTTCCTCATCTTCCACATCGGCAATGGTGGAAAGTATAAGATCAATAACCTTTGGGGTGATTTTATCAATCTTGTTTTTATCACTTTTCTCAGGAGTATTGGATTCCCCAACATGGGTCTTATGAAGTATTTCGAGATATATGAACTTGTCGCATGAAACGATAAAGGGGTCTGGGGTCTTTCGCTCTCCAATACCAAAAACGGTCATCCCCGCCTCTCTTAGCCGTATGGCCAGACGTGTAAAATCACTGTCACTGGAGACCAGAGAAAAACCATTCACCTTACCGGAATACAGTATATCCATCGCATCAATGATCATGGCACTGTCCGTTGAATTCTTACCGGTGGTATACCCATATTGTTGCACAGGGGTAATGGCATTTTTTAGTAGGACATCCTTCCATTTCGCCAAACTTGGCTTTGTCCAATCACCATAAATCCTCTTAATGCTTGGATTGCCATATTTGGCAATCTCTTCCAACATTTCCTTCACATATTTGGAAGGGATATTGTCACCGTCTATTAAGACGGCTAGGTTTAAATCTTTGTCCATAAAATCACTCCTCATTCTTTTTTAAATATTCCTTTCTATGGATTGCCTTTTTCAGGCCCTCCCTTCTCTCCTCGGATTTTTTGGTAAACTCCTGATTGTCCCTGATACGTTTCAACTGTTGGGTGTTCCTCACCTTGTTCCTATACCTTTTTAAGGCCCTTTCTATGTTCTCGCCAGGAACTATCTTAATTATCAGCATATTTTATTGTCATTACTTATTATTTAAATCCTGCCATTAAGGGCTAATATTTACACATTGAACTCTTTTTCAGGGATATGTCGGATTCCCTGGCATATACAAAATTTTGGACTTTGACCTGTTTGGTCTGGTCTTAAAAATGTGAATATTGGTTCAAGCAAAAAATAACTAAGAGGTGGCCCTTTGTGAATTGTAAATGGGAAAAGGGGAGGGCTATCTTTTTATTTAAGGATTGGAGCAATCATCGTCCATAACCCGTGATGCGCTGTAAAGGAAAGGATTTAAATTGGAACTAAACCCGTTTGCCCAGTTTATTTTATGATAAGGAATGGTTCTACTTTCATAGTGCACGATCGTTTTTTCGATGCTAATTGCCTTTGAAATGGCAATTCAACCTTTCAATAGTTTCGTTTCCTAAAATACTTGTTTTCAACAATTAACACATTATTGGGGAATACTGCCCAGATAAATGGTAAGTTTGTGAGGTTAAAATTCAGAAAGCCCAAGTCAATTTAGTCTTCGCAGATCTTCAATTCATTTTCAGCTCTCTTCTTTTTAATTTATAACGTAGTCAAATATTTTAAGCCAAACGTTAAGGATGGTGACGCCTTTATGGATTCGGACAATTATGTAATGGTCCCCATATTTGGATAATTCTTCAACATGCCCAAGCCAATTGTGCTTATCAATTATCCCTTTATATCACATGCGTGAGCAATCCCAAACCGCAATTAATGGCATTAACAAGCCAAGATTTTCAAAAAATTCAAATTCTGATTTTTCAAAAACCCTAAGAAACCGGGTCAGCACATATTTTAAAACAAACAATATCAGTAGACATGCCAACATAAGTATGGTTTTGAAGACCATGGTCATGCTCACTGTTTTTTTTGTCCCCTTGATTTTAATAAACATAGGGATGGTTACCGCTCCCTCATTACTTTTCGGTCTTTATATAATAAGTGGAACAGGAATGGCCGGAATAGGAATGGGCATTATGCACGATGCCATCCATGGATCTTACTCCAAAAATCAAAAAGTGAACACATATCTTGGGTACACCATGAACCTCATAGGTGGTAATGCCGCTGTTTGGAAAATCCAACACAATGTACTACATCATACCTATACCAATATAGAGGGGGCCGACGACGACATCAACGCTCCTTTTTTCCTTCGGTTCTCCCCACATGCCAAAAAAAATGGGCTGCATAGATTTCAATACTTGTATGTATGGTTCTTTTATGGCCTATCCACGGTCTCTTGGATAACTACCAAAGATTTCATAAGACTTGATCGGTATCGGAAAATGGGATTTTTCAACAAAAAAAATGGTTACAGGAATGCGCTCATGAAGATTGTTGGATGGAAGTCGATATACTTTTCGTATGCCTTGATCATACCCTTGTTGGTCGTACCTCTGTCCCCATGGATCATCGTTCTGGCTTTTCTCAGCATGCATTTTGTTACAGGTCTACTGATAAGTATCGTATTTCAAGTAGCGCACATCATGCCGAATACGGAATTTCCTCTTCCTAATGAAGATGGGGTAATTTCAAGTGACTGGGCAGACCACCAATTGGCCACAACAACTAATTTTTCTCCCAAGAGCAGAATATTTTCATGGCTGATTGGCGGGTTGAACTATCAGGTGGAGCATCATCTACTGCCCAATGTCTGCCATATACATTATAGAAAAATATCTGGTATCGTAGCGGATACTGCCAGGGAATTTGGGATTCCTTATAATACAAAAAGAACATTTATCGCCGCCATTATCGACCATGTTGGAGTTTTACGAAAGTTAGGGAAGGTACAACCTGTTCATACCTGAAAGAGAGGTGATAATAAAACAACAAATAAAAACAAACATTGAATAGAATATTATTAATATTAAATATAAAGTAATGAGAGAAGGAATAGTAAAGTTTTTTAATGAAGCGAAGGGCTTTGGTTTTATTCAGCCCAATGACTCCAATGATGATGTTTTTGTGCACCAAAGTGGCCTCATAGATAAAATCCGTGAAAACGATAAGGTGAAATTTACAATGGAAAGGGGGCAGAAGGGCATGAACGCAGTAAATGTCGAATTATTGATCAGTTAGATTCTATAATTGAAGAACAATAAAAACCATCTTTTGAAGATGGTTTTTTTATGGGGGCAAATGTCCCAAATTCTTACCTCTAAACTTTGCGCATGGATCCTGTCCGATTTTTGTAGTGTTCCTGCAGATAAACGTTAAGCAAAAAACGGATAGGGCGCCATCCTACTTTTTGCCGTTTTCCTCTATCCATTTTTGGTAGAGTTTCTTTGCCTGCTGGCTCTCCTCAAGGAATGTCCCGTAATGTCCCATGACACTGTCCCGGCCTTTGATATATGCAGCCTCTTCTTTCTTGGATATTCTTGATACCTGATAGACCGAAAATCCGATGACCAAAAGGACACACACCAACAATCCCCAAGACAGTTTTATGGCCCAACTTGGCAACAGAATTGATTTCTCCACCTTGCGAAGAATCCGTCGCATTAGTTTTTGCTGTTCCTCAATGTTCTTCTTTTGATTGTTGCTGTACTCTTTCAAGAGTGCATCAATCCCAGCAGTATCAGGCCTAAGTTGAAGGTTCTGCATGCCATCATGCACCTTTTCCAATCGTGCGATGCTCTTTTCAAACTCACTTATCTCCTCGGTCAACAGTTCCGCTATTTCATCAAGTTTTGCCATGATATACTATTTAGATTCCTATTCCCGTATCCCTGACCACTTTGATGGCCAGTTTTATTGTTTTCTTGGCAATGGTTGCTGCCAAATTGGATGGGATATTCACTGTCCTACCCAAAAGTTCCATGCTCCTGTCCTTTGCCATTCTTTGTACCCTGTCCTTCTCAAAGTTCATTTGGCCCGCGATTCTGCCCATGGACATGGAACGGTGCACCTCGCTACCTTTAAGGTTCGTTCCTTTGTACTCGAACCGAAAGCCCTGTAATTGGTTCTGTCTGTTGATACTCGGGATGACTTTCACTTTGTTCTCCTCCATCGATTTGATATACTGGTCAAAATCCCTTGGCCGTTCCTTGGCCATGACTTTTTCATGGATCCGCTGTATTTCCGACCTGATTTCATTCATCCTGTACAACTTTTCTTGTTGCACCTCCCTTACTGTAGTGAGGCTCATCTGTCTAGCCACCCTCTCGGCCATTTGTTGGCTCCGTTTTCCAATGAAACTGTCATTGTAGGCCTTTCCCTCAAAGCTTATCCGGTTCACATAGAGGTGGACATGTACGTGTTCCTTGTCCCTGTGTACAAAGGCCACAGCCTGATTTTCCTTTAACCTCATTTCTTTAAGGAACCGTTCGGTCATTTCTTTCAGTTGTTTCGCTTCCAGTTTTTTACCGTCCTCTATCGTCGGGCTTAGCACAAAGCTTAGCGTGTTCTTTTTGCATAGTTCGTTCTGCTGTTGAATGACCCTGAACTCCTCCGTAATTTCCCTTGGAGTTTCCCCGGCCAGATATTGACTGTGGATAATTTCTGAATCCTTTTCTTCCTTCAGTCCATAGCTCATGGAAGCTGCAGTGTGTGATATTGCTTTACCCTTTCCTATCATTTTTTGAAGCTTATAAGGTGCTGTCGTATTTCATTGGCCAGTTGGGCTACTTCTTCTGCCAATTTTGGGTTGCGTTTGCGGAACATATTGGTGATCAGTTTGAAGTTCCTTTGGTATTTCACCAACATTTTATAGGCCTCAATTTGCTCATCGGTCATCCGCTCAATTATCCTGTCATTGAATGCTGCTCGGCGACAGTATTCACTGATGGATAGGCCGCTCTTTCTGGCCTTTACCTTCAGCAGTTTCTTCTCGTAGACCGAGCATCGGAACTGGACGAGCTCCTTTTTCATATTTCCATCATCTTTTGCGACCTCCGGGAGCAAAAGCAAGATTTGTCATGACAATGACACATCTTGAATTTTCACTCAGACGCAAGATCAAATGCATTTTTCTACAATTGGCCATTTCTCCTTTTAAGGGTGTATTTAATGGTCGCATCCTCAATTTCCATTTTGGATTTTCTTCCATTTTGCAATAACCATTCATTGAGCTTCTTCTTTTCAAAGAATATCATTTTCCCATTGGGCTTGGAATGGGGAATTTCCCTAGCTGCGGTCAGTTTGTACAGATAACTTCTGGAAATACCCGTATACTCACAGGTTTCCTCGAATGTCAATACTTCCTTGTTGGAGACCAATAACCGTTCAATTCGGCCCAATTTCTCCATTAGTTCCAAATAATCCATTTTTCCCATTTTTATGTGACTATAGAACTAAACTAGCAAGGGAAACAAAAGGAAATGTCAGCATTGCATGCCATGTATCCAAATTGGAATTGTAGGTAATCCTATTGGTTTTGGAAAGAGGAAAAAACAACCTGCAGATCTCCATTCCGCTTGGAAACAGGGGTACGTATCGGCGCGTTCTTTATGGTGAAATAGTTGTAAGGTCTGCCATCCGGTCTTCGGATAACATTGGAGGTCTCGAAGAAGTCCTTTAAGGTCATTGAGTTGTTTGGAAAAGATGTCGTGAAGAACTCATAAAATTCTCTGGCACTTGGGGAATCCAGGTTAAAATGGATTTTGGATTCGTGTGCATTCCAATTATTGGTAAGCGCATTTAGAAAATCCTCCCTGGTAGTTTGTTCAAGTCTTAGCATTTCATACCTGACAAGTTCATCATACAGCCTGTCCAAATGTGATTTGGATGCCGAGATATTGAAATTCTTGGATGAGCGTAGCTTCTTTTTGATACTTGGAATAAAAACACCTTTGAACATCTTGGACCATGTTATCTGGCTGAACACAAATCCTTGAACAAAGACTACAAGATTTAAAATGGAATATACACTTAAAAATTCCTGGGAATCCTTCATAATCTTAGAATAGGTGGTATGCATCAGAAGTAGCCCAATACCATAAAACAGCAATCGGGGCCTTTCAATGTATTTGTCCCATCCAACCCTTTCATTGAACATATATCTTGCAAAGAATCTTATATAAGTTACAAACAGCCGTATATAGGCATATGCAATACACAATAAGAGCAAGTATTTACTGATGTTGTCGTTCATTTACCTAATTTAATGTTTTGGCAGATAAGGAGGAAATTATTGAGAAGGCATAAGGTATTCAACACCATCATTCATTGTCCCGATATAATTCAATTGTCCTTTACCACTTTCCCAAAACAGTTTTTACATCATATTTGGCAACCATCTTGACGTTTACGTGATAAGGCGATCTCTCATACAATTGATACCAACAGGAATTTCTGTATACAGATGAACAGCCGATGTTTGCCCAATATTTTGAACAAATACTCTTTATTTAGGATTATTGTAACAGCAATTCTAATTGTTACTTAAGAATTAGGGAACTCAATCTGAAATCAAGTCAATTACTATAGAAAAATAGACTTAATTCTATCAAAAAGTTATGGAAAAAGATACATTTCTATATCGGCAGTATGCAATTCCTAAGAGATAAAAAATACCAGGACGGTTAAACAAACGGAAATGAAAAGAGTCGTTGAATTGAAAGTGCTGTGTAACCAATTGTGAGCCAACCTCCCCCCAAGTTTCATAGAATGGTCATAGTAATTGTATTGGTGCTTTTCAATCATAAAGTATCTATAAAATCCTCTTAAACAGCTTATTATGAAATGAATCAGAATGAACCTGGTAATTATTGACTCCATAACAAAATTCAATTATGTTGCTTTTTTATTATTGATATGCCACTTATATAGGGGAGAAGCTCACTATCAAAATAAAGCAATTCATTAGCGGTTGAATCATTTTGAATGGCGCAGTGGTAGATTTTACGTATGTACAATCGTACTACAAGAAGGACACTGGGCCGTACCTTTGCGTAAACAAGATCTCCTTTTTTATATCTTTTTGTAATGTTATTCTTTTTCATTGGCAATGTTCTTTGTGTAGATGAAATCGATACCTCATTCATTTTTTATGGTGGCACATAACATCTTAAATTTATGATTTGCTTCAAAAGAGCAGGGTGTAAATGCAGGTATAATTATGGAATCCCCTCTCCGCATAAAAGTGGAATTACCATTTATTACAACCTCGGCTTTTCCTTCAATGATATGGATGAATCGAATAAAAGGTGATTCATTATGGGACAACACCTTGCCGAAATCAAATGCGAATGCTTGTATGATACAGTTGTTCTGGACACTTATGTTTTTTACCACAATGGCATTGGAATTGAACTCCAGTATATCCGCTAGGTTAAACGTAATGGATTCCCCAAATTCACCCTTTTCCATAATTAAATAATATAAGATTAGTATCTCTCACCTATTCGGATCTATTTTTGGCATTGCGCTTGGCCTTTTTTGCCGTCTTTTTTTCTTTGGGGGTTTTTGAAGGTGGTGTTTTTCCCGACTTTTTCTTTCCTTCTCTTTCTTTTGACATAGTGTGTTTATTTAAGTTGTCATTGCTTCATGGCAATGTGCTTGCCAGCATGAGCATTGTTATGAACAGAATAAAATAGATGACACATTTTTTCACAACGGAATGTTTATTGTCGGCTTGGGATAATTGGAATGGCTGGGGCAATGATTGCAAAATATTCTTTTGGGCTGGAGGAAAGTAACACCAAGAAAAAAGAGCAGTGTTTTTTAGTTCCTGCTCTTTTTTGGGCTTCTAAAAATTTAAAAGCACGTATCAACAAATTAAATTGCTTCAATGCGTCGGAGCCAACAATACATTAAAGATTACTTTCAATCATTTTTAATTCGAATCAACCCAGGCACTAAACTTTTGTGCAATTCATTTTCTTCTTCATATTTTAATCTTAAGCCTTCAATGATCGGATTGGAAAGACTGAGAAGTTTTCCTAGAATCCCTTTAACCGATATATTTTTATTAAATATGTCCATAGCATGGTTTGTTATCGAGCTGATCATATAATTATCAGCAATGAACAAAGGTGCGATAGAATTAGGTGGGGTTTGCTACACAAATAATATTAAACTTTACATATATCACAGGTTTTCCAAGTTTTGTGTCCTTTTTGCCTTTAACTTTTTATAATAGGAGGGTGTGAGACCGGTGACTCTTTTGAATTGATTGGAGAGATGTGCGGAGCTACTATAATGAAGTTTATATGCTATTTCGGTAAGATTGAGTTCGTCATATAAGAGCAACTCTTTTACTCTTTCGATTTTGTGTTTAATGATATAATGCTGTAAAGTGATTCCTTTCACTTCAGAAAACGTGTTGGACAAATACGTGTAGTCATACCCTAATTTTTCACTTAAATACCCGGAGTAATTGGTTTTTGGGACCTCATCGGTATGATGGATCATTTCGATTATTGCATTCTTGATTTTTTCAATTAATATGCTCTTCTTGTCATCCAATAATTCCAATCCAGACTTCAGTAGATTATTTTTGAGTTGGATTCTCTTTTCATGGGTAATTTCCTCCTTAGTTTCCACCATGCCCAGATTCAATGTAACATAATCCAGTCCCAACTTTGTCAATTCTTCCTTTACCAACATTTTGCAGCGAAGACTGACCATGTATTTTATATATAATTTCATTCATTCATTTTGAATGGTCTTTCTCAATTCCAAGGATTTCATCAATAAACTTTTGACTGTCTAAATTTTCTCAAACACCAACCGATAATGGTCCATTATTTCCTTTTCAAAGCATATTTTGTTTGGGCTGATTTTAAAGACGGCCACTTGATGTCTAAATTCCTTGTCCATAACGTATTTGGGTACTAGGGATAAGTAGAGCCAATATTTTTTCAGGTTGAACTTCCTGAACTTCTTTCGCCATTGGCTTATCGTCTCAATATAGTCCAGTCTACCACTACTTTGTGAGATCAATTTAAAGTTTGGTTCTGCATTTCGTATCACCATTTCTGGGCCGTAGGGCAACCATGAACCCGGAAATTCTTTGACCATCAGAGCCATGACATGGGCTGCCGAGCCTTTTTTGGCCTTGACGTCCAGTTCTTCAAAATCGATCATGTTTTTGCTAAACGTCATGGTCTGCATGTAGAACCTACCTCCTTTTGGCAATAAATCATTAAGGGTTCTGAAAAAATCACTATATACCTCTTCTTGATTCCCCTCTTTCCACTCCTCAACCGAACAAAAATGTTCTAAACCTCCTATACAAGCTATGGCATCAAAGGTTCCAAAATCTTCCGGTTTTACATACCGGCAATCCTTTACAAACACATTTAGTCCATTCTTTTGGCATGCCTCCGCTTGCCCTTTCGATAAGGTCAATCCAATACTGATTGCCCCCCTTTCCTTTGTGATAAAATGGGAGAATGGACCCCAGCCACATGCCATATCCAACACCTTGCTTTCCCCATCTATATTGAGGCTGTCCGTTATAAACCTGTTCTTTTCCTTTTGCGCCTCCTCCAAGGACATTGAAAAATCACCATCATATTTGGCACCGCTGTAATCAGCGGTTTCACCCATACTTAAACGGAATATTTTGTCTATGGTGGTGTACGTAAAATCCAAATCTGCCTTGTCTGCCATTCTATTAATTTTAGGTTTTAATTACTCATTTCCGCAGCACAGCATCTCAAAACATTATGTTCTCAAATCATGTGCTACAGATGTCACTTCTATGTTAAAACATCAAAGCTTATAAAGGAAATACGACTTTACTTTTGATTCCCTTACCCTGAAGAATTGTGAAATATTTGTAAATAGATGTGTAAAAAACCTTTTCTCTACGGGCAATAAGATAGTAGTAAGACTTTGGAAAAGGGTTTGAACAAAATATATTCATCTAAAGATAGGCATTAAACTGTTCTCTCTAACCATATATCATGGCAACATTCAAAATATTAGTTATTAATTGATATAAAATATAACAGCCACAGTATTACACTTCTAATGCTGAGATCATAATTACGCTTTACCGCCGATAATTTACTTTTTATAGGGTTAGGACCTTTAGAAAATTTGTGACTAAATTTATCCATAAGACTGGACAGATCCTGAAGTTTTAGAGTGGTAATTTTATCATTTTTTATCTCAAAAACCGTCACTTTTACGTCACTCATAGAAAGACAAAACCCTGATAATCAATTGATTATCAGGGTTTTTAAGTACCTTGGGTGGGAATCGAACCCACACGTCCGAAGACACTGGATTTTGAATCCAGCGCGTCTACCAGTTCCGCCACCAAGGCATTTCTGGATGTTTTTTCAAAATGGAATGCAAAGCTAAACAAATATTTTTATTCAACACCAAAAAATACTTGTATTTATCCTTTAGCAACCCGAATTAATTTTTAAATTTGCACCTCTTTACCAGAAAGCATCGTTAAAAAGCTAGACAACAAGAGTTTGCAATGGCCTATCAAGTTCCTGAACCCAAAATTTTTGCATGTACCCAAAGTATTGAACTCGGCAGAAAAATAGCCGCTTCATACGGTGCAGATTTGGGCAAGATACAGTTTTCCAGATACAGCGACGGGGAATTCCAGCCTTCATTTGAGGAATCCATTCGCGGGGCACGCATCTTTATCATTGGTTCTACCAATCCAAGTTCGGAAAATTTAATGGAAATGCTATTGATGCTCGATGCCGCCAAAAGAGCCTCGGCAAGACACATTACCGCCGTGATGCCGTATTTTGGCTGGGCCAGACAAGACAGAAAGGACAAACCCCGTGTGCCTATTGCCGCGAAACTTGTAGCCAAGATGTTGGAAACAGCAGGAGCCACAAGAATCATAACCATGGACTTGCACGCGGATCAAATCCAAGGTTTTTTTGAAAAACCTGTGGACCATTTGTTCGCTTCCACCTTGTTCCTTCCCTATTTAAAGGAACTAAATCTGGATAATCTCTGCATTGCCTCCCCGGATATGGGTGGTTCCAAAAGGGCCTATGCCTATTCCAAAGCATTGGAGTGCGATGTGGTCATCTGTTATAAACAACGGGCCAAGGCCAATGTGATTTCCCATATGGAACTCATTGGGGATGTAGAGGGCAAGAATGTGGTTTTGGTGGATGATATGGTGGACACCGCAGGTACCCTTACCAAGGCTGCAGACCTTATGATGGAACGCGGTGCCTTAAGTGTACGAGCAGTGACCACACACGGATTGTTGTCCGGAAACGCCTATGAAAGAATAGAAAACTCAAAGTTGACGGAACTGATCATTACGGATTCAATTCCTATTGACCATAACCAGAAAAAAATAAAGGTATTGGGTTGTGCCAACCTCTTTGCGGATGTAATGCACAGGGTTCACCACAACACTTCCATATCTTCAAAATTTTTAATGTAAATCAATTTAATATATTACAATGAAGTCAATTACTATCAAAGGATCCCAAAGAGAAAGCGTGGGCAAGGTATCTACCAAGGCCCTACGTAATGCTGGAAAGGTCCCTTGCGTGCTGTACGGAGGGGAAAGTCCATTGCATTTTTCTGCGGAAGAAATCTCATTCAGAGATTTAGTATACACTCCCAACGCACACACTGCTGTGATTGAGTTGGAAAATGGTCAAAAATTTGACGCGGTACTTCAGGACATTCAATTTCACCCTGTGACCGACAAAATTTTGCACATCGATTTCTATCAATTGTTCAATGACAAACCTGTGACCATGAACATCCCCGTACGTTTGGAAGGAAACTCTCCTGGGGTACGAAATGGTGGTCGTTTGTTGTTCAGGAAAAGAAAACTATCCATCAAGGCATTGCCAGAATTGTTGCCTGATTTTATCACAGTGGATATTTCCAAACTTAGAATCGGTGGTACCATTGCCGTAGAAACCTTGTTGAGCGATGATTTTACCATTCTACACCCAGATAGTACTGCGGTGGTACAGGTGAAAGCTTCCAGAACTTCTGTTGCTGATGATTCAGAAGATGATGAAGAAGAGGAAGGCGCTGAAGGTGCTGCTGAAGGTGGCGATGCCCCAGAAGCAGAAGCTACGGAATAGGCCGTTACATCTATAAAACACAAAGCATCCCATTTGCGATCAAGCAATTAATGGGATGCTTTTGTATTTTTGGACAAATACATCGTTTAAACAGATGCTCAAATTCATCAAAGCATTTCTCAACACTACCAAACCTTTACTACTAGAAACAGATTCCATGAAAAAATTCCTTATAGTCGGATTGGGAAATATAGGGTCAGAATATGAAGAGACCCGACACAACATTGGGTTTAAAATATTGGATTTTTTGGCAGAACAGGAAAGCTTCACTTATGAAGATGCCAAACTCGGAGCGGTAGCGACATTTAAGCACAAAGGAAAAAGCGTTTTGTGCCTAAAACCTTCCACTTACATGAACTTAAGCGGAAAAGCCGTTAAATATTGGATGGACAAGGAAAAAATCCCATTGGACAATGTACTTGTAATCACGGACGATATCAATCTTCCCTTTGGCACTATCCGCCTGAAGACCAAAGGAAGCGATGGGGGCCACAATGGGCTAAAGGACATACAGAATACCCTGCAGACCTCCCAATACAACCGTTTCAGATTTGGGGTTGGTGCTGAATTCAGTAAGGGAAAGCAGGTGGATTACGTTCTCGGGGAATGGAACAGCGAGGAAAACCAAGCACTCCCTGAACGGTTACAAAAAGCAGCAGACCTTGTTCTATCTTTTATTTTTGCGGGCACAAAGAACACCATGAACCAGTTCAATGGTTCTTAGGTTCAATGCACTTTAAACTCAAACACCCCAGAATCTGAAGTGTTTCCTTCTTGGTCCGTGGTCAACACTTTCCAGTAGTATGTTTTTCCGGAAGACACACTTACGGCCAATTCCATAGTATCCGCCTCCGTGGTCCCCACAGATGATACCGGTGGGTTCACCTCTGAAAAAAACACTTCAAAAGAGCTTATATCATTATCCACATCGGCTCCAGACCATTCCAGAGTCACTTCATTGGCTATATCCTTCAACACTGTTGAACCTGAAACGGGAGATACGGCCCGCGCAGGAAAAGGTGTATAAGTGGTTTGGGCACCCGCATTATAAAACAACCATGTCTCACTTGTTACCACCTGATCGGACCTACTGTTGGTTGAGGTAACGGACCATGCAAAAGGAGTTCCCTTTGCTATGGACAAACTGACCGATGTCGCCGCCGTTGATATGGTTTGTGGGGCATTGGTTTCCAAATTGACCACCGTCAAAGTATAACTATTGGTGTTTGCCGAAGATCTCCACTCAAATGTAACCTGACTCAGTTCTTCATTGACACTTACCCCTGTGTTACATTCGGAGTTTTCCGCAGGGAAAACCAATTCTGCCGCTTCAGGAGTCACAGGCCCATCATCATTCCCTCCGCAAGAGACCAATAATAGCAAAAGGATAAGACTGACTAAAAGTTGCTTCATTTTTTAATCAATTTAAATGTATCCTTAATTCCTTCTTTTTCAACCTGAAGGTAATAAGCTCCCTTGGATAGTTCCGACACGTCCAATTCCAAATTTTCTCCATACAATCTTTTCACATAGGTCTTCACCAACCTTCCATTTGATGAGAACACCTTTAGTGATACAACCCCGATATATCCATTGAGATAAACTTCTGTGATTCCCCTTGTTGGATTTGGGGACAAAATAGGCTGCAACGCATTAAAATAGGTCTGTTCAAAAATACCTTGACAAGGTAAATCCGTATACACCTTCAAAGTGTTCTGTCCTTGCTTTAATTCCAATTGTATGTTGGAATCCCTAGTCTGGGTCACCAATCCGTTTAGTTCCACATTATACAAATTGGCTCCACTCATGTTAAGCTGCACCAAACCTTCTTCTGCAAGGGCAACCACTTCCAAGATATCAGGCTCAGAAACCACAATATCGTAACATACTTCACGATACGTAATCAAGCCATTGGTCCCTGAAATACACAAAGAATACGTTCCAGCATTCAAATTTGAAAATGTATGTCCATTCGTAAAATCCACACTAAGAGGGGTTCCCCCACTATTCAAAACAGCCGAATAAGCCACGGCCGTGTCAACAGGTATGATGATTATAGAGCCATCATTGTTATCCCTACAGGTCTCGCTAAGGATTTGCACCTCAAAATTATCTTGGGCAAATCGATAGACCGCACAACCATTGGTATCCACTTCAATGCCTTTTGGTGTGCCCAAGCAAAGATCGTCCCCGTCGTCAAACACTCCATCTTCATCATCATCCGGCCTAAAATTACCTTCCACACAAATTTCCATTGAAAAAGCCATCAACGCCCCCCCATCACTGGATGCATTGTCCTTGACTTCCAACACCCATTCCCCCAAAATGGATTCTCCATTCAGCGAAGCCAAAGAACCTAGAGGGGCCACGGTTCCAGAAATAGCTGGATTCCCTCCACAAACTATCTCACTTCCGTCATCATCAAAAACAGCATTTATATTATTCAACCCGCCACAGGTACTGGATATCAAAGCAACACGGGTGCCCTGTGGAGAAATAAGGGTTATCATTAAATCCTCCAAATAGGTGTGATTCAGTTCGAGATTTACATTGACATCGGAAATAGGTAAATCTTCAAGAAACTGTATAGAAGATGTTATTGTTGGGGTTCCAATATTGGAAATTTCCAAGGGCAGATTCTTGGATTCAAAGTTCTTACAGTTCAACTGTATGGTTGTAAAACTGAAAGGTGTTCCAAAAGTACCCGTACCACAATCGTTACTTGGTCTTACCCTCCAAAAATATTCGGTTTGTTCCTCCAAATTCGTGGCCTTATAATAATTGAATGGCACAGAGGCCGATTCAATCACATTGGAAAACCCAACATCCGTGGCAATTTCCACGTCATAATTGGAGTACATAGGGTCAATCTCCCATTCCAATTGGGTTTTCAAAGATGCATTTGCTTCCATATCGCCGGGAGAGACCAATACCACCTCCGCAAAGCCAGAATCCTGTACATTAAGCGACAAGACCACATCCTTGGTTACCGAGGCCGAAGTAGAAGTAACCGTAATATCATAAACTCCGGGGGCAACACTTCCCGTATTGGAAAGTGTTAAATCCACTGAGGTACCATCAACGCTTGCATTGGTCGGTGAAAAAATTGCAGTTATGCCCACAGGTACATCTGCTGAGAATGTAGAAGTTTCGTTGAATCCTAAAAAAGTCTGATAGGCAAAAGGGATGATAATGTCGTTAGGTTGGCAAACGGAATAAGACAATTCGGAGAACCCCAAGACTACCTCTGACGCCTCGATAGTAAAACCCGTTGCATTCACAGCAAAGAAAATATTATCACTCGCCTTTACCATAATACGAGCATTGGACACAGCATTCCCCGGCAGAAGTATATCCTCCGCCCCATCATTCAGGGTGTCATCGGCCAACAAAATGGGGAAAGTGACCCCTCCATCCAAAGAAAGGAAAATATCCACGGTCTTTGCATCAATAGGTAAAATGTTGGTGTTGGCCACATCCCACGTAACTTCTTGAATAGACCCCGCACTGTATGTTTCGGATGAAGCTTGGGATGTCACTACAAAAGGTCCTGCCGCTTTAATGACTTTTACATCCAACACATCCGACACTACCTGTCCCCCACCTAGAGCATTGTCTCTCACTGTACAGGCAAAGGTCAGTGTCCGCTCTATTTCAGAAACAGTTTCCCATGCCTCACTTTCACCTGGAGTGGTCTGAGTAAGGTTTCCTTGCATCACCTCGGACAATCGGGGGAAATATCTCTCCGGGTCGGTGGAAGGGGGCAATGATCTAAAATTGGCACCACTGGCATTGGTTGGTCCAAAAGTATTGGTCGTTACCACACCATTATTGATCTGTTCCCAAGTGTATGTAAGAACATCCCCCAGGTCTGGGTCTGTTGCACTACCCTCCAATACAAAAGCTGTCCCTATTGGTATAATAAAGTCATTTACGGGGGAAAGTACCGGGGGAGAGTTGGCAATCGCTGTGGTTTGGGCACACGAAGTAGACTGCAGGTAATCTGATATTTGCAAGATGCTGTTATAGTGAAAATAATCATCCCCGTTGGGCGCCACATTGTTTCCTTCAACAATGCCTGCATATCCCATAATGGTGGTTCCACTGGCTGGTTCGGCCTGCACACCGGTTCCTTCCGACTCAAAAGACCATGTATGGTTGGCACCAAATTGATGGCCCAATTCATGTGATACAAAATCAAGGTCAAAGATGTCCCCTTCGGGCTCAAAGGCTGCTGAAAAAGCACTCCCCTTTTGGTTATCCACACACACCGCCCCAACAAAACCTGCATTTCCATTATTTTGGGAAACAGACCCCACCTTGTGAAACAAATGCCCAACATCATAATTGGCCTCCCCTATATTGGTTGTTAAGGTATTCTGAACTTGTGAATTAAGGTTCCCATTGTATGGATCGGTATCTGGATTGGTATAAATCACCAAGTCATTATTGGGGACCAACTCCAAAGTAACCCCCAAATCGGTTTCAAAGACCTCATTTATCCGTGTCAAGGTGGCATTTATAGCGGCCAAGGCATCTGCAACTGTACCTCCATGATAAGTTGTATATTCCCCAGTTACTGAAACAGCGATCCTATATTTACGGAGCACTTGATCATCCACCAAGGGCACTATGGTTTTTGCAGTAAGACTCTGTTGAATTTTCTCGGTCTCGCAGACAAAGCTATTCTTCCCAACGGCATCTGCACCTTTATTGTAAAGCACGTAGGCGTTGGGTTTATTTGATATGGGTTCCATGAAAACCTTTTCATGATTGTTCAGGTTCACCATCATAGTCTGGAGCCCATTGTGGGAACTACTGAGTTTGATTTTGTATTTTCCATCTTGGCTCATCCCTGTAAACGACCGGATATTGGGATACTTTTTCGCCAACTCAGGGTGTAATACAGGTGTTTCGGTAAGCACAAAAGGAACTACTTCCCCATCTCCGTTGGGAAAGTACACCACTAAGCCTTTCCCTTTAGAGGTCCGGGAAGATTCAAGCTTCTCCATAAACAGGCTTTCTTCCAAAGAAAAAACCGCGCGAGCCTTTTCCACATGCTTTATGGACGAGCTCTTTAAATGGGTTTCCTTTTGGGCAGGTTTCCAATACCCCTGTTGTCCAAATACACAAAAGGAGCCAAAAAATATGGTTATTGAAAAAACAAGGTGTAATTTAGCCTTCATACATAGTTTGGGCATAGGTCAATTTCAAAAATAAGCCTTTTTTATTTCTTGATTAGGTGGAAACAATCCAGGATATTTCTCTTTTTAAGCGCAATACGTATCAAACGGTAATTACCATTGGCACTTTTGATGGTGTTCATCTGGGTCACCGTAAGATATTGGAACGCCTCATAAATAGTGCCAAAAATACCGGATTAAAGTCTACGGTCCTCACTTTTTTTCCCCACCCCAGAATGGTGCTCCAAAAAGACACCAACATAAAACTACTGAATACCATTGAGGAAAAAACCCAAATCTTAAATGATTTGAACCTGGATTATCTCATCATCCACCCTTTTACAAAAGAGTTTTCACGACTTTCGGCAACCGAGTTTGTCCGTAATATTTTGGTCAACAGTTTAAAGAGTAAAAAAATCATCATTGGTTACGACCACCGGTTCGGCAGAAACCGAAATGCCAATATCCAAGACCTTATTGCTTTTGGAAACACACTTGATTTTGAGGTAGAGGAAATTCCCGCCCAAGAAATCGATGATGTTTCCGTAAGCTCAACAAAAATCCGGAATGCCCTTAAAGAGGGCGATATTGCCACCGCCAACAGCTATCTCAGCTATGCCTATATGCTTACGGGTATCATAAAAAAAGGGAAAGGCCTTGGCAAGCAATTTGGGTTCCCGACCGCCAACCTGCACATTCCCGAAACCTACAAACTCATTCCAAAAACGGGCGTGTATGTGGTCAAGAGCACCATTGATGGCCAAGAACATTTCGGGATGATGAACATTGGGTACAATCCTACCGTAGGAGGGTCAGAAAAAAGCATCGAAATCAATTTTTTTGATTTTGATGGCAATCTGTATGACAAGAAGATACAGGTGGGCATTTTACATCGCATTCGCGATGAGCACAAATTCAACTCCATTGAGGAGCTGCAACAGCAATTGGCAAAGGACAAAGAGGTGTCGTTGGACCTAATCTCCCAATAGATGTCATTCCATTTTCTCTTTAAAAAAATAGACAATGCCCAACTGGTTGTCTTTCGTATGTTCTATGGTCTTTTGGTCAGTGCAGAATGTTATGGGGCCATAGCAACAGGTTGGGTCAGAAGAACCTTGATCGAACCCAAGTTCACCTTCACCTTTATTGGGTTTGAGTGGCTACAACCCCTACCTGGCAATGGCATGTACATTTACTTTGCCATCATGGGCACTTTGGGGATTCTGATTACTTTAGGCTATAAATACCGATTCAGCGCTTTTGCCTTTGCCTTGATGTGGACCGGGGTATACCTGATGCAAAAGACATCGTACAACAACCATTATTACTTGCTGATGCTGTTGGCCTACATTATGGCATTTCTACCTGCACACAAAGATGCCTCTTTGGATGCAAAATTGAACCCAAAGCTCCACTCGTTCACCATGCCCAATTGGGTTCGATGGACCATTATCCTTCAGCTGTTCATTGTCTATACCTATGCCTCAGTGGCCAAACTATATGGGGATTGGCTGGATTTCAGCATCATTGAATTGTTGATGAAATCCAAATCGGATTATTTTTTGATCGGGGAACTTTTACAGGAAAAATGGGTGCATAAAATCGTGGCGTTTTTCGGGATTTTTTTCGATTTGCTCATTGTGCCCGCCCTACTTTGGAAACCCACCCGTAAAATTGCCTTTGTCCTGGCCATTTTTTTCCATCTCTTCAACAGTGTGGTGTTCCAAATCGGGATTTTCCCCTATCTGTCCTTGGCGTTCACTGTCTTCTTTTTTGAACCCCAAACCATTCGTAACATATTTCTCAAGACCAAAAAAGTGGTTGTTGAACAATCCACAACACTTCCCAAAAATCACAAATGGATTCTGGGAATCTTGGGAGGGTACTTTCTTGTACAACTTGTCCTCCCTTTACGCCACCACGCCTTCAAGGACGACGTGCTATGGACCGAGGAAGGCCATAGACTCAGTTGGCGGATGATGTTGCGAAGTCGGTCAGGAACCATCAAGTATACGGTGGTCAATAAAGAGACCGGTAAGGCCATCAATATTAACTTAAATGATTATCTCACCAAAAAACAGCGCAGAAGGGTGGCGTGCTACCCAGATTTTGCCTGGCAATTTGCCCAGTATCTTAAGAAAGACTATGCCCAAAAAGGAGAGGACATCCAAGTTTTTGTAATCAATACGGTAAAAATCAACCAAGGGGAATATTATGAGTTCATAGACCCCAAGGTGGATTTGGCCAGTGTTCCTTGGAAGCATTTGGCCCACAACGAATGGATTCGTCCATCGCATAAGGAATAATTGTTGGGCACGTCTTCAGATTGAATTAAATTTGCGGCTCAATACAAGGCCATGCTTCAATTACATACCATTCGGGAAAACAAGGAAAGTATCATCACCGCTTTACAAAAGCGAAACATTGATGCGGAACCCATGCTGTCAAAGATTATCGAACTGGATGAAAAAAGACGTTCCATCCAAACCGAACTGGACGCGACCTTGGCCGAATCCAACAAGCTTTCCAAGGAAATTGGCATGCTCTTTAAATCCGGAAAAGCACAGGAGGCCAATGCCCTCAAGGAAAAAACCGCAGGATTGAAGGAAGCCTCAAAGCAATTGGGGGATGACCTAAATGCTGCTGCCACTGCCTTGCAAGAGCAACTGTATCAGATACCCAATGTGCCCCACGAATCTGTTCCTGCGGGAAACACCGATGAGGACAACGAAGAAATTTTTAGGGAAGGTGATATCCCTGTTCTGGAAGAGGATGCATTACCACACTGGGAACTGGCCAAAAAATACAACATCATTGATTTTGAACTCGGCGTAAAGGTCACTGGTGCCGGCTTCCCGGTCTACAAAGGCAAGGGGGCCCGTTTACAGCGTGCGCTCATTGCTTACTTTTTGGACAAGAATACCGAAGCCGGATATATGGAAATACAACCTCCTCTCATGGTCAACGAAGCCTCCGGTTATGGAACCGGACAGTTACCGGATAAGGAAGGGCAAATGTACCATGCGACCGCGGACGATTTGTATCTCATCCCTACCGCGGAAGTGCCCATCACCAATTTGCACCGTGATGATATTTTGGCCGAAGCCGACTTTCCTATAAAATATACCGGGTATACCCCTTGCTTTAGAAGGGAAGCCGGAAGTTACGGAGCGCATGTACGTGGCTTGAACCGTTTGCACCAATTTGACAAGGTAGAGATTGTTCGGATGGAGCACCCCAACCATTCATACGCTGCTTTGGATGAAATGGTGGAGCATGTGAAGAATATCCTTCGCGATTTAAAATTGCCGTATCGAATCCTTCGTCTCTGCGGCGGGGATTTGGGTTTCACCTCTGCCCTTACCTATGATTTTGAAGTGTTCTCCACAGCCCAGGACCGTTGGCTGGAAATCAGTTCCGTTTCCAATTTTGAAACCTTTCAGGCCAACCGGCTGAAGCTACGTTTTAAAGATGAAAATGGAAAAAGTCAATTGGCGCACACCTTGAATGGAAGCGCCTTGGCCCTTCCAAGGGTATTGGCCGGAATCTTGGAGAATTGTCAGACCAAGGACGGCATCAAGATTCCCGATGTTTTGGTTCCCTACTGCGGATTTGACACCATTGCATAAAAAAAAATGCCGGGCCCATCTTTCTCAAAGTGATGTCCCGGCAAATTTCAATAATCCAATTTTTTAGCTTGGAGCCTTTTAATTGCACCCGTGGTCCACACATCCTTGTGGAACAATATCGGCATCCTCATTATTATTGGCATCCTTTACCGTGAGGACCCCACCATTGCACCCAAAATTTAAAGTAACACTACTGGAATACGTGGTCATTAGCAGCGTACCACCTTGGTACCATCTGTAGGGAGCAGTACCACCATACACTGAACCATCCACTTGACCATAAGGTCCAGTTCCACACCAAGAAAGTGAAATCCCTGTGGCCTCAACGGCTTCAACAGCATCACTTTTCAAGGAAGCCTCCTTGGTTGCGGACGAAGAAGAATTGTCCAAATTCTGTGCAGAAACGTATGTCACCAATGACATTACGAACAATAGTGCAATCAATTTGCTACTTGTTTTCATATAGAATAAATTTTAAGGTTTTCTAAATATAATAATATTTTTCTTACATAATACGTAAGGTTTATTATTAAAATATAAAGTTGCTGTTTAGATAATCTTAAAACATTCAAGAATCCACATTCAAACCAATGGATTGATTATCAGCAAACATCCTACATGACACTTGGTTTTTGCAGCATTTTGGATTCGGTTAACAGAATCCCGCACTTTTGTACGTTATATTTACAATAAAACCAGCTATTGAGGCTTATCCTATTTTTCATATCGAGCATTTTGGTGCAGACCTTTTCCTATTCCCAGGAAGATTTTCTGGCCAAACAGTACTTTGCGGATGGGGAATTTGAAAAAGCAGTGGTCTTCTATGAAAAATTGGTAGAGAAAAACCCGCGGCGAACCGACTATTCCGAAGGTTTGGTGGCCTGCTACCAGCAATTGGAACGTTATGAGGATGCCGAAATCTTTCTTCTGCAAAAAATAAAGGACACCTACGCCTTTCCCACCTTTTTTATTGAACTCGGTTATAACTATACATTGCAAGACCAAGCCGAAAAGGCAACGACTTATTATGATCAGGCCATCCAAAAAATTGATGAAAACCCCAATTATGGATACAGTGTAGGGTATCGATTCCAGAAATATGCCCTATTGGACTATGCCATTAAAGCCTACACCAATGCCATGGCCCTAAAACCGGATTTGAACTACGATTTTCAACTGGCCAGGATTTATGGCGAGCAGGGCAATATTGAAAGAATGTACCAATCCTATCTCAATCTTATCTGGGAAGGAAGGACTTCCCGGTCCAATGTGCTCCGCAATATAGACGACTTCATCTCGGAAGACCCTTCCAACCCCAACAATGTCATCTTGCGAAAGGTATTGTTGAAGAACGCACAGCAAAACCCCGATGTTCTTTGGAACGAATTGTTGAGCTGGCTTTTTGTCCAGCAAAAACAATACAACAGCGCATTCAGTCAGGAAAAGGCCATTTTTAAACGTACCGGTGAAACCTCCGTGGACCGATTGGAAAATTTGGGACAGATTGCCTTGGAGGACAATGATCTGGACAATGCCGTATCCATTTTTGAATACGTGGTGGAAAATAGCACCGACCCCGGAAACAAACTGAACGCTGAGTTGAGCCTTATTGATATTGAATTGAAAGACCCAACAGATAAGGTTTTGAACCAGGTTGAGAAAAAATTTCAGGATTTGGTGGCAACATATGGAAACCAAAGCCGTACCCTACAATTGCAGATTGCCTATGCCAACTTTCTCACTTTCAAACGGGAAAGACCGGAACCTGCCATTGCCATGCTCAAGGAAAGCCTTGAGCTACCCTTGGGACGTGTGATCACGGCCTATATAAAATTGGCCTTGGGTGATATTTTGGTGTACGACCAAAAATTCAATCAAGCACTTATCTATTTCACACAGGTACAGAAAAGCCTTAAAAATGATGTTCTGGGTCAAAATGCCCGTTTCAAAGTGGCCCAGACCAGTTTTTACAAGGGAGATTTTGATTGGGCGCTGACCCAATTGAAAGTACTCCGAAGCTCCACTTCTCAGCTGATTGCCAATGATGCCATGCAGTTGAGCCTATTGATCTCGGACAATTCCTTGGAAGACTCCACCCAGACCGCATTGAAAAAATATGCCAGGGCCGACCTATTGGCCTATCAAAATAAAAACAAGGAAGCCATTGCGGAATTGGAGGACATCCTTGAAAACCACAAAGGCGAAAAAATTGAGGACGAGGCACTGCTACGGCAGGCCCAACTTTTGGAAACCCAAAAAGACTATGAAGGCGCACGGTTCAATTACCAAAAAATAGTGGAGTTTTATGCCGATGGCATTTTGGCCGATGACGCCCACTTTGCTTTGGGCCAATTATATAGAAACATCCTTAATGAACCCGAAAAGGCCAAGGCCCATTACGAGAAGATCATCTACAACTATCAGGACAGTTATTATTTTCCGCAGGCCCGAAAGAATTTTAGGATGCTCCGCGGGGATGCCATTAACTAATTCTTCCCTACATTAGGGCCTTAAACCAAAAGGCCATGATCATATACAATGTTACGATCAATATAGATGAAAGTGTGCATGATGAATGGTTGTCATGGATGCAGGACAAGCACCTGCCCGATATGTTGGCCACAGGAAAGTTCACCCATGCCAAAATGGTAAAGGTGCTGGTTGAGGAAGATATGGGAGGGGTTACCTACTCCATACAGTACACCACAAAAGACAAACAGACTTTGGAATCGTACTACCGTGAAGATGCCGACCGTTTACGTGCCGATGCCCAAAAATTGTTTCCCAATAAGTTTGTGGCCTTCCGGACAGAACTCGAAGTCATCAGTCAACAAATTCCCTAACCCCTTGGCATACCTGTTTACCTACGGCACGCTCCAAGACCTTCAAGTACAGCAATACGTATTTGGACGCATTCTAGATGGGCAACCCGATTTTTTGTTGGGATTCAAAAAAATGGAAAATGCCGTTTACGGTAGATACTCCCTAGTAATTCAAACTGGTAAAATTGAGGACAAAGTGGAAGGTAAGGTATACGAGGTCTCTGAAATTGACCTAAAGAAGGCCGATATTTATGAAACCAGCGCCTACAGTCGTAAAATATTCCCCCTGGAATCCGGTCTGAAGGCATGGGTCTATGTCGAAAATTCCAAGTAACTTGCAAAAAAACCCCTGTGCCCAAGAAGAATAAAAGAAAGCCTGGTAATGGTAGGCCCAAACGTATGGAAAATGGGCAGGAAAATGGTGCGGTAAAGGCCAAAAAGCATTTGGGGCAGCATTTCCTGAAAGACGAAACGGTAGCACGCAACATAGCGGACACGCTCAGCCTTAAAGGCTATACCAACGTTTTGGAGATTGGTCCGGGGATGGGTGTGCTCACCAAATACCTTTTACAACGAGATTTGGATTTGGTGGCCATGGACTTGGATGAAGAGTCCATCATATACCTCAACCACAGCTTTCCCTTGGAGCATGCCGAAATCCTAAAGAAGAACAATCGCCTCAACATCATTGAAGCTGATTTTCTAAAGTTTGATTTACGAAACCTTTACGGTGAAGAGCAATTTGCCATAACTGGAAACTTCCCCTACAACATCTCAAGTCAGATTGTCTTTAAAATGCTGGAAATACGGCAACAGATCCCAGAATTTTCGGGAATGTTCCAAAAAGAAGTGGCCCAGCGCATTTGTGAAAAACCGGGAAGCAAGACCTATGGCATTCTATCGGTCTTGGTGCAGGCCTTCTACGAGGCCGAATATTTGTTTTCCGTACCGCCTCAGGTTTTTGACCCTCCACCCAAAGTGCACTCCGGGGTATTGCGCCTCACCCGAAAACCCGAATTGAAGCTTCCCTGTGATGAGCATTTGTTCTTCAAGGTGGTAAAAACTGCTTTCAACCAAAGACGCAAGACCCTTCGAAACAGTCTTAAAACCTTTGATCTTTCCGATAATCTCAAAGAAGATACTATCTTTGACCAGCGCCCAGAACAGCTCAGTGTGGCAGATTTTGTAACGTTGACCCAAAAGATAGCCAATGACCCCGTTTAAACTTACAGACGAGCTTTTAGAAGAAATCCAGCAACTGATCTCGGAAAAGAGAAACGCCGACCTTCAATCCATGATGCAGGAATTTCACTATGCCGATATTGCCGAAATAGCGGATGAACTCGATGTGGATGAGGCCACCTATCTCATCAAGCTTCTGGAAAGTGAGAAAACATCGGACATCCTTGCGGAAATGCACGAAGATATCCGGGAAGCGGTATTGAAAAACCTTACCGCAAAGGAAATCGCAGGGGAGCTGGAGGAGCTGGATACGGATGATGCGGTGGACATTATTAATGAGCTACCCAAAGAGATGGTCCAAGAGGTCATCTCTGAGATTGAGGATCGGGAACACGCCAAGCATATTGTGGACCTGCTGCGCTATGATGAGGACAGTGCCGGTGGACTTATGGCAAAGGAATTGGTAAAGGTGAACGAAAATTGGAACGTGCTCACCTGCGTCAAGGAAATGAGGGCCCAAGCTGAAAATGTGACCCGGGTACACTCTATATATGTGGTGGACGATGAAGGCAGACTAAAAGGAAGGCTATCCTTGAAGGACTTGTTGACCACCTCCACCAAAACCAACATCAAGGATGTGTATATCCCCAAAGTGGATTCCGTGACGGTCAACGAAAAAGGCGAGGAAGTGGCAAAGATCATGTCCAAATACGACTTGGAGGCCATTCCAGTAGTTGATGAAGTAGGTAGATTAGTGGGCCGCATTACCATTGACGATATTGTGGACGTGATCAAGGAAGAAGCCGACAAGGATTACCAAATGGCAGCAGGTATATCACAAGACGTGGAGGCCGATGATGATATTTGGGTCCTTACCCGAGCCCGATTGCCTTGGCTCATATTGGGTCTTTTGGGTGGTTTGGGAGCCGCCGCCATTATGGGCGGTTTTGAGGAAATGATCTCCAAACACGCAGTCCTTTTCTTTTTCACCCCTTTAATAGCGGCCATGGCAGGTAACGTAGGGGTGCAATCCAGTGCTATTATTGTACAGGGTCTCGCCAATGACGATCTAAAGGGAAGTATCAGTAACCGACTCATTAAGGAAATGTTATTGGCTCTGTTGAACGGACTTATTCTGGCTACTTTACTGTTGATTTTCACTTGGGTTTGGAAAGGAGCATTCACTACCGCCCTTGCGATTTCCCTATCATTGGTGGTAGTCATTGTTGTAGCCGGACTTATCGGCACTTTTATCCCCCTTTTCCTTCACAAAAGGAACATAGATCCAGCCATAGCTACGGGCCCTTTTATTACCACAAGCAATGATATTTTTGGAATCTTGATCTATTTTTCAATTGCCAAGATTATTTTGGGGATTTAATTCCTTTCGACTTAAAAGTAAATCCAGATGACACGAAGTGAATTCATGGCAACCAGATTGAGGGAAGTCCTATTGAGTGGCCGTTGGATTGCCCAAACCAATATAAAGGAACAGATAGAAAGCATTTCGTGGCAACAGGCCAATCAAAGGATACAATCCCTGAATACCATAGCCTTGCTCACGTACCACCTTAATTATTACCTAGTCGGCATTTTAAACGTGTTTGAAGGAGGAAAGCTTGAAATTCGCGATAAATTCAGTTTTGATATGCCCGCCATGACATCGGAAACGGATTGGAGCAACTTGGTAAGGGAGTTTCTGGTCAACTCTGAAAAATTCGCCATGCATGTGGAAAAAATGGAGGACTCCCTATTGGATACTCCCTTTGTTGATGAAAAGTACGGAACCTACCTACGAAACATAGAAGGAGTGATTGAGCACAGTTATTATCACCTAGGTCAAATTTCACTCATCAAAAAACTAATCCTGGAAAAATGAAAGCCATCAATCTACAGCAAAAACATACTGAATTCACCAACCAATGGCACCCACACCAAATTGCGGTAGTGGACGATATGCAAGTACTATTGGCCAAGTTGCAGGGAGAGTTTGTCTGGCACGCCCATGAGCATGAAGATGAATTGTTCCAAGTCATCAAAGGCACCCTTTATATGCAATTTAGGGACCGGACCGAGGTTGTGAAAGAAGGAGAAATCATTGTGGTACCCAAGGGAGTGGAACACAACCCCATGACCAAAAATGGGGAAGAGGTGCATGTACTCCTTTTTGAAAAGCTGACTACGGCCCATACCGGAGACGTGCAGCATGAAAAAACGCAGACCGTATATCCAAAAATCTAGGAATTGTATATTTGACCCCATGAAAGTTCTCCATCTGGATACCAACCACCCCCTACTTCTGGAACAGTTTGCACAACTGGGTTTTGAAAATCATGAAGATTACGTTTCTTCCAAGGAAGAAGTGGAACGCAAAATACACGAATACGACGGTGTGATCATCCGAAGTAGATTCACCCTGGACCAAGAATTCTTGGACAAGGCCATCAATTTAAAATTCATTGGAAGGGTCGGTGCCGGCTTGGAAAACATTGATGTGGAGTATGCCAAACACAAAGGGGTCTTCCTTGCCTCTGCCCCAGAGGGCAATCGGAATGCTGTAGGCGAACACACCTTGGGGATGCTATTGTCCCTCATGAACCATATGGGAAAGGCCAACCGTGAGGTAAAAAAAGGGAAATGGGACCGTGAGGGGAACCGTGGCGTGGAACTGGATGGTAAAACCGTGGGCATAATAGGCTATGGAAACATGGGAAAGGCATTTGCCAAAAAACTCCGTGGCTTTGATGTGGAAGTCATCTGTTATGATATTGTGGGAGGTGTTGGCGATGAAAACGCCCGCCAAGTAGGCGTTATGGAGTTTCAACAAAAATCGGATGTCGTAAGCCTTCACGTACCCCAGACCGAACTTACTGTGGGCATGGTCAACTCCACGTTCATAGATGCATTTCACAAACCCTTTTGGTTATTGAACACGGCCCGGGGAAAATGCGTAGTGACCAAAGACTTGGTCATTGGATTAAAATCCGGGAAAGTATTGGGTGCAGGGTTGGATGTATTGGAATATGAAAAGAAGTCCTTTGAAAACATGTTCATCCAAAAACCCAAGGCCTTCAAATATCTTCGAAAGGCTAAAAATGTACTATTGACCCCCCATGTGGCCGGATGGACCGTGGAAAGCAAAGAAAAATTGGCCCAGACCATTGTGGACAAGGTCAAAGAGAAATTTTGTTAACTTTAAAAGCCTAAGCCGCCCTAATATTGGCTTTGGGCCGTTGGCAAAATTCACTAAAAATGACCATAGACGCCCAAACCCCGGATGAATATATCCGTAAAGTCCCAAAAGACCATCGGGAGGCCGTTTCCAAATTAAGGGAAACGGTCAAGGCAAATCTCCCCAAAGGTTTTCAGGAATGCATCAGTTATAAAATGATCGGCTACGTGGTACCACATTCCCTATATCCAGATGGGTACCACTGCAATCCTAGTCTGCCACTGCCCTTTATCAATATCGCTTCACAGAAAAATTTTATAGCCCTATACCATTCCGGCATTTATGCCAATCCAGAGCTTCACGATTGGTTTGTGGAGGAGTACCCCAAGTACGTATCAACCAAATTGGATATGGGCAAAAGCTGTATTCGTTTTAAAAATGAAAAAACCATTCCCTTTGAGCTGATTGCCCAACTATGTGAAAAAATAACCCCTCAGGATTGGGTCGCTTTATATGAACAAAACATTAAAAGATCATGAAACAAAGAGTAACTGGAATTGGCGGATTTTTCTTTAAGACCAAAGACCCGAGCAAAATCAAGGATTGGTACAAGACTCATTTGGGTTTCAACACGGACCAATATGGATGTTCCTTTTGGTGGAAGGATCAAAAGGGAAATGATTGTATGACCCAATGGAGTCCTTTTGCCGAAGACACTACCTATTTTCAACCCAGTGAAAAGCAGTTTATGATGAACTTTAGGGTAGAAAACTTGGTGGAATTGCTGGAAACCTTAAAAAAAGAGGGCGTCACCGTAGTGGGGGAAATAGAGGAATACGACTATGGTAAATTTGGGTGGATCATGGATCCGGAAGGCAATAAATTGGAATTGTGGGAGCCTGTTGATAAAGCATTTCTTTAGGTATTGAATAATTTGCTACATTTAAAACTCGTTTAACCAACACATTAAAACCATGTCCGAAGAAAAAAAAGACTTAGGAGACAAAGCTGAAGAAGCTTTTGACAAAGCCAAAGATGCAGCCAAAGAAGCTGCGGAGGAAGCCAAGGAAGCCGCAAGTGATTTCAAGGAGGATGTAAAGGAGACCTTTGATCCCAAAAACCCTGATAGCGGTAAAACAGTTGCCCTTGTTGCCCATTTGACTTTGATCGGATGGATTATAGCCATCATCATGAACAACAGCAACAAAACCGAAATAGGTTCTTTTTATGTAAGGCAGGTACTCGGAATTTTTCTGGTTGGGTTTGTTTTGGGACTCATCCCAGTGGTAAACCTTATTGGATGGATATTCCCGGTTATCCTTTGGGTCGTTAGTTTGATCGGCGCCATAAACGGAACACAAAAACCGGTCTTTTTGGTAGGGGAACACTTCCAAAACTGGTTCAAAAGCCTATAAAACAGATACAAAAGCCAGATTTTTCTCTTCTGGCTTTTATTTTTACTTGCTTTATCGTAATATTGCAATATAAAATTAAACATCAAAGAAAAATACCCTCATATGGGAGCTTCCAAAACACATATCTTTTCACCAACCCATAACGAACTGGCCCAAATAGCCAAGGTCATGGCGCATCCTGCACGCGTGGCCATCCTGGAATATATCAGCAAACAGGATGCTTGTATATGCAATGATCTTGTGGATGTGATTGGTTTGGCCCAACCCACCATATCCCAACATTTGAACGAAATCAAGAAAATTGGGCTGCTCAAAGGGACTTTTGAGGGGAAAAATCTTTGCTACTGTATTAATCAAGAACGCTGGGAAGAGCTCCAACAAGCCTTCCACACGTTCTTCTCCAATATTAACCGTAATTGTTGTTAACATGAAAACATCAGAATTTTTATCCATCCTCCAACAACACCAAGACAAAAGTCTACTGTTTGAATACACAAAGGATAGATTGGTTGGAGCCAATTATCACATCACTGAAGTAAAAAATATCACCGTGGATTCTGTTGACTGCGGCGCGGGAACGGATTTCTGGAAAGAAACCGTGGTCCAGCTATGGGAAAGTCCCACAGAAATTGGAAAAAGGGATTTTATGTCCGTATACAAGGCCTTGTCCATCCTGAACAAGGTAGATCGGATAAAACCCATGCAAAAAGACGCTGAAATCAAGTTTGAATACAGCAATGATGACTTTCACACGGCCCAGCTTTTTGTGGATGACTATGCTTTGGACGAAAAAAAACTCATTATAAAACTGTCCATTGAAAAAACAGATTGCAAGGCCAAGGAAACTTGCGGGGTTGAACCAGCTTCTGCCGCATCCACCGTTGAAACCGAAGCCAGTTGCTCCCCTGGATCGGGTTGCTGTTAAAAAAGACACCATGTTGATCCGCGCCATGAAAGCTTCCGATTGGGAGCAGGTACAGCAAATCTATACCGAAGGTATCGCTACTGGCTTTGCCACTTTCGAGACCAAAGCCCCAACCTATGAAAGTTGGGACCAATCCCATATCAATTCATGTAGGTTGGTCGCTGAGCAAAATGGTATGGTACTAGGTTGGGCGGCACTGTCACCTGTCTCAAGCAGATGTGTATACGGAGGTGTTGCCGAAGTCAGTGTGTACATTGGCTCCAATAGCCGCGGAAAAGGGGTTGGAAAACAGCTTATGCAACAGCTTATCATTGAAAGTGAAGAGGCTGGATTCTGGACACTGCAATCCGGTATTTTCCCTGAAAATAAAGGGAGCGTCAAACTCCATGAAACAGTGGGTTTTCGCTATATTGGCAAGCGCGAACGCGTGGGTAAAATCCACGGGGCCTGGAAAGACAACCTATTGTTTGAAAGGCGTAGTAACAAGGTTGGAATAGAATAAGCATCACATCAAAAACCAAATAAAAAAATGAAAAACGTATTGGTACTCTGTACCGGAAATTCCTGTAGAAGCCAAATGGCCCATGGCTACCTCAACTATTTTCAAGATAAGTTGGCGAACATTTATAGCGCAGGAATAGAAACTCATGGACTCAATCCAGGAGCCGTGGCCATCATGAAAGAAGACAAGGTTGACATTTCAAACCATACCTCCAACCACGTGGATGAGTATACCGGCATTGACTGGGATTACATCATCACTGTATGTGACCACGCCAAGGAAAACTGTCCTTTTATCCCCGCCCAAAACGCTAGACGAATCCACCAAAATTTTTCCGACCCTTCCAAGGTCAAAGGCAACGAAAAGGAAATCCACGATGCCTTTTTAAAGACTCGGGAAGAAATCAAGGAGTTTTGCCATGATTTTGTAAAGGAGGAACTTATGGGCTAATCAATAATATCAGAGACCGTAGTCCATGGGAAGCATATCCCCTAGACGGTAATCGGACATATGGCCACCAAAAGCCAAGCTTTCAAAGGGCGAATAGTTGCCATATCTATCCAAGATATAGGTAGTGTCCAATTCATTGATTTTGAGTGTGGACCTGTAATTGCCATTTTGCCTGTAATAGATCACATATTGGCTACCCATAAACCGGATATCCCTTAAATCTTGATCAGGCTTGGCCATATTCACCATAAAATCCGTCAGGACCACATCCTTGTAGTTCTTTTTGAGCTTAAAATTCTGATTTTCAACATCGCCATACCAACAGGCTCTCATGAAATGTCGTGGAGAACCCAGATAAGCCTTTGCTCTCCGCTCTGCAATTTTGGGATTCCCTTGGGAGGTGTCAAAAAAACGGGTAGATCCATCAAAAAGGGTCTGATGAATATTATCAATACGTTCCAAACTTTTCCTTTTGAAAAAAATCTTGAACTCATCCACGTAAAAGAAAACCCGGTAGCCCAAATAATCATTCTGAATCACGATAGGCTTATCGCAGTATGCGGAAAGGGTATTGTCCTCCGAGTTAAAATACAGCCGTATATCCTCTTCGTTCTCAATGATACTGGAACGTCCTCCCCGGGTGTCCCCCAAAAATTCCAGCCGGAAGACTTCCAATTTCTCCTTACGCGAAAAAGGATCGGAAGTCAACACCACTTCCTGAAGATCTTCAACCTGTTCTTGGAGGAGTACGCGTAATATGGCATCCTCGGGCAAATTGACCATTTCCTTGGCCTGATATCCTAAATGGCTTATCACCAAAACAGCATTGTTCCGGTAGGGAAGGCGTATTTCAAAATTCCCGTTTTCATCGGTCATGGTACCCACGGAACTCCCGTCATAATATACCGAGGCACCAAAAATGGGTTCTTTGGTCTTAGAATCGAGAACGGTTCCTGTTATCTCCTGGGCCCATACTTGAACAGAAAATGTGGAAAGAAACCCGATTGCCCAAAAGATTTTCAATGACCAACTCATTGCCCCATTTTACGCTCCAACTCTGCTTGAAATTCTTCCATAACGGGTTTTACCGTACTTTCAGGGAGATCCGCAATCCGAATGTACATGAGTCCATCCACGGAATTGTTGAACAGCGGATCCACATTAAAGGCCACTACCTTGGCGTTTTGCTTGATGTATTTCTTGATCAAAACGGGTAAACGAAGACTGCCCGGTTCCACTTCACTGATCAGTTTATCAAACTTGTTGAGGTCGGCCTGGGTCTCATCAAAAATAAACTCCTTGTCCGCATCATTGAGCTTTACCTTGAACTCCTTTTTGGGTCGGATGTATTGTGCCACATAGGGGTCCCAATAATTGGATTTCATAAATTCGATCATCAGGGATTTGGAAAAATTGGAAAACTGGTTGCTGATGCTCACTCCTCCAATCAGATATTTGTGCTCAGGGTGACGCAATGTGGTATGTACAATTCCTTTCCATAATAGGAAAAGGGGCATAGGTTTTTGTTGATATTCCTTGATGATGTAGGCCCTCCCCATTTCTATGGATTTTTCCATCATCCCATATAGTTCGGGTTCAAAACGGAAAAGATCCTGCAGGTAAAACCCATCTATCCCGTATTGATTGAAGATTTCGGATCCCAATCCCATCCGGTAGGCGCCCACAATCTTCTTTTCCTCATCATCCCATAAAAAGAGATGGTGATAGTAGGAGTCGAACTTGTCCAAATCAATGGCATTGTTGGTCCCCTCCCCAACTTCGCGGAACGTAATCTCCCTTTGTCTTCCTATTTCATTCAGGATAAAGGGAATGTCTTTCTGTTGGGCCAGATATACCTCATAGTTCTTGCTCTGGAGTACCCTACAGTCCTTCTCCCGCAATTTTTCCACTTCCCCTTCCAACACTTTGGAGCTAACCGGGGTGGCTATCTTCTTGGGAGGCTTGGGAATCTTCAATGTGGTCGGCACCTTATCGATCAAACGCTCTTTTTCGAACACATTGGCCAAGAGGTAGGTTTTCTTGCGAAGCAGTTCCGTGTAGGATTCCAAGGTTTCTTCTTCATTCTGTGTGGCCACGGAAATGGGCTGACCTATTCGAACCTTGATGGGCCTCCTACTCTGCGAGGTCAATTCTGAAGGCAACTTGGCCGTCCTGAACACATCGTTCATTTTGGACAACCGATAGAAGAGTCGACTGTTACGTGCATGAAAGTAAATGGGCACCACGGGAACTTCGGCCTTACGTATCAATTTGATCGCGGCTTCTTCCCATGGACGGTCCACCACCAATTTGCCATCCCGGTATGTAGAGACTTCCCCAGCTGGGAAAATCCCCAGCGGATGACCCTCCTGTAAGTGTTTGAGTGCATTCTTAAAACCCATGATACTGCTCTTGGCATCCTTATGGTTTTCAAAAGGATTTACAGGCATAATGTAGGGTTTCAACGGCTCTATACGGTGCAGCAAAAAATTGGCTATGATCTTGAAATCCTCACGCTCGTGCAGCATCAGTTTCAATAGCAGGACACCATCTATACCGCCCAAAGGGTGATTGCTGATGGTGATGTACGGACCCGTCTTGGGGAGTCTTTTTAAATCTTCCTCTGGAACCTCAAAGTCAATTTCATAATACTCCAAAATGGACTCCAAGAATTCGGGGCCATCGAGTTCCTTGTTCTTATTGTAAAATCGGTTTATGGAGGTAATCTTGGTGGCAACCATTAAGAGCCACCCTACAAAGGTGCCCAAAAAGCCATACTTGTCCAGATGAATTACCTTTGCTACCTCTTTCGCAGAAACCAGCCCCATAAATTTTCGTATTGTTTAGGTAAACGTAAAGATAGAAAATTACGGGTATTGGGGTCTGGATCCCAAAAAGTATCGCAAACTATTCTATTTTACCACAAGCTGAACCGTTTCCTTGCCACGTTGTTCCACAAGTACGGACTTTCCATTTTGAAGTGATTTTACGGCCGCATCATCAAAATGACGAATGGTGTAAAGGGATACATCCTCATGGCAGACTACCTTGAATTTTCGTTTCAGTTCATCCAACATGGGCTGGAGTCCATTGAATTTGTTGTCCAGACATACCGAAAAACTAATGGCGGAGTTCTGGATCAGATCCACTTTTAATTTATGGTCATGGAACAACTTGAAGATTTCACTGATGTTGTTCTCCACTATGAATGAAAAATCCAAAGAGGACAACTTAAGGAGCACCTGATCTTTCTTAACGATAAAACATGGAATCTTGGGGACTATATTGACCCCTTTGCCAACAGTGGTTCCTTTATCAGATGGTTTCACGAAGGATTTCACGTGCAACGGAATTTCCTTGCGCTGCAAAGGCTGTAAGGTTTTAGGGTGAATCACAGAGGCCCCATAAAAGGCCAACTCTATGGCTTCCCTATATGAAATCTGCTCCAATAATTGGGTTTCCTTGAAGTTTCTGGGATCGGCATTCAACACACCGGGTACGTCCTTCCAGATGGTAACGGATTCCGCATTGAGGCAGTAGGCCAATATGGCCGCGGTATAATCCGAACCTTCCCTACCCAAAGTGGTGGTAAAGTTGTTGTCATCACTTCCCAAAAAGCCTTGGGTAATGTTCAACTTGGACATGTCCACCTTTGCAGAAACTTCATCTTGGGTACGCTCCCAATTGATTTGGGCATCACGGTAATTATTGTCCGTTTTGATCAAGGTACGGACATCCAACCACGCATTGGAGAGTCCTACTTCATTGAGATATTCGCTCACAATGGTTGTCGAAACCAATTCTCCATAACCTACCACCTGATCATATACAAAGGCGTATTTTGGGGATTTGTTCCACGTTAAAAAGCCATTGACTTCTTCAAAAAGTAGCTTAACCCTTGCATATACGGGATGGGATGGGTTCTTGAACAAATCACCCAAGATACCATCGTGATAATCCATAACCTCTTGCAATATTCCTACCACGGCATCCTTATCTTTGAAATAAGCCTCTACCACTTTCTCCATGGCGTTGGTGGTCTTTCCCATTGCGGAAATCACCACCAAGGTATCTTTATGCCCCATTTGGTTGAGGACATTTACCACATTCTTTACTCCATCGGCATCTTTTACAGAGGCCCCTCCAAACTTAAAAACTCTCATGCTATAGTATTGTTAACTGGAAGTTCAATCCAAATCTTCCATATAATTTTCAATTCCCTTTTCGTCCAACTGTACCACATCCCAATCGCGCAGTACATTGGCTCCCTTCTTTTCATAGAACTCAATGGCAGGATCATTCCAATCCAGCACCTCCCAACATATCCGTTTTACGCCAAGGCCGTGCCCATATTTTACCACCTCATCCAATAAGGCGGTCCCCAGACCACTGCCCCGCATCTTTTCGGCCACGATAAGGTCTTCCAAATGAATGACAGGACCTTTCCAAGTGGAATATCTAGGATAGACCAAGGCAATCCCCACGATCTCATCGTCCACCTCGGCCACAAAACAATGGAACAACTTGTTTTCCCCGAAACCGTCCTTTTCCAAATCAGCTTGGGTAACCTCCACCGCTTCGGGTTCGTTCTCGAAATCGGCAAGTTCCTGAACCAGTTTCAGGACCTGCCCCATATCTTCTTTCCGGGCGTTTCTAATCAAGTATTCCATTTGTTACAAATAAAACTCAAAGTTATAAATATCTAAAACTTAAGATCAACGAAATCGATATAGTTTCACAAAATGCACGATATTTGTCGTCAAATAAAACAACCTTTTCATGTTTGATAAGCAGCATCGCACCCTAGGTGAATTTATCATCGCCAACCAAGATTCTTTTCAATACACTTCCGGTGAACTTTCCAGACTCCTCAATGGCATTCGCTTGGCTGCCAAGGTGGTCAACCACGAAGTGAACAAAGCCGGACTTGTGGACATCATCGGTGCTGCCGGTGAAACCAACATTCAAGGTGAAAGCCAACAAAAGTTGGATGTCCTGGCCAACGAAAAGTTCATTCAGACCCTTAAAAATAGGGAGATTGTTTGTGGTATTGCCTCTGAAGAGGAAGACGATTTTATCAGCATCAACAGTTTTGACAAACAGCACCAGAACAAGTATGTGGTGCTCATAGACCCCTTGGATGGTTCTTCCAACATAGATGTCAATGTTTCGGTGGGGACCATTTTTTCGGTGTACCGGAGAATTACACCCGTGGGCACGCCAGTGACCCTTGAAGATTTTCTTCAGCCCGGAAAAAACCAGATTGCTGCGGGGTATATTATCTATGGCACCTCAACTATGTTGGTCTATACCACTGGAAATGGCGTTAATGGTTTTACCCTGAACCCGGCTTTGGGCACCTTTTATCTATCGCACCCCAATATGCAGTATCCCGAAGATGGGAACATCTATTCTGTCAATGAGGGGAACTACATCCATTTTCCCCAAGGTGTGAAGGACTATATCAAATATTGTCAAAAAGAAGAAGGAGATAGACCCTATACTTCCAGATATATAGGCTCCTTGGTTTCCGATTTTCACAGGAATATGATCAAGGGCGGTATCTATATGTATCCAAAGAGCAGCAAGGCCCATAAGGGTAAACTACGGTTGCTGTACGAGTGTAATCCCATGGCTTTCATAGCAGAGCAGGCCCATGGAAAGGCCAGTGACGGGTTCCAACGGGTCATGGACATTCAGCCCACCGAACTTCACGAACGGGTTCCCTTCTTCTGTGGAAGTAAAAAAATGGTTGAAAAAGCGGAAGAGTTTATGGCCAACGCCTAGGCGTCCTTACGGATCATGATCCTGTGGTAATCGTCAAAATCTATTTTCCCAGTGAAAATGGCTATGGACTTATCAATGATCTGGTTGGCACTTTTTGGTGAAAACCCTAGACCAATGGCGTATCGCTCCACGATTTTACGCTCAGGCTCATCGATTTGATGGTCTGAAAATATAATCTGGAAGAACTCGAACAGCCTCTGGTAGCGTTTCTCACCGCTGTGTGGAGTCTCAATGGGATACTTGTTTCCCTTCTCCATCACTTCCTTATACTCCGCTTCAGTGATATCCAGCTTAAAGGCAAATTTGTCCAAAATGGCTTTTTCCTCTGGATTGATTTCGCCATCCACCGCTGCCAAAGTGGCCAAAGTGGCAAAATGGGCCAGTTTTTTCCTGTGGTCTCCGTGCTCGTATAAATCTAAAATGGGCATACTTTAATTTTTGTGGCACAAATATAAATTTTAAAGTAGAAAGGTTCATAAAAATGCGACCAAAAGAAATTTGTAATTTTCGTACCGTTGTACAACCCTCAAGCACTTAGATCTGAAAGATTCCGAGCTTTTCCATATTGCCGAAAGCTGGTTCAGTCAACAAGACTGGAAACCTTTCCCTTTCCAAAAGGAAACCTGGAAAGCTTTTTTGGAAGGAAAGCACGGACTGCTGAATGCTCCGACCGGAAGCGGAAAAACCTATGCGCTTTGGTTTCCGATTGTGCTCAACCACATTAAAAACCACCCGGATTATAAAACCAAACATAAAAAAGGGTTAAAAGCGATTTGGATCACCCCTCTCCGGGCCTTGTCCCAAGAAATAAAGCAATCCGCAGAACGCATTACCCAAGATTTGGACACCCAAATGACCGTGGGCATCCGAACCGGGGACACCTCTACCAAGGAACGGGCCAAGCAACGTACGGCCATGCCCGATCTTTTGATCACCACTCCTGAAAGTTTACAATTGTTGTTGTCCTCGAAAGGATACGCGAAACTTTTCAAGGATTGCTCCGCCATTGTGGTGGACGAATGGCACGAACTGTTGGGCACCAAACGGGGGGTGCAGATGGAATTGGGGCTCTCCCGATTAAAGACCATCTGCAAAAACCTTCGTATTTGGGGTATATCGGCCACCATAGGCAATCTGGAGCAGGCCCGGGAAGTACTGCTGGGGCCCACCTCCCCGGCCTTGGAAAACTCGGTCTTGGTGAAGGCCAACCTCAACAAAAAGATTACCGTAAAGAGCATCATCCCCGAGCAAATGGAAACTTTTCCATGGCGGGGCCATTTGGGACTGCATTTGTTGGATGAGGTTGTGCCCATCATCCATAACAGCAAGACTACCCTCCTGTTCACCAACACCCGCAGCCAATGCGAAATCTGGTTTCAAAAAATATTGGAGAAATATCCAGAGTTTGCCGGGGAAATGGCCATGCACCACGGTAGCATCAACAAGGATACCCGTCTTTGGGTGGAACAGGCCATTCGAAATGAAAGCCTCAAAGCCGTGGTCTGTACCTCCAGTCTGGATTTGGGGGTAGATTTTGCCCCCGTGGAGACGGTAGTCCAAATTGGCGGTCCCAAAGGGGTGGCCCGTTTTTTACAACGCGCCGGAAGAAGTGGACATCGACCGGGAAAGGAAAGTGTGATTTACTTTTTACCTACCCATGCCATGGAACTTATAGAAGCTTCGGCCATGCAAAAAGCGGTATTGAACAGCGCCGTGGAAGACCGTATCCCCTATCTGAACAGTTTTGATGTACTCATACAATACCTGACCACCTTATCAGTTTCCGATGGATTTTTTCCAGAAGAGATCTATCCCGAAATCAAACAGACCTTTTGCTACCAAGCCATTACCGAGGAACAGTGGCAGTGGCTCCTCAATTTTTTGGTCATGGGCAGCCAAAGCTTAAAAAGTTATGATGAATATAAAAAGGTGGAGGTTGAAGAAGATGGCCGTTTCAAGGTAAACCATAGGACCATTGCCATGCGCCACCGTTTTCAGATTGGGACCATTGTGGGCGATGCCAGTCTATCGGTTCGTTACCAAAAGGGAGGCTATATCGGGACCATTGAAGAATCGTTCATCTCAAAACTCACCCCAGGTGATGTGTTCACCTTTGCAGGAAGGAATCTGGAATTCATCCGGATCAAGGGCATGTCGGCACAAGTGCGCAATTCTTCCAAACGCAGCAATAAAATTCCAAGTTGGATGGGTGGTCGACTCAGTTTTTCAGCAAAAATGTCCGAATTGTTACGGGAAGAACTGTATACCGCGAAACTGCCCATTTCCAAACAAGGTCCAGAAATTAGGGCACTCGCCCCCATGTTTGCAAAGCAACGTCAGGAAAGCATTGTACCGTTGCCCCATCAGTTTTTGATCGAGACCTTTAAGTCCTCTGACGGGTACCACCATATTTTTTATCCGTTTGAGGGCAGGGCCATCCATGAGGGGATGAGCAGTCTCTTGGCCTATCGCATAAGTCTATTGACCCCTATCACCTGCTCCTTGGCCTTTAACGATTATGGGTTCGAACTACTGTCCGATAAAGAAATCAACATCCAGGATATTATGGACAACAATCTATTCACTTCCGATTACATGCTTTCCGACCTTCAAAAAAGTTTGAACAGCAACGAAATGGCCCGAAGGAAATTCAGGGATATTGCCGTGATCAGTGGTATGGTCTTTACCGGTTACCCCGAGAAGGGAGTGAAAATGAAGCATCTGCAAAGCAGTTCCCAATTACTATTCGATGTGTTCAAGGATTTTGAGGACGACAACCTTCTTTACCAGCAAGCCTTTACCGAAACGTTTGAACATCAGTTGGAAGAGGGTCGTTTACGCTTGGCCTTGGAACGTATTGCCCAACAGGACCTGGTTTGGAAAAAATGTAGCCAGGCTACTCCGTTTTCATTTCCCATCATTACGGACCGTCTTCGGGAAAAGTTGTCCAATGAGAAACTGGCAGACCGCATTAAACGCATGACCGCAAAACTGACCCGATAGTCACTCCTTGTGCTTAACTTCATTTCGAAATGAGGAGCCGGCGACGATTGAGAAATCTTGTTTTGAATAGATTTCTCACACCCGCTTCGCTCGGTTCGAAATGACAACAGAACACTTGCAACAATTAGTGCCATTCGTGTCAATTTAAAAGATTTCCCACATTCGTTCGAAAGGACAATACCATTAAATTTGTACCAGCAAACTATCGTGACCCAAAACATAATCATACAAGACCAGGAGTTCCAATTGCACCCTTTGGGCGGAGTTTTTTGGGTGGAAAAATCGCTATTGCTCATCAGCGATGTGCATCTGGGTAAAGTATCGCACTTTAGAAAATTTGGGGCGGCCGTCCCCCAAAAGGCAGTCCATAAAAATTATATGTTGTTGGACCAAATCGTGTCCGAACTACAACCTTTCCAAATCTGTTTCTTGGGCGATCTTTTTCATTCCTCGCTCAACAAGGAATGGGAGCTGTTTGAAAATTGGGTAGCCAAAACCCCTGCGGAAATCATTCTGGTGACCGGGAACCACGATATCATTTCACCCTTAAAATTTGAGCAGCTCAACATTGCCATCTTCCCAGAACTTCTCATCGATGATTTCTTGTTGACCCATCATCCTGAAACAAGAGGGGCCAAATTCACGTTTTGCGGTCACATCCATCCTGCCGTAAAGCTAAGGGGGTTGGGAAGGCAAAGCCTGCGACTCCCCTGCTTTTTTAAAACCAAAAACCAAATGATCCTACCCGCCTTTGGGGAGTTTACGGGAACCCACACCCTTAAGCCTACAAAAAAAGATGAGGTATTCGCTATTGTGGAAGATACTGTGGTCAAGGTTTAGATTTCCAAAAATGCCCCTTCAACTCCACTCAGGGGTCTGGTTGAAAATACCACCGATTTGTCATTTCGATATGAGATGCGGAACATTGATTGAGAAATCCCACCAAATCATAGATTTCTCACAGCTCCTTCGCATACACTCAGGACAGGGCTCGAAATGACAAAAAGAATTCGAAATAGTTCGTGTCCTAACTTTAGACCTTACAACCACCAATAGATTCTTCGCTCAGTTCAGAATGACAACTTGAAATGTTTGTGTCATTCGTGTCAAAAACCAAAAAAGTCTAGATTGCCCTTTTGACCAATTGCTTACCAACAGAACAAACCTCGGTATCATTTCGAAATGAGGAACACAGGGACGATTGAGAAATCCAAAAAACACTTTTTATAAAAAACATTTCATTTTATCTTTGTCGCAAAGTTTTTGGATTGACCAAAGTCTCCATTTCACAACACTACGCACAGTCTTCCCCACTGGGAAAACTGCGGGATACCATTGCCCAAAGCCCAGATTCGGACACATCCGACACGTCTCAACCCTCCCCAAAAATCAACATCAAAGGTCTTGTGGGTTCGTCCCTTTCCTTTGTACTTTCTGAAACCTTTAAATCGGTCGAGACACCTTTTCTATTGATTTTGAACGATAAGGAAGAGGCTGCCTACCACTTGAACGATTTGGAACAGTTGATCGGGGAAAAAGATGTGCTTTTTTACCCGGGCAGCTACCGCAGACCCTATCAAATTGAAGAGACGGACAATGCCAACGTGCTGCTGCGGGCCGAAGTCCTCAACCGTATCAACTCCAGAAAGAAGCCGGCAATTATTGTCACCTATCCCGATGCTCTTTTTGAAAAAGTGGTCACTCGAAAGGAACTGGACAAAAGCACCCTCAAGATAAAATTGGAAGACACCCTTTCGTTGGATTTTTTGAACGAGGTGCTTTTCGAATACCAGTTCAAACGGGTGGATTTTGTGACCGAACCCGGGGAATTTTCGGTACGTGGAGGTATTGTGGATGTATTTTCCTTTTCACATGATGAGCCTTACCGTATTGAATTTTTTGGGGACGAAGTGGACAGCATCCGTACGTTTGATGTAGAGACACAGCTCTCTCTGGAAAAGGTGAAGAAAATCACCATTATACCCAATGTGGAGAACAAATTTTTGCAGGAGAGCCGTGAGAGTTTCCTCAAGTATATTTCATCCAAGACGGTGGTTTTTGCCAAAAACCCGGCTTTGATCTATGATCGCATTGATTCCTTTTTTGCCAAGGCGGAGGAAAGTTTCACCAAACTAAGCGAGGAAATCAAGCATGCGAAACCCCAAGAGCTTTTTGTGGACTCCACTCTGCTGAAATCCCAATTGCAGGATTTTCTATGTGTTGAAATAGGAGCAACTGTCACTTCGAGCGCAGTCGAGAAGCAGACAGAGAACAATAATGTTGCTATTCAATTCAACACCAAACCCCAGCCTGCCTTCAATAAAAAATTTGACCTGCTCATTGAAAACCTCAATGAGAATCGGGAAGCGGGTTTCACCAATTATATATTCTGTTCCACCGAACAACAGGCCAAGCGTCTTCACGATATTTTTGAGGAAGTAGATCAGACCGTACACTACCAAACCCTGGTTTTTCCACTCTATCAAGGTTTCATTGATGTAGATCTAAAACTGGCCTGTTACACCGATCATCAAATCTTTGAGCGCTACCATAAGTTTCACCTGAAAAATGGGTACGCCAAAAAACAGGCCATTACCCTTAAGGAACTCAACAAACTTGAGATTGGGGATTATGTAACCCATATTGACCATGGTATTGGTAAGTTTGGGGGACTGCAAAAAATAGATGTTGAAGGCAAGAAACAAGAAGCCATCAAATTGATCTATGGTGACCGGGACATATTATATGTCAGCATCCATTCCCTACACAAGATTTCCAAATACAACGGCAAGGACGGGGCACCCCCAAAAATATACAAGCTTGGTTCAGCGGCTTGGAAAAACCTCAAACAAAAAACCAAGAGCCGGGTCAAGAAAATTGCTTTCAACCTCATTCAGGTATATGCCAAAAGGAGGCTGGAAAAAGGGTTTCAATATGCCCCGGACAGTTATTTGCAACACGAGTTGGAGGCTTCATTTTTGTATGAGGACACCCCCGATCAGGAAAAATCCACCCAAGATGTCAAAAAGGACATGGAGAGTGAGCGCCCAATGGACCGACTCATCTGTGGGGATGTTGGTTTTGGGAAGACCGAGGTAGCCATCCGTGCGGCCTTCAAGGCCGTGGACAATGGGAAACAAGTGGCTGTTCTGGTGCCCACTACCATCTTGGCATTCCAGCATAGCAGAACCTTTCGGGAGCGTTTGAAGGATATGCCCGTAACCGTGGATTACCTAAACCGTTTTAGGACCGCCAAGGAGAAAAAGGATGTTCTGGAGCGTTTGGCGGCAGGCAAAATCGATATTATCATCGGAACCCATCAGTTGGTCAACAAAAATGTCCAGTTCAAGGAATTGGGATTATTGATTGTGGATGAGGAGCAAAAATTTGGGGTTTCAGTAAAGGAAAAACTCCGTTCCATCAAGCAAAATGTTGATGTGCTTACACTGACCGCCACACCTATCCCAAGAACCCTGCAATTTAGTTTGATGGCAGCCCGGGACCTATCCGTCATCAACACGCCGCCGCCCAACCGATACCCTATCGAAAGTCAGGTCATTCGATTCAATGAGGAAATCATCCGTGATGCGGTTTCCTATGAAATCCAAAGAGGCGGGCAGGTATTTTTTATCCATAACCGCATTGAGAATATCAAGGAAGTGGCCGGAATGATCCAGCGTCTGGTCCCCGATGCCAAAATTGGGATAGGCCACGGACAGATGGAAGGCAAAAAACTGGAGCAGCTCATGTTGGCCTTTATGAACGGGGAGTTTGATGTGCTGGTTTCCACCACCATTGTGGAAAGTGGATTGGACGTGACCAACGCCAACACCATTTTCATCAACAATGCCAACAATTTTGGCTTGAGCGACCTGCATCAAATGCGAGGCCGTGTAGGCCGAAGCAACAAAAAGGCGTTCTGTTTCTTCATTACCCCTCCGTATGAGGTCATGACCCCCGACGCCCGAAAACGTATCGAGGCCCTAGAGCAATTTACCGATTTGGGAAGTGGATTCAACATTGCCATGAAGGATTTGGAAATCCGTGGTGCCGGTGATTTATTGGGCGGGGAACAGAGTGGTTTCATCAACGAAATAGGATTTGAGACCTATCAGAAAATATTGACCGAGGCCATAGAGGAACTCAAGGAAAATGAGTTCAAGGAGTTGTACGAGGAAGTGGAAGGCCACAAGGAAAAAGTTTTTGTGAAGGACATTCAACTGGATACGGACTTTGAACTGCTCTTCCCAGATGACTATATCAACAACATCACAGAGCGATTGAACCTCTATACCCAACTCAATGAAATCAAGGATGAGGAGGGGCTCATAAAATATGAATCCGAGTTGGTGGATCGTTTTGGGGAACTGCCACAGCAAGCCGTGGACTTGTTGAATTCCATTCGGATCAAATGGATCGCCACAGATATTGGTCTGGAAAAGGTCATTATGAAAAAGGGCAAATTCATGGGGTATTTTATAGCAGACCAGCAATCCAAGTTTTACCAAACCGCCGCCTTCACCCAAGTGTTGCACTATGTACAGCACCATCCCCAACAAGCCAAACTCAAGGAAAAGCAGACCCGTAACGGACTGCGTTTGTTGTTGGTATTCGATAGAGTCACCAGTGTGGAAAAGGCGTTGAAGGTTTTGGAACCCCTTAGCCCCCAAAAAGTGGCGGTATCATAACCCAAAAACCACTCATGGAACAAAAACCAAAGACCTATTTCAACTGGAGTTCCGGCAAGGATTCCGCATTGGCACTCCACTATCTGTTAGAGCAAGGACATTATGAAGTTGACCGATTGTTGACCACGGTTAATGCGCATTACAATCGAGTTTCCATGCATGGCTTGCCCAGAAAAGTTTTGGAGGCACAAGCAGCGGCTGTTGGGATTCCTTTGGATATCCTGGAAGTTCCAGAAAAGCCCAGTATGGAACAATACAATGAGTTGATGCGAAACACAGTTACCCAATTGCGCTCCGAAGGGTATACCCATACCGGTTTTGGGGACATCTTTCTGGAAGACCTTAAGCAATATCGGGAGGAGATGCTAACTCCTTATGGATTAACCACACTGTTCCCTTTGTGGAAAAAGGACACCACTCAATTGATAAAAGAATTTTTGGGACTGGGGTTTCGGGCAGTGATCATTTGCATCAACAATTCAAAATTGGATGCATCTTTTTTGGGACAGGAATTGTCCCAAGAACTCCTAAACAAATTTCCATCAGATGTTGATCCTTGTGGTGAAAACGGGGAATACCATACGTTCTGTTTTGACGGACCTATTTTCAAGGCCCCTATCCCATTCAACATTGGAGAAAAGGTCTTAAAGACCTATGATAATCCATCAGACCCCGAAAATGCCATTCAATTTGGGTTTTGTGATATCCACTTGAAATTAGGCTAGGATTAAAATGCCTCGTACACCTGCTTTACAAACTCCCCGATTTTTGAAGGTTCCAGCCATCGGGTTACGATGAGCAATCCATTTCTTTGGTCCACCACTATAAAATTGCCTCCAAAGCCAGCGGCATAGAACAAGTGCTCAGGCACCCCCTCCCAATGTCGTGGCCCTTTTTGGTTGAGCCACCACATATAGCCATAATTAACATTGGGGACTGAGGGTTGTGTGGCTTTTTTAATCCACTCCGGACTGATCAACTGTTGTTGGCCCCACTTACCTTGGTTCATGAACACCATTCCAAAACGGGCCATATCCTCGGTAGAGATAAACAAACCGGCACCTGAATGCCCACCTCCCGTAACCGATTTCATCTGTAGCCCATCTATTTCGGTCCAAGCGTGATCATAGCCATACCAACGCCAAGCGGTGGTGGCCCCAATACGATCCATCAATTGTTCTTTTAAAACCATGGGCAAAGGCTTTCGCCACACATTGGTCAGGGAATAGGCCAAAACATTCACCCGCACATCATTGTATTCCATGACCGTACCCGGTTCATTAAGCTTACGGAATTTCCAATCGTCCAGCCCCCCTTCATTGGGTGGACGGTCCGCCCAATCCTTCAAACCCCAAAGCTCTCCGGACCAATCCGAGTTTTGTTGCAGCAGATGTTCCCAGGTTATTTTGGTATTGTGTTCTCCATCAAAAGTTCCGTCCCAAACATAATTGGCCACTTTGTCCTTGGTATCCTGAATCAATCCAGCATCTTCTGCCAATCCCGCTACCGTGGACAAAAAGCTCTTGGTAACACTAAAGGTCATATCAACCCGCTTGGTATCACCCCAAGAAGCAAGGATATAGCCATCCTTTAAAATCATTCCTGCTGGACCACCACGTTTTTTGGTTGGTCCCAAAATTTCATGAAAGGGTTCTCGCTGAAATCCTTCCAGAATGGCACGTCGCAAATCCCTGGACCCAGAATACTCGTTAGCCTTGGCAAAATCCACAGCTTCGCCCAACTGCTGCACATCGTACTTAAACTGATTTTTGTCCGCCATTTTCCATGATTCGTTTCGTTCGGGAAAATAGAGGTCTTGTGCCATGGTGGGTAGATAACCCAATACACATAATAACAAGGAGAGTCTCAACAATGGTTTCATAGAATAGATAGCCTTAATAATTGTTTGAAGTTAACAATTGTTATGGGAACCGCCTCAATTCCGAATTGGACGGAAAAATTGGCTTCCTTATCCTCAACTATAAAGACTTTAGATCTTTTATGGTCTTAAAGGCCACATCGACCTGTTCTTCGTTGACCAGAATAGTGAACTCATTGGTGGTGGAGATCACTTCGTATAAAATAATGCCCTCCCAGGCCAATCGCTGAAAAATAAAATAATAGATTCCCGGCACGGATACATTCTCAGAAGGGAGTTTTACGGTAATCGAGGAAAGTCCCTCCACTTTTTGTGTACAGCGCTCCGTCTTAAAATATTTTTCCACCACGCGATCCATAATATTGCTGATCACAATATTGATTTCATTCACCCCACGGGAAGAGGTATAGAACACATCCTGATTGGCATTTACTTCCTCCAAGAGTCGGGCCTGTTGTTGTAATATGGTATCAGAGGCCAAGAAGGTATAATCGGTCAAATTGGAACGCACTGTAATTTCCCCAATGTTCTTGAGGACCTTCACTATTCTGTGCGTGGCCCTGAATTCAAGGTCGTCTGATAGTCTTTTAAGGGCCATCACAATGGCCCCATCCTTGACGTCCTTGCCCAATTCATCGGCAATTTCGGGCTTGATTTGACGGGAAAGCGAGGTTAGGTTAATGATGCCCTGCGCAAGGGCAGTTTGCAAAAAAGGCTTCTTTTTGATGTAATGTTCAACTACCGCTGAGATTGTTTTCATTTTTAGGTTTAGTTTGGCTTCGCTACAAAAATAACATATTGTTACAAAACGAACAAATGGTTAAAAATAATAAAACGCATCTTCAAGGTGCTCTATTTCAAAACTATTGCCCCTTTTAACCACCTTGATAATATCAAAACGAACCTCTACATCTAGGTCCTCTTGTTGCACATAATGATTTGCAGCCATGGCCAAAAGCTGTATTTTTTTGGAGCTAACTGTCTCTGAAATATCTTCCAAAAAGCCCATATTTCTTGACTTCACCTCGACAACGACCAAGGTATTTCCTTTTTGGGCAACTATATCGATTTCGCTTTTGAGGTACCGGTAATTTCTCGCACAAATCCCATACCCATTGTTCAAGAGAAAATCCACTGCCAGTTGCTCTCCTAGTTTCCCAAATTCGGTGTGTTTTGCCATGCAAAAAGAAAAATACTGAAAAAAAGATGCATTTCATCGAAAAATTTGGTAGTTCATGGGGTGCAGAACGTTAAGATTGTAATTTGTTGGCCCAATTGAACCACATCCAACATTAGCATAAACATATAGTTGCCCCGAACTATGTACCAAATTAACGCCAGAATTTGCTATGGAGTACTTCATCAATTGTAATACCTCGACCTTAGCGCCGTACACTACTCCATTGGATCGGCTACGTGCCGCCCATCTCTATCGGAGACTTGATTTCAGTGCCTCGGTCCCAACCATCAACAATGCCATAAATCAAAATGCAGGGAGTTTGGTAGACAACCTAGTAAATCAAGCACTGGCCTCTCCGGTCATTCCAGCCCCGGCATGGGCAGATTGGACCAATGCCAACTATCCGGACGATGATGATTTGGCAGGACAGATGCGAAGGGCCCAATTCGAAGAGTTTTCAATCGCCTACGGCAATGCACTCCTCACCAACGGTCTTCGAGATCGAATGAGCTTCTTTTGGAGCAATCATTTTGTAACCGAGATCGATGTGTACAACTGTAACCAATTTCTTTACTACTATATCAATTGCCTGCAACGAAACGCCTTGGGCAATTTTAAGACCTTTGTCCACGAAATTGGCCTCACAAGTGCCATGCTGTATTATTTGGACGGGGTACGAAACCGAGGGAACAATCCCAATGAAAACTACGGTAGGGAACTTTTTGAACTGTTTACCTTGGGTGAGGGAAATGCCTATACCGAACAAGATATCATTGAAACTTCAAAAGCGTTATCGGGATATACGGAAACTGGGGAAGAAGGATGCACACAAGTAACCTTCAACGCTGAGGATTTCAATACAGAGAACAAGACCATTTTTGGTCAAACTGGTAATTGGGGGTATGATGATGTCATTGACATTCTCTTCAACGAAAGAGGGAATGAAATTGCAGGGTTTATCTGCAAGAAGCTTTATGAATATTTTGTGCACCCAGATTCCACAGGGGAAGAAGGCGGTAATGCCTTGGACATTATTAACGGGATGGCACAAACTTTTGTGGCCAACAATTTTGAAATTGCCCCAGTACTTCGCCAGCTTTTCAAAAGTCAACACTTTTTTGACGAAACTACGATCGGAGTCATTATAAAAAGTCCGTTCGACCTGTATCTGAACATGGTCAAGGAAACCGGTTTTGGGTATGACGATACCACCGTGATCAATATGATAGATTCTGCAGGGCTTATAGGTCAGCAACTTTTTGACCCCTATGATGTGGCCGGTTGGCAAAGAGATCGGCAATGGATCAATACCAATTTTATTATTGGCCGTTGGCTGACATCGGAGATGTTCCTGCAGCGTTTCTACCAAGACAATGCCGAACAATTCAGGGATTTGGGACTGGCACTTTCGGGCAATGCAGGGCAAACAAGTAATAACCCGGATTTGGTGGCGAAACCCATAATAGACTGGTTTACACCAAAAGGCCTACTGACCGATGCCGACTATGATAGAGCCTATATCGCTTTCAGAAGCGATGTGGACGTTAACTACTACGAAGGGGGCACCCAACCCTCTTGGACTTTGCTGGGTTGGGAAACTGGACCTTCGCAAGTATACCTATTGTTAAGACACATGTCCAGAGAACCCGAATTTCAACTTAAATAACCCTACACCATGTGCGATTCTCACCACAACCACAATACAACTCCATATAAGGGTCTTGAGCATGAAGGCCACGATTTGGAACACAAAAACTGGAGCAGACGTTCCTTTATCCAAGCCTTGGGTATTGCAGGATCGGGTTCCATGTTCTTAGGGAGCAACCTTATTTCCGCTTCGGCCCCCTCGCCCTTGACTGCTGCGATTGCTGCTGCCGAAACAGACAATATTTTGGTCCTGATCAGGCTGTCCGGAGGTAATGATGGACTGAGCACGGTTATTCCCATACAACAATATGATTCCTATGCCAATGCAAGGCCCAATATCTACATCCCTGAAAGTAAAATCTTAAAACTGACTGACGATTTTGGGGTTCCCACCTATATGAACTCATTGGAATCGCTTTGGGGTGATGGCCAGTTCAAGGCCGTGCACGGGGTAGGTTACGAAAACCAAAGCCTTTCCCATTTTACCGGTTCCGATATTTTTGCGAACACCGATTTGAACACTACGGGTTTCAGTGGGGAGCGCACAGGTTGGATGGGAAGACATTTTGAAGAACTATATCCAGATTATCTCATCAATCCTCCTGAGGCCCCTGCCGCCATTCAAATTGGGAATCTGGCCAACTTGGTCTTTCAGGGCGAGGAAACCAACTACGCCTTTGTAACGAACAATGTGGAGCAGTTACAGCAGATTGCAGAGACGGGTTTGTTTTATGATGTGGATGAAAACACACCATTTGATGACTGTATGTACGGTGATCAATTACGCTTTTTAAGAGGTGTTGCCAATACCACCTACGAATATGCCGGCAAAATACATGAAGCTTATGAGCGTGGTGATGCCTTGCGTTGTGTGGAATACCAAGACAATGGCTTTGCAAGACAATTGGCCCTATTGGCCAAGTTGATCAAAGGAGGGCTTGGCACTAAAGTATATATGATTTCAATTGGCGGTTTTGACACACACGGAAACCAGCCTATTGTACACGAAAGGCTCATGAGCAATCTCTCTATTGCCATCAACAACTTTTATGAAGACTTGGCCTGTACAGAGCAAGATGACAAGGTACTGAGCATGACCTTCTCCGAATTTGGCCGTAGGATATTTGAAAATGGCTCCAATGGTACCGACCACGGTAAGGCCGCCCCTACCCTTTTCTTCGGGTCTGGATTGAGTGGAAGTGCCTTTGTGGGCGATCACCCTTCCCTAGACGAGCCCAATAACCGAGGAAATTTGGAATACACCATGGACTTCAGGGACCTTTATGGTACCGTTTTGGCTGAATGGCTTTGTGTTCCCCGAGCATCGGTGGAACAACATTTATTGGGATACACCTACAGGGCCATTGATCTTGGATTTAACTGTAGCGGCGAAGAGTTTGATGATATCGCCATGGACAACGACCCTCCAACCTTCCCGGAAACACCTCCGGGTGAAGATGGAATGGACCCCAATCCAGATTTGTTGAACAACATTGTACATACTCCTTACTATCCTAACCAACGCGCACCACACATTCATTTAGAAATGCCCATTGCCGCCCATGTGGACATTGAACTCTTCAATATTCTAGGACAAAAAGTGGGAACGGTCTTCAATGAGATGATGTTGGAAGGCTCAACCGAAATCAATATTAGAGAAAATATGAGGGATAGTTTGGCCACAGGAAAATACATATACAGAATATCCGTTGCGGATAAGCGAATGAGCAAATCCGTAATGATCATGTAACAAGAGCGGGACACTAGTCAGTTATGGCAAAAGCCTCCAGTTGCGCAACCCCACACCCCAATTTTGGGTTGCACAATCCGGAGGTTTTGCTTTTTCATACCCAGCCATTTTAGGCTTCTTGCAAAATGAGTATTTTTGGGGCCTAATTATACCATTCATGCCCAAGACAATGTCTCCTTCAAGATATACCATCACAGCTGCGCTGCCCTACACCAACGGACCCATTCATATTGGCCATTTGGCCGGGGTTTATGTCCCTGCGGATATCTATTCCCGCTACCTTAGACTAAAAGGTGAGGATGTGGCCTTTATTTGCGGTAGCGATGAACACGGGGTGGCCATCCCCATGAAGGCCAAAAAAGAAGGGGTCTCCCCAAAAGAGATCATAGACAAGTACCACGGCATCATAAAAAAATCATTTGCCGAATTTGGGATTTCCTTTGACAACTATTCCAGGACTTCGGCAGAGGTGCACCATAAAACTGCTTCGGACTTTTTCAAAAAACTCTATGATCAAGATGATTTTATTGAAGAAGAGACCGAACAATTGTACGATGAGGAGGCACAACAGTTTTTGGCCGATAGGTTTGTGATCGGTACCTGTCCCAAATGCGGACATGAGGAAGCTTATGGCGACCAATGTGAAAACTGTGGCTCGTCCTTGAACGCAACCGATCTGATCAACCCAAAATCAACCATAACCGGAGGGGTTCCTGTGCTTAAAACAACCAAACACTGGTTTTTGCCTTTGGACCGTTATGAGGATTTCCTCAAAGAGTGGATTCTGGAAGGCCATAAATCCGACTGGAAACCTAATGTTTACGGTCAATGCAAATCATGGATAGACGATGGGCTAAAGCCCCGCGCTGTGACCCGCGATTTGGATTGGGGAATCCCCGTTCCTGTGGAAGGCGGCGAGGGAAAAGTGCTCTACGTTTGGTTTGATGCCCCTATCGGATACATCTCCTCTACCAAGGAATGGGCCAAACGTGAAGGAAAAGATTGGAAGCCCTATTGGACGGACAAAGACACCAAGTTGGTCCATTTTATTGGAAAGGACAATATTGTGTTCCACTGCATCATCTTCCCAAGCATGCTCAAGGCCCATGGCGATTTTATTTTGCCGGAAAACGTACCGGCCAATGAGTTTTTGAACTTGGAGGGCAACAAGCTTTCTACCTCAAAGAATTGGGCCGTTTGGCTGCACGAGTATTTGGAAGAGTTCCCCGGTATGCAAGATGTGCTTCGCTACGCCTTGACCGCCAATGCTCCTGAGACCAAGGACAACGATTTTACATGGAAGGATTTTCAGGCTCGCAATAACAATGAGTTGGTGGCCATTTTCGGGAATTTCGTGAACCGTGTAGCCGTATTGAGCCATAAATACTATAATGGGGTGGTACCTACTCCCAACACCTTCACCGATTTGGACAAGCAGACCCTGCAAGCCCTTAAGGGCTTTCCCGAAATACTTTCCAACTCCTTGGAGCGGTATCGCTTTCGGGAAGGCAGTCAGGAACTGATGAACTTGGCCCGATTGGGCAACAAATACTTGGCCGATGAAGAACCCTGGAAGTTGATAAAGACCGATGAGGAACGGGTACGGACAATTATGTACGTTGCCCTTCAGATTGCCACTGGTTTGGCCGTTCTCAGTGAACCCTTTTTGCCTTTTACTTCGGAAAAATTAAAGAACATCCTAAACATAGGTTCGAGTGCAGTCGAAATCAATTGGGATAGTGTAAGTTCTTCCGAAACCTTACTCCCTGTAGGGCATCAAATCAACCCCAGTGAACTCCTCTTCAGAAAAATTGAAGATGTGGAGATCCAACAACAATTGGACAAACTGGAAGCCACCAAAAAAGTAAATGCACAAATGGACAAAGCCGTGACCCCTGAAAAAGATACCATCACTTTTGACGATTTCACAAAACTGGATATGCGTGTGGGCACCATTGTAGAGGCCGAAAAAATGCCCAAGGCCAATAAGCTCTTGGTATTGAAAGTAGACACCGGACTGGATACCCGAACCATTGTTTCTGGAATTGCCGAAAGTTTTAAGCCGGAAGATATCGTAGGGAAAAAAGTGACCGTTTTGGTAAACCTTGCCCCTAGAAAATTGCGCGGCGTGGAAAGTCAAGGGATGATCTTGATGACCGAAAACCAAGAAGGAAAATTGGTGTTTGTCAACCCAGATGAAGATGGGGTTGGGAATGGGGAAAGTATTAACTAAATTATGCGATAAAACATGAAGAAATCAACCTTGTTTTATTTGCTTATCATCCCTGCATTCATTTCACATGTATTTGCTCAGGAAGTACTTTTTGAAAAGCAACTACCCACTGATTTCAAAGTAAAAAGTACATATCAGATCACCAATCTTTCCGATTATGAAATGAGCCTATTTTTTGCGGACAACAAAAAAATGTTGGCCACACTTGTCAACTCTAATCTTGAAGAAGTTGGTTCTTTTGAGGCCTCAACTTTTCCCAAGGAATATAATATCCCATTTGGCGCACAAAAAAAGGGCAACAATCTTTTTATATTTTATCTGACCAATAGATCAAAAGATGAATTTGGCGTGGTAGAGGTCGATTTCAATTCAAGTTCCACTAAATCAGAGCCTCTTGACCTGAAATTCAAAAAAGAGACTTTTCTACAAGCTTTTGACCATAATGGAAAAGTACATATCCTTAGCATTCAAGATAAATCCAGTATCCTAAATTTCTATGTGTTTGATGACCAAGGCGGGTATTCAAAAAAAACATTGGACCTTACCCATGAAAAATTTAGATATTGGGACAATTCTATAGTGGACATTTACACCCTGATGTCACAACCTTTTGGCGGAAAGGTTGAAGAATTATTGGTTAAAATAGATGCTTCAACACCAAATTCCTTGGAAACATCTGCGGCAGCATCCAAACTCTTTCTTGAAAAAGATGCTTTCTACCTTACTTTTGAAAGTAATAGAAGTTATAGCCAAGTTATCCAAATCGATCCTGAAGATTTTGGATATGGAATAACAACGTTCAATAAACCTTATATAGCCAATGCGCCTGCATGGAAAAAATCAAACAGTTTTATTTACAAAGGGCATTATTTGGGGGTAACTGCCACCAACAATATTTTAAAGTTTGAGATTAAGGATTATAATAGCAGGGATGTTCTGCAAACCTATACCATAGAAAAAAACAAGGACATCGATTTTAAAAATACCCCTATAGGAGTAGATGGCTCCCTCTACGGTAATAATCTTCGAGAAATTGAAAATGAGAATAGGTTCTTAAGAGATGTGTCTGATGACGAAATTGGTGTTTCCATCTATCCTGCCAATGAGAATCACATCGTTTCTTTAGGATCTTTTAAAAAGGTAAAAATCCCTATCATTGGATATGCTTTTCCCATTACTGAAATCGGATTTTTAAACGTTACCGGTTTCGCTTATTTCAATGTTACCAATAGTCATTCAACTTATTTCAAATCCATTTTCAACCAAAATTTTGAACATCAGAAAGGCAATGTCCCGCAGAATAGTTTTGACAAAATCAGTAGTTATCTAGAAAACAATAAAGACATTGACTCTAAAGACGTTTTCAAATCAAGAGAAGAAACTATTTTGGGCTATATAACTGATGAAAATGTTTATAAAATGGTTACGTTTTAGTTTGAAACACCCCAAATTCACTTTCTTATTATTCGAAAACGTACTTAACCTTTATTAGAGAATGCAACTTGTTCCTTATATCGTGCGCCACACCCAGCTTTCGGAAAAAAGTGTGGAAAATACCGTGGCCTTGTTGAACGAAGATTGTACCGTTCCCTTTATTTCCCGTTATAGAAAGGAACGTACCGGAAATCTGGATGAAGTCCAAGTCGGGGCCATCGTACAGTACAAAGTCCAGTTTGAGGCCCTGGAAAAGCGAAAGTCCGCCATTATCAAAGCGGTCGAGGAACAGGGCGCACTCACACCAGAGTTGAAGGCAAAGCTCCAGGACTGTTCCGACCTTACCAGCCTGGAAGATCTTTACCTCCCTTTTAAGAAAAGTAAAAAGACCAAAGCCGAAACCGCCCGAAAGAATGGGTTGGAACCCTTGGCAAAGATCATCATGGCCCAGCGGAGTGATGAGATTGAGTTCATCGCTTCAAAATATTTGGGCAAGGACGTCAACAATGAAGATGAAGCTCTGGAAGGCGCCCGCCACATTATTGCTGAATGGATCAATGAACGTTCGGACATCCGAAATCAGCTGCGCAACCAGCTGGAACGCCATGCCGTGATCACCACCAAGGTCATCAAAACCAAAAAGGAGGACGAAAAAGCCCAAAAGTTCCGTGACTATTTCGATTGGAGCGAGCCACTGGACCGCTGTCCCTCCCACCGATTTTTGGCCATCATGCGGGCTGAAAACGAAGGGTTCATCCGGGTTAAGATTGAAATCGATGATGATAGGGCACTCGATGCCATGGAAAAACGCATCATCAAATCAAACAATGCTTCTTCGCAACAGATTGAACTGGCGATTGCGGATGCCTACAAACGACTTTTATTCCCCTCCCTTTCCAACGAGCTGCTAAAGGCTGCCAAAGAAAAAGCGGATACTTCGGCCATACAGGTATTCTCCAAAAACCTAAAGCAATTGCTATTGGGTGCTCCTTTAGGTGAAAAACGTATTTTGGCCATAGACCCGGGGTTCAGAACGGGCTGTAAAGTGGTGTGTTTGGATGCGCAGGGCGATCTAAAACACAACGAGACCATTTACCCCCATCCACCCCAGCGGGACAGTGCAGGGGCCATCAAAAAGATAAGTTCCTTGGTCGATGCGTACAAAATTGAGGCCATAGCCATTGGCAATGGCACCGCATCACGGGAGACGGAGCAACTGGTAAAACGCATCGCGTTCAAAAATCCCATTGAGGTTTTTGTGGTCAGTGAAGCGGGAGCTTCGATTTATTCGGCCTCCAAGATTGCCCGGGATGAATTCCCCAACTACGATGTTACCGTCAGGGGTGCAGTATCCATTGGACGCCGTTTGGCAGACCCCTTGGCCGAATTGGTGAAAATAGATGCCAAATCCATTGGGGTGGGCCAATACCAACACGATGTGGACCAAACCCAATTGAAAACCTCCTTGGACACCGTAGTGGAGAGTTGTGTGAACTCGGTTGGGGTCAACATCAATACCGCCAGTGTGCCCCTTCTCAGTTATGTGTCGGGAATAGGTCCAAAACTGGCCGAAAATATTGTCACCTATCGCAATGAAAATGGTGCCTTTACCAGCAGGGACCAGATCAAAAAAGTGCCCCGCCTTGGCGGAAAGGCCTTTGAGCAAAGTGCCGGGTTCCTGCGTATCAAAGAGGGTGGAAATCCATTGGACGATTCGGCCGTTCACCCGGAAAGTTACGCCATCGTCAAAAAAATGGTGAAGGACCAGGGCATTTCCTTGAAAGAGATCGTGGGCAACAAATCGGTCTTACAAAGCATCGACCTTGAATCCTATTGCACGGACGATATTGGAATTCCCACTTTGAAAGATATTCTGGGAGAACTGGAAAAACCCGGTTTGGACCGTAGGGAAAAAGCCAAGGTGTTTACCTTCAACCAAAACATCAAGGAAATAACCGATCTAAGACAAGGCCAGTTGTTGCCGGGCATTGTCAACAACATCACCAATTTTGGGTGCTTTGTGGACATCGGTATCAAGGAAAGTGGGCTCGTCCATATTTCCAATCTTTCAGATACTTTTGTGAAGGATGTCAACGAACACGTAAGCCTTCATCAGCAAGTGGTGGTCAAGGTATTGGATGTGGATGTGGCCAGAAAGCGCATTCAGTTGGCATTACATCAATAAAGAAATGGCCCAATGCTCAAAATAGCATTCCATCCCATTTACAAACACCATTTGCCCAACGGGCATCGGTTCCCCATGCTAAAGTATGAGCTTTTGCCCCAGCAATTGCTACACGAGGGAAGCTGTTCCCCAAATAATTTTTTTGAGCCTTCCCTTCCCAATGACAAGCACATTTTGGCGGTACATGATGAAAGCTACTACCGGGATTTGATCAACCTAGATCTGGACAAAAGCGCTGCCCGAAAAATCGGCTTTCCCTTGAGCGAGGAGTTAATAGAACGGGAACGGATCATCGCAGATGGAACCATCAAGGGGTGCGAATTTGCCTTGGAACATGGTGTAGCCATGAACATTGCAGGAGGTACCCACCACGCCTATTCCAATCGGGCCGAGGCCTTTTGCCTGCTGAACGATCAAGCCATCGGTGCCCGTTACCTTCAACAGCATCATTTTGCCAAGCAAATTTTAATTATTGACTTGGACGTGCACCAAGGCAATGGTACTGCAGAGATTTTTCGGGACGACCCCACTGTTTTTACATTTTCCATGCACGGCAAGGGCAATTATCCTTTCAAAAAAGAGACTTCGGATTTGGATATCCCCTTGGAAAAAGACACAACGGATGAAACCTATCTTTCCCTCCTAAAGAAGACCCTGTCGCAACTTTTGAAAACGGTACGACCGGATTTTATCTTCTATCTCTGTGGTGTGGATGTGTTGGCTTCGGACAAACTGGGCACCTTGGCCATGAGTTTGGAGGGGTGCAAGGAGCGTGACCGCTATGTGTTGCAAACCTGTTTTGATGCCAAAATTCCAGTGCAATGCAGTATGGGCGGCGGGTATTCCCCGGACATCAAGATCATTGTGGAGGCCCATGCCAATACATTTCGGTTGGCGCAGGATATTTATGCGTAATTTTACCGACTATTGCTATTTTCAATCGCTATGAAATTGCTGAAATACCTTTTTATTTTATTGATGGCACTTCCTGTTGTCGGTCAAGATTTTCAATCTAAAAAAGACAAAACGCTCTGGAACGACTTCACTTACGATGTCGGAAATATTTTTGGAGGAGTGGGTCATGCCTATTCACGTCCCTTTCACTGGAAAGGAAACGACTGGGCCAATTTTGGGTATTTGACAGGGGGCACCTTGCTCCTTTTTACCGTGGATGATGAACTCAACGATTGGAAAAATGGTTTTCGTGAGGACATTCCGGATTTTGTGATTGACTATGGACATGAGTATGGCAGCCCAGAGAACAATTACATGCTCACGGGCGGGGTGTACTTGGCAGGTCTTTTCACCAAGAACGAAAAATTGAGACGTACCGGAGTTCTCTTGATTTCCTCTGCCACGGCGGGTGGTTTTTTACAGCAGGTAAGTAAGCGTATCGTTGGTAGGGCCAGACCCAAAAGTGGAGCCAGCTCCAGTACGTTTGATCCATTGCACTTGGACCGTGTATATGATTATGATTCTTTCCCTTCCGGTCATGCCATGTTGGCCTTCAGTAATGCCTACGCCATTGCCAAGCAATTCAAGAACCCTTGGGTAAAGGCAGGAATCTATACCGTTGGTCTGGTACCGGGATTTGTTCGGGTGATGGACGACTTCCATTGGATTTCCGATGTTGCTTTCAGTACCGTCCTGAGTATTTTTATTGTGGAATCCATAGACCGCTATTTGGACTCCAAGTACGATGAAAAATACAACAATAACCAGAAAAAATTGAGTTGGAACCTTTCCTTTGGCCCCAATACCATGGGGGTCTCCCTCTGTTTTTAAACCATGGACAGCCAGCTGTTGATAATTTTTTTATTTAGATTGATTTAAAATAACTATTTTTGGCCCTCTACTATCGTTGATAGATGGGAAAGAAGAAGAAAAAAGAAGCCAAAAAACAGAAAAAGGCCTTGTTGAAAGAGCTACCACTCACCGATTGCAAGACCAAATGCTGTAAAAAATATAAAAAGGGGGAAAACAAGCGTTGCAAACGTTGTCCCTGTTTTGACCTTTTCAAAAAAGTCGCATAAAAATCCACCAGTCGGTGGATTTTTTGGTTCTATGGGTTTCGTTTTTTGGAAGTGTTCAGTACCATTCCGGTCTCCATTAACTGCTTAAGATATTCCACATCCGAAATGGACAGATATTCGTGGGCCCTTTCAAAAAAATGTCCACTGTGGGCGCAGGCTTCCGAACAGTTCTGCAGATGCTGTTGGTAGGCGTCTTTTTTGCCTTTCATGTATACCAAATAGGCCGCAAAGTTTTCCGTGCCCAATTGTCTTTCATAATTCCGCTGGTCTGTCCAATAATCTTGTTCATCTTGCAAGTCCATGGTATGTAAGGTCTGCTCATATTGGGCATCCCGTAGGGCAAGATTTTCATAAAACCTAAAGTTTTGAAGCACAACGTTCTCCTGTTGGGCCAGCAGCAATGGTCCAAAACAAAGGAACAATATCAGGGGGGTTACCGTTTTCATAACAATCCTTTTTTAGTAAGACGAACAAGTACCCCAACGCTTGCACATATCTACTTTAAGGTATCGTAAAATCATCATAAACAAAAAGAAAGGGGACCAACTGTCCCCTTTCTCGGTCATATGTGAAAATTGTACTATTTCCCCAACATTAAAAGCTCATTACACTTAATTTCAGTGATATAGCGTTTCTCGCTTTCCTTGGTTTCATAGGCACGGGACATTAATTTTCCTTCAATGATGACTTCCTTGCCCTTGACCAGGTAATTTTCGGCAATCTCTGCCATTTTTCCCCAGGCAACAATGTTGTGCCATTGGGTATCGGTCACTTTTTCTCCATCGCCATTTTTATAGGATTCATTGGTGGCCACGGCAAACTTGGCCAATTTGTTCCCATTCTCCATGATAATGATTTCTGGGTCGTTGCCCAAGTTTCCAATCAATTGTACTTTGTTTCGTAATGAATTCATGATGTAAGATTTAAGCGTTAAACTGTTATTGGTATCGACTGGTTTTTGTTCGACAGGGCAAACTTAGAAACTCCTAAAACCATGAATCGGTTTGAAATCATTTGTTTTCGTTTGTAAACGGATGTAAATGATTTTAATCGATTCTTACACCCTCTTCAGCAAAAAACCAAGTGACCCAAAGCAAACATTAGGTGTCTTATAAATGAAACAGAACACCTAAACCATGGCAGCCATACGAAGCATTAACAAATACACGGTGATCAAGCGATTCAGTCTTGGAAAACGGATGTACGATAAATTGGAGACCATCTATATCCAAGAACACGATCACCAAAATGGAGAATCGCAAAAAGTCTTTACCAGCGACAAAGAATATGTCATTGATATTTCTGCCGACATCTATCTGGCCCTCAACAAGGATTTCATTGTACGCAGTGTGGACAATCAATAAGCACTTATCGGTTCTTCTGTTATGTAAAATCCAGACAGGCATAATACCTTTGGTGACATCAACATTAAATAAATTCTATGGCACCTTGGTTGCAACCCATTACGTTGGAAGGAGAATTGGTAAAGCTGGTCCCTATGCTAACCGAACACAGAGAGGCCTTGGTCTCAGCAGCTTCAGATGGCAAACTGTGGGAATTGTGGTATACTTCCGTTCCATCTGCCGAAACCATTGACACCTACATGGGCATCGCCTTTTCCGAACAAAAAGCGGAGAGGGCGCTTCCGTTTGCCATTATCGACAAAAAAACCGACACTGTGGTGGGCAGTACCCGCTACCTGAATGCCGATGCCCAAAACAGAAGGGTTGAAATCGGAGCCACTTGGTACGCTGAGCGGGTACAGCGAACCGGGGTCAATACCGAATGTAAGTATTTACTATTGAAACACGCTTTTGGGGTATTGGATTGCATAGCGGTGGAGTTCAGGACCCATTTTCACAATTTTCCTTCGCGCAATGCCATTCTACGATTGGGGGCAAAACAGGAAGGAATCCTGAGAAACCATCGAATTGATGAAAAAGGGGTTATTCGAGATACAGTCCTTTTTTCCATTTTGGATAGTGAGTGGAATTCTGTAAAAACTTCCTTGGAATTTAAAATGAGAAGAGGGAAATCCATGCCCTGACTACATTTTGGCCTGTTTCAAAAGACTCGCAAAATTATAACTGGCCAATTCCAGATTCCGGTAACTTTTGGCCTTGGCATCCTCCAAATTGCCCACATGGTTTAAAATGGAAACTCCATATTGAAGTCCCATCTTCTGCATATCTTCTATGGAAACATCCATGGAACCACAAAAAGCGGCAACCGGGATATTTTTGGCCCGGGCCCTGCCCACTACCCCATTGATGGTTTTTCCGGAAAAAGTCTGACCATCCATTTGTCCTTCGCCAGTGATGACCCAATCCGCATCTTCCAAGGCCTCATCAAAACGGGCCAATTGCATCACCAAATCCACCCCAGGCGTTAAATGGGCATTCAAGAAAACAAAGGTCCCAGCTCCCATACCCCCTGCGGCACCAGCTCCCGGGATTTGCTGTACATCCACATCAAAAACAGCTTGCAGTACTTGCGCAAAACTTTCCAAACCTTGGTCCAAAAAGACCACTTCATCTGGAGAAGCTCCCTTCTGGGGACCATATATATGGGCCGCGCCTTGTTTGCCATGCAAGGGATTATTGACATCGCAGGCCACCTGAACATTGATTTCAGATAATTTGGCATAAACTTTTTCCTTGCTGATGTGTTTTACATGGATAAGATTCCTCCCCACAGGTTCCAAAACTCGTCCGTCCTTGTCCAAAAATTCATACCCCAAAGCCATGGCCAACCCCATGCCTCCGTCATTGGTGGCACTGCCCCCAATGCCAAGAACAATGTTCCTAGCCCCTTTTTCCATCGCATCCAGGACCATTTCACCTGTTCCCAAAGAAGTGGTGTGCATGCAGTTCATTTCCGATTTGGCCAATAATTTATACCCCGAAGCTTCGGACATTTCTATAAAGGCGGTTTCCCCATCTCCCGAAAGTAGATATGCTGCTTCCATATCCCGGAAAAGGGGGTCCTTTACCGTAAGGGAAACCATGGTGGCATTCAAGTAATGTCCAACAACTTCAATGGTACCGTCCCCACCATCTGCCAGGGGTTTTTTGACCATTTCAGCAGTAGGAAAAACTTTTTTGATACCACTTTCAACAGCATCGCAAAATTGCCGCCCAGTAAGCGAACCTTTATATTTATCGGGTGCCAGAACAAATTTCATACTTACAATTTACTCAAGAATATTGGAGAATACCCCAGTTTTTTTATGTTTTGAAATTTTATAGATCATAAAACGGCACAGGTTTTGCTTCTTGGGGGGAAGTATTTACCTTTAAATAAAAAATCAAAACGCATGAAAAAAGTAATCATTCCCATCATCGGGTTATTGTTCTCAACAGCAATTTTTGCACAGTCAAAGAGTTTCTTGGATGTTCCCTATTTGGAAACCTCTGCCCAAGTGGACACTTTGGTCACCCCAGATAAAATTTACCTCAACATCACCATCCAAGAAAAGGACTCCAAAGGCCGAAATTCTGTGGAAGAGCAGGAAAACAAAATGGCTCAACGCTTAAAGGCCCTCGGAGTGGATTTGGACAAGCAATTGGTGATCAAGGACCTTAGCAGCAACTTTCAAAAATATTTTTTACGCGGCAAGGAAGTGCTAAAAAGCAAGCAATATTCCCTTTTGGTATACTCTGGAAAACAGGCCGGCGAGGTATTGATGGCCTTGGAGCAGTTGGATATTGCCAACGCCTTTTTGGAAAAAACCGAATATTCCAAAATGGATGAACTGGAACTGGAACTGAAGACCAGGGCCGTGAAAAAGGCCAAGCAAAAGGCTACTGCCCTCACCAAACCGTTGGGTCAAAAAGTGGGTCTTGCCCTTCATATTGCAGACAACTCGCAACCGTACTACCCCAGATACAACCAAGCGCCCATGATGGAAATGAAGGCAGTGAGTTCCGATATGGGCCAAGCACAACCCTTGGACATCGATTTTGAAAAAATAAAAGTGGAGACCACGGTAAATGTAAAATTTGCATTGTCCAATTAATCGCCAGTCGTTCGTCTTACCATAAAACATCGTATGAGAACTGCAATTATCCTATTCCTGTGTCATGTGGGAATGGTTTCAGCCCAAGAAACCTTACAATTGACCGAAGGTCAACAATCCCCAAATGCTACTCTGGAAGATGTGTCTTGGATATCTGGGCATTGGCAAGGCGAAGCCTTTGGCGGCATTGCAGAAGAAATCTGGAGTCCTCCCCTCGGGGACTCCATGATGTTTGTCTTTAAACTGGTAAAGGACGACAAGGTTTCTTTTTATGAAATAGGACACATCCAACAAGTGGAGAACACCATGATCCTACAGTTGAAACACTTTCAGGGAAACCTCAAGGGATGGGAGGAAAAAGATGCAACCGTTGATTTTAAGTTGGTAAAGGTTGAAAAAAACAAAGTCTTTTTTGAAGGATTCACCATGGAACTGGTGAATGAAAATGAGATGAACATTTATGTTCTCATTGAAGATGGCAATTCTGCTGAAGAAGTGCTATTCGCCTACAAACGGGTTCCTTAACGCTGCTTAATTCAAGATGGAAAGCCCGGCAGTCGCCATTTTTTTGAGACTTTCCGAAGTAGGGTCCACTTTGGCCAAAACCCTGAGTCCATTGTATAGACCAAAAAACATTAACCCAACATCCTGTGCATTTTTGAAGGCATCGATTTGGCCCTTGTCGATTCCTTTTTGGATATAATCCACAAAAACTGCCTCCATGTTCTCCCTGTTCTTTTGTAGCATTTCCTGAATGGCCGCATCCCCGGGAATGAGCTCCGTGGTGGTATTGACCACAAAACACCCCTTTTTGGACAGATCACAAAGAGATTCGTTAATAGCCATATCAAAAAGTTTCTTGAGTCCAACACGGACATCATTTTCCACTGCGAACAAGGTTCGGATACAGCTACCACTCACCTCAATATAGTGTTCCACCGCATTCTGGAAAAGAGCTTCCTTGCTACCAAAGGTATCGTACAAACTGGCCCTGTTGATGCCCAAATGGGACACCAAATCCTGCATTGAAGTGGCATGGAACCCTTTTTCCCAAAAGAGTTCCATAGCCTTGTTCAATATCTCCGCTTCATCAAACTGCTTTACCCTTGGCATGTGTTTCGAAATAATTCTTTCGAAAGTATTCAAAAAATTACACTTGCGCCAATCCTCCATCCACGGGAATCTCCGCCCCGGTGATATAGCTACTGTCCGAAGACCCCAAGAATACCGCCGTAGAAGCAATCTCTTCAACAGTCCCAAACCTACCTTGGGGTATCAATGATGGAAGGTTGGATGCCATTTGGTCCACGTTCTCCTGCGGCGCATTATGCTTAATGTAAATAGGGGTGTCAATAGGTCCCGGTGCTATGGAATTCACCCGGATTCCCTTGGGACCCAACTCGGCAGCCAATGTACGGGTCAGGGATCGCAATGCCGCTTTACTAGATCCGTAGGCAGACATGCCCGTAAAGCCTTTTACGTTTACAATGGAGGTGTTGAAAATGATACTGGCTCCCTCGTTCAAGTATTCATAAGCGGCCTTTACGGTAAATAGTGGGCCTCGCACGTTTATGTCGTACACTTCGTCAAAAATCTGCTCGGTCAGATGTTCCAAAGGCTCTATTCTAAAAACCCCTGCGTTCAAGAACAAGATGTCGATCTTTCCAAACCGCTCCACGGTTTGCGCCACAAGGTCCGCACTGTCTGAAACACTGGAGGCTTCTGCCCTGACCAATAAATACTCTCCAGAGAGTTGGTCCTCTATGGCATTCAACTTGTCCTGACTTCTACCGGTAAGGACCACTTTGGCCCCCTCCTCAAGATACTTTTTGGCCGTTTCCAGACCCATTCCACTTGTTGCCCCGGTAATGATGGCTACTTTTCCCAATAGTTTTTTCATGGTGTAATTGTTTTTTGTTTTTATTTTGGAATGAATGTTCCAATACAAACGTATTCATTTTAGAACGATTGTTCCAAATAAAATTTCAGGTTTATCTTTTCCTTAACAATCCCCTTCAGTTTTTGTAACTTACCCTGCATTGCACATGACCCCGGAAACTATTTAATTTCATTGGAACCCACTTCGTATGGCACAATCATTTTGGCTGGACACCGAGTTTATCAAACAGGATTATACACAAACCAAGTTGCCCAAAGGGGATTATGAAAATTGTCGTTTTGTGGATTGTTTGTTCTCCAAGGCGTTTTTGGACAACCAGAACTTTGTGGAATGCACCTTTGAAGACTGCGATTTGACCAATGCCAACTTGGCCCATACCACATTTAATGAGGTGGAATTCATCAATTGCAAATTGGTGGGGCTTCAGTTTGACAGCTGTAACCCGATGTTGCTGTCGTTTCATTTTGACGGATGTAATCTTTCCGTGGCTTCTTTTTATGAATTGGAAATTCCCCAGACCCGGTTTTTGAATTGCAAGTTGCACCAGACCGATTTTTCCAACGCCTCCCTAAAAGGGAGTTCTTTTCCGGGTTCCGACTTAAAGGATGCCATTTTTGACCGTACCAATTTGGAAGGTGTGGATTTTGAATCTGCCTATGATTTTTCCATAGACCCCACCAGAAACTCCCTCAAAAAGAGTAAGTTCAGCAAGGATAACCTCATGGGTTTGTTAAAAAAGTATGATATTGTAGTGACCTAAATCCAATCCTATGGCCGAAAAAAAATGCTTGGAATGTGGAGCAAAGCTCTTGGGTAGGATAGACCAAAAATACTGCTCCGACCACTGTAGAAATGCCTATAACAATCGGCTGAACAAGGACAGCAAAAACTTGGTGCGCAACATTAACAACAAATTGCGGAAGAATTATCGTATCCTAGACAGCTTTCCTTTAAAAGAAGGGAAAACCAGTACTACAAAGATGCGATTGCTGGACAAAGGCTTTGATTTTGAATACATCACCAACCTGTATACCACCAAAAAAGGGAGTACCTACTATTTTGTGTACGACCTTGGGTATTTACCCTTGGACAACGATTATTATATGATCGTAAAACGGGAGTGAACGGATGTTATTTCCAATTCTGGGCATTGAGCTTTAGAGCGGCCACTACAATATCCTTTCGGCTGATTTGTCCAACGAGAATATCTTTTTTCATTACGGGCAATCTTCTCCGGTTATGACGGTCAAAGATTCCTGCAGCGTCAAAAATGCTCATGTCGTGGGGAATGGTTTCCACCTCTTTGGTCATGTACCGTTCCACACTTTTGTCCAAAATGGGTTGGTTAAAATAACGGCTCTCCGAAATCTGCTTCATGCAGTCCGCTTCAGAAATGATTCCCACTAAAAATCCGTTATTGTCCAAGACCGGTCCCCCAGAAATGTGGTATTTGGCAAAGGCTTCCATGACTTCCAGAATGGACTGTTCCGGGGAAAACGTAATCAACTTTTTCGTCATGTAGTCCTCCACCAATATGGGTGCATCGTATTTCTTCTTGGACTCCTCCTTAGATCGTATGCCTTGAAAACTCTTGATTGCCATAGGGTTGAAATTTAAGGTTGAATATTAAATATAGCTTTTTTTAGCGAATAACATAACTTTTTTAGTTCAAATGTGAGAACCTTTCATATTTTTCTATTTTTATGTCCTAACAATGCAAAACCATGAAGCTCTCCCGAACGCTTGCCCTTTTAGTCCTCTTATTTTCAGTGTATTGGTGCTACAAGGCTTTGATGCCCTCCTACCATCCCGATGCTGAGGCACCTTCACAGTCCTTTTCCACGGATAGGGCCTTGGTTCATGTCAAGAATCTATCCCTAGAGCCCCATGCGGTTGGGTTTCCCGGTCATATCCGAGCTAGAAACTATATCATTGCCGAACTCAAAAAAATGGGATTGGAAACCTCAACCCAGGAAGGGTATACCGCTGGCGATTGGGGAAATCTTAGCAAGGCCACCAATATTTTGGCCCGCATAAAAGGAACAACGAACGGAAAAGCACTTTTGCTCCTTTCCCATTACGACAGCAACCCACACTCCTCTTATGGGGCCAGTGACGCCGCTAGCGGTGTGGCCACCATTCTGGAAGGGGTACGAGCCTTTTTGGCCGAAAGCCAGACACCAAAAAACGATATCATCATCCTGATCACGGATGCGGAGGAACTGGGTCTTAACGGTGCCGATCTTTTTGTGAACAAACATCCTTGGGCAAAAGATGTGGGCTTGGTACTCAATTTTGAAGCACGTGGCAGTGGAGGTCCCAGCTATATGCTCATTGAGACCAATCGTGGCAATGGCACCCTGATCAAGGAATTTACCAAAGCCCATCCAAAATATCCTGTGGCCAACTCTTTGGCCTATAGCATCTATAAAATGTTGCCCAACGATACCGATTTGACCGTTTTCAGGGAAGATGGGGATATTGAAGGCTTCAATTTTGCATTCATTGATGACCATTTTGATTATCACACGGCGCTGGATACATATGAAAGGCTGGATAAAAAAACCTTGGCCCATCAAGGCAGTTACCTAATGCCTTTATTGAACCATTTCAGCCAAGCCGATTTGGGGAACCTCAAAAGTTTAAACGACTACATCTACTTTAACCTTCCCTTTTTTAATCTGGTTTCTTATCCCTTCGATTGGATCTGGCCCATGTTCGGACTGGCCTTGTTGGCATTTCTGATACTATTGGTATTGGGTTTTAAAAAGAAAAAGTTGCAGCCCAAAGCCATTTTAAAAGGGTTTGTTCCTCTTTTGTTCGCTTTGGTCGTCAATGGAGTGCTGGGGTATTTTTGTTGGAGGGTCATCACATGGTGGTATCCCGGTTTCAAGGATATGCTCCATGGCTTCACCTACAACGGGCACTTGTATATTCTAGTGTATGCCATGATGGCTTTGTCGGTTTGCTTCTGGATCTACCATAAATTCCGTAAAACCAGTACACCCAACCTTCTGGTCGCTCCCATTGTAATTTGGTTGATCATCTGTGGATTGGTTGCCCAATATTTGCCCGGGGCAAGCTTCTTTGTTGTGCCTTTATTTGGACTATTGGCCGCTTTTATGGTAACCCTCAACCAAGAAGAGCCCAATCCTTTTTTGTTGGTGTTCTTGGCCTTGCCTGCAATTTTTATCCATGCGCCCTTTATTAAAATGTTTCCTGTGGGTCTGGGATTGAAGATGATGGTGGCCGCAACGGTGTTCACAACCCTACTGTTTGTTCTGGTCTTACCATTTTTCGGTCAATTGAAGACCAAGGACCGTTTGGCCTACCTCTTCCTCTTCCTGTTCTTTGTTTTTGGCATATCATCCCATATCAACTCAAATTTCAATTCAAAAAGACCCAAACCCAGTAGCCTACTGTATGTTTATAATGCCGATACGGATGTTGCTTCTTGGGCCACATATGACAATAGGCTGATTGAATGGAATGGCCAGTTTTTGGGAAGTGAAAAGCGTAAACCCACGGCTAAGGAACATGAAACACTCGCCAGCAAATACCGTACAGAGCTTACCCACATTGCTGATGCTCCCAAAAAAAATATTGCACTTCCGCAGATTGATACCGTAAAGGACACCATTATTGGTGAAAACCGGGTGCTTGAAATTTGCATCACGCCAAAACGCGATGTCAACCGTTTGGATGTGTATACCAACTCCATACCCCTGACCAATGTCCAGGTAAATCGGATTCCGTTGACTTCCCATTTTTTGGAAAACCGGGGCAATCGATTGATCACACACTATATCACCAACAATGATTTTACCGAAATAGAGATGCAATTTCCAAAAGACTCGGTATTGGAGCTATCCTTTTACGAAGCTTCCAACGACCTGTTGACCCATCCCGATTTCAGTGTTCCAAAAAGACCTGAGACCAGCATCCCAATGCCCTTTGTGTTGAACGATGCCATATTGACCATCAAAACATTACGGTTTGACTGATAAGATAGGCGTTTTGGGTTGTGGTTGGTTGGGATTCCCCTTAGCCAAACGATTGGTGAAAAACTCCCATATTGTTCACGGTTCCACCACCTCAAAGGAGAAGCTCGCGCAACTTCAGGAAGAAGGGATACACCCGTTTCAGATTACCCTATCAGAAAAGGAGCTTCAGGGTGATGTTGCTGGATTTTTACGGGACATCGACATTTTGATCATTAACGTGCCTCCAAGGCTACGTGGCAAAAATGCAGAAAGCTTTGTAGAGAAAATGAAGTTGGTGCACACCGAAATCAAAAAAAGTGAGGTTTCAAAGCTTATTTTTATCAGCAGTACATCTGTATACGGAACTGTTGAAGGGAAAGTCACCGAACAGACGCCTTCACAACCCAATACGGAGTCGGGCAAACAGTTGTTGGTCTGTGAACAACGCTTTATGGGAGACCCCAACCTACAGACCACGGTCATACGATTTGGTGGTCTCATCGGACCCCATCGCCATCCGGTTACCATGCTTTCCAACAAACAGGATCTTTCTAATGGACACGACCCCGTTAATCTCATCCATCTGGAGGATTGCATCCACATGATAACCACCATCATCCAAAATCAGTACTGGGGGGAAATCTTTAATGGCGTATATCCGTTGCACCCGAAAAAAATGGATTACTATGTGAATGAAGCCAAGAAAAGAGGGATTACGCCTCCCAACTATCTTGATAATCCTCCAGAACATGAGGGTAAAGTAATCTTAAGCACCAATTTTTTGGACAAATCCCATAGGTTCACTACCTCTATCCTCACCTAATTTCCTTATGGCATTTTCTTAACAGCTTTGTTCAGATAATTTTTTTAGTTTTGGCGCACTAATTTGAAGATCAATGAAAAAGACTTTACCTCTATTGCTATTGTTCCTTGGCTTTGGTGCCATGGCCCAAACCAAGAACGAACTTTTGGAGCACTACCAGGCATATTACAACGAAATGCGCTTGCAGGGCGATGTTGTGGGCGTTATTGGAGCACTGACCCATTTGAACGTACTTGCCCCTTCCCAAGAAAGAAGGGACACCCTGTCTTTTATCTATATGAACAATGGGCAACACATGCAGGCCCTGAATACCATTGGAATAGAGAAGAACGATTCCGATTCTGACTTGGCCATTCAGGTAAAGGCAGTTTCACTAAAGGCCTTGAACCAACCCAAAAGAGCATTGGAACAGTTTGAAGCACTCTTCAAAAGAGACCCATCTCCTTATTTGGCCTATGAATTGGCCGATCTTAAGATACAAACAGGGGATACGGCCGGGGCAGGCACCAATATAGAATATGGGATTGCCAATGCCCAAGATGATATGAAATATGCTTTCTACGAAAGACAACAGCCTTATGAAGTTCCTTTAAAAGCCGCTTTTTATCATTTGAAGGGCCTATTGACCTTTAATTTGGACCAAAACAATATCGATGCGGCCATTGCCGCCATGGATGAGGCCTTGAAGCTTGAACCCAACTTCAATTTGGCCAGTTTGAGCAAGCAGGCCTTGGAGTCCCGAAAAGAAAAGCCCGAAGGTCAAGAGTAGACGATTATTGTTGCTTCCTTAGTTCAAGCAGCAACTGATCATCCTTTTTTTCCTTCATCTCGATCAATTCATCCACATTTTCATTGGGAACGGCAATTGAAAGTACATAATGGGCAATCTTCCATTGCCCATTTTCTTTTTTGAGAACCCCGGAACCCCGGCACAGTTTCATCTGGGTATCCAACAATTCATCAAACCAAGCAAAATCCTTGGTTGCGTTAAGGTAGATATTACGCTGTACCGCAGTAAAACTCCATGCTTTTCCGCGATCAAAATAAGGTTTGGAAAAGGCTTTGAACTCTTCGTTCTGCCAATTTTCGGTAGCATCCGTACCTATAAACACCGCATCTCGGGTCATTTTCCCAAAGTAGGCATCAAAATCAGCATTGGAAGCCGCCATGTGCCAGGCATCCAATACCTTTCCGATTTTTTCCTTTTCCGTGGTTTGGGCCGTTCCTGCCAACACCACAAAAAACAACAGATAACAAATTTTATTCTTCATCCAATATTAGATTTTTGTCCAACTGACTGTTCACAATGATATTCAATTGCTTTCGAAGGGCATTATAGGCTTCCATCATTTCAATGGTGGGCTCCGTGGTTTCCTGATTCTCCAAAATCTTGGATTTTACCTTGTACAAATAGGTTCTGAGCACTTGTTGTCTACTTTTCACCTGAAAGGCATTGAACAATTCGGGATAAGTTCCCCCTGCCATGAGCTTCTCCTTCTCGATAAGGTCGTCAATGGCCAAGCTGAGATCTTCATTGTTGGTTGCCCGGTACAATACATCTATGCTTGCGGTCAGTGCCTTAAATTCTTCCCATGATTCCACAATAGTGGTCGCCTCTGGGTTCAAGGTCAACTTGGTCGGCAGTTTTTGGTAGTTGAAAACAAGCACCTCACTTTCCGGCTCCTCTGTAACCGCTTCGGTTTTTTTACAGCTCCATAAGACCGTAAAAACCATGGACATCCATAACAATTTTCGCATAAGCGAATGTACAAATTTTAATAAAGGCTATCTTTACCCCTGAACGCAATTAACTTGAAATTAAATGCAAAAGCCCATTCTCATTCTAGGTGCTTGTGGACAAATTGGGACAGAACTTACCATAGAACTCAGGGACAAATATGGTAGGGAAAGTGTCATAGCCAGTGATATCCGGGAAGGTAACGATGGCCTGATGGCATCAGGTCCCTTTGAGCTTTTGGACGCCACAAACTATGAAGCTATTGAGGATGTTGTAATGCACTATGAGATAGATGAGGTGTATTTAATGGCCGCCATGTTGAGCGCCACGGCAGAGAAATTCCCCATGCGGGCCTGGAGCCTCAACATGGGTTCCCTGTTCAACATCTTGAACCTAGCTCGGGAAGGTAAGATTTCCAAGGTCTTCTGGCCTTCAAGCATTGCTGTTTTTGGGCCCAACACCCCAAAGGACGACACCCCGCAGAACACCATTATGGAACCCAGTACGGTTTACGGCATAAGCAAGCAATCCGGGGAACGTTGGTGCGAATATTATTTTAAAAAATTTGGGGTGGATGTGCGTAGCGTGCGCTATCCAGGATTGATCAGTTGGAAAACCATGCCCGGTGGTGGAACCACGGACTATGCCGTGGAAATATATCACGAAGCTCTTAAAAAAGGCACCTATCAAAGTTTTTTGGATAAAGAGACCCGACTTCCCATGATGTATATGGATGATGCCATTAGGGCCACTATTGGTTTAATGGAAAGTCCTGCTGAAAATCTCACCATACGATCTTCCTATAATTTGGGCAGTATGAGCTTCACGCCCAATGAAGTGGCCAAAAGCATCCAAAAACACATTCCGGATTTCACCATTAGCTATGCTCCTGATTTTAGGCAGCAAATAGCCGATTCATGGCCTAGCAGTATTGACGATACGGCAGCGCGAAAAGACTGGGGTTGGCAACCTAGGTTCAATTTGGACCAAACCACGGTTGAGATGTTGGAAAACCTAAAAAAGGGGTGAAATTATTCCTCTTCCTCGGAATCGGAAAAATCATCGTCATCATCTGGGAGTTTGTCCATTTCCCTACTATCCAAATCTGATGTATCATCATCGTCGTCATCCTCATCAAAATTGGCCATGGTATGCTCCAATTTGGAGCTTATCTTCACCAAATATTTGGTGTCGTCCGTGGACACCTCAACGGCTTCGATCAACTCACCTTTTAAATTCCGAAAATTGATCACATCGTTATCTCCATAGCCATCGGGGTATTTTTCCACCAAAAGTTTCAAGACTTCCGGAGTCAATTTCTTAAAATCGACAATTACGCGTTTGAGGTTGTTCATGGTGTTTGGCTTATCATCTAATCCATCTAAAATTAGAATAAAAGTGTTTGGTTGGGAAAAAAAGTTGAAAAAATCACAACTTATCAATATCTGACTTACCGCCGGTCTTTTTCAATAATTTTATGTGGTGGATTTCCACATTTTTGTCAATGGGCTTCAACATATCATACATGGTAAGGGCCACAACACTGGCCCCATGCATGGCCTCCACCTCTACCCCCGTCTTATAAAAGGTCTTTACGGTGATGATGATCTTGATCTCCAACCCCTCCATTTCATAATCAATACCGCAATACTCCACGGGGAGAGGATGGCAATCCGGAAGTAGGTCCGAAGTCTTTTTTACGCCCAGAAAGCCAGCGGCCTTGCTCATGGAGAGCACATCACCTTTGGGAACCGTTCCATTTTTAATGGCCTCGATAGTCGCCATATCCCCGACTTTAACCACTGCCTGCGCCACGGCAGTTCTATGGGTGGATTGTTTTTGAGTAATGTCTACCATGGGCTATGAATTGACTTTCCACTGATACGAATCATCCCCAAACAGCTCCTTTCCAAATACGGGGACATGGGCCTTGATTTCCTCGACCACATACTCCAACGCTTCAAACGCTACCCGCCTGTGAGGGGAGGACACAAACACAAAAAGGCAAATTTCACCTGTATTCACCTTTCCCTTGCTATGGTAAATGTGCATGCAGGTAATTTCAAACTTTGAAAAAGTACTCTCCCGGATTTCATGGAATTTTTGATTGGCCATATCCTCATAGGCCGAGTAATCAATGGCCGAAACGGTTTTGCCATCAATCTCATCGGCACGTACCTGTCCCAAAAAAATATCATGTGCCCCAATCTGGGTCTTGGATTGGTGTTTTGCTATGGATTGGGCAATAAACTCTGGGGAAATGGCCCCATCCACAAATACATTCTTGACTTTGGTCTCCATATATGCTGGAAGTTTTCACTAAGGTAAGGAAGAAATAAGAAAGGGCCATGGACAAACACTTTGGGTCCATTCCCGGAAAATACCATACATTTATGACCCAAGGGATGGTCCTTGACCCCTCTTTACAACTAAACCAAACCCTTTACAATGAAAACAATAGTGCTCCCCTGCAAAACCCTGTGCATGGCCGTGGTGGTTTTGACCGTTCTCCTCTTTTCTTGCCAAAAAGAAGACCAATTGGATTATAAAAATCCAGATTTGCCCATAGAGGAAAGGGTTGATGATCTATTGCCAAGAATGACCCTGGAAGAGAAATTCTGGCAGTTGTTCATGATTCCCGGGGACCTATCAGATGGTAAGGAACGCTACAAGCACGGCATCTTTGGGTTTCAGGTGGCCACCAAGGGAAAGTCGGGAAATGAGGCGGAGCAATTGTTGGATTATTCCGGCGGGGGAACCGCGGAACAGACCGCGGTTTTGATCAATGAAATCCAAAAATACTTTGTGGAAGAAACCCGATTGGGCATTCCCATCATTGCTTTTGATGAAGCCTTGCACGGTTTGGTTCGGGAAGGCGCTACGGCCTTTCCCCAGTCCATCGCTTTGGCAGCCACTTGGGACACCCTCCTCGTTGCCAATGTGGGCAAAGCCATTACCATGGAAACCAAGACCAGGGGGATTCGGCAAATCTTGTCCCCCGTGCTCAATATAGCCCGTGATGTACGTTGGGGAAGAACCGAGGAAACCTATGGCGAGGACCCTTTCCTGACCGCACAGATGGGGGTATCCTTTATTTCACAATTTGAAAAGGCCGATGTGCTCACCACCCCCAAGCATTTTGTGGCCAATGTGGGTGACGGCGGACGCGACAGTTACCCCATCCATTTTAATGAAAGACTCATGGAGGAAATATATTTTCCTGCTTTTAAGGCCAGTTTCCAAAAGGCCAATGCCTGGTCCGTGATGACTTCTTACAATTCTTTTGATGGAAGACAATGCACTGCCAACGACTGGTTGCTCAACCAAAAACTGAAAAAGGAATGGGGCTTTGATGGTTTTGTGATTTCCGATGCCGGTGCCACGGGCGGAGCCAATGTGCTTCACTTTACCGCAAAGGATTATGCGGAATCCACCCAACAGGCCATAGAAGATGGATTGGATGTGATTTTTCAGACCTCATACGACCACTATACCCTTTTTTACGAAGCTTTTGAAAAAGGAATGATCAATGAAGCTGCCATAGATGAGGCCGTGAGAAGGGTACTACGCGCCAAGTTTAAATTGGGACTGTTTGAAAACCCGTATGTAGACCCAGAAAAAGCGGATAAATGGAACGGCACAAAAGCAAATCGGGAGTTGGCCAAGAAAGCTTCCTTGGAATCCATGGTCCTGTTGAAAAATGACAACCAGACACTACCCCTATCCAAAACCGTCAAATCTGTGGCTGTGATAGGCATGGATGCCGAAGAAGCAAGACTGGGGGGCTACTCCGGTCCCGGAAACAAGCCCATGAGTATTTTGGAAGGCCTCAAGACCAAGTTGGGTGAAAACGTAGCAATCAACTATGCGGCTGGACCCGGAAGGGAATCCACCAATTATGTGACCATCCCCAGGGAACAATTGTACCATTACGAAAATGGGGAGCAAAAGGCAGGGTTACAGGCAGAATATTTCAACAACATTACCCTTGAGGGGGAACCCGCACTTACTCGGATTGACCCGGTGATTGATTTTAGATGGACCTTGTTTTCCCCAGATCAGGAGAAAATCAATTATGATTTCTATTCCGCGCGTTGGACCGGAAAACTTAAAGCCCCCGAGACAGGCACTTTTAAAATCGGCATCAAAGGAAACGATGGGTATCGTGTGTACATCAATGGCGAACTGGTGGTGGACAATTGGACCAAGCAAACTGTCAGGACCATTACCCAAGACTATCGCTTTGAAAAAGGAAAGGAATATGACCTCAAGGTTGAATTTTTTGAGACCGTAGGCAATGTGTGGTTCAAACTGTTGTGGGACGTGGGCGTTGAAAATGATTGGAAACAACAGATACAACAAGCCGTGGCCACTGCCCAAAAAAGCGACGTGGCCATTGTCACTGTGGGTATTGAGGAAGGAGAGTTCAGGGATAGGGCCTATCTATCCCTTCCCGGCCATCAGGAAGAATTGATCCAAAGCGTGGCCAAGACCGGAAAACCCATGGTGGTGGTTTTAGTGGGCGGAAGCGCCATAACTATGGACCGTTGGATTGATGATGTCCCCTCCATTCTAGACGTATGGTATCCCGGCGACGCTGGGGGCGATGCCATCGCCGATGTGCTTTTTGGCGACTACAACCCCGCTGGAAGACTGCCCATTACCTTTCCGGTACATGAAGCACAGCTGCCGCTGTATTATAACCATAAGCCCACTGGAAGGGGCGATGACTATATCAACCTGACCGGAAAACCACTTTTCCCCTTTGGATATGGTCTAAGCTATACCACCTTTGTCTATGAGGACATACAAATTGATGCCCCGAGCATTTCCAAGGACCAGACCACAACCGTCCGGTTTAAGGTCACCAATACAGGAGAGTTTGATGGTGATGAGGTGGTACAACTCTACCTCAGGGACATTTTGGCCTCCGTGGCCCGACCAATCTTGGAGTTGAAAGGGTTTCAGCGTGTCCATTTGAAAAAGGGGGAAACCAAGGAGCTGTCCTTTGAAATAACCCCAGAAATGTTAACCATGTTGAACGAAGGTATGGACCGCGTAGTGGAACCGGGCGATTTTAGAATAATGATCGGCAGTTCCTCCAATGACATTAGACTAAGGGCCATATTGACTGTGGAACCATAATATGATGAAGGAATTGGAATCCCTATATTGTTCCAAATATGGATTTGTAAAATGGAACAAAGCAAAGAGCAATTGCTTGTAGATCTGGCAAAAAGGGTCAAAGAGTTAAGAGGAATCAAAGGAGTTACTCAAGAAGAAGCCCTACATGATACAGGAATTCAATTTTCAAGAATTGAACAAGGCAAGCGGGACATTCAACTTTCAACCCTAAAAAAGCTCTGTCAGTATTTTGAAATATCCCTAGGTGATTTTTTCAATGCTTCTTTCGAGGATTGACACAATTCCGCAATTGTCCAAATGCTTCCTTAAAAATTGCGCTCTTTTCGTTAGATTGCAATTCCATCAACCCAACAAAACCACTATAATGCACATTGCCAGAACCCTTTTTTTTGCGCTGACCGTATTATTTTTTTCCTGTAAGACCGAAAAAAAAGAGCCTACGGAGCAGGAAGAACAAACATCCCTGCCCAATATCGTGATCATCTATGCCGATGATTTGGGCTATGGCGAATTGGGAGCGTATGGCGCCACCGAACTCCAAACACCTAATCTAGACCATTTGGCAAATAATGGGATGCGCTTTACGAACGGGTATGCCACTTCGGCCACCTGTACCCCCAGCCGATATGCCTTGTTGACCGGGTCCTATCCTTGGCGGAACAAAAGTGCCAAAATCTTGCCGGGCACCGCTCCCTTGATCATTGATACCGCCCAAACCACCCTTCCCAAGGTGTTTAAACAACAAGGTTACACCACGGGGATTGTTGGAAAATGGCATTTGGGACTTGGCAGCGGACATGTGGATTGGAACCAAACCATCAGTCCCGGGCCCAACGAGGTGGGCTTTGACCATAGCTATATCATGGCAGCTACCCAAGATCGGGTGCCCACGGTGTATATTGAAAATGGAAAGGTGGACAATCTTGACCCCAACGACCGCATACAGGTCGACTATCAAAACAACTTCCCGGGCGAACCCACGGGCAAGGACAACCCAGAGTTGTTGAAAATGAAATGGCACCACGGGCATGACAACAGCATTGTGAACGGCATTTCACGAATCGGTTTCATGAAAGGCGGAGAAGCTGCCAAATGGGTTGACGAGGATATGGCCGATACTTTTTTGGCCGAAGCCAAACGATTTGTAAAAGAGAAGAAAGACCAACCCTTTTTCCTCTATTATGCCCTTCAACAACCCCATGTGCCCAGAACCCCACATCCGCGTTTTGCAGGTTCTAGTGGCATGGGACCCCGAGGTGATGTGATCGTGGAGGCCGATTGGTGTGTGGGTGAGTTTGTAAAAACCTTGGAAGAAGAAGGGTTGCTGGAGAACACCTTGATCGTATTTTCAAGCGACAATGGCCCTGTGGTAAACGATGGATATTATGACGATTCCGTGGAGAAGCTGGGTGACCATAAACCCGCCGGTCCGCTACGTGGTGGAAAATACAGTTTGTTCGAAGCAGGTACCCGTGTGCCCTTCATCACCTATTGGAAAGGAAAGATCAGCCCGGGCACTTCGGATGCGATGGTAAGCCAGGTAGATCTTTTGGCTTCACTGGCTGCATTGGTGAACAGTGATGCCATGACCCAGGACAGTCAAGATTTGTTGGATGTGTTGTTGGGAAAAAGCACCAACGGTCGGGATGAACTCATTATAGAGGCCTCCACCCGAACTGCATTCCGTAAAGGAGATTGGGCCATGATCCCGCCTTATGACGGACCAGCAATCATCAAAACCGTGAACATTGAAATAGGGAATGACCCGGAATACCAATTGTACAACCTTAAAGAAGACTTGGGTCAGCAGCACAACTTGGCGAAAAGTCATCCCGAGAAATTGGCCGAGATGAAAGCGGCTTATGAGAAAATAATAGGCTCAAAATTAAAAACCGAAAAATTGGAACTTAAATAAATCCTGATTTGACTTAAATCAAACTTTGTCTTCTTGCCTTTTGTACCGCTTCGAGCTTGTTGTGGACCTGAAGCTTCTTATAAATATTCTCGATATGCTTTCGTACCGTACTGGGTGAGAGGTATAGGTTTTTGGCAATTACGGTATAGCTTAGCCCTTCTGCCAATTGTTCCAATACCTCCTGCTCCCGTGAACTGAGTTCAATTGCTTCTTCCTTCGCGGACAGTGACTCCTGCCGTTCGGGATATCGCAACAACTTTAATGTCTTTACGGCAATGGAAGGGCTCATGGCTGCCCCGCCTTCCATGGTCTCGGTGATGGCATTGTACAACTTATCGGCTTCTATTTCCTTCAACAAATAACCGTCTGCACCGGCCTGGATGGCATTGAAAATATTCTCATCATTGTCAAAAACCGTTAGCATGAGTACTTTGATATGGGGATATTTCTGTTTTACGATGCGAACGGTTTCAATTCCGTCCAAAACAGGCATTTCTATATCCATGAGCACCAAATCAAGGTTATGGCTCTTTTCCAGTTTGGCAAGTAGTTCACTACCGTTGAAGACCATGTACTTGATGTCCAATTCCTCAAAATCGACCAATTTTTCTTTAATGGCACGAGCCAAGAACGTATTGTCGTCTACTATGCCCAGTCTGATTTTGCTCATGGTCTACTATTTTAGTGTTAAGAATTATGCCCTTACCTGCAAGGTTACCTTGGTTCCCTTGCCAAGTATACTTTCTTGATCAAAATCAATACCCGCTTTTTGAGCCCGATTCCGCATAATATGAAGTCCATTCCCGGTTGATTCTCCTGAAGTATCAAATCCCTTCCCAAAGTCTTCAATCACAATTTGCACCCTGTTGTCCAACTCTTCAAATCTTATATCAATCTGATCGCTGTCCGAGTGTTTCACAGCATTGTTCACGGATTCCTGAACAATCCTAAAAAGATTCATCCCCACAAACGCATTGAGCACCTTGTGGATTGGGCTTCCCTTGATATTCACCTTGACTTTGTCATCCGTGGCTTCATGAACGGTTGCCGCCAATTGCTGGGTTCGCTCCTTTATATCTTCAAAGCTGATCTCGTCCTTGTTCATGGCCCAAATGGTATCCCGAAGCTCGGAGATGGTGACCAATGAAAACTGTTTCATTTGGGTGAGCTTTTCCATAAGGAAAACTTCCCCTTTATCAATGCCCCGCTTGGCCGAATCGGTAATCGATGTTAGGTATGTGAGTTGGGACCCGATATTGTCATGCAGGTCACGGGCAATGCGCAGGCGTTGTTCCTTTAGGTCTTCCTGTGCCCGGGCCTCTGCCATGGCCTTTTCCAGAGCGGTCTCCCTTGCAAAGTTCTTTGCCTTTATTTTCTGTTCCCTGAACATTACAAATCCCGCGATCAACAGTATGGCCAACAGACCTCCGCTACCCATCAGCATATTGTTGCGTTTTTTTATGGAAAGCTCGCTTTCCACCAGCTCGTTCTGTTGGCGTAGAATCTCGTTTTCCTTTTGCTCGGACTCGTATTTTTCCTTTAGATTAAGTACTTCCCTCGATTTTTCGGAAAAATACAAGCTGTCTCTTGCCGCCTTGTGTCTTTGATGATACTCATAGGCTTTTTTAAAGTCCACTTTTTCTTCATAGATCAAGGATAAGGTTTTTGATAACGCATCAATGGCCGGAATAAAATCCATTTGCTCCGCTTCTTTATAAGTGGCCAATGCCAATGCTTCAGCTCTGTTCTCCTTTCCCTGTTTGAGGAGTACATTGGCAAGGTCATTCTTCAAGAACAACAAAGCCAAGCGCTCACCTCTTTCCTTTTGAAGGGCAATGGCCTGAATATAGTATTGCTCTGCTTCTTCAAAATTTTCAAGTCCCCAGCTCGCCAAGGCCATATTGGTTACAGGGTAGGCTTGGTCCAGTCTTGCTCCCATAGATTCAAAGCCGTCGAATGCTTTTTTTGCATATTCAAATGCTGCATCATATTCCTTTTTTACAATATAAGCCGATGCCACACTATTATTACTGGTAGTCACCATATATTCGTTGCCCATCCCTTTGTAAATTTCCAATGCCTTGAGATAGTATTCCAAAGAAAGGTCGGGTTCTTCAATCAGCTTAAATCTGTTTCCAAGATTTAAATATGACCCAGCAATCCATAGACTATCCTTTCCTGCTTCATAGTTTTCCAATGCCTTTAATTGAAAGTCCACAGCCTTGTCAAATTCAGATAATGCCTCATATGCATTGCCCATATTTGTGTAAAGACTTCCCAAAACAGAATAATCCTTGGAGGTTTCCAAAATTGGTTTCGCCTTCAAGTGAAAATCCAATGCTTCTTTAGGTCTGCCTTCATCTTGTGAAAGTACCCCATAAGCAACCCATATCCTTGCCTTATAATAATCGTCATCACTGGTTTCTGCCTGCTGATAAGCCTTATCCATGTAATGTCGGGCACTGTCCCTATCTACGGAACGAAACTTCATTCCGATATCTTTCAACACAAGAACCCTATCCTCGCCCTCCTTGAGTTGTAGGGTATCCTTCAAGGCATCGATGGCTTGTTGAATATCCTGTGCCATTATGGATTGCGAGGAAAAAAAGAGAAAAAGAAAAATGGCGATTGGAAGCTTCTGAAAAATGGTCATTGTCAAAAAAATGGTTGGTTCTTAAAACTAAACCAATTGAGGTTACGATCTTCCCTTTTTCACATAAAATTTTAGGGGGAACTTGTTATAAATCTCAATTGGCCTTATCCGCCAATTTTTGAATGGTGGCATCCAAAAAGGAACCAATGGCCATTTCGGCACCTTTCTTATATTTTTCTGGGTCGCATTTTACAACGGACACATTGATATCCTCCTTATCTTCTACCCTCCATACGTGGAATACTCCGGCATCCGTTCCGCGCCTGTCCACATCGGCACCCTGGGAGGCATCAAATTTTTGCTTTTCCAGAACACCATCCACCTCAACACCACCACGAACGATCATTTGACCAATATTGAACCGGTTGAAGCTGGATTCATCAATCTTAAAGTCGGTCTCTGCCTTTACCTGTGCATATCCGGCATGTCTGTTCAAGGCCCTTGTTGTTTCGCTCAATGCATTATCGAATGCCAGCACGTTCAACACCACCTTATTGAATATAAAATCAGTTTTTTGATTGGACACCTTCATTTCAACCTGTTCCTCATAATTGGCAATTTTCAAAGGGCCGGTCTTCTTATTTTCCATGGATTGCTTGTTCACAATGAATTTTTGTCCTGTAGGTCGCATTACAATGGCCCCGAACTCGTCTCCTTTTTCTCCTCCGTCCCCGGACTTGAGCTCCCATCGTTTCTCTCGGTTTTTTTCGTACGCGCTGTGGTTCCATAGCTCATCAATGGGAGCTATTTCAAATCCTTTGGCAATAAGGTCCGCCTTGTACTCTTCAAAGAGTTTATCGGTAAGTTGTTGAAGGTCGTCAATATTAAGTCCATCGAGTACCAGGGTCAACGATGCCTTTGCATCTCCCTTTAATCCTCCTCGCCACATTTTGCCCCCTTTTTTCTTATCCTCCAATTGCAAGGCGGTTTGAAAATTGACTTGAAAATCGGAGATGACAATTCGTTTTGGACTTTTTCTAAAGTTCAAATTGGCGGGACCCAGCATCTTTACTTTGAAATCCTTGACATTTTGTGCATTGGCCGTAGGAAAAGCACACAGCATGATCAACAAAAGATACAATAGGGATACATTGATACGTTTCATAGTATTGGTTTAAAGTTTTGAACAAACCTAGCTTGCAATAATCTGAAACTCAATAGGGCAATTGTCGTAATATGATCACGAAGCCATACTCATATATCAAAATAGACAAAGCTTATAAAACCCATGATCAAAGTGGCGATCAGAAGAGCGGAATTTACACGCTTTAATTTTGGATTCAATTTTTTACGAATGGCATACATATGCAGCACCACAGCCAAAGAGAACGCCGGCAGCGTGACATAAAGATTAAAAAGGTAAAACCAGAGCCAGCAGGTACAAAGAGACCAAACTGAAATTGCTGTTATGGCAGGTGGAATCCATTGATGCAATTTGTTCACACTTTTATCCGGGAAAAGAAAGTGGAGAATCGTTGCCAACAGCACCATTGGCCCGGTCATTGCCATCAACAATAAAACACTACCAAACATATTTTAATTTTAATCCATTGGTGGAATATCCATTCAACATCTAAACCAGATGAACCTCCTCACCGTTTGTGAGCACTAGGCTCAACGGCTGATTGCCATATTGGGTCTTGTACAGGATTACCTTATCGCCAACCGAAAGTTTATCGTACAGAGCTGTATCCACCACGAGTGGTCCGGCGGTAAGTACAACTCGATTTGAACTTGAATACCGATTGGACGTCCGGGCATATTTATCCTCAACAATGGTGGCCACGCCTCGTTTGTACGAACCATCCTTGTTCTTTATAAAGTTCCTGTATGATCTATACAATTTAATCCCTTGGTACAACGGAACCACCCATAATGGAAAAAGCACCACCACAAAACTCCAAAACCCGTTTATGAGCAGCATAAAGCTGATTACCATAAAGGGGCTGGACCTAATAAAACGGGCTTTTATCCCTGTCTTCCACATCCGCTTCAACGCCTCATGGTCCCTTTGGGTATATCGGGCATGGGGCACATGTTTTTCCAAGTGGCTTTCTTCATCATTTTCCGGTGGTTCCGAATCGCTATCATCAAGTTGACCGACCACTTCAAGGCCAAGAGTGGTCCCCGACTTGGGTGCGCGATCCAACTGCACCGTTGTTCCAATTCTTGCTTGGGAATAATAAGGATACTCTACCGAAAACTCATTCCCATCAATATATAGATAGTACGACCTTCTGGTATGGGACCTTGTTTTGTGCCCATAACCTGGTCTGTCCCCCGTGGTGGACCAATGCATCCTTTTGTCCGTAATCTTGCCGGTCACCCGTGTCTTTGATCCTCGTTTCAAATCGATTGTAGTGGACGAGATCATATAGACGATGACACCAAAAAATAGCACCGAGAACGCCATCATCATATAAATTCCAAAGGAATCATCGGCAAAACCCGAGTTGAACATAAATGATAGAAACACCCAAAATATCCCAATGACCACAATTGGAAACATAAGCATGGCATACAATTGGCGCCGGAGCTTGAGCTTATCCTCAGGTTGCAAGGGCAATGTTTCGTGTACTGGCATTGAATGTAGTTTACTCTTGATCCTTGGTCTGGGCCCTGTGCTTAAAGGCACTTTTTAAGACCATAACCCCTATTTGATTTGATGGGACCAAAATTAGAACCTGCCATAATCCATACAATAGGGCAATTGTCCTATTGCGCCATAGCATGGCATACGGATAGTTTTGTTAGGAACCAATCCATCCTAAAAGATGAAAACCAACACCTTTTCCCAAAAAATTTCTGTAATCTTCCTTTTACCGGTTGCCTTGTTTTTTCAATATTGCGGATTTTCCCAAAAACTGCACCTGAGCAACTATGATATGTCCAATGGTCAAATAAAAGAAATGGCCATCATCAAATATCATGCGATCGGAAATCATTTGTACAGTGAGAAAAATGAGCTCCTGTTCAATTCCGAAGGCTATCTGATAGAAGACAAGCTTTACTTGGATAACCATTACGAAACACGGACATCCTATGGCTACCTTGAAGATAGTGCACAGGCCATTGAGAAAAAATTCAATGCATCCGACGAGCAAGAAGGCCTCGACAAAAAACTTTACATCTATACAACACCCATTGGTATTATTTCGGACGACCTCCCGGAATCCGTGAAAAACGATAAAGGGCAGTACATCGTTCTTGGAGGTTTAAAGTACGGGGCAATCTTCAAGTACAAAAAATATGTCATCATATATGAACTTGCTGAATCAAACAACGGAGAGGCCACGGTTTTCTACTCCAGTAATTACACCTACGATGGACTAAAACTAAGCGAATCCTATAATCAAAAGGATATACGTTATTTTAAATACAACGACAAAAAGGTATTGGAAGAGGAATTGGGTATGTCAGAAATATGGGAGAATATCTTGTACAAATACACCTATGATGAGCGTGGAAACTGGATTGAACGGACAAAGTTGAAAGCATCGAACTTTACCGATAATAAATATAAATGGCACATTGATGAGGTCAAATACCGGACCATCACCTATATGGATGGCACAGTGACCGGAAGCACTGTACCCAACACCCCAGAAATGGCGTATTTGGCCAACCAAGAAAAATTGGACGGACTACCAAAACTAAGTGACCCCATTTTAATGTCAAAATCCATGGAATTCCTGAAAGGAATCACCTCCTTACGCAACAAGACCAGCGAAACTACCCAGGCGGCCCAAACCAACACATATCCCTCAAAATGCCTTTCCGGTGATTGCACCAACGGTTTTGGCAAAATAGATCATAAAACCTATACGGTGGAAGGATTCTTTAAGGATGGAAAGCCGCATGGACAGGGAACCATGTTCTACAAAGACAATTCAGGATACTATCAAGGAAACTTTGTAAATGGTCTTAGGGATGGATTTGGCATATACACATGGATCAACAGTAAGAACTATTACATTGGGCAATGGGAAAAGGGCTTTCAAAATGGATATGGATATGTAAAGAATGGCGGGGAAATTCTACAGGCAGGCAGATTTGAAAAGGGGAAACTGGTTCAAGATCTACTTAGCAATGACTATAAGAACAAAATAGCAAGGGGAAACTGTGTGGGTGATTGTAATAATGGGTTTGGGTATTATAAATTCAACAATGGTGATAGCTACGTTGGGTTTTTCACCAATGGCCAAAGAGACCGTGTTGGGGCCTATTCCTGGAAATCGGGATTGGCACATATCGGAACCATTGTAAATGAGCAGCATACCGGTTATGGCCAAGAATTCTATAAGCCCAGTGGGGACTATTATCTGGGGGATTTCTCACAAGGAAAACGCCAAGGTATGGGCATCTACTACAACAAGGAACACAAAATTTTACAAAAGGGAATTTGGAACAACGGCCAGTTGAACAAAGGGTTCTAAGTGGTAAATTTGCATGGAGAATCAAGTTTTGATGGGACTGCCTTTCAAGCTTAGAAAATAAAGGGTATTGACAACTGGCTCGCCATTAAAGAAATCCAGAATAGTTTATTTGAAAACGAATGAGGAGGACCCGATACCTGATTCATTTGAATATCCCCATTTTTATACGCCCATTGCCATAGCCAAGAAAGCGGCGAAAGACCTTCAAAATAGATTGCAGCAAAATTTGCCGGAATTGGTGAATCAACCCACAGGACGTATGTTAGGGGTTCTAGTGGTACAGACCAAAAACGGAGCGCTTGGCTACCTCAGTGCTTATTCGGGTGAGCTGCAACCTGAGTTGGAAACACTACCTTTTGTACCTCCTGTTCATCAATTGCCCAAAGGAGATAACTTTCCAGAAATGACCGCCATCAACGCCATTAACAAAGAGGTTAAAGCGTTGGAAGAAAGTGATGGATTCATCAGTGCCAAGCAGCACCTAATAAAGGTAACCAAAGAGACTAAAGAAAATATTCTGGCGGCCAAGAAAGCGGCAAAAAAAAGCAAATCGGAACGCGCCATACGTAGGCAAGAGTCTATTCACCTTCCAGAAAAAGAACGCCAGGAACTCTTGGACAATTTGGCAAGGCAAGGTACCAATGCCGGAATGGACCTGAGACGTTTTACCCGTTCCGAGAACTTGCGGTTGGAAAAAGCCTTGGCTGCATATAGGAAATTCGCAGAACAAATTGAAGCGCTCAAAACCCTGCGTAAAACCAAATCCACTGAGCTACAGGAGGCCATTTTTAAGTCATTCATTTTTTTGAACGGGGAAGGAGAGGGCAAATGCGTTAAAACGGTATTTACCGATTTTGGGGTGGATGTACCGCCGGCCGGAGCAGGGGAATGTGCTGCTCCAAAACTGTTTCAATATGCTTTTAAACAAGAAATGAAACCTGTGGCACTAGCCGAGTTTTGGTGGGGCCCATCTCCCAATTCGGAAATACGGGAACATGGCAAATTTTATCCGGCCTGTAAAGGTAAATGCCGACCTATTTTGGCACATATGCTCAAAGGAATCCCTGTAAAACCAAATCCATTGCTGGAAAATTTTGGAGCGGGCAAGAAACTGAAAATTCTCTTTGAGGACGAACATTTGGTGGTCGTAAATAAACCCACTGGCATGTTGTCCGTCCCAGGAAGACACATAAAGGATTCGGTAAAGGCTCGCATTTTAGAACAATATCCCAACGCTAACGGCCCCATGATCGTACACCGGCTAGATCAAGACACCTCTGGAATTATGATTGTTGCCCTATCCAAAAAAGCACACAAACTGTTACAACAACAATTCTTGGAGCGTACCATTCACAAAACCTATTTTGCGGTTCTAGAAAAACCCATTGAAGAAACCAGTGGGGAGGTAGCACTTCCCCTTATCCTGGATATCAATAACAGACCCATGCAAATGGTAAACCATGAACATGGCAAACCTGCTTTGACGCGATATGAGGTCATAAAAAAGACCGCCTCCCAAACCTTGATCAAATTGAATCCTATCACGGGGCGTTCGCATCAATTGCGGGTACATTGCGCCCATAAATTAGGACTACATGCGCCCATTATGGGAGACAATTTATATGGCACCCCGTCGGAGCGACTTTGTTTGCATGCACAACAGGTTGAATTTCTTCATCCCATGACCCAAGAGACAATGAACATCAGGACAGAAGTACCTTTTGATATCTGAAAATTTGAGGGTAAGTCACCAATTGCGTAAACGAAGGTGAATTGATTTTGATTGATTGTGGAAAAGTAGCCCGGCAAGAATCGAACTTTTCCCCCAGACCCCTTATTGTATTGGGGTTTCCACTTTTTTATTTCAAAATGTTGACGATTTGTGAACTTTTGTGATTGATTTATCTTTTGCAACATCAAATATAAACTAATCTCTGGTATCCATTTTCATCGTAATCAAGAGTTGCAACGGCGACATAAATATCCATTTTGAGCATGCTATTATAAATTGAAATCATAGAACTCGTAAACATGTGAAGGTTTGACTCAATTATTTGAACAATTCCTCAATTGGTTTCATATCTGAAGCGTTGGGCAAGGGAATATCCAAGAGCATTGACAATGTTGGTGCTATTTGTGTAATAGTATGTGGAGCAACACTCAATCCTTTACTTACTCCCCATCCATACCATAGCATAGGAACATGAGTATCTGGGGTATAGGCGGTTCCATGGGTCGTTCCATAATCCCTTTGGTCCATCCATCCCGGGAGAGAATGTAGCAGTATATCCCCTGAATTTTTGGAATTGTATGCATTGCGTACAAACCCTCCAATAGCACTATTTCCCAAATTCCAATCATGCAAGGCAGGTACAAAGACCTCTTTGATGTTGTTTGCCCCTTCCAGATATAGGGCCGCTTTTCCAAGAAGTTCCCTGTTGGTCCTTATTTCTAAGGATAAATAAACTTGGGTATTATCAATGAATGAGACACAATTCTCAAAACCCGATTCTTTGGAAAGATATTCATTGAGTTCCTGTCCCAATTTTTTAGGATCATAACTCCTACCTGGAAGCTGTTTTTGTTCCAAAAAACCGGGATGATCACTAGCAGCATGATCTGCCGTAAGGAAAATCAAATAGTTCCCCTCGCCCAAGGTCCTATCCAAATGAGCAAGTAGTCTGGCAAGTTCCCTATCCAACCGCACATAAGTATCTTCCAGTTCTTTGGAACGAATCCCAAAATAATGGCCCACATAGTCAGTACTTGAGTAACTCAATGCAAGAAAATCCATTTCATCTCCTTTCCCCAATTCTTCTCCTTCAATCGTGGCCATGGCCATTTCCGTCACTATAGTATTTCCAAAGGGTACTTCTGTAAGCATGGCAAAATCGCCATTTTGCTTTCTCAGCTTTTTCAAATTATAAGGAAAAACACTTTTTTCATTTCCCCTATAAATTTTTTCAAAAGGGGAGTCATCGGGATTGCTGTTCCGGTAACGTTCCATGGGCAAAAAGGGAGCCCATGTTTCGTTCAATAGGGAGTCGGACAACTTCCTTTGGTTAAATGCAACAAGCCAATCCGGCAATTTCTTCCCATAATATGAACTACTGATGAAGTTACCGTTCCCTGAATGATACCAAAAGGCATGATCGGCCATATGTCCAGAAGGGAAAATGGCGGACCGATCCTTTAGAGAAACCCCCACCACCTTGGACCTGCCATTAGAGACAAGCTTAAGTTCATCAGTAATGGTATTGGCCATTAGATTCTTAGGAGATCTAGAATAGTTTTCCTTGTTATTGGAATCCATGGAAACTGGGTCGTCCACAAGTGAAACCCCCATATCCTGGGCACAATAAACGGTTTTGCCCTCTACACGGCTGAACCAATTGTTGTTTACGATACCATGACGGGCGGGCGTTGTCCCAGTATAAATGGAAGAGTGCCCAGCCCCAGTAGTGGTAGGAATGTAGTTATAGTGCATGTTCTTTACATTGAAACCTTCACCCATCAAGCGTTTAAAGCCATCCTCGGTAAAATTCTCTTGAAAACGGTATAGGTACTCAGCCCTCATTTGATCTACGACTATGCCCACGACCAATTTTGGTCTGGATTGTTGTTGGGCGGATGCCATGCTCAGAAAGCATATAGATAGGACAAATACATTAGACCAATTTATCAATCTGAGAAAAATTTTCATTTGCTTGGATTTTATAAAATAAAACTGATTTGGGATAAATCGAGGAATTTCGAGCTTATTATATATGCTAATATACCACCTCCATTGCTTTCAAACAATATCTTTTTGTTTCTTTTGCTTATTTTTATAGACAATAATACCAATTAAGGAAATCCACATGTTTTTTTCAAATAACTGAACACAAAATGATTGTAAGGTAGAACAGGAAGACATCGCATTTGTTTCAGAATTTATACCTTTAAGCCATTCAGTTATTCCGCAGACGCAAACTAACCATCCAGCAAATGAACACCGTAGAAAGACATAAGCATATCCTTGAAAAAATTCAACAAGAGGGACAGATAAAGGTTCAATATATCTGTGAGGCGATGGATATCTCACCGGTAACTGCAAGAAAGGACCTTAAATTTTTGGAGGAAAAAGGTCTCGTCTATCGAGTACATGGTGGAGCAACATTGATCAACCCATATACCATTGACAAACATGTCAATGAGAAGGAAAAAATTCATTACGATGAAAAAACCAAAATCGGAGCTGCTGCCGCAAAATTGATCACTCCCAATGATTCCATTCTAATCGCCTCGGGAACCACTGTACTCGCCCTTGCCAAACACATTGTGCCCCAGGAAAACCTGACTGTTATTACGTCTGCCTTGAACGTTGCACTGGAACTGAACAAACACTTGGAAATCGAGGTGATACAATTGGGAGGTGTACTCCGCAAACGGTCATCCTCAGTTACAGGGCTCTATGCAGAATCCATCTTACCTGATTTTTCATGTAGCAAGTTTTATTTGGGAGTCGATGGAATAGATCTTGATTTTGGACTGACAACGGCCAACGTAATGGAAGCCCACCTGAATAGGGAAATGATCAAGGTTTCACAGAAAACAATAGTTTTGGCCGATTCCACCAAATTCAGCAAACGTGGCTTCGGCCGCATCTGTGGTTTTGAGCATATTGATGAGATCATCACCGATCAAGGTATCTCCAAGTTTACCCAAAATGCCCTAGAAGAGTATGGAATCAAGGTGACCATCGTTTAAATTTCATGAATTGTAAGTGCAGCTGAGCAGGTTTCCAAATTTACAAAAATCCCCTTGCTTGAGTTCCGATTAATTTCCTTATATTTCGATTACTTTCTATAATTCAATGAAAATGAGATTTCCCATTTCCAAAGTGATTCTGCATACAACCTTTTTGAGTACCATGAGTGTTGCAGCACAAGCTGATAAAATTAACAGGGATTACCGTCCACGCACCTATGATGTTCAAGTACGTCAATTTGAAATTTATCCAGACTCGACCAATGACATTATTTTTTTAGGCAACAGCATTACGGCTCGCGCCCAGTGGAATGAGCTCCTACGGCTTCCCCAAGCTAGAAATCGAGGGATTTCAGGGGATACCACTTTCGGTATCTTGGAACGCCTGGATGAAGTGACCAAGGGGCAGCCATCGCAAATTTTCCTATTGATCGGCATTAACGATATTTCACGGAATTTCCCAGATGAAGAGATTATAAGGAATTACGAGACCATCATCACCCGCATACAAAAGGAATCACCTAAAACCAGATTAGTGGTACAGACTATTCTCCCCGTCAACAGTAGTTTTGGGGAATATGAAAGACATTACAATAAAGATGAGCACATTACCAAAGTGAATGCCGGTATCAGGCAACTAGCCGAGAAGTATGGATTGACATTGATAGACCTTCATCCCTTGTTCTTGGACAGTTCAGGAAGTTTGAACGCCAAATATACGGATGAGGGCCTGCATCTTAATGAAAAAGGGTATTTGTATTGGGCAGAAATCCTACGTCCTTATTTTGAATAAGGTGATTAAAATTCTGCCCATATTCAATTTTGAATAATAAACTATTTTTGGGAGGACAAAAGGGCAAAGAGTCTCTCTGGCTCATTGGTTGTGATGAAATCCACCTTTTTTTGAATCATATCTGCCATGTCTTCCTCCGTATTCACAGTCCACACATTGACAGTCATATTTTCCCTATGCGCCTCTTCAATCCATTCAGGATGCTTGCGATAAACCTTGATGTTGTAATCGATACTGGTGTATCCCGATTTCTTGACCTCGGAAGGAGTCATGTCTCCATTAAGGTAAGCCACTTCTGACCCAGGTGCCAATTGACTGACCCGTACTCCAGCGTCAAAATCGAAGGTAATGTACTCTACGAGATCTTCCCCGCCAAGTTGCTTTACAAGGGCCACGGCTTTTTCGGTCAACAGCAAAGTATGCTCCTTGCCAGAGGGAGCTTTTTTAATTTCAAGTATTAACCGTGTTCTGTCTTGCCTGAGCCCTTCCTTAAGGTAAGCCTCCAGAGTAGGTATTTTTTCTCCGTTTGGAAGAGAAGCCGATAATAGGTCAGCATAGTTGGTACGCTCAATGTCCATACCCATAAAATCCGGGTCATGGTTTACCACCGGAATACTGTCCATAGTCATATGGACATCAAACTCGGCCCCGTAACAACCCAATTCAATGGCATGTTTCAATGCCGCGATTGAGTTTTCAGGAAGCTCCTGCGTTTTCCAAGCCCCACGATGTGCAATGACGCGGGCACTGGTGTCCATCTTTTCTGAACAGGAAAGGTTTGAGAACAGGAGGGGGAGTATCAAAAATACCCCCCGTCTTGCCAATTGAGAACAAATAACTGAAAAATTCATAGTGATTATAGAAATGTCGATAATTTTATAAATGATACTGAATTAAGATTAGGTTATGGCTGTTGAAAAAGCCTTGGGCCGCTGCATGCTCTCGGTATACACCCTTCCAAACCGGTCAGTCACCTTAATTTCCAATGTGGAATCCGGTGCCGATGCCGTTACCTTGAACAGGTGGGCCGTTTCATTGGTTGTAAAAGAGCCCGTGGGTTGGGCCCCAACATTCAATCTCTTGGCCTCATAGGAAATAATATGTAAGGGATCCATCATCTTGACCCTAGAAACCTCCAAGGGCTCTCCATTCTCGCTTACCTCGATCTGCCATTGGTCATCGTGGCCCCAAATATTGATCAAAACCTCATTGTTGAGGTTGGGCAGGGCATATGGCCCAGCATATTGTTCCATATCTCCCTCCGAAGCATTTGGAGCAAACTCGGCTGCTGTGATATGAACCGTGTTCAGATCGTAGGCCCGGAATTGATAATCAGTATCAAAGCCAATACTTTTATACTGCCACTTCATATTGGCACCGTTGATTTCCCATATCCCATATCCCCCTGGACTACCATCCTTACAAATGTGGTTACCAGCATAGCCTTCACGCCCTGTCCACCACCACGTGGCACATATGGCCGCAGTATTATGCTCCATAATACCAGGCTCTTCCTCCACGGTATAGTTGATATGAGTATGGCCCGTAAGAATGTGTACTGTTGCAAACTCCTGAAGGCAGGTCATGAGTTCAGGTGCATTATCCAATTTGTAGGAATTGACCTGATTCCCACTCCCGTCCAGTGAAGGATTGGCATACACAGGGGTATGGGTTGCAATGACAATAGGCGTGCTCTTATCCGTAATCATGGCCAAATCTTTTTTGAGCCATTCCAATTGCTCCGTGGCCAAACGCTCCCTGTAATTGCGACTTCCAACAGTTCCTTGTGAACCGCCCGTGTTTAAGTATTCCACATCGTCGAGTACCACATAATGGATTTGGCCCAGATTAAAAGAATAGTACGTTGGCCCCAAAATATTCCTGTAACGATCTTCCGCCAAACGATCATTGGCGAAGTAGGGATCATAATCGTGGTTACCGATTACATTGAACACCGGGGAGTGTAACTGGTTCATGTATGGGATATAGTCGTTAAGGCCAAAACCATTACTGTACCAATAAAGGTCCCAGGTCATATCTCCAAGAGTGAGTACATATACTTTGGTGCCGGCCGCAGTATATGAATCAATCATGGCATTTACATCAGGTAATACCATATTCTGGAACTGCTCCAAATCGTTGTTTCGGTTGGCCAAGTGCCAGTCTGCCATGGTCAACACCACATGTTCCATATTATCGGCTTCTATCAATGAGAAATCATGCTGTTCCACCGTTTCAACGCTAGCACTAAGTCGTTTGAAGAATTGGGGAGCATTACCATTGGTAGGCACCTCATAATTTCCAGGCACAGATATATACACAAATCCAGACTCCTTGCCAGAGGGCAGATAATAAATACCATCTTCATTGGTTGTGGTAACTTCATGACCATCGGAAACCACCACCCCGGCCACTCCAACTCCACTACTGAAAACGACACCCTTAATGGTCATCCCTTCAATATCCGGCACATCAGAATCAGCCACTATGTTCAATTGAACCGACCCCATTGCCAAGGTCTCCCCATTTCGGGACAGCACCAAACGGTAACCGCCCGAGGGAATTTCAGTTGGCAACACCAAAGTAGCGGACGCTTCCGTAATAGAGTCTATTGAGGAAGAGAACTTTTTGGAGTTATCCGAGGTGGAAATCCATTCGATTTGGTCACCTTTCTTGAATCCTTTTCCATTTAGGACGAACTCACTTCCGGCCGAGGCATTAATCACCGGAGGTACGGAGACCCCGGTGATGCCCAAACCATTGTTCGGCGGAACGTCATTATTACCATCAGAACTACAGGAAATCAATCCAAAAAAGGGAATATTGAAAGTGGTCATCGAGGCGAGCCCTCCAATACCGGTCTTCACAAACTTTCTACGGGTATGCTTCATTGGATATGCCTAGTTGATGATTTCTACTTTAATATCGTCGATGAAAATCCTGTTTTTGCCTGCCCCTACACCATTCAGGTCAAAAGCCCCACCAAGAAAACGAACCTGGGTCTCAGAGGTAGCTCCTGTAATGGTAAAAGTGTAGGTGCTGTTTTCGTCTTCCCAAATCAGGACACAATCAGGATCGGCATCGTAGTCAGGATAATTGTTTACAGTAAAGGAAGGAACGCTGGTAGTCCCAGGGCCTACGACCCCTACCACGAGATTATTATCGTCTTGGGTTCCACCTGCCGTCTCATAAGGAACGGCCTTGAACGTAACCTGCACATCGGTAGGACCATCTAGCTCCGCAAGTGGGGGCGAAATAAGGTCGCCTCCATAATTGGTCTTGCCCAACTTCACAAACCCTGGTCTTGCATAGACCACTTTTTGATTACTGGTAAAGGTATTTTCGGTACTTGTCCAACCACGGGCCATTTCCTCCTCGGTCCAGCTGTCCATTCGGGTTTCGCCAGAAGTTGTATAGAAAATAGTGCTGCCATAGGTAAGCCAACTGAAGTCCTCTTCCAAGATAACATTACCGGCTGACTGGGTTATCTCGACCTCTTCGGTAAGCCCATTGGTGGTTGATTGGATGGTCAAAGTGGTACTTCGTTCCAAACCAGTATTTTTTTCGGCGTTCAAGACCAAAGAGTTATCGGTTTGTTCTACCCCGGTTATCCAACTTTCATCTCCCAATACATAGGTCCATTCCACATTGGTTTCCAGTGAAACGTTCACATCTCCTCCTGCAGATGGCACAGAAATACCATCTTCTCCATCAACAATGGTAATGTATGGAACGTTGGCCTCCTGGTCGATTCTAAAAAGAACCGGTTGTTCTTCTCCACCAACCACAAATGCAAAGTTCACGGTCCGGCTTTCAAAAGAATCATTGGGATCCACATCAAAACTAAAAATACCATCTTCATCACCTTCATCAGGAAAGGCTTTTACCCAATCGACGCTTGACTGGGCCACCACTTCCCAATCCCTATTGGAACGCACGACATATTTTTGACTAATACCTTCAACACTCACCGTCAGGGAAGTTGGGTCATCTTCGATCATAAAATAGGGGTCGCCTGTATTTCCATCTCCATTGTCGTCATTACAGGATACAGCAACAAAGCAAGATATGATCAACGCCCAAAAGAACTTTGGATACGATTTTATTGTTAAAATTCCTTTACTATACATATTCTTGAGATTTTTATCAAAATGTTTGGATTTGGCTTCTTTGTTTATTCAATGGCTTCCTTGCTCCACCATACAGGGGTCTTCATATTGTTCTCCCCGCCCATGCGGCTCAATGCTTCTTGCGCATTCTCACCGTTGGTGGCCATGGTCGTATTCGGATAGGCAAATCGGGTGGGCAGTATAAAGTCGTTATATATAGCCCCATCCCCTATTGTAAGCTCGGGGTAACCGGTGCGCCTGTATTCATGGTATGCCTCCATTCCCACCCAAAAAAGGGCAAGGAATTTTTGGTTACCGATAAGCTCTTCCTTATTGTCCAAACTATCCCATGCCGCTAGATCCGAAGCCAAGAAAGCAGAGATGTCCTCATTGGAAATGACCACAGGTGTTTCACTGTATTGTCCCAAGAGAGCCCATTTTTCAATGGAAGCCGCAACTGCCGACTCATAATATTGACGCGCAGCGGATTCCCCTCCCGGAATCAACCCCTTTAAGGCAGCTTCCGCAAAGATGAACTGTACTTCGGCATAATCCATGAAAAACCCAGGGGCATCGGCTCGGCAGAAAACCGCCGCGTTGAGCCAAGAGGTCCCTCTATCCACATCACTTTGCTCAGATTCAGTACATCCTGCCACAGTGCCTTTCCATACAAATGGCAAATTTGGGTCCGTATTCGGGTTTTTCTTTCCGTATATGGCCAATCGAGGGTCTTCATAGATTTGTTCATCACTTTCATTGGTCAGGACGGTCATCTTGATGAGCTGCTCCGTAAGTTTTCTCCCAGAACTGGTAAAACTTCCTTCATTAGTATTATCAAATTGACTACGATAAGGGTCATTTCCCGAAAATACCACGGTCGCATTATCCTCATTGGACATGAATACGGGGTATTTTGAAGGATTGTTCAAGATCTCCGTCATTTTACTTCCTGAATTCATAGAGCTTCGTCCACTAACTCGGTTAAGCAATCGCAGGTAGAGAGAATTATTGAATTTACGCCACTGATTCATGGATCCACCATACATGCCATCAAGAGCAGGTTTAATGAACGTTGGATTTGTGGCATAGATATTATTGGCCTCTTCCAGATCCAAAAACATTTGTCGGTACACTTCTTCCTGCGAATCAAATTTAGGCTTGACCACTCCTTCCTCCGAGAGTGCCAAAAAGGCTTCGGAATAGGGTATGTCCCCGAACATATCTGTTAGGTTCGACAGATATAGGACTTTCAATGTAATGGAAATGGCTTCCAACGATGGATCCTCCTGCTCAACGCTCAAATCATGCATATGCAAGGCATTATTGGCATATCTGGCGTAAAAATTCCATACGCTCTGCCAGTTGGCATCACTTATGAAGTAACGATGTTCCTGACGGGTGGTCCCTCCGGTAAAGGCCGTGAATTGGATGAGTTCGTTGTTCCAAAACCAAGTGTAGTTCTGCCAAGCATTGGCCCCATTGTACAAAAGAGGTTCAAACATGCCACTGGCCTGAATATCCCCCACGATGGTCCTGTTGGGGTCTGTGTTGGTTTCTTCAAAATTATCGGTACATGCCCAAGTAAGTACCAAGATTCCTATAATAAGTGCTATTTTTTTCAACGTTTTCATGCTTTATGGTTAGAATGAAAGTTTAACATTTAGACCGTATGTACGGGTCATCGGGAAGGTCACAGACTCGATACCCATCATGATATTCGAACCGTTCAACATTCCCGTTTCGGGATCATACTGTGGGAAATCTGTCAAACAGAACACATTGGTGGCAAAAACCCCAAAACTCATGTCTTGAAAGATGCCTGTACTTTCCATTACCTTACGCGGCATTTGATAATCCAATCGTAGTTCCCTCAACTTTAAGAAGTCCGTGCTGAAAGTATTCATCTCCGTATTGTTCCTATTCCAGATATAGGCATTATAGTAGGTTTGGATGTTTTCTGTCACCGTGGTATTCTTGGTATAGGTTATGCTACCATCCGTATTTTCCACTGCATTTACCCCTTCGTGGACCAATCCATCATAACGACCTTCCAAGGAATTCTTAAGCTTTCCTTGATACGAGAGGGCAAAATTGGTCACGGAATAAGCACTTCCGCCCATTTGTGCAGAAAATGCCGCAGATAGGGAGAGGTTCTTATATCTAAAACGCTGGGTCATACCCCCTCTCCAATCTGGATTTACCTTCGCAATCTCACGGTCAGGTGACTCATCCAGTACGGGATATCCTTGGGAGTTTACTATATGCATTCCTGAAGCATCAACCGTCTCTCCATTTTCATCAATATAGGTAGCACCTTCGGGCGCTCTCTGGAATCCACGACCATAAATGTTGTGCATTTCCCCACCTAAATAGGAATAAACATAGACTCTACCACCAATGGTCGTGCCCATATCAGTCTGCAGGGGTTCATCTGGATCCCAGCCTTCTTGTAAGCTTACCAAGGTGTTATTGTTCTTGGACCAATTGGCATCAAATGACCATTCAAAATCCTTCGTCCGTATTGGAACAAACCTAGCAGCAATCTCAATTCCTTCGTTGGTAATTTCTCCCGCATTGACTATCCTACCTGTTGCCCCGGTAATTTGATCTACGTTCACCGACACGATTTGATCGGTAGTTGAAGAGTAGTATTTGGTGATATCAAATGACAATCGATTTTTGAAGAATTTAGCCTCCAAACCTACTTCCCAACTTTCAATATTCTCTGGTTTGATCAACGGATTCCTAATGGTTCCGGGAAGCACATAACCTCCTGGAAACGAAGTATTCCCATAAGGTTGTGACAATGAATACGCACCCGTATCATTACCTACGTTGGCCCATGAAAAACGCAGTTTGGTAAAATCAACCCATGGAACGTTGGTCTGGAAATCAAATACTTTGTCAAGAAGGACGCTTGCCGCAACGGAAGGATAAAAGAATGACCAGTTGCTACTAGCAAGCGTACTGGACCAGTCGTTACGTGCGGTAACATCCAAAAAGTAGGTGTCGTCCCAGCCCAATGACAACATTCCGTACAAACTGTTCACAATCTTCTTGCTTCTATAGTTATAATTGTCCGGATTGACTCCCGTTGGCAAGTTAGTGGAATGATAGATGCCTTCCTCGCCCAATTGCTCCAAGGTAATCCTACTGTTGTAATATTCATTTACCCTATTGTTTCCACCCACAAATGTGGAGAGCGTAAATCGACCATCGGCTATATCATTGTTTTCGTAACGCAACATAAAGTCGTTATTGTTCTCCAAATAACGTACCGTCTGTTCCCTATAAAAGCCATTTTGGTAATCCGTTGTATAAAAGGGCCTTCTTTGTGTTCTAAATTCCGTGGACCAATCCAGGCCTGAACGCAAATCCAAAGACAAACCATGGCCAAGGTCAAAGTTCAGTCCGATGTTCCCAAAAACCCTGTTCTTGTCGTGAGCACTTAGAGCCTCATATAAAGTTCGATACGGGTTGTATGAATTTGCAGAAGGAAATACCAACCCCTCTCCATTTTCCCCTTGCGCGGACCAATTCAAGAAGTTGTACCTACCTTCAAAATATTCGTTTTTCCAATCATCCATACTGTTTACATTAAAGCCCCATATCAAGGCATACATAGGATTGGATTCATCATAACCTCCTCCTGGCATGTTATCACTTTTCTTACGATAATAGTTCACTTTGGAATTCAAGGAAATCCAGTCATTGATTGGTGTATTGAACGTTAGGGACACTGATTGACGGTTGAACCCTGTGTTGGGCATTATCCAATCATTTTTATAATCGGTTATGGAGAGCCTACTTGAGGTTCCCTCACCATTGTTCCCATTGATACTTACCGTGTTGATCGTGGTTACCCCAGTTCGAAACAAGCCAGTGTACCAATCATCTTGATATACCCAGGGTAATTTTGAAAATGTTCCAGTCTCCCAGTTTTTGGAAGCATATAAGTAGCGCATTTTATTTGCATCGAAACGCTCCCCAAAAGTATATCTGGAGTAATGCCTATTCGTCGCCACACCATCAGGAGCCATATCTTCAGTCAGTTCCCAAAGGGAATAAGGCTGTTCCCCCATATCTGAACCGTTCCCGTATTCCGTTTGAAAATCAGGAAAGAAACCAGCCTGTTCAAAACTCACCGTGGTGTTCACGGTAACACCAAGCCCCTTACCTTTTTTACCAGATTTTGTCGTAATCATGATAGCTCCATTCGCTGCCCTGGAACCGTACAGAGCTGCCGCCGCAGGGCCTTTAAGGACCGATACAGATTCAATATCCTCTGGATTGATATCACTCAAACCATCGCCAAAATCCACCGGTGCATCGGCCTGGGCATAGTTACTCACTGCACGTGTGGCAGTCATACCAGAACTTATGGGAACACCATCAACAACAATAAGCGCCTCATTGCTGCCATAATTTAGGGACTGATCCCCTCTAAGTGTCACTCGGATGGAACCACTGGGACCAGATCCCGCTTGGGCAAAAAAGAGCCCCGGGACTTTTCCTGACATACTGTTCAACCAGTTTCCCGCTACGGATTTGGTCATTTCCTCACCTTCAACTTTGGCAACGGCATAACCCAATGATTTTTCCTCACGGGTAATATTAAGGGCCGTTACAACGACTTCGTCGAGTTCACTGGCATCCTCCTCCATGACAATTTCTTGAAAAGACCCCGCCCTAGCGGAAACTTCCAAGGTCGTATATCCCACATAAGAAATTACAAGAACCACTTGATTCTTGGAAGGAGTTAGGCCAAATTGTCCGTCAAAATCGGAAACGACACCATTGGAGGTTCCTTTTTCAACAATTGACGCCCCTGGAAGAGGAACGCCCCCTTGATCGGTGATCGCCCCCTTGATCATAGTATCCTGTGACCAAGCAGAGAAAGAGAGCAAACTGCAAAGAAGCACATACACATAACTTTTTTTCATTGGATTCCTAAAATTTAGTTTTAGTAGTTGGTTTTTAAAAGCAATACAATTTTAACAATTACGAAAGTAACAAAAAAAAATAAAAACAAATACCATTTTGACATTTTATAGAACTTTTTTTTGTCTTTATGTTATGTAAGCATTGTATTTGTGTTATATTTGCTTCGTTTTATTTCCAATTATACATGAAAAAAGAACAAAAAGAAACTCTTTTTAGCCGCGAGCGGTTGTTACATAAAATAGAAACAGAACATGAAGTTTGGGACATTCTGATCATTGGTGGTGGAGCCACAGGACTGGGTGTGGCATTGGATGCCAGTTCACGCGGATTAAAGACCATGCTTTTTGAACAATCCGATTTTGCCAAAGGAACCTCTAGCCGAAGCACCAAATTGGTGCATGGAGGCGTACGTTATTTGGCCCAAGGAAACATTAAATTGGTTTTTGAGGCGTTGAGGGAAAGAGGTATAATGCTAGAAAATGCACCTCATTTGGTCAATTCTCTCTCCTTTATCATTCCAAGCTATCGCTGGTGGGAAAAATATTTCTATGGCATAGGGTTGAAAATCTATGACTGGATGGCTCAAAAATTCAGAATGGGAAATACATCCTTGCTAAAACGCATTACTGTACTTAGGCAGATGAGCAATTTAAGTCCTAATAAGCTTAACGGAGGTGTGCAATATTTTGATGGCCAGTTCGATGATGCCCGTTTGGCCATCAACTTGGCCCAGACCAGTATTGAACAAGGAGGGAATCTACTTAATTACATGAAGGTAAATGAGTTGAATAAAGATTTCAATGGCAAAGTGACCGGAGTGCAGGTAACTGATATGGAAACAGGAAAAACCTATAGTGTCCAAGCAAAAGTGGTCATCAATGCTACTGGGGTCTTTGTAGATGATATCCTTAAAATGGACAATCCGGATGCCAATACATTATTAAAGGTAAGCCAAGGAATTCATTTGGTTTTACCCAAATCCTTCCTCGATAGCGAGCACGCACTTATGATCCCAGCCACCACTGACGGTCGGGTACTTTTCGCCGTTCCATGGCATAATCATCTTTTAGTAGGCACTACCGATACACCATTAGATCGTCATCAACTGGAGCCAAAACCCTTGAAGCAAGAAATAAATTTCATTTTGGATACCTTAAAAGATTATCTGAAAATAGTCCCTAAGGAAAAAGATGTACTAAGTGTATTCGTAGGTCTCAGACCTCTCGTACTACCTGAAAACAAGGAAGTGGGCACCAAAGAAATATCCAGGGACCATAAGCTTAAAGTCACCGCATCCAAATTAATCACCATTACGGGAGGCAAATGGACCACCTATAGGAAGATGGCAGAAGATACGGTGGACCAAGCTATAGAAGTTGGTAGTTTATCAGCTGGCCCATGTCAAACACAGACCTTAAAAATCCATGGATATACAACAGGGAAGATAGCTGACGGAGCGCTTGAGTTTTATGGGGCAGATGCCATAGGGATTGCTCAGCTTAAAAAAGACCATCCTGATTGGAACCACCCGCTCCATCCTAAATTTCCGTTTACCGTTGCCGAGGTAATCTGGGCGGTCCGCCATGAAATGGCCCGTACGGTTGACGACATACTGGCTCGCCGATTGCGCATTCTATTCCTGAACGCCAGAGCGGCTATTGAACTGGCTCCAAAAGTAGCGGAAATTATGGCTGGAGAAATGGGTAAAGATCAGGAATGGATAAATACTCAGATAAAAGATTTTCAGAACATCGCAAAAAATTACCTTGTCAATCCATTATTGGGCGAGGTATTAATATCCGGTGAATTACAAAAGATAGAATAAAACAAAAAATAATAACCAACATGTCAAAATATATTCTTGCCCTTGACCAAGGCACCACTAGTTCCCGCGCTTTGATTTTTGATCAGAACGGAAAGGCCATCAACATAGCCCAAAAAGAGTTTAGGCAACTATTTCCAAAACCGGGATGGGTCGAGCATGATGCCAATGAGATTTTGTCTTCCCAAATTGGGGTTGCCGCCGAAGCGGTTTCAATGTCCAAATTAAAATCAGATGATATAGCTGCAATAGGCATCACAAACCAAAGGGAAACCACCGTGGTTTGGGATAAAGAAACGGGGGAACCCGTCTACAATGCCATAGTTTGGCAAGATAGGCGCACCTCTGACTATTGTGATGAACTCATTGCCCAAGGTCATGAGCCGATGATCCGCGAAAAAACAGGCTTGGTCATCGATGCCTATTTTGTCGCAACCAAGGTCCGTTGGATACTAGACAATGTGGAAGGCGCACGTGAAAAGGCTGAAGCAGGTCAATTGGCTCTCGGAACAGTTGATTCGTGGTTGATATGGAACCTTTCAGAAGGCGAAAAGCACATTACGGATAGTACCAACGCTTCAAGATATCTTTTATATAATATCCATACGCTCTCTTGGGACGATGAGTTATTAGAACTTTTTGGCATACCAAAAAAAATGTTGCCAGAAGTATGTGATTCCAGCGGGGACTTGGCCACAACATCAGGGGCTATATTTGCAAAGAAAATCCCTATTACAGGAATTGCAGGGGACCAACATGCCGCTTTATTCGGGCAAATGTGCACAGAACCAGGAATGGTAAAGAATACGTATGGCACCGGTTGTTTCATGCTCATGAATATTGGAAGCAAGCCCATTATTTCCAAAAACAAATTGCTCACCACACTAGCATGGAAGATTGGTGATGAGGTGGTTTACGCTTTGGAAGGCAGCATTTTTATTGCCGGGGCGGTTGTACAATGGTTACGGGATGGACTTGGTATTATTCATTCCGCACCAGAAATCGAAGAACTAATAAACAGTACCGATGATAATGGCGGGGTAAGTTTTGTTCCCGCATTTACCGGGTTGGGAGCCCCTCACTGGAACCAACATGCTCGTGGAACCATTGTGGGCATTACCCGAGGAACCACTGCAGGGCACATTGCCCGAGCAGCTCTGGAGAGCATTGCCTTTCAAACCTATGATGTACTCAAGGCCATGGAAGCAGATGCGGATATTGAAATCAAAGAGTTAAGGGTTGATGGTGGGGCCACTACCAACAATTTTTTGATGCAGTTCCAATCCGATGTGCTTCAATCCGGTATAGTCAAACCGGAAACTACGGAGATTACGGCATTGGGAGCAGCTTACTTGGCAGGACTTGGCATTGGTATATGGAGTGATGTGGAACAAATCAAAAGACAATGGAAAGTAAAAACCGAATACAAACCAAATGGTGATTTTCCATTGGAAAAAAGTATCTGCCAATGGCACAAAGCCATTGATACTACAAGTAATTGGTCTAATCATAATTAAATCATAACCAAATGACAGCATATCTAGCCGAAATTATCGGAACCTTCTTTCTTATTCTGATGGGGAATGGTGTAGTCGCCAATGTGGTCTTAAAGGATACCAAAGGAAACAACAGTGGATGGATTGTAATAACCACAGGTTGGGCTCTAGCAGTATTTATTGGTGTGGTCGTTGCAGGTCCATATAGTGGAGCCCACCTCAATCCCGCCGTCTCCATTGGCTTGGCCATGGCTGGAAAATTTTCATGGGAACTCGTTCCAACATATATAACATCACAAATGATTGGCGCTATGCTTGGCAGTTTTGTTGTGTGGGCAATGTACCGTAACCATTATCGCCAGACAGATGATGCAGATGCCAAAAGAGCCACCTTCTGTACTGCACCAGCCATAAGAGATTGGTCATCAAATTTATTGAGTGAAATAATAGGGACGTTTTGTCTCATTTTTGTAATCTTTTATTTTAGCGACCCCCTTTTGGGTGAAGGCAACGCGAAGACCCCTATAGGAATGGGGTCTTTGGGAGCGGTACCCGTATCTCTTTTGGTATTTGTGATAGGCCTTGCTCTTGGTGGCACTACTGGTTACGCCATAAATCCTGCTCGTGACCTTGGCCCAAGGTTAATTCATACCCTACTTCCTATTAGAAAAAAAGATGGAAGTGATTGGAGTTACTCATGGATTCCTGTAATAGGCCCTATCATTGGTAGCATTCTTGCTGCCTTGGCGCACCTTATCTTATCCTAAAAAGTTCAAATCCAGTAGAATATAAAAGATTGCTACAAACAGACCGCATTGTATCCCATATGAATTGAATTGGTTATTTCATTTAAGGGTTTATACACCCCTTTAATACAAGCGAGCGAAACCACGTTTCGCGCTGCAAGCCCAAATCTTACCACTAACCAATACTACTGAGCGAGGTGATTTTTAACCAAATACTTGTTCTTGAGGGATGATTTCCGTGAAAAAGGTATTTGTTTCCAAAATCAAAAAATGCTAAATGTCTGATTTTCATTTATTTAATGATTCATTGAATCATTCAGAAGTCAAAAAGTAGCCCCGGCAAGAATCACCATATCAGGGTACGGCATAAACTTCGATTCCAAAGCTTCGCTTTGCATACTTTCCGTGTTTGCGCGGCTACTTTGTAGCCCCGGCAAGAATCGAACTTGCATCTAAAGTTTAGGAAACTTCTATTCTATCCATTGAACTACGGGGCCATTCCTGAAAATGGACTGCAAAAATATGTTTTTTTGAAAAACTTTGCACTACCAATTGGCCTTTACTCAACATAAAGTCTTAGTATATGAAGAGCGCACAAACAGTTTCTAGGAGGAAAAACCAGCCCTCTTTTGTTCCTGTTGTAAGATTTTATCCAAAAAAGAACGGGAAAGTGGCTTGTCTATATACCCTGAAATGAGTTGGTTCCCCTTGGCAATGGTCCTGTCCAACGTATTGGAAAAGGCTGACAGTATATAGACCCTGGGAAGTACATGTCCTTTAAAGAGATTTTGAATATTCTCTAAAAAGGTCCACCCATTCATTCCTTCCATGACCAAGTCCAAAAAGACCACATCTGGCAGACTTCCATTATTCTCTACCAAGTCCAGAAACACGGAAAGGCCTTCCTCTCCACTGGCACAGGTAATAATATCAAAATCTCCTTGGGATTGCTGTATGCAGTAACGTGTCGCAAACTGGGACACTAAATCATCGTCTATGATACAAACGGTAAGCTTCATCTTGGGACTATAAGTAGGTTTGGGTGCTCCAAAGCTAAAGCCCTACTTCTGAGATGCCATCCAAACTCGTTGTTTTGCCCAAATATTCCGTTAAATCAACCTCAATGTGGCAATTTATCACTCAAAACACCATAGATAAAGGCTCCGAACAACGCCCCAACTATAACTATAAGTATGGGCCAAAAACCGGCACCCGCCAAAACATACATCGGTCCAGGGCATGCCCCTGCCAACGCCCAACCCAATCCAAAGAGCGTTCCTCCCACAATATATCGGGTAAAGGATTTCTCTTTGTCGGGTATGCTAATGGGTTCTCCTGAAAAGGATTTCACTTTTGATTTTTTGATCCATAAGACCAAAATAACCCCTACAGCCAAAGCAGAACCGATTATCCCATACATGTGAAAAGAATCGAATTGGAACATTTCATAAATCCGGAACCATGATGCCGCTTCCGATTTGTAAAGGACAATTCCCAAAAAAGTACCGATTAAAATATATGCCAAGTTCTTCATGATGCAAAAATTAGGGGGAACAACAAGTGAACCATGATCAGTCCACCTATAAAAAATCCGATGACTGCTATGAGCGAAGGTCGTTGCAGATTACTGAGGCCGGAAATGGCGTGTCCGGAAGTACACCCACCGGCATAACGGGTTCCGAAGCCCACCAAAAAACCTGCAATCAACAGAATGATCCAAATTTTTGGGTCGGACAACGATTCCAAACTAAAAAGTTCCGTGGGCAAATAGGCTTTTCCAGCACTATCAAATCCCAATTCTTGAAGTTTGGTTACGGTTTTGGGTGAAATATCGACTGCGGGGTTGGGCGACAACCAATGTGCTCCCAAAAATCCTCCAATAACGGAGCCCAGAACCACCAATAGGTTCCAGCGTTTGGATTTAATATCCACTTTGAAGTAATCCGAAAACTTTCCTGCCCCACCAATGGAACAAAACGTCTCTAGGTTGGAAGACATTCCAAAACGTTTGCCCATTAAAATGAGCAGCGCCATAATCAAGGCTATAAGGGGGCCCGACACATACCAAGGCCATGTTTGATAAAGCATTTTCTCCAATTTATGACAAAGGTGGAGAAAATGCCTTAAATATCAAACCTACGGTTTCAACAGCAACTCTTGTCCGAGTCGGAAACGCCGAACTTTTTCAGGATATCTTCCAACAAACACCATTTGGTGAGGGAAGATTGCAACAAGTTGGCTCCTACAAACGCAGTAAACCAAAGCCAATTGATGTTCACATAAATGGCCAAGATCAAACTGATCAATATAAAGGTTCCTGCTACTCCTCTTACAATTCTATTTCTCATTTTAAGTATTTTAAACGGTTCTTTCAATAGGGATTTCCACCGCCTTTATGGGATTGGTGGTCTCGCTCTCCTCATTAAACTGTTTCAAGAGTTTGAACAGTTCGGTTACTTTTTCCTCTTCGGTGAACGAGAAAAACATATTGGAAGCGGCCCCGCCTTTTTCACTGGGAAACCAACTGCTGGTATACATCAATGGGGCTGCCCCTTTGTATCCGTCGATATCGGAACCGCTAAAACTTTCAACACCTGCCTTTTTAAAAATCTTCAGGACATCCTTTTTGTATTCCTCTACCGTGGTAACAATGATCATTTTCATGTTAACTATAATTTTTACGTTCAATCATATAATACACCAATGGCACCACCAAAAGCGTCAATACGGTAGACACTATGGTTCCACCCATAAGTGATATGGCCAACCCTTGGAAAATGGGGTCGAACAAGATCACAAAAGCTCCAATAACAACGGTTCCCGCAGTTAACAAAATAGGTGTGGTACGTACGGCACCCGCTTCAATTACGGCTTGCTTAAGGGGAACTCCCTCATTCAACCTAAGGTTGATGAAGTCGATAAGCAATACCGAGTTCCGCACCATGATTCCCGCCAGGGCAATCATCCCGATAAAGGAGGTTGCGGTAAAAAATGCGCCCAACATCCAGTGACCCAACACAATTCCGATCAAGGAAAGTGGAATGGCCACCATCATCACCATTGGCGCTTTAAAGTTTTGGAACCATCCTACGATCAACATATAAATGATCACAATTACACCAAGGAACGCGATTCCCAAATCACGGAACACCTCAAGGGTTATTTGCCATTCCCCATCCCATTTTACCGTGTAGTCATCCTCATACTGGGGTTGCTCCATATAGAGTTCGTTAATGGAATAGCCTTGAGGTAGCTCCAATTGATTTAACTTATCCGTCATGCCCAAAATGGCGTACACTGGGCTTTCCAGTTCACCTGCCATATCGGACATCACATAAACCACTCGCTTTTGGTTTTTTCTATAGATGCTTTTGGCTTTGGTCCCCTCTTTTATGGAAACCAAATCACCCACGGACACCATATTCCCTTGTTGGGATGTTATTTTTAATTGTTGGATCTGATCCAAGCTCGATTTGTCTTTTTCACTAACGGACAACACAATTCCGATTTGGTCAAATGCTTCTTCGCGATAAATATGGGAAACGGGCTGCTCACGGAAAGCCATGGCCATCACCTGTACAATTTGCTGGGGTGTTACACCATAAAGCATAGCTTTCTCTTTGTCCACCACAAAATCGTATTCCACTTGATCGTCTTCAACCATCCAATCCACATCCACAACGTCGGTGGTATTGTTCAAGATACCTTTTACATCCTCGGCCAATGCAATTTGCTTTTCGTAATCGGGTCCGTATACCTCAGCAACAATGGTGGAAAGTACAGGGGGGCCTGGTGGCACCTCAACAATCTTAATGTTTGCATTGTACTTTTTGCCCAATTCTTGGATTTTAGGTCGCAACACCTTGGCGATATCATGACTTTGCTCGCTTCGGTCGTGCTTATCGGTAAGGTTTACTTGAATATCGGCCATGTTGCTTCCGCCACGTAGATCATAGTGTCTTACCAATCCGTTGAAAGTAATTGGTGCTGATGTGCCCACGTAGGTTTGATAGTTCACAACCTCAGGTCTTGTGGACAAATAAGCCCCTACTTCTTTAGCGACTGCTGAAGTACGTTCCAAAGTAGACCCCTCAGGGAGGTCGATAACTACTTGGAACTCGTTCTTGTTATCAAAAGGAAGCATTTTTACGGCTACCGATTTGGTGAAGAACATCCCCACAGAAGCAAATAACAACACCACAGTGATGCCAATAAAAACCCATCGCTTCTTTCTACTTTCAATCAGGGGTTTTTCGAAACGCTCGTAGGCTTTATAAATAAAAGTGTCCTGAATTTCGACCGCCTCTTTTTCTTTTTTATTTTTCTTTTTGTCCTTTTCCCTCAAGAAAATGAATCCCAAATAAGGGGTAATGGTCAAGGCTACAAATAGTGATAATAACATGGCAATGGATGCTCCGATGGGCATTGGGGACATATAAGGCCCCATCAATCCCGATACAAATGCCATGGGCAATACGGATGCAATTACCGTAAAGGTGGCCAAAATGGTCGGGTTTCCTACCTCATTGATGGCATAGAGTGCCGCATCCTTGAACGGCAATCGTTTCATTTTAAAGTGGCGGTGCATGTTCTCCGCGATAATAATAGAGTCGTCCACCACAATACCCGTTACGAACACCAATGCAAACAAAGTGATTCGGTTCAAAGTGTAATCGAGCATGTAATAGCTCAACAAGGTCAAAGCGAATGTGATCGGTACGGAAAGGAATACCACCAATCCACCTCTCCAACCCATGGCCAACATCACCACAAAGGTTACAGCGATAATTGCCCCGATCAAGTGCATCAATAATTCAGATACTTTTTGCGAAGCAGTTTGACCGTAGTTACGGGTTACCTCAACATGTACATCAGCTGGAATCAAATTTGATTTTAAATGCTCTACTTTGTCCAACACCACATCGGCAATCTTCATGGCATCGGCCCCTTTTCTTTTGGCAATGGAAATGGTTACCGCTGGATATTCAGATTTGAAAGTTTCTGACTTCAAACTCGCAGCCCCAAATCCAAGGGAAACATAATTTTTAGGCAATTCTGGACCATCCAAAACTGTTGCTACCTGCTTTAAATAGATGGGTTGATTTTGTTTGGTTCCCACAATCAGGTTTTCCAAATCTTCCTTGCTTTCCAAAAAGTTACCTGTGCTAATGTGGAACTCAGTATCGTTGGAAAGGAAATTCCCAGCATCCATTTGTTGGTTGTTGGCTTGAATCATTTGGGCCACGGCCAACATATCGATGCCTGATTCGGCCATTTTATCCTTGTCCACCACCACTCGAAGCTGACGGTTTCTTCCTCCAATCTTTTTAGTGATGGAAACCCCGTTTACTTTTTCAACCTCATTGATGAGCTCTCCAGAAATCTCTCTAAGTTGAAAGTCATCATACTCATCACTCCAGAGGGTTAGAGCAAGCATGGGCACATCGTCAATCGCACGGGTTTTTACCAAAGGCATAGTAACCCCGTTGGGCATTTGATCCATGTGCTTGTTGATTTCGTCATACAAGCGCACCAATGATCTTTCGATATCTTCCCCAACGTAGAACTGCACAATGGCCATCCCCTGCTCCTGCATGGAAGTGGTGTACACGTACTCTACGCCTTTAATGTTCGATATAATTTTTTCAAGCGGTTTTGTGATCCTGGATTCCACCTCTGTTGGGCTGGCTCCAGGGTATCCCACAAAAATATCCGCCATGGGTACATCAATCTGTGGCTCCTCTTCCCTTGGGATCAAAAAAGAACTGTACACCCCAATGACCATGAACACAATCATTAAGAGCACCGTTAGTTTGGAGCTGATAAACCCTTTGGCTATTTTTCCTGCTAGTCCGTCTTTCATTGTTAGCTTTTTTGGGTTATTGAATGCTTACTTTAACGCCATTGTACAGCTTTCCTTCGGCTGATACGATGTATTGATCTCCTTTGGATAAACCGGACAATACTTCTACTTCGTCACCATAATTTTCACCCAAACGCAACCAGCGAAGCAAGGCCACATTATCTTGACCAAGCGTATACACCCCGGTCAATTGACCTTTATGCACCAGGGCCTTCGACGGAACCACAACCATGTCATTCCCATAACCTTTTTGTTCCGTCTCCAGCCTTATGGTTGCATACATGCCTGACAAAATCTTGGCGTCTGTCTTGTCCAATGCCACCTTCATTATATATTGTCCTCCAGTATTTTGTGCCGAAGCACTCAGTTCGGATACTTCACCTGTAAGAGTGGTATCCAACGCTTTCACTAAAATCTGCGCCTTGGTTCCCACTTCAATGGAAGAAATATTGTTTTCGGCCACTTTGGCCTCCACCTCAAATCCTGTTCCTGGGGATTCCACCGATACTAAGGGAACACCGGGATTAGCCATGTCTCCCTCATCGATATAGGTGTTGGTAACCACCCCATTGAAAGGCGCCCTAATGTTGGCATAGGCGAACTGGGAATTCACCTCGTTCTTCATTTGATTGGCTGCTTCCAATCTGGCTTTGGCCATTTCGTAGCGTGCAGTCATATCATCCAATTCCTTTTGTGAGGCACTGCTTTCCTTAAAAAGGCTCTGGAATCTTTCGTAATCTTTCTTCGCATTGTTGAAGGCTACCGTAGCTTCGGTAATGGAAGCTTCCACTTGTGCTTTTTTGGCCCGTAGATCCACATTGTTGATGGAAATAAGAAGGTCTCCCTTGTTTACTTTCTGACCTATCTTCACAGGAAGGGACTCCACGTAACCCATCATTCGGGTACTCAACGTAGCGCTGTTCACGGCTGTAATTTGACCACTTCCGGCCAAAATGGTGGAGCTATCGCCTGTATCCACATTGGCAACGGTTACCGGTACTGCTGCGGTTGTATCCGCAGTTTGTTTTTTATCACTTCCACAGCCCATTAGGATCAGACCCAAGGATGCAGTTAGAATGAAACTTTTATATATCGTAGTGTTTTTCATGTTACAATTATTCTTTGGTTAAAAATGTGAGTAGGGATTGGGCTTGATTGTATTCAAAAATGGTTTGATAGTACGCCAATTGCTTTTCGGCATAGGTGGCCTCAGCCATTAATAAATCCGTTGTTTTTTCCAAGCCTTCCCCAAATCGGTTGGTACGTATCCTCAAGGATTCTTCGGACTGTTCCATAGCCAATTTTGAGGTCTGGAGCCTACTTTGCGCATCTTCGACCATCCGTTTGGTGCGTTGAAGCTCCATAGTGCTTTTGGCGATGTACTGTTCGTATTCTTGTTTTGCTTTTTCATAGTTTGTTTTGCTTTTTCCTGCTTTGGCAAATCGTTGGGAGCCTTTGAACACGTCCCAGCTCAAACTTGCCCCGACTATATATCCTTTGGCGTCTGCCTGAAAAATCTGGTCGTCGTACATTTCATAACTGGCAAAGGCGTTGAGCCTAGGCAAAAAGGTCATATTATCTGCCCTCATGTTTGCTTTATAGGCTTCGGACACCAAATCCATGGCTTTTACATCGGCCCTGTTTTCCAAGGAAACATCCATGTTTTCATCAAGGTTATCCGGAACCAGTTCTTCGGAGGGTTCATAGACCACGTTTCCCTGTTCGTTCATCAAGAAAGCCAAATAGTCCGATGCATTTTGGACATTGCTCCTTGCCGTTTTCAGCTGATCGGAAACTTCGGTCACCCGCACTTTCACTTCCAGTAAATCTGCTTTTTGAAGCAATCCCTGATCATAGCTGTTCTGTGCCATATTCAAGTTGGCATTTGCCGCTTCATGTGCTTTTTGCAACACCGCTACGGCACGATGGGCCAATTGCAGTTGTCCATAGGCTTTCTGGGCCTCAAAATCCAAATAATCCCGAGTTCGCATCGCTTGGAGTTCTTTGGCTTCCATGGTAGTTTTGGCCGCTTTGCGCTGGTAAAACCCATCCAGGTTAATCAAGGGTTGTTGCACCGACACCACTGTTGCATAGTTTTTGATCTCATCGGGGTCGTTCAACAAGGCTGGATTGAAATCTGCCTGGGTCAAAACCTCTTGGTTCAATTTAGAACCAAAAGCCATCAATGGATTCGTGGTTGCCATTCCCGTGTGTGATACCGCAATCTGTGGTAAATAGATGGAATTGGAGAACCTATAATCATACTTGGCCATCTTGGCCTCCTGTTCGGATACTTTAATGCTGGCGTTGGATTCTTGCACCCTCATCTGGACATCCTCCAAGGAAATCCGTACATGATCTTGGGCAAGAATCTGTAGCTGTGCAGAAAAGAATAGTATTAGAACAAATAATCGTTTCATATGCATAATTAATTTGTGTCAAAAATAGATTCGTTAAAATCCCTGCACAGTAACCTTGGTTACCAAGAAAAAATGTGCCGTTTCCACACCATAAAAAAACCTTGACAAAACCCTATTGCATTAGCATAGGATTGTACCAAGGCCCATTAAAAAGAAACGGTTGTATACTAAGCGCTTCGGGTTCCCCCATGTCCGCCAGCGACCACCAGCAATACTTTAATGCTCAAATAGATGAACTTAAAAAACTGGACAATGGGGTTCATCATCATAAATCGCTTGTATTTGGATATTCTTCGTGTCATAATTTTCTATTCTGGGATCAACCACCAAAAGGGTTTCATTTTTGCTTTGTATATAAAGGCATAGTGCAGGGCCAATTTCAACCAGTGCCCTGCCAATCCAATGGAACCAAAAGTTTTCCCCAGTTTTCTTCCATGGGTATCCGGATACTTCTGATAATCGGGCACAATGGGATAGGTAGTAATGCTTATACCACTTCCCGTGGTCATTCCAAACCCTGCCGATGCAATACAGGCGGCTCCCATATTGCCCATGGATCCTTTATGGTGAAGTTCCTTATTGGATTGTTTGATCATTTCTATAATGTTATCGGCCACTAATTTTGCCGTAATTCCGGATGGCATCCCCGTTCTTGGCGGAGCAGGGGTAATATCCGTGCCATTTTTGCTCTTTCTCGGTTTTGAAATGCTATGGGGTGGGGCAAAGGCAATGCCCGGAGCAAAAATGTTGGGATATGATGGATTTTGATAGGTCTCCGGCCAGTCCTGTACACTCCATTCCTCATAGGGTTTGGGGGTATAGTCCGCATCCACGATCATAAATCCCCTAAAAAGTTTATCCGTGATATCCATCCCAGTTCTATCATAGGCTTTAAACCCATGGCCCGAAAAAGAGGGAATGAGCATGGCAAAGTCATAACTTTCCTGTTTCTGCTCCCCGTCCAAATTTTCGTAATGGGCCACTCCATCTTCGACCTTATTGACCCCGGCACCCAAAATCCACGAGATGTTTCTATCTTCAAAGACCATTCCCACCATTTCGCTGGATTTCATGATATTGCTTCCGTAGCTCATCAACATACCATCCATTCCAAAATCCCCTAGGTTGAACTCATTGGAAATCCATGTGATTTCTGCCTTATCCCTTACGTTGTGTCTTCTAAGTTCCTGTTCCACATTTAAGATATACTCAAATGCGGCGCCCTGGCAGGTGGATTTGGCATGGCCGGTACCAATCAATATTTTGATTTTCTTGCCCTGCTTCATTTGTTCTATGAGGCCTTCCAATGCATTCCACGCTTCTTGGGCGTGGGTATAGGTGCAAACGGAATGTGCTTTGTTCTTCCCGGGGGAGAGTCCTTCCGTAGCTTCAAAATTGAGTTTTGGCCCCGTGGCATTGATCAAGTAATCATAGGTTACTTTTTCCTTGTTCCCTTTGTTCCCTTCAGACACGTATTCAACCATTACATAGGGCCTGTTCTGGTCTTGATCTCCTTCAGGGTGAAAACTAACGGCTTTTGCCTGTTTGTAATCGATATGCTTTTTGGCATACAAAGGCGCCAATGGAAATAAGATATCCTGTGGTTTCATTCTACCGATCCCCACCCAAATATTGGAGGGAATCCATTGGTAATTGCTATTGGGGGAAACCACCACAACCTCATGCTCCTTATTGAGCTTTCTTCTAAGATGGGAGGCTGCCACATGACCCGCAATACCAGCTCCCAAAACAACTATTTTGGCCATTTTCTTTACGATTTACCCAAAGTTACCTTTAGGTTTTCAGATATAAAGTGACCTAGGTCACATTGGAAAAATAGACGCTAAATAATTGTAATGGTTTTAGTTACACTGTTCATGCGACCCTTCCAAAATAGCATCGTATGCTTCCTGGGAAAGGAATTGTGGTTCATACGTGGAACCAAGATTTTCAATGCTTTGTACAAAGCTTCGCAAGTGGTTTCGTGAACCACATTGCAAACTTGAAAACACTTCGATAATGTAGGGGTTGGAAGTCGCTTGGATATGGTCTTCCAAATCTACAATGTCCAAATCCTCAATGGTGGCACCAATGGTAAGGGCTGCTACCTCATCAACCACTCCTTCTTCCACAAACTTGTTGTACCATGCCTGTAAATCTTCATTAGTGAATTTGCCGTTTTCCAAAATTTCATATGGAATACGATAGGCCTTCAATAAAGTTTCCACGGCGTTCATATGGGACTGTTCGCTCTGCATTATATTTTCAAACTGGACCATATCCCAATAGTCGTTCAAAAACTGATAGGTGTCCCTTGCCAACTTTTCTTCTTCCAACATGAACAATAGTGCTTGTTCATCTTCTTCAGAAATTAAGGTTGTATCATCATTATTGATTTGTGTATCAATGGGCTCATCACTTGAATCAGAACACCCTGATAGCATCCCAAAAACCAATAGGATGGAGAACAAAACGGGACCAAGTACTGTAATACGTGCTTTCATAGCTTTTTCCTCTAAAAGTCAGCATAGTACACATCAAAATCAGTAACATTGGTTACCCTGTCTCTTCTTTAAACAAAACTTTAACTAAAAAAGGCCCCACTAACACAGGACCTTTACTTGAAATATTCTCTGTTCAATAACTTGTTTCGTCCAGTTTTACTTTTCCCCAGAAAGTTTTATACACAAATATGGTGTAGAAAAGAACCAGTGGAGTACCTATGGCCACAATGGTAAGCATTATCTGTAGGGATTTTGTGGAAGAGGCCGCATTGTAGATATCAATATTATACTGTGGATCTATGGTGGAACGCAACAAAACAGGATACAGCTCCACAGCCACCAAAACCAACAAAAATGCAATGGTCAAAGAGGAAAAAAGAAACGCCAATTTATATTTTCGCTTTTCAGCGAGTCGGGGTACGTTGGCAATACTCAGAAAAGTGAGCAGAGGCACTACGAACAAGGTTGGATTGCTCTTAAAATCATCGGAGAGATGTGGGATATAAATCAACGTGTACAAAGTGGTTATGGAAAAACTCACAATAAAGAAAATCATTCCCGTTTTCAATAGCCTTGTCAATTTGGCAAACAACCTTCCCTCGGTTTTTAAAAGAAGGAATATGGCCCCGTGGGTCATAAAAAGAAATAAGGTGGTAAACCCTGTCATCAAGGCATAGGGGTTTAAAAACTCGAAAAGAACCCCACCCTGATATTGATAATTCTCCCCGATGGCTATTCCTTGCAAGACATTTCCAAGCACCACTCCCAACAAAAAAGCCAGCATAATACTGGAGATGCTATAGCAAACATCCCAAAGTCTTCTCCACCAAAGCATGGGCTCCTTGCCCCTAAACTCAATGGAAATGGCCCTAAATATGATGAACAACAAGAACAACATAAAAGGAATATATAAAGAAGAGAACATGGTGGCATACATTACGGGAAACCCTGCAAACAGCGCCCCACCACCGATTACCAACCAAACCTCGTTGCCATCCCAAACCGGGCCAACGGCATTCAACGCAATTCTGCGGCTGTTCTCTTTCTTTAAAAAGAGATGCCAGGCACCTGCACCAAAATCAAAACCATCCAAAATGGCATACCCCGAAAAAAGTCCGCCTACTACCAAAAACCACCATGTGGGATAATCCAATCCTAAAAACGTTTCCATATCAATTCATTATATGGGTTAGTGTTCCCCCAAAGGGTGTATCATCAGTTTCTGCTTCTTCATAGGGGCCATGTTTGATTTTTTTGTGCAATAGGTAAATAAACAGCATAAACAACAGGGCATAGACCAAAAAGAACAAAATCAAAGAAAACAAAATCTGATTTTCCGAAACGGCTTGGGAGAATGCTTCATTGGTCCTCAGAAGGCCATACACCACCCAAGGCTGTCTTCCCATTTCGGCTGCAAACCAACCTACCTGATTGGCAATCTGGGGCAGAAAAACTGCAAAAACAAAAATCCAGAGTAGCCATTTTTTAGTAAAGAGTTTACCTTGCCACCACATTACAGTAGCCAATACTGTTAGGAAAATCAAAGCCATACCAATGGCCACCATAATGTGATAAAACTGAAAAACGGCATTGATCTGCGAGGGACGCTCATCTTCGGGAAATGCGTTAAGGCCTGTCACTGGGGCTTCAAAATCATACTCCAGTAAAAAAGATAGCCCCCCCGGTACTTTTATTCCCTTAACTTCTTGCTTTTCCTTATCCACCCAACCCATTATGTACATGTCTGCGGGAGCGGATGCCTCAAAGTGGCCTTCGAGTGCGGCCAATTTAGCGGGTTGGTTCTTGGCCACTCCATCTGCTGACTGGTGCCCCGTAAACAGTTGTCCCAACGAAAATACCGTGGCCACTACCAAAGCTATCTTAAAGGCTTTTTGGGAGATTTCCACATACTTCCCCTTGATGAGATAATAGGCATGTACGCTCAACACCAAAAAGGCGCCGGCCAAAAAAGCACCGAGCCAAACATGGGTAAGTCTGTCCACACTGGATGGGTTAAATACCATGGCCCAAAAATCGGTTATCTCTGCACGAGCGTCCAGCCCTTCACCCACAATGTGAAATCCGGCAGGGGTCTGTTGCCAGCTGTTGGCCACCACAATCCATATAGCGGAGAACATGGAACCTAGAAAAACCCCTATGGTGGACACCAAGTGCACCCAAGGTTTCACCCTGTTCCAGCCAAACAACAATATCCCCAAAAAACCGCTTTCCAAGGCAAAGGCAAATATTCCTTCCGCAGCCAGAGCGCTACCGAACACATCACCTACATAGCGAGAATACACGGCCCAGTTGGTGCCGAATTCAAACTCCATTACAATCCCGGTGACAACACCAATACCGAAGGTCAATGCAAAAATCTTGGTCCAAAAACGGGCCAATTTATGATAGGTCTCATTTTTGGTCCTAATATAAATGCTTTCAAAAATGACCAACAACAGGCCGATGCCTATGCTCAAAGGCGGATAGATGTAATGAAAGGCAACGGTGAAGGCAAATTGAATCCGGGCGAGAATTTCGGTTTCCATGGATATGGTTTTGTATTTCAAAAATACCCATGAAAACTATCTTTCTAAGTTACCCATGTTACAAAAAAACAGTTTTAACACAATAGCAGAAATCATTGCGTTAAAACTGTGAATCATTAAAGGTTTTTCTATTTTTTTCCGCTATTCATCATCATTAGGACAGCAAGAACCAAAGCCACTACCACTGCACCAAATACAGCGATCATGATTATACCGTTGTCCCAAGAAACCAAGGGAAGTGCCAAAAAAGTTTTCATAGGTGTGCATTTAATACCACCAAATGTAATGGCTTTATCTTCTATAAATTATGACAATTCTCATAAAAGGGAACATTCTTAGCACTAGGCTATACATTCTTCCCTTTGAGCATTTTGTTCCAATACAAATACGGGAGACCGTATTTTTTGAGCATCCATAATCTCCAATGTTCCTTATCGCTATGAAATACCAACATGCGTTTTAATTTGGGATCGGGGATGAAGTTGTTGTTATAGTCAAACTCTGCCAAGGTCATTTTGCCATAACCTGTTACCAAGGGGCAGGATGAATACCCATTATAGGAATGGTTGTCTGCAGATTTATGGTTCATCAACTTTATGATGTTCTCAACCACTACAGGTACTTGTTTTCGAACGGCGGCACCAGTTTTGGCCGTTGGCAAGGCGGCTACATCGCCCAATCCAAAAATATTGGGATATGTGTTGTGCTGCATGGAATGATGGTCCACATCCAACCAACCCGCATCATTGGACAAAGCAGAATCCCTTACAAATCTAGGGGCAGCTTGGGGAGGGGCCAAATGTAACATATCAAACGGTACACTGATATCCACATCGCCTACCATTTGTTCCCCCAATTCATTATCCTCGTTAATGACACATCGGTTCTCTTCGGGTGCAGTATGGCTGAAGTGTACTATTCTGTTCTCCACATCAATCTCCTTGGGCGAATAAAACGGTTTAAAGTGAATGCCGTAACGATCGATCACCTTCATTAGGGTCTCCCGGATTTCCTTTACCCCAAATATTACGGTTCCCGGGGTGGCAAATATGACATTGGCCTTGTTCTTAAGTCCGTTTTTTCTAAAATAATCGGCCGTCAAATAGGCAATTTTTTGAGGTGCTCCCCCGCACTTGATGGGCGTGGTGGGCTGCGTAAACAGCGCATTGCCCCCTTTGAAGTTTTTAATAGTGTTCCATGTATGTTCCGGGTCCGTATAGTTGCTGCAAACCACACCAAGTTCCAAGGCCTCCGGCAGGCCTTTGATCATACCGGGTTCCATGACCAATCCTGGGGCAACGACCAAAAAGTCGTAAGTAATGTCCCCATTGCTTTCGGTGGATACGCTATTTTGTCTGGGATTAAATCCTGTGGCCTTGTCCTTGACCCAATCCACTCCGCTGGGCATAACATCGGCCATACGTTTTGCTGTTTTGTTGAAATCATAGGCCCCGGCACCCACCAAGGTCCATGCCGGTTGATAATAATGCGTTTCGCTGGGTTCTATAATAGCTATGTCCAATTTTTTGTCCTTCGCCAAAAGCTGGGCCGCCGTCATGATTCCAGCCGTGCCTCCCCCAATGATCAAGACTTGATAATGTGATTTCATACCTTACACTATTTTCATTTTATCCCGTAAAATATTATGGATATCCTTAAAAAAGTGTAACAAAAGTTACATTATCCATAAAACACCTAAGCCCTGTTTATGAAATCCTCGCCAAAATCCATAAAAAAACCACCCATAAATGGGTGGTTTTTGTCATCAACCAATCAAGAAAAAACCTAGTCCTTGGCTTTACATGTCTTAATTCCAAAGGGCACATACAAAGGACAAAAACTAACAAAGCTTGTCAAAACAAATATGGCAGCCAAGGCCAGTAGTACATAGGCCAAAGTACCCGTAATGACCCCAAAATAATATAGGGCAACCACCACCAAGGCTATTATCAATCTAATTATGCGGTCCAGACCGCCCATGTTTTTTTTCATATGAATCTGTATTATGTTTTCAAATACCTAAGTAATTCTAGGTCCAAGACCTATTTTCACATTATTCCAGCTCCATCTCTCAAATTTAAACCAAATCCGTAGGACATTCGGTAACCTGGGTTACACAGTTCTATTTATTTTTATGCTAGATTTAAGTTTCGTTTTTTATGGATAGAAGGGATTTTACGTATCGATTATCACTGGCCACCATGTCCAGCATATTGGGAGCCGACATTGTTTTTGGCCACAAAATGCCCAAAAACTACCTCCCATTGGGTCTACAGGACCCTGACCCTTTTGAATTGTTCCACAAGGACAAGGAAATGGTGGTCTTGAACGACAAGCCGTGGAATATGGAGGCCAAGGCCCATTTGTTGAATGACGACATTACCCCCAACCAATACATGTTCATCCGGAACAATGGAAAAATCCCAGAGAATATCGATGTTTCCAAATGGACTTTGACCATAGATGGGGAATCGGTAAAAAATCCAAAAACGTATACCCTGGACGAACTCAAACGCAGATTTACACAGCACACCTATCAACTCACCTTGGAATGTGGTGGGAATGGGCGAAGTGAGTTCAATCCGCCCGCAAAGGGAAACCAATGGACCATTGGAGCAGTCTCTTGTGCTAAATGGACCGGGGTACGACTCCGTGATGTTCTTGAAGACGTGGGTGTGAATCCTGATGCATTATACATTGGGTATCATGCTGCCGACACCCATTTGAGCGGTGACCCTAAAAAAGAACCCATTTCCAGAGGTGTTCCCTTGCCAAAGGCCTTACAAGATGAAACCCTGCTGGCCTTCTCCATGAATGACGAGGATATTCCATTGGCGCACGGTTACCCGCTTCGGTTGGTATGCGGTGGATGGCCAGCTTCCACATCGGGGAAATGGCTGACCCGCATCAGTGTGCGCAACCAAGTACATGATGGGGAAAAAATGGGAGGAAGTTCATATCGCGTGCCTTGCGAAACGGTTGCCCCTGGCACTAAAGTGGATGATGAAAATATGTGCATCATTGAATCCATGCCCATAAAGTCCTTGATCACGTATCCAAAAAGTGGTGCCCTAATCAAACAAGGACAAACCTTGCAGGTGAACGGCCATGCTTGGGCCGGGGAACTGGAGGTTTCCAAAATGGAGTATTCCATAGATTTTGGGAGCACATGGCACCACTGTAGCTTGAAAAAACCAACCAACCGATTAGCTTGGCAACATTTCAACGTTACCATTCCCTTTCCCCAAAAAGGGTATTATGAAGTTTGGGCCAGAGCAACGGATTCCCAAGGGAAATCGCAACCCATGGTACTGCCCGGTTGGAACCCCAAGGGATACCTCAACAATGCCTGTCATAGAATAGCGGTAAAAATTGTTTGAGGATGAAAGACAACTTTAAAAAGCAGATCAAGGCACTGACCAAAATCCTCGCTTCTTTCTTATTGCTGATGCTGGTCCTGTTCGGGGGGCTGTTCTATGTTGCCAATAGGAAACCCAAGTCGGAGCTTCAAGAAGTACCGGTGGAAGATTCCGTTGAGGATTTCGACAAAGTGGAGAACGGCATCCATGTGGCCACTGGTTTTATTGATGATGAAGGGATGCAGGCTACCATACAGAATTGTACCGCCTGTCATTCCGCCAAATTGGTGACCCAAAACCGAATGAGCCGGGAGGGCTGGAAAGCCACCATTGTATGGATGCAAGAAACCCAAAACTTGTGGGATTTGGGTGCAAATGAAGAGCTTATTTTAAATTATCTGTCCAAAAACTACGCCCCTACCGACAAGGGAAGGCGGCAGAATTTGGAAGTTGCCGAATGGTATGAACTAAATTGATCATGGGAGAATATCTAGATGCTTTGCTGAACGGATTTTTGGGAACGGCCCAATGGACATGGAAATCCATTTTGTTTCAAGTGCCGTGGTACACCAACTATTTTTGGGGTCTCATTGCCATTTCACTTTTGGTATGGGCATTGGAAATCCTTTTCCCATGGCGAAAGGAGCAGTCCATTTTCAGAAAGGACTTTTGGTTGGACGCCTTTTACATGTTCTTCAACTTTTTCATTTTTTCCATAGTCATCAGCGGCGTGTACAAAGTGCTTGGGGTGCTCTTTTTGGATATGGGAATCAGTTCAAAGAGTTTGGCCCTTGTGGATGTGACCCTATGGCCACAATGGGTCCAATTGTTGGTTTTCTTTATTGTGCTCGATTTTGTGCAGTGGTTCACCCATGTTCTCCTGCATAGGGTGCCGGCATTTTGGGAATTTCACAAGGTGCACCACAGCGTAAAGGAAATGGGGTTTGCCGCACATCTGCGATACCATTGGATGGAAAACATCCTCTACAAACCCTTAAAGACCTTGGGGGTCATGATACTTGGCGGATTTGAACCTGAACAAGCTTATCTAGTACATTTTGCAGCCATTGCCATTGGACATTTTAACCATTCCAACATAAAACTGACCTGGGGACCGTTGAAATACATTTTGAACAATCCCGTGATGCATTTATATCATCATGCCTATGATCTTCCCAAAGAGCATCCCTATGGGATGAATTTTGGGATAAGCATCAGTCTTTGGGATTATATTTTCCGTACCAGTTATGTTCCGGAAAGTGGTGGAAAGATACGGTTGGGGTTCCCAGGTGATGAAACCCTACCCAAGGGATTTTGGGGACAGTTGGTCCATGGGTTTACCAAATCAAAAAGAAACGGCTGATTTATTCAGAACGTTTTTCTGCTTCAAAGACAATGCTCCAGATTCCCCGAACCTGATCCACATCATACCCTATGGCTTCATCTTGGGGATAAAGTTCGGAGAGATGCCCAACAACATCCGGCGCAATGTTCTTTCCGGGAGTTCCGTGGCAATTTAAACACAGATTCTGGGTGATGATGGGAGTGTAAAAATGAACCTTCCCATCCTCCTCCTCCACAATGGGAATAATGGAATCCCCTTGGGCCACTTTTTCTTTAAAGGTGTTGATATGGCCCAATTCCGCTGGATTGGCCTTATTGGACGGATTACGGGGTTTGTCCGAAACCCTTTTGATCTTGGCCTTATAGTTAGCGGCCATGCTATCGGTCAATGGATAGGCCTGTTCATTGCAAAAAACAACGGCTTGGGCCACGCCTTCGTTCTGAATGGTGGTCTTTAAGTTCTTGCCCAAAACCTTTTGGGTCTCTTGGGCATATTCCCTACCTATTTCCAAATAATCTGGATGATTGGATTCCCCATCAACCGATGTTTTTGGTTGCTGTTTGCAGGAAAGCACCCCTACAAGAACAAATAAGACGATAGCCGTTGGTTTCATTTTAGTCGATTTAAATTACCACATACGATACCCCCCTCTTAGATCATAGACCTCACTGAAGCCCATGTCCACAAGTTTCCGGGCCGCTTTTTGACTTCTATTTCCTGACTGGCAGTAGAGGTATACGGGTTCATCCTTCTTCATTTTTGAAAAGGCTTCACCAAATGCCGAAGATTGAAAATAGTCCACATTGCGAGCTCCTTTAATATGTCCTGCCCTAAACTCCCCAGCCGTTCTCACATCCACCAATTGCACCTTGGCTTTGGCTATGGCACTTTTATAAGCATCCCTATCTAAAATTCGGATGGCATCGGACTGATTTCCCTTTGGGAACAAAAAACTAAATATTGACATTTTATCCTGATTTTATGTCCTCAAAAATACAGGGGATAAAAGCTATGGTCAGTAACGCGGGTTACACAACGAAAAGGCAATTAGTCCTCTTTTTTCCAATCGTCATACCCGCCGGAATAGTCGTAAATCTGAGTGAATCCTTTGGTCTTGAGAATCTCTACGGCCTTGTTGCTCCGCGCCCCTTTTTTGCAATAGACATACACAGGTTTTTCCTTGTCCAGTCCCTCCAACTGGAAAGCAAAGGTTTCCGCATTGCTAATATCGAAGTTGACCGCATCATCTATGTGACCCTCTTGGTATTCCATTGGAGTCCTTACATCCACCAACTGAACATCCTTACCTATTACTTCAGTCTGGACGGTGGCCTTATCTATTTTTTTCACGACCTCCTTTTGTTGGGGAAGACAGGACATCATCCATAAAAAACTAAAAGTAAAGAGGGTAAATTTTAGTGCTTTTTGCATGTTGTTATTTTAAAGTAGTTGGACAAACATAATCCGTTACGGGAATCCCCGCGGTTTTCATGGCGGCAAAACCACCAGCTACATCAATAAGATTATGTATTCCCCTACTCTTCAGGATAGAGGCCGCAATCATACTTCTATATCCCCCCGCACAGTGGATGTAGAAAGTTTCTTTGTCCGGAAACTCGGATAGGTGATCATTGATATAATCCAAGGGGGTCAAAATAGCATTCTCGGCATGCTCTGCCTTGTATTCCGATTCTTTTCTAACATCGAATACAGGTGCATTTTCCTCTATGGCTTTCTTCAACTCATCGGCAGAAACACTTTTTACGGTATCCACTTCCTTGCCTGCTGCTTCCCATGCTTTCAATCCGCCTTTCAAATATCCCAAGGTACCATCGAATCCAACCCTTGAAAGTCGGGTTATGGTTTCTTCCTCACGTCCTTCGGGAGCCACCAAAAGAATGGGCTGTTCCACGTCGGCGATCAAAGCACCTACCCATGGGGCAAAACTCCCGTCCAATCCAATGAAAATAGATCGTGGCACATGGCCTTTGGCAAAATCAGCTTGATTCCTAACATCCAAGACCACGGCGCCTGTTTCGTTGGCCGCCACCTCAAAGGCATCTGGGCTCAAACTCTGTGTTCCCCGTTCCAATACGGTATCGATATCTTCATATCCTTCCTTGTTCATTTTCACGTTCAACGGGAAATATTGGGGAGGAGGTAACAACCCATCAGTGACTTCCTTGACGAATTCCTCCTTGGTCATATCTGCCCGTAGGGCATAATTCATTTTCTTCTGATTGCCCAAGGTGTCCACGGTTTCCTTCATCATGTTTTTACCACAGGCAGAACCCGCTCCGTGTGCCGGGTATACAATGACATCATCGGCCAAGGGCATAATTTTGTTGCGAAGACTATCGTACAAAGTGCCCGCCAATTCTTCCTGCGTCATATGTGCCGCTTTTTGGGCCAAATCCGGACGTCCCACATCACCCAAGAACAAAGTATCCCCGCTAAAAATGGCATGGTCCTTTCCGTTTTCATCCTTTAGCAAATAAGTGGTGCTCTCCATAGTATGCCCCGGTGTGTGCAACACTTTGATGGTGACTTTGCCCAATTTAAATTCCTGCCCATCTTCGGCTATGATGGCATCGAACGATGGTTTTGCCGTAGGACCATATACAATGGGCGCACCGGTTTCCTTGGAAAGGGTCACGTGCCCGCTTACAAAATCGGCATGGAAATGGGTCTCAAAAATATATTTTATGGTAGCACCGCTTTCCTTGGCTCTTTTAATATATGGCTTTACTTCCCGAAGGGGATCCACAATGGCCACTTCGCCTTCGCTCTCTATGTAGTACGCCCCTTGGGCCAAACATCCGGTGTATATCTGTTCTATTTTCATTTTTTCTTGGTTTTTGTCAAAAATACATGACTACTTTTACCCGTACAGTTACCAAAGTTACAAACTCTTTGTCTTGGATTGGAGTGAGATCCTTTTCTGAATTCCCGTTCGTTCCTTTTGATCGGAGCAATAGTCCACGGCTTCAAACGTCTGGACGAAAAGGTTTTCCTCCCCAATAATATCGATAAGTCCACTGTGGTACAGAATGTCCCTCGTTGGACCGATGGCCCCCGTTATCAGCAATTGGATACCCTTTTCTCGCAAATCCAAAATAATGCGTTCCAAAAGGGTCGTCGCACTACTATCAATATAATTGATGGCCTCCGCATTGAGGATTATATACCGTAGTGCATCTCCCTTTCTTGCTATTTGTTGATAGAGTTGTTTTTTGAAATAATCCTTGTTCCCGAAATAGAGTTGGGCATCAAACCGAATGATGAGCTTGTCAGCATCCACTTCGACCTCTTGGGCAAATCGGTCCACATTCTTGAAATAATTGGTCCCTTTGATTCGACCTAAAATGGCTATATGGGGGTTGGAAATGCGATATACCAACAACAAAAGGGAAAGCAACACCCCCAAAAGAATTCCTTCGATCAATCCTATGAAAAGGGTCAATAAAAAGGTAGCGATCAACAACATGAATTCATCCTTTCTGCTCTTGAAAAGCATGGCGGGATATTTAATATCAATCAATCCAAAAACCGATACCAAAATGATCGCCCCCAATACCGCAGCGGGCAAATCGTGGAACAAGGGAGTCAAAAACAAGAGCACCGCCCCAATCAGCAATGCACTAAATATAAGCGACATGCCCGTCTTTGCCCCCGCCTGATCATTGACCGCGGTTCTTGAAAAACTTCCTGATACGGAGAACGATTGGAAAAAAGACCCCAAAAGATTGGAAAGGCCCAAGGCCCGAAGTTCCTGATTGGCATCCAACTCATACTCATGGTGTTTCTCTTCAACGGTTTTGGCTATGGAAATGGATTCCATAAACCCAAACAGGGCCACGGTAATGGCAATGGGCAGCAATTGCCCCATTTTTTCCCATTGGAATTCCGGGCTTTGGAATTTGGGCAATCCTTTGGGTATCTCTCCAACCACCTGGATTCCCTTGGTTTCCAAATGCAAAAACAAAACGGCCAAGATTCCCACAATAACGATGATCAGGGGAGTGGGTATCTTTTTGCTGATGCGGTTCATGAAAAGGATAAGGAGAATGGCGGCAATCCCCAATCCCAATGCGTAAAGATTGATCTGCCCCAAACTGCCAAAAATATTTCCCAGCAGCTGGTGTATTTTACTGGATTGTGAAATTTGGACCCCAAAAATATGCTTCAGTTGTCCCAATCCAATGAGAATGGCTGCTGCTGAGGTAAATCCACTGATAACGGGTTTGGACAAAAAATTGATGAAAAAGCCCATTCGCAGGAAGCCCAAAAGCAACTGTATACAACCAATAAGAAGCGTCAAGAAAAGTACCGCCGAAATGTAGTCTTCAATATTGGCCAATTGCAACGCCCCTATGCCAGCCGCCACCAATAAGGAATCCATGGCCACCGGGCCCACCGCCAGTTGGCGCGATGTACCTGTCAACGCATAAACGATCTGCGGAACCAACGCTGCATAAAGTCCATAAATGGGTGGCATTCCTGCAATCATGGCATAGGCCATCCCTTGAGGCACCAACATGACCCCCAAGGTAAGTCCCGCAATGAGATCCCCATAAAGGAGTGAACGATTATAGGTCTTCAACCACGATAAAAAGGGAAAAAACCGTTTAAGCATAGGGTTGGTTTTGAACAAAAATACGGTTCCGTGTATTGCTTTACAGTAACCAAAGGCACAGACCTATAGATCCAAAATCTGGATATAGTTCCGGTGAAGGACCAATTTCTTCATTTTCTCGAGCTTTTTCAACAAGCGTGATATTACCACCCTAGAGGTGTGCAGGTCATAGGCAATCTCTTGATGGGTACTTCGTATCTGATTGTCGTTGGTCACCTCAATCTTCTTTTTGAGATAGTCCACCAAACGTTGATCTAAATTTTTAAAGGCAATACTGTCCACCGTCTGCAACAGTTCATTCAATCGGTTGTGGTAGCTTTCGAACACATAATTGCGCCATCCTTTGTACTTGGCCATCCATTCTTCCATTTTTTGGACGGGCACCATCATAATTTTGGCATCGGTTTCGGCAATGGCCCTAATTTCACTTTGGGTGTGACCCATACAACAGGCCATGGTCACGGAACAGGTCTCCCCTTGCTCCAAATAATAAAGCAACAATTCATCCCCCTCATCATCTTCCCGCAATACTTTAATGGCCCCAGAAAGCAGCAATGGAATACTTCTAATATAGTTTCCGATATCCATGATGGTCTCGCCAGCAGGGACTTCCATGCACTTGCCGACTTCAATAATCTCATCAATAAGGGGTTGCTCAAAATGGGAGCTGAATATTCCTAAAAGTTCTTCTTTCATATGATAGTTATACCCCTCTAAGGTAACCATTTTAGGCAAAAACACCCATGACCGTGGCCAAGATGAAAATCCATAAAAAGCAAGGGCCCGCACAAAGTGCGGGCCCTGACAAACTAACTCAAACTAATTAACTGAAAATAAAACTGACGTATTTATAATTTTAAGGGACTCCCCTTTATTTCCTTGACCATGGGAATATCCAAGAGCTGTAACACCGTGGGGGCAATCTGATTGGAGTATAGCTGTTCATTTTCCATCTCTCCCAACGCTTTGACACCCTTTCCAAAAGCAATCAGCCAAACTTGGCCTGCACCGTTAATCTTACTTCCATGGCTTCTCCAGGTATCCAAGGGTTGGGTGCCCCTACCGTGATCGGTGGTGATCAAAAAAACGGTTTGATCCTTATAGAATTCATCTTCTTGGGTAAACTCCCAAAGTTCCTTGATCAGGGCATCTGTGTTGTGGGCCGATTTCAAATAAGACTGATAGTCCCCATCATGTGCAAAATCGTCGGTTTCCCCGTAGGAAATGTAGACCAGATTGGGATGCTCTTTTTTCATGTGCTCCAAGGCATAATGATGGGTAAAGGCATCCAACCGAACACTGCCCCAAGGACTCGGAATCTGTTCCTGCAATTGGTTAAGGAATTTCTCGCGCTCGTTCAAGTTTTCGGTGGCCGACTCAAAACCGGCATTTACCGGAATCCCTGATCGCTCTTCGTTAATGATGTACGGAAACACATCCCAACTCCCAAATGCGGCAACCCTTCCCTTCCCTTTGGGCGAATTATTGTACCGTTCCAAAATGGTGGTATTGGGGTTGTTCATCTTATCGTTACTGGTGATTCGGGCATCATCGGCAGTACCGGTAAGTATCTCGTTATAGCCTGGATAGGAGAACCACATGGTGTTGGTAAGGTTCACTTTGCTATCCAAATTTCGGTTGCCATGCAATTGGCCCATTTTGGACACTTGGCCCCATACAAATGGTAAAAGCACTTCTCTTCGCTCCTTTGGGGTATCTCTCCAGTACGTATTCTTCAACATATCCGGATTGTGAACGTATTCCTTGTTCGCTACCAAAAGGGAATCTGCACCCGTAAAGAGTTCTTGCCAACGGAACCCGTCCAACGTAATCAAAATTACCTTGGTGCTGTTCGAGTCTTGGGCATTCCCCATATGCATGGCAACCAATGCCATGATCAAAAGCAAAATCCTGTTCTTCATGTTTTATTTGGTTTTAAAAGATGTTATTTCGGACCAGTCGCTCCAATTCAGGTTTTGGTCCCGGTATCTTACTCGCCAAAAATACGTGGTATTTGGTTTAAGGCGCCTGGTCTTTTCATCCGTGAGGTCATCATCCTTTTGTCTGTTTTCCTTGTAGTACCAGTTTTCATGCTGCTTCCAGCTTTCAAAGGCCAATTTCTCAAAATCCTTGGCTTCCGAAACCTGCCAATGCGATGCCGCATGGAAAGTTCCCTGATGACCACTTTCAAACGCTCCGGCCTTAAGGATGGTTCCTTCTATACCTACTTCTTGATCTTCTTTTGGAGTCAAAGGCATGGGTGCAACTGGTTTTCGTTCCTTTCTCCAGATGGTAATGCTATCGCGAAGTTCGTTGTCCCTAAAATCTTCTTCATTTCCCCTGCTGATGCGTTTAATGGTGAATTTGGGGTCTTCCCGGTTACCATCCACTTCAACCATTACAAATCCATACTCGTCCTGGGTCACGGTGAACTCGTCATAATCCCTACCTTCAAACTCGCCCCAGTTGTCTATGGCTCCACCTGCTGAGGCCACATTGACCCACAAATGCTTATGGTCGCGTGACTGTCCCCTGGAATAGCCGTGTGTATGGCCAAAAAAGTGGATGCTGGGTTTTCCGGTCTTGGTGGAAAACGCTTCCAACATCTTCACTACTTTTCCGGTTGATTCTTCCTCTCCGGGAATCCAAAGTTCCGATTTATGGGGATGGTGCAATTGGGCAAAAACAAAGTCAATGGCATCATTCTTCTCGGTTTCGGCCAAGAGATTTTCCAACCATTCGTATTGTTCCCTTAAATCCCGATAACCCTCATTGGAATTCAAACCAATCACCCGGGTATTGCCGTAGTCTTTATACCACCAATGTTCGGCATAGGCCGGAGTGCCATTCTCGGGAAGACTAAAGTATTTGAAATAGAAAACGGAGTTCCGCTCATGGTTGCCCAAAACAGGATATACGGGAACCTGTGCAAAAAGTTTTTGGGCCGGGTCAAAAAAATGGTTCTTCCACTGGCTGTAGTTGCTTCCTGTGGCCACCAAATCTCCGGGAATCATCACCAAGGCCAAATTTTCGGGCAATTTTCCTTCAAATTCCTGTTCCAAGTACGGTATCACCCCTTCATTCACCATTTCGGAAAACTTGTTGGGGTTTTGACTGTCGTATTGCATATCGCTCATGGCCACAATGTTGAACGATTCCTCATCACTGGCAAAAGGTGGGGTCTTAAATTGATAAATATCCGATTTCACCTTGCCCGTCCTTACCCGGTAGTAGTATTCGGTGAACCGTTGCAGACCGGTTAACTTTACCTCATGGATCCTAGTATCCGAAAAGTTGATGTCATAGGCTATCCCTTGGGCCTTCTTACCCAATTTTTCCGTGGTTCCCCATTCCACAATACTTTCCTCCCCGCTACTGGTCTCCCATTTGATGATGATGGAGTTGGGTTGTGCATCCTGCAAATAAGGCTGCACCAAAATTTGGGGTTGTTCTTGGGCCACGGCCATGACCGTACCCACAAAAAAGTAGAATAAAAGTTGGTTGATTTTTTTCATTAGACGATTGCGTTGGTTTTAAGGAAGGCCTCGTTCAATATTTCCAAGGCTTTTTCCAGTTCTTCTTGTGATATGGTCAATGGGGGGGATAATTGCAGTACGTTTCCTTTGGAAACCTTAAAGCTCAATCCCAATTTTAGACATTCGTACATAATCTCCTCGGCTTCCACAACAGCTTTTTCCTTGGTGGTCCTATTGGTGACCAATTCTATGCCCCAAAGTAGGCCCATGCCCCTTACATCGCCGATCAAGGAATATTTTCGGTGCAATTTGTAGAGTGCATTCTTCAGAAAGACTTCGTGGGTCTTTACCTTTTCCAAAAGGTTCTCTTCTTCGATGATGTCAAGAACCGTCAAGCCTGCCATGGCCCCCAGTGGACTTTTCTCGTGGGTGTAGTGCCCCAATGAGATATGCCCAAAGGTGTTGTATTCATCCCTAGTTACAATGGCAGCTTGGGGAATGATCCCTCCTCCCAATCCCTTGCCAAGGCAAAGGATATCGGGTTCGATGCCATAGTGTTCAAAAGCGAACATTTTCCCAGTCCTTCCCAAGGCAATTGGTATTTCATCCAAAATCAATAACACCCCATGCTTGGTACAGAGCTCGCGCGCCCCTTTCCAAAATTTTTCCGAAGGAATCTGCACATCGGTATTCCTGATGGTCTCCGCCAACAAGGCCCCTATCTGGTTGTCTTTGGAAAGGACATACTCCAAATACTCCAAAGCCTTATCCTCATTCCCCTCAAAAATGCCCCGATAGGTTATGGGGGGTGGAATGCGTTCCACACCGGGCATCAAAGGGCCCATGTGCTCCCTAAAAACCGATTCGCCCCCTACGCTAATGGCATCCAGTGAAGCCCCATGGAAGGAATCCCAAAACGAAACCACCTTGTGCTTTCCCGTAACGGCCCGTGCCAATTTCAAGGCAATGCCAATGGCGGAGCTTCCGTTTGGGGTGAGCAACACCCTGTTGAGGCCTTTTGGACAGACCGAGGCCAACTTTTCGGCAAATTGTATGGCCACCTCATTGGTATATCTTCGGGTAGAAAAGGTCAATCCTTGTAATTGTTCCGTCAACCGACCCACCAATTTGGGGTTGGAAAACCCAATTTGATGCACATTGTTTCCGTGGAAGTCGAGGTATTTTTTACCTGAAATGCTTTCAATATATGAGCCTTCGCAGTTTTTCAAGACATCCAAACAGGGGGTAGACATGGATTGATGCAAAAAGTACTTGGCATCCTTTTCCAAAAGTTCCTTGGTCTGTTCGTTCACATCCCCTTCTATCCATTCGCCCCTTGCCGAGGTTAGGTTGATGTCTCCTTCCACAACATATTCCCCGCTGTGTTTATCTTGCTTTGTATGGTCCATATTTTGCTCGTATTTTACGTTCTTCGGATGTGTCGTCCAACACATAAATATCGTACATGTTTCCGTTATCATACACCCGAACCACAATGTGTCCTTCCTGACTTTTGTATTGATCCACCCTGCCTCCTATGACATCCTTGGTGCCCTGAAGCATAATGGTGGAGAAAATATCCCGCTCACCAGGGTAAAGTTGTTTTGAGGTGATCCTTCGCAGCACCTCCTCCCCCGGATGGTCCGCTGTCCAATTTTGTTGGACCCAAACCCGCGGCCTAATGGTACGGACATAATAGGGGTTCTGGGAATCCCGATTACCGTGATGGTTCAACGTGGCCACATCAACCGGACCAATGACGGGTGCCACATGCGATTCAAGGGCATTGATGTTCGTTTGCCCCAATCCATCGATTCCCGCAATATCCCCTCCGGTAAAATAGTTGAATTTCCCATAATCTATCCTGATGCAATTGCTCAAGGGGTTTTCGCCGGGATACTCACCTACCTTTAAAAGAGAATGGGTTTTAGTATCCTCTCCAGTCCAGATTACTCCATTGGAAGCAATATTTCGAACGGAAAAATCAGGATAATCCTTTGGATTGTGCTTCAAAACGATTTGGTCCGTAGCACCCACTTTCAAGGCTTCATTTTCCAATCCGTTTTCTTTGGATTGATGGGCGATGAACTTCCAATATTCCTTCAAGGTTGGAACCATGCCATATGCATCCTTGGAGAAACGTTCCCTGGATTGCACCTTGGCATCCTTTAAATCCAAGGGGAAATCAAATCCGCGATCAATCAGTTTTTTGATGGGCAACAACGAACCCACCTCCATAATCCCAGTCAGTTGATACCCTCCGGGTGCCACTTTTCGCAGGGAGTCCACCTCCCCAAAGTGATCATCGTGGTAATGGGTGATCAAGGCATAATCCAACTGCCTATTTTGGTTTTTGGGTATGAATTGATCTATGTAATCCACAATCCATTCAGGGGCAGTTTTTGACCGGTTGGGAACCAACTTGGCATTTCTACTTGATGTGGTCCTTGGGTGGGTATCGGACATATCGCCAGCATCCACCAAGAATGTTGTCCCATCCGGAAACACCATGAAAGTTGCATCTCCCCTACCTGTATTGATGTGATGGATATCCAAAAAACCAGGCTTCCAATCAGGTAATTGCGTGTCCTGTCCATGTGAAATCCAAACGGACAGGGCAAACATCAAAAAACCTAACTTTTTAAGGTTGTGGAACATCTATTACTTGACTCTGTATAATTTATTTGCAGGAATAATCTGCTTGGGAACATCTTTCCCTTGATACTTTACATCCAAATGGTAGCCGCCACCGCCATTGAAGAACTCCACACGTACCTCATGACGTCCCTTGGCCAATTCCAAGGTTCCGCTACGTTCCATAACGCCATGGTCCCCATCGTTGTCCACTACCAATATCCCATCCACATAGAGTTTGCTACCATCATCACTATTGGTGAAGAAGCGATACTTTCCTTCCTCTTCGATTTCCAAATAGCTTATCAACACCAAGGCCACCTGATCTTGTTGAATGTCCGGACTCAAGGCCTGCTTATGGGAGAACTCCGTTACATACCCCTCCTTGACAGGTTTTAGGGTTGAGAAATCCGGAAGCTTTTCCATTTTTTCCCCATAGAATATCTGAAACTTTACGGGGTCTTCCTTGCTTTTTGGGACAATTCTAAAATTGGCCTCGGCCATGGTGCTTGCCATGGCTCCATTTTGAAAAACAGCAGCTTTCAACACAGCCGTTTCCTTTAGATAGAAGGTGTCTTGATAAACCATACTGTTGGCCGTCGTTGGTATCTCACCCCCCAGCACATAGCGAATTTCCCCACTATTGTTCGGGTTTTGTATCACCACTGCTACGGAATCGGCTTTGAAAACTCCGCCTGCCGGCTCATAATGGCCCGCATCGGGAAGAATCTTGGGTTGGGTAATCTGCTCTTTTCGCTTGTAGGTCAGTTTGGGTTTTTTATTTCCTATAAAAGCCCCTTTTACAGGTCTGCCAATCCATGCTTGTGGTGTTTGCAGTCCCATGGCGTAGGCCACCGTGGGGGCATTGTCGTATTGGTATACGGTTTCTTCAATTTCATAGCCCTTCTTCACCCCGGCTCCATACATGATAAAGGGAATGGTCATTTCGGCCAAACTCTCCCCACCATGTCCGTAACCCAATCCTCCATGATCCGCAGATACAATGAAAAGGGTCTTTTCAAACATCCCGGCATCTTTGGTGGCCTTTACAATCTCCGTGATCAGGGAATCTGCCTTTGCAACAGAAGTGTAGTACTCCGCACTGCCATGGCCCATACTGTGCCCAGCATGATCCACATGGTCCAGATGCACAAACGTAAACTTGGGCGTGTGTTCCTTGATGTAGGTTATTGCATCTGTGGTAGTCCCGTCTTCGTGGTCGCCATTGATATCAAAGTCAACATCGTCCTTTTCAAACAATCGTCCAAAACCGTCCCAATCGTAAATGGCACCCACATGGGCTTCTGGTTGTTGGTCCTTGAACAAAGTGAAAATGGTAGGGAAAGTACCGTTCTTGGTGGCCACGACCGGGGGCAATTGATGGTCAAATTTTTCCCATCCGTTGGAAGTGATCCCATGCTGCTCCGTATCGGCACCCATGATCATACTGGCCCAATTGGGACTGGAACTTGAAGGGAGGACCGACCTTGCCTGCATGGTTGCGGCTCCATTTTGAACCATGGAATCCAACATGGGGGTATTTGCATTTCTGATACCATCCGGACTCATCCCATCCACTCCAATCACAACGACGTGATCTATGGCGAATCCTTTTTTATCCGTTTTGTCACAGGCAAAAACCAAGACGGTCAACAAAACCAAACTAAGTGCTTTTTTTATCATGGTCATAACTCTTAAATAGCAAAGGCTGCCCCGTTCAAGGGGCAACCGTTTGCTCGCTGAAATGAATGAATTTTTCTACTAATACCGGGTTCCGGTTTCCCACCAGCCTTTGGTATTTATGTTGTCTCCCGCTCCGCCCATGGCACTTACGGCACCATCATAATTGGCCTTGTTCAGGGTTTGTTCCGATGAAGGATAAAGGAAACGAACGGGATACAATCCTCCGTTCAAATCGTCTTGACCTGTTTCCAATGCAGGCATGCCTGTTCTTCTGTAATCCATCCAACCTTGATAGTCCACATTCCAAAGGGCAATGGTCTTTTGGGTCAACAGAAGTTCCAAGGTGCCATCATATTGCACTTCGGATTCCAACAAATAGGCTTCAATGTCGGCATCATCAACACCCCAATAGGAAAGGCTTGCCCTAATACCTTCATTGTAATAGCTCTCCGCACTTCCAGTAATGATGCCTCTTTCGGCAGCTTCCGCCAAAATAAATTGTACTTCTGAGTTTTTCATGATGAAAGCTTCGGCTTGAGTGGCAGAAAAGTAAAACAACTCCACATCCAACCTGCTTGGACTAAACTCGTCATCATAGGCACGGGCGTTGTCCTGGTTCAGGCCAATAGGGATACCTACCCAATCACCATCACTGTTTCTATCGAACCAAATGTCCAAACGTGGGTCATTAAAGCGTTCAAAATAGTCCAACAAGGTGGTACACAAGCTTTTCTCGTCAAAGCCTCCAATACGGCCAGTACTCTGCGGCCAAGAATCGGTGTTAGAGGTTCCACTGTACACCAATGTGGCATTGTCCTCATTGGAATCGATATAATTTCCTGCATTGACGATGGACTGCATCTCGGCAGAAACATCCCTACGTTTTGAAATCCGCATTAAATAGCGCAGTCTCAATGAGTTTGCCAATCTTCTCCATTTGGTAGCATCTCCGTTGAAGATGACATCTCCTGAAGAACCTGCAATTGCCTCTCCTTTGGCCAATGCAGCATCTGCGTCGGCCAAATCTTGCAACACCCCATTATAAACGGTCTCTTGATCATCATATACCGGAGTAAATATTCCATCTGACTTACCAGACATGGCTTCAGAGTAAGGAACATATCCATACAAATCGGTCAGGTTGGCAAAACTAAGGGCCCTCATGGTAAGGGCTATCCCTTCATAGGTTGCATTTTGTGTGCCCTCTGCCCTTGATATTTCCAAAATATCGTTGATTTCCGGCAGGTAATTGTAGAAGAAATTCCACATGCCTTGATCTCCCCAATCAAATTGGCTAAACCCAGGAAAGTTGTTCTTGGCCATCAATTGGGTAATGGTGTTTCCATCGCTGTAGCCCTCTTCTGTAAGTGTTCTGGTAATTTCCGAGGTCACGGTGGATACCAACAAGTTGGCACTTACCTGCTCCGGGGCATTAGGGTTCATATTGATTTCTTCAAAGTTTTCGGTACAGGACACCATTAAGGTTCCCGCTAGAAATATTGACGCTATGATGTTTGATGTCTTCATCTTTTTTTCGTCTTGACTATTTAAAATTCTACATTAAGGTTCAGTCCAAAACTTCTGGTGCTGGGCAGGGCCATGTCTTCTACACCGGGCACAATATTGCCTCCGGAGAAAGAAATGGTCTCAGGGTCTACGTGGTCGTTTTCTGTCCACAAAGCGAGGTTACGGCCAACCAGTGAAATGGTAGCTGACCTAATCGGTGTTCTTTCCAATAATTTACTTGGGAAGGTATATCCCAATTTCACTTCGCGAAGTTTCACATAGGTTGCATCGAACATTGAGCTTTGCTCATTGCTCCTGTTATACACATGGGAATAGTAGTTGGATGCGGCCACACTCTGCGTATTGGGCGTATAGCTTCCATTACCATTATCAATCACACCTTGTGCAACGATACCAGTCTCACGTCCTGGCACCGTAAAATCCAACATTCCTGTTGTACCTCCAATGGCAACGGTCCTAGAGTGGTACACCCCACCTTGTCTCCAATCGAAAAGGAATCCGAACCTGAAGTTTTTATATTGGAAGCTGTTTTGGAAACCTACCATGAAATCTGGATTGTAGTTTCCAAGATTGCGTAGTTCATTGCTTCGGATGGGCAAACCAGAACTCTCATCTATGATCCACTGCCCGTAGTATGGGCTGCTCTTGTCGGTAACCTGCTCAAATCCGGTTCCATAGAGATCTCCCATTCGCTCACCAACTTCGGCCACCACTTGCAGATAGTTCTCTTTTACCAAATAACTGGTAAGTCCATCGGTAAGTTCCTTTACTTCGCCACGGTTGGCAGTAAAGTTGATGTTGGTATCCCAACTAAAGCTATTGGTCTTTACAGGAGTTGCGCTCAATGTAACCTCAATACCTTTATTCTCCACCTCACCGGCGTTGATGATCCTTGATCCATATCCTGAAGTGTTGGAGACTGGAAGGGAAAGAATCTGGTTATCGGTAACAGACTTGTATGCTGCAACATCCAAGCCTAGACGACTTTGGAAAAATCGTAGATCGGCACCCACTTCAAAGGAGTTGGTTCTTTCCGGTTTTAGATCTGACAGTTTCAATTCTGAAGGCGAATACGCCCTGGAAAATCCATTAAAGGTGTTTCCAAAACCATAGGTGGCAGCCAAGTTGTATGGATCGGTATCGTTCCCCACGGTGGCCCATCCTCCACGGATTTTGGCAAAACTGATGGCTTTTGGCATCTCAAACATATCGGAAAGGATGAAACTCATTCCGACCGAAGGGTAGAAATAGCTATTGTTTCCATCAGGCAAAGTGGACGACCAATCGTTACGGGCCGTTACATCCAAGAAGGCATAGTCCTTATAGGAAACGTTCGAAAAGGCATAGAGACTGTTCACCGTAAACTTGCTATCGTAATCGCTCTGGGTCAAAGGCTCGGCAGCATTACCAAAATTGTAGATGCCGGGAATGGACAATGAGTTGGCACTGATACGCTGATATCTGTTCTTTGCCGAACGATGGTTGGCTCCCATGGAGATTCCAAAGTCAAAATCCTCGTTCAACTCCTTATTATAGGCCAATAGGAAATCCGTGTTCTGCTCATAAGCATAGATGTAGTCCTCACGATACTGCCCATTTGGGAATCGCTGGGTTGAAAAAGCCCTTTTACGCATATCCAGTTCATTGGAATAATCAAACCCGGAGCGCAACATAAAGCTCAAATCCTTGGTCAACTTCAAATCGGCCCGCAAGTTGGTGATCACACGGTCCTTGTTGAAAGCATTTGTGTTTTCAAAAACCGTAAAGAACGGGTTGTCATGGTAGTTATAGTTGTAATTGTACTGTTGTACATTTTCCAAACCGGGCTGCCAGTAATCCCTTAGTCCGTTCATGTCTATATGACGACCGAACCAGATCCATAGGTACATTACGTTTTCCGTTCCATAAGAGTTGTTGGGACGGTTCCTTGAATTGGAATTGATGTAGTTCATGGATCCTGTCACCTTCAACCAATCAGTCAGGTTATAAGTCCCGTTCACTTGGTAGGAACGTCTTTTAAAGTTGGAGTTTGGAATAACACTCTCGCTCTGCAAATCGGTAAAAGACACCCTGAAATTTCCATCTTCATTACCACCGGTCAATGCAATGTTGTTGCTCATGGTAAAGCCGGTTCTGAAGAAGTCATCAATATTGCTTGAATGCGGTGAAAAAGGAGTTGCAATGATTTCATCCGCAAAAGTGCCATCAGGATTTCTAGGTCGTACATGCACATCCCCAGCACGCAATCCGCTAGTGGTTGGGCTATCGTGCTGTGGAATCAGTTGTCCATCCAAGGCAGGACCCCAGCTTTCATCCACATGATCATTGATCCCTCCGGTCAAGGAACGGTTCTGACCTCCATCATTAAAGGCAAACTGTCCACCGGATCCCTGTCCGTATCTGTTTTGATATTTAGGCAAGGTCAACAAGTCCTCAAAAGTGGTGTTATTGGTGTATGAAACACCGATACCTCTTGCACCTCTTCCTGATTTTGTAGTGATAAGAACAACCCCATTGGCACCCCTGGAACCATAAAGAGCGGTTGCATTGGGACCCTTCAATACGGTCATGGTCTCCACGTCATCCGGGTTGATGTCCATGGCGCCATTACCGTAATCCACTTCCATGTTACCTTCGGAACCACGGCTGCTCACATTATTATTGATAGGAATACCATCCACCACAAATAAAGGAGAGTTGGCATTGGGGCTAGGATTCAATGAATTTTCCCCACGGATGATGATTTGAGAGGACGATCCCACACCAGAATTCCCTCCAGTGACCTGAACCCCCGCCATTTTACCGGCAAGTGAGTTGACCACGTTGGTTTCCTTTGCTTCAGAAATCTCTTCCCCGGAAACTTTTTGAACGGCATAGGCCAATTTTTTGGTTTCCCTTTTGATACCCAAAGCCGTAACCACTACTTCATCCAATTGCTGCGAATCGGGTTGTAGCATAATGGTTGCCATGGTCTTTCCGGAAGGATCAAATTCTTGGGCAATATACCCTATATAGGAAACCACCAAAATTCCACCTTCCCGGGGAATTCCAATTTCAAAGTTTCCATCAAAATCTGCAGCCACCCCTACGGTGCTACCTTTCACAACAACCGATGCCCCAGGCAACGGTACACTGTTTTCATCCACAACCGTACCTGAAAATGTGGTTTGGGAATAGCCGACAATACTTACAGTAAAGGCAAGTATAAACGCTACGAATGCTTTTTTCATTTGTTGAATATTTGTAAAATTTGGTTAATTATTTATCAACAAATATCCAACACAAGCGTTAAGGCACGCAGTTGAACAGATTAAAAAAAAGATATGGAAAGGTTAAAAGAATCGGCATAATGTTAGCTAAACATTATTTACAAATATTCAATTTTTATGGTATCTTGCACCAAGTGAACACCTTAATATTCCACTGTTTAACAATAGGTTAAGAAACATACTTTTATTTGTTCCTTTTTCCAAAATATTATAAATACTAAAACACACGAGGTTAAGTTATCATGGATGATTATCTGATAGGCATTGGCAAACGCATCAAGGAAATACGGAGAGGCAACAAAAAGACGATCAGTGATGTTGCCATCCAAGCTGGAGTTACCGCTGGGTTGATTTCACGCATAGAAAATGGCAGGACCATCCCTTCCTTGCCCGTATTTTTAAAGATTGTGGGCGCCTTGGAAACCGAGATGATCGATTTCTTCGATGGCATGCCCAAAGTCAATGGGCACAACTTTTTGGTTTCGCGAAAAGAAGAACAGACCATTATTGAAAAAGAGGATGAAGCCATTGGATTTACCTATAATTACATCTTTGGCAAACAATTGAACTCCGTAGGTTTTGAAGGTGTGCTCTTGGAGGTACAACCCAACTCCGAACGGGAAAAAGTAATCACTGATGCTTTTGAATTCAAATACATTCTTACCGGTGAGTGTGCTTACGTCATTGGGGAACAAGAAGTACTTTTAAAGGAAGGGGACTCTATATTTTTCGATGGAAGAATCCCCCATGTTCCCATCAACAGGGGCAAAGTACCTTCAAAGATGTTGGTCGTTTATTTCTTTATTTAATCCTTGAACAGGATTTCTTGCAGATCACTTAATGAGTCCAAGATATAGGTTGGCTCGGCTTTCTCCAATTGTTCCCGGGTCTGTGCCCCGGTAAGGACCCCAACGGTAATCCCGCAGTTGGCATTTTTACCTTCCTCAATGTCAATTTCAGAATCGCCAGCTTTCAGTACCTGCTCCGGATCGGTAATATTGAATAGGGCCATAGCCTTATCGATCATTTCCGAGGAAGGCCTTCCCACTTCCACATCATCGGCCGTGATCAGTGCATCTATTTGATTTCCCGGCATCCAACCCAATTTTTGCAACAATGATTGTGCGGTGTTGGAGTCGTACCCCGTGTTCAACACCACTTTGATCCCATGGGAACGCAAGGTTTCAAAAAGCTGTTCCACCCCTTCATATGTGGTCACCTCCAACTCGGCATAAGCTTGTTTGAGCATTTCTTTGAAACGGGCATGTACTTCCTTGGCATCCACGGTGGCATTTACCTGTTCAACAATATCCAATATGGCTTGATATTTCTCCTTCCCTGCCCCATGTTCCAACACTTGGTCCAAGCTAACATCAACCCCCGCATTCTTGAGTGCCTTTTGTACTGTTTTGTAAACAACATTGTCCTCGTTCACCGTGGTTCCGGCCATATCAAACACAACTAGTTTCATATCTTTCATAAGCGATTTCTATCGATTTAAAATTTTGGCAATATTCTTTTTTGAAAAGCCGGCACTCCCTGTCATGCCCTTGCCTCCAATACCGGTAACAATGTGGATATCTTCATCAATGGTCTTTTTGAAAATGTCATTGGTCTTGCATTGCGAATACATTCCGTACCACCTACGCTGAATGTCGTAGTTGGGCAATTGAATGATCTTTTTGGCTTCCTCCACCATAAAGTTATCAATATCCATATCAAGGTCATAGCCTAGATCGTCCGCATGTGCGGCATCGGCGTATTGATGTGAATCTCCCAAGATCACCGAGCCATCCAAGGCTTGTTTGAACAAAATGTGCACGCCCCAATTTTTCTGCGGGGTATCCGGAAGTTCCTTGGCCTTTATTTCGTGATAGGATGGGCATTCGTAAAATGCCTCATACCTTCTGATGGACCATCCGGTTAAAATGGACCCTTTCAAGGTATAATTCTCTTGGGGTTTGGTCTGCATCATCTGAAGCTTGGAAACTTCCAAATCGCTTTGGGCAAATAATTCCGGATAAAGATTCTTAAAATCGCTGCCGTTGCAAATGATAACCTTTTTGCCAAAGATACTTTCACCCATCGAGCTCTGCACCTCTATCCCTCTCCCCATTCTCTCGCAGGAAGAAACCAAAAATCCTGTCTTGACCTCCAATCCTTTTTGGGCCACCAGATATTCCTGAAGCCTATGGATCATGGTCCTTGGCTCAACGGTCACTTCATCCGGAAAGAAAAGTCCGGCCTTTACATAATCCCTACGCAATCCGGGATACCGCTCCAAACATTCGCTCTTCGTCAACATCTTGGAACTATATTCATTGTTGTTGTTGATGGCCCGTAGCTCTACCAACAATTGCTCCTCTTCTTCATTGGATGCCAGGTACACGGTTCCATTTTGACGAATGCTGATATCGAACTGGGACTGGATCTCTTTATAGATCCGAAGGCTTTCCCGCCCGTACTTTTGCCATTTGGTGTTCATCCCGGATGGAACTACCTGTCCAAAATTTTGAGTGGTGGCGCCCTTGGGATAATTATCCTTTTCAACCAAACAGACCTTCATCCCCAATTCCATGGCATGATAGGCATGAAACGTGCCCAAAATACCACCTCCTACAACAACTACATCATATTTATTGTCCATAATCCAATTCCTGGTTCAATTTTTCTGATTTATGCCTTGCCCCAAAATGGACAAAAAGCACCACTGATATACAAATACCGATAATGGCCACAGCGTATGTGCCATATACAAAGAAGTTGAGCCATGAAAGGTTGGCCTGACCAAAGTTCTTATAGAGGAGCACCAAAACACTGCCCACATATCCAAAAGCATCGGCAATGTAAATCAAGAACCCTGAGTTGCCCTTTATCTTGAAGGCCGCTATAAAACGATCAAAGAACAAGCAGTTGAACGGCACATAGCAGATGTAGAGTCCAAAACCGGTACAGACCATCCAAACGAAGGGAGCCATCAAGCCCATTTGGAACATGAGGGTGGAAATACCCAGCACCACGGTTCCCAATATCAACAGTAAATGATACGTCAACAATGCCCTAAAGTTATCCTTCACATAAAAAATGGAGCCTATGATCAAGAGCACAATAATGGCAATGATGATTTCCGATGTGGAAAAGACGGAAATATCACCTTGATACCCCATACTATCCCACAATTCCCGGGCAAAATTGTCTCGGAAATCCCTGAATGCGGTCAAGAAGGTGTAAAAGATAACCACCAACAAAAGCGGGAAAAAGAATTTCTTCACAAGGGCTTTCCGGTCTTGCTTGGTCATGGGAACACGTTCGGTACGCTGCTCCATATCCAAAGCTGTGGGTGGCGGTACCCGCTGTAAAAAATAAGAAGACAACAACAGGGGAAATACAAAAAGTGCCCCGGTCACCGAAGGCATCCATAGCTCACTTACCCCCCAATTATTCATTACATAGAGCCCAACGGATTTCACCACACCACTCGAGACAATAAAGCTAGCGCACAGGATCACCCCCAATACATCGGTGAACCTTCTTCCCTCAACATAAGAAAATACAATGCCCCAAACCATTCCCAGGGGAATGCCGTTCAAAAACATAAAAACAATATTATAGGGGGCCGGCAGGGTTGCAAACCCGATCAATGCCATCTCGGCCAAAAAAATCAGGGAAATCAAGAGCAATAACCTTCGGTTGGGTTTCAGTTCGGAAATGACCTTGATGCCAATAAATTTGGAAAGGGCATATCCCAAAACTTGGGCAATGATCAACAATATTTTGTAATCCACCCCAAAGTAAGCCAGCCCGTCAAACGTTGCTACGGTGAAGGGCTTCCGAAAGGCATACATACAAAAGTACGTGCCAAAGGCCGCTAGGGAGGCGTGCAGGACGAATACTAGGGAAGACCGTCTTTTATGGGCGTTTTGGGTTGACACGATGTTTACAAATAATAAAATAAAGTTTCAAATTACTCACTTTTTTGGAAAACAATCCGCTTTTTTAGTTTAAATAATCGTTAGCAAAAAATTATTCCTGTTCCATCCTAAGTTACTCTTGATCATGATTCTTGGATGACATTTAATTTTTAATGCTATTTTAATTGAATATTTGAAGCGCTCGACAACAACATGGTTAAATATTGGTTAGGTTTTGATATTGGCAGTTCATCCATAAAAGCAGCCCTGATACAAAATGAAAATGGAAGAGTGGTGGATGTTGCGCAGCAGCCAGAAAAGGAAATGCCCATCATGGCCCCAAATCCAGGCTGGGGAGAGCAAGATCCCGAGCTTTGGTGGAAGCACCTTTGTACTGCGGTACGTGAACTGATCTCCAAAAATGGGATTTCCAAAGAAGACATCAAAGGGGTTGGGATATCCTACCAAATGCATGGTTTGGTCGTGGTGGACAAAGCACACAAACCTATCCGGCCCTCCATAATTTGGTGTGATAGTAGGGCCGTGGAAGCTGGAGAAGAGCTTTTCAACAAGGCCGGTAAGGAAAAATGTGTGGAACACCTGCTCAATTCCCCTGGAAATTTTACGCTTTCCAAACTAAAATGGGTCAAGGACCATGAACCGGAAATCTTTAAGAAGATCCATAAGTTTATGTTGCCCGGCGATTACATTGCCCTAAAATTATCCGGCTCTTGCGTTACTACCCCATCTGGGCTTTCCGAAGGGATTTTATGGGATTTTAAAACTAATGAAGTGGCCACATGGCTATTGGAGGAAGCAGGCATCAACCCTTCCCTGGTCTCTGAAATACGTCCCACTTTTTCGGAACAGGGTTTGGTAAGTAAACAAGGTGCTTTGGAATCCGGACTACCCGAGGGTATTCCCATTCTTTACCGATCTGGGGACCAACCCAACAATGCCCTATCCCTGAATGTTATGGAGCCCGGACAAATAGCGGCCACAGGAGGTACTTCAGGAGTGGTTTACGCCCTATCCGATAAAGAAACTACCCAAGAACATACCCGCATCAATAGCTTTGCCCATGTGAACCATACATCCAAAGACCCAAGGATTGGGAAACTACTTTGCATCAACGGTACGGGGATACAGTATAGCTGGATCCGAAACGAGCTCACCCACGGTCTTTCGTATCATCAAATGAACCAAATGGCGGAATCCATTCCCATTGGAGCCCAAGGGTTGAGTATTCTTCCCTTCGGGAACGGCACGGAACGTATGCTGAACAATTTTGGGAAAGGCTCGCGAATCCTGAACCTTCGGTTTAACCTACACAAAGCACCCCATATATTTAGGGCGGCCTTGGAGGGCATTGCATTCTCCTTTGTATATGGCATGGAAATCCTACAAAACGATGGGGTGGACATCACCTCCATCAAAGCAGGCAATGACAATCTCTTTCGGGCGGGTATATTTTCCAAGACCATTGCCTCACTGACCAACAGCCGTATTGATATTGTGGAGACCACCGGGGCCGTTGGCGCAGCTAGGGCGGCGGCCTATGCCCACGGGGATTTTGACAGTATCACGGAAACCACCGCTACGGACGCCATTCAGTTGACCTATGAACCGGACGCTAACACTGAAAACTATCAGGAAGCGTATCAGAACTGGAAAAAGGAACTAAAAACATATCTAGAACATTGAACAATAGAAAACTATGATTACAAAAGGAGATACAGAGTTTTTCAAAGGAATCGGAAAAATACAGTTTGAAGGAAAGGAATCCCACAATCCCATGGCCTTTAAATATTATGATGAAAACAGATTAGTGGGAGGCAAGACCATGAAAGACCATTTTAAGTTTGCCATTGCCTATTGGCATACCTTCACCGGTGTAGGGGCCGATCCCTTCGGGGCACCTACCCAAGAATTCCCTTGGTTGACCAGCACGGACCCCATTCAACAGGCCAAGGACAAAATGGATGCCGCTTTTGAATTCATTACCAAGATTGGGGCGCCATATTATTGTTTCCACGATTTTGACCTGATTGCCGAAGGGAATTCGTTGGCCGAGTCTGAAAAACGATTGGAAATCATTACCGATTACGCCCAAGAAAAAATGAAAGCTTCTGGGGTAAAGCTATTATGGGGAACCGCAAATTGCTTTAGCAACCCCAAATACATGAACGGGGCGGCCACCAATCCCGACTTTGATGTAGTGGCCCATGCCGGGGCGCAAGTGAAAAACGCCTTGGATGCCACCATCAAACTCAATGGTGAAAACTATGTATTTTGGGGAGGTCGCGAAGGATATATGTCCCTATTGAACACGGATATGGGCCGTGAACAGGACCACATGGCCCGATTTCTGCACATGGCCAAGGACTATGCCAGAAAACAAGGGTTCAAGGGAACGTTCTTTATTGAACCAAAGCCTATGGAGCCTTCCAAACATCAATATGATTTTGATGCCGCCACGGTCATCGGTTTCCTGACCAAATATGATCTTTTGGATGATTTTAAACTCAATATCGAAGTGAACCACGCCACCTTGGCCCTGCATACTTTTGAACATGAACTTCAGGTGGCGGCAGACAATGGGATGCTCGGCAGTATCGATGCCAACCGGGGCGATTATCAAAACGGATGGGATACCGATCAATTCCCCGTGGATGTGTATGAACTGGCCCAAGCCATGCTGATAATCTTGCAAGCTGGTGGCTTTCAGGGCGGTGGAATCAACTTTGATGCCAAAATCCGAAGAAACTCGACCGACCTTGAGGATATCTTCCATGCCCACATAGGCGGAATGGATGCTTTTGCCAGGGCCTTATTGGCCGCCAACGCTATATTGGAAAATTCCAATTATATTAGCATGAGGAGGGACCGATACAGCTCGTTTGATTCCGGCACCGGAAAAGCCTTTGAAGACGGTACGCTTTCCTTGTTAGATCTACATGCACACGCTTTAAAAAACCCAGAGATCAAAAAGCGTAGTGGAAAACAGGAATTGTTTGAGAACATAATCAATCAATACATATAACTAACTAAGCAAACAAACCAATTTAATTATGGAATCAGTTTTAGAAAGGCCCGACTGGATTGTTCTGGGCATTTACTTCTTGGCCCTGATCGGAGTGGCCGTTTGGGTTGTGGCCCAGAAGAATAAAAACACCGAGGACTATTTTTTGGCGGGTAGAAATGTGGGGTGGTTCGTTATCGGCGCCTCCATTTTTGCATCGAACATAGGCTCAGAACACGTTGTAGGCTTGGCAGGAACCGGATTTGAATCGGGCACACCCATGGCCCATTACGAGCTTCATGCGTGGATCGTTCTACTGCTGGGATGGTTATTTCTCCCGTTCTACATACGAAGCGGGGCATTTACCATGCCCGAATTCCTCGAAAAACGTTTTGATAGCCGATCGCGCTGGTTCCTTTCCATATTTTCATTGGTGGCCTATGTGCTCACCAAGGTTTCCGTGACCATTTATGCAGGGGGGATTGTGGTTTCCGAACTGCTTGGGATTCCATTTTGGTATGGGGCCATTGGAGTGGTCGTCTTTACCGGGATCTATACCGTGGTCGGTGGAATGAAAGCCGTGATCTACACGGAAACGCTCCAGACCGTGATCTTGATTCTGGGGTCCTTGATCATCACCTATCTGGGCCTTCAGGAAGTTGGAGGCTGGGGACAGCTACGGGAAACCGTGACCTCCGTTAGCCCAGACCACTTTAATATGTGGCGCCCCATGAGCGATCCAGATTTTCCGTGGACCGGTCTTTTGATCGGGGGAACCATTGTGGGAATCTGGTATTGGTGTACCGACCAATATATTGTACAGCGAACCCTTGCTGCCAACAACATTAAAATAGGTAGACGCGGGGCCATTTTTGGCGCTTATCTAAAATTGATGCCCATCCTGATTTTCTTGATCCCCGGTATCATAGCCTTTGCCCTAACCATTCAAAACCCCGAAGTATTCAACGTGGAACGTGCCGATAGGGCCTTCCCCATGTTGGTGAAGACTCTTTTGCCCGTTGGGTTGAAGGGCTTGGTGGCTGGTGGGCTTATGGCAGCATTGATGAGTTCCCTGGCCTCTGTGTTCAACTCGTGCTCTACCATTTTCACCATCGATATCTATAAAAAACTTCGTCCCGAAAAATCTGAACGGGAATTGCTCACCATTGGTAAAATTGCCACGGGAATCATTGTGGTGCTCGGCATTGTTTGGATTCCCATCATGGACAAAATCGGGGGTGGGGTCATGTACCAATACCTTCAGAACGTACAATCCTATATTGCTCCCCCCGTGACCACAGTGTTCCTTTTGGGAATCATCTGGAAACGGGTCAATTCAAAAGCAGCCATCACCACACTTTTGGCAGGTCTGGTGCTTTTGGTACTCCGTTTAGGGTCCGAAATTTATTATCAGCCCCAAATCAACTCGGGTGAAGAAGTGTCGGGCTTCCTATTTCAGTTTGCTACCGTGAACTTTGCCCACATGGCCATTTTTATGTTCATCTTTTCGGTAGCCCTATGTATTGCGGTCACTTTGGCCACAGCGCCTCCAAATTACGCATTGATCAAGGGCCTTTCCTTTGGCACCTTGACTGCTGAGGACCGAGCCGCTACCAAAGGAAGCTACAGCACTGTGGATGTGGTGCTTTCCGTGCTCTTGGTCGTAATTGTGATTGCCATTTTATCCTATTTTACCGGATAGGATTCAAAAATATCAACAAGAAAGGCCCGGAAATTTCCGGGCCTTTTTATTTTACTGGCAGTACTATTTTTAGTTACAATATACTATTCAAAAAGTTTTCCTTGTAGGCGCGCCCAATGGGAATTTTTGCTCCATTGGTCAGATATACCAAGTTGCCGGATATCCTATCGATTTTTTTCGTGTTGATGATATGTGATTTGTGCACCTGAAAAAATTGCGGCGGCCCCAGAACGGTCACCCAATGCCGCAGCGGTTCGTTGGACAATATCTTTCGGTGTTCCAAGCGGATTTCCGTATAGTCGGAATCTGAGGAAATGGTGAGAATGTCGTCCACCGCAACCTTGATGTGCTCATGGCTCGACTTCACATAGATTTCGTTGATCGGATTGGGGGTGATACCGTTATTTTTCAGGTCAGGGTGTTCCTTTTTATTATCCAGCTTGTTCACAGCCTGCAAAAAGCGTTGAAAGGAAAAAGGTTTCAACAAATAATCCACCACGTTTAAATCATATCCTTCCAAGGCATATTCAGAGAAAGCTGTGGTCAGTATCACATTGGGAGGATCTTGGATGCTCTTTAAAAAGTCAATCCCATTGATCTTGGGCAAATGGATGTCCAAGAACATTAGATCCACCGGTTCGGATTTGAGAAACTCCAAGGCCTGCAATCCATCAGAAAACACTCCCACAAGTTCAAGGGAACTTACATCCTTGATAAACTTTTCAAGAATACGCTGCGCTGGCGGTTGGTCTTCAACAATAATGCACCTCATACCCTATGCTTTTTCGAGTTCCAGCCTCAAGTATACATCATAACTTTTATTCTCGTCCTTTATTTCCAACTTATGTTTGTTGGGATAGAGCAACTGCAAACGCTTTTGGACATTTTGTAGTCCGATCCCCTTGGCAATAGTATCCAGACTGGGTACTGCCTCAAAGTTGTTCTTGCAATAAAACTCCAGAACAGAATTGTCCATTTTTACGGAAATATCTATCTCAATGTCCGAGGATTGCCCAGATTGGCTGTGCTTGAACGCATTCTCAATGAACACGATCAAAATCAACGGGGCAATTTTGTATCCTGCTCCTATGTTACTGGTTTCAAAACGGACCTGCCCCCTGTCCTCAATCTGTAGCTTGTACAATTTGATGAAATTATCCAATTGTTCCAACTCCTTTTTCAACGGAACAAACTGCTCTTTGGATTCATAGAGCATATAGCGTAGAACCCCACTCATTTCCAAAATGATCTCTGGGGTCTTGGGTGAATTCTGCAAGGCATAGGAATAAAGGTTGTTCAAGTTATTGAACAAAAAATGGGGATTGATCTGTGATCGCAAAAATTGGATTTCGCTTTCCTGTATGGTACTTTGCAACTCATCTATCTTTGCTTGTTTCTGAAGGGCATCCCATCCAAATTTACATCCGGACAAGATGGTCATCACAGGCAACACCCCCAAAAGTGACAAATACACCCCAGGAAAAGAGTTTCCTCTTTTGGTATTGGGAAACATCAACGGTTCCAGCACCAATTCTTCCAACAAAATCACTCCCGTAACCACAAGGCCAAAGGCAATGAAGAATTGCCAATACCTCTTCTTATACAAGTATTTGGGCATTAAATAATAGGTGATAATGACCGTGGCCGCACTGTAATACAACAGAAAGATGGCCCGATCAATATTAATACTGCCCTCATGTTTGTTAAACGAGAAAAACAGTAGCACGATCAGGTGCAGTACAATTTGAAAAAAAAGCTCTTTCCTTGAAATCAACACGTTACCATTAAATGAATGTCAAAACTAGGTATAATCCCCTTTTAAAGGAAAATAGTTTTGCCAACAACAAAATTTACCCCTTGAACGACAGTTTAGTTAAAATTTTCATAAATCCTGTTGATGACATCTTCACATCTACCGTTCGCGGAAAATAGTTCCACATATCTGTTCCAATTGGTCAAATTAGTAGGTATCAACCCAAAAAAGGAAACTTCACAAAACATCTAAAAGTAACCATCATGAAACAAACTGTAATGATTTTTGCCCTACTTGCTGGGGCCATGGTATCTGCTCAATCCACATGGAAATCGGACGGTGCCCATTCCAAGGTCGGATTTGCCATTACCCACCTTATGATCTCCGAAGTGGAAGGCCATTTTAGCGATTTTGAGATTACCGCAACGGCTTCCGATACTTTTGACAATGCTGAATTTATGGTGGATATTAAAACCACCAGTATTGATACGGACAACACCAACCGGGACAACCATTTGCGAAGCGATGATTTTTTTGGTGCCGAGACCCATCCTGCCATCACCTTTAAGAGCAACACCTTTGAAAAGACCGGCGACAAGACTTTTAAACTTACCGGTGATCTTAGCATACATGGCGTGACCAAAACGGTCACCTTGGATGGAAAGGTGAACGGAATTATAACGGACCAACGCAGCCAAAAATTGAAAGCGGGGCTTAAACTCACCGGTACCGTCAACCGATTGGATTTTGGTGTGGGCGGTGAAACGGTTTCCCTTGGAAATGATGTTGACCTGACCATCAATCTGGAAATGGCCCAACAATAGGCGTATATTTAGGCCCGACAACAGTTTAAACAAACCACTTACATGGGACGAAAATCGGAAAACACATTTCGGGAAATCCACAGGTATCTAGGGTTCTTCTTGGCCGGAATCATGGCCGTATATGCCATTAGTGGCATTGTGCTCACGTTTAGGAATACGGACTACATGAAAAGTGAGGTCCAGGTCAGTACAACCTTGGATCCGAACCTCAATGAGGAAGCCCTCGGTGCCGCCCTGCGCAAAAGAGCATTCAAGGTGGACAAGACCGAAGGGGACTTGTTCTATTTCAGTGGAGGCACCTACAACCAAAAGACAGGGGAAGCTTCCTATACCGAAAAACGTTTGCCCAAGATTCTGGACAACATGAACAAACTCCACAAAATGCACTCCGGTCACCCGTTGTTTTGGCTGGGTATATTTTTTGGTGTAGCACTATTGTTCTTTGCGGTTTCCGCTTTTTTTATGTTTCGTCCCAAGGCACCCATTTATAAAAACGGCCTGTACTTTGCCGCAGCAGGTTTTGTACTGACCGTGATATTGCTTTTTGTTTAGAAATTCTGTACCACCTATACTCATTGGCCACCCTTTTGGGTGGCTTTTTTTATGGAATATTATCGGTTATCCCATCTTGCATAACCTTTGATTAGCCCTAATTTCCTCTTTTTAGGTGATTGTTAACCTTCTTAACCCTTCCTTAACCCTTCTTATTTTTCCTTAATCCCTTCGCTCGTGCCATACCTCTATTTTAGCCCGCGGCATGACCCAACGCCTAGCATATCAATCAGTAATGGGCCTGTAATCATTGCCTTTACCCTATTTCCAATCAAAAATTAAACATGATTCCATTAAACAACACCTCTAAACAGGGTTCCACATGTAGGTCCAGGTTTTCTTGGCCCCATCTGCTGGTTACCCTAACACTATTATGCATCTGGTCACCGAACCCGCTTCGGGCACAGACTCCCAGTGATGCCTTGATGATGCCCTCAAAGAACATATGCATCTTGTTTGCCTATGACATGGGCAGCTTTGACCGCTATTGGGAAGGCGGTTATCTTCGATCCAACGAGACCATTGCCACGGTGGACCGCAACACGGTATTGCCCATGGCCGCCATTGGTATTCTGGACGACCTCAACTTTTATATTGGCCTGCCCTTCATCAGCACAGAATCTTCGGAACCCAATGGAGGAAAATTCACTGGCGCAAGGGGGTTTCAGGATATTGGCTTCGCCTTAAAGTATAGGGCCCTTCAAAAAACCTTGGGCAATGGAGAGCTATCCGTCTTGACCACAGCCGGATTTTCAACTCCCCTTACCAATTATCTGTCCGATTACAAACCTTATAGCATTGGTTCGGGCGCTCCGGAGTTTTCACTGCGGGCCATAAGCCAGTACCAATTGTCCAACGGCTGGTTCATAAGAGGTTCTTTGGCCCATCTTTGGCGTGGGTATACCGAGGCCGAACGGGATTACTATTACAACAACGGCAGCTACTACACCGCATGGATGGATGTCCCCAACGCTTGGACCTATGAGGGTATCGTTGGAAAGTGGTTCTTTGACTACTCGTTCAAGTTGGAATTCAACTATACCGGATTGGATTCCACCAGCGGGGACGATATCAGGGCCTATAATGCCGCACAGCCCACCAATAAGGTGAAGTTTGACCGCATTGGGCTTTCGGCACAATACTATTTTAAATCCTTGAAAGGATTGGGCGTTGTGGCCTACCACAACAGGATCATTGATGGGCGGAACATGCCCAAACTTAGCAATACCGGCTTTGGTATTACCTATCAGTTCAACCCATTCAAAAAACCAATTGAAGCAACCGATGATGTACAATAAGATATCCACCCTACTTTGGGCCATCGCCCTTGTGGTTTTGGCCTCCTGCGAGAAAGACACCCCGCGCTACCTTCCCTATGAAAGTTATGCGTATTCCGAACTTGATGAAAACGGTGGGGACTGGACCCCTGTGCTGCATGATTCCGGGGCCTCGATACCCGTGGATGCGCCCGAGTCTTCCGATTCCCAAGCCTATCAAGCGGAGCTGGCAGACCTGAAAGCCGATATGCAAAGCATGAGCTCGGAACAGAAAAAAGCCGTAAAGTATTGGACCAACAATCCGGCCATTCGCTGGAACGAGGTTGCCTTGGAACTCATTGCCAAGTACAACCTCATCCCCGGTCCCAATGCCGATGGCACCTATACCCTGCCCAATCCATCCAACCCTGAAGGGCCACCGGCCTTTCCTTTTGCACATCCACCCTATGCGTGTAGGGCATTGGCCTATATGTCCGTAGCGCAGTTTGATGGCCTCATCAGCGCATGGCATTACAAATACCAATACAACCGGGCGGCACCCTATCAGCAGGATGGGGACATCAATTTTGCGTATAAGGAAAATGCCATCCCCTCCTACCCCTCGGATGGGGCAGTAATCGCAAGGGCCTCACGGAACATCCTTACGGCCATGTTTCCTTTGGAAGCGGAGTATCTGCAAGGCTTGGAAGAAGAACATTTAGAAAGCCTCCGATTGTCCGGCGGGCATGTGTTGAGCGATGTCACCGCAGGTGTGGCCATTGGCGATGTGGTATCGGCCACTGCCCTGGCACGGGCTTCTACCGACGGGATGAGCAAGGCGCAGACCCCAAAAGCCGTTTCAGATTCCATTAAACAGGCCGCCTATGACCGTTTTGGTTGGGCATGGGACAATTTGGAAATCCCGGAACGTCCCGTGGGACTCACCCCATTGTTCAGTCAGGTGACCATGTGGAGCATTGACGATGTGGAAAGTGTACGCCCCATTGCACCTCCGCAACTGGATTCACAGGAATTTTTGGACGATGTGGAACTGCTCAAGGACTACGCCCGCAACATGACGGACGAACATCGCCGGATTGCCAACTTTTGGCAAGATGGACTGGGCACCTACACCCCTCCGGGACACTGGAACCGAATTGCCAACGAATTTATAGTAGATTATAGATTGAATCCTCTTCAGACCACCCGAACCTTGGCCTATATGAACATGGCCATTATGGACTCCGGAATCAGTTGTTGGGATGCCAAATACTATTACCACTATCCCAGACCCATTCAAATGATCGAAGGGTTTGAGACCATCGCCGGGACGCCCAACTTCCCCAGCTACACCTCGGGGCATAGTGTGTTCTCGGCAGCAGCATCGGAAGTGTTGGCCTATGTTTTCCCGGAAGAGGCCGGCAAGGTAAGGGGTTGGGCCGAAGAGGCCGCCATATCACGGGTGTACGGTGGAATCCATTGGAGTTTTGACGCCACCGTGGGTACCGACCAAGGCCGTGAAGTGGCACAGTTTACCATTGATCGCGCCATGGCCGATGGTGCGGACCAATAAAATGGAAGATACCCTGTAAGTCAAGGGACAATCTTCCCGACCAACAACACCAGATCAAAACAATCTGAAAAACTAGTTTTACAAGAAAGGGCCCGCCGATATCGGTGGGCTTTTTGATATACAACCCTACACCTTAAAATAGACTCTCTTCTTATCCAAAAAGTAGGTGAGGTACCAAAAGATAAAGAGTACGAACAAGGCATTAATCACCATGATCATATCTTGGGGCAGGCCGATCGGGGCCAAGAGCCCTTCGGTCCAAATTTTTCCAAAATCCCGAAACCATTGGACTCCCACGGTCTCCGCAAACAAATAGATAAAGATGGAGTTGGTGCCCACTACGGAGAATATTTTCAACCAGTTGGCCTTATAACCCTTAACATCTATCCCCCAATAGAACAAGGCCAATACCAGAACGGCAATACCCCCGGAGGCCAAGGTAAAGGAGGTGGTGGCAATCCTTTTGATGATCGGGGTAATGTCCAGCACATCCATGGCCAGACCAAGTACCAGAATCCCCAGTCCCCAAATGACGAATGCCTTTAATTTTTCCCTTGCATCCCTATTGGAGAGCAAAACCTGTCCGCAGACCACGCCCCAAATGGTGTGGGCCGCCGTAGGGATAAAATTGATGAAGACCCAATAGCCGCCATTGGTCTTTCCCATCACCAGCATATCTACCCAAGAGCCAAAACTTTCGCCTTGGTTGTACGGGTTTTCGGGATTGTAGGCGCGGTACAGCACTTCGGTCAATACCAAAAGTGCAGCAGATATGGCGAGTTGAACTTTATGGGGAAGCTGCATGATGGCGTAGGCAATCAGTATGGTGAATGCCAACTGCACCAGAACGTTCCAAAGTTCCCAGACCAGTTTATGACTGTAGACACAGTGCAGCAGCACCCCAAAACTGAACAGCAGGAAACACCTTTTCAAGATATGGCGGGTCACTGCGCGCTTGTCCCCGTTGGCCAATCGTTTGCGTGTTGAAAAGGGCATGGCCACCCCCACGATGAACATGAAAAAGGGTTGGATCAAATCCCAAAACCGAAGCCCGTTCCAAGGGTGGTGGTGCAACTGATGGGCAAGCCCTTCCAACCAAGTGCCTTCGGCCAAGGCCGAAAAATTGCCGTGAAATCCGGCAGCTTCGGCAATCAATAGGAACATGGTCAACCCCCGGAATACATCCAAGGAAAAAAGACGTTGGGAAACATTGGTGGTAATCTGTGACATAGATGGTTGGTTGGATACTCGCTACAAGATAGCCCATTTGTCATACATCCCAATGGCGCCAGAGCATGAACTGACTCACAAAATGACTTGCGAATTGTATCTTAGTAAGGTCATCAAGGAAAAATGGAACCGTAAACCATAGAAAATGAAACCTAGAATCAGTATGGTCTCTTTGGGGGTCGCCGACTTGGAGAAATCCATCGCATTTTATCGCGATGGACTGGGACTGCCCATGCTCCCCTCCCCTCCCGGGGTTGCTTTTTTTAACCTGAACGGAACTTGGCTTGGACTTTCTGGGCGTGAAAGTCTGGCAGCCAATGCCGGTGTTCCCTCCGAAGGAAATGGATATACTGGAATAAACTTGGCCCATAACGTAGCTTCGGAAAACGAAGTTGTGGAAGTCTTGGAACAAGCCGTGAACGCGGGTGCCGTATTGGTAAAATCTGCCCAAAGAGCGGATTGGGGCGGTTTCCATGGCTATTTTAAAGACTTGGACGGTCACCTATGGGAAGTGGCCCACAACCCGTTTGCTTGGGTGGGCCCCGAGGATTAGGCCCCATATCCCAATCGGTCTGGGCGGAACTTTCCCCATGATCCTTACTTACAAAAAAATCACTATCTTGTTGATGTGTAAGATTTTACATCGAACACCTAAGGCTCCCCCACAAAAGTTCACGTATCAACAATCAAAAACATGTAGGTAATGAAATCATTCACCCTTGCCAGTCTTTTTCTTCTCTTTTTTATCGCTACCCATGGGCAACAGACCATCCAAGGGCGCATTACCCAAGCGGGAGCACCCTTGCCAGATGTGCATGTGACCAATCTTGATTCAGGCGCACAAATTACTTCAGACCGGGAAGGAATGTATCACATCCAGGCACACCCCAAGGAGGAGTTGCGGTTCACCTATGTGGGGATGGATACGGTTTCCGTCATTGTGGAGGACATTACCCGAATCCTCAATATAAAAATGAACCTACGGGTGGAAGAATTGGAAGAAGTAACGGTTTCCAAGACCATTCTCAAAGGCCAAAAAGAACTGGAACTGGAGTACGATTCCAACCCCAATATCATCAAATCGGCCTATGGGTATCTGAACAAGGAGACTTCCGGTTACTCCCTTCGAATTTTAGAAGAAGAAGAAATTGAAATGGCACCTCAATTGGACTTTTTACTTACGGGAAGATTTGCTGGAATCTCTGCTAGGTGCAACCCCTTTAGTGATGAACTTGAAGTGTATGTGCGTGGCAAAGGTGTTGTTTTTGATGTGGATGGAGTAATCTTGTATAGGATAGCTTGCAGTACAATATTTGGCAATATTCGAAGAATAGCATTTATTTCTGGGCTTGCAGGGACGACACGATATGGCTTTGGTGTAAGAGGGGTAATGATTATCAATACCAAGACAGGCACTATCACCCCAAAAGAACCTGATGGCAAGCCCTACGACCAGGCCCGTTTGCGGAACAACTACCTCACCGAGGAGGTCGCCGATGTGGAGGGTCTTGGCGCATCCTTGCCCAGTTATTTAAAAGAACTTCACGAGAGTGGATCTACCCAAGCCGCCAAAACCGTATTTGAAAATAATAGGGCCACCTATGCCCATCATCCGTTCTTTTATCTGGACTCTTATCGTCATTTTTACGAGACCGAAAAGGAAAAGTCTTATGCAGATGGTATCTTAAATGCTTATCATGATCTAGCCGGGAATAATCCTGTGTTGTTGAAAGCCATGGCCTATGTCCTTGAAGCTCAGGGACGGCAGGAAAAATCCCATTCGGTCTATAAACAGGTCTATAAACTTCGGCCAGAATATGCACAAAGTTTCATAGACATGGCCAACAGCTACCGCGATTTGGACAAGCCGGAATCCGCAGCCTCGCTTTATGCCCGACATTCCTATTTGCTTGACAAAGGTCTTTTGCCCAAGGACAGTATGGAACTTTCGGCGCTTATGGAAAGAGAGGTGGATAATCTGTTTGCCTTGGACAATGGCTCTTTGAAAATTCAAAAACGAAAGAAAACCGATGATGAAAATGACACCCGGTTGGTGTTCGAGTGGAACGACTCCGAAGCGGAATTCAATCTACAGTTTGTAAATCCGGGCAACCAATATTTTGAATGGAAGCACACTCAAGGGGAAATGCCGGAAAGAATCCGTTCCGAAAAAGAACTGGGGTATTCCATGGCCGACTTTTTACTGGATGAGGAACTCTTGGGTGATTGGAAAATCAATGCCACCTACCATGGCAACAAACAGCTTACCCCAACCTATCTAAAAGTTACCGTGTATAGAAATTACGGAAGCAGACTGCAAAGCAAGGAGGTCCACGCTTTCAAATTGGCCACAAAAGGGATGAACCAACATCTTTTTAAACTAAGGATTCCCGCTGGGGTAGCGCACCATTAAAGGGTTTTTGGGCGTACTTTTTGAAAAGCCCCAAAAGACCCAATTAAAAGAACGTTGCAATTAAACGTCATTCCTCTTTTTTTGTTTGACTATTCTTTGTCATCCATATTCCATGGTATAGGAAAATACCTATTAAAAAGTAGTATAAGGCTTATAAATTATTTGTACATTGGAAATCAACCCTTTGCTTACTAGAGGGTTTGATTTCTAAAGGGCAGTCTTTTATAGCATGAACAATACTATCCAATATCTATTACTGGCAATTCTTATAAGCATATTTTCCTTTCTGCCATTTGCAAATAGTTCTGCGTATGCTGATCCGACCATTGTATCGAAAACTTTATTCTTCGTATACGGATTGATTTTACTTTCCATCCCTTTTGTATGGTTTGTTTTTTTCGCAAAAGCAAACAATCGATTTCAGGTTTCGCGTATTGATCTTTGCTTATGGGTATGGCTATGCTATGTGGTACTGAATCGTTATCTCTTTCAGTCCCACTATGGTTTTTCAATCCGCTTTATTGAACTCATTGGTCTTTCCTTCTTGTATATTGTTATACGTACGATTCCCCTAAGATTGTACGGCATACTCTTGTTGGCTATTATAGCCTCTGGCCTTTTACAGGCCATTTACGGTATTGTTCAATTGACGTTTCTGCCTCCCACAGATACAAAATTTGGCATTGTAGGGAGTTTTTTCAATCCCGGGCCCTACGCAGGGTTTCTGGCTTCAGTTTGGCCCTTGGCGTTGGGATGTTACCTGTTCAAAAAAGAGATTGTATCAGAATTGAAAAAGACTTTTGGTCCAACCAAAGTGGAGGTATTCGGTTTAAAAGTAGCCACTTACGCTTTTAATCATTTGTCCTGGATAGGTTTATTGACCATTCTTATTGTTCTCCCTTCCACACGCTCAAGGGCCGCTTGGCTAGCTGTATTGACCTCTTCCCTTTTGCTCATATTGATAAAAATATTCCAAGTAAAGAAAATACGCACTTGGAAATCGATCCCCAAATATCAGCTTAGAGCCATTATTTTAAGTACCCTGATTATTTCCGGGGTTGGTTTGTTTGCACTTTATCATTATAAATCAAATTCGGCAAATGGAAGAATCTTGGTATGGGAGGTGTGTGCCGATATGATCAAGAAAGCTCCTGCATTGGGTGTAGGGTTTGATCGCTTTGGTGCCCATTATATGGATTTTCAGGCCAACTATTTTGAAGCGCATATCAATTCTGGCAGTATGGGATTGGCCGATGACGTTCGTTATCCATACAATGAAATTTTACAGATTGTTGTAGAGAACGGCTTTTTAGGTCTTCTGCCCTTTGTAGCAATTCTCTTCTTTTTGGTTACGCTTCCTGGTAAAGCAGGCACCATAGGTCAAATGTTCAAAGGAGTGCTCCTCTCCATTTTTATCTTTGGGCTCTTCTCCTATCCTTCCCACATATTGCCCATCAAAGCAATAGGCGTAGTGTCCCTTGCCTTTTTGTCAAGTAAAGACATACACCCATTCTACATTCAAATAAAGAGAAAGCTTCCCTCATGGGCCACCAAAAGTACCAAGGTTGCGCTAGGCGTTGGCATCCTACTATTAACCATACAACTCATCCGATATACCAAGACCCTCGAACTGGGGTATAAAAATTGGAAAAGAGCGTTGGTGCAATACGATTATGCCCAATACTCAAGTAGTGTCGACCTATTTGGTTCAGCCTCCTCAAAGGTGCTACATACCCATGGAGACTTTCTTATGCAATATGGAAAAGCCTTGGTGATGTCCAAAGACTACGAAAAAGGCCTTATAACCTTGAAGCAATCGCAGCGCTATCTTAACAACACCATTACACAAATAGCATTGGGTGATGCTTATAAAGCCCTTGGGCATTTCACGGAGGCAGAAATGGCATATGCATTGGCCTCCAAAATGGTGCCGAGCAGGCACTATCCGCAATATCTTATGGTAAAGCTTTACCAAGATACAGGCGAGTATGACAAGGCACGCAAAGCGGCACTGACTTTTTTATCCAAACCCGTAAAAATACCATCCAAGGCCATTAGGGAAATGACAAACGAAATCAACGAAATAATCAATGAAATGGAAAACAAGTCTCGCATATGACCCTGGAGTCACATAAAAAAGGGAAAACCTTAAAGGTCATGTAGAGATTCCCAACCCCACAATGACCACCCATCCAAAATTGGATAATGACAACAAGAATTACCTTACAAAACAAATATTATAACAAATTAATAGTATTATACCTACATTAATAATACTTTTTTCTTTTTTATATTGAAATAAAATTCTTAAGTTAGTCTCAATAATAATTCTCCCCCACCCCGTATTGTTTTAAGGTTCCCTCCTATAGAGAAATCAAACCCTTCCTAAGATGGGTTTACACATAGATGATTATTGATACTTAAAAACTGAATCGTTATGACTTAGCTGGCATGGGACAAGAGGAAAGTTCTTGAAATATCAAGTACATATGCCCTTTTTACAGAAACGGGCTTGGTGTTCGGTACCTGTAGCGCCTTCCATAAGACAGGTACAAGAGGTTAAAACATATTATAAACTAAAAGACTTTACAATTATGAAAAAGGCAATTACCGTTTTAGCGGCAATCGTGTTTGCAGTAGTATTTTTCGTAAGCAGTAATAGCTCTATCAAATCCGATGGTTATGATTTGGCTGGTCTAATCTCCTTAAATTCAGCAAATGCTGAATGTCAGTGGAAAGGATACACGATGCAATATCGTTGTTCGTATGATCAGTGCACCTATTTGGGAGGAGGTTTTTACTGTGATCCTGTTGGCTCTGGGCCTTAAGATTCGTGCTTTTTAAAAAGCACATATAATATTTTTAATCCAATGGCTTACGGTTAGACCATAATAAATGGCACCCTGGAATTTTCTAGTAAGTAGGGTGACAATTTATAATACAAATGGGATAAACGTTGCCTTTGGGTTTTTGAGCCATTTATGGATTGTAATTTCATTAAAAAACAATCCATTATAAATTAAATAAAGGAGATGGTTTTATCCAATAAACCAAGAAAATTAATTTTTGAATATCAATTATTGTATGAAATCAAAACTCTTTCAACATAAAGGCGGATTTGGTATTGCCTGTCCGTCTTTATTTCTTCTCACCAAATTTTTAATGGTGGCATCCCTTATCTCCATCTTTTATTCATGTCGAATAGAACAGAATAAAATCAATAATGAAAAGAGTGGAACCTTAAACACCACTGCACAATTAGAGTTCATTAAAAATAAATCATACCCACTTGACAAAGAAACAGCTGCGCGTCCTAATTATATTCAGTTGTTCACAGATTCATTGGGAAATCAATATTTGACCTTTCTGAACACCTATAATCGATCCATATATTTTTACGATTACAAGAATCTGGATTTCATTAAAAAAATACCATATGAGTTCAATGACCCCAAGGGCCAAAAAGATATTGTCGGCTATCTTGTTAAAAGCGCCGATTCCATTTATATGTTGTCCAACTCAATGGATATATCATTAATGAATGAAAAGGGCAATATTATCAAAAGCCTATCGCTTAATGAAGGGAGAGGACTGAACGGGGACCCTATGGATTGGATTTTTTCCTTTCCAGTATATCATAACAACTCTTCCATTCCATTAATCAAGGGCAAAAACGAACTGCTTATTACGGGACAATTTCCCAATGAAATCCCAGATTCAGTCATTACAAAATTCCCAATTCAATCCCATATTTCATATTCATTGGACAAAGTTCGTTTTACACACCATTATCCTTATGAAATTTTTGGGAACAACTATAATTGGGGTGGCTGGTTACCTATGCAAGTGTATCCTCAATTACATCCGGATGGCGAACGTATCATCTATAGCTTCACCCCTTCCCATCATTTATATATCAGTGACTTAAACAATCCTGAAGAGCCAATAAAAGTTTTTGCTGGCAGCAATTTTTCAGGACCGATTTCTTCTTTTGACAAAAAAACAAACGGAATGGACTCTGAGGAATTAGAAGCAAAGCTCGTTGAGGAGGACCGATATTGCACCATACTGCATGATCCAATCCGAAACGTTTATTATCGTTTTCTAAGGCGAGCCATGCCCAATGCCCCGAAAGGAGCAAGCTGGAAGAAAAAGGATATTGCGGTCATTATTCTGGATAAAGATTTCAGCTATCTGGGAGAAACCACTCTTGGTCCGGGAGACCTATGGCATTGGGAAAATTCTTTTGTTACCCAAGAAGGCTTGAACATTGAATACATAGACAAAAATGATGTGGATGAAGCCTATCTTACCTTTAAGGTTTTTCTCCCTTCAGAAATAAAGAAATAATATATATATGAAAAAAAATATTGGAACCATATTGCTTATTTTAATAGTAGCAAGCACCTTAATTTCCTGTAAAAAAGGAGAACCCGAATTGGAACAAGATCATATAATATCTGTCATGGACAATTTTGATTTGCCCAGCAACACCGAATGGATGGTCATTCTTCCCGGTTTAGGTTGCAAGGGGTGTATCCAGGAAGGAGAATATTTTATAAAAGAAAATGCCCGCAACCCAAAGACATTCATAGTCTTGACCAAGATAGAATCCCTTAAAATATTGCAGCATAAGCTAAATATCAGGGTAGATACCATTCCCAATGTACATGTGGACAAGGAAAGCAAATATGTGCTCCCTACCAATAACAGTATTTATCCATGCATTGTACATCTAAAGGATGGCACCTATGAATCCCATGAATTTCAATCTCCTGAGAACGGCAATGCCTTTGAACGACTTGCCGCCCAACTTTTGATCAATGCCAACAATGCCACAAACTAGATAGAGTTTCATCGTTTTCCATGACCACAAGGTTTAGTACAAAAAAAAGGGTTCTATTTAGGCCCTATTCCATTGTTCCTCTGGGTGTTTTCCTACTATTTCTGTGCATTTTAGGGCTTTGTTGGCTTACAGCCCTGATTGTATTTTTAGGACTGCTTGTTTTGTTGGTCCTATGGGGTATTGATCAAATCCAATCCAATCGATTAAAGGGGTTTGTTCGTTTTTTATCGATTTTCTTTCTCATATTTCTTGCAGTACTAAGCATAAGGCTCTTTGTATTTGAGGTGTATACCGTACCCAGTAACTCCATGGAAAATACTGTGTACACTGGCGATATCATTGTCGTTAACAAGTTGATCTATGGCCCGGGAATCCCTCTGGCCCTAAAGGATGTTCCGTGGGTGAATATATTTTTCTCCGATAAAAAAGGTGCCACTCCCGAAGATTCGCAATATATATGGTCTTCATTAAGATTGCCCGGACTCGCCACCGTTCCAAGAAGAGAGGATATTTTGGTATATCAGCAGGCCTATGGTTTTTATATTGTAAAACGTTGTATGGCCTTGCCAGGTGACACACTGACCATAAAAAATGGGGAGACCTATGTCAATGGAAAACATAGAACACCTTCCAAGGACATCAAAGAGGATTACCAGATTAGACCGACCAATACAAAACCTTTTTTCAGCACCATGGATAGTTTGGGTATAAATGGGCCCTTTTCCCCAATTCCAGATACCTCAAACCTGATCAAGGCGACACTATCCAAAAACGAGATGGCCACGCTCCAAAAAAATGAAAATTATCAAGTCCTACAAAAGGACTTGGACAAATCCCTTAAAGACAGACCTCTTTTTGCGAATCCAGAAGAAAACGAGTGGACATTGGACAATATGGGACCACTGGTTGTACCCAAAAAGGGAATGGAAATAAAAATCAACCCTAAGACATATGCTTTGTACGGTGCTGCCATAAGCGATTTTGAAGGCCAAGAGTGGGAGGAAAACAATGACATCTATTATAACAAGCATGGAGAAAAAATAGAGGCTTATACCTTTACACAGGATTTCTGTTTCTTAATGGGGGACAACCGTAAACACTCCATAGATTCCAGATACTTTGGGTTTGTTCCTGTTTCTAACATCATAGGGAAAGTACCTATGATACTTTTTTCAACAAGCTCTTGGAAATCGTTCAAGGAACGTTTCTTTAAAAAATTAAATCCTTGAGTTTACCATATCACTCTTTTTTTGACCAATGTTTTCGGAATGATTTCCACTCTGATTCCTCGGTTTGCCAGTCACAATAAATGGATATCCCATCTACCAATTTTTCCTCTTGATTTACATTCAAAATGCTTCTTTGTATAGTTTTCAGGGTATTGGGAACACTCTCAATCTTTAGGTTCCGAAAGTTATGAAGCTCTTCCCGGTTAACGAATGTGCCCACAGATATCAGAAACTGCGTATCGGGATTCAGCTCTTTAAGGGTCTGTATATCCTTAACCTGAGCAACACAATTGGTTTCAAACAATTCTTGTGAATCAATCATCGTGTCAAAAAAAAGAAATGAGAGCTGATCTACGTATGGAACCAAACCTTCCAATTCTTTGGTGGAAGTTTTCCGCTTCCATGATTGGGTACCTGTTGGTGTGGCCACCACTACAGAAGAAATAAAGGCGTCTGGAACAAGTTTGCGCAAGCGTTCATGGAAATAATTGACATTGTTTGGATATGCATCATTATCTCCAGCTTTTTCCCTGGAAACCGTCCTGTCCAGATATGGGTTTCCCTTTACGATATACTCAAAATCAACATGCACTCCCGGAACTTCAAGATAATCAATCAACCTTTTGGTATCCTTGAGCGCATTTTCGGTCCATAAGGAATCCCCCAGATACACGGTTTTGTTCTGAATACCTCCAATCCACGGCAAGATGATGATCTCAGGGTAATAGGCCTTTAACTTGCGTACGCTTTCCTTTGCCAACTGGGTAAAGGGATATCTGGGCAAGTGGCCATCATTTTGATAAGGCCCCGAGAATAAATAGGCATACTTTATATGGTTTTCCCTTAGGGTTTCAGCGTACTCCTTCAGGTCGTTTTCAGTCAGTTTTTCTCCAGTGCTAGGTTGGGTACCCCGAAGATAAATACTTTCGGACCACACTGCATTTTCCTGTCCCAGTAGACTTTTGTCTATTGCAATGGATTCCTCACATCCGAAAATCAAAATAATCATAAGTATTGAAAAGAAAAACCTTGGTTTAAAAGGCTCTCTTTGCCTAAAGTTTTGTTTGAAAGATAGCATTTGAATGAAATGTATTTATAATTTTACTGTATATATTGGCCCAAGTGGTTGATCTGTGGAATAAGTGTCCTTCCTTTTCAAAAAAGGTGAATTGGGCATTTTTGGAGTTCAAAAGGCCTACGTCATTGAATATAAATTTCATTTTTTCTGAAATTGGATCCATTTCCCCATAGAAGCCCAGCAACATAATATCGGTATTCCAATCCCTTGGAAAGGAATCCATATCGCCCGAAATGAGGACCACCCCACCAATATTGGACACATATCTTCCTGCCTTTGCCGCTAACATACCTCCATAACTGGATCCCATTAAAATGATATCCTCCGCCCCAATTTGTTTATGATCTTCCAAAAAGTGTATTGAGGCCACTATGTCCGATATTTGATTAGGAACCTTGTTTTTCAGGGCATAGCTATTTGAATACCCTGAAGACCCCTGATAATTAATGGACAACACATTAAACCCGTACTGGGTAAGTACGTAGACCATTTCGCTCCACATAGGAGTGCTTTGGAGAAATGGCCCCCCATGGATATAGAGTACCGTTTTCTCTGATGCAGCCACATTATTGTTTGATGGCCAAAAAAAAGCTTTTACAAGCGTATTGGCGGCATGATTCTCTATGTTCAAAAACTCAGGGGCAGGCATCTCCAAGCCTCTTTCACCAATAGTATTGATTGGTTTGATATCTCTATTGCCCAAATTAAGATGCTCTATGCCCATAGGGGCATTTAAACTATATCCCATGAGGTAAACATCATCTTTGGAAAGCTCTAGACTTAACTGATAGCCCTTTGTGGCAGTGGATACATCTTGTATTATTGAGTCAATGCGAAGATCAGAACAATAAAGCCGGGGAAGTCCTTTTTCATTTCGGGTATAATAATAATAGGGACCATAGTTTGAATAAGTGCATTCCGTTACATTAAAATCGCCCTCTGTCAATTTTTCCGTTGTACCACTCCCTAAATCAAATTTGAAACATTGGAAGTATTCTTCATTTTTCAACCTTCCCGTCAACAAAATCCAATTATGGTTTACCGTAAAGTTTGACACCTCGCTAAAATCGTCCAATGGATATGATGATAGGGTTCCATCATCAATATCTACTTTCATAATAACTGGTCTTAACGAATCTTCTATGAAAATAAGGGAGGAATCATCCTTCCATTGAAAGCTTGAATAGGGTGACTGAACCACATAGGAATCGTCCATAAGGACGTTATCGATGTAGTCATAAACATATATTCTGGAACTACTATTCCGGGTCGCCATATAAGCCATATACCTTCCGGATTTTGAAAATTCTATAGAAGGAATACAATTTTCGGAAGGAGGAATCGCTATACGCTGTCGACTTCTTTTGTCAATATCCAATCCAAACAAATCGTAAATCCCTGAATCAGGATTATACTCCTGAAATACCACTTCCTTCCCATTAGGATGCCAGGTCAAGGATAATTGGGTAAAACCTGAATAATCTACAAGACTGGATTGAGAGGCCTCACCTGCATAAAGACTGAAAGCACTATCTCTTGATTTTTTCAGAAATTTGGTTCCGTCCAGGGAAGAGCTTACGGGAGCAGGATACTGGCGATCAATCACGGCCAGGACTTCATCATGGATATTGTCTCCTTTTACGGTATCACAAGAAACCAAACTCCAAATTAACCATGGCCATACCCATAAAAAAAGTTTAGTTTGCATTTAAAAGTTTCTCTCTTAAAATTGTACCGTCATTTTATCTTTTCTGTACATTGTTTGGGAATCTTCACGAACTTTTTCATGCCTATTGCATTGCACATTAACTCCTTCGTGAAAAACTACCATGAATGAACTTCTAAGGGGAAACTTATATCCGTTTACATCGGCGAACCTAACCTATTTCCCCAGTAAGCAAGTCCCTGCTTTACTGTTTTGGGCTCATGTTAAGTAGACCTAATCAAACCGTAAATTCAATAGTTTAATATTGAAAGAATATACTTTCTACAATATAAGTATTTTCTTTAAAATAAATGAAGGGAAAAATTAACCAAGACAAAAAGGTCAATCTGCTCAACTATAATTGTTCATGATACTTCCGTAGAGCCTAAAAACCATTTTAATATCCTGATATGACGGCAGTGTTTCCTATAAAAAAGTGCTTGAAAACCCCTGTAACCAATTAACGTAAATTTTGAAATCGTATAACAGTATAGAAAACAGGAGGGTGGGAATCCGCATATTAACGGAAAAAGACTCCAGAGTTTGAATTTCTCTGAAGCCTTTTGTCTCTGCTCCCCCTCTTGGGCTCGAACCAAGGACCCTCTGATTAACAGTCAGATGCTCTAACCAACTGAGCTAAGGAGGAATATTTTACCTTAAGCGGGTGCAAATATAGCAGATTCTTTAATACAGTACAAAGAAAAAAATCGCTTTTCTATTTAAAAAGCCATTTATACAAATCATTCCCGTTGGCAAACAACAATAAAGCAATCAACAAGAAGAACCCGACCATCTGTGCATACTCCAAAAACTTGTCACTGGGCTTGCGTCCCGTAACCATTTCATACAATAGGAATGCCACATGCCCTCCATCCAGTGCCGGTATGGGCAAGATGTTCATAAAGGCCAACATAATGGATATAAATGCTGTGGTAGACCAGAATGTGGCCCAGTTCCACGTATCGGGGAACAGGCTGCCGATAGCCGCAAAACCTCCAACGCCCTTGTAGGCCCCGGTCTCGGGGTTAAAGATCTTCTTGAGTTGTTTCACGTAGCTGGATAAAGTAGTCACCCCTTTGTCTATCCCCGCAGGAATGGCTTCCATAAAGGTATATTCCTCGGTATTGATCTTAAAATATCCTTGTTCCTCAAGATCTTCCATGGTATACCCCCCAACTTCCAATCCCAGCATGCCTTCGGCATTTACATGGGCCGTTACCTGATCTTGTGAACCATCTTGTCGCTGCAAGGTGATATTGATATCCTTATCCTTGTTTTTCTCCAGAAAAGCAATTACCTGGTCCCTGTATACAGCTGCTTGGCCGTTAACGGCCAAAAATTTATCCTTGGGCTTGAATCCAGCTTCTTTGTTGTGTGAGGTTTTGGGCACCTTGTTCACCACAAAGGGAACCCTAACACTCAAAAAGCGTAGTTTGTCCTCGTCATCCAGTAAGGTGGAAATAAAATCGATCGGGATTTCCTTTTCAATGCGCTCACCATCTCGAATAATGGTAATACTGTTCCCGTTGATCAATTCCCCAAAAACACTGTCAAAGGATTCCAGTTCCTTGCCATCCACAGCAACAATTTTGTCCCCAGTCTCTATCCCTAATTTGTCCCCAATGGTTTTTTCGGTTACCCAAACCCCATCTTTAAGGCTATCGATAGGAATGTATTGCCTGCCATAGGAATACGCCATGCCAATGTAGATGACCACAGCCAGAATAAAGTTGACGGTGACACCTCCCAACATAATGATCAACCGTTGCCAGGCCGGTTTGCTCCGGAATTCCCAAGGCTTGGGCTCTTCCTTCATTTGCTCGGTATCCATACTTTCATCAATCATCCCGGAAATCTTCACATAGCCTCCCAAGGGCAACCATCCGATACCGTATACGGTCTCTCCTATTTTCTTCTTGAAAAGGGAAAACTTTACATCAAAAAAGAGGTAGAATTTTTCAACCCGTGTCTTAAAAATCTTAGCGGGAATAAAGTGCCCAAGCTCATGAAGTACAATGAGTAAGGACAGGCTAAGAAAGAATTGAATTGTCTTTATAAGTATGGGACTCATCCGAAGTGTTTTGTTAAAACCCACAAAAGTAACCTTTTACCTAGTGATATGAAAACAGCATGATGAACAGAGGTTTGTTTTAAGAAAGATTTAGCACCAAAAACTTGTTTTCACCTTGAAGAATCCTCCTATCAGCCGTAATTTTGCAAGTATGTTGTCCTTCTTTTCAAAATACAAGTTCTTTGGAGCTGTCCTCTTGGCACTTTCCGCCGTGATCATCTATCTATTTTACAATGCCCTACAGCCCCAAAAGCTGCTCCCGGTGTACCAACCTTCCATGGTGGACCCTTCTTTGGTGGATAGCACTTTACACTACAAAAAGAAGTACCATAAAATTGCTGATTTTGAACTGGTCAACCAAAACGGGGAAACCATCACCCAAGACAATTACAAGGATAAAATCTATGTGGCCGATTTCTTTTTTACCACATGCCCTACCATTTGCCCCATAATGACCAAGAACATGACCGAAATCCAGGATGCCATTTTGGATGATGATGATGTCATGTTGCTGTCCCATTCCGTGACCCCGGTCATAGATTCCGTTCCCCAATTAAAAAAATACGCCCTGGAAAAAGGGGTCGTGGATAACAAGTGGAATTTGGTCACGGGCGACAAGAAACAAATTTATGAGTTGGCCAGAAAATCGTATTTGGCCGTGAAGACGGATGGAGATGGCGGCCCCTACGATATGATCCATACCGAAAATTTTATCCTTGTGGACAAAGAGCGTAGGATCAGGGGCTTTTATGATGGCACCAACAGAAAGGAAATTGACAAATTGCTCGAGGACCTTAAAACCCTGAAAGACAGCTACACAGAATAGAACCAAAGCCTTACTCGCCGTTCGGTTACGGCTTTATATGTTTTTTATGTATTTTTGCTGTTACTTAAAATCAATCTAAATAAATATAGTGGCTACAGTTGCGGATCTTGTGCATGGGCAAAAAGGAGTGATCAAGGATTTTTCGGAACATATCCTCCCCATAAAACTTTTGGAATTGGGATGCTTGCCCGGAAATATAGTGGAACTGGTACAGGTTGCCCCGTTAAAAGATCCCATCTACATCAATCTTAGCGGAAGCCACATCGCCATAAGACGATCATTGGCCCAATGCATTGAGTTGGATATTATTGAAGATACGAAGGCCCTATGAGCAAAAACATCAATGTTGCCCTGATCGGCAATCCCAATACCGGAAAGACCTCTGTTTTTAACCAATTGACGGGCCTTAAGCAAAAGGTGGGCAATTATCCGGGCATTACCGTGGAAAAGAAAGAGGGCATCTGCAAACTCCCCAGAGGCGTAAAGGCACATATACTGGACCTTCCCGGAACCTACAGCCTCAATACTACTTCCTTGGACGAAAGTGTGGCCGTTGAACTTTTGCTCAACAAGAACGACAAAAACTATCCGGATGTCGCCGTGGTGATCAGCGATGTGGAAAACCTTAAAAGGAACCTCCTACTATTCACCCAGATCAAAGATCTTAGGATTCCGGCCATCTTGGTCATCAACATGGCCGACCGTATGTCCAGAAAAGGGATTTCATTGGATGTTGCGGCAATGGAGAAAAAACTGGATGCCAAAATTGCTTTGGTAAGTACCCGAAAAGGCAATGGCATTGATCGCTTAAAGGAGCTTATTGCGGATTACAAAAGTCTGTCCACATCCCCCAACATAGACACCACACGGATTGCCCCGGACTATTTTGGAAGATTGCAGAAAGCATTCCCCAACGAAGATCTTTACAAATTATGGTTGGTCATCACCCAGGATGTCAACTTTATGCCCATTGAGAAAAAACGAATAGAGGATGTCACCTCATTTTCCACCAAGTCCAAGGACGAACTCAAAAAACTACAGCACAAGGAGACCGTGTTGCGCTACCAGTTCATCAACAATGCGCTAAAAGAGACCTACAAAGTAGATTTCTTGGCTGCCAAGGGACTTCGTGCCTCCATAGATAAGGTCCTTACCCACAAGGTTTTTGGCTATCTGATTTTCTTTGCCATTTTACTGCTGATTTTTCAAGCCATTTTTGAATGGAGTTCCTATCCCCAAGATATCATTGACGAGCAATTCTCCATGGCTGCCGAATGGATCAAAAATACTTTGCCTCCAGGGGTCCTCACCGACTTGTTGGCCGAAGGAATCTTGGCCGGAATAGGGGGAATCGTCATTTTCGTTCCTCAGATTGCCTTTTTGTTCCTGTTCATTTCATTGTTGGAAGAATCTGGGTACATGAGCCGAGTGGTCTTTCTTATGGACCGTTTGATGCGTCCCTTCGGGCTAAGTGGTAAAAGTGTGGTCCCGCTAATTTCTGGAACCGCCTGTGCCATTCCAGCGGTAATGGCCACCCGGACCATAGAAAACTGGAAAGAACGTCTTATCACTATTTTAGTGACCCCGTTTACCACCTGTTCGGCGCGATTGCCAGTGTATCTTATCCTAATCGCCCTCGTTATCCCCGAGGGAAGTATTTTGGGCGTGAGTTATCAGGCATTGACTCTGATGTTGCTCTACCTCATCGGTTTTGGAATGGCGATTTTCTCTGCTATGGTCCTGAATAAAATATTGAAGATAAAAAGCAGGGGGCTCTTTATGGTGGAAATGCCCACCTATCGCCTACCCCTTATCAAAAATGTGGCCTACACCGTATTGGAGAAAACCAAAAGCTTTGTGTTCGGTGCGGGAAAGATCATCCTGGCCATTTCCATCGTCCTCTGGTTTTTGGGGTCTAATGGTTTCTCGGATGATTTCCATGATGCGGAACAAATTGTCAACACCCGAATTGAAGAGGAAGGCCTTAGCACGTATAGCAAAAATTATATCCAAAACAACATCAACACTTATGAGCAGGCTCTGGCAACCGATTATGCTGGCCTAACCTCCGAAGCCGTGCAGGATTCCATCCAAATCAGGACCCAAGACCTCATGGAAAGGGCCAAGGCACAAGAGATCGCCAGTTACAAACTGGAGCATTCCTACATCGGCTATGCTGGAAAGGCTTTTGAACCCCTGGTGAGGCCCTTGGGCTATGACTGGAAAATTGGCATTGCGGTACTGACGTCCTTTGCCGCCAGGGAAGTATTCGTGGGCACCCTTGCCACCATTTACAGCGTGGGTAGTGATGAGGAAGAAACCATAAAAAATCGGATGGCAGCAGAATTAGGCCCAATGGGGAAACCCCTGTTCAATCTGGCTTCTGGAATTTCACTGATGCTTTTTTATGCCTTTGCCATGCAATGTATGAGTACCTTGGCCGTGGTGAAACGGGAGACCAATTCATGGAAATGGCCCCTGTACCAATTGGCCTTTATGAGCATATTTGCCTACCTTGTTGCCATGGTGGCCTATCAAATTCTTAGCTAATGGAACTTCAGCAATTAATGGTCTATATCATCGTTGCCCTTGCCGTGGGTTATTTGGTCTGGAAATTTCTCCTGCCCAAATCCATGCTTTTTGGCAAAAAGAAAGGTTCCAAATCCTGCGGGCAGGACAATTGTGGTTGTGGATAAAATTTCCTCAGTCCAATTTTTCCGGATAACTTCGACTTAATTCGCTAAAAATTAATAGCTTGTAGGGTAATTGCGCCACTATGAAACAGCTATTTACCCTCGGTGTTTTGTTCCTTGTTTTCTACTTGGGAAGCTGTTCAGGATCCAAAAGCACAGGTTACAATCCAGAAATCGCCAAAGAGCTTGAGCAACGGAACAAAGGAAACATCAGTCTACTTCAGCGTATCCGGCAATTGCCCGGGGTTACCTTAAGAAATGGGGTGCCCTATTTTGTCAAAGCCTCCAATCAGGTCTTCGGTCAACAAGTCACGGAACCCTTATATGTTCTCAACGGATATATTATTGGCAACTCATTTAGGTCCGTGGACCAATTGGTCAACAGCTTTATGGTCGAGAGCATTGAGGCCTTGACCGGTGCTGAAACAGCGGAATATGGCTCAAGGGGTGCCAGTGGTGTCATCAAGATCAAAACCATCGAATAATCCCTTCCATTCATTTTTTTCTTCCCAACTGTAACCTTTTTCAATTTCTTGACTATATAGGATAAACAACAACCAAAAACAGCTATTGAAAGCGCTTTCAGATGAAATACTGATGCAAAAGGTTGCCGAGGGTAATTTGGATATGCTCAAGGTCCTTTTTGACCGACATCACAAACACGTGTACAATTTTTTGTACAAGATGTCCGGCGATAGCATGTTGAGCGAGGATTTGACCCAAGATGTTTTTTACAAGCTCATCAAATACAGGAGTTCCTATAACAATGGCTCATTCGTTTCCTGGCTGTTCACCATAGCCCGGAACAGTCTGAAAAGTCATTTTTCAAGAAACCACAAGCATCACGATGGTTTGGAGGTTCTTGAGTACAAATCCGATAAGGAAGAAAATGAAGATGTGGAAGATTATTCCCGATTGCAACAAGCCCTTAACCAGTTGGACCCAGAAGATCGTGAGCTGGTCATCCTAAACCGATTCAAGGAAATACGGTATGAAGAGCTGGCGGAAATCATGGGAAGCACCCCTGGAGCGATGAAGACCAAGGTCTGCCGTATCCTTAAAAAGTTGAAGAAAATTTATTTAGAAAGTTTATAACCATGAAGAATAATCACATTTCGGACTTGATTCCGGCCTATTTGGATGGTACTCTTGATAAAAATACCCAGAAAAAGGCAGAAGAGCATCTATCCCAGTGCCCTGACTGTCAAAAAGAACTGGAAGAGATGAAAACGCTGTTCAAGGCTTTTGAAGATGACGTTCCACATGTACCTACAAATCGACTCAGGAACAAATTCGAAGAAGCCTTGGAAGCAGAAAAAGAGAGTCTGGGAAAAATGGTTCCGTTGGTCCCGAAGAAAAAATCCAATTGGGCCACCAATCTGCTCAAAGTAGCGGCCAGCATAGCACTTTTGGTGGCTTCTTTTCAAATGGGAAGCCTCTTTCAACAGCGAAAGGTGGATGGAGACATGGCCATTTTAAAGGACGAAACCCTACAAATGAAACAGACCGCCATGCTTTCCTTGATGGAAAACCAATCCGCCAGCAAACGCATACAAGGCGTCAATTATATTGAAGAGTTTGAACATCCGGATGAAGCCATCATACAGGCGTTGGCCAATCGATTGATCCATGATGAAAATGACAATGTTCGCCTTACCGCTTTTGAGGCCCTTTCAAAATTCAGCGCATCGGATACCGTAAAGAATGTCTTCATCGAGGCCTTGGGAAAGGAAAAAAACCCAAGCATCCAGATTGGCATTATAGAGATGTTGGTACAGATACAGGAGAAAAAAGCAATCGCTCCCATGAAAAAATTGTTGGAGCAAGAAGATACGCAGCCTTTCATTAAAGAACAGATCAAAGCTGTATTACCCAAAATAACATAAACATCAAAAAACGAAAATCATGAAAAAAATGACACTTCTTTTCACGGCCCTTATCTTAAGTGCCATGGCCCATGCACAAAACGATTACACCAAATCCCTCAACGGGATAGAATGGGTGAAGATCGAATCTAAGGCGGATATTGTAGTTAGAACATACACGTCCAATGAGATATTGATCAAAGCCGGTGACCGGCATGAGGTTTCAGAACGCGCGAAAGGGCTCCGTCTAGTAGGAGAAGGCGGAAACGACAATACCGAGGTCGGATTTTATGTGGTACAGGACGGGAACACCTTGATCGTAAAAAATTTAAGGAAATCCGAAGGAGCCGAAATCTTTTTGCCCAAAAACCAAAATGTGGCCGTAAAGAGTACTTGGAACGGAAACATAGAAATTAACGGTTTCGCAGGTGAAATAGAAGCGGATGCCCAACTCAATGGCAGCATAGAGATTTTGGATGTGAACGGTCCAGTTACCGCCAATACCTTAAATGGTGAAGTCACTGTGGAGTTTGGGGCCGTAAAGCAAAGTTCCCCCATTTCCATTTATTCCACCAATGGCGCTGTAGACGTCACCATGCCTGGAAACACCCCTGCAGACCTTTCCCTAAGTTCTGTAAACGGGGACATCTACACCAATTTTGATCTAAAACGCGAAGAAAAGGATGGGCTTAAATCCGTTTCAGGCCGTAAAGTCAATGCAGCCATAAACAATGGCGGCGTGAACATCTCCCTAAAATCCACCAATGGCAACATCTACCTAAGAAAACAATAATTCAATCCATCATCTTAAAAACGAATCCTCATGAAAAATGTAACGACCCTAGTATTGATGGGCTTCCTGTGCCTGTCCCTCCATGCACAGAAAATCATTGAGAAAAACATTCCCCATGCCAATCAATTCATAGAATTGAATGTCAAGTTTGCCTATAAAATTGAGGTCAAGACTTGGGAAAAGTCCTCGGTGTATTTCAAAGCGGACATCACAACGGAAGACGGAAAATATCTGGACAAGTATAAATTGGACATCGATGAGGGTAACAGTTCCATTACCATCACCTCCAATCCACAGGCCCTTTTTGACGCCTTCTATGACGAGTGGAACAAAAACCGGCCGGAAGGGGAACGGCGCTATTACCATACGCATGAGACCTATCGGTTCAACTATGTGCTCTACGTTCCCAAGAATGCCATTTTCAAAGTGAGTAGCATAAACGGGAACCTAAATGCCGACCTTATTGAGGGAGACTTTACCGCTGATCTTATCAATGGGAATATTGAAATCAAAAAATATGCTGGTGATATGAACCTGAAGACCATCAATGGTGAAATTGACCTGGTCATGAAAAACTCCCGTCTGGTGGCCGAAACCATTCATGGCAATATTTATGCCGATGAACATCTGGAATTGCAAGTGACGGACCGGCACGTAGGCCAAAAGGTGGAAGGCAAATTTGACGACGCCACCCATCGGCTTCGTTTGAACACCATCAACGGGAATATGTACTTAAGGCTTTAGATCATGAAGATTTTCTATTTGGGATTGCTCTGGATTGGTGGAACAACCCTATCCTGTCAAAATCAAAATAAAACCGCCCCATTGACCAATACCCGTGAGCAAGATTCCTTGGAGTTGATCCAGATGGTCGCGGAACGGGAGAGGGCCATGATCCAAAAAGACATGGCCTTGGCCATGGACAGATTTGCCGAGGATGCCACATGGATCAATTCACAAGGGTATTATTTTGAAGGAAGGGAGGAGCTTGAAAAGTTTCATGGCATGATGATGAACAATGACTCCTTGGCGTATTACTATGAAGTAGGAAAACCCAAAATACGATTATTGGATTCCCAAAATGCGCTAGCCTATTATTCCTGGAAAATGTTCTGGTACAGAAAGGAAATCCCCTCGGATACCACTTTTAAGGAGATTGGATTAATGACCTTGAACGCGCATAGAGAAAAAGAGGGCTGGAAATGGACCGCGGTGACCAATCAGCATACACCATGGTTCTATCCGGAAATTACTCCCGTCACGGTGGACTGATCTCTTAAAATATCGGCGATACAAACTTGTAGAGCAACAAGGCCCAACCCACAACCAAGAGCAATCCCCCAATTGGCGTAACCGGACCCAAAAAACGAAGCTTTTCTCCTTTGGCGGCACTCAGGCAGAGGGCATAAATGCTAAAGGAAAACAAAAGAGTGCCAAAAATAAAGCAGTTCGCGATGACCGAATCCAAGGATTGGTCAAAGCCCAGATTAAAGCCCAAAACCAACAGCACAATGGCATGGTACATTTGATATTTGACCCCTGTCTCAAAACTATGGAGTAGTTCAGGGGTCAATTTCTTTTTAAGGGCATGGGCGCCAAAAGCACCAAAAACAACGGCCAATAATCCATAGAGTGCCCCCATCAGCTGGGTGAGAAAAATGGTTTCCATTCTAATAGTTTTTTTGGTCAAAGATCAATACTGATCTCATAATCTGAAGTGACCTTAAAGGCACACTCCTTGTATTTGGGCGGTCCGAACGCTTTCATCTTGGCCTTGGAAAAGGCCACTTTTTCCTTTGGAATGCCCAACCAGTTGGTATCCAGTTTTCCGTTGGCATTTTCATCATGGAAAACAGCCAATGCATACTCGCCCATGGGCAGATCTTGTATCTTCAAGCTTACCACGCCTTCATGGGCGGGCGCCGTTTCGGTTGTAAGGACCTCATCAAACGATAAAAAAGAATCATCCGAGTTGTACACCGCCACATTTACGTGGCCTTTGGTGGAATCCACATTTTTAATGTGTACCGAAATCGTGTTTTGCGAAAAAAGGGATATCGGGGCCAACACGAGTACTAAAAAAATCAGTTTCATAGTAAATTGGGACAATTATTGGGTTGTATACCTTGTACGATTAAAGAAATCATTTTGGTTCTTTGAGGTTGTCCATCAATTCTGATTGCAAAATAGCATATATTTTTTGGGTTTCGAGACTGTCCTGTAGGTTGAAATACATTTTCAGGGAATCGTGGTGCACCAATCGCACCTTTTGTTGTTTTAAGTCGTCTACAAACACATAGACCTTGGTCTGGGTAATGGAATCTTGGAACACGCCTTTCTCCTTGGCCATCCATGAAAACCCGGAAGAACGTTCCATTTCGGGCAATTTATCCACCAACATGATGCTGTCCATATCGGCAATTGGAATCCTTTGGTAATAGATTCCTGAAAAAATGCGAAACTCCCCCTCCTCGATTTTCTGCCAATTCTTGTAATGGGCCACAAAGGCAAGGGTACAGGCCACCAAAGTAAGAACGATCAATACGTTCCAAAGCCAATGTCTTTTATTTCTGTTCATCCTTCTTATCCGTTCTGTACTTATCAAACCAAGCCACAATATGGGCTACTTTGGTCATGAGATTACTGGGCTTTCCGGCAATGCCATGGCTTGCCCCGGGAACCTCGACCAAAACAGTCTCGATCTTACGCAGTTTAAGCGCGTGGTACAGTTGTTTGGCCTCACTGGGCGGTGTTCTTAAATCTTCCATCCCCACCATGACCATGGTAGGCGTCTGTACATTTCCAACGAGGGAAATGGGCGAAAATTTCCAATAGCCCTCAAAATTTTCCCAAGGTTGCCCCGGGTACCGATTCTCGGCATAATAAAAATAGTTGTCAGCGGTAAGGGTTTTACTGATCCAGTTCATCACGGGTTTTATCACCGCAGCGGCCTCAAATCGATTGTTCTTGCCAATCATCCATGCCGACATGATCCCCCCGGCACTTCCCCCGGTCACAAACAATTGGTCTTCACGGGCAATACCCTTTTGGATGCAATGGTCCACGCCATCCATCACATCATGGTAATCGTCTCCAGGGTAATTGTTGTATAGTAGGTTCCCAAATTCCTCGCCGTAGCTCGTACTTCCTCTTGGATTGGGATAAAAGACTACATAGCCAGCTGCCGCAAACAACTGCATTTCAGCGGAAAATCGATCCCCATAATTGGCAATCGGACCACCATGGTTCTCTACCATAAAAGGATACTTCTTGCTTGAATCATAATTTGGGGGATACACCACCCATCCTTGAATGTCGCGGCCATCCACGGACGATTTGTACCAAACCTCCTCTACCCTTCCCAGTTCCCTGTAGTTGAGCAGGGCATCATTTAAACGGGTGACCCGCACAGGGTTCTTTGCCTTTGGTCCCAGAATGGCCAAATCCGAAGGATACTCTGGTTGTGTTTGGGTGTAGGCAATCGTTCCATTGTCGGAAACACTGTATGAACCCCCAGAATAAGGTCGGCCCAAGGTAGTTCCACCCACATTGTCCACCAACTTGGTCATTTTTCCATTAAGGGAAATCAGACCAACCTTTCCATTTCCTTTATCATCATAATATACATAGACCCCATCTCCTTTGGCGTTCCACTGGATATCGGCAATGGATCGGTCAAAATCCTTGGCAATGACCCTTTTGTTGCTCCCATCAACATTCATGATGTGCAATTTTCGGACTTGATAGGTCTGTATCTTGTCTTCATACCCCACATAGGCAATACTTTTTCCATCTGGGGATACCTGGGGATCATGGTCAGGACCATTGCGGTCTGTCAAGGTCACGATTTCACCAGTTTCCACATCCACCGAATAGATCTCGCTGTTTCGAAAACGGTATTCCCAATCGGCTACCCTATTGGCCGAAAAATAAATCTTTGACCCATCCTTGCCCCATGAAAGGTTTCCCCTGTGGTGCCAATCCCCAGAAGTTATCTGGCGAGGTGCCCCACCGTTTGCGGGAATGGTAAAAATATGGTTGAACCCTGGGGCAATATAACCCCTACCATCTGCTTCATGGTAGACCCGATCCGTAATCCGAGGCGTATCCTGCCATTTGGCCCCTTTGGGCTTTGCCGGAATTTTGGCGATCACGGGAGGTGCTTGGGGCACGTTCATGGAAAAGGCCAATTGTTTCCCATCAGGTGACCAAGTCAATGAACTTGGGCTAAAGGGCAATTGGGTAAGCTTGGCCACTCTTCCCGAGGCAACCCAATACATATAGATTTCAGAACCCTCATCGGTACTGCTCGCAAAGACAATACGGTCTCCATTGGGCGACCATCGCGGACTGCTTTCGTTCATCTCTCGAGAAGTGAGCTTTTGGTTTTGGCTTCCATCGGTTTTGATCAACCAAAGGTTGCCCGTTTCGGCATCCTTCATAATGTCCAAGCCCATACGGCGGTATACCACCCATTCGCCATTTGGGGAGATTTGTGGATCGGACACATATTGGAGGTCAAAAATATCGAGATAGGAAAAGCTTTGCTTTTGGGCCATGGCAACCTGAACGGCGAATACCAAAAACAACAAACGGAAAAATGTTTTCATTGCATTACTTTTTGAAGTTTTTAAAGATAGCGCAATTCAATGGAGAATTCAATGCGGCCACAACCCCCGTTTGGGTTTCCTATTTAACTACATTACCCAACATCCTATTAAAACTGTACAACTCCCTATCTTTAGGGTCAATGATATTGAGGTAAATTCATAGCGGTATTAAGTTGATATTCAAATGCAAGCATACAATTTTATAGGCAAGAACGTATTGATCACGGGCGCATCCCGCGGAATTGGAAGGGCCACGGCCCTTGCCTTTGCTCAAAACGGGGCCAAAGTTGGCCTCAATTACAGAAGTAATGATGAAGCTGCCAAACACACTTTAAAGGAATTGCCCGGCAAAGGCCATCAACTCTTTAAGCGGGACATTTCCCAAAAAGAGGAAACCCAAGCCTTGATCGAGGACTTTGTGAAAGCGTATGGCCAATTGGATGTATTGGTGAACAACGCCGGCATTTCCATCTTTCACGAAATAGACCAAGTAGATTTTGACCACTGGACCCATGCCTGGGAAAAAACGTTTGAAACCAATCTTTTTGCAGTAGCCAATCTCTGCTACTGGGCAGCCAAATACATGATGAAATCTGGCGGAGGCCATATAGTCAATGTTTCTTCCCGGGGCGCCTTCAGAGGTGAGCCCACAAAACCGGCCTATGGGGCCAGCAAGGCCGCTTTGAATGCCATGAGCCAATCCCTGGCCAAGAAGTTGGCGCCCCACAACATTTATGTTGGAGTGGTGGCCCCTGGGTTTACCGAAACCGAAATGGCTGCCAAGACCCTTACCCCTGAGGAGAGGGAAAATTTGCTGCGCGAATCCCCTTTCAAACGAATGGCCCAACCCGAGGAAGTGGCCCATGCCATTTTATTTTTGGCATCGGAGGGTGCTGCTTATTCCTCTGGAACCATTATCGATGTGAACGGGGCATCCTACCTTAGAAGTTGAGCCTATGAAAGCATCTACCATTGCCCAATTGAAAAAGGAACTCCAGTATAGGTCGCCAGACGAAGTGTTGCAGCTTTGTCTCCGATTGGCCCGCTTCAAAAAAGAAAATAAAGAACTGCTTACCTATCTTTTGTTCGAGGCCGAGAACGAAAGTGGTTATGTGGAGTCCATCAAACAAGAGGTGGATGAATTGTTTGGGGAAATCAATACCAAGAGCTTTTTCTACATCAAAAAAAGTATCCGTAAAATCCTGCGGACCATCAAAAAATATAGTCGCTATTCCAACAAGAAAGAGACCGAAGTTGAACTCCTCCTCTACTTTTGCGAAAAACTGAACGCATTCACCCCGTCCATCCATCGCAACACGGCTATGCACAATTTGTACCAAAGGCAGTTGGAATACATCAAGAAAAAATTGCCAACCCTCCACGAGGATTTACAGTACGACTATGGATTGATTCTGGAGAATTTGTGACACATCCTTTTGGAAACCAACCCCATGAGTGATTCAAAAAGATTCAGTACATTAGGATACGACTAATATATCAACTCCAGAACTGATACTATGAAAATGCAACCAACCTCCTTGCGTATAGGGCTGCTTTTTGCCCTTTTGATCCCCTCATTTTTTATTCAAGCACAAAACATGGCCGTTGACACCAGCTTCTACAGTGGGTTCAAATGGCGAAACATTGGCCCCGATAGAGGTGGAAGATCTCTTGGCTGTGCTGGGAGTCCTACCCGGCCCAACGAATATTATTTCGGCGCTACGGGAGGTGGTTTATGGAAAACCATTGATGGTGGAAACACATGGTCCTGTGTTACCGATGGTCAAGTGACCAGCTCTTCAGTGGGTGCCGTAGCTGTTGCTGAGACCAATCCCGATGTGGTCTATATTGGTATGGGAGAGACCCAACTCCGCGGTAGCATCACCCAAGGGGATGGCGTATACAAAACCACGGATGGCGGAAAAACATGGTCCCATTTGGGACTAGAGGAAACCCAGGCCATTTCCAGGATACGCGTACACCCCACCAACGAGAATATTGTTTATGTGGCCGCACTGGGCCACCCTTATGGAGACAATGAGGAACGAGGGGTATTCAAAAGCACAGATGGTGGGGAGACTTGGAAAAAAGTACTGTATGTCAGTGATAAGGCCGGAGCAGCTGATTTGATCATAGATCGAAATAACCCGAACACACTATACGCCAGTACTTGGCAAGTGTATCGCAAAGCATGGAAAATGTGGGGTGGAGGTCCGGATTGCAAATTGTGGAAATCCACGGACGGCGGAGAAACTTGGACAGACCTCACCAAAAATCCAGGAATGCCCAAAGGTCCTATCGGTAAAATTGGGGTAACGGTTTCACCTGTCGATTCCAATAGGGTTTGGGCCGTTGTAGAGGCCAACGAAGGTGGTGTCTTTCGGTCCGATGATGCTGGAAAGACTTGGAAACTTACTAATAATGAACGTAAACTAAGACAGAGGGCCTTTTATTATTCGCGAATCTATGCCGACCCCAAGGACAAGGATGTGGTCTACGGGTTGAATGTGGATTTCTTTAAATCCACGGACGGTGGAAAAACATTCGATGTTGAAATTGAAGTGCCCCATGGCGATAACCATGATCTATGGATCGACCCCAACAACCCGGAGCGAATGATCAGTTCCAATGATGGTGGGGGCAATGTCAGCATCAATGGCGGAAAAACATGGACCGAACAGGATTTTCCCACTTCCCAGTTTTATCATGTGATGGCCACCAGTGATGTTCCCTATCATGTGGTAGGGGCGCAACAGGACAATACCACTTTGGCCATGCCCAGCGATGGATGGGATTTTATGCAAGCTAGAATGGGGGCCAACCATGGATGGTATTATGCCGTAGGCGGTGGTGAAAGTGGGTGGATTACCCAAAGTCCCACAAATCCAGATGTTTTTTACGCAGGAAGCCAAGGGGCCCTGCTCACCCGATACGACCGCAGCAATGGACAGACCAGGGATATTCAGGTGTATCCAAGGTTCTTTTCTGGGGAACCTGCCAGTGTACTTCCTGAGCGTTGGCAATGGACATTCCCCATTATGTTTGCGCCCAAGGATCCGAATGTGATGTACACCTGCTCCCAACATGTTTGGAAAACCACCAATGACGGACAGACCTGGGAAAAAATCAGTCCAGACCTTACCTATGCGGACCCAGAGACCTTGGGCAAAACGGGAGGGGTCATTACCATGGACATGAATGGCCCTGAGATTTACGCCACCGTATTTGCTTTGGCGCCTTCCCACCATGACATCAATACCATTTGGGCGGGATCGGACGATGGAAAAATCCACATAACCCGTGATGGTGGAACAAACTGGACGGATATCACCCCCACTGAGCTTCCTAAATTTTCAAGGGTGAGCATCATTGATGAATCCATTCATAATCCGGGCACCCTTTATGTCGCTGCTAACCGATATCAAGTGGATGACCGCGAACCCTATGTTTTTAAAACCCATGATTACGGAAAAACATGGACCAAAATCATCAATGGTATTTCACAAGGGCATTTTGCACGGGCCATTCGCGAGGACCATCAAAAGGAAGGCTTGCTGATCTTGGCCACGGAACATGGAGTGTATTTTTCAATCAATGATGGGGCCCAATGGCAATCGCTTCAAATGAACTTGCCCGATACCCCTATCCGGGATTTGGTCATCAAGGACAATGATGTGGTCTTGGGCTCCCATGGAAGAGGGTTTTGGATTTTGGACGATATACAACCTTTACGCGAATACTCCAATGATTTAATTGGCAAGAAACAGGCACTTTTTAAGCCCACGGATGCCATTCGGGGAATTTATGATGCCACGTTCCAATATTACCTGCAAGAAGAGGTGGATACCATCACTTTTGAAATTTTGGACAGCAACAATGCCTTAATCGATTCCTTTGGAGGAAATCAACCCAAGTACGAAGAGAAGAAAAGTGCCTCTTGGTGGGGCGGAAGTGCCAGCACAAAACCCACTACCGCCAAAGGGTTGAACAGTTTTTCCTGGAACCTCAGATATCCCGGACCCACCACCTTTGATGGCATCATTATTTGGGGTGCCCCAACAGATAGAGGTCCAAAAGCCCCTCTTGGGGACTATACCGTTAGAATGAAAGTTGGGGAGGAAGTGGCACAGACCGCTCCGTTCAAAATTGCCATGGACCCCAACCTAAAAGGAATCACAGCGGAAGATTTACAAGAACAGTTTCAATTGGCCTCCAAAATCACCCAAAAAGCCACTATGGCCAATGAAGCGGTCATACAGATCAGAAACATCCGAAAACAGCTCGATAGTCTTGGCAAACCCATTTCCAGCAAAGCATTCCAGAAACAATCCAAGGCATTTCTGGATACCTTGACGAAGATTGAAGAGGACCTCTATCAAGTAAAGAACCGTTCCGGACAAGACCCCTTGAATTTCCCCATAAAGCTGAACAATCGATTCTATGCCTTGCAGCGAAGCATTGAAACCGGGGATGCAAAACCCACAGATGGGGCCTATCAGGTTTATGAAGAACTTACCAAAGAGCTGGACATACACATGGCCCGATTGCAAGGAGCGCTGGAAAAGCAGTTGCCCAAAATAAATGCAACATTGCAAAAAAATGGGACATCCACGGTTAGATTACCATAAAATGGAATGATTTGAACTTAAAATGAGATTAAGTCTAAATTAACAACTGGCAGTATATCAACCTTGTAAAAAGTCGTATTTTTAGGGCGCTTTATGTTAAAGCTATTTGCCATATCACTTTCTTCGCTCATTTTTATGCAGAGCATCAACCTCCACTTCAATGATTTAGTGGAGTTGGATCAGCTTGTGGAACACTATCAATTCCACAGCGATGAGTATGGCGACAATTTCTTGGTTTTTATATCCAAACATTACGGTTCAGAGAAAACCCAGCACAGTCAACAGCATCAGGAGGAGCAGCAAGAGCATGAAAAACTTCCTTTTCAGCATCAAACGCAATGTTCCCAACTTTTGGTTTTTGTTGAAGACCACAAACCCATTTTGGAATCCCGCTCGGAAGTCCCTGTGGCCACTACGGATAATTTCCACTACCAAATGTCGTACTCCACTATTTGGGGTGATGGGCCTTTTCAGCCCCCAAAACACGCATAATTCATAGTATCTCCAGCTATGTTGGACACTTTTCGGAAGCTTTATCGAATTTATAACGCTATCTATTTCTATGGATCATGTTTTCAAACATCATAAACTTTAGCATTAAGAACAAATTCATTGTTCTGCTCTTTACTTTATTTATCATTGGTCTTGGACTGTTCTCTTTGTCCAAGATTCCCATAGGTGCCGTGCCTGACGTCACCAATAATCAAGTTCAGGTCATCACCACCTCAACCAGCCTTTCCACACAGGATATGGAACAGTTCATAACCTATCCCATTGAACTGGAAATGGCCAACCTTCCCGGGGTCAAGGAAATCCGTTCCATCTCAAAATTTGGAATCTCAGTGGTCACCATTGTTTTTGAGGATGATATGGGAACCTATCTCCCCAGACAATTGATTGCCGAAAAAATCATATCGGCCTCCAAACGAATCCCAGAGGGTTTTGGCACCCCGGAAATGGGGCCCATTACCACAGGTTTGGGTGAAATCTACCAATACACCTTGGATGTGGAACCCGCTTACAAGGATCAATACACGCCCACCCAATTGCGAACCATTCAGGATTGGGTCGTTAAACGGCAACTTTCCGGTATACCGGGCGTGGTGGAAGTGAATACATGGGGAGGCTACCTCAAACAATATGAAGTGGCCATTGAGACCCAAAAGCTGAATGCGCTGAACATTTCAGCCAAGGAAGTCTTTACCGCCTTGGAAATGAACAACAGTGTTTCCGGTGGTGGGTATATTGAAAAGGTAAACCAAGCCTATTTTATCAGAGGGGAAGGTCTGGTTGAAAATTTGCAGGACATAGAAAATATTGTGGTAGCCCGGAGAAGAGGTACTCCCATTTATGTTCGGGACATCGCCCAGGTAGGCTTTGGAAGCGCTCCCCGTTTTGGGGCCATTACGGGCAATGGCGAAGGGGAAAAAGTCATGGGCCAGATCATGATGCTCAAGGATGCCAACTCCAAAAAAGTCATTGACGCCGTTAAGGAAAGGGTTGCCGAAATTTCAAAATCTCTACCGGAAGGAGTTTACATCAATCCTTTTTTGGATCGTAGTGAACTCATTGGACGAACTACATTTACTGTGACCGAAAACTTGGTATTGGGTTGTTTGATCGTCATCTTTGTGGTGGTACTCCTCTTGGGCAACTGGCGTTCAGGGTTGGTGGTGGCCTCCGTAATCCCTTTGTGTCTACTTTTTGCCCTTACCTTGATGTATGTTTTTGGCGTCGACGCCAACCTGTTGAGTTTGGGAGCGATAGATTTTGGAATCATTATAGACGGGGCCGTTATCATTGTGGAGTATATCGCCTTTCAAATTACGACCAAGCAAGCCGAGCTCAACTCGCTTGATAAGGAACAACGTCAGGCGGTTAAAGACGATATCACCTTAAAGGGTGCCTCCAAAATGATGAACTCCGCTGTTTTTGGGCAGCTTATCATTTTAATTGTCTTTATTCCCATACTGTCCTTGAGCGGGGTGGAAGGAAAAATGTTCAAACCCATGGCCATGACCTTCAGTTTTGCCCTTCTGGGTGCCATTATCTTGTGTTTTACCTATGTGCCGGTGGCATCGGCCCTATTTCTAAAGCCCAATAAAAATTCTGAAAAAGGAATTTCGGCCCGCTTAATACATTGGATCAACAAAAAATATGAGCCGATCATCCATTGGGCCATGGAAAGTAAAAAACTGGTATTGTCCATCGCGACAGCCTTGCTTATTGGTGCGGCGATTTTATTTTCCAACATGGGAGGAGAATTTGTGCCTACCTTGGATGAAGGCGACTTTGTGATCCAACCCGTTCTCAAGACCGGAACTTCATTGGCGAAGACTGTGGAGACCACCACCAAGATGGAGCAAATCCTTCTGGAGAATTTTCCGGAGGTAAAGCAAGTGGTGAGCCGGATTGGGGCCGCCGAAGTACCTACGGACCCTATGTCCATGGAAGAAAGTGATGTCATCATTGTTCTAAAACCCAAATCGGAATGGGTCTCTGCCGAGTCCAAGGACGAATTGGCCGATAAGTTCAAAGAAGCTCTTTCGGTTCTACCTGGTATCGAAGTGGAGTTCACCCAACCTATAGAAATGCGTTTCAATGAGCTCATCACCGGGGTCAGGGCAGACATCGCCATCAAAATTTTTGGGGAAGACCTCGAGATTCTCGCTGAAAAAGCCAATGAGGTACGACAACTGATTGAAAATGTGGAGGGAGCCTCGGACATCACGGTGGAAAAAGTAGAAGGCCTTCCGCAAATGAACGTTACCTATGATCGCGCCAAAGTAGCCAGACATGGCCTTAATATTGCCGACCTTAATGAAATGGTCTCCATGGGATTTGCCGGAAAGGTAGTGGGTAGTGTTTTTGAAGGGGAGCGGCAGTTTGATCTTGCAGTCCGATTGAATTCTGAAAACCGAAAAGACATTTCAAACTTAAAGAATTTGTATGTTGATATCCCCTCTGGAGGAAAAATTCCTCTCAGCGAATTGGCACAGATTACCTACCAAAAAGGAGCTGCAAAAATCTCAAGGGACGATACCCGAAGACGTATCGTGGTGGGCATCAATGTTCGGAATCGCGACCTCCAATCCGTGGTGGACGATGTGCAGGAATTGGTAAATGCCCACCTGAAACTTCCTGCAGGCTATACCATCACCTATGGTGGGCAATTTGAAAACCTACAAAATGCCAAGGCCCGATTGTTGATTGCCGTGCCCATTGCCCTATTGCTCATTTTTATAATGCTCTACTTTGCTTTTAAATCGGTAAAGGAAGCCTTATTGGTGTTTACTGCCATTCCCCTTTCCGCAGTAGGTGGGGTTTTGCTTCTTTGGGTAAGGGACATGCCGTTCAGCATCTCGGCCGGGGTTGGCTTTATTGCTCTTTTTGGTATTGCAGTGCTCAATGGAATTGTGCTCATAGAACATTTTAAAGAGCTTAAGGGTTCACATTTCGACTCCATGGAGGATTTGATCAAGCAAGGCACCAAAGACCGATTGCGGGCTGTACTGTTGACGGCATCCGCTGCAGCGCTGGGCTTCTTGCCCATGGCCGTTTCCACCAATGCCGGGGCCGAGGTACAACGTCCCCTTGCCACTGTGGTCATTGGAGGGTTGGTCACCGCGACCCTGTTGACTTTGGTGGTACTCCCTGTACTCTATGCTTATTCACATAATGTTCATTTTGGAAAAACCAGAAAAAGAAAAAAAATGTCCAAAAACACCTTATTGCTGATAGCCTTTTCCTTGCCATTTCTTGGATTTTCACAAGAGCAATTGGGCTTGGAAGACCTCATGGCACTTTCCTTGGAAAACAATAAAGGCATACAGGCCAATGCGTTACAGGTAGACAGGGCAGATGCCCTGAAGGGAACGGCGTTCCAGTTTGACAAGACCGAGGTGTATTATCAATATGATGAGAACAACCTGGCCCTGAACAATGAACCCTTAAAGGTATTTGGAGTACAGCAACAATTTGAGTTTCCGACCGTGTATGGAGCCAAAAACAAACTCCAAAATGCCCAGTACGAAGTTCAGAAATCAGCGCTTGAAATCCGAAAAAAGGAACTGTTCAAATCGTTGAGTACCGTGTATTACAAGTATCAAACCTTGCACCAAAAAGCACTGTTGTACAAAACCTTGGACAGCATCTACTCCCAGTTTTCCCACGCGGCCAACAGGCGTTTTGAATTGGGTGAGACCAATTATTTGGAAAAGGTAACGGCCCAAGCCAAATTACGGCAAATCACCAATACCTATTCCAAAATCCAACAGGAATTGGCAACCACCTATACGGAGATTATCAGTTTGGTTCAGAGTAATGATATCTTGGACATCAAGTTGGAGAAACCCGAAAAGCTGACTGTGGTCAACCCAGTGGGGTTAATGGAAACGGAAACCACCTTTTTGGAATCCCTTCAAAACAGGAGCAATGCGGAAAAACAATTGGAGGGAAACCGATTACTCCCCGATCTTAGCCTAGAGTATTTCCAAGGCACCAACAATGGGCTGGGAACATCGCTCTACGGAATCCAATTGGGTCTAAAAATCCCCATTCTTTTCTTTGGGCATAGCAGCAGGTTGAAATCTTCCAAGATCAATGCACAGATTACGGAATTGGAAAACCAGCAGGTCACCATTGCCGCCAACCAGACCTATCAAGGCCTTTTAAATCAATTGGAACAACAGTCCAAGGAACTGGTGTACTATGAAAATGAAGGGCAGCAACTTTCGGAACAGATCATCAAAGCTGCCATGGGAAATTTTCAGAACGGGGAAATCGATTTCTTCCAGTACATCCAAAGCCTTGAAAATGCCTACGAGATCCAATTGAGCCATTTGGATGTCCTCAACCAATACAATACAACCGTACTCGCCATTAATTATTTGACCATAACATTATAATAAGACCATGAAAAATATAAGCTTCATTTATGCCTCATTTTTAGCCCTGCTGATTGCAGGATGCGGCAATCAAAAAAGCGCTGAGACTTCCAACGAAGAATCGACCGAAACTCCCACCGTAATTGTGACCCAAGAGCAGTTCAACAGTAGTGGGTTTGCCTTGGGAAACATGCAGAAACAGACCTTTCCCAATATGGTGGAAACTTCAGGAATGATTGATGTCCCGCCCAAGAACAAAGCCATAATCACTTCATTTATGGGCGGTTTTGTAAAAAGAACCCCGTTGTTGGTGGGTGACCGGGTAAAAAAGAGACAACCTTTGGTTACTTTGGAGAGCCAGGAATTTGTAAAAATGCAACAGGAATACCTTGAGGTGTTCAACCAGCTTGACTTTCTAAAGGCTGAATACGACAGGAACAAGACGCTTTTTGAGGAAAAGATCGCTTCGCAAAAGAACTATCTGGAAGCCAAGAGCAATTATGAAACCTTTTTGGCCAAATACGAAGGGCTTAAAAAGCAATTGCAGATGCTCAATATTTCCCCTAAAAATGTGGAACAGCGCATCATCACTCCTGAAGCGGTCATTTATTCCCCCATTGATGGGAGCATCACCAAAATGCACGTATCAACGGGAAGTTATGTCTCCCCTTCCATGGAAATCCTGGAAATTGTGGACAATGAGCACGTACATCTGGAGCTGACTGTTTTTGAAAAGGACATTCTGAAAATAAAAAAGGGACAGGAAATCCAATTTAAGATTCCTGAGGCTTCCGAGGAAACCTTTGGAGCCGAAGTATATTTGGTAGGAACCTCCATTGACGACGCCCAACGGACCATTAAAGTCCATGGGCATTTGAAAAAAGAGGATGGTGGTTTCCTTCCCGGAATGTTCGTTGACGCCAAAATCATGACCGACACCACCAAAGCCTGGGGCCTACCTGAAGAGGCCGTTTTTAACGTGGAAGGTTCTTCCTATCTCCTAAAGTTGATATCCAAAGAAGGGGGTGACCTTCAATTTGAACGTGTTGGGGTGACCTTAGGCGATAGCTATGCAGGCCATGTGGAGATAACTTCCCAAGAAAAGCTCAACGATAACGACCAATTTTTGGTGAAGGGGGTCTATGACCTGTTTGGAAACTAGTTTTAACCCAACCCAACATCCAAAGTCATCATAATGATAAATCCGCCGATAAAGCCCATTGTGGCGATATCGGTGTATTTATCCTGTTGGGTCTCTGGGATAACCTCCTCGACCACCACAAAGATCATTGCTCCGGCAGCAAAGGAAAGCGCATAGGGTAAAATAGGCTCAAAGGTCAAAACGGCCCAAGCCCCCAACACCCCCGCAATGGGTTCCACTATGGCAGACGCCTGTCCGTACATCCAACTTTTTCTCCGGCTTAGACCATGTCTACGCAAGGGCATGGCCACTGCAAAACCTTCGGGGAAATTCTGTAACCCGATTCCCAAGGCCAAGGCCACAGCCCCTCCAATGGTAGCACCATCAACTCCAGCAGCCACCCCACCAAAAAGCACGCCCACGGCGAGGCCTTCAGGAATATTGTGCAAGGTTATGGCCAAGGTGAGCAAGGTTGTTCTATGCCATGGGGTTTTTACCCCTTCGGCCTCACTGAGCTTAAAATTGATATGGAGGTGCGGCAAAATCTTATCCAAACCAAAAATGAACCCGGCCCCAAGTAAAAACCCAACGGCAGCGGGAATCACCTTTACAAAACCTTCGCCTTGGCTCATTTCAATGCCCGGCGCCAACAAACTCCAAAAACTGGCTGCGACCATTACCCCACCGGTAAATCCAAGCATCCCATCCAATACGGCGCGGTTGGCATTTTTAAAAAAGAAAACCAAACCTGCTCCCAAGGCGGTCAGTCCCCAAGTGAACAATGTGGCGTACAAAGCCGCCAAAATGGGGTCAATGGTTTCAAAATAGGTAATTACTTGTTCCATTATTCGTTCTTTTTAACATAAAGGTTGGATGCGATCTGATGTGAAATGCGCAGCTCCCTACCTTCCATCGCAATATGCAATGATTGGTCAAAATCTTCTTTCTCCAAAACTTGGATGGTATGGCCCAAAGCGATTTTATTCTTATCCAAAAACTTTAGGAAGGGGGCCGAAGAGTCTTTAACTCCCACGCATACCCCTTTGTCGCCGATGGCCACTTCACTTAGAAGTTGTTTATCCCGTACCATGAACTTACCATCCTTGCTGGGAATGGGATCTCCATGGGGATCAAACTTTGGAAACTCCAACAGTTCATCGATTTTGTCTATCAGTTTTTCGCTTTTGATGTGCTCCAGCTGCTCGGCTACTTCATGGACCTCATCCCAAGAAAAATCCAATTTTTTCACCAAAAAAACTTCCCATAGCCGATGTTTTCTAATGATGGACAATGCGGTTTTGGTCCCCTGATCCGTTAAGGACACCCCTTGGTACTTTTTGTAGTTCACCAATCCCTTTTCTGCCAATTTCTTGGCCATATCGGTGACCGATGAGGGTTTGGTCTCCATCTGTTCGGCAATGGCATTGGTGGTAATGGGAGTGGAATTGCTCCCTCCCAGATGGAAGATGATCTTGAGATAGTTCTCCTCGGAACGGGTCATGAAAAAATATTTTTTCAAAAATACATTTTTATTTATCAAAACCTATTTTTAGTTTTGTCTAAATTTAATTTTAAGTACATTGAAATTTAACTTTGACCATATATTCTTCATTGCTTTCTTTGGATGCTTTGCCCATTTATTTGCACAAAATGCTTCCATTTCCGGAAAGGTTACTGAAAATGGCGAACCCCTACCCTTTGTGAACATCTTACTAAAAGGAACCCAAATAGGTGGCTCCACCGATGTGGACGGGCAGTATCAACTTTCCAATATAGCTCCCGGCGACTATGTGCTTTTGGCCACTTCCATGGGTTATATCCCATATCAAACCACCCTTACCGTAAAAGAGGGGGAAACCAAAACCGTAAATATTATTTTGGAAGCTTCGGCGCAAGCCTTGGATGAAACCGTGGTCACAGGCACCCTGAAACCCGTCAGTCGGTTGGAAAGTCCGGTTCCGGTGGAAGTCTATACCCCCACTTTCCTGAAAAAAAACCCTACACCCAGTATTTTTGATGCACTACAAAACGTAAACGGGGTCCGCCCACAAATCAACTGTAATGTATGTAATACGGGCGACATCCATATTAATGGATTGGAAGGTCCGTACACGTTGGTTTTGATTGACGGTATGCCCATTGTGAGCGGTTTGGGAACTGTTTACGGACTGACCGGCATCCCGAACTCCTTAATCGATCAAATAGAAATTGTGAAGGGTCCTGCCTCTTCCCTTTATGGTAGCGAAGCGGTAGGTGGACTGATCAACATCATCACCAAAAACGCCATCACCGCCCCAGAATTTTTTGTGGATGGGTTTGTGACCGGGTGGGGCGAATACAATCTGGATGTAGGCAGTAAAATTGAGGTAGGCAAAAAAGCCAACATGCTCCTTGGGGTCAACTACTTCAATTATGATGTGCCCATTGACAACAACGGCGACAACTTTACCGACCTTACCCTTCAGGATAGGATTTCCATCTTTCAAAAGTGGGATTTTGAACGGGATGATTCAAGAATCTTCTCTGTCGCGGGTCGATTTTTTTACGAAGACCGATGGGGTGGCGAAATGCAATGGACCCCAGAATTTCGAGGGGGTGATGAAATTTATGGCGAAAGTATCTATACCCGCCGATGGGAGATTTTGGGGAAATATCAATTGCCTATCCAAGAGAAAATGTTGCTCTCGCTATCTTACAATGACCATAGCCAGAATTCCGTTTATGGGGATACCCAATATTTGGCCGATCAACGCATCGGTTTTGCACAGCTAACTTGGGACAAATCTGCCGGCAACCATGATCTTTTGTTCGGGAGTGCTGTCCGATACAATTATTACGACGACAATACTCCGGCAACTACCAATGCGGACAACATTTGGATTCCAAGTGTTTTTGCCCAAGATGAGATAAAACTTGCTCCAAAACACTCCTTCTTGGCCGGACTACGTTATGATTACGACCAGCGGCACGGCAATATTTTCACTCCTCGTGCGGCCTACAAATGGAAAATTTCGGATAATGACATTTTTCGTATCAATGCGGGAACCGGGTTCCGTGTGGTGAACCTTTTTACTGAAGACCATGCCGCACTGACCGGGGCACGGGAAGTAATCATTGCCGAGGAACTGAAACCCGAGCGCTCCGTTAACGTCAACCTCAACTATTTGAAAAAGATCTACAGTGACAATGGCACTTTTGTGGGTATTGATGCCTCGGCGTTTTACACGCATTTTTCAAACATCATTCTACCCGATTATGACTCCAACCCCAATCAAATTATTTATGATAATCTAGATGGAAAATCGGTTTCCAAAGGAATCAGTGCCAATTTGGACGTAGTGTTTCCCAATGGCATTAAATTCTTGTTGGGAGCCACTTGGCAGGATGTGAGCAATACCGAAAATGGCATTACCCAACAACAGATCCTTACCGAGAGCATTACCGGTACCTGGAACCTTTCCTATACTTTTAGAATGTTGGATCTAAGTGTGGACTATACCGGAAACCTATATGGCCCCATGCGATTGCCCCTTTTGGGTGATTTGGACCCCAGACAGGAATATTCCCCTACTTGGAGCATCCAGAATATTCAATTTACCTATAAGGGGTGGAACAATTTTGAGCTGTACGGCGGCATCAAAAACCTACTGGACTGGACCCCGAACAAGGGTAATCCATTCATCATTGCCCGCACCAACGATCCTTTTGACAAAAACGTGACCTTTGACACCAATGGCAACGCGGTGGCCACTCCAGACAACCCCTATGCCCTAACTTTTGATCCAAGCTATGTCTATGCCCCCAATCAGGGGATTCGTGGGTTCTTTGGGGTCAGATATACGGTTTTTTAAAAGATGATTCCCCGCTAAAAACCATTTTTAATGGTTAGAAAATAAAATCCTCTCATGCGACTGTCTTCCTTTCCGTATTTTTGGGACTATGTCCCAATATGACTACATCATCATAGGAGCGGGAGCTGCCGGAATTTTACTGGCCCATACCCTTGGGAAAGATGCGTTCTTTGCTTCAAAATCCATATTGGTGCTGGACAAGGATTCCAAGAATAAAAACGACCGTACCTGGTGTTTTTGGGAAAAAGGGCCAGGCGATTTTGACGATTTGGTCTGCAAAACTTGGGACACCATCCATGTAGCGGGAAAAGAACTTCGCCTTTCCACACCCATAGCCCCTTACACCTACAAAATGCTTCGGGGGTTGGATTTCTACTCCAAATACATCCCTGAAATAAAAAGCTGCCCCAATATCACATGGATTCAGAGCGAGGTCATCCACATTCAGGAAAATGAAGTTGGGGCTTTGGTCCAGACGAAGGGTGACACTTTTTCCGGCAAAACGATTTTTTCCAGTATAGCGGATTGGGATTCCGTTTCCCAACAAACTAAATTCCCGGTGTTGCAACAACACTTTTTGGGATGGTTCATTACGACCAAAGCACCTGTTTTTAATCCAGATGAAGCCACATTCATGGATTTTTCCGTTCCGCAAAAGGGCAATACCCGTTTTATGTATGTGCTTCCCACATCAACCACCGAAGCCTTGGTAGAGTACACTCTTTTCTCCGAACACCTTTTGGAGAAAAACGAATACGAAGAAGCGCTCAAAAATTATCTTCAAGAAAAATACAACAGTACTGATTATACCATCTCAGAAACAGAATTTGGAAGCATCCCCATGACGTGCTATCCGTTTCACAAGCATAATTCCAATGTGGTTTTCCACATCGGTATCGCTGGAGGATGGGCAAAGCCCAGCACTGGGTTTACGTTTTACAATACAAGTCAACAAATCAAGGCTTTGGTTACCCATCTAAAACAGGAAAAACCCTTGGCCACATTCCACAAAAAGAGCAGGTTTGGGTTCTATGACTCACTTCTCTTGGACATTCTCCATCGGGAAAACCATTTGGGACGATCTATATTTGAATCGCTGTTTGCCAAGCGAAAAGCATCCTTGATCTTAAAGTTTTTGGGTAATGGCACCCATCTCGGCGAAGAACTGCAGATTGTGACTGCTCCTAAACCATGGCCTTTTCTCAAGGCATTGTTTCGAAGAATTTTTTAGACGGTTCGCTTCATCAAGTTCTCACCAAACTTTCGTAGCAGTTCTTTGTTGGTTTCAGGAATCGTCAATTGTTCCAAAACCTCAAAAGCCTTCCGTGTATAGGCCTCGATTTCGGTTTGGGTGGCTTCTACGGCACCACTATCCTTAAAAATCCCCTTCACTGCCTCGACTTTTGCCGCAGCGTCTTTCGGTTTAATGGAATAGAGATGCATGAGACTTTCCTGGTCTTCCTTGGTGGACTTTTCAAGTGATTTTAGATACAGAAAGGTCTTTTTGTTTTCCATGATATCGCCCCCTACCTGTTTCCCAAAAGTCTTGGGATCTCCAAAAGCATCCAGATAATCGTCCTGAAGCTGAAAGGCAATCCCCAGATTTCGCCCAAACTCATACATGGCCTCGGCATCTTTGTCCGATGCATGGGCAATAATGGCCCCCATCTGCATGGCGGCAGCCACCAAAACCGAGGTTTTGTATTCGATCATTTTGAGGTATTCCGGAATAGTGACGTCATCGCGGGTCTCAAAATCCACATCGTATTGTTGTCCTTCACAAACTTCGATGGCCGTCTTGCTAAAAAGGGAGGTAAGTTTTTTAAAGACCTCAGGTGGATAACTTTCAAAAAACTGATAGGACAGAATCAACATGGCATCCCCGGAAAGAATCCCGGTGTTCAAATCCCATTTTTCATGCACGGTTGTTTTTCCTCTTCGCAATGGGGCATCATCCATAATATCATCATGGACCAAGGAAAAATTATGGAACATTTCTATGGCCAAAGCAGCATCCATGGCTTCCTTTGCCTTTCCTCCAAAAACCTCAGCGGTCATTAGGGTAAGTATGGGCCGTAACCGTTTGCCACCCAAACCTAAAATATAGTGCACAGGTTCGTACAGGTTCCTGGGTTCTGTCATTTGGGTTCTTGCCTCAAGATGCGTAACAAACTGTTCCCTATACTGACTAATGATATCGATATCTGACATGGAGCCAAAAATACGTGCAAAAAAACAAAAAACAACGGGTCAGGTGGCGGAATACTTTAGTGGTTATCCCCATTGAAAAACCCAAAATTGCTCCATTCATCAAAAAAATCGCCCCAAAAATGCAATAGATTTGAAAAGCTTCGTCCTAACAGATAAAGTAAGCAATCCGTTTTTTTAAATGGCCGCCAAAACAGAGAACCGCAACAACCTGACCACTTTTTTCAATGAGGAATACCACTCATTGCGAATGTATGTGCAGTCCAAAATCCGAAATACTTCGGAACGGGATGCGGAGGACATTGTCCAGGATGTGGCGCTTCGGATTTATTCGCGGGCCGATGACCTTAACCCCATCAACAACATTGGGGGGTTTGTGTACAGTGCCATTCGCAATAGGATCATTGATATCATGCGCGGAAGAAAAGAGCATAAATACCCTGCGGAGGAAATTGATAGGCAATGGCAGGATTTTGCAGAAGCTTTTTATGGCGATGCGGACAATTCCTATTCCCCTGCATTGGAAGAGGAGTTGAAAAAAGCCGTAGCAGCGTTGAAACCCGCTTACCGGGATATCATCATCGCCATTGACTTTGAAGGTTTCACCTATAAAGAAATTGCGGAAAGGACCGGCATCCCAACCGGGACGCTTATGTCCCGAAGACACCGAGCCATGTCCGTATTATTGAACAATTTGGAAAATAGTAAAGAATCTAAAAGTATATAGTCATGGAACATAAAGAAAATATTGAAAAAGCAGTGGAAAGTAAAGTGGAGTACTATGTGAAAAAAGTATTGAAAGTGATTGCAATGGTCATTTTGGGCATCCTTTTTCTCCTATTGGCCAATTATGTGTTGATGTGGTTATGGAACTGGTTGATGCCGGACATATTTGGACTGCCCACCGTAACCTACTGGCAAGCCCTGGGCATCTTTGTCTTGGCCAAACTCATTTTTGGTTTTGGCTTTGGTGATGACAAAGGAGGCAAAAAATCCCATCACAAGAAAAAACATGGCTTCTCCAAAAAAAGATGTGGTTCGCTCAGACGCGATTTTGATGAATGGAAACACTATGACCAATTCTGGAAAGAGGAAGGAGAAACCGCCTTTAAAGCCTACGTGGAACGAATCAAAAACGAAAATCATGATACCGAGTAAAAAGAACGTTATCCAAGAGCGTTACAAACGTCAGTACAAATCCTTTTTCTGGACTTTACGATCTAAATCCCCAACCCAGTCCAAAAGAGACTCCCTATTTCGTCAACACATAGTAGGTTGGTCCCACTAAAGATCAGCCATTAAGCACTCGTTAAAAAAACGTAAAACCTTGGAAACTTTTTTTGTTTTTAAAGTTTCCATGATTACTTTTGCCCCCATTATGAGGGAAAAGATTATACAGAAGGCGACGGAACTTTTCATAAACCTGGGGTTTAAGAGTGTGACCATGGACGATTTGGCCAATGAAATGGGGATATCCAAAAAGACCATTTATTCCCATTTCAGGAACAAAAGCGAACTGGTGGAAGAGACCACAATGACCATGTGCGACTTTATAACCTGTGGCATAGATAACATTGTTTGTCTGCAAAAGAACCCCATTGAAGAACTCTATGAGATCAAAAAGTTTGTCATGGTGAATTTAAAGAACGAGAAAACGTCTCCCTTATACCAACTGCAAAAATATTACCCCAAGATACATGGGTCCCTAAAGGAAAAGCAATACGAGTCCATGCACGGCTGTGTCCTGGAGAATGTAAAACGGGGAATGGAAATGGAAATCTACAGGAGCAACCTCAATGTGGAATTTGTATCCAGAATCTATTTTTCAGGGGTCATGAGCTTAAAGGATGAAAACCTTTTTCCTTCCCAGATTTTTTCCAAGCCCGATGTCTTGGACCAATATCTGGAATACCATTTAAGGGGCATCGTCACCCCAAAAGGACGAAAAATATTAAACTCAATCATCAATTCAAACCAAGAATAAATGCGAACAACCTTAATCAGTTTACTACTAGTGCTCCCATGGCTTTCGTCAGCACAGGATACCATTCCCAGATTCAATCTGGAGGGGGCCATCCAATATGCCTTGGAACATAATTATAGTTCATTGAACGCCACTAGGGACCTGGACGATGCCCAAAAACAGAAATGGGAGACGATTGCCAGCGGCCTTCCCCAGATTTCAGGGGCGGTTAGCTATCAAAATCAATTGATACAGCCTGTATCCCAGATTCCTGCCGAGTTTTTTGGCGGTGAACCGGGTACTTATCAGGAAGTGGTCTTTGGCCAACCCCAATCCATGTCGGCTTCGGCCACATTAAAACAACAGATTTTTGATGGATCTTATATTGTAGGTGTACAGGCCACGAAAACCTTTTTGGACTATAGTCAAAACAACAAGGAGAAAACGGATTTGGACGTAAGAAAGGCCGTGGTGGAAGCCTATGGCAATGTGCTTTTGGCCAAGGAAAGTGTCCTCATCTCCGAGAACAACAAGGCTACTTTGGAGAAAAACCTGTACGAGACCAAACGGGTGTACGAAAACGGTCTTGGCGATGAGGAAAGCGTAGATCAATTGCAGATTACCCTCTCATCCGTAGACAATCAGTTGAAAAACGCGAAGCGTCTGGAGGTCATCACGCTCCAGATGTTGAACCTGGTCTTGGGATTGCCCATTGAGACCCAAACCGTCTTGACCGAGAACCTGGATGATCTTACCCAGCAACAAATTGACTTGGGCCTATTGGACTCCGAATTCAACATAGAGAACAACGTGGATTACAAACTGGCCACAAACCTCAACGAACAACGTTACTTTGAGCTGAAATTGGCCAAGAGCAGGGCGTTGCCCACACTAAATGCTTTTGTGAGCTACGGGGGAAATTCATTTAGCGATCGATTCAATTTTTTAAGCAGCGGGCAACCATGGTTTGAATCCTCCATCTTGGGTGTGGATCTCAACATTCCCATTTTCAGTTCTTTGGGAAGAAGTGCCTCTACACAACGGGCCAAAATTGCCTTGGAGAAGGCCAAGACCCAATTGACCGAGGCCGAGGAACAAATCTGGCTTCAATTGGAAAATGCCAAAAGCAATTACATCCTTGCCATTGAGGAATACGGCACCTCCAAGCAAAACTTGGAACTGGCCGAACGTATTGAAAACAAAAACCAAATTAAATATTCCGAAGGTTTGGCCACCAGCTTTGAGCTTCGGCAGGCACAGACCCAACTTTATACCAGTCAACAGGAATACTTGCAGTCCATGGTGGACGTGATCAACAAGAAAACCGAACTGGAAACCATTTTTAATCAATAAACAAAAGAGAAAACCGTACCATCATGAAAAAAGCAATATATATAGCACTTACAGCAGCAACTTTGGCTTCTTGTGGGAGTAGTGGCAAAAACTCTGTGGAGAGTGTCATTGAAACCAACAATCTAGAAGCTATCAGAGCCAAGCATACGGAAATTTCCCAGCAGCACAAGGCTTTGGAGATGGAGCTGAAGACCTTGGATTCTGCCATTGCACAATTGGACGATAACGCCAAACTGCCCTTGGTGACCACCATTGATGTGAAACCAGAGAAATTTGACCATTATCTGGAACTGCAAGGTGATGTAACCACCAAGCAGAATGTCCTGATCTATCCTGAAATGGCCGGGACACTTTACCGTGTTTATGTCAAGGAAGGACAAAAAGTGGCCAAAGGCCAAGTATTGGCTTCCATTGACGATGGTGGGCTTTCCAGCCAATTGGCGCAGGCAAAGACGCAGGCAGAACTTAGCAGGACAACTTTTGAGCGTCAGAAAAGACTTTGGGAGCAAAACATTGGTTCCGAAATCCAATATCTACAGGCCAAAACCACTTACGAAGCACAACAAAGTGCCGTAAAGCAATTGGAAAGCCAAGTGGGAAAATCCACTATCCGTGCGCCTTTTGCCGGTATCATTGACGATGTGATCAAAGATCAGGGTACCGTGGTAAGTCCCGGACCAGGTTCTGAGGTGTTCCGAATCGTAAACCTTTCCAACATGTACATTAAGGTGGAGGTACCTGAAAGTCACCTGCCCAATGTTACCCCTGGAAAGGATGTTCGCGTATATTTCCCTGTATTGGGAGATAGCGTCATCACCAAAATTCGTCAGACCGGAAACTTTATCAACCCCAGCAACAGGTCTTTCACTGCTGAAATCCCTGTACCAAGCCATGATGGGAAGGTGAAGCCCAACTTGACCGCCAAAGTGATGATCAACGATTACACCAATGAGAATGCCATTCTTATCCCACAAAGCATTGTATCAGAAAACGCCAATGGGGAGCAATATGTGTTCTTGGTGGATGCTGATTCCATATCGTCCGACCCTGTGGCCAAAAAAGTGGTCATTGAAACCGGCAAGACCCAAGGGGATTATGTAGAGGTACTTTCCGGTATCAATAGCGGTGATGGTATCATAGATGAAGGGGCCCGTAGCGTAAAAGAAGGGCAAAAAGTAAAAATCAAGAACAACATATAGCCAGCTAATTATGAGCAAGCAAAAGAAAAGCGTAGATAAGGAATTTAGGCTGTCCTCATGGGCTATCGACAATAAAACGACCATGTATGTGCTGATAGCCGTTATCCTTTTTCTGGGAGCATCGGCCTATTTTAGCATGCCTAGAGAAAGTTTCCCGGAAATCAAGGAAACCAAGATCTATATCAGTTCCCTCTATCCCGGAAATACCGCGGAGGACATTGAAAAACTCATCACCGACCCTATTGAGGATGAGTTGAAGACCGTGAGCAACGTTGTGGAAATCACCTCCACCTCCCAGGAAGATTACTCCATGATCATTGTGGAGTTTGATGAGAACATTTCCGTTGAAGGTGCCCTACAGAAAGTAAAGGACGAGGTGGATTCAAAGACTGCAGGGGAAGATTGGCCCACGTTCAACGGTGCCAAGGTAGAACCCAATGTGTTCGATTTGAGCATGTCCGAAGAGATTCCGATTCTCAACATCAACATTTCCGGGGACTATCCGGTGGACAAACTCAAGGAATATGGGGAATATCTGGAAGACGAAATCGAAGGGCTGCTTGAAATAAAGCAAGTGGACATTCGCGGTGCCCAGGAAAAGGAAGTGGAAGTTGCCGTGGATATCTATAAAATGATGGCCGCCAAGGTGAGCTTCAACGACATCATCAATACCATAAGCAATGAGAACATGACCACTTCGGCGGGCAACCTCATTACCAGTGGACAGCGTAGGACCATCCGTATTGTGGGTGAGATAGACCGACCCAATGAACTGGAAAATTTTGTGGTAAAGTCTGAAAATGGCAATCCCATTTATCTGAAGGATATTGCCAAGGTAAGTTTTAAGGAAGAGGACAAGACCACCTATGCACGTGAATATGGTGCTCCCGTGGTGATGTTGGACGTTAAAAAACGTGCCGGAAAGAACATGGTGGCCGCAGCTGAGCAAATCCAAGTGATTGTGGACGATGCCGTCAAAAATGTGTTTCCACAGGATTTAAAGGTGACCATTGCCAATGATCAATCTTCCAAGACCATAGGTCAGGTAGATGATTTGGTGAACAACATCATCTTCGGTATCATCTTGGTGGTGACCGTTCTGATGTTCTTCTTGGGCTTCAAAAATGCCTTGTTCGTTGGTTTTGCCATACCCATGTCCATGTTCATGTCCCTGATGATATTGAACACCTTGGGGTATACCATGAACACCATGATCCTCTTTGGGTTGATCATGGGATTGGGAATGTTGGTGGACAACGGTATTGTGGTAGTGGAAAATGTATATCGCCTTATGGACGAAGAGGGCATGTCCCGAATTGAAGCGGCCAAAAAAGGGATTGGAGAAATTGCATTTCCCATTATCATTTCCACATTGACCACCGTAGCAGCCTTCGTCCCTCTTGGACTATGGCCGGGAGTTATGGGACAATTTATGATCTATTTCCCAGTGACCTTGTCGGTAGTTTTGGGGTCCTCGCTCTTTGTGGCCATCTTCTTCAACTCCGTACTGGTGTCGCGATACATGACCACGGAGGACAAGAGTATGCCGCTAAAGCAGATTATCCGTATCACATCTATCATATCCGTGATCGGACTTTTAATCATTCTGTTTGGAGGTACGTATAGAGCTTTGGGATCCTTAATGGTATTGACCGCCATTATGCTATGGATCTACAGGCTTTTCTTGAGAAATTGGGCCAATGGGTTCCAGAACAAGATATTACCACGATGGGAACGGTTTTATGAACGGACCTTACGTTATACATTGGCAGGAAGAAAGCCCATTTTTATAGCCATAGGTACTTTTGTACTCCTACTTATAGCCTTTATGGGATTTGGAGCCTCAGTGGGAAGCCAACGAACCAAAGTGGAATTCTTCCCAGACAATACCCCTAACCAGATCATTGTATACATTGAATATCCTGAAGGAACAGATATCCAAAAGACCAATGCCATCACCAAGGACATAGAGCAAAGGGTATTTGATATTGTCAATGCGGATACCTATAACCATGGCGATTACAATTTCTTGGTGGAAAGTGGGGTCTCCCAAGTGGGCGAAGGTGCAGGAAATCCACAAACCGATGGGGGTTCCGCGGCCGAAATGCCACACCGTGGAAAAATTACCGCTACCATGCGGGAATATAAGTTTCGTGAAGGAGCCGACAGTAATGAACTTTTACGAAAAGTCCAAGAGGCCTTGAAAGATGTATATCCCGGAGTAGCCATTTCCGTGGAGAAAGATGCCGTTGGTCCACCAGCAGGATATCCCATCAATATAGAACTGGAAGGAGAGGATTACTCCGAATTGATCGTTGCCGCAGAGCAGATGCGAAACTTTATCAACTCAAGGAACATTCCTGGTATTGATGAACTCAAAATCGATGTGAACAAGTCCAAGCCTTCCATGTTGGTTGCCGTAGATCGAAAAAAGGCCGGTGAACTGGGTGTCGCCACAGGACAAGTGGGACAACAGCTCCGTAACTCCATTTTTGGTGCCAAAGCTGGAATCTATAAGGAAGATGGAGAGGATTACGACATTTATGTTCGTTTCAATGAGGAAAACCGATATAACACCAGCGCCATTTTTAACCAGCGCATTACGTTTAGGGATCCTTCATCCGGCCAGATAAAAGAGGTGCCCGTATCAGCGGTTGCCAAACAGGTGAACAGTACTGGTTTTAGTGCCATCAAGCACCGGGATACCAGACGTGTGGTTACCGTATACTCTGCCTTGGCCCCTGGTTTCACGGATGCTGGAGCGATTGTAGGCAAGATACAGGAAGAAATGAACGATTTTGAAGGCTTGCCTTCGGATATCAAGGTTGACTATACTGGTCAGATTGAGGAGCAGAACAAGCAAATGGCCTTTTTGATGGGCGCTTTCTTTACCGGTCTTGGCTTGATTTTCTTCATTTTGATCTTCCAGTTCAACTCGGTTTCCAAACCTGGTATCATCATGCTTGCCATTTTCTTGAGCTTAATCGGGGTATTTGGGGGTATTGTGGCCACAGGAAGTGCCTTTGTGATCATGATGACCATGATGGGTATCATTTCATTGGCGGGAATCGTGGTGAACAACGGTGTGGTACTTTTGGACTATACCCAACTCTTGATCGATAGGAAGAAGGTGGCCCTCGATTTGGATGAGGAAGACCTTTTGGACCCAGAAGACTTTAAGGAAGCCGTGGTCAAAGGAGGTAAGGCAAGGTTGCGCCCTGTACTGCTTACGGCCATCACCACCATTTTGGGGTTGATTCCATTGGCAACAGGGTTCAACATCAACTTCTTTACCTTGATGAGTGAGTTTAACCCACACATTTACTTTGGCGGGGACAACGTAATCTTTTGGGGACCTTTGGCCTGGACCGTGATCTATGGTCTATTTGTGGCCACCTTCTTGACCCTGATCGTGGTTCCCATCCTGTTCACCTTGGTGTACCGACTCAAGTTACGGATACAGAAAAACAAAATAAGAAGAGAGAAAAAGAAAAAGGAACAGTTGGATGTGGCCGCCTAAGGTCATAAAAAAAGCCCCTGCCATAGGCAGGGGCTTTTTAATTAAATCTTTTACATTACTTGTCAATCGAAACGATTTCAGATTGGTTCCAGTTTTTCACACTGGCAATCCTGTTGTCACTGAAATCTACTTCTTTCAACAAATCGCCTTCCCAAAAGAACCATTTACCAGTTCTTTCCCCATTCATGTACGTACCGGAAGCTATTTTCTTTCCTTCCATATTGTACATCAACCATTGACCGTGTAATTTTCCGTTCAGATAATAGCCGGTTTGGGCCATTTCTCCGTTTTCATGAAAATATGTTGCTTTTACCATTTTTCCCACTTTCTCAAAAGTCGGTTGGGTATCTTGCGGATACATATAAACCGAAAACATCAACGCCATAAAAAATATTGCTTTCTTCATAATACATTGGGATTTAAAATCTTGAACTACTTGTACTAACGCTATAAATTTATTTAAATTTTACATTAAATAAAGATTTACGTAACAATAAATTTACATTAAAACTATATTAAACTGAAATTCAATACGTTAACTTTTTGATAAAAATGCATTCTACTCCTTTTATCGATAAAAAAGCACCCATTTTGAATCAAAACCTTGATCTAGCCTATAACTGAATAGGGACCAATACGTTCTTTTTTAAAAATCCTGTACCATCATCAAGGAGAAAATCCATATATCTAGCAATAAATTTTGCCATTCCTATTAAATTTGCCGTCTCATAACAAACATCATGTACAGAAGTAATACCTGCGGTGCATTAAGGGCATCAGATATCGGTTCGGAAGTAGTTCTAAGTGGTTGGGCACACAAGCTCCGTGACAAGGGTTTTGTAGTTTGGGTAGACCTTCGTGATCGCTACGGCATTACGCAATTGGTGTTTGATGAAGAGCGCACACCCGTCGAACTTCTTGAAAAAGCCAAGGAGTTGGGTCGTGAAACCGTGATTCAGGCCAAGGGAGAAGTCATTGAACGGGCCTCAAAAAACCCAAATATCCCAACAGGGGAAATTGAGGTGTTGGTCAAGGAGCTTACCATCCTGAACAAATCCCTCCTACCCCCCTTTACCATTGAGGATGAAACGGATGGCGGAGAGGATATCCGAATGAAATACCGTTACCTGGATATCCGAAGGAATCCGGTAAAGAACAAGCTTATTTTTAGGCATAAAGTGAGCATGGAGGTCCGAAAATACCTTTCGGAACAAGGATTTATCGATGTGGAAACCCCCTATTTGATCAAGTCCACCCCTGAAGGGGCACGCGACTTTTTGGTTCCTAGCCGAATGAACGAAGGGCAGTTCTATGCCCTGCCCCAATCCCCACAGACCTTCAAGCAATTGTTGATGGTCGGTGGATTGGACAAATATTTTCAGATTGTAAAATGTTTTAGGGATGAAGATCTACGGGCAGATAGGCAACCCGAATTCACCCAAATAGATTGCGAAATGGCCTTTGTGGAACAGGAGGACATCCTGAATACCTTTGAAGGCCTTACCAAGCATTTGCTCAAGGAAATCAAGGGAGTTGAAATCGATGAATTTCCTCGAATGACCTTTGACGATGCCATGCGCCTTTATGGCAATGACAAACCCGATATCCGCTTTGGAATGCAGTTCGGGGAACTCAATACTGTGGCCCAGCACAAGGACTTTAACGTCTTTAACTCTGCCGAATTGGTTGTGGGAATCGCTGTCCCCGGAGCTGCGGAGTATACCCGAAAAGAAATAGACGCCCTTATTGATTGGGTAAAACGCCCCCAAGTAGGGGCCAAGGGCATGGTCTATGTAAAATGCAATGAGGATGGTTCCTACAAATCATCCGTAGACAAGTTTTATGACCAAGATGATTTGGCCCAATGGGCCGATGTCACTGGCGCAAAACCGGGCGACCTTATTTGTGTCCTCTCCGGGAACACCAATGAAACCCGTGCACAACTCAGCGCCCTTAGAATGGAGCTGGCCGAAAGGCTCGGTCTACGAAAACCCGATGAGTTTGCCCCATTATGGGTTGTGGATTTCCCCTTGTTGGAATTGGACGAGGAAACCGGCACCTATCATGCCATGCACCACCCCTTCACCTCACCAAAACCTGGTCAATTGGAATTGTTGGATACCGACCCGGGGGCTGTCAAGGCCAATGCTTATGATTTAGTGTTGAATGGCAATGAAATTGGTGGTGGATCCATCCGTATCCATGATAAACAAGTACAGGCAACCATGTTCAAACATCTAGGGTTTACTCCTGAAGAGGCCAAGGCCCAATTCGGGTTTTTAATGGACGCCTTTCAATATGGTGCCCCTCCCCACGGTGGTATTGCCTTTGGTTTGGACCGATTAGTGGCTATTTTGGGTGGACAGGAGACCATTCGCGACTTTATCGCTTTCCCTAAAAACAATAGCGGTAGGGATGTTATGATCGATGCCCCGGCGACCATTGATGATGAGCAACTTAAAGAGTTACATTTGAAATTGGACAGGTCTTAAAATGTTCGAAAAAGGATTTTTATAAGTATCTTCAAAATATGGCTTTTAAAAACCTCTTTCCAAGACCATTACTGGCATTAAGCATAATTATCTTGTTAGCCTCTTGTTCAGTCAATGGTGATTCAGAAAATAGCACGCCTCCCGAAACAACAGTTGAAGATAGTATTGCGCCTACTTTAACGGTTAGCGGCATAGTTGAAAATGAAACCTTAAGCGAACCCCAAGAATTGACTCTTTCATTGGCTGATAATTCAGGTGATAACCTCCTTTTAGAAGCGTTCTTGGATGGTGTGTTGATTTATAGCAGTAGTACTGATTACACTTTTGAACTCGACCCCAATCTTTTTGCCCCCGGCGAAAAAACAATTCGCTTTGTGGCATCTGATGATGCCAAGAACAGTACATCAGTAAATGTTAGGTTTATAATCAAGAGAGTTCTGGTCAAGTTATCACTTGAAGAAAATTATTTTCGTAACCCTATTGAAGAAGCCTTTGCATTTGCATCTAGGAATGATGGAGTTGTTCTGGATAGCATAATACTAACAGAAAACGCTGAACTAAAACTGCTCGCTCCCTTTGATTTTGACGCCAGCGAGGAATTTGTTTTGACCATCATCACAAAAAACACCAATGGACCGATTGACTTGGAATCGATTCCCCATTTAAAAGTAGCTGAAACCAATAATTTTCTTTTGACCAACCAAGGCAGATTTAATTATGAAACAATTGAGGTCAACTATGCCGCTACCGGTTTCCCCGAACTTGAAGGTTTAGGGTATAGCTATATATTTTTCTCTCCTGATGATCCAACTGGAACTTTAGACCTCCTTGATCGTTTTGATCCTCCCGCACATATTTTTTTAAAGGCTGCAGGGGGGAGTGTGGATGGCGAACATTTCTATACCAAAATAAAAAGAGATACAATTTCAAGTCCATTACTATTGGAGTTGGATGACTTCACTTCAGAACATGTCACGGTTGGCAATTTTCCTTACACGGAAAACTCGGTGATTGATATTTACGGCTTTGAAAGTTATGCTGATTTTGAAGCAGATAAACCCCATAATGCAAGATTCAATGTGGGTCAAATAGTATCCCAGAACAGCATTCGGATTCCATATATTGATAATTTCACGTATTATAGACATACCTATGTAGACTTATATGGTTCAAATTTGAACGGTTACAGGTATATGGGTGAAGGATTGCCCCTAGAAGATTACAATCCTTTAGGAACCACTCTCGTAACCACTCTCGTAGACAATAAACTTTTAATTGATTTTATACCTCTTCCTGACTACCATTCAGGGAAAGTCCATTTAAAGTCCATAAACCAAAATTCTAACTGGGTATTTAATTTTGATGCAAGTAATAGTGAAGAGTTAACCCTACCAGAAATTCCTAATTTTAGTGGGATGGAAGAACTTGCGGGACTAACTTACGAAATCAAGTCCACTAGAATTTCCAGTTATTCCAATATTGGGTCTTTTGAAGATTATTTAAACATTGCTAAAAAGGATAATTTAAGATATTATGAACATTCTGAAAAGGTTGAACATATCACAGTTTGGCCAAGTATGGACAATCGTGAATCTTTCATAGATCCTTCATATTGATTTGCTATACACTTTGTACCTTTTAGAGTTGTTGTTTTAAACCCGTAGAGAACGTTTTTACTGTTTCATTTTATACCAAAGGAAAAACACTTTCAACACTATGCAATAATTTCAGCATGTCCAACCGATCAAAAAAAATATTCACGAAGTTTTTAAAATGGAGGTATAAAAATATCTCCAACAAAACCTTTGTGCACCTCATGAGTCTGGTGGTGGGTTTTTTGGCGGGGTTGGTGGCCGTTACCTTAAAAAACTTCACCTATTTTATCGAGTCCCTGCTTAAAATGGGAATCGTTTTTTCAGAAAATCAACTCTACTTTATCCTACCCACCATTGGGTTGACGTTTGTGTATCTCTACGTAAAGTTTGTACACAAAAAGCCGATTCAGCATGCGGTGTCGTCCATTATTTTTTCGCTTTCCAAAAAAGGGGGACTCTTATCAACAAAAGATATTTATACCCCATTGATCACGGCACCACTTACGGTAGGGTTTGGGGGTTCCGTGGGACTTTTGGGACCGGCGGTCAAGTCAGGTTCGGCCATAAGTTCCAACCTTAGTCGCCTGTTTCATATTGATGCCAAGACACGATCGTTATTGGTTGCCTGTGCTTCGGCAGGGGCCATTTCATCCATTTTCCAGTCCCCTATTGCCGCCATCATCTTTGCCGTAGAGGTATTTACCTTGGATTTGACCATGATGTCCATGCTTCCCTTGTTGTTGGCCTCCATAGCAGGGGTGCTCACTTCCTATTTCTTTTTGGGAAACGAAGTGCTTTTTAGTTTTTCCCTTACCGAAGGATTTGAATTGAAGGACACCCCATTTTATGTGTTGTTGGGCGTGGGTACCGCCTTCGCCTCGATATATTTTACCAAGATGTACTTTTCCATACTCACCTTTTTCAAACGGTTCAAAAGTCCCAAGTACAAACTTTTGGTGGGCGGTATTGCCATTGGAATCATGCTTTATGCCATCCCTCCACTCTACGGGGAAGGTTTTGGTTTCATCAACAATTTATTGGATGGGGACCATTTAAAGGCTTTGGGAAAAACCCCGTTCGATGCCTATACGGACAACATTTGGGTAGTGATTGCCCTTTTGTTCGGCATTACCATTTTTAAGGCCATAGCCATGACCACCACCTTTGCCGCTGGTGGTGCCGGTGGAATCTTTATTCCTACCATGGTCATGGGAAGTGCGTTGGGCAATGTGGTGGCCAAGATCATCAACCATCTGGGCCTTGGGTTTTCGGTATCGGAAAGCAACTTTACCCTAATAGGCATGGCTGGTCTGATTGCCGGGGTAATCCATGCGCCTTTGACCGCCATTTTCTTGATTGCTGAAATCACCGGAGGTTACGAACTCTTTGTTCCCTTGATGATCACTGCCTCCATCTCCTATCTCACTACCAAAAATGCGTTGGACTATACCATTTACACCAAGGAACTGGCAAAAATTGGCGCCGTACTATCCCACAATAAGGACCAAATGGTATTGGGGCTTATGGAAATGGACGATGTGATTGAGAAAAATTTCAAATCGGTACACCCTGAAATGTCCTTGGGGGACATGCTGCACGAATCCGTTTCCAAATCCAAAAGGAACATTTTTCCCGTGTTGGATGATGAAAAAAAATTAATGGGCATCATTGTGTTGGATGATATCCGCCAGTTTATGTTTGACCGTGACCTCTACGAAACCGTTCATGTAAAGAATTTGATGCACGCCCCGCCCGAGCATATCTTTTATGGAAAAGATACCATGAAACAGGTCATGAAGAAATTCCAGGACAGTGGGGCTTGGAACCTGCCCGTTATCAAGGATGGCAAATACGAAGGTTTCATTTCAAAATCGAAATTATTGACGGCCTATCGGCGAAAACTCATCAATTACACCCAATGAAAATCAAGCTCAAATATATCATTGTCCTTATCGTTCTGGCTTCCATTTCCTCTATCATATTTGGCTTTTCCATTGAAGAGGAGCAACCTTCTTCTGCGCACAGATATATCGGTTTGGGAACCATAGGCCTATTTTTGGTGGCCATGCCCCTTTTCCTGTTCAAAGAAAGCAAGGGAAAGAACATGAAAGACTACATGCTCACCAAGGACAACATAAAAAAAATGCAGAATCAAGAGCGCAAAAACACTGGAAAAGAATAATCTTCCCAAGATTTAATGGTTATTTTACCTGATTAGACGTAAAATATCCTACATTCGTGCTTTAACATTTATTTTTTTTTAATGACCGGTACAGTAAAATTTTTTAATGGATCCAAAGGTTATGGGTTCATTACCAACGACGACACAGGAAAGGACATCTTTGTTCATGTTACAGCATTGAACGGGGTGGAATTGAACGAAGGCGACAAAGTAGAATACCAAGAAGAAGAAGGAAGAAAAGGAAGGGTTGCTGCACAAGTGCAAGTAATCGGATAATTATATTTTATTTTGAAAAATTTCGAAGCCCTGGCCCATGCCGGGGCTTTTACTTTAGTTGAGGTTTCTTCGTTGGATGAAAAAGCGTTTCAGTAATTCCGAAGCCTCGTTTTCCATAATCCCGCTGACCACTTCCGTTTTGGGATGCAGATGGCCTCCCATGACATTGAATCCTCGTTCCAAATCCGCTGCGCCATAGACAATCTTTGAAACTTGGCTCCAATACAGTGCACCGGCACACATTTGGCACGGTTCCAAGGTCACATAGAGCGTACACCCATGCAGATACTTACCGCCAAGAAAATTTGATGCCGCCGTTATGGCTTGCATCTCGGCATGGGCCGTTACATCCTTCAATCGCTCCGTAAGGTTGTGGGCACGGCCAATGATTCGGTTGTCCACCACCACGATGGCCCCAACGGGAACTTCACCCATTTCGTAGGCCATTTCGGCTTCCTGTAGGGCTTTTTTCATAAAATAGGTGTCGTCAAACGGGTTCTCCACAATTTTTATTGAAACTTTTCATCAAAAGGCTAAGCTAAGCATAAAAAAATTTTACCTATTATAGGTACTTTTGTTTTTTATTCGTTGGAAAAGCTTTTAACACATATCAATTCCCCGGCAGACCTTAAAAAACTGCCTTTGGATAAACTTCCCAAACTCGCCCAAGAGCTTCGGGAATTTATTATTGATATTGTCTCCACAAAAGAAGGTCATTTGGGTGCCAGCTTGGGAGTTGTGGAACTGACCATAGCCCTCCATTATGTTTTTGACACGCCCAACGATAAACTTATATGGGATGTGGGCCATCAGGCCTATGGCCACAAAATTCTGACCGGAAGAAAGGAGATTTTTGAAACCAACAGGCAACTTGGAGGTATAAGCGGCTTTCCCAAGCGAAGTGAAAGTAAGTATGATGATTTTGGCACGGGGCATAGTTCCACTGCGATATCGGCCATTTTGGGTATGGCCATGGCCTCCAAACTCCATGGGGAAAACTTCAAACAGCACATTGCTGTGGTAGGTGATGCTTCCATAGCCAGCGGTATGGCCTTTGAGGGGTTGAACCATCTTGGAGTTACGGACGTAAATGCCCTTATCATCCTAAATGACAATGCCATAGGAATAGATCCCAGTGTAGGCGCCCTAAAAAAATACCTCACCAACGTAAAAGCCGGCACGGCCAAGGATGAAAACATTTTTGAATGTCTGAATCTTGATTATTCCGGTCCAGTGGATGGGCACGATGTAAAAGGACTTGTGGAAGAGTTGCAGCGTTTAAAGCAAGTGGATGGCCCCAAACTCCTTCATATCATTACCACCAAAGGAAAAGGGCTTAAAAAGGCGGAAGAGGACCAGGTGGTCTACCATGCCCCCGGAAAATTTGATAAGGTTACCGGGGAACGCCTCAAGAAATCCCAAGAGGCCCAACCCCCAAAATACCAAGACGTGTTTGGACATACCTTGGTGGAGTTGGCCCAAAAAAATAAGAATATAGTAGGCATCACTCCTGCTATGCCCACAGGAAGTTCTCTAAAATACATGATGGAGCAAATGCCCGATCGTGCATTTGACGTGGGCATTGCAGAACAACATGCAGTAACCTTGGCCGCAGGAATGGCCACACAAGGGCTTATCCCATTTTGCAACATCTATTCCACCTTTTTGCAGCGTGCCTATGATCAGGTCATCCATGACGTGGCCCTCCAAAATCTCCCTGTTATTTTTTGCTTGGATAGAGCAGGACTAGTAGGCCAAGATGGTCCTACACACCATGGTGTTTTTGATATTGCCTATTTAAGATGCATTCCCAATCTTACTCTATTTGCCCCCATGAACGAAATGGAACTCAGGAACATCATGTACACGGCCCAATTGGGCATGGATGGCCCCATAGCCATTCGATACCCCCGGGGCCAAGGCGTGACCATTGACTGGAAAAATGAATTGGAGTCCATCCCATTGGGAACAGGGCGTTGCCTCAAGGAAGGGTCAAAAATCGCCATCCTTACCGTGGGCCATATTGGAAATGAAATTTCCCGTTTATTACCAACACTTGACCAAACGGATGCCATTGGTCATTACGATATGCGTTTTATAAAACCCTTGGACAAAAAACTGTTAGATACAGTCTTCAACACGTATGACCACATCATTACACTCGAAGATGGCTGCGAGATAGGTGGTTTTGGTTCTGCGGTTTTGGAGTTCGCCAATGCAGAACACTATGTAAAACCCGTTACAATTTTTGGCATTCCAGATAAGTTTGTTGGTCATGGAACAATTTCAGAGACGCATAAACTGGCTGGCATAGATTTTGAAACCATTCATTCTTTTATACAATCAACCTTAGACCAATGCGAATAATCTGTTGTTTACTTCTCTTCCTAGTCGTCTCCTTTTCCGCCAATGCCCAGATCAATCGCTTAAAAGTTTTTGAACCCGACAGTACCGAGACCGGCTTTCGGGTGGTCCGGATAAAGGATGTCAAACTGAAGTATCTTACCCGTAGTGCAAAACTGACCGATCCAAGAACGGTGCTTAATCGGGTAAAGCCCCTTAAAAGATGGTACAAACGCTTTGTGCCCCATTCATTTTGGGATAAAAAGAATGCATTTGGGCTTAATATCAATGAGGTTTCCTTTGTGAATTGGAACGCTGGGGGTGACAATTCAGTATCCGCCTTGGCCAGTGCCGACTTTGAACGAAATTACAAGTTCCGGTACCTGAACTGGAAAAATGAGGCAAAACTACGATACGGTCTCAACGCCCAAGAAGGGAGAAAACTGCGAAAAACGGACGATCAGATACGATTATCCTCCACCATAGGTTTTAGAAAGGATACCATAACCAACTGGTATTACTCGGTAAAAGCGAATTTTAACACCCAGTTTTCCAACGGTTTTAAATATCCAGACCGGGAAACCCCCATTTCAAGATTCATGGCGCCCGGTTATCTTTTTGTCGGTATTGGTACCTCCTATATTCCCCAAAATGAAAAATTCAACCTTTATATTTCTCCCGCTACCCTTAAGTCAACCTTTGTATTGGATGAAACTTTATCCAGTCAAGGAGCATTTGGTGTGGATGAGGGAGAAAATGTGTTTCTGGAACTTGGTTTCCTTATTACCAATACATGGGAAAAGGAAATCCTTAAAAATGTATTGATGAACCATCGCATCAACCTATATACGGATTATGTAAGAAGTTTTGGTAACGTGGATGTGGATTGGGAAATGACCTTCAACCTAAAAGTCAATGAATATATGAACGCCATGATTGGTACCCATGTGATTTTTGATGACGATATTAAATTTGATGAAGTGGTAGCTGAAGATGGCACGATAACCGATCCGGGGATATCCAAAATACAGTTTAAGCAGATTTTAGGGGTGGGCCTTAGATATGCCTTCTAAATTTTTCGGCCGGTCAACTTATCATGGATATGCACCGCCGCACTATCCGATAGACTGGCCACAAAACAGCTGGTGTCCAACAAGATTTTGTACACAGAGGCATCCGTGTTTCTGTAATTTTCAGGCAAGCTCTTGATCAACAATCCATCATAATTGTTGGCACAATCTTCTTTTTTTCTGATCAAGGCCGTAGTGTACATGTCCAACAGGTCTGCAATAATTCGATATCCCGCCAATTCCTTATCAATTACATGGGCAGATTGGTAGATTTTTTCAACACTCAGCTTTAGGATATCGTCTATCTGGGCTTTGTACTTTCCCTTGTCCAAAAGTGCAGATCCAAAATCTCCCTTTAAAATGGTCTCCTCATTGTTCACAAAGACTTCAACGGCATCGCTGATCAAGGTGTTTATGGCGAGAGCCCTTAAATAACTCAATCGGTCACTGGAATTGGTCATGGCTGCATATTTTTTGGTGTTGATGTTGTCTTTTACCAACTTGATCAAATATTCCAACGCATATTCCTCTGAAATCAACCCCAAATTGATACCATCCTCAAAATCGATGATGGTATAGCAGATGTCATCCGCCGCCTCTACCAAATAGGTCAAAGGGTGACGGTAATAGCCCATTTCCGGATTATGGGGATTGGGAACAAGTCCAATTTCGTTCACCACTTCCATGAAAAAATCCTTTTCGGATTGGAAAAAGCCAAACTTCTTGTCCGCTATATGCCTGGAAGGTTTTTTGGGCAACGAGGCTTTGGGATACTTCATAAAAGCCCCCAATGTAGCATAACTGAGTCGTAACCCGCCCGGAACACCGTCCCTGGACTCGGTCAACAGTTTGAATCCATTGGCATTCCCTTCAAAATCTATAAGGTCTTGGTATTCCACATCAGAAAGAACCTCCTTGTATTTCTTCCCATTTCCCTGTGCAAAATAATTTCCAATGGCCTTTTCCCCACTATGTCCAAAAGGAGGATTTCCTATATCATGGGCCAAGGCCGCCGCCGCAACAATAGCACCAAAATCATTAAAATGATACCCGTGCACTTCCGACAGAAAAGGATATTTGGCCAAGATTTTCTGTCCCGCTATTCGTCCCAAGCTTCTCCCCACCACAGAAACTTCCAAACTGTGGGTAAGCCTCGTATGCACAAAGTCTTTGTTGGAACCTACACTGATGGGCATGGGAACCACTTGGGTCTTGTCCTGAAGACTTCGGAATGCCGAGGAGAAAATAATGCGGTCGTAATCCACTTCAAACCCTAAACGGGTCTCGTTTTGCTCTTTTCGCAATCGTTTGTGGGTATCGCCATGGCGTCGTAGTGAGAGTAATTGTTCCCAGTTCATATAGGTGCAATATACGCTGAACCTTGGGTACGTTCCAAGAAAAACCTTGTCCCGTATTGTCCTTCAGACTCACAAAAGTTTAATGATTCCTTAATTTTTACATTACACTAAAGACATCCCATTGGGGCATTTTTGTCAGAATACAGCATTACAGCTAAGGTTTTCGTTACGGATATTAGTTTTTGTCGACTATTCTTCGAAATCCTAGGGCTACCTTTTCAATAAGGTAGCCTTTTTTATTTATCTCCTATCCTTAATATAACATACAGAAAACATTAACTTAACATTAGGTGCTGTTCTTTGCAGCGACAAAAACTAGTACTGTAATGAATATCAAAAAGTTAGCCCTAGCAGGGTCTTTCTTTGTTTTCTTATGCACCCATTTTTCCCACTCACAAGATTCAAGTCCGTCAACTTTTGGTAAAGGGTTATTGAACATTGTTGGCAAGGACAGTACATGGAGCTCCAAAGTTGGGGCAAGAATGCAACTTCTGGCCATTGCCAATTGGGAAAATAGTGAAACCGATGGGTTACAAAACCCAGAACAGAATTTCCTGGTACGTAGGGCCAGATTAAAATTTGATGGGTTTGTATACACGCCAAAACTTCGATATAAAATTGAATTGGGGCTCTCCAACCGCGATATTTCAGGAGGTTCCCAATTTACGGGAAACACGCCCAGATATATCTTTGATGCCGTTGTGAAATGGAACTTTTATGAGAATTTTGAACTGTGGTTTGGCCAGACCAAACTTCCTGGGAACATAGAACGGGTTATCTCATCCGGAGACCTCCAACAGGTAGATCGCTCCTTGCTCAATGCCAAGTTCAACATTGATCGGGATATGGGCTTCCAACTAAGGCATCATTTTAAATTGGGAAAACAAGCTCTGATCAGGGAGAAGTTCGCTTTCTCCCAGGGAGAAGGAAGAAACGTTACCGTAGGCAATCTGGGAGGGCATCAGTATACCTCGCGCTTGGAATTCCTTCCCTTTGGAAAATTCCAGTCCAAAGGTGATTATAAAGGAGCCGATCTGGCACGGGAAGAAACCCCTAAATTAATGATAGGCAGCACATATGACCTCAACAAGAACGCCGTAAAGACCCGGAGCAACATGGGTAACTATATGTTCACCGATACCGGCTTTTATGAAACGGATATTTCCACCTTTTTTATGGATTTCATGTTTAAGTACAAGGGATTCTCACTAATGGGGGAATATGCCAACCGTGATGCCGATGACCCTATCGCCAAAAATTTGGATGGTACTGAAACGGGCGACATTGTACAAATAGGAAACGGATTGAACCTTCAAACGGGATATCTCCTTAAAAAGGATTGGGAACTATCCGCTAGGTTTACCAGCATAAAATTGGATGAGAATATTACGGGAAAAGCTCCTGAGAAACAGTATACTCTGGGACTTTCAAAATATATTGTAGGACATAAACTAAAACTGCAAACCGACCTTAGCTATCTAACTGTTGATCAAGGAACTGATGAGTTAATGTTCCGGTTACAGTTGGATGTTCACCTGTAAAAGATAACCTTAACATAACTTAATCATAGGGCATTCTCTAGATATTTGAAAAATTTTTTGGACTTTTAATTATTGTATGGATAGTATTTACTTTTTAATAATGGTCGCCTTGGCGGCCTTGGCCATAGCCGACCTTGTAGTTGGTGTCAGCAATGATGCGGTAAACTTTCTTAATTCGGCCATTGGTTCCAAGGCAATATCCTTTAGGACCATTATGATCGTGGCCAGTATAGGTATTGCTTGTGGCGCTATTTTTTCCAGCGGTCTTATGGAGGTGGCCCGAAAGGGTATTTTTAACCCCGGTCAATTCTATTTTGATGAAATCATGTTCATTTTTATGGCTGTGATGATCACCGATATTCTCCTTCTTGACTTTTTCAACACGCTGGGCATGCCCACTTCCACAACCGTATCCATAGTCTTCAACCTTTTGGGAGCGGCGGTTGCCATGGCCTTGATCAAAATCGGGGCGCAAAATGGGAATTTCACGGATGTCATCAACTATATCAACACGGATAAGGCCATCGAAATTATTGTAGGCATCCTATCTTCCGTGGTCATTGCATTTTCCATTGGAGCCTTTGTGCAATGGGTTTCCAGACTTTTGTTATCCTATGATTTTCAGAAAAAACCAAAATGGACCGGAGCTATTTTTGGAGGTATAGCACTTTCCGCGATTACCTATTTTATCTTGATAAAAGGGATCAAGGGAACTCCCTTTGCCGACCAAACCTATGGTTTTATAAATGGTATGACCATTAAAGATTTTTTAGAGACCCAAGTGTACGGGGTGGTAGTGGTAAACTTTATGATTTGGGCCGTTATTTCTTACGTGCTCATCATGTTTGCCAATACCAACATCTATAAATTGATCATTGGTGTTGGAACTTTCGCATTGGCATTGGCCTTCGCTGGAAATGACCTTGTCAATTTCATTGGTGTGCCTATTGCCGCTTGGCAATCTTATGAAGCTTGGGTGGTTTCTGGAACCCCGGCCTCCGAATTTAGCATGGAAATCCTTGCCACAAAAGTAGAAACTCCTACGCTGCTTTTGTTTATTTCCGGGATGATCATGGTGGCCACCCTTTGGTGGTCCAAAAAAGCGCGTTATGTTGCCGATACGGAAATCAACCTTTCGCGTGAAGGTGAGGCCAAGGAACGGTTTCAGCCCAACTATTTATCCAGAAGCCTTGTACGGTACTCCATTGCCGTATCTGAATGGATAACTTCCATAGTTCCTCCTTCAGTGCAGGGCGCCATCGACAAAAGATTCAAAAAACCCGTAATCAATCTATCCAAGGATAAAGTGTTGCACCTACCCGCTTTTGATATGATCAGGGCATCGGTTAACTTGATGGTGGCAGGTATCCTGATTTCAGTGGCCACTTCCTATAAACTTCCCCTTTCTACTACCTATGTGACTTTTATGGTAGCCATGGGAACCTCATTGGCCGATAGGGCTTGGGGTGCCGAAAGTGCCGTATACAGGGTAGCAGGGGTTCTCAATGTTATTGCCGGATGGTTCAGTACCGCCATTATAGCGTTCATTGCCGCTGGGACCATTCTAACACTCATCAGCTTTGGTAAGGGTGCCGCCATTGCCATTCTTTTGTTTGCAGCTGTACTTCTTTTGGTAAGGAACTACATCTCCTACAACAAGAAAACAAAGGAAATCAAGGTGGAAGACCGATTGAGACGAGCCGAAAGCAGCTCTATTCAAGGTGTGATAGATGAAAGTGCCGCCAACATTGCCAACGCCGTTAAGCGTAGCAATAGGATTTACTCCAACTCCATCAATGGGTTAGCCAAACAAGATTTGAACTTCCTAAAGAAGAACAAAAAACAGAGCAACAAACTTTCTTCAGAGATTGAGGACCTACGGGAACATACTTTCTACTTTATCAAGAATTTGGAGGAAGCCCACATTGGTGCCAGTAACTTTTACATCAACGCCATGGGACACTTGACCGATATGTCGCAATCCCTAGAGTACATAGGAAAAGTAAGCTTTAACCATGTGTACAACAACCATAAAAAATTGAAGTACAACCAGATAAAGGAGCTCAAGGAAATCGACCAGAAACTACAGGAGATTTTTGACAGGACCCAAGAAACCTTCGAAAAGAAATCCTTTGATAAAATCGATGCCATCCTAAATTCCAAGCAAGAGCTGTATGATCTGGTATTGCAAAAGATTGATCGTCAGGTCTCAAGGACCCGAACTGAGGAGTCCAGTCCAAAAAATACAACTTTGTATTTCTCCCTATTGTTGGAGACCCGGGACTTAATGACCGCCATGATGGATCTTTTGGAGCAGTACTATCAAGAGTACGACAGTTCCGTTCCTCCTGCCAAGATCGAACAGGAACAGTAAGCAACTTTATCATACATAAAGTACTATCTTGTACCTATAAATAATAGGTACAAGATGGTCAAACATGCATTTTTCTCCTTCCTAATTACATGGGTAACCGTCCAGATTGGCAATTCCCAAGAATTACCAACAGCCAACACTGTGTTGGAAAGGGCCATTGCCTTCCATGACCCCAATGACAACTGGAGCTATTTTGATGCCTCTTTCAAGGTCATTATGGAGTCTCCCAATGCGCCGAAGAGAACGAGTACCATAAAAGCCGATTTTGTCAACCAAGAATTTGTATTGGATGTGGAGCAGGACGGCAATTCCTATACCTATGATATGAGCAAGGGCAATTGCTCCATTACCTTAAACGGCAGTAAGGAGTTTTCGGAAGCTGAGGCAGATAAATTGAGACTATCCTGCGAACGGGGAAAGACCATGAAAAATTACTACACTTATCTGTACGGGCTTCCCATGAAGCTAAAAGACCCTGGGACGCTCTTGGACGAAAAAGTGGAGGTAAAATCCTTTCAGGGTAAGGAATACCTTGTGCTAAAGGTTCGATATGATGAAAAGGTAGGAAGCGATACCTGGTATTTCTATTTTGACCCGAAGACCTATGCCATGGAAGTGTACCAATTTTACCATGATGAAAGCAAAAATGACGGGGAATACATCCTTTTGGAGAGATTGGAGGAAATCAACGGGATACAAATGCCCAAGACTCGGGCTTGGTATTTAAACAAGGATGACAAGTATCTAGGAACGGATATTCTTACCAAAGGTTGACCTTAGACCCTCCTAACGGTAAAAGTTCATCTCATCCATATATTTCCAAACGGCATTGGGGAGCAAAGGCCTTATATTCTTGCCATTTTTATGTTCCCTACGGATAAAGGTGGATGAAATTTCCATGATGGGGGCAGCCACCCGCACTACCTTAGGATGGTTCTTGAACTGCTGCTCCACCTCCCCTGCGGAAACCCTTGGGTAGACATATAGGGAATACTGCTCCAAGATGGTTTCATAGTTTTTCCATTTATGGAAGCTTTTCAGGTTGTCCTCCCCCATAATCAGGGCAAACTGATGGTCTTCCCCATATCTTTCATCCAAATGCACCAAAGTATTTACGGTATAATTGGGCTGAGGCAGGTCAAACTCAATCTTGCTGGGTTTCAACTTGGGATATTCCTGTACGGCCTCATATACCATTTGGTATCGATGGTGGTCATCCAAAAGCGATTGCTTGGTCTTGAATGGACTTTGCGGGGTAATCACAAACCAAACCTCATCTAAATCGGAAAACTCCACCAGATGGTTCGCTATGACCAAATGACCTATATGAATGGGGTTGAATGTTCCAAAGAAGAGCCCTACCTTCTTCATAAGCTATTCCTCTTTTGCATCGGGAATCTTGGCCCCGACATATTCCGCCACCAATTCATGGGCCTCCTTAAGGGCGGTATCCAAATCATAGTTTTTGATGATCCGGTCAAACTGGGGAGCCGTGGCCAATTCAACCGAGGCCTTGGCCACCCGCATATTGATCTTGTCTTCACTTTCGGTACTGCGCTTTTTTAGTCGAATCTTCAACTCGTCCACGCTGGGTGGCTTCACAAAAACGGCCAAGGTCTGTTCGGGGAATTTCTTTTTGATACGAAGCCCTCCGACCACATCAATATCAAAAATGACATTCTTGCCTTCGGCCCACAAACGTTCCACCTCACTCTTTAAAGTGCCATAAAAATTATCGCGATATACTTCTTCCCATTCCAAGAAGTCATCTTCCTTTATGTGTCTCTTGAACTCGGAAATGGACATGAAGTAATAATTTATCCCATGCTTTTCCTTACCTCTTCGGGGTCTGGAGGTGGCCGAAACTGAAAAGGCCAAGTTCAGTTCGGGTTGTTCCAACAAGTACTTTACAATCGTTGTTTTCCCACTTCCCGATGGGGCCGAAAAAATAATGAGTTTCCCTCCTTGCGTCATAATACATTCAGCATTTGTTCCTTGATTTTCTCCAGTTCATCCTTCATCTGCACCACCACTTGTTGCATGGGGGCATAATTGGCCTTGGAACCAATGGTATTGATCTCCCTTCCTATTTCTTGGGAAATGAATCCCAGTTTCTTGCCATTGGAATCGTCGGAGTTCAAGGTGGTTTCAAAATAATTCAAATGGTTATCCAAACGTACTTTTTCCTCCGTAATGTCATACTTCTCCAAATAGTAGATGAGCTCTTGCTCAAAACGGTTCTCATCCACTTCCACTTTTAGATCTGAAACAGCTCTTTCCAAACGCTCACGTACACTGGCCAAGCGTTCAGGGTCAAGGGATCTCACCTTATCCAACAAGGCTTTCAGGTTGGCCAAACGCTCCACAAAATCCTTTTCCAAGACCTTGCCTTCTTCATTTCTAAATTCGATTATCTTGGATAGGGCCTGGTCAAGGGCTTCCTTGATAGCTTTGTACTCTTCAACATCAATGTCGTTCTTATCCGTTTTTAGGGTGTCCGGCATACGCAATGCCAGTTCCAAGAGCTTTAAATCGTCTCCTTGGGCAATCGCCGACAGCTGTTCCATATACTTCCTCACCACCCCTTGGTTTACTTCCGCAGTGGTTTCTTCGCCGGTAATTTCAACGTAAAGGCTTAGATCAACCTTTCCCCTGATCAGGACATCGGCTATCATCTTTCTGAGCTCCAGCTCCTTTTCCCTAAAGGTTTGCGGAATTCTGGCGTTGATATCCAAATTTTTACTGTTGAGCGATTTAAGCTCTACCGTAATTTTTTTTGATGGAAGCTGTACAACATGCTTTCCAAAGCCGGTCATGGATTGAATCATATGAAACGATAAATTTTGCCAAAGGTAACCAAAATAGGTATTGGCCCTTTAACTACTGCTTGTTGAAGATATAGGGTGACTTTAGTCCAGCTCCCTTACCCAAATGTTTCTATAGCTTACCCTACTATTGTCTTGGTGGTCCTGCAACATCAATGGTCCCTTTCCATGTGGAGGGTTTTTGGGCCACCCAATGTACGGTGTGGTTCCCTTGATCTCTACATGATCTTGGATCAACACCCCATTTTGGATCACTGTGAGTGTCCCTGATTTGGTTTTTTGCCCTTTTTCAAACTCCGGGGCATGGTAGATGATGTCGTAGGAATTCCACTCCCCTGTTGGCACCGATGCCATGGCCAAGGGTACATGCTGCTTATACACCGACCCCACCTGACCGTTCACGTAGGTATCATTGTCGTTGTTGTCCAGTACCTGTACTTCATATAGACCCGATAAAAAGATACCGCTGTTGGCACGGCTTTGTCCCTTTCCATTTACTTGGGCAGGGGACTTCCATTCTATGTGCAGTTGGATGCTCCCAAAATTCTGTTGGGTCTGGATATTGCCCGTTTTGTCCTTTACGGTCATGCTACCATCCTTGTTCAGCGTCCATTTTGCAGCAGTACTGTCCGTGGTGCCGATCCAGCTGTTCAAACTGGAGCCATCAAAAAGAACAATGGCGTCACTGGGTGGCGCACCGTTGGTTCCCGGAACCACTTTTGGAGGAACGGGTTCATAGATCTCTGTAGCTTCAGGTTGGGTAGGTTCTTTCTCTTGTCCGAAAGCAAAGGCCCCAGTTAAGACACATAGGGCCAAAAAGGCATTCTTATTGATCATCATACTACAGTTCCTTTATTTTGATGTTTCTGAACGCTACAACATTTCCGTGATCCTGCAACCCTATCTTTCCCGTTTGATAGGCTCCAAAACCTTCCCATCCTTTAAATTTGGAATTGGCAACCATCTCATCCCATTCCGGGCCATGTACTGGAAACTCCACAACTTTTTTGCCATTGAGGGCCACTTGCCCTTGATTGGTTTCATGATTGATGGTCAACTCCACTTGATTCCATTCGCCCACAGGCTTTACGGTTTTTTCCGATACAGCAATCATATCGTATAAAGCTCCGGCTTGATGCGTAGTCCCGTTCTTGCCATCAGGATGGCCTTCATCATCCAAAACTTGAATTTCCGGACCTGTTGCATAGGGTGCCCCATATTTCTCATCTTCAAATATTCCATAGAAAATTCCGCTGTTTCCACCCTCGGAAATTTTCCACTCCAAAGACAATACAAAATTGGTGTAATCCTTATCCGTAACGAGATCATACACTTCCCCCTTCTTTCTTTCCTTGGGTGGATAGTATACCATGGCACCATCCTCCAGTTTCCATGGCTCACCTACCTCACCTCCATTATACACGTGCCATCCGTCAAATGAAGAGCCATCGAACAAAACGGTCCATGTGGCTTCTTCCTGTGTTTGCGTTACCTCTTGTGCAACTTCTTCGGTTGCATTCTCCTTGGGCTTTTCCTTGCAGGCAAAGGCTACTGCAAGTGCCATCAAAATGATTGGTTTTTTCATATTCCTAGTATTCTTTTAAGTTTTTCCGAATCTACTGCCGAACCTGCAAAATCATCAAAGGTCTTGGTGGTAGCTTCAATAATATGATCTTGAATGAACTTGGCACCTTCGCGTGCACCTTGCTCAGGGCTTTTGATGCAACATTCCCATTCCATCACCGCCCAAACATCGCAACCGTATTGGGTCAATTTGGAGAATATGGTCTTAAAATCGATTTGGCCATCACCCAAAGAACGATATCTCCCGGCTCTATCCCCCCAATCATTGTAGCCTCCAAAGGCCCCTTTCTTTCCTGTTGGGTTAAACTCGGAATCCTTTACGTGAAACGATTTTATAAACTCGTGGTAATGGTCTATGTAAGCAATATAATCCAGTTGCTGCAATACAAAATGGCTTGGGTCGTAAAGAATATTGACCCTTTTGTGGTTGCCCGTGGCTTCCAAAAATCGCTCAAAGGTATCCCCATCGTGCAAATCCTCCCCAGGGTGGATCTCATAGCATACATCCACACCTTCCTCATCAAAATGGTTCAATATGGGCATCCAACGCTTGGCCAGTTCCTCAAAACCCATTTCCACCAAACCGGCCGGTCTTTGGGGCCAAGGGTGCGCTGTATGCCAGAGCAATGCCCCAGAAAAGGTGGCGTGGGCGTTCAACCCCAATCTTCGACTGGCCGTCGCTGCCTTTTTCACGGTCTCCATGGCCCATTGGGTCCGTTCCTTGGGCTTGCCCTTTAGGGCATCCGGCGCAAAATTATCGAACATGATATCGTACGCAGGGTGCACCGCCACCAATTGTCCCTGTAAATGAGTGGACAATTCGGTGATTTCCAATCCATATGAGTTTATCTTTCCCTTGAGCTCATCGCAATAGTCCTGACTTTCGGCCGCCTTGTCCAAATCAATTAGAAAAGATTCCCATGTAGGAATCTGAATTCCTTTATACCCTAGACCCGAGGCCCATTCGCAAAGCCCATCCAAAGAATTGAACGGTGGCTGACTGTCCACAAATTGTGCTAAAAAAACAGCCGGTCCTTTAATTGTTTTCATTTAAGTTGAGTTTTTGGAATTTATAAATCCATTCATTTTTAGGATTTATCCTCTATATTTAAGAAAAATATCATGGTATTCCCACTTCCCATGAATAAAGACCTAAATATAGGGATTAGCCAACAATTAAAACAGTAGAATGGTGAATGATGCCAAAGTTTATGATGCCATAGTGGTAGGCACGGGAGTCAGTGGCGGTTGGGCCGCCAAGGAACTCTGTGAAAATGGACTAAAAACCTTAGTACTGGAACGTGGCCCCATGGTAAAGCATGTGGAAGATTACAAAACCATGAACGATGACCCTTGGGACTACCCCTATAAAGGCGAACTAAACCGTGCTGACAAGGAAAAATACCACAAACAACTACGGGTAGGATGGGCTCCCAGGGACGATGTGAAACACTTTTTTGTGAACGACCTGGAACATCCCTACCAAGAAACCAAACGTTTTGATTGGATACGGGGCTATCAGGTAGGTGGCCGTTCCTTGATTTGGGGCCGACAAAGTTATCGTTGGAGCGATATCGATTTTGAAGCCAACAAAAAAGAAGACATTGCTGTGGATTGGCCCGTACGTTACAAGGACATTGCACCTTGGTATGATAAGGTGGAATCCTATATTGGGGTAAGTGGTCAAGCCTTGGGGCTTAAACAACTGCCCGATGGGCAATTTCAACCTCCCATGGAGTTGAATTGTGCCGAAAAGGACCTGCAACAGGCGTTGACTTCCAATTTTGAGGATGGCAGGCTCTTGACCATTGGTAGAGTGGCCCACATTACAGAAAAAACTGCGGAATTTGAAGGTCGGGGACCTTGTCAATATAGAAATCGATGCTGGAGGGGATGTCCCTTTGGAGGCTATTTTAGCAGTAACTCCTCTACGCTTCCCGCTGCGGAACGGACCGGAAACATGACATTAAGACCCAACTCCATCGTCTATGAAGTCATCTATGATGAACAACAAAAAAAGGCCACTGGGGTAAAGGTCATTGATGCCGGAACCCATGAAAAAATGGAGTTTAAAGCAAACCTTGTGTTTCTCTGTGCATCCTCCATGGCATCCGTGGGCATCTTGTTGCAATCCAAATCAAAGGCCTTCCCCAATGGAATGGGCAACAACCATGACCAATTGGGACGCAATATCATGGACCACCATTACCAATTGGGCGCTTCGGCCAAGGTAGATGGTCATTTGGACAAATATTACAAGGGAAGACGGCCCAATGGTTTTTATATCCCAAGGTTTGTCAATCTGGATGAAAAAACACAACGCAAGGACTTCCTACGTGGATTTGGATACCAAGGTGGGGCCAATAGGACCAACTGGTCCGAAATGGTCGCGGAAATGGGTTATGGCAAGGCACTGAAAGAGGCCATCCTAAAACCCGGTGGTTGGGAAATTGGAATGACCGGCTTTGGGGAAATGTTGCCACATCATGATAATCGGGTTACCTTGAGCAACGATAAAAAGGACCAATGGGGATTGCCCCAATTGGATTTTGATGTAGAGTTCAAGGACAACGAGTACAAAATGCGAGAAGCCATACTTGAAGAGGCCGCTGCCATGCTCAAGGCAGCCGGGTTTAGAAATATCACCACCTACGATAACGAAACCGGTCCCGGTCTGGGCATCCATGAAATGGGAGGCGCACGAATGGGACACGACCCCAAAACCTCGGTATTGAACAAGCACAATCAATTGCATGACGTACCCAATGTCTATGTAACGGACGGTGCCTTTATGACCTCAGCAAGTTGCGTAAACCCCTCATTGACCTATATGGCGTTCACGGCCAGGGCCGCCAATCATGCCGCCAATCAATTTAAACAACACAAATCTTCTTAAAACCTGCTTATGGAAAATGCTTCAGCCCGGAATCTGTGGGGCGATTTTTTGGACGCCCATCTGGAGTTTGCCTCCGAGGATGCTCCAAGGGTAATTCATTTTTATGATAATGAAAAAGATGCCAATGTCTGTGCCGATTTGGCCTGCAAGGAAACCAAAAGAGCCATGTCCCATGCGCTAAAGGGTCTTCAATTACGCAATGAACCACTTCCCAAGATTGGTGATTTCTATGTAGTGACCGATTGGAACGGCAATGCCAAATGTGTCATCCGGACCACTTCAGTAAAGTTGTTGCCCTATTTCAGTATTCGTGATGAGCATGCCAGATTGGAAGGTGAGGGTGATAAAAGTCTGGACCAATGGAAAAACACGCATTGGGGTTATTTCTCCCGGGAACTTGGCCAGTTCGGTGCCGCGCCTAAAGACAGTATGATCGTGGTCTTTGAACAGTTTGAGATGCTTTATAAAAAATAATGGCCGCCGAAAGGCAGCCATCATATCTTTATTTTATAAGCGGATTCAATCCACCATATCCACCCAAACATTCCCTTGTTTGTGTGAAGCTACCGTGTTTTCTATAAAGTTGAGGCCACGGACCCCATCGGTCATGGTTGGGAACTCCCCGCTATTATATTTTTCACCTCGTATGGCCCTCGCCACACCCAAATAGATATTGGCCATGGCATCAAAAATCCCTTCTGGGTGACCCGGAGGCAATTTGGTACCGTCCAAGGACAATTCTGAATTATAGGCATGCCCTGGTTTTAGAACCTGTAGCGGTTCTGGGTCGTTCAGCTTATACAGGTAATTAGGATTTTCCTGCTCCCATCGCAAACCTCCTTTTTCCCCGTAAATGGCTATGGTAAGGTTGTTTTCCTCTCCAGTAGCGACCTGACTTGCCCGAACAAGCCCTTTTACATGTTCTCCCATGCGCAACAACACCGTTCCGTCTACATCCATTTGGTTGTCTGCGTACAGGTAGTTGAAATCACATAACAAGGATTTCACTTGAAGTCCAGTAGTGTACTCGATCATGTTAAAGGCATGGACGCCAATATCTCCCATACAAGAACTGATGCCCGCTTTTTTAGGGTCCAAGCGCCATACGGTCGACCGTTTTTCCTTGTCGTGTATGATAGGGTTGATCCAACCTTGGTAGTATTGTGCATCCACTTTGTGGATTTTCCCCAAAACACCTTCCTTGATCATCTCGCGCATTTGGCGCACCATGGGATACCCGGTATAGGTATGGGTAACCGCAAACACCGTCCCGGCCTTGGCCAAGGTTTCCTGTAAGATCTTGGCTTCCTCATAGGTGGTGGTCATGGGCTTTTCACAGATGACGTGAAAGCCGTTTTCCAACAACTTTTTGGCCATGGGAAAATGCAGGAAGTTGGGCGTAAGGATGGAACACACCTGAATACGTTCCTCCTCAGGAAGCTTCAACTCCTCCTCAATCAACGTATCAAAATCCTTATAGATACGGTTGGTGGGAATATCTATTTGTTTTGCAAAATTCAAACTGTCCTCAAGATTGGGGTTGAAGACGGCCCCCACAATTTCATAGTTATCATTGACGAAAGAAGCCACTCTGTGCAATACCCCAATAAGGGAATCACCGCCTCCTCCAAGTATTCCTAATCTGATTTTTTTTGGCATGTTTCGATTAATTTACTCTTTGTACTCTATTTTTTCATTTTTGAACAGCAGGGCAAAGATAATTGCCACCGCAAAGGCAAAAATAGCAGGAAAGCGCCAGATACTTGCCCAATCATGGCTGTTTTCTGAAATAAGATAGTTGTCCGTAATCTGACCAGCAATCCAGAATCCGATGAGCATCCCCACCCCGTAAGTGGCCAAGGTAATCAACCCTTGGGCAGCACTCTTGTATTTTTCACCAGCTTTGCTGTCGGTATAGATCTGTCCCGAAACAAAGAAGAAATCATAACATATGCCGTGCAGTGCTATCCCCAAGAGGAGCATAAATGTCAAGCTTCCCGCATCTCCATAAGCAAAAAGCAAATATCTAGCGGTCCAAGCCAACATCCCTGCGATTATGGTTTTCTTGAATCCGAATTTGGTGAAGAAATACGGTAAAAGGAGCATAAACAAAACTTCAGAGGCTTGCCCTATGGTCATCTTTCCGGTTGGGTTCTCCATTCCAATCTCAGATAGAAACGGATTGGCATTTTGATAATAGAAGGCCAACGGAATACAAATCAAGATTGAAGAGATAAAGAAAACCAGAAAGTTTCTGTCCTTCAAAAGTTTCAAGGCATCCAACCCAAGCATATCGGCAACGGATACTTTTTCGTCCTTGTTAACGCTAGGAGGGGTCTTGGGCAAGGTAAAACTAAAAAGCCCCAAAACGGCCGAAGCAATTCCCACCATTAAAAAGGTGTTCTTCAACATTCCAGCTTGAATGCTTTCGGGGGAATCCCAAATAAAAATATAACTGATCACCAACCCGGCAACGATCCAGCCGATGGTTCCAAAAACACGGATTGGCGAAAATTCCTTGGCAGGATCCTTCATTTGACTGAATGAAATAGAGTTCACCAAAGCCAATGTGGGCATATATAGAATCATATACCCCAAAATGTACGGGTAAAATAACGCGAACTCATCGGCTTGGTACATTTGGTACATAAGGAAAGCCCCAACCAAATGAAGCACTCCCAAGATTCGTTCGGCATTAAAGTATCTATCGGCAATCAAACCAATAATGAAAGGAGCAATGATGGCTCCCCACGATTGTGTTGAAAAGGCTTGGGCAATCTCTCCCCCAGTTGCATTTAAATTGTTCCCCAGAAATGTTCCTAGGGTCACAAACCATCCGCCCCAAATAAAAAATTCGAGGAACATCATAAAGGACAGTTGGAATTTGGTTTTAAAACTCATATTTAGTCGGTTTAGTTTATCGTTTGTAAAAAATATAGTCCAGAGGTTCAGGTGCTATTCCTGATGCGCGTAAATCCATCATAATCTGGCCTCTATGGTGGGTGGAGTGGTTCACAACGTGGAAAAGGATGTCTTTGATGTCATTGGCATAAGTCCTTCCCTCACTGTTTTCATATTCCACCCTCTTGTTAAGGTCGTCGGTATTGGTAATAATCTCAAAGGATGTCCTTTGGTTATCATAATGGATATCTTCCCAGTTTTGCACAGGCTGTTCCTGCCAAACCGTAAAGTCCGGTTGTTTTTCCAATATCCTTTGGTTCCAGATGTGATGTGCATTCAGGATATGGCTAAAAAGGCGAATACAATTTTCAGGAACTTGATCCATGGAATGGAACTGCCCTATCAGCTTTTTATTGCAGTAGAAATTGTAATCGAAGAGCTGTTGCAAGAATCCCTTCATACCTCTTTACCTTATGGTGAACGCTTAACGCAGTTTGTCCAACAATTCCTTTGTGGCCAAAATCCCTGCTTCCTCGCCTAGTTCGTTGCCTTCATATTCCACACCTACATAGCCGGAATAGCCTGCTTTTTCAACTATATCCATCATTTTCGCATAGTCAATGGTGGTTTCATTGCCCTCTTCATCAAAATCATAGGATTTTGCACTTACCGCTTTCGCGTAGGGCATCAACTCACTTACCCCTTGGTATTTGTCATACTCCTCCAAACATTTGGATTCGTAATAATCCCCCGCTTCCCTTTTGATGCAGAAATTGCCGAAATCGGGCAAGGTGCCACAATTGTCCATGTTCACCTGCTTCATGATCCCCGCGAGCATAGCCGCATTTGAAGAAGGTCCTCCGTGGTTTTCCACAATGATGTTGATGTTCTTGTCCTTGGCATAGGTAGACAGTTGTGTGAGTCCATCTACAGACGCAGTGGTCCACGCCTCGGGTTCCATGGTTCCGTTCAGGTTCACCCGAATGGAATGGCAACCCAAAGCAGCTGCGGCATCTACCCATTTATAATGGTTTTCAACGGCCGCTTTGCGTTCAGCCGCATCGGCTGCGGCCAAATCCCCTTGGCCATCGATCATGATGATTAGGTTTTGCAATCCATACTTGTCACTCTCTGCCTTACTCTTTTCCACAAACTTTTTCATGGCTTCTTCGGAGAAGTTTTCTTTTTCCAATTCTGCATTGTACAAAGCACTTACATACTCCAATCCTTCAAAACCCCATTCTTTGGCCTTCTCGGCAAAACGATAGGGATCCATTCCCTCTTCGCGGATCATTCTGTGTATGGACCATTGGGCCAAGGAAATTTTAAAGGCGGGGTCATCAGTGGTTGTCATTGCCTCTTGGGCCACTTCTTGGCTCTCCCCTTCCTCCTTTTTCTGGTTCTGTTTACAGGAAAAAATTCCCAGTAATACAAACATGACTACAGCCAAAGTACCATTCTTGGCAAAAAAATGTTTCTTCATAAGATTCTATAATAAAATTTCACATGGAATACAAAAAACTACAACGTTATAGTAGCGAATTCTCAATAAACATAGGGTTTAAATGTAGAAAATTAATTTAATAATTAATACATTTAGGAAATAAACAATCCGAATAAATGAGTAAATTTTATTACAACGAGGAGCAGGATTCCTACGATGCCATTGTGGTGGGAACGGGCATCAGTGGTGGTTGGGCTGCCAAGGAGCTTTGTGAAAATGGACTCAAGACTTTGGTCTTGGAGCGTGGCCCCATGGTAAAACACCGTGATGATTATCCCACAGCCAATATGGACCCTTGGGATTTTCCCCATGCCGGACAGGCCACAAGGGAAGATATAAAACAACAGGAAAAACAATCCAGAACAGGATATACCACCGGTGCTGCCTCCAAGCATTGGTTTGTGAACGATTTGAAACACCCTTACAATGAGGTAAAGCGCTTTGATTGGATGCGGGGCTACCACGTTGGTGGACGTTCCATTATGTGGGGACGCCATAGCTACCGTTGGAGCGATATTGATTTTGAGGCCAATAAAAATGAAGGCATTGCCGTGGATTGGCCGGTACGTTACAAGGACATTGCACCATGGTATGATAAAGTAGAAAAATTCATTGGGGTTTCGGGTGAAAATCTAGGATTGCCCCAATTACCCGATGGACAGTTTGAGCCCATGATGGAACTGAACTGCGTGGAAGATCTATTTAGGGGAAAAGTATCCGAGCATTTCAACGGTCGCGCCGTTACCGCTGGAAGAGTGGCACACATCAACAGTGATAAAAAATTTGAAGGCGATGGCCGGGTTCGTTGCCAGTTTAGGAATAGATGTATTAGGGGATGTCCTTTTGGAGGTTATTTTAGTAGTGTATCCTCTACCCTACCTACCGCCGAGAGAACCGGAAACATGACCCTAAGACCCGATTCCATTGTTCACGAGATCATTTACGATCCCAATACCAAAAAAGCTACTGGGGTAAAAGTAATCGATAGGGAAACCAAGGAAGAGTTTGAGTTCAAGGCCAAGGTAATTTTCCTTTGCGCCTCTGCCATCGCATCCACTTCCATTTTGATGCAATCCAAATCGGATAGGTTTGAAAATGGATTGGGGAACGATTCAGGAGAACTGGGCCACAACATCATGGACCACCATTTCTTGGCTGGTGCCAGTGGAAAGTTTGATGGCTTCGAAGACAAATACTACAAAGGTAGAAAGCCCAATGGCATTTATATTCCAAGGTTCCGAAATCTTGGTGGAGATTCCAATATGAAGGATTTTGTCCGTGGCTATGGCTACCAAGGTGGTGCCGGTCGTGGAAATTATGAGGAAATGATTGCCGAAGCTTCCTTTGGAAAAGAATACAAGGATGCTGTCCTATCTCCAGGGGGATGGAGCATGGGCATGACCGCTTTTGGAGAAATCCTTCCGTATCACGACAATAAAATGACCTTGGATTACGACAAAAAAGATGAGTGGGGACTACCTACCGTGACCTTTGATGCTGAAATCAAGGAAAACGAGTTGAACATGCGTAAGGACATGACGGACCAAGCCGTTAAAATGCTTGAGAAGGCAGGTGCCCGTGATATTGAGCCCTACGACCGTCCGTACGCCTTAGGACTGGGTATCCACGAAATGGGTACTGCCCGTATGGGTCGCGACCCTAAAACTTCGGTAGTCAATGGAAACAACCAGGTGCATGCCTGCAAGAACGTTTATGTTACCGATGGGGCCTTTATGACCTCCGCCAGTTGCGTAAACCCATCATTGACCTATATGGCATTTACAGCAAGAGCCGTACACCACGCCGCTCAAGAACTTAAAAAAGGAAATATATAATGGAAAGAAGATCCGCACTTAAGAATATGGGTATGGCCTTTGGCTATGCCGTGGCCACTCCCACCCTTTTAGGGTTGCTTCAAAGCTGCAAGGACAAACCGGCCTATGCCGAATGGACTCCTTCCTTTTTGAACCAAGAACAGGGATATGCCCTGGCCCAGACCTTGGATGTAATCCTTCCCAAGACAGACACACCCTCTGCTACTGAGATGAATGTGCATGTTTTTATCGATTCGTACATGAATGAGGTATTACCTGAGGAACAACAAGATTTTGTTAAATTGAAAATGGGCAACTTCTTTGATAAGGTCTTGGCCGATTCTGGAAAATCATCCCTAATGGATGTTGAGGCTACCGATATAGAGCCTGTTTTACAGACCTATCTCAAAAAACGAACCGATGAGGAAGAAACAGCCCATTCGGAAGCCATAAGCAGTTATATGGATGCCATAGAACAGGGAGGAGAAGCTACCCTCAATGAGGATATTGCCAGTTTCTCTTTTGCCAATGATTTGAGGAACTTGGCCACATGGGCCTATAAATCATCAGAATATGTAGGTGAAGAAGTCTTGGCCTATTTGCCCATCCCTGGTGAATATATTGGCTGTGGAGATTTAAATACACTGACCGGAGGCAAGGCCTGGTCGTTGTAAGTTTTGTTCTTTATACACATAAAAGCCTTCCATATGGAAGGCTTTTTGTTTTTGGCCCTTTTCTTAATTACGGCAAAAAAATACCTCGGAAGTTGTTCATGGTGGGGTGAACTTTTCCGAGGCATCTAATCAATAAACACTATCACATGTACTGTTTTGAGTCCAGTACAGACTTATGATCCACACATTAGGCAATCGTCATCTGCTTGACCTGCCTTGGCGCGCTCGATCATTTCTTTCATTTCTTCTGGTGTGAGGGGCTGTATGTCCACTTCCTGTTGGTTTACGGCCACTGCCTCCACTTTAATGGCTTCCGTTGCCACCGCGGCAGTTTCCGTAGTTTCGACCGCAACACTCACAGGCTCTTCTTTTTTCTTGGTATTGTCCAAAGTGAACTTAATGGCATCCACTGCCGCTTTGGTCCTCAGATAATACATTCCGGTCTTAAGACCGCTCTTCCAAGCATAAAAGTGCATGGAGGTGAGCTTGGGATAATTGGCATTCTCCATGAACAGGTTCAACGATTGGCTCTGGTCAATGAAATAGCCCCTTTGTCTACTCATGTCGATGATATCCTTCATACTGAGTTCCCAGACGGTCTTGTAAAGCTCTTTGATATCTTCTGGAATGGCATCTATACCCTGAACGGAACCGTTGGCACGCATCAATTCCTGTTTTAGGTTTTCGTTCCATAGACCCAATCGTACCAAATCTTCCAATAGGTGCTTGTTCACCACAATGAACTCTCCGGACAATACCCTTCGGGTGTAGATGTTTGAGGTGTAGGGCTCAAAGCATTCATTGTTGCCCAAAATCTGGGACGTGGATGCGGTAGGCATTGGGGCTACCAACAAGGAGTTTCGTATCCCGTGTTTTTTGACCTCTTTTCGGAGTTTTCCCCAATCCCATCTTCCGGAAAGCTCTTCATCCTTAATGCCCCAAAGATTGTGTTGAAACTCCCCTTTGGACATGGGCGAACCCTCATAGGTAGAATAGGCTCCTTCTTCTTGGGCCTGTTCCATGGAAGCGGTAACGGCAGCAAAATAAAGGGTCTCGAAAATCTCCTGGTTCAATTTTTTGGCCTCATCACTAGTAAAAGGCAATCGCAACATGATGAAGGCATCGGCCAATCCCTGAACACCCAGACCTATAGGTCTGTGTCGCATATTGGAGTTCTCCGCCTCCTTGACGGGATAGAAATTACGATCAATGACCTTGTTGAGGTTTTTGGTCACCCTTTTGGTCACCCGGAACAATTCTTTATGATCAAACTCCCCATTCTTCACGAACATGGGCAATGCAATGGAGGCCAAATTACAAACGGCCACCTCATCTGGGGAAGTGTATTCCAAAATCTCGGTACAGAGATTGGAGGAGCGGATTGTCCCCAAATTCTTTTGGTTACTCTTCCTATTGGCTGCATCCTTATACAGCATATAGGGGGTGCCCGTCTCTATCTGGGACTCCAATATTTTTTCCCAAAGGTCTCGGGCCTTTATGGTCTTTCTTCCCTTTCCTTCAGCTTCGTATTTGGTGTATAGGGCCTCAAATTCCTCACTATGGGTATTGAACAATCCCGGACATTCATTGGGACACATCAAGGTCCATGTGTCATCCGCCTCTACCCTTTTCATGAACAAATCCGGTATCCACATGGCATAGAATAGGTCCCTGGCCCGCATTTCTTCTTTCCCGTGGTTCTTTTTAAGTTCCAGAAAATCATAAATATCGGCATGCCATGGTTCTACATAAATCGCAAAACTTCCTTTTCTTTTTCCACCACCTTGGTCCACATATCTGGCCGTGTCATTGAAAACCCGTAACATGGGAACAATTCCGTTGGAGGTTCCATTGGTTCCTGCAATATAAGATCCTGTTGCCCTAATGTTGTGAATAGACAACCCAATCCCACCAGCGGACTGGGAAATCTTGGCCGTTTGTTTTAGGGTATCGTAAATTCCATCGATGCTATCGTCCTTCATGGCCAAAAGAAAGCAAGATGACATCTGCGGCTTTGGCGTCCCTGAGTTGAAAAGGGTCGGCGTAGCATGGGTGAAATATTTTTTGGACATCAACTCATAGGTTTCCACAGCAGCGTCCATGTCATCCAAGTGGATCCCAACAGCTACCCTCATGAGCATGTGCTGGGGGCGTTCGGCAATTTTACCGTTCAACTTGAGCAGGTAGGAGCGTTCCAAGGTTTTAAAACCGAAATAATCGTAGCCAAAGTCCCGGTTATAAATAATGGTGGAGTCCAAAGTCTCCGCATTCTCTGAAATTACCTTGAACACCTCATCGGACAATAAGGGGGCTTTTTTTCCGGTTCTTGGATTCACATACTCGTACAAGTCCTTCATGGTCTCGGAGAAAGACTTTTTGGTATTCTTATGCAGGTTGGAAACGGAAATACGGGCAGCCAATTTTGCATAATCCGGATGTGTTGTGGTCATCGTGGCCGCAATCTCGGCCGCCAGATTATCGAGCTCTGAGGTGGTAACACCATCATAAAGTCCTTCGATGACCCTCATGGCCACCTTAACGGGATCCACTAGGGCATTGAGCCCATAACAAAGTTTTCTAACCCTGGCCGTTATCTTGTCGAACATGATCGGCTCTTTTCTTCCGTCTCTTTTTACTACATACATGGCGCTACTAGTGTTTTATTTGAATTGATATGTTGTGTTTGCCCAATTGCATACCGCGATGTTAAAATTTTAACATTTTTAGGTTAAGGTCATGAAGACTTCCGGGGGCATGGAAAGTCAACAAAAAATGGATCAAAAGTCCGCGTCGAAACTGATTTTCTGCGAATCAGAATCCTTCTCCTTGTTCAAAACACCTGCCTTCTGGTACTCGGACACTCGTTTTTCAAAGAAATTGGTCTTGCCCTGAAGGGAGATCATGTCCATAAAATCAAATGGATTGGTCGCGTTGTACACTTTTTCGCACTGCAATTCCACCAACAACCTGTCGGTTACAAACTCCAGGTACTGGGTCATTAGTTTTGCGTTCATCCCAATGAGGCTCACCGGCAATGACTCGGTAATGAATTCCCTTTCTATGTTCAGGGCATCTACGATAATATCCTTGATACGCTCCTTTGGCACCTTATTGACCAAGTGGTTATTGTGCAAATGCACTGCATAATCACAATGCATTCCTTCATCCCTTGAAATCAGTTCATTGGAAAAAGTAAGCCCGGGCATCAACCCTCTTTTCTTCAACCAGAAGATGGAACAGAATGCACCGGAAAAGAAAATTCCCTCAACCGCGGCAAAGGCAATCAAGCGCTCCGCAAAACTTGGGGATTCTATCCATTTTAGGGCCCAATCCGCTTTCTTTTTGATGGCAGGGAAATTCTCGATGGCCTTGAAGAGCACATTCTTTTCCTTTTCATCCTTCACATAGGTGTCTATGAGCAATGAATAGGTTTCCGAGTGGATGTTCTCCATCATAATCTGGAACCCGTAGAAAAATTTGGCTTCGGAGTACTGTACCTCATTCACAAAGTTTTCTGCCAAGTTCTCATTCACAATCCCGTCCGAAGCGGCAAAAAAGGCCAAAATATGCTTTATGAAATATTTCTCGTCGTCATTCAGCTTGGAGTTCCAATCCGTCAGATCCTGATGTAGGTCAATCTCCTCGGCAGTCCAAAAACAAGCTTCACATTTTTTGTACCATTCCCACAAATCATGATGCTCTATGGGGAAAATCACAAATCTGTCTTTGTTTTCTTGCAATATGGGTTCAATGGCTGCCGACATAGTTTCTTGTTACTAAAGGTTTATAATCTGGAAGGAAATTTCCATGCGAATAGGCTAACAAAGATTCAAAATTGTTGTTAGATTGTAAAGTTGGTTTTTGCAAAACCGGGGCAAAGTTTTTAACACAAACTGTTGAAATCTAGGGTCGCCAACGATGTTTCTTGGGTTTGACCAAAATGGGAAAAAATGATAAGTTTTTGATGTTGGGCGACCAAAAAGAAAAAGACCAAAAAGTATATCAAAAATATACTTTTTGGTCTTGTTTTTATGATGATTAAACTCAGGAGCTTAACGGGATATTACCAAACAGTACGGCCTCTCCATGCCTTTCCGATAGGATCTTTGGAATATTTAGGTAGTTCCCCCGAAACCTAAAAACCAAAATTGACCCCTGGGCAGACCGAAGATTTTATTTTGCAAGCGGTTTCTATAATCAAGAGAATGGTTGCTTCGGCCGTACAAGTCTTGGCAATATGTATATGAACTTCTTATCTAGATAGATGATTGCTTTCAACAGCCATCTCATTCCAATGCGATTGTATTTTCAACTCCTTTTTCTCGGAAATTGCCGCAAAAATCAAAGCCGCCACCAAAATCACAAACAATACAACACATTTTCTCATAACAGTACTTTATGATACTCCAATTTTTGACAGAGCCAAGATAGCCAACAATGCCACCGCTCCTCCTTGGGTATGTATAAACGGTTGTCTTTTATGTATAATTGGTTTTGGTATCCATGGACATTTGGTTAAAAAATTGATACACAAGCCCGAAAGCCCAGCTTTTTCGCTTGATTCGGCTTTTTTTACCGATTATACGTGTAATACATCCATTAGCACATAATTTAAGGACGCGTTGAAAGAATAATCATAAATTTGGTATACCTAATTACCGTAGCATGCTAGAAGCTGTTATTGTTGACGACGAAATAAAGGCTCTTCAAAGCTTGAGTTGGGAATTGACCAACTTGAGCGATGAGGTGGATATTGTAGCTTCCTTCACCGATGCCCATGAGGCTTTGGAGTATCTGGAACGCAATACCCCGGACTGCCTTTTTTTGGACATTGAAATGCCGGCCATGGATGGATTTCAGTTCATTAAAAGCCTTAAAAACAAGGACTTCCCCGTTGTCATTACCACAGCTTATAACCAGTATGCCCTACAGGCCTTGAAGAACGAAGCTATAGATTATCTGCTCAAGCCCATTGATACGGATGATTTGGAAGTGACCATTGCAAAAATCAAGAAATTCAATGCCAAAAATTTGACCGTTAATCGGTTGGAAAAGATTCTACTGAATTTCAATGCAGAATCCCACAGCAAAAAAATAACCATCAATACGGATGGTAAATTGCTGTTCCTGAACAGTGACGATATCCTGTATGCCGAATCTGACGGAAACTACAGCACCATTTTTTTGAGCGATGGGCAAAAAATACTTCTCACCAAAAAACTCAAAGAAGTAAATGCCCTCTTACCTGATAACAGCTTTTTCAGGATACACAATTCCTACATCATCAACCTGAACAAGATAAAAGAATTTCTAAAAACGGACGGCTATGTGGTCTTGGAGTCCAACCACAAGATTCCTGTCTCCCGGCAAAAAAAATCCGATTTTTTGGATATGCTGTAATCCCCCTCAATCCCTGTGTCCAAAATAGAGTCCACACACATCGAAAAATTAGGTCGACTGCGAAGGGCAACTCTATTTTCCTTGGCCTACCTTTTGTTTGTTGCAACATTTTACGCCCAAGAAATTCCTGAAGCTTTTAAGGAAAAGGTGGAAAGGATCGTACAATTGATGCCCAAGACGTATGTGGCATTGGATACCGAGTTGAAACCTGAGAAAGGGGATACCACCCTGATACGCTACTTTGCCAACTTCTCCAAGGAAAACAATTATTTGGAAGGAGAGGCATTCGCCCTTAACCAATTGGGGACCAAATACAGGAACATTTCCCAATACAAGAAAGCGGCGGACCTACACGAAAAAGCCTTGGAACTTTCGGAGAGCGCCAACAACACCGAACTAAAAGTCTTAAGCCTGAACATGCTTGGGGTGGTATACAGACGAACTGACGCCATAAAAACAGCCTTGGATTACCACCAAAAAGCAATGGAGTTGGCTGAAGAAGTGGAAAACCCTTCCCATCATATTAAACGGCACATCAATATTTCCCTGAACTCCATTGGAAACCTCTACCAAACCTTGGAGCAGTACGACTTGGCCATTGCACAGTTTAAAAGGGCATTGAAATTGGAAGAGGAACTCGGAAACAAGCTCGGCCTGGCCATTAACCATCAGAACATCGGAGACTGTTTGGAGCAAAAGGGTGACTTGGAAGCAGCCTTGGAAAATTATCGGAAATCCTTGGCTTATAATGAGGAAATCAACTCTGCCTATGGCAGGGTCATCTGTAAAAACAGTTTGGCCCAAATTTATCTGAAACAAAATATGCCTTATGCGGCCATTGTACTCTTGGAGCCGCTGCACAAGGAATCCAAAAAAATAGGCGATTTTTCCATTACCTCCTCTGTTTTTATCAATACGGGATGGGCCTACACCAAATTGGCACAGTACGACAAGGCCAATACATTTATCCAAGAGGGCCTGGAAATGGCGAAAAGCCACAATATGCCCAGCAACATGCTCAATGGGTATCAAAAGCTTTCGGAACTTGAGGAAGCAAGGGGAAACTATCAAAAGGCGTATGAGTACTTTAAAAAGGTTGATGAATATAGCGACCAGATCTCCAATGCCACCAACCTCAGGTACATGAACGATGTCATTGTCCGTTATGAGGCAGACAAGAAGAACAACCAAATCTCCGTGTTGGCCAAAGAGAATGAGATCGTACGCCTTAGACTTCGAAAAAACCAGACCACCCTATTGGTCAGCGCCCTTATTGTGGGGCTCATATCATCCATCCTTTATATTCTATATCGGCAATACCAGAGCAAGAACGAGAAGCGTGTGCTTTCCTTGGAACAGACCATGCTTCGCAGTCAGATGAACCCCCATTTTTTGTTCAATTCACTGAACTCCATCAAGCTTTACATCATCAACAACGAGCAAAAAAATGCCGTTCACTACCTCAACAAATTTTCCAAATTGGTCCGAAAGATATTGGAGGCTTCTTCCCAAAAGGAAATTACCTTAGCGGAGGAACTGGAAACCGTGGAATTATACATGAACATTGAAAACATTCGCTTTTCCAACGAAATAGACTTTAAAATCACCGTGGACGAAAGTGTATGCCCCACCAATATTAAAATGCCTTCCCTGGCATTGCAGCCTTTTTTGGAAAACTCTTTATGGCATGGGCTTTCGCCAAAAGAAGGGGAAAAGAAAATCCATGTGAACGTCAAACGAAAGAACCAAAGCCACGTTTCCATAGAAATTATGGACAACGGTGTGGGCAGGGGCGCTGCAGAGGTCAACAAAGAAAACAGGGTGCTCAAAAGAAAATCCGTGGGTATCCGCATAACCAAGGAACGTTTGGCCAACTTCTCAAAAGATTATCAGAATAAATTTGATGTGGATATTGTGGACCTTTTTGATGAAGGGGGAAATCCAATAGGCACCAAAGTCATTTTGGATATTCCTACGATTTAGAGGCCTGGTTCCCGGACGCCACCTCTTCCAGTTCACTGTACCACGCCTTGCCAAATTTGCGGATCAAAGCTTCCTTGACAAATTTATAGATGGGCACTTTCAACTCCTTCCCAAGGCTGCAGGCCGGGTCGCAGATTTCCCATTTGTGATAGTTCACGGCAGTAAATTCTGAATATTCCCGGGTACGTACCGGATAAAGATGACATGAAACAGGCTTTTTCCATTTTGTGGCGCCGTCCTCATAGGCTGCTTCTATTCCACATTTGGTGATGCCATCCTCCGAAAAAATAACGTACGCGCATTCGCTGTTGTTTACCAAAGGGGTTTCCCATTCGCCATCCTCTCCTTTCACAAAAACACCCTGTTCCTCAATGGCTTTAACTCCCTCTGGGCGCAAGTAGGGCTTTACGTCTTGATAGATATTGACCAAGATATCGGTTTCCGAATCCTCTACCGGGGCACCATATTCCCCTCCTACACAGCAAGCGCCCTTACACGCATTCAGGTTGCACACAAAATCGTTCTCCAAAATCTCCTCGGACACTATGGTTTTCCCTATTTGGAACATAATTATGCCTGTTTTGGGACAAAGGTAGTCCAAAACCCAAAATTTGACCTTTTCCAAACATTTTTATATCATCCAAAAGTCTTTTTTACACGTACATTTGCAGACTGAAAAAAATACAGCCATGAATTTCAATTTTAAGGAAATAGCGACCGCCAGCATGATTCTTTTTGCGGTGATAGATATTGTAGGAAGTGTCCCGATCATTATCTCATTGCGAAACAAGGTAGGGCATATTCAATCTGAAAAAGCTTCCATTGTGGCAGCCTGTATCATGGTAGCATTCCTTTTTGTGGGGGAAAGAATCTTGTCTTTGATAGGGATTGATGTGAACTCCTTTGCCGTGGCAGGTTCCTTCATTATCTTTTTTCTTGCCATTGAGATGATCTTGGGCATCAGCCTTTATAAAGATGATGAACCGGAAAGTGCTTCCATAGTTCCCATTGCATTTCCGCTTATTGCCGGGGCCGGGACCATGACCTCCCTGTTGGCCCTCCGTGCGGAATACTATGTGGAAAACATCATCGTTGCCATTATCCTAAACATTATCTTTGTATATCTGGTACTGAAGTCCAGTGCCAAAATTGAGCGTGTATTGGGCAAAAACGGCCTCAACATTATCCGAAAAGTGTTTGGGGTGATTCTTTTGGCGATTGCCGTAAAGCTATTTGCCGCCAATATCAATGAGCTCTTTACGCATGGCATTTAAAATTCGTTTATGAACAGACCCTTCAGTATCGTCCTTATTGTTTTGGCCTTGGCGCTAATCGCTTATAACGTAACCCTGGTTGATTTTGAAAACCCATTTCAAGGGGACAGCACCATTGCCTTGATTGGAATCGTGGCATCATTGTGCGCCATTGTGTTGCTATTGATCTTTATGACTTCAAAAAAGATTGAAAAAAAGATAAAGGACAACTAATCCCTTATTTTTTGATGGCCGCACCCACTTCGGGTTGGTCAAATGTAATGGTATCCAATTCAAGCACCTTGTTGAGCATAGGGTCATATTCTCCTTTGATTTCCGCAGATAGATTGGGCGAAAACAACTGTTCGGCAATATTGGCCTTGATGTAGGCCTTTATTTTGTCCTCTTGGGCATAGAAGTCCATCTTTATCTTCCGGTTCAGCACAAATTGGAGGAACTGATCAAAAAGAATATCGTCCACACGGAACTCCTCCAAAAATTGGTTCATACTATAGGAAGCGTATCGGTCTCTATCCTCTTCCAAGTGTTCAAAAACAAATCGGGAAAAGAATTGGTAGGTATCGTCCATACTTTCAATGGCCTCTTCCTCATTACTTCCAATAGGCACGAAAACATCCGGAATAATGCCTCCCCCTCCGTAGACGATTTTCCCTTTTGGGGTACGGAATTTTAGGGAGTCCGCTACTTTAATGCTGTCGGCAGAAACCAGTTCGCCATTGGTGTAGCGTTCCATAAATTTCTGGTAGTAGTCTCGATGTCCTTTTTTGTATGATTTTTGAATGGAACGGCCCGTTGGGGTATAGTATCGGGATACGGTTAGTCGCACCGCGGAACCATCTCCCAAGTCCATTTCCCGTTGCACCAAGCCTTTTCCAAAGGAACGCCTTCCCACAATGGTCCCTATGTCATTGTCCTGAAGGGCACCGGCTATGATCTCACTTGCCGATGCGGAACGTTCATTGATCAGTACATATACCGGTTTGTTCTCAAAATCACCCTTGCTGGTCGCAAAGGCCTTTTTTATTCTTCCCTTTTTGTTTTTGGTGAAGAGAATCAACTTGTCATCTTCCAAAAACTCATCTGCCAATTTCTCGGCAATGCCCAGATAACCCCCGGGATTATCCCTTAGGTCCAACACCAACTTCTCGGCTCCCCGTAATTTTAGCTTTCTTAGGGCATCCTGAAATTCCTTAAAGGTTGATTCGGCAAAGCGATTGATCTTGATGTATCCCAAATCCTTGGTGAGCATATAGTAGGCATCCACACTTCGAATGGGTACATGCCCGCGGGTAACCGTGACATCCATGGTACGGTTCTCCGACTTTCTAAACACTTTAAGGTCCACTTTGGTGCCTATCTTGCCCTTGAGTTTGGAGACCACCTCATTGTTGGGCACCCTTCTTCCAAAGAGTGTGTCGCTATTGGCCGTTAATATGCGATCTCCAGGCTTTATACCGCTGATATAGCTTGGACCGTTTTTAATGGTCCGTATCACCGTAATGGTATCCCTAAACATATAAAAACTGACGCCTATTCCGGCAAAATCACCTTTCATGTTTTCGGAGACCTCATCCATTTCGCTTTTGGGAATGTACACGGAATGGGGATCTAGCTTGCCCAAAATATTGTTCACGGTCACATCCACTATGCTGTCCGTGTCAATTTCGTCCACGTATTCGTAGTCGATATAATCTATAAGTCGGTTGAGTTTGTCCTTCTTGGAATTGGTGGAAAACAATTTTTCCGGAGTATCGTTAAAATGGAGTTTCCCCCCTATAAAAATCCCTATGGCTACGGCAAGGGCCAGCAGTGTGGGCCAGATATATCCATTAATTTTCTTCATAATAGCAAGTTGAGGCTTACACCATTTCCTCCAGAACAGGCATGTGCACGATTTCAACGCCGGCCCGTTCCAAAAATTTCAATCCTGAATCGTCTTTGTACGCGGTTTGGTACACCACACGTTTTATGCCAGACTGATGCACCAATTTGCTACATTCCCTGCACGGGGACAAGGTGATGTACAAAGTGGCCCCCTCACAGGATTGGGTTGAGGACGCCACCTTTAAAATGGCATTGGCTTCCGCATGAAGTACATACCATTTGGTATATCCCTCATCATCTTCACATATATTCTCAAATCCCGTAGGTGTTCCGTTGTACCCGTCGGAAATGATCATTCTATTTTTTACGATAATGGCCCCCACCTGTCTTCTCTGACAATAGGAAAGTTTCCCCCATTCCAAGGCCATTCGCAAATACGCTTTGTCGTACTTTTCTTGTTTACTCTCCTTCATACATCCAATAAAAAAATCGAGAATAATTAAATATACCCGCTTTGAAAGACCCGTACAACCTTATTCGATTAATTTTAACGAAGGGCCTACATGGGAAACGTTGCAATGAGCAGGGGTATTGTAATGGCAATCACCAAAATGGAGGTCACAGCAATAAAAATGGATCTTTTGACCTTCAATACATCCAAAACCACAAATGCCAAGGTCAAAATCGCCAAAATGATGGTCACTTGGGAAAGTTCTATTCCTGTGGCAAAGCCCAAAAGCGGCGTGATTTTATCCTCTTCCTCGGCCATGAGCATTTTAAAATAGTTGGAAAATCCAAAACCATGGATCAACCCAAAAAAAGCCGTGGCCAGAACATGAAGAAAAAGTCCAACATCCAACGCCTCTTTGAACACATAGGCAAAATTGAAGAGGGCCGTCAATAAAATGGTGACCGGAATCAGAAACTCAATAAGGCCAACATCAACCGTAACCGCTTCATATACCGAAAGGGCCAGGGACGTACAATGTGCAACAGTAAAAATGGTGGCCAAGATCAACACCCGTTTCCAATTTTTGAACGTAAAGGGCACCGCCAAGGCAGATAGGAACAAAATATGGTCGTAAGCCCCAAAGTCCAAGACGTGGTTAAGCCCCAATTTGATGTAAAACAAGAATTCCTGCATACTCTTTTAAATCCAAAAATAGGTAATAATCACCGCTTTAAAAGCAGGAATTGAAATCCCTTTAAAATTATTTTTAATTAATCTAAATAATCCTTGTTTGGTTATAGCCCCCAGCCTTATATTTGCCATCTATTTTTAATAAGTCTAAATAATCACTATAATGTTCAAAAACCTATTCTCAATCTTTTTATTTACAACCATAGGGGTCTGTTCCGCCCAACAAGGGAGTGTTTCCGGCACCATTACCGATACTACGGGTGAGCCTGTTCCTTTTGCCCATGTGATCATAAAAGCTGACGGCATTGGGGTCTCGGCCGATCAAAATGGCGCTTATGAACTCAAAAATCTACTTCCCAACACCTACGAAATAGTGGTTTCTTCCGTGGGATATCATTCCGCAAAACAACAGGTGGAGGTGCGCTCCAACACCGAAGTGACCCTAAACTTCACGCTTGAGCAAGGGAACGAGTTGGAACAAGTGGAAGTGTTTGGGAACCGTTATGAACATCCCGATAAAATCGAGGCCCTTACTCGACTGCCTTTGGCTCCATATGAACAGATCCAGAGTATTTCAGTGGTTTCTGAAAAGCTTATTGAGCAACAGGGTAACCTAACCATATCCGAAGCCACCAAAAACGTACCCGGCGTATACACCTTTGCCACCTATGGCAATCAAAGGGAAAGTATGTCGTCCCGCGGTTTTAGGGGAATCCCCATCCTCAAAAATGGGGTGCGGATCAATTCTGATTTTAGGGGAGTTGGCGTACTCACCGATATGCAAGGGGTGGATAATATCCAAGTATTGAAAGGTGCCGCTTCCATTACACAAGGGGTGGCCACCGACTTGGGAAGCCCAGGTGGGGTCATCAACATTGTGACCAAAACCCCCAGATATCAATTTGGCGGTAATGTGAGCGGACGTGTGGGCAGTTTTGGACAAGCCAGGACCACCTACGATGTGTACGGACCTCTCAACAACAGTAAAAATCTTGCTTTTAGAATCAATGGAACCTTTGAAAAGGGGGATTCTTTTAGGGACAAGGTCGAAGGCGAGCGCTTTTACATCAACCCATCCTTGGAATGGCGTATTGACAACAAGAGCAAGCTTACCATGGAAATGGATTACTTGGATGATAGCCGTACCCCGGACATAGGAACCGTAAACTTGGGCGAGAACAACACCAATGCCATTTACGATATGCCATATGATCAGTTCTTGGGCTTTGAGACCGATAGATCCAACACCATGAACCAAACTTACTCCATTCGTTTCAACAGGGAGTTGGATGATCAGCTTGATCTTCAAGTGGCCTATTACCACTCCAATTTGGATTTGGACAGCAGAGGTGCCAGCTTGGGCAATGCCATCACGGACAACGAAGACAATGCCATTTATAACCAACGCATCAGAGGGTTCTCCAATTCTGAGCGAAATGACAAGAACAGCGTCCTACAAGTAGATCTTATTGGGGATAAACTGGAAACAGGGAGCATCAAACATACCTTCCAAGTGGGTATGGACTATAGATCTTCCAGCTACAGCACCTTCTCCCAAACCATATCCAACCTGGACACCATTGATGTCTTTGCCCCCATAAACAACACCTTGCCTTCCAACATTGCCTTTGGGGCTCCCAACGAGGGAGAAGCTTCATCACGATCCCTAGGGTTTGTGGCGCAGGATGTGGTCACCTTCAACAGCTGGCTGAAGTCGTTCTTGGGCATTCGTTACAGCACCACAAAAACGGATACGGACACCGAGTCTGTTTCCAATGATGCCTTCAATCCTTTGGCAGGTATTATTGTGACCCCGTACCAAAACATCAATGTATTTGCTTCTTACACCAACAGCGCCTACCCCAGAACAGCATCCAGATTGGATGAGAATGGGGAACCTTTGGGCAACGAGCGTTTTGATCAGTTGGAAGCAGGAATCAAAACCAACTGGTTGGACAACAAGCTTCGATTTAACTTTACGTATTTTAAAATCAACAACAAAAACATCAACCTACCTGTTTATGATGAAAACTGGGTGGCCACTGGGTTTTACCAAAAAGGAGGTAACGATGAACGCAAAGGTGTGGAACTGGAGTTGACCGGAAGATTATTGGACAATCTGGAACTGATCGGAGGATACTCCTATATTGATGCACAGTACAAGGATCACACCTCATTTGTATATGGATCTGCACCCTTGAATACCCCTAAGCACACTTTCAACCTTTACATGAACTACGGGTTCAAAGGAGCCTTGGAAGGCCTCACCTTTGGTGGGGGCGCCTACTACACCGGGAAAAGACCCATCAACGACTGGAGTGCCGGCGCCGTTACCCATGAAGGTATAGTACCCAATCAAAAACCTTTTGATGTAGATGCCTACACCTTGGTCAACCTTCAAGCTTCGTATCGATTCAATCGAAATTGGAACTTTAGGGTCATCGCCAACAATGTTTTTGATGAAATAGGGTACAACGCCTATAGAACCCGATTCATCAATCAAACCGATCCATTCAACTTGGCAGGGGTAGTCACCTATTCATTCTAACAGAAAATTTAAAATGTACAGGTCCAGCGGAAGCGTTGGGCCTTTTTATGGTTATGGGAAAAAGTAAAACTTACGGCATACGGGCTTTTATCAACGATGTTCATTTATGGCTTGGATTGACTAGCGGCATCATCATTTTCTTGGTCTGCCTTAGCGGTACCATACTAACTTTTGAAAAGGAGATAGAGCAGTGGTTCAAAGAGGAAATGAAGGTCCAGGCAACTGGTAACAAAATATCCCTTTCCCAAATTGTGGATGATCCCATCATACAAGCCAAAGGGCAACTCATGGCCATAACCGTGTCTACTGATAACGCTGCCCCTTACCAATTGTCCATTAAAGAGGACCCCAAACAACGAAGGGGATCTACCTATGAGGTAAATCCATACACCGCCGAGATTTTGGCTCCCCAAAAGACCGGAATGGATGATTTTATGTTCAGCATGTTCAAACTGCACCGATGGCTGTTGATGGACATTGAATTGGGAAGGCCCATAGTAGGCATCGCCACCATTATTTTCTTGATCCTGTCCATTAGCGGAATCGTTCTTTGGTTCCCCAAAAAGGTAAAATGGAAAACCGTTAAGGCTGGTTTCAAGATCAAGACCAGCGCCAATTGGAAACGTATCAACCATGACCTGCACAACACCCTTGGTTTTTATTCCTGTCTACTTATTTTGATTATGGGAATTACCGGACTATGTTGGTCTTTTGAAGGTTATAGGGATGGTTTGAGCTCCCTTATGGGCGCCAAGGTCTTTGGAAACCGCGGGGCTCAACCCAAAGTGGATTTGGAGAATCTGGACAACGACAAGACAATTGATTTGGAACAAGCAGTACTTTTGGCCAACAATACCTTGGATTACAAGGGCACACTCACCATAACTTTGCCCAATGAAAAAAATCCCGTTTATGGATTCAGAAAAATAGCGGACGACTCTTGGTCCACTGTGGCCCAAGATCAATTGCAAATCCACACCTCCGGGAAAATCATTCACAAAGAACTCTATGCGGACAAACCCTTGAACGTAAAAATCGCATCGGCCATTAGACCCATCCATACCGGAGAAATCTATGGGACTTTTAGTAAGTGGTTGTATTTTTTGGCCTGTTTGATAGGGACCAGTTTACCCATAACGGGAACCATTATCTATATCAATAAACTGAAAAAGAAAAGTAAGCGAAGAAGAAAATTGGCAACAGCCTAGGACATCCCTCTTTCTTTCTGGATGGTCTCGTAGGCTTTTTGCACCTCCTTGAACTTTTCTTCGGCCCCTTTTTGAATGGCTTTGTCTTCAGTGACTACACGGTCTGGATGGTATTTTTTGGCCATGGTTCTATAGGCCTTTTTCACCTCCTCGTCCGTGGCGCTCCTTTCTATCTCCAAGATCTTATAGGCATTGTCCGCTGATTTGATGAACATGGCCATAATACTTTCAAAATCGTGCATCCCCACTCGAAGGTACCCGGCAATTTCCCTCAGCTTGGAAGTTTCCGCCTGACTTACCTGCCCATCGGCTTGGGCAATTCCGAACAAAAAGTGTAGCAATTGCAACCGTACCTCGTAACGAGTACGTTGGACCATATAGGTACAAATCCGTTGGGCGGATACCTCCCGTTTTTTGATCACCTCATTGAAAGTCCTGAAAATGGCATTGGCCTTTTCCTTGCCATAGGTGCTTAAAAAATATTGGCGTACATAGTCCAATTCACGTTGGCTTACCTGTCCGTCAGCCTTGATGATGATGGAACAAAGGGAGAGCAAGTTCAGTTCAAAATCGGCCGGGGAAACGCTCTGGCGGGTAAAATCCTGAAAAACACTTCTGGATGATTTTGATGAGCCTCCAAGTCCATCCAGTAGACTGCCCACAAAGAACCCTAAGACCGCTCCGACAATTCCTCTAATAAAAAATCCAATTAAGGCCGCAACCCATTTGATCATCCTACAAAAATTAAAGCCCAAAGATAGCGCTTTGCGCAAGAAGCTATACCTTATACAATGTTAAGGGACATGAAAATAAACCAACAAAACCGTATCTTTGGACTCTAATTAAAAAGTAGCCTATGTATCCTGAAGAATTGGTAAAACCTATGCGAGCAGACTTGGCCACCGCCGGGTTTGAAGAACTATATACAAGTGAAGCCGTTGAGAATGCCCTTAAGCAAGAGGGCACCACGTTGATCGTGGTCAATTCAGTCTGTGGTTGTGCAGCGGCCAATGCAAGACCAGCGGCCAAATTGAGCCTGCTGAACTCCAAAAAACCGGACCATTTGGCGACCGTATTTGCCGGAGTGGACACCGATGCCGTGAACACGGCGAGGAACCATATGGTTCCCTTCCCTCCATCATCACCAAGTATGGCCCTTTTTAAGGATGGGGAATTGGTGCATATGATCGAAAGACACCATATTGAAGGTAGACCGGCAGAGCTTATTGCAGAAAATTTGATGGAAGCGTATAACGAATTTTGTTAAATATCCCTTCTGTCCAAAAAACAAGCCACCCTTAAAGGGTGGTTTTTTTATTTTTACACTCTACCAAAAACTGAACATCCGAAAATGACACTTGCCAAATTACTTTCCTATCTCTTTACCTCCCTTTTCTTTATTAGTTTTGGATTGGTCTTGGTCATTTTTCACCCCATTCAGTGGATCTGCCTTAAGGTATTTGGCTACAATGCCCATAAAAGAAGCGTTTCCATCCTCAATTGGTTTATTATGAGATGTACCAACCTATTGGGCACACGATATACCTTTGAAAACACCCACAACATTCCCACGTACCGACCTTTGATCGTGGTTTCCAATCACCAGAGCATGTACGACATCCCTCCCCTTATCTGGTATATGCGGAAACACCATCCTAAGTTTGTAAGCAAGATTGAACTGGGAAAAGGCATCCCAAGCGTATCTTTCAATTTAAGGCATAGCGGTTCGGCATTGATCGATAGAAAAGATCCCAAACAATCCATTGCCGAGTTGCAAAAGCTGGGCAAGTATATTGAGAAGCACAACCGAAGCGCCGTGATTTTTCCAGAGGGGACTCGCAGCCGCAATGGCGTTCCCAAGCCTTTTAGGACCACCGGGCTCAAAGTATTGATGAAAAACGCCCCTTCCGCCCTGATTGTGCCCATCAGCATAAACAACTCCTGGAAATTATTGCGGTATGGAAAATTTCCGATGGGATTGGGCTCCCATCTTACCCTAAAGGTACACGCCCCGGTAGAGAACAAGGGCAATTCCGATGAGCTCATTGCCCAAATCGAAGCCACTATCGCTTCGGGAATAATCACAGACCAATGAATCACGACCAACTCATCCAAAACACCATCTCATTTGTCAAAAAAGCGCTTGAACATGCGGAAGGAGGTCATGATTGGTTTCACATTGAACGGGTGTACAACACTTCCAAATTCATAGCGGAACACGAAAACACCAACGCCCTTGTTGTGGAACTTGCTGCTTTGCTCCACGATATAGCAGACCCAAAATTCCATGATGGGGACGAATCCGTAGGCCCGAAACTGGCCAAAACGTTTTTGGAATCCCAACAGGTAGATATCGCCACCATAAATCATGTGGTGAACATCATTCAGCATATGTCCTTTAAAAACAGTCTGGAGAATAACGGAGCTACCTTTACTTCCAAAGAACTGGAAGTGGTCCAGGATGCAGACCGATTGGATGCCATTGGTGCCATCGGCATTGCACGTGCCTTCAACTATGGGGGTTTCAAAAATAGGACATTGTACGACCCAAAAATTGCTCCCAATCTTCAGATGACGAAAGAGGAGTACAAGGCCTCCAAGGCCCCTACCATCAACCATTTTTACGAAAAGTTATTGCTGCTCAAGGACCGCATGAACACGAAAACAGGAAAAAGATTGGCCCGGCAGAGACACCAATTCATGGAAACCTTCCTAGATCAGTTTTTTGGTGAATGGGAAGGTACCCAATAGATCTTTGGTCTCTTTCAGTTTTTTGTATCTTGTAATCGCAATCAAAACTAACACAATGCAAAGAAGAAAATTCATTCAAAATGCCGCAGCGGCCTCCGCTGCGTTTTCTATTGTACCCAGTCATGTTCTGGGCAAAACCCATGTTCCCCCCAGTGATACCCTCTATGTTGGTGCTTTTGGTGTTGGCGGCAGGGGAAGTGGTGTCATCAAAGGTCTCAATGAGACTGGAAAGGTGAAGTTTGTATCCTTTTGTGATGTAGATGATAGACGGGCCAAAGATACTTTCGAAAAATTCCCTGATGTAAAACGATACAAGGATTTTAGAAAGGTCTTTGACGCGCATTTGAATGATATTGATGCTATAATGGTAGCTACCCCCGACCATATGCACGCCACCATTGCACTCCCTTTTATGCGGGAGAAAAAGCATGCCTATGTAGAAAAACCACTCACCCATAACATCCATGAAGCCCGTCTGATGACCCAGGTGGCCAAAGAAAATGGCATTGTAACCCAAATGGGAAATCAAGGCGCTTCCAGTGATGATAGCCGAATTGCAAGAGAGTGGGTCGAGTCAGGAATTATCGGAAAAATCCATACGATAGATTGTTGGACCAACCGCCCTGTTTGGCCACAAGGAGTTGCCGTACCTACCGAAAAACAAAGAGTTCCAAAAGGATTGGATTGGGATCTTTGGCTGGGTCCGGCCGCCATGCGGGAGTATAATGAGGCCTACCTTCCCTTTAAATGGCGAGGTTGGTGGGATTTTGGAACCGGTGCTTTGGGCGATATGGGATGTCACATCATGGAAACCCCGTTCAGTGTGCTGGATTTAGGATATCCCACTGAAGCCGAAGCTAGCTGTACCACGGTTTGGGTAGGCGATTTTGTGGAGGCCGATTATAGCCCTTCCTGCCCTCCTTCTTCCAAAATACATTTGAAATTTGACCATGAATACCACGGAGATATTGCCTTGAACTGGTATGACGGAGGCATTATGCCCAACTTGCCCGATGAGTTGAAAGATGGTGAGATGGTCGGTAACCGGGATGGTGGAACCATCATGTATGGGGAACGAGGTATTTTGGTTTGCGATACCTATTCCCAAAATGCACGTTTGCTCCCTACCGATATGATGGACCTCTACAAAGCTCCAAAACCAAAATATCCTAGAGTTCCCGGTAGCATGGGCGGTCACATTGCCAATTTTGTTGATGTGTGCCTCAATGGGGGATCCACTTCTTCAGATTTCTCCAAAGCCGGTCCGTTGACCGAAACCGTACTTATGGGCAACTTGGCCGTAAAAGCCTATCAATACAAAGTATTGAAAGAAGGTAAAAAAGTGGGAGACTGGGATCCATACGATTACCCAGGAAGACGCAAACTTTTCTGGGATGGTGAGAACATGAAGATCACCAATTACGACAAGGCCAACGAATGGGTCACCCGGAACTACCGTAAAGGCTGGGAACTGTCGTAATTTTCTCAAAATTACTACATTGCACGATGGATATGGGCAGCAAACGCTCCATATCCATCTGATGTAACTTCTCTAAACAACACACCTATGATGAAAAAAGCATTCTTACTGCTATTTGCATTGGCGGTCGTTATGGCCTGTAAGCAAGGCTCTAACGGAAAAGAAGGCCAAAATGTGGCGGAAGCGACCCAACCCCTCGGAGCTGAAAACCTTGCCTATCAATGGAGCCAAATGGCCATTACTGCAACCGCCAACGACACAGAAAAATTTAAACCAAGACCCACTATAACCTCTAGGTTTTTAGGGTTGATATTTGTTTCCATCTTTGATGCTTGGTCCCGTTATGATGAAAAAGCGATTCCTGTGTATCTGGAGGGGGTGGACCGACGTCCAATGGATGAACAGACCCTGAAAAACAAGGAGATTGCCATCAGTTATGCTGCATATAGGGCCATGAACGAGTATTATTATTCGGATAAAGAGCTCTTTACCGATTTCATGAAAGAGCTCGGCTTGGACCCCAATAATGAAAGTTTGGACCCCAATACCCCAGAGGGCATCGGTAATTTGGCCGCCAAAGCGGTCATTGAGGCCCGAAAGGGAGATGGTGCCAATCAATATGGGGAGGAAGAAGGTTCCAATGGGGTTCCTTATTTCAATTATGTTGGGTATGAGCCTATAAATTCCGTGGACAACAATGTGGATCCCAACCGCTGGCAACCCAAATACTTTTCAGATGGAAAAGGTGGGCAGTTTGCCCCAGGGTGCCTTACCCCTTTTTGGGACAAGGTAACCCCCATATCCATGAAATCTGGGGATCAATTCAGACCCGGACCTCCTCCACAAATTGGCTCGGAACAGTTGGAGAAAGAAGTACAGGAAGTCATTGAAATGCAGGCCAACCTCACCGATGAGCAAAAAGCCTTGGTGGAGTTCATGCGGGATGGACCCCAATCGGTACAACAAGCAGGACACTGGTTGAAGTTTGCCCAAGAAGTATCCATTAGGGACAACCACACCTTAGATCAAGATGTAAAAATGTTCTTCTACAACCAAGTGGTGGCCATGGATGCCTTCATTGCCTCTTGGGACAGCAAAATGTTCTATGACTTTGCCAGACCGTTCGCCTTGGTACACGAATATTACGCCCAACAGAAAATCAAAGCTTGGGGCGGCGTCGGAAAAGGGATGGTCGAGATGGATGGCAGCCAATGGCGGCCTTATTCCCCGGATACGTTCCTGTGCCCTCCTTTTCCAAGCTATACCTCGGGTCACAGTACCATTAGTGGAGGCTGCGCCGAAGCATTGAAACTTTGGACGGGAAGCGATGAGTTTGGTTCCGAAGTTGAACTGGTGGCCGGTTCGCTTACCGAGCCGGAAAACCTTGGGGACACCGTGACCCTAAAGTTTCCCACGTTTACCAAAACAGCCGAAATGGCCGGGATTTCAAGGGTGCTTGGCGGATACCATATTCAGTCGGACAATATTGCCGGATTGGAATTGGGCCGCGATGTAGCCCACGAAGCTTGGAAATTCTATAAAAAACATGTTGGTGAAGAAGAGATGTAGCCTACGCCCTAAAGGGCGTTAGGTTCCCATTTTTTTTCGATAGTGTGCCTTGACCAGTTCGTTTTCGGTGAGGGCGATGGCTCTTTCCAAAGCAGCCCTTTGCTCCTTGGTTTTTCCTAAATCGAAGTATAGTTCGGCTTTAATGGCATGGAAAAGGGCTTGATCTGCAAAATTGTTTTTCTGCTCCAATTGCCTAAGTTCCCCTAATGCTTTTTCAGCACCATGCATCTTGGCAAAGGCCACGATGCGATGTAAGGCCACTATGGATGAAGGCTCTAACTTCAGTTGCAAGTCATATAGATACAGGATGTTCTTCCAATCGGTCTCCGCAAAACTTTTGGCCGTGGAATGGTAATACGATCGGGCTGCTTCCAAATGATACTTGGAGGGCGTTCGGTCCTGGGTCCCTGCACGCTCCAAATGCCGCATCCCTATCACAATCAACTCTTGGTTGTATTTGCTCCGATCCTGATGTTCCAAGGTGACCAATGCACCTTCATCATCCAGTCGGGCATCAAAACGGGACGCATGAAAACACATCAAAGCGATCAATGCTTCCAAATTGGGGTGTTGGCAATAGGTATTTTGTTGCATCAACAAGGCCAACCGCAGGGCCTCATAACAAATGTCCCTTTTAATGATCAAGGCCCCCGAAGTAGCGGCATAGCCTTCCGAAAATAACAGATAAATGACCTGTAATACCCGGAACAAACGTGACTGAAGGCCCATTTCCACAGGAATCTTGAGCATTCTTACCTCTTCCCGGAACTTTTTCTTGGCCCGAGTAAAGGATTTGGCCACCGCTTCCTCCTTTTTCAATAGGGCCTCTGCCAGTTCCTTATTGCTGAACCCACCGATAAGTTTCAAACTCAACACAATCTGATACTCTTGGGAAAGCGCAGGGTGGCAACAGGCAAATATCATTTTCAATTGACTGTCCGAAAGGGTGGTATCCAAAGTAGGATTGCCATCTTGTTCCGTTGCGTTGTGTTGGGACAATTGCTCAGTATCATGAAAATCCATTTTCTTGTCCCGCCGCAATACATCGATCAACCGATTGCTGGCCACGCGATACAACCAAGCCGTTGGATTATCCGGAACGGATTTGTAGGCCCATACCTGCATGGCTTTCACAAAGGTGTCCTGGGTGGCATCCTCTATCTGTTCCAAATGGGACGTCCCGAACTTATGGGTCAATAGGGCCACCACTTTTCCATATTCTTGTCTAAAAAGGTGTTCTACGGTTGCGTGGTGGTCCTGTGACATTACTTTTAAAAGACTCTTTCTTAATTGTGTCATTTCGAACGAATGTGAGAAATCTAAATGATAAAATTGCCATAAGAGATTTCTCGTTTCACTCGAAATGACTTTTTGTACATCAGTGTTCCATGGAAAGGATCTCACGTACCTCCACAAAGCTTCCCTCATAATCAAAAATGGGACAGCCCTTGGAAATCTCCACAGCCTCGTCATAGTCCTTGGCCGATACGATCAAATATCCGCCCACCATTTCGGCACCTTCCGCAAAGGGCCCGTTGGTGACCACTTCGCCCCTATCGCGGACCACTTTGCCATCCTTTCCCAAAGGGAGGCCGTCCAACAACTTGCCTTTTTCACTCAAGCCTCCCATCCATGCACCCCAAACTTCCATATGGGCCTGTTTTTCTTCTTGGGACAATTTGTCAAAGGCGTCATCACCACCTCTGAACAGATACAGAAAATTACTCATCACGTTTCGTTTTGCGTCCTTTTTCAGGACTGGTTATACATTGTTTTCATCCTAAGGACGAAACCAAGGACAAGGATTGGACATTTCCTCTAAAAATAGTTGAAAAATAGATTTCCCCGTCGCGTACTAGCTCGAAATGACCATATCAAAATAATTTCATCTGACCATTTTTATAGGGTTCGTGCAGATCGGTCCGCAATCTGGGAAACTGCCGGTCCCTAAAATATTTTTGACGGGCCAAGTGGGCCATATCATGAATCTGTTGGGCTACTTTCCCTTCTCCGCGACTCCGAATCCCAAACCGGCTATCGTTGATGGACCCGCCATGGCAATCTTGGATCAGGTGCAGGACCTTTTCGGCCCGGTCCGGCATGGCCTTTTTGATCCAATCTGTAAAAATTTGTCCAATGGCCCCGTTCAAACGCACCACGGTAATGGCAAACGAACGGGCCCCATGATCGGCCACGGCCTTGGCCAAGGGCAAGAGTTCGTGACTGTTGATGCCCGGTATCATGGGCGCCAACATGGCGTTGACGGGAATGTTGTTTTCGGACAGGACCTTAATGGTCTTCAACCTTTTTTGGATGGAAGCCGTTCGTGGTTCCAGTTTTCTTCGGGTCTTTTCTGAAAGTGAGGTCACCGATACATTGACCCCTACCAATTGATGGGCATTGAGCTCTTTTAAAATATCCAGATCGCGCAACACCAATGCATTTTTGGTGATGATGCCCACCGGGTGGCGGTACTTTAGAAAGACCTCCAGGCATTTACGGGTAATTTCAAACTTTTGCTCGGCGGGCTGGTAGCAATCCGTATTGCCCGAAAGCACAATGGTGCACGCCTTCCAGTTTTTGTGTTTGATCTTGGCCTCCAACAGTTCCGGTGCGGCCTTCTTGACCAAAATCCTGCGCTCAAAATCCAGTCCGGCACTATAGCCCCAATACTCATGGGTGTTGCGGGCATAACAGTAAATGCAGCCATGTTCGCAACCTTGGTAGGGGTTCATGGAGTATAGCATCCCCACATCGGGGCTGTCTACCTTGTTCACAATGGTCTTGGGGAAAATAGGGATGTATTGGGTCTTGTTGCTCTCGGCCTCCTCGCCTTCCAAACGACAGAACTCCAGAAAATCTTCCCTCACTTCGTACACCTGCTGCAAAAATTGATTGGGGGTGTTTTTTTGGGCGCCTCGGCCTTTTTGGTATTCTTTGGGTTTCATGTTTTTGGATTTATTCCAAATTTATGGATTATTTCCTTTGATTGGTTTTGGGTAAGTGTTAAATGGGTGAAGGGTAAAAGGTGGAGGGTGAAGGGTGCCAGTAAGTGTTCTCGACTGCTCTGGACAAGGCTTGAATGGGCAATACGTTTATAAAAGTTAAATGAAGCCGTCATGCTGAATTTAGTTCAGCATCGCATTGACCTGTTTCCATAGGGATGGGTACCTAAAAGGGATTCTTCGCTCTGCTCAGAATGACAATGTGCCCGTTGGGAACGATTCTCAACCAATCCCTCAACTTGGCTCAGGACAGACTCAGAAAAGAGATGAAGTCTTGATGTCATTTCAAGTGTAACGAGAAATCCCATGTTTCACTGGTAACTTTTAGATTTCTCACAACTCCTTCGACTGCGCTCAGGATGACAGTTCGAAATGACTTGAAGTCCTGAATATTTGGATTTCCCACCCACTCCTTGGGCTACCCTTCGACTGCGCTCAAGGCAAGGCTCAGGACAGGGTTAGAAATAGGATGAAGTCTTGATGTCATTTCGAGTGGAACGAGAAATCCCATAGTTTACTGGCAACTTTTAGATTTCTCACATGCTCCTTCGTCTTCGCTCAGGATCACAGTTCGAAATGACACAAAAAGAAAGAGCCCCGGACGGGACTCTCTCTCTGCAGGTAGGTATGGGAAAGGGAAAGCTTGTTATAGGCCCTTGGCCGCAAAGTAGCGGTACAGGGGCGCCATTTTTTCTTCGTAGGACATACTGTCCCAATCTTTGGCTTTGCTGCTTGGGGCCATTTTGGTAGTAGCGGATGGCTCCACCTCTGTAGTTTGTACCACCAACAACGGTCTTAAATCTGTGTTGCCATTTTCACTTGTGAAAAATCCCATTCGGGTTGACTCACCATTTCCCAAATCCGTTGTTAATCGTAGTCTGATACCTTTGTTATTCTCCCCACTGGCATCGCAAATCCAATTTGACACAATATCTCGTGGCAAGGGAATGGCAATCCAACCCAAAGCCTTTGAAGTAGTAGTAATCGATGGCATATAGTTGGTATAGCCATCTGTTCCTGGGAATGGGTTGTCAGCCCACCAACTACCTGCTCCGTTAAAATTCCAATTGTCAATAGAATTTGCTGCTGTCCAACTAACCAAAGACTCATCAAATAAAGGGTCTCCATCTTCATAGAAACCAAGATGTATATATCCAGGGGTGGCAACATCAACAGTAGAGAAATGGGAGTACAAATATAAAATCGCTTGATCTACCCTATAACTTTCTCCACAGTTGGCACCATCTGTATCAAATGCTGTATTAACAACACCCGAAATGCCGTCAAAACGTATTACGGATTGCCTCATTCCATTAGGATCTCCCAAATCTTCACGTATTACCATAAACTCATTATTGGTATCATTAAGCCCATCAGGACTGATCTGTGCATCCTGTGTTCCTGTATAATCATTGTACCCATTTTGGAAATAGAACTCCATATTGGGTTTGTCGCTACCGTCTTGGCCATCGGCACCCGGATCTCCTTGATCACCTTGATCACCCTGATCACCCTGATCACCTTTTGGCCCTTGGTCACCTTGTGCGCCTTTGTCTCCTTTATCTCCAGGCAAACCATCTTTTCCATCTTCCCCGGAACAAGAGGCCATAATGATGGACATTCCCAAAAGGGCCATGCCCAGTACTTTTATTGATTTCATACTATTTTTATTAATGTTATTTGAACCAAAAGTACATTCAGCCGTTCACTACTTTAGTAGTGAATTGATCCCTGACCCCTTTGAATTGACGGATGGCACTTCAGGATTGACGGACGTGTACATCCGCCTGCTATTTTGAGAGGGCCCAAGACCGAAAAATCCCATTGCAGTATGCCAATGATGGGAACGGAATGAGATTCCTCGTTTCACTGGAAACTTTGAGATTTCTCACATGCTCCTTCGTCTTCGCTCAGGATGACAGTTCGAAATGACACAAAAAGAAAGAGCCCCGGACGGGACTCTCTCTGCAGGTAGGTATGGGAAAAAGGAAAGCTTGTTATAGGCCCTTGGCCGCAAAGTAGCGGTACAGGGGCGCCATTTTTTCTTCATAGGACATATTGTCCCAATCTTGGGTCTTGCTGCTTGGGGCCATTTTGGTGACAGCAGATGGCTCTACATCCTCGGTCTCGATGACCAAAAGGGGTCTTAGGTCTGTATTAGGATTTTCACTTGAAGCAATATCAATTGAACCCTGTCCAAGATCGACACTGTTAGGGTCAATACGCAAACGCATTCCTTTGTTGGAGCCAGTATTACAGATCCAGTTCTCTACTACACTTCTCGGCAACATAATTGGAAACCAACCATAAGCTTCACCGGAACCCTTGGGGAGCAAGAATGTATAATCGTCAGAGCCTGAGAATCCTGCCCATGTAGCTGCTTCTCCTCCATCTGCCGCCCAATACTCATTCTCATGGGCAAATGTCCATGTAGCTTCTGTTTGCTCAAAAGTTGGTTCGTCCTCTCCATAAAAACCAATTTTCATGAATAGATTATCATAATCTTGATTTGTATAGCCAGTTAGGTATACATATAAAGTTGCCTTGTTTACACGAAAAGCGTCTGCACAGTTTTCCCCATCACCAACCAAGGTAGCAGTAATTTCATCAGCAATATTGTCAAAGCGCAACACTGATCTCCTTTCCGTTGTCACTAGGCCATTATTTGAATAGAGAAGTTGTAATTCCTGGTCATCACTTCCAATATTAGGCGGTACAATGCTTGCATCTTGAGTATCTGTATAATCGCTAAAACCATTTTGGAAATAAAAATCCACATTGGGCTTGTCTTCCCCAGGAAGACCTTGTTCTCCTTGATCACCTTTATCTCCTGTGTCACCCTTGGCTCCTTGCAATCCTTGATCCCCTTTTTCCCCATCTTCTGCAGAACAAGAGGCCAAAATGATGGACATTCCCAAAAGGGCCATGCCCAGTACTTTAATTGATTTCATAATTTTTTATTTAATTGTTATCTGAAACCAAAAGTACGCGGGCCCATTGGGTATTTTGGGGCCTAGTTGACCCTTGACCCGTTTGGATTGACGGGTTGCCCTTTAGGATTGACGGATGAAATCTGCTGTGGGAATTTTAAGCTGCTTTTTGTGGGCGATCAGTTGAAATCTACCTTGACCAACTGCTTTTTACCGCCCCGTTTGGCATAGAACAACATATGGTCCGCCATGGCATCCTTTAAGGGTTTGGAGACCATAAGGGGCAAACGGGCCTCTTGTTGGTCTATGATCTTTTCGTAGTCCAAAACACCGTTCGGGTCCAAGGAGATCATGAACACATTGCGGTTTCGGCTAAAACCCTGTTTAAAGATAAGACGTTCGTTGCCAATAAGTTGTGGGTTGTCTGCCGCGGTACAGATAAAGAAGTAGGTATTGCCATCCTTGCAGTACGAGCTGTAGGAGGCATAATCGCCATCGCCTCGGGTAACCTCCGTTTTGTTGATGTTGCGTACCCAGTCCATTTCGCCATTGGGCTTTAACTTGGCGCTTACAATGTCGTTATAGTGGTAGCGTTCCGTTTTAATGCGCTGTCCGGCACCTGTGACCTCCATGCCCGTGGTCACAAAGTATTCCTCAGCATTAAAGAAGATATCGTCGTTTGGGGCGATCTGCACCCCTTTGAAGACCAAATTCTTTACTTCCTTGTCCTCTTCCCTACCAAACTTGTCTTCCATGAACTGCTGGGAAAAGGGATTGTATTTTTGGGAATTGATGTCGAGCGAGGTGGGATCTAGGTCAAAATAGGCGATTCCGTTGTAGCGATTGTCCTTTCTATCGGCATAAAATCCGATACAGACCAGTCTGTTTTTAAACCGAACCGGATAGAGCGCTTCGGGATATTTTCCGGGATCCACAAACGATTGTGCGCTGCTTCCGTTGGTGTTAACCCTTATAAGCTCGTACTGGAACTTGCGCTCGTCCACCTGAAAGCGTTTCTTCTTAAAATAGGCTTTCCCCACAATATACGCGGTCTGCAGGTCCTGCGAGAAGGCCACGTTCTCAAAAGCGTAGTTCTTTTCCTCGATCTCGCCAGAGAAGTCGAACTCGAATTTTTTGTTGAGGGCCGTATCGAACATATGGATCATATGCTTGTTGTCCTTGCCTCTTTTGTGGTGGGTACTGATTACAAAGCCCCTTTTGTCCTCATCAAAAAGAATGGCCGTGGTAAATCCTTTGGAAAAGTTCCGGTTGTAGTAGTTTTTCCCCACCGGATCGTCCACCTGCTCCGAGCTGATGGAAAGCAGTTTTTTCTCCTTAAAATCAAATGTAATTATGGGGCTGGTATGCACCCAATATTCGTATTCGTGCCTACCCTCATTGTAGTTGAGGAACATCAGGTTCAATTGGCCATTTTTCAGAAACCCGTCCACAAAGTCGAGTCCCTTGAGCTTGTAATTGTACTCCGTGACCAGTTCCAGATCGGCATTGTAGTGTTCTATGAGGTAGCCTTTGGGCCTTAAGATCAGGCCTTGGTAGTAGGCTCGGACCAAAATATAGCCCCCGGTACCGTCATCATCAATGGTCAAGAGGTTGGAATAGCGGTAGCGGTCGTTGTATTTTTCACCAAAATTATAGGAAACGGGCATTTTTTGGGCCTGTGCCACAATGCCCATGAGAAGAAGGCCCAACAGGACGATTTGTTTTTTCATTTCGATTTGGGTTGGTCGCGCCAACGGTCATGAGCCGGGGAAATCTGCCTTGCGCTTTTCCAAAAAGGCCGATGTGCCTTCCCTGAAGTCATCGGTCCCAAAACAATGGCCAAAGGCGTCTATTTCGGCGGCATAACCATCAACATCATACTTAAAACCAGCATTTACCACTTTTATTGCCTGTTTTAACGCCACAGTGGAATTATTCGATATCCTGCTTGCTATTTTAATGCACAAGGGCACTAATTCCTCTGGGGACACCACATGGTTCACCAAACCGTAGGCGAAGGCCTTGTCCGCATCGATCATACCTGCCGTCATGATCATTTCCATGGCCCTACCCTTGCCCACAAGCTGTGGGAGGCGCTGTGTACCCCCATAACCGGGGATGACCCCGAGGGAGACTTCGGGGAGACCCATTCTGGCATTGGTGCTCGCCACCCTAAAATGGCAGGCCATGGCCAGCTCTAATCCACCCCCCAAGGCAAAGCCATTGATGGCCGCAATCACGGGTGTGGATAGGTTTTCTATAAAATCGAACAGGTTTTTTTGACCCATGGCAGACAATTGACGCCCTTCCTTGACCGAAAAGTGGGCAAATTCCGAGATGTCCGCCCCGGCCACAAAGGCCTTTTCACCACTTCCCACAATGATGATGACTTTGGTATCTGGGTCTTCATCCAACTCCTTTACGGCCACATGCAGTTCCTCTATGGTCCGTTTGTTGAGGGCGTTCAGTTTTTTGGGCCGATCAATGGTGATGGTGGCTATATTGTTCTCTTCTTCGATGTAGATGTTTTCGTAGTCCATGTGTTGTTATTTTAGGGTCTCGACTGCGCTCGACCTGACTGCTATCTAAGATTGCTTTGGAAATCTAACCGTAAACACGGTTCCCTTGCCTACTTGTGAAGTAAAGTTAATGGTTCCGCCGTAGTTTTCCACAATGTTCTTTACCATTCCAAGACCAAGGCCCGTTCCACTGGATTTGGTGGTGAACTTGGGCTCAAAGACCTTTTGCCTGTACCCATCCGAAATGCCCACCCCATTGTCCGCAACCGAAATCTTCACCTGTTCCCCTTCCGAGGAAACGGTCACCAATATGCGGGGAGATGACACATCGGGAACGGCCTGTATGGCATTTTTCACCAGATTGGTGATGACCCTGATCAATTGGGTGCGGTCCAATTTGGCAATGATCTCTTCCTCATCCGCAATAAAATGGATGTAGTCTTCGGTAAAAATTTCCAAGGCCAGCTTCACGATCTTCACCACATTCAAGGTCTCATTTTGTTGGGCGGGCATATTGGCAAAGCTGGAAAAGGCCGTGGCAATATTGCTCATGGTGTCGATTTGCTGCACCAAAGTCTTTGAAAATTCCTTGACCTTGTTTTGGATCTCGGGGTCCTGGGGGTCGAACTTGCGTTCAAAATTCTGAACGGTAAGCCGTAGGGGTGTCAAGGGATTCTTAATTTCATGAGCCACTTGTTTGGCCATTTCACGCCATGCCTGTTCGCGTTCGCTCTTGGCTAATTTTACGGCACTTTCCTCCAATTCATCGATCATTCTGTTGTACGAATCCACCAGTTTCCCAATTTCCTGCCCGGGGCTTTCAATGTATATTTTTTCATTCCGCCTAGTAAGGTTGGTCCGGTTGATCTTATCGGAAATGGTCTGGAGGGATCGGGTAATGTATTTTGAAATGAAGTACGCGAGGAAAATGGCGGAGAACAACATGATCAGGTACACCCCTCCCAAACGCAAGAGAAACTCGGTAAGCTCCTTATTGTTGAAGGTATTGTCCTCAAAGTACTGAAGGTTTACGATCCCGATGGGTTTAAACCTTGTATCGTTGATGTAGGTGTAGGTGGCTTGGTAATTATCGCCGGCGGCACGCTGTTCCTGAACATATCGCTTGTCATCACTGTCCCGTAGATGGTTCAGAATCTGTGCATCCAAACAATTGGAAATGGAGTCGGCCTCAAAACTGGGTCTAGAGCTTTTGATCAGACTGCCCTCGAGGTCGTAAATATTAAAGTTGACATTTTGGACATCAGCAATCTTGTAGATTTCATCCCTAAAGATCAATCCGAGGTTTTCCGTGTTCACCGGGTAGGTGGTTTCCCGTATGGTGTAGGCAATGCTTTGGAGCACCTGCTCTTCCTTACGCTCCACCCTATTCTCATGATAGTCCCTGCCCTGTTCGCTATACTGGTAAATGGTAACCCCGGCAATCAATACGGAGGCAATGACCACCAACAATATCATGCTGAAGAATATCCGGGATCGTAAGGATAATTTACTGAACAAGCGTATTTGGTTTGAGGTAAATTTAAGCAATTATCGAGCCAAATGAGGCGCAAGAGTAAGTACAAGTTCAAGTTTCAAGCTCAAAATTAGGTTCCTACTAATTTAACTGTGCTTGCGCTTGAACTTGATATTTGAACTTTCCTAAGCATTGGGATTCTTGTCCCGTATACGTTTGTAAAGTCGAATCCCCAACATCAAAAGAATGCCCAGCACCACAATGCCAATGACCCCATAAATCCAGTTAAAGGCACTTTTAAGAATCACCAGAAACACAATGGCAAAGAGGATCAAGGTGGCCCCCTCGTTCCAGATGCGCATAAACTTGGAGGTGTATTTTACCTCATCGCGCTGCAATTGCTTAAAAATTTGATGGCATTTCAAATGATATACAAACAACAGCAATACAAATCCCAATTTTACATGCATCCAAGGCTGTTGCAGCCAAGAGGGCATCAAAATAAGCATCCAAACAGCGAACAGGGTGCACAGAATGGCCGATGGCCATGTGATGATATACCACAGGCGTTTGGTCATCAGTTTGAGTTGGTCCGTCAATATCTCCCGCTCCGGGGAGGGTTTTTGCCATGCCTCAATATGGTATATGAACAATCGCGGAATATAGAACAGTCCCGCGAACCAGGTGACCACAAAAATGAGGTGCAAGGATTTAATATATGGGTAAATCAACAGTACGCTTTTTTACGATTACAATCGAAGTGCCCCTACCCCATTTTCCCAAAGCTTCATGTTAAAATTGGGGATATCGGCAGTCATCAAAGTTACGGCTCTTTGTTTAAGTCCAACCCATTGCGCATCCAATTCCCGTTTTCGATTTTTTGACGGCTGATTGATTCGGGGCAAGGCACTGTTGCTCTGGTTCATCAAAAACAAATATTCCGCCGAGAACTTGTTGGGGAAATTCTCCACATCGTCATAGGCCTGCGACTTTCGCTGTACCATATCCTCATCCCATGCCTTGAGCTTCTCCAGTAGGGCTTTGCCTTCTGCTTTCAGGGTTTCATTGTCCAACTCTTCCAATAACTTCTTTAACTGCCCCTGCACCTTGAAAAGGTCGTTTATCTTTTGGTGCATGTCAGTTAGGTTGGTCTCCAGTTCTGTCATGAACACATCATGTTCCCGGTATCGTTCGGGAGTCATATTGGTATTGGGAGGGCTTAGCACAGTTCCTGTAGTGGTAACGGTTTCCCCACCTACCTTTAACCGAAGAGTGTAGGTTCCTGGAGGGACTTTATGCCCTGTGAAATTGGCTTCAATATACACATCGGGTATGCCCGGGATTATGGGGGTCTTTAAATCCCATACAAAGCGATTCAACCCTTTGTCCGTACCCAACACTGGTGCCGGAGGTGCCCCACCCCCATGATGAGGTTTGTAGTCCTTGTCCTTTTCCGAGGTAAAACTGCGCACTACCTTGCCCTGTTGGTTCAAAATCTCCAAAGTGATCTCGGTACTGTCCATGGCTTTGGGAAGATTGTAGTGGATGACCATGCCATTGGCGGGATTCACCCCTTCGTAAGGGTTGGTCCCTTCCACCTCTTTTGAGCTGCTGTCAAGGGGACTGAACCAAAATCCGTTCACGGCATCCTCTGGTTGAAAGAGTTGCAGCGCATTGACATTGGCCTTGTACTGGGACAGGGTCGTGATGTTGTCCAAAATCCAAAAAGACCGTCCTGAAGTGGCCACGATCAAATCTCCTTGATGCACTTTTAAATCGGTGATGGGCGTTTTGGGCAGATTCAACTGCAATGGTTCCCAGTTTTTACCATCGTTCCAAGAAATATAAAGCCCCTTTTCAGTTCCTGCATAGAGCAATCCCTTACGGACTTGATCTTCCCGTACCACGCGGGTAAAGGAACCATACGGGATTCCTGTGCTGATATTGGCCCATGTCTTGCCATAGTCCGAACTTTTGTACAAAGCCGGGGTATGGTCATTGAACTTATAGCGCGTAGTGGCGATATAGACCGTGGCCGGGTCATGGGGAGACACTTCAATGGCATTGATCAAACACTCTCTAAGTCCTTTTGGGGTGATATTTTCCCATGTTTCGCCTCCATTTTTGGTAATGTGCACCAATCCGTCATCACTTCCCGTATAGAAAACCCTTTTTTCGTGGGGGGATTCAATCATGTACGACAGGGTGCCGTAGTTTTCGGCGCCCACAGCTTCATTGGTATAAGGCCCTCCGCCATTGCCCTGTTTGTCATCTTGATCACGGGTAAGGTCGGGTGAAATTTCTTCCCAAGTAACCCCGTTGTCCCTAGTGCGAAGCACTAGCTGAGCGCCGTGATAAAACGTTCCGGGTTCATGTTGGGACCAAATAATAGGGGCATTCCAATTGTATAAATATTTCATGTTGCGGGCCTCGCGCCCCAAATATTGGATGGGAGCCGCCATGACATCCGTGGCCATCTTGGTTTCCATATCCAACAATTCAATGGTTCCCAAGTAACTTCCGCCCATCACATATCTGGGATTGTCAGGATCGAAAGCCAAAAAGGCACTCTCACCCCCTGCGGAATAATGCCAATCTTCCCGGCTGATGCTCCATCGACCTAAAGAAAGACTTGCAATCTTCACCGAGGTATTGTCCTGTTGCCCACCATAGATGTTGTATGGAAAAAGATTATCGGTACTGATGCGATAGAATTGGGCCGTGGGCATATTCTCTTGAAGCGTCCACGTTTTGCCATAATCAAAGCTTATGGTGGCTCCGCCATCGTCAGCCATTACCATATTCTTGGAGTTATTTGGATTAATCCAAAGATCATGGGTGTCGCCATGCGGCACGGAAATGGTCTCCCAAGCTTTTCCTCCGTCTTCCGATCGGAACATTTCTGCGCTGAGCACATATACCGTATCCTCGTCATTGGGGTCGGCGAACACCTCAATATAATACCAAGCCCGTTGCACCAATCGGTTATCGCCACTCACCATACTCCAGCTTTTCCCGGCATCACCCGAAACGAAAAGTCCGCCCTTGTCTGCATTGGAATCGCTTTCAATCAGGGCATATACCTTATCGGAATTGGCCGCACTCACTGCAATGGCCATTTTCCCTTTCTCTTTGGGAAGCCCTTCGGTCAACTCAGTCCAAGTGTCTCCTCCATCGGTGCTTTTGTACAATCCGCTTCCATCACCCCCACTGATTACGATATTGGGTTTGCGTTGATGTTCCCACATGGCCGCGTATAAAACCAGGGGATTATTGGCATCCATGGAAAGTTCCACGGCTCCCGTGAGTTCATTGACAAAAAGAATGTTCTTCCAGGTTTTTCCCCCATCGGTGGAGCGGTACACCCCACGTTCCTTGTTGGGGCCGTAAAGTGCTCCTTGGGCCGCCACATAAACCATATCTGGATTGGTGGGATGCACAATGATGCGTGAGATATGCTGAGTTTTTTCCAATCCCAGCTTGATCCATGTCTTTCCCGCATCATTGGATTTGTAAATGCCATCCCCATAAGAGGTCATTACCCCACGGGGGGCATGTTCACCCATGCCGCAATACACCACATTGGGATTGGAGGCCGATACGGAAACCGCCCCAACAGAACCCATTTCAAAGAAACCATCTGAAATGTTTTCCCATTGTTGCCCGGCATTGTTGGTCTTCCACAATCCACCACCCGTTGTGCCCATGTAATAGGTCAAAGGGTCTCCCACAACACCACTGGCGGTTACAGACCGTCCACCACGAAATGGACCAATGTTCCTGAATTTCATGGGTTTGAAATAGTCATTGGCGGTTTGTCCAAAGCTCAGGGTAGCGCAAAGCACCCCTAAAAGAAAACTTACTTTTTTCATGTCCGGTCGGGTTTAGGTTTCTTTTTAATCCTCAATACTCAAATAGTCCAATTCCAATTGGTTGAACTCATTGTTGAACGCATCAATTTCTTTGTCCACCAAAGCATCAAAAGCATTCAATTGTTCCTTGATCTTTCCTGAAAGTTCATTTTTCACGGCCATATCCTGCTCTGTTGGAGGGAAATCGTCTATGGACACCAAGCTGTTCAAGTGGGCCAGTTTATTGGTCAACCGTATGGGAAAGTTCAAGGGGTCTTGGTTACTTCGGTTTTGGGTTTGGTACAAAGCCTTTTCAATTTCCCCGAAATCTTCCTTCATTTTTTCGGCCTTTTCCACCAAGGCCTTGGTAGCTTCATTGTCCTTGTACTGTTTTACAAAAGCGTCCAGCTTTTCGTTGATTTTCCGAATTTTCTTTATGGATTGATGGGCCCTGTCCACCGTTTCATTGATGTCGGTAATAAAATCGAACTGCTTTTGCATATCGGCCACTGAAACTTCCGCCCTGGGGTCGGGAAGAATCTTAAATTCCTGGGTCTGATCGGCACCATTCACATTCAAGAGCACTTTATAGCTTCCCGGAACCGCTTTGGCACCATCCAAATTGGCCCACCAGAGAATCATTCCCTCTAATTTTTCCGCTCCTTTGCCACGGGTATCCCAAACATGGGTATTGCCCCCTTTCTTGGCCGTAAGCTTTTTGTCCTTGTCCTTCGCATAGGTGCTGTATGACGCCAAAGTATCCCCATTCATTTTGGTATAGGTCAAGGCCACGCTGTCTTTTTCCGAAAGGTTTTTGAGATAAAAATGGGTGACCACGCCATTGGGATGGTTTTGTCCCTCTATCTTGGAAGGAGTCTTTGCCACTCCTCCCTTGGTACGATAACTGTCCTTGGGATGGAACAAAATGGCCTCTGCCGATTTTTTGGAGCCATCCAGTTGATGCAAAACCGTAAGATCATCAATGATCCAAAGGCTTCGCCCTTGGGTGGCCACGATGAGGTTGTCGTCTTTAATAGTCAAGTCGGTAATGGGAACAATGGGTAAGTTCAATTGGAATTTCTCCCAATTTTGGCCATCATTGAAGGAAATGTACATGCCCGTTTCCGTTCCGGCGTACAACAATCCTTTTCTTTTTGGATCTTCACGTACCACACGGGTAAAATGTTCATTGTTGATCCCATTGGTGATTTTGGACCAGGTTTTTCCATAATCTGTGGTTTTGTACAGATAGGGCGTGAAATCCCCCAATTTGTATCGGGTCGCAGCCACGTAACAGGTCCCTTCATCAAAAGCGGAGGGTTCAATACTGTTGATCATGCTCCACTCCGGCATGATATTGGGCGTTACATTTTCCCATGTTTTTCCACCATCTTGGGTCACATGGATGAGACCATCATCACTTCCTACCCATAACAGACCTTCCTTTAAAGGGCTTTCATTGGCAGCAAAAATGGTACAATAATATTCCACACTGGTATTGTCCTGGGTTATGGGACCACCACTGGATACCAATTTTGTGGGATCGTTTCGAGTAAGATCATCGCTCAACAAAGTCCAACTTTGCCCTTCGTTGGTACTCATATGCACATGGTTGGAAAAGGTGTAGAGCTTTTTGGGATTATGCTTGCTGAATATAATTGGGAAGTTCCATTGGAAACGGTATTTCATTCCCTCGGCACCGTAACCCATAGGATTATCCGGCCAAACATTGATGCCCCTAACAGTTTTGTTCTTATGGTTGACCCTAGTCAGGAATCCTCCATAACTACCTCCGTACACAATATCATCATTGGTAGGGTCTACTACAATGTGTGCGGATTCACCTCCGGCAGTTTCTTCCCAGTCGTCCTCGCCTATGGAATTGTCATCACTCCGATGGTTGATACGCAAAGTGGAATTGTCTTGCTGTGCCACATAGATCCGGTATGGAAAGGCGTTATCCGTAGTTACCCTATAAAACTGGGCCGTGGGTTGATTGTAATAGGTACTCCAAGTTTCCCCGCCATCGTAACTGATCTGTGCGCCACCATCGTCCCCAATGATCATCCGTTTTGAATTCTCCGGGGCAATCCAAAGATCGTGATGGTCACCGTGTGGTGCATTAAAGGTATTGAAGGTTTTCCCACCATCCGTACTTCTGTGGTATTGGACATTGAGCACGTAGACCACATCCTCATCTTCCGTATCGGCATAGACACGGGTGTAGTACCAAGCCCTTTGACGCAATTTGCGCTCCTCGTTTACGCGAGTCCATTTTTTTCCTCCATCATCTGAACGGTATAAGCCTCCTTTTTCCTTGTTTTCCACAATGGCCCATACCCTTTCGCTGTTCTTTGGGGATACGGTCACACCAATAATCCCTAAGGTATCTGTTGGGAAACCGTCATTTTTTGAAATCTCTGTCCAAGTCTCTCCGCTATCGGTACTTTTCCAAAGTGCAGAACCTTCGCCACCACTACTTAGACTATATGGGGTTCGTTGCACTCTCCATGTAGAAGCATACAAGACCCTTGGATTGTTGGGGTCCAAGGTAAGATCTACAACACCCGCATGCTCGTTCACAAAAAGAACTTGTTTCCAGGTTTTGCACCCATCGGTACTTTTATAGACCCCGCGTTCCTTGGTAGGTTTATAAATATTGCCCATCACTGCGGCATAAACGATATCATGGTTTGTGGGATGTACCTTTAACCTGGGGATATGCCTTGTTTTTTCAAGCCCCATGGATGCCCAGGTCTTTCCTCCATCTTCGGTTTTCCAAACACCATATCCTGAAGAGACATTCCCCCGTACGGTTTTTTCACCTCCTCCAACATAAATTACATTGGGATCACTTTTGGCTACCTCAACGGCACCGATACTTCCTCCAAAATAACCATCAGAAATATTCTCCCATGATCGACCCCCATCCGTGGTCTTCCAAACCCCACCACCAGTGGCGCCAAAATAAAAAAGATTGGGTTCCCCGGGTACTCCTGTAACCGCAGCGGAGCGACCGCCACGAAACGGACCGATCAATCGATATTCCAAACTGGAATAGATTTCCTCGGGATACTCGGGAGTGGTTTGGGTTTTCTTTTTTCGTTGGGATTGAACGGTAGCAACGCAGAGCGTGAAGGTAAGCAGCAGCATACCCATTTTGGAAAAGCAAGTCTTCATTTTCAAAGTGTTAATTAGTCGTGTCTAAATGTAATGAAAAAGGAAGAAAAAAGGTTTCACAATATTTTGTATTTTAACTCCCTCATTTAAATCTCAACCCACACTATGCGAAATTATTTTGGGCTCATCGTTCTTGTTATTCTGATGTCAGCCTGCAAAAACCAATCAAAATCCCAAGAAGTACAAACAGCACAAACGCCAACACAGGAAGAGTCCGAATGGATCTATCTGTTTGACGGCACCAGCACCGAGGGCTGGCGCGGCTACAACATGGAGACCCTTCCCCCCGGCTGGATCATTAAGGACAGCACCCTTACCTTCGATACCGAACTGGGCATGGAGCAGGACTACAAGGGCGGAAAGGACATCATCTACGGCGCCGAGGAGTTCGAAAATTTTGAGCTCTACATGGAATGGAAACTCCCCGAAGGGGGCAACAGTGGTATTTTCTACCACGTCAAGGAAGGCTATGACGGTCCCCCAGTGGTATCGCCCGAATATCAGCTCATCGATGACGAGAACTATGCCCGCATCCATGACCTTACGGCCTACAATACCAGTCTGGGCTACACCGATAAACCTGAAGAGCTCAAGCCCTTGCAACAGACCGGGGCCGATTATGCCATGCACCCCCCGAAGGCCGATAAGACCCTGCACCCCGTTGGGGAATGGAACAGCTCCAAGATCGTCTTCACCCCTGAAAAGGTGGAACACTGGCTCAATGGCGAACTGTTGTTGTCATTTGTCCCTTGGGACGAGGCCTGGCAGGAAAAGAAGAACTCGGACAAATGGAAGAACAGTCCCGATTACGGAAAGTTCAAGACGGGCTACATCGCGCTACAGGACCATTCCAGCCCGATATGGTTCCGCAACATAAAAATCAAGAAATTATAACCCGCTAAATCCAACCTATGAATAAAAGAGAATTCATTAAAAAAAGTAGTGTAGGTGCCCTGGGCATCATGGTGGCCCCTTCGTTGTTGAAAGGAGCCCCTTTCAAGGAAAGATTACGCACCGCCCACATTGGTGTGGGCAACATGGGCGCCGCCGACCTTAGTGCCATATCGTCCCACGGTTCCGTGGACGTGGTGGCCCTTTGCGATGTGGATGCCGTGAACCTTTCCGCTGCGCGCAAGCTGCACCCAACCGCCCGGGTGTTCTTCGATTACCGCACCATGTTGAAGGAAATGGCCGATCAGATCGACGCCGTGATCGTGTCCACTCCGGACCATACCCACGCACCGGCCTCCATGATGGCCATGGAGATGAACAAACCCGTCTACTGCCAAAAACCGTTGACACACTATGTATCGGAGTCCCGTGCCATGAAGAAGATGGCCGCCGAAAAGGGCCTTGTGACCCAAATGGGCATCCAGGTACACTCCTTCTACGATTATAAACTGGCCACGCTCTTGATCCAATCCGGGATCATAGGCAAAGTACACACGGTACATGCCTGGTCCCCCAAGAACTGGGGGTACGATGGACCCCTTCCGCAAGGAGAGGACAAAGTCCCCGCACAGTTGGACTGGAACCTTTGGTTGGGGACCTCTGCCGAAAGACCCTATAAAGAAGGAATGTACCATCCCGGGAACTGGAGAAAACTGATGGACTACGGCTGTGGCACTTTGGGTGACATGGGCGTGCACATCTTCGACACCCCGTACAACGCCCTTGAGCTGGACGTTCCCATGACCGTGAAGACCGACTGCCGACCCTCCAATGGGTTCGGATACCCGGAGAACAACGTGGTGACCTATGAGTTCCCGAGCACCCCATATACCTCCAAGACCTTCAAATGGGTCTGGTACGATGGCCCCGGGGCACCCAATATGCACGAGGACCTTGTACTGCCCGGCGCCAAGAACACAGCGGCAAAGAAATCCAACAAGGAAGAGAGCATGGCCGACAAGATATCCCTTGACGCCAAGGTGGCCGGTGAGGGCGAACTTCCGGAGCAGGGTGCCATGTTCGTGGGCGAGAAGGGACGTCTTTTGTTGCCCCACTTCATGCAGTTGCCCAAGAAAATTGTTCGAGGAAAGTACGTGGACATCTCCAAGGAGATTGCCAAGTTGAGCGAGAAGCACAATCTGGGCGAGCCCATCAGGAATTATGAGTCCGAAGGACCCAAGCACTACCACCAGTTCGTGGACGCTTGTTTGGGCAAGGCCCAGACCACGGCACCCTTTGAGTATGGGGCCAGGCTCACCGAGACCATATTGTTGGGCACCATTGCCGGAAGGTTCCCCGGGGAGACCCTCCACTGGGACGCACAAGCGGCTAAGTTCAAGGAGGAAAAGGCCAATGCCTACCTTTCAGGAGACTATAGGGATTTTTAGAACTCCCCTATTATGAATAGGTCCGTACTGACCCTCCTGATCCTACTACCATTACTTTCGTTTTCGCAGAAGCGTATTCGGGATTATAGTGTTGAGATTGGAGTGCTCAGACTTGGACAATACAATGCAATTACCGACGTGCCTGGGGTACGGGTGGGACATGTTACCTTGATAAAAGGCGACAGCATCCGTACCGGGGTCACGGCGATTCTTCCCCATTCCGGGAATCTCTTCCAGGAAAAAGTTCCGGCAGCCGTACATGTGGGCAACGGTTTTGGAAAACTGGCCGGCAGCACCCAAGTGAAGGAATTGGGCAATTTGGAAACCCCTATCATCCTAACCAATACCTTGAGTGTGCCCACAGCAGTCAATGCCGTGATTGGATACACTTTACATCAAGAAGGCAACGAAACGGTTCGTTCCGTAAATGCGGTAGTGGGTGAAACCAATGATGGGTACTTAAACGACATTCGAGGACGCCATGTCAGCGAAACGGATGTACTGCAAGCCATTTCAAAAGCAAAAACAGGAGCAGTTCCTGAAGGCAATGTTGGTGCGGGAACGGGCACCATTTGTTTTGGATTCAAGGGAGGGATAGGAACCTCTTCCCGTATACTTCCCAAAAAACTGGGAGGATACACCATAGGTGTATTGGTGCAGACCAATTTTGGTGGTGTTTTGCAAATAGCGGGAGTGGATGTGGACAAGCAGCTCAACCGTTATTCTGAAACGTTCAAATATTCAGCAGATGGTTCCTGCATGATGGTGGTTCTGACCGATGCTCCATTGGATACCCGCAATTTGGAGCGATTGGCCAAACGGGCCATGCTGGGCTTGGCAAAAACCGGAGGGATTGCCAGTAACGGCAGTGGGGATTATGTGATTGCGGTTTCCACAGCAGAGGAATGTAGAATCCCGTATGAAAGTGAAAATCCCGTTCAAACTGTACCGACCTTGCGCAATGAGGCCATGACCCCACTTTTTCTAGCCACCATTGAAGCCACCGAAGAGGCCATCCTCAATTCTCTTTTCGCTGCGGAAACCATGACAGGTCGCGATGGCCATACCATTGAGTCACTTCCCAAGGAAAAAGTCCTTAAAATGCTCCAAGCGGCCCATAAAATGGACTAACACTTCATTCCATCCTTTTTTCTTCGCATGTGGCGTAACATTCCCCTTGAATTTTACACTAACCTAATAGAAACTCTATAGTTTTTTTATAGTTTTAAAAGCATAATACCTAAAAAACACTACCATGGATATTTTTGGAAAGATCAAGGAGAAACTCACTAACGAGTTTATTGACATTATTGAATGGCTCGACTATACCGATGACACCATTGCCTATCGGTTTGAGCGCTATCAGAATGAAATAAAAAACGGCGCAAAGTTGATTGTTCGTGAAGGACAGACCGCTGTTTTTATCAACGAAGGTCAATTGGCCGATGTCTTTGAACCAGGCACCTACGACCTTATCACGCAAAACTTACCAATTTTGGCAACCTTGAAAGGTTGGAAATACGGATTCAATTCCCCATTCAAGGCCGAAGTGTATTTTGTGAACACCCATTTGTTCACTGATGAAAAATGGGGCACCAAAAGTCCGATTACGTTAAGTGACGACCGATTTGGCCTGGTTGAAATTCGCGCTTTTGGCACCTATGCCTTTAAAATTTCAGATGCAGGCAAGTTTATCAAAGACATAGTTGGTACGGATAGCAATTTCACCAATTTTGAGATCAACGAGCACCTTAAGAGTTTGATTGCCACACGATTCACGAATACCGTGGGCCAAGCCAATTTGCCTATTGAATTGTATGCTGCCAATACCACCGAACTTTCAGACACCTGCCGCGAAGTGATGTCACCTGAGTTTGAAAGTGTGGGCATTTCCTTGGAAAAATTCTATATCGAAAATGTCTCCATGCCCGAAGATCTCAAAAAGGAAATCTTCGAATACAGCCGTATTGACAAGCTTGATTTGGACAAATTGACCAAATTCAAAACTGCCAAGGCCATTGAGGCCGCTGCCCAAAATGAAGGGGGAACCGCTGGAGCCGGAATGGGCATGGGTATGGGCTTTGTTTTGGCTCAACAAATGGGTGGAATGATGGGCGGAAACTCTCAAGCCTCACCACAACAAACCGCCCAACCTGTTGGAGGCGCCGTTCCTCCGCCAATGCCAACACAAACCCTATATTATTATGCCTCCAACGGGGTACAACATGGACCAGTGACCTTTGAGCAAATGCAATCTCTTTTTGCATCGCGGGCCATCAACCGAGATAGTTTGGTATGGAAGCAGGGAATGTCCACATGGGCTTCTTTAAAAGAAGTGGAAGAATTGAAATCGTTCTTGGGAGGCAACACGCCGCCGCCATTGCCAACGGAATAATCACATTCGTTGTCATTTCGAAGGAGCTAGCGACTGAGAAATCTTATCATCAAGTACTCTTTTGAGATTTCTCACATTCGTTCGAAATGACCTTTAACACTAAAAGAACACACGTCTTTGGAGCCATCCATCCAAAAAACCGAGCTTAAAAAAGCCTGTGCCAATTGTGGTGCAGAGCTCAAGTACAAACCGGGCACGACCAATATCAGTTGTGAATATTGCGGTTACGAGGAAGTCATCAAAACTGGTGATTCCGGGTTTGAGGAGCTGGAGCTGTATCCCTATCTCAAGGAAATGGGGGAGCAAAGGAACAGCGAGGAAATTTCCATGTTACACTGCAAGAATTGTGGGGCCAATCAACATGTGGAAGAAAACTATAAGTCGCTTCATTGTGTATACTGCGGCATGCCTCTGGTAATTGAAGATGCCTATAAGGAAGATTGGATCTTACCCGGCGCGGTACTCCCCTTTCAGATTGATCAAAAGAAATCCTTTATCATTTTCAAGAATTGGGTAAAACGCTTGTGGTTTGCCCCAAATAAACTGAAGAAGGCCGCTTTGGACCCCCAATTTACCAAAGGGCTCTATTTACCGTATTGGACTTTTGATGCCCAACTTGCGGCAAGCTATACGGGTCAACGGGGCGAATACTATTACGAAACCCGAAGGGTCCGGAACTCCAACGGCAAAATGGTGACCCAACAGGTTCGCAAAACCCGTTGGTATCCTGCTTCAGGGGAGATTTCTGGTTTTGTGGATGATACCCTTATCAAGGCATCCCAACAAAAATCGGGGAGGATTCCCCAAAAAATCGCCCATTGGAACCTTCAAAGACTGCAACCATTCAATAGTGGTTTTCTTTCAGGCTTTGTTACCGAAAAATATACCATCCCGCTGAAGGAAGGTCATCTCCATTCCAAAGATGTGGCGCGTGACATTGCCATGCGCTGGTGCCGACAGGATATTGGTGGGGACACCCAACGGGTGACCCATATGGACATGCAGCTCTCCGAAGAGACCTTCAAACATATCTTGTTGCCCGTGTATGTAAGTGCCTATCGCTATAAGGGCAAAGAGTATAATTTCTTTATCAATGGTGAAAATGGACAGATTTCCGGTACACGTCCGTACAGTGCTTGGAAGATTTTCTTGGCCGTCCTATTCGGGCTGACAGTCATTGCACTGCTGATTTACTTTGCAGGGTAATTTTCCTTGCTTGACTTCACAGTTGTAAAATCCGTATCTTTAAATATGGTCAGGCCCATTTCGCTGATATCGATTTTTGTGCTGCTCAATATGGGCATTGGCCGTATGTTCCAAGTAAGTTTGGGAACGACCTGCTTTTCTGAATTGACCATTTTGGCCGTTACCAGCTTTGCTTTTTGGAGTTTCTCCGCCCAACACATAAAAGTTTGGGCCCAAAATTGTGGGCAAAAGCCTGTTGGCAAAACCTTGGTCCTTCAAGGAGGATTGGGCATCACCGCCACGGCAACGAACATTCTTATTGGACAGGCCTTGGTAGTCTTTATGATGACTGTGGTATTTCGTTGTGCTTCCCCCAATTTCAATCTATTGCATGCCGGGCTTACCAACAATATCGCCGTTAACCTATTTTGCTATTTTGCACTCCTATTTTACTTTGTAAACAAGGAACACAACCAAAAAATTGACACTCCAATCACACCCATTTCTGGAGCGAAAATTCAAATGGAAGTGTCCAGGAACGGCTCCCATTTTTTACTGATTCCTGAAGAAATCTTCTATATTGAAACCAGCAACAACTGCATTGTGCTCCATACGGAAAGAGGGGTTTTTGTAAAATACCAAAGCCTTAGGTCAGTGGAGAAAATGCTGTGTCCAAAAACCTTTAAACGGGTACACCGTTCCTATTTGGTGAATATGAATTTTATGGATTTCCATCAGAAAAACAGTAGTGGCGATGGGGTGCTCCACTTAAAAAATGGGGACAAAATTAAATTCAGCAGGACCTACCGAAAGAACTTGGTGGAGGTTTAACGGCATCAACCTGCCCTTATTTTCCCGCAGCTTACCCAGTGTTATTACATCTCTTGTATCACTCCTGCTACATTTGGGAAAACTGAACACATGAAGACTTTTCTGAGTGTAACCATGGGCTGTTTCATCCTATGGTCCTGTACCTCCAAAACGGAAGACGAAACAGAACAAAACCGCATCACTGGGCAAGATCGGCAACTCTTGACCCAATTGAAAGAGGTGAAATGGCCCAAAGCCTATCGGGAACAGGATACTCTCTTGCTCGATTCTATCTTAGGGGATGATTTTCAAATGATCGACGACCAAGGAAACTGGTCCGATAAAAAAGGAGAAATCGCCTGGATCAAGGAACATGCCAGTACCCATGATTCCTTTTTTTATGAAATAAAACGCTTGGACATCCTGCCCAACGGCACAGCCATGATCTGTGGTACCGGGCATATCTTCAAGGACTCCGTTAAAACCATTTATCAGTCCAGCAATGTCTTAATAAAAAGGGAAGGGCAATGGAAGGCGATTGCTTCCCATGTATCCGGCATCAAACAGGTACCCTAAACCTTAAAGTTCTGGTAATGTCTCCCTAAACAAATCCATATTTTAGTATTTTCCCTAAAAATCCTTATTCAATGAAAATGGTTATGGGGCTTTTGCTGTTGGTCTGTACCCTTGCCGGCGCGCAAGAAACCCATTCCGTTCCACTTACATTCAAAAAGGATTTGATTCCCGAAGGCATCGCCATTGACCCTTCCTCCAAAAAGGTATACCTCAACAGTTTGAAGAAGGATAAAATTGTACGCTGTAATTTGGATGGGACCCATGCCGAAGACTTTATTGGAAGCAAGGAATATGGGTACCTCTCCGGTTTTGGGATGACCATTCAAGGAGATACCCTCTTCGCCCTGGGAAACAGTTTGCCCAAAAGCAACAATTCATCCGTTCTTTTGATGATGAACAGCACCTCTGGAGAATTCATTGCCTCATACACCCTAAACTCGGATGAGGTTATCTATCTGAATGACATTGCCACAACGCCAAATGGGGACGCCTACATCACCGATTCTGAAAGTGATACCCTCTATGCCCTAACCGGGGCCAAAAAGGCCTTGGAGGTCTTCTTTACCCATGAAGAGATCAAACATTCCAATGGCATCGCAGCATCCGATGATGGCAAATACCTCTATTTGGCCACCTATACCTCCGGCATCCGGATTTTGGACATTGTCTCAAAGAAGTTGTTGAACCCACCCAATGAGTTCAAGGGAATTGATGGAATGAAATTCCATAAGAACACATTGATTGCCATAGTCAATGGGAAAAGGGACTTGTCCCAAAATGGGGTCTTTCAATTTGAGCTGAATCCGGAACGTACCGAAATCCTATCCGAAAAGAGGATCATGTCGTTTTTCGATCCATCTGACATTCCAACGACATTTGCCATCCATGATGACCATATGTACTTTGTTTCAGATTCCCAGTTGGACAACTTTGATCAGGAAAAAAATGCCATTATCCATCCTGACCAATTGAAGCAGTATACCTTGGTCCGTCTAAAAATCTAAGGTCTTCTTTCCTGATTAGCCCTGTAAACCCATTAAATGGATTCTAATCCAAAAAGGCAATACAAACCGGACTGCCCAAGTTTGTCTCGCTTAAGAATTGTAAGGTTCCTTTTTCGGCATCCCTTTTGAAAACAATGATGTTATTGCTCCTTTGGTTGGCCACCAATAAAAATTCACCTGTGGGGTCCAATGAGAAATTCCTGGGCCAGTCTCCACGAACCGATTCCCTACCCACCAAGGTCAGCTTTCCGGATTCTTGGTCCACGGCAAAGATGACAATGGTGTTCTCCCCTCGATTGGAACCATACAAAAACTTACCATCAGGCGATAAGTGGATATCGGCGCAATAGCTTTTTTCAGCATAGCCTTCGGCCAATGTAGATTCTGTTTGAATTTCTTGGTAAGACCCTTGGTTATCTTTTTCAAAAACGGAAACCGTGCTGTTCAACTCACTGATCACATATAGGATGTTGCTATTCTTACCAAAGGTAAAATGTCTAGGGCCAGCCCCAGCGGCCAAATCGATTGAGGCTTGGTCCCCAACCACGTATTGGTCCCCTTCCCTTTTGTAGCGCTTTATGCCATCCAATCCCAAATCCGCCACAAAAAGTCCGTCCTTGGTAAACTTTGCCATGTGTGCGCGGGAGGTTTTGGTGGTATCCAAAATCTTATGATCGATTACCTGGGCTTCTCCGGCAAGCGATCCATCCTCATTCAATTGATACAGGGCCACATTGCCCCCACCATAGTTGGCAGCGGCCAAATAACCATCCCCTGACAAGGAAACATGGCAAGGGCCATTTCCATGGGTCCCTTTGCTGTTCTGGACTTCCAAAACACCTTCATTCAAGCGGAATGCAGTGACTCCTCCCCCAAGACTATCAAAATCGCCGGTCTCCTGTATGGCATATAGATTGTTCTTGTCCTCGGAAATCGTCAAATAGGAAGGGCTTTTCAATTTGGCGGCCAATTCTTGCGTGCCAAGTGCACCCGTAGTGGCATCCAAGGTATATTTGTAGATTCCCTCACTGTCTCCATTGGTATACGTTCCAACAAATAGGGTGTGGGTGGTTTTCTCTTCTGATTTTTTCTCTGCTTTTTCCTTACAGGCAATTCCGGCTATTAGTACTAGACCGAGCAATAGTGTTTTCTTCATGGATGATTAAAATGTTTGTCCCAAATTAAGCAATCTTATGCAACTAATCCAGACAACTTTGTTTTAATCTCACGGACCAAATAAATCCCTGTGACAATGGTGGCAAGAACATCGGCTATGGGAAAGGATAGCCACACGCCCATCTCCCCCATAAATTGGGGCAGTAAAAGGATGAGCGGTATAAAAAAGAAGCCCTGTCGAGTAAGTGTGAGCAATAATGCTGGAATGGCCTTCCCCACCGCTTGAAAATACGCGGCACCTATCAATTGTAGGGCAATAATTGGCGTAGCCGCAAAGACCAACCGCATGGCTAAAGGGGAGTGCTGCAACACAAACGCATTGGTGGCCAATTCCTCTGCAGGCATATGGGGTTTGTTGCTCAGGAAAAGTGATGCTATCTCAACCGGAAAAACCATGAGGACCACAAAGACCAGGGTCGCCACCAAAGCGGCATACTTTATGGCCGTGTAAATGGATTCCTTCACTCGATTATATTGTGCTGCCCCATAATTGAAGCCTGCAATGGGCAAAAACCCTTGGGTGACCCCAAAAACAGGAAAAAGGGCAAACATGAGCATTCGGCCGATAATGGCATAGACCGCCACCATGGCCTCCCCTCCCAAATTAAAGAGGATGTTGTTCATGAGCAGATAGGTGATACTGGTCACGGCCTGGCGCGCCAAGGTCACAAATCCTAGGGAGCTGATTTCTTGAAGAATGGATTTGTCCAACCCAAAATGGGAAAGACTAATCTTTAACTCGGAGTTTTTTGATAGAAAGAAGTAGAGAATATACCCAAAACACATTAAATACCCAGCAGTAGTGGCCCAAGCGGCACCGTGCATGCCCCAATCAAACACATAGATAAAAATGTAGTCCATGAGCAGGTTCCCCACCGAAGGGATGATCATGGCCACCATGGCAAATTTGGGTTTCCCTTCGGCCCTGATCACGGTATTTCCCATCATACAAAGCGCCAAAAATGGGACCCCATACAGGATAATGGTATAGTAAATTTTGGCCGGGGTAAAAATGGAACCTTTGCCACCAAAGGCCGGTATCAAGGTGTCCACAAAATAAAGTCCCAAGGCCACCATGACCACCGTAACCAAAAGGGTCAGCGTGATTTGGTTTCCAAAAGTCTTGAGGGCTTTTTCCTTGTTGTTGGCCCCCAAGGCTCGGGACACAATACTGGAACCTCCAATACCTATGGCCATTCCCAAAGCAGCAATAAAGAAGGAAACAGGCAACACCACATTAATGGCGGCAATGGCAATGGAGCCAATCCAATTGCCCACAAAGATGGAGTCGACCAGCACGTTCAAGGACATCACCAGAATGCCTATGGATGCAGGGACGGCCTGTTTGATCAATAATTTTCCGATGGGTTCTTTCCCAAGTGCGTCAGAGGTTGCTTTGGCCATGCCAATGGTTATTCTTTGGGTATAAGGCTTTGTGTGAGTGCTAAATCTGACCCAAATCTACAATGCCTCGATCAAATTACCTTTGTTCTCCCTTAGTTTTTTGGTGATGCTGTCCCATAAAGCCACTCTATGCTCCAAAGCCTTTTGGCTGTACTCAGCGACATCGGTCCATTTCTGCTCATCCTGACCGCAGAGCATCTTCATCATTTTCACCGCCATGGGTCCGTGTTCATCCCCATCCAGTTCAATGTGCCGTTTTAGGTAATAGGAAAGTTTGGCATACTGTTCCGGTCCTTTTTTTCCAGATTGTTCTATGATGCCCAAGAACATATCCGGAATCAATTCTTCCCTTCCGAAGGTAAAGGCCGCAGCAACTATATGCGGTTTTTGAGTATTGATGACTTCAAAAGTGAAGCTTAAAAAGTTCTTTTCAGCCAGATTCAAATCCGCCTTTTTGATTTGCCCTGTAATTTCTTCAAGATTCCCAAAGCTTCCAATGACATCCTTGACCTTGGAGGTATTGGCATTGACTTCCTCCATGGCGTCCAGATACATTTCAAAATGGCTTTTGGCCACTCCTTCTTCATTGAAATCGCTTTCCTCCTCCAAAACAATCTCATTGATGAACCTTGCCACTACTGTATCCGAAGCGGGTTTCCATGGCAGGTCCGTACAGGTAAGCTCTCTTTGAAGGGCCTTTAATAGCGACATAAAATCCCAAACGGCATACACATGGCTCTCCATAAAGGTCCTGATGTCCTCAACAGAATCCAGCTGTGCGTAAAGCTCATGGTTTTTGAGTTGTTCCCGTACTTCTTTGAGGCTCTGCTCCAAGTTTTCAATGCTCATATACTTGCTTTTCGATACTCCAAAAATTATTGGATGTTATATTCCGGCAGGGTTTGATTTGCTGACCAAGTATTGATCCACTGTGCCATAAGACCTGCCCAATCATCCCTATCGTTCAAACAAGGGACATGGATGTAGTCTTTCCCGCCGGCCTCTACAAATTGTTCCTTGCCTTCCATGGCGATTTCTTCCAAGGTCTCCAGACAATCACTTACAAAAGCAGGGGTGATTACCGCCAAACGCTCAATGCCCTCCTTGCCCAATCGTTCAAATTCATGGTCGGTGAAAGGTTGTAGCCAAGGGTCGCTTCCCAATCGGGATTGGAACGAAGTACTCACTTTATCCCTGGGCAATCCCAATTGTGCTATCACCAACTCGGTGGTATCATAACATTGATGTCTATAACAGGTATGATGGGCCACCGAATTGACCTTGCAACAGGCCCCATTCAATTGGCAGTGGAATTTTGTGGGGTCCGATTTTTTAATGTGCCTCTCGGGAATCCCATGATAGGAGAAAAGGATATGGTCATAATCAAAACCCTTTAGACCTTCTGCTATACTATTGGACAATATTTTGATGTAATCCGGATTGCTATAAAAGGCTGGCAAGGTGGTCAACTGCATGCTAGGGAAATGCTCTTGCTGCACTTCCATGGCCTTTACCACTACCGTTTCGTATGATGACATGGCATAATGGGGATACAGGGGCACCAACAACACCTCATCCACTCCTTTATCCTTCAACTCCTGTAAAGCGTTCTTGATGGTCATGGAACCATACCGCATGCCCAAGGCAATGGGCAAGCTGGTCTGTTGGTCCACTTTCTCCATGAAACGTTCCGAGATGATAACCAAGGGGGAACCTTCCTCCCACCAAATCTTGGAATAAGCTTCCGCCGAACGTTTTGGACGCGTGTTGAGGATAATTCCCCGTACAATGATGTTTCGCAGAACGGGGTTCACGTCTATGACGCGCTCATCCATGAGAAACTCATCCAAATATGGTTTAACATCCTTGGCGGTAGGGCTGTCCGGCGAACCCAAATTGACCAATAAAACTCCTTTTGACACAGCTTTTTGTTTTAGGCCCCAAAAATACAACTTGGTACGGACTTGTTGTTTTTAGAATCCAATTACTTTTCTATGGTCCATAACTAAATTCAATCTTCATTTAGCATTCCGGATTTTAGCCCGTGTTCTTTTCTCCCTATTTTTGTTACTATGGACCTTTTTATTGAAACAGTTTCCAAGGAATCGCTCATTTATTTGGGGATTGCCCTCTTTGTTTTGGCTCTGGCGTATTGGGTGGTTTCCATCGTCTTAAAACGGTTGGGGAAAAATCCAAAATACCTTTTGCCCAGTGGTTCGTTTAGGCGATTGACAAAGCCCTTACTGTTGATTTTTCTTTCCATTGTATTGCGAATGAAATCGCTGCGGGATCTTTTGAACTTGGAAGAGTTGGGGTTTTGGTTCCGAAAGGCCAGTACCTTGCTCTTTATCTTGGCGATGACCTGGTTGATCATTGCCGTGTTGAAAATTGTGAAACAGATCATCATCAAAAACTACGATGTTGGGGAGGCCGACAACCTAAAGGCCCGTAAGATCTACACCCAGTTCACCATTTTGGAACGCATTGTGATCTTTATCGTCATCATACTGGCTCTTGGACTTGCCTTGATGAGTTTCAAGGAAATCCGTGAAATTGGGATCAGTATTTTTGCATCTGCAGGCGTTGCGGGGATTATTATTGGTTTTTCCGCCCAAAAATTCATCGGAACCCTATTGGCGGGTATTCAAATTGCCATTGCACAGCCCATAAAATTGGATGATGTGGTCATTGTGGAGGGCGAGTGGGGCCGAATTGAGGAAATTACCCTTACCTATGTGGTGGTCCGTATTTGGGACAAACGCCGGTTGATTGTGCCTACCCCCTATTTTATTGATCAACCCTTCCAAAACTGGACCAAAAGCTCCGCGGATATTTTGGGAACGGTATTTTTGTATGTGGATTATATGGTTTCCTTTGATGATCTCCGGGAAGAATTGACCCGTATTCTCCAAAATACAGAACTTTGGGATGGTGAATTGAATATCCTTCAGGTTACCGATTCCAAGCCCACCCATGTAGAGGTAAGGGCCTTGATGAGCGCTAAGGATTCCTCCACAGCCTGGGACCTTCGGGTTCATGTGCGTGAGAAATTGATAGACTATTTGCAGAAAAATTACCCTGAGAGCATAGCCCGAACACGGATAATGCTCCAACAAACCAATGACAAAAAGAATGATGAAATATAAAACCTTCTTACCTCTTCTATTTTTAGGGTTGATGGCCTCTGCCCAACAAATTACTTGTTCCCCAAAAGACAAATCCCTTTTTGAAGACAAGATCGCAGCTTTACAGAAGACCCAAGCCTCCTTTTTGGGCGATACCATTGTAGCGGTTGGGAAATCCTTCTTGGACACCCCTTATGTGGAAAAAACCCTTGAAGTGGGTGAGACCGAAACCTTGGTAGTGAACTTACAAGGGTTGGACTGTACCACTTTTGTGGAAAATGTATTTGCCTTTGGAACCATGCTCAAGTCCAAACAAAGCTCTTTTGAAGATTTTACCAAAACATTGGAGACCATTCGGTATAGGGATGGTGATTTAAAAGGTTATCCTTCTCGTTTACATTACTTTACAGAGTGGATTCGGAATAATGAAAAGAAGGGGTTGGTCAAGGACATTACTTCGGACTTGGGAGGAGTTGAGCTCAATAAACCCATCAATTTCATGGGAACCCACCGTTCGTTGTATCCGTTTTTGAGCGATGACACCAACTTTGCCATCATACAACAAGCTGAAAAAGAATTGGCCAAGGAAAATCTGTGCTACTTGCCCCAAGATCGGATTGAAAGCAAGGAACAACAAATACAATCCGGGGACATCATTGCATTGGCCACTTCCATAAAAGGGTTGGATGTTACCCATACCGGCATAGCCATCCATCAACCTGATGGGCGATTGCATTTACTTCATGCATCGAGCAAAAATGGAAAAGTGGAAATCACCCAAGAGCCTTTGGTGGATTACCTAAAGAACATCAAAAGCAATATTGGGATTATTGTGGCTAGGCCCGTTTTACTTTCTTTTTAGGCACCATTCAATGGCCCCCAGAAGGTGTTGTCTGAAATCGGGGTCGTCATAAGCGGCATCGGTATGCCCCAACCCAGTATAAAATGCACGGCCCCCATCATATTCGTGGTACCAGGCAATGGGATGGTTGGTTCCATTTTTTCCGCCTTTATAGCTGGTTTCATCCAGTCTCATCAAGACAGAAACGTCAGGGTTCAATTGCTTAAAATTGTACCACTCATCAAAATGCATCCAAACATCCTTCAGGTGGGTGGTGGAGGGATGGGATGTATCGACCACATCAATTTTGGCTTCCTGTTGTTCTGGATGGCTCTCAAAATAACCCCCTACCAACTTTCCATACCAAGGCCAGTCGTACTCGGTATCCGCAGCGGCATGGATTCCCAAATAACTGCCTCCATTTTTAATGTACCCTTCAAAGGCTTTCTGTTGGGCATCATCCAATACCTCTTCGGTGGTGCTCAGAAAGACCACCAATCTGTAGTTCCCCAGATTTTGAGGATTAAAGTCCGTTCCTGAATCGGTTTGCAGGGCAACAAAGCCATTCTTTCTCCCCAATTCGCGCAAGGTTTTCATCCCTTTTTCAATGGAAGCATGCCTATATCCCGTTGTTTTGGTGAACACCAAGACCAGTTCGGGCATTTTCACATTTTGGGCTTCTTCTGGGTTCGGGGCGTCCTGCGCAGAAATCTGCAACGCAAAGCCTATCGCTAAAAAGGACAGTACAAGAGTTTTCATTTTTTGATTTTTATGCGTTTGAAGTTAAGTATTTTTTGGGGGTGGTGCCATACTTCTTTTTAAAAGAAGCGATAAAGTGACTGGCGGTGCTATACCCCACTTTCAAACCTACTTCATTGACGTTGTGCTTTCCGGTTTCCAACATTTTTCGGGCATACTCCATTTTGTAGTCGAACAAAAATCCGTAGACCGAATCCCCATAAATCTGTTTGAACCCTTCTTTCAGCTTTTTCAAACTCAAACCAATTTCTTGGGAAAGCTCGGCCAAGGTAGGCGGCTCCGCCATCCGTGAAATCATGATTTCCTTGGCCATTCTTATCCGTCTAACGTTGTCCTCATCGGCCAAAAAGGGACATTGCTCCAGATTGGCATCCTCGGTTTTATTAAAATAAAGGGATATCAACTCATATACTTTTCCTTTGATGTACAACTGTTTGATGGAAGGGTGCAGATTGTAATTCATCAACTGACTGAGTACAACAGCAATGGCAGGTGATACCATTTCTTGGGAATAGTACTTTTTCTCCTTGTTCTCACCGCTCAAAAAAGGGATGTACTCTGCCTCATTGGAAAAAAGGGAGTGGAACTTCCGTATGGTCATTACCACAGATAGCAACCATGAGTTGGGAGACACAATAAGATTCAATGGCAAGTCTTTTTGCGTATTGTAGAGCAATAGGGAGTTTTCTTCCGTTACTTCCAGATGATAGCTCCCTTCATTAAAATTGAAACGCGTTTTGCCTTTTAGGCAAAAATGGAACTGGATAAACGAGCTGTCAATCTCCCGTTCCACCGTCTGCAATTCTTTTGTATCGTTCTGAATCTTAAGGATATAAAACCCATCTTCAACCAGAATTTCCTCATAGGAACCTTTAGCGATATTTTTCATGAACAGTTTTGCTTTGATAAACGTTTTCCTTCAATTTAGAATGACTCTAAATTACGTTCAGTACAATCAAATTTATCAATAAAATTAGTGCATTGGGCGGTTTTTATTGAATTTTCACCGTAAAAATTTCTCACGGGTTATTTATAGTACCTCCAGCGTTATTTTTTAAAACACAGCACTGCTATTTTTGTGCTGCGATTTTTATCCTTTATGAGGAATTACAACATTTCCAAACATAATTCCTTCTACGCCATTGGGCTGAGCTATAAGAAGGCAGATGCTGAGGTACGTGGGAAGTTTAGCCTTGATGTTCCGGCCATAGACCATATTCTGGCAAAGGCCAAGGAGCTTGGTATTGATGGCCTATTGGCCATTTCCACCTGCAACCGGACCGAACTATATGGTTTTGCCCAACATCCCTACCAACTTATAAAATTGCTTTGTGACCAAACACAGGGCACCGTGGAAGAGTTTCAAGAGGTAGCCTATGTCTACAAAAACCATGAGGCCATTTCCCATATGTTCAAGGTAGGCACAGGATTGGATAGCCAAATTTTGGGTGATTTTGAAATCATAAGCCAAATCAAACAAGGTTTTTATCGCGCCAAAAAACAAGACATGGCCAATCCCTTTTTGGAACGGCTTTGCAATGCCGTGATCCAGGCCAGTAAACGCATCAAAACCGAAACCGAACTCTCTTCTGGAGCCACGTCGGTGGCCTTTGCCTCAGTAAAGTATATTTTGGACAACGTCCCCGACATTTCAGAAAAGAACATTTTACTTTTTGGAACGGGAAAAATCGGGAGAAATACCTGCGAGAACCTCATTAAACATTCCAACAACCACCATATTACCTTGATCAATCGGACCCGGGCAAAAGCAGAGGATATTGCTGGAAAGTTCCATTTGACGGTAAAGGACTATGGTGATTTACAGACCGAAATACGCAAAGCGGACATCCTTGTGGTAGCCACTGGGGCGCAGTTGCCCACCGTGTCCAAGGCCTTGATCTATCCCAAGAAACCCCTTCTGATCTTGGACCTTTCCGTACCCAAAAATGTTGCGGACGATGTTTTGGAGCTGAACAATGTTTCCTTAGTGCATTTGGACCAACTTTCCCAAATCACCGATGAAGCCTTGGCGAAAAGGAAGGAATATGTCCCCAAAGCCGAAGCGATTATTGAACAGGTAAAAAAAGACTTTTTAAAGTGGTTGGAAACCCGAAAGTTTGCTCCTGTCATCAACGCGCTCAAGGAAAAGCTAAAAACCATGAAAGCCGAGGAAATCGACTTTCATTCCAAAAAAATGGATGACTTCAACCAAGATCAGGCCGAAATCATATCGGACAGGATCATCCAAAAAATCACCAAACAGTTTGCCAACCACCTGAAAAGTTCCGAAGTGGATACCGAGGACAGTCTGGAACTTATCCAGAAAGTCTTTCAGCTAGAAATCGATTCAAAATGAGCAAGATCATACGAATTGGGACCCGCGATAGTGAATTGGCACTGTGGCAAGCCACCACCGTACAGCAAAAACTCGAGGAATTGGGGTACGATACCTCATTGGTTCCGATAAAGTCCACGGGGGATGAAATATTGGACAAACCCTTGTACGAATTGGGAATCACCGGCATTTTTACCAAAACTTTGGATATTGCCCTATTGAAAGGGCAAATAGATATTGCCGTACACTCCATGAAGGATGTTCCCACCCAATTGCCAAAAGGTATCGTCCAGGTTGCCGTATTGGAGCGTGCCATTACCCACGATATTTTGGTGCACAAGGGATTGAACTTTTTGGAATCCGATGCCCCTGCTACCATTGCTACCGGTAGTTTGCGCAGAAAAGCCCAATGGCTGAACAAATACCCTCATCATACTGTGGTGGATTTACGGGGAAACGTAAATACCCGATTGTTGAAACTGATTGAGAACGACTGGAACGGTGCCATTTTTGCCCAAGCCGGATTGGAACGCATTAAATTGCTGCCCAAAGATGCCCTGCAATTGGATTGGATGATTCCTGCCCCCGCACAAGGTGCCATGGTGGTCGTGGCCAAAGAAGAGGACACCTTTTCAAGAGAAGCACTCACCAAACTAAATCATATGGAATCTGAAGCGGCCACAACGATTGAACGGGAGTTTTTACGGACTTTGGAAGGAGGCTGCACCGCTCCTATTGGTGCTTTGACACAAATAAAAGAACAAACAGTATATTTTGAAGGGGTTCTTTTTTCATTGGATGGAAAACAAAAAATCACCATCAACAAAAGTGTTCCCTTGAACCAAGCCAATGGACTGGGAGAGCAATGTGCCAAAGAGGTCTTACAGCGAGGTGGTGATAAATTGATGCAGGAAATTAGAAATGAAAACAGTGCTCTCCACTAAAAAACTAAGCTCCCCGCAAAAGGAATTGTTCCTCAATTCAGGTTTGGGGTTGGTGGAGTACGATGCACTTCAAATTGAATTTTTGGATGTAGATATTCCTTTGGAATACACCCACTATATCCTTACCAGTAAAAATTCGGTCAAGGCTTTCATTAAAAGAATTGAAAACCGGGACACCTCCAATTTTCAGGTCTTTTGTGTTGGTGAAAAAACCAAAGCCCTTTTGGAAGAGAATGGGCTGAGGGTAGTAAAAATGGCCGAATACGCCTCGGAATTGGCCCAATATATCATAAAGGAGCATCACAATGATGCCTTTTTGTTTTTATCCGGAAATCAAAGAAGGGATACCCTGCCAAAAGCACTAACTGAAAATAACATTCGGTATAAAGAGGTGGTGGTGTACAAAACCCATTTAGTACCAAGGGCTTTTCAAAGGGATTTTGACGGCATCCTGTTCTTTAGCCCAAGTGGCATCAGAAGCTATCTTTTGAAGAATTCCATTGGTAGTAGTACCCTTTTCTGTATTGGTACTACTACGGCCGATGAGGCCAAAAAACATTCAGACCATATTGTAATAGCCAATAAACCGACCGTGGAAAACGTGTTGGTCCAGGCCATAAACCATTTTACAAGACATGATTAAAAACGATTTGTTCCTAAGAGCTTTGAAGGGTGAAACTGTTGAGCGTCCACCCGTATGGATGATGCGCCAAGCTGGGCGTTACCTTCCTGAATTTATGGAACTCAAACATAAATACGATTTCTTTACCCGATGCCAGACTCCCGAGTTGGCTTCCGAAATTACCGTGCAGCCCATTCGGCGATATGGAATGGATGCGGCCATCCTTTTCAGTGATATCTTGGTGATTCCACAAGCCATGGACATTGAAGTGGAGATGAAACCGAACTTTGGCCCCTACCTCCCAAACCCCATACGCTCCAAAGAAGATTTGGAAAAGGTTATCGTCCCGGATATTCAGGACACCTTGGGTTATGTGATGGAGGCCATTACCCTGACCAAGGAAAAGTTGAATGATGAAATCCCTCTTATCGGTTTTGCCGGCTCTCCTTGGACCATTCTCTGCTATTGTGTGGAAGGTCAAGGAAGCAAAAGTTTCGATAAGGCCCGGGGACTCTGCTTTTCCCAACCGGAAGTGGCCCATCAACTGCTTCAAAAGATAACAGACACCACGATTGCCTACCTTAAGGCCAAAGTAGAAGCAGGTGTGAACGCTGTCCAAGTTTTCGATTCGTGGGGCGGCATGCTCTCCCCTACCGATTACCAAGAATTCTCCTGGCCGTACATTCAACAGATCGTTGATGCATTGAAAGATTTGGCCCCAGTCATCGTTTTTGGCAAAGGGTGTTGGTTCGCATTAAAAGAAATGGCGAAATCCGGTGCTTCTGCCGTTGGTGTGGATTGGACCTGCTCGGCCCAAAATGCACGTTACCTCACCGGAGGGAACATTACCCTACAAGGAAATTTTGACCCTGCTCGTTTGCTTTCCCCTCCAGCTGAAATCAAAAAGAGGGTTACCCAAATGATCAATGAATTTGGGAAAGACAAATATATTGTCAACTTAGGACATGGCATCCTTCCCAATATACCATTGGAAAATGCCAAAGCATTCATAGATGCCGTAAAAGAATATAAGGCGTGAACCCAATAGCGGTACTGAAACGGGTAGACTTTAAAAATATACTTAAAGTTATATTCATTGGGATGAGTCACCCGCTTTTCATTGTACCTACGATTCGAGCCACCAAGGATTGCATCCGCATATCAGCGGACAACTATGGCCGATTACATCATGAAAATGGTCCAGCCAATGCATTCAGACATGCCCTTTGGAACTATTTGATTGCCAAAAGATGTTTTCGAATACGGCACGACAAGGATTCCGTTTTGCAGTGGGCAGAAAAAATTACGGATTGGCATGAACACGCTTTTCCAAATACAGAATTGGCCAAAACTATGGATTTTCATAACAATGCCGTGGGAAGGTTGGTATTTCGGGAAAATCCCGAAAAAACGGAAAGTGAAATCATTGAACTGTTGAAATCCATGACCCTGGTTTCGGTCAAAATCGATTCTAATACCAAGCTTGCAAGCTTAAAAACACAATTCATACATATACTCGATCAATGAAGGACAAATTCTACGATTATATCCAGAAACTACAAGATACCATCACCACAAAACTTGAAGAGGTGGATGGAAAAGCCAAATTTCAACAGGACATTTGGAAACGCCCCGAAGGCGGTGGTGGAAGGACCCGTGTCATTGAAAATGGAAATGTATTTGAAAAGGGTGGGGTGAACATTTCCAAAGTATACGGTGAACTTCCCAAAAGCATGCAGCAGTATTTTGGTGTGGAAGATGCGGATTTTTTTGCCTGTGGACTCAGTTTGGTCATCCATCCCAAGAGTCCCATGGTACCTACCGTACATGCCAACTGGCGCTATTTTGAGATGTACAATAAAAATGGGGATATCGTGAACCAATGGTTTGGTGGCGGTCAGGACCTGACCCCCTATTATCTGTTTGAGGAAGATGCCCAACATTTTCACCGAACCTGTAAAAATGCCTGTGACGCCCATAATCCAGAATTTTATCCCACTTATAAAAAGAGATGCGATGACTATTTCTGGAATACCCATCGTAATGAGGCAAGGGGGATTGGCGGTCTCTTTTTTGACTATTGCAAAGCAACGGAAACCATGACCATGGAAGATTGGTATAACTATGTCACCGAGGTTGGGGATAGTTTTTTGGATGCCTATGTACCAATCGTTACAAAAAGAAAAGAGCTGCCCTATTCCCAAGAACAGCGGGATTGGCAGGAAATTAGACGGGGAAGATATGTAGAATTTAATCTGGTTCATGATAAAGGAACGCTCTTTGGTCTGCGCACCAATGGCCGCATCGAGAGTATTTTGATGAGTCTCCCTCCCCATGTGCAATGGAGGTATGACCATCATCCGGAAAAAGGGAGTCAAGAAGAACAATTAATTGAGGTGCTGCAACATCCAAAAAATTGGGTTTAATGTGTAGCTTTGTTTGAAACCAAACCCATGAAACAGAAAATATATCAGGTCGATGCTTTTACCGATCATCCTTTCGGTGGTAATCCTGCAGCAGTTTGCATTTTGGAAGCGTGGCTCGACACGTCTCTTATGCAAAGTATCGCAGAAGAAAACAATCTGGCCGAAACTGCATTTGCTGTTCGTAAAGATAAGGGGTATGAGTTACGTTGGTTCACTCCAGAAACCGAGGTTGATTTATGCGGCCATGCCACTTTGGCCACGGCATATGTTCTGTTCAACTATTACAATCACAACGAAAAAACCATTCGGTTTTATTCTCCCAGAAGTGGGGAATTGAACGTGGAAAAAACTACCAATGGCTGGATGACCTTGGATTTTCCCACCGACCCAATAGTGGCCATTCGGAACAATAGGGAATTGGACAATGCCATTGGGCTGACTCCAATAAAAACCTTTAAGGGAAAAACGGATTTTATGATGGTCTACAGCTCCCAACAAGAAGTGGAGGCCATTACTCCCAACCTGCATTTGTTGAACCAGTTGGATTGTAGAGGGGTAATTGTTACGGCACCGGGCCAAGAAGTGGATTTCATCTCCCGATTCTTCGCCCCACAATGTGGCATTCCTGAAGATCCCGTTACAGGGTCGGCACACACGTCACTTACCCCGTATTGGTACGAAGTGTTGGGCAAAAGCAAAATGACCGCCAAACAGCTCTCCAAACGAGGAGGGGACTTAATCTGTGAATATTTAGGGGGCCGGGTGAAAATTTCCGGCAAAGTGGCTCCCTACCTATCCGGTGAAATTGAAATTTAAATATCAGTATGTATCCATTGATCAGAAATAGAAGACTACGTGCCTCCGAGTCCATCCGAAGATTGGTTCGGGAAACTTTGGTGACCCCAGACGACTTTCTAGTGCCCCTTTTTGTGGTGGAAGGCAAAGGTGTCAAAGAAGAAATTGCTTCCATGCCCAATTATTTTAGGTTGAGTTTGGACAATCTGGAAAAAGAAGTCAAAGAACTTTGGAAAATGGGACTTTGCTCCGTGTTGCTTTTTGTTAAGGTCGATGAAAAACTTAAAGACAACAAAGGTACAGAGGCCATCAACCCAAATGGATTGATGCAAAGGGCGATAAAGACCGTCAAAAATGCCTGCCCACAGATGTTGGTGATGACCGATGTGGCGTTGGACCCGTTCTCATCCTATGGCCATGATGGGATTGTGGCCGAAGGGCAGATCCTCAATGACGAAACTGCAGAGGTTTTGGCCGAAATGAGCGTATCCCATGCGCAGGCTGGAGCCGACTTTGTGGCCCCCAGCGATATGATGGATGGGCGTATCCTCACCATTCGGGAAGCATTGGAAGATGAGGGGTTCCAAAATACAGGGATCATGAGCTATTCCGCCAAATATGCCAGTGCCTATTACGGTCCGTTCCGGGATGCCCTGGATTCAGCTCCTGTGGATATTGCCAACGTGCCCAAGGACAAAAAGACCTATCAAATGGATTTTGCCAATAGGCTGGAGGCCATCCGCGAAACCCAAATGGACATAGATGAAGGTGCCGATATTGTGATGGTAAAGCCGGGTCTACCCTATCTGGACATTGTTCGGGATATAAAAAATGAAGTGGATGTGCCCATTGCCGTTTATCAAGTATCCGGGGAATACGCCATGATCAAAGCGGCCGCGGAAAAAGGCTGGCTAGACCATGATGCCGTAATGCTGGAACAATTGACTGCCATTAAACGGGCGGGAGCAAGCATCATTGCCAGTTATTTTGCTAAAGACTTTATCCGTACCTTGGGATGATTCAAAAAATACGTACAACCAACCATACTAACTAACTCATGAAAAACCTCTTTGCATTCTGTTTTTGTTTTCTTTTTGTTTCAACCAGCCTTCTTGCCCAACAAAATCTAATTCATGCCCTTCCCTCAAAATTGGGATTGGATGAAGCCTACATCAACCAAAAAGTGGATTCCATCATGGAACTTGGCATAAAAGACCAAGCCTTCCCAGGCGCCCAAGTGTTGGTCGCCAAAAACGATACCGTTGTCTTCCACAAGGCATACGGATACCACACCTATGATAGTGTGCAACCCGTTGCCCTGAACGACCTCTACGATTTGGCATCCGTTACTAAAATCTTGGGGCCATTGCCTGCTTTGATGAAATTGGTGGACGAAGGCAAACTTGATTTGGATGTCCCATTTAGCAACTACTGGCCCTCATGGAAAAAACATAAGGATAAAAAAGATTTGACCCTTCGTGAAATTTTGAGTCACCAGGCCGGTTTGGTGCCCTACATTGTCTTCTTGGAGAAAGTCATGCGGAAGAACGGGAAGATAAAGCGGCGATTTGTCAGGGACACCCCAAGTGAAAAATTTCAGCAACAAGTGTATGAGAACCTATTCATCAGCGATCGCTTTGAAGCAAAAATGAACCGCATGATCGATAGGTCTAAGGTTTCCGATGAAAAAAAATACGTGTACTCAGGGCTTACCTTCCTTATCTATCCGAGATTGATAGAACAACTTACAGGTGTAGACTACGAAACTTATCTGGATCAGAATTTCTATAAACCTTTGGGCTGTTACACTTTGGGTTACAACCCTAGCAAAAAGAACTATGTCAATGACATTGTCCCTACAGAAAACGACAGTGTGTTCAGAAAAACCTTCGTCAAAGGTTGGGTCCATGATGAAAACGCCTCCCTTAAAGGTGGGGTATCCGGAAATGCCGGTTTGTTTGGCAGCGCGGATGACTTGGCCAAAATCATGATGTTTTATGAAAATTATGGTGCCATAGGAGACAAGCAAATTATCTCCAAGGAAGTGGTTAAAGAGTTTGGTAGGGTCCAATATCCCGATAACGATAACCGAAGGGGACTCGGTTTCGACAAGCCATTGCTAGACAACTCTGAACGTACTTTGGAAAAAGCCTATCCCTCTCCCTTGTCCAGTCCCAACAGTTTTGGGCATTCAGGATTTACAGGGACCTTTGTTTGGGCCGACCCAGATAACAAACTGGTATACATATTTCTGTCCAACAGGGTGTATCCTTCAAGGGAACATAGCCAATTATACCGACTGAATATCCGTACAGCCCTGCAGGATGTATTCTACAAGGCGCAATCCATTTCATCTAAAAATTAAACCGTATTCCGTAACTTGGAGCTTAAGATAAAACTATGGGACTACTAGTATTCTATGCCGTTATTTCCATCTTCTTTTCCTTTTTATGCTCCATTTTGGAGGCGGTACTCCTGAGCATCACACCAACCTTCATCAACTTGAAAAAGCAGGAAGGCAAGGAATATGCCGGCACCTTGGAGGCTCTAAAGAAAGATGTGGACAAACCGTTGATCGCCATTCTTACCCTCAACACCATTGCCCATACCGTTGGCGCCATATTGGTGGGGGTACAGGCCAAGGTGGCCTATGCCGATCTTTACGGGACCACAAAGCAAAGCATACTAGGGTTTGAGTTTACGGAAGACCTCATGGTAGGAATTGTGTCCACCCTAATGACCATCTTGATCTTGGTGGCTTCGGAAATCATTCCCAAGACCATTGGGGCCACCTATTGGAAACAATTGGCCAACTTTACCAGCAAAGCCCTTAGCACGATGGTATTTGCCCTTAAATGGACCGGATTACTATGGATATTACAACTATTCACCAAGTTAATTGGAGCCAAGGGAGAGCATGGCAGTGTACTGAGCCGCGAAGATTTTACCGCCATGACCGAAATTGCCCATGAAGAAGGCGTTTTTCATGAATCGGAATCCAAGGTTATCAAGAACCTCCTCAAGTTTGATGAGATATTGGCCAAGGATGTGATGACGCCAAGAACAGTAATGAAAATAGCTTCGGAGGACATGACCATCAAGGAATTTTTTGATGCGAACCGTCCTTTGCGTTTTTCAAGGATTCCGCTCTACAAAGATCGCATGGACAACATCACGGGCTTTTTCCTTAAAGATGAGCTTATGGAAGCTATCATCAATAAAAAAGGTAGTCAGACGCTTTCAGAATTAAAGCGCGAAATCTTGGTTACCAATAGAACCAAGCCCATTCCTGAATTATTTGACAGGTTGGTGAAGCAACGGGAGCATGTTTCCTTAGTGGTGGACGAATATGGTTCGGTAAGTGGGTTAGTGACCATGGAGGATGTGATTGAAACGCTTCTTGGATTGGAGATCATGGATGAAAGTGACAACGTGGAAGACCTTCAATCCCTGGCCAGAAAGAATTGGCACAAACGCGCTCAACGTTTGGGCATTATTGAAGATGAAGATGAGGTAGAATAATGGAAACTACTTATTTACAAACACCTATAGGTTATGCGGAATTTCAAGGTGATGAGAATGGGCTTGCTTCCGTGTCTGTGTTTGATGAAATAAAACCTATTGGTATAATTCCTGAAGTGTTGGAAGATGCCGTCTACCAATTCAAGGAATATTTTGAGGGTTCCCGAAAGGGATTTGACCTAAAACTGAATCCTTCCGGAACCGATTTTCAAAAAAAGGTTTGGGATGCCCTTCTTGAAATCCCATTTGGAAAAACCATTTCTTATTTGGAACTTTCCAAAAGACTAGGCGATGTAAAAGCCATTCGTGCAGTAGCCTCGGCCAATGGCAAAAATCCTCTTTGGATTGTGGTTCCCTGTCATCGCGTCATTGGGACCAACGGAGACCTCACTGGATATGCAGGTGGACTGCATAGAAAAAAATGGTTATTGGAACATGAGAGTCCTGCAAAGCAGACCACTCTTTTTTAATACGCTACCATGCTTTATAAACTTAACCTAGAGAATATCCTCTTTTTGGATATCGAGACCGTACCCCAAAATCCGAGTTTCCCCAATTTGGATGAAAAAACACAATTGCTCTGGGAGCAAAAAACACAATACCAACGAAAGGACGAAATCAGTGCCGAGGACTTTTATGAACGGGCCGGAATTTGGGCCGAATTCGGAAAAATCGTTTGCATTTCGGTTGGGTATTTTGTCATCAAGGGAGAGACCAGAAGCTTTAGGGTAACTTCCTTTCATGGGGAGGAGACCCACATCTTAAAACAGTTCAAACAATTGCTGAAAGACCATTTCAGTCAAACCAAACATCTGCTGTGCGCACACAACGGCAAGGAGTTCGACTTTCCCTACATTGCCCGTCGTATGGTCATCAACAGCATAAACCTTCCTTATAAATTGGACTTGTTCGGCAAAAAACCATGGGAAGTACCCCATCTGGACACTATGGAACTCTGGAAATTCGGAGACTATAAACACTACACCTCTTTAAAACTACTGGCCCACATTCTCGGGATTCCGTCTCCTAAAGAGGACATGGATGGCAGTATGGTAAAAGATGTCTACTACAAGGACAAGGATATTGATAGGATCATCTCCTATTGCGAATTGGATGTGGTGACCACGGCCCAGGTATTTCTGAGGTTACGGAACGAGGAGTTGCTTTCCCAGGATGAAATCAAAAAAGTATGATGGGCAATAGAAAGAGCTTTATGATCCACTTTGCCCTTCTTGTCTTGGACTCTATTAAATTTTGATTAAATGTCCATAGACATTAGTTTTTGTAAAATTTGGTGCTTCTGATACCGGCATAATCCTGTACCACCAAAACATATAGACCGGAAGCCAGTGCAGAGACATTGATGGTTCCTGCCACTTTTCCCCTTTCAATGATGTTCCCAGATGTGGTCACTATGGAATATTCGGCATCCGGGGACAATTCCGATTGTAGGGCCAAATAATTTACTGCAGGATTGGGATACACCTGTATTTGAAAATCTTGGGCATAGGTCAAAGGCTCATACACCATTGCTTCTGTATCTTCTCCATTGAATTCGAACTGGAAGAGTTCTGAAAATTCAGAAACCGCATTTTCGGTACAAATAGAACGGATTCGGGATTCATACACCGTCCCGACTTCCAAATGGGAGAGTTCAAATTGATTGTCCCAAAGAAGTTCAGTAGTCCATTCATCCTTGTCAATGGCCTTATACTGAACCTCAAAAAGAGTTTCATTCGCATTGGACCATGAAATGGTCGAACTTGTATCCGTGGATGAAATCAATTCCACATTGGATGGCGTTTCAATGGAACACTGCGAAACCTGCGCCCCGGAAACAATCAATGAGAAATCTTGGAACCCATTGGTCAGATTACCCTTATGGGTAACCGTGATGGTATATTGTCCGTTGGAGTTTCCTATTTCAATTCGCTCATAGGGATCCACTGTATTATCTCCTTTTGTGGCCGCGTTGTTGGCCTTGGCAGGATTCAATTTCCATGGATAGTAGGTTTCTCCAGACTTGGTGATCCTGATGTCCAAATCGTTGGTAAGAGCAGCGGTGGCATTGTTCAACTCTCCCCTATTGATGTAATTTCCCTCAGGGTCGGTCCAGGAAATGGAAGCCATTAGAGGCTCCGTACCATTGGCCGTAACCGTAATGGAAAAGGTTTCTCCATTGGTCAAGCTTTCTTCATTGATCAAGGCAGTAAACTCTTTATTCTGTAATACCTCGGCAGCCGTCTTGGCGTTCATTACCCCCCAGCCCATTTTGTAATCGGGACCTTGGTCATTTACATCATCCGCAGTATGCAGGGCAAGACCTTTCAAGGTAGCCGCTTTCATATAAGAACCATACAGCTCTTCATGATATTGCTGCAACAACAAAAGAGATCCGGTAACCCCTGGCGCCGCCATGGAAGTCCCGGCAGAAAGTTGGTAGCTGGAATTGGTTTCGGAACTAGCCGAAAGAATATTGGATCCATCCCCGGCCAAATCTGGTTTTATACGGCCGTCATCCACAGGACCAAAGCTGCTGTACCCAGCAACCGTAGCCTCCTTCAATTCGCCTTTGCTACCAATTTCAGTATTGGCACCTGCTATGGTGAGTCCATTCTTGGCTACCGTAAACCCAAGCAAAAGGTCAAAGCCGTCCGCTGTGCTACCAAAATTTGGAGTGGCGTTGTCATACGATTTCTGATTGTTCCCCGCAGCTGTCACCATTAAATAGTAAGGTGCGTTGTACATGATTCGGTCCCAATCCTGGGAAACTTTTATGTAAGACCCAAAGTACCAGTCTGGCACCCGGTCTGAAAGTATTCCGTAGGAATGGTTGCTCAACAAAAGTCCATTGGCAGCCGCTTCGGCCACTTCGATTTTGTCACGGGTCCAATCGTGGGTCATGGCCTGTGCGCCATACGCCACTCCCTTTGCACTAGGCTCCACCCCGGATGCGATAAGATTTCCGGTCACCAAAGTGGCATGTAGGCTTACTTCGTCCGTGTTATCCGAATTCATGGCCCTAGAATCAAACTCCTGATGGCTGGTCAATGCCACCCCGGCATCCCAAACCCCTACTTGCATTCCAGTGCCGTTCAAGCCAAGGTTCATAAGGCCATCTGCATACAACGTATAGGCCCTTGCTGTCTTGGTCGATGGATCGCTCAAAGTCGTATAGTAAAGTGGAGTGCCATCGGAACCGATATCCTTAAGGGCTATATGGCCTCCGTTAACCGATTTTTCAGATTTCTTCCATCCTTTATTGGATTGAAGAAGCTGGTTTATTTTCAAGGTCTTGGATTGATGCTCCTGTTCCATTTCGGAAATCAGCGTTGCCATTTTTCCTTGGTTGTATGTAGCTTTTATCTGTTCCTTTGCTTTTTTGGATTGCCCCATTACAATAGAAACGCCTAGAAGGGAAAAGATAAGGGGGAGAAGAATTCCTGTAGCCCGAATAGGTCTTTTGTAGTCCATGTTGATTTTATGGTAAGATTTGGACTACGAATATATTAGCGAACCTCAACATCCTCGATAAAAACCGTGGTTTTTTCGATGAAATGCACACTCCTTTTCGCAAAGGTGTTGTGAAAATTCACTTTTGCGTTGTGTAGTATTTTTCCTAGTACAATTATAGGTTTTCCTCCAGCACCACGTATACTGGAAAATGATCGCTGTACCCTCCTAAATATTTTTCCCCGGCATAGGTCCTAAATGGGTTGCCCTTGTACTTCCCTTTCCATTCCTGGAGGAATTTTGGAGCAAACACTTCAGCCTTTATGAAGCTATGGGTACCTACTCCATAGTCCAAAAAAGTGTGCGAAAGTATCACCTGGTCAAAGAGGCTCCATTCCCCCCTGTAGTTCGCACTTCCGGAAAAGGGAGATAATAGCTTTTTCATTGGATTGATAAATCGGCCTGTTTCCATCAAGGTCTGTATACTTTCGGAATTGGGATCGTCATTAAAATCCCCCATGATCATACAATTCGGATTATCTTCTTCAAGAGTTTCCAATTTATGCAGAATGGTCTCGGCCGCCTTTATCCGTTTGTAGCTGGTATCAACATCACCTGTCCTTCGGGAAGGCCAATGGTTTACAAAAACATGGACTACTTCGGCATGGAGCCTCCCGTGAACATATAAAATGTCTCGGGTATAGTCGCGTTCCCCGTTGGTATTGTCCACTAGCAAAGGAATGGTCTCGGCATCCAGCACCGTAAAGTGTTTGCTGTTATAGATCAGTGCCGTATCTATGCCCCGTTCATCCGGGGAATCAAAATGCACAAAATCATAGTCCACTCCTTTCAGTTCCTTGGTGTTGAGCAGCGTTTGGATGACTTGTTTGTTCTCCACTTCGGCAATACCCAACAGCACCGGAGGAACATCGCTATCCTCCATACCTATTTCTGATATGGCCCGGGCTATTTTATGCGCTTTGTTGCTGTACTTGGATTCGTCCCATTCCCTATCCCCGTCCGGAGTAAAGTCATCATCCAGCGAATGGGGATCGTTCTTGGTGTCAAAGAAGTTTTCCAGATTGTAAAAGGCTATGCTATATCGGTTCTTATGGTGATACAATGAATCTTATTTTCTAGTGAAGGATAGTTATAACAAAACCCAAAGTACAAAACCGCTTCCAAAACATTGATTAGATTTGCACTTTAATTGATTGCATGCTAGAAAAGAAAGCCATAGACTACGAAAAAGCGATACTCGTTGGGGTCATCAACCAAAGTCAGGATGAGACCAAAGTGAACGAATATCTGGACGAATTGGAATTTTTGACCTATACCGCTGGAGGCGAGGTGGAAAAACGATTCATCCAACGGGTTGAGGTGCCCAACCCCAAGACCTATATTGGAAGTGGGAAAATGGAAGAGGTGGAGCACTATGTCAAGGAACATGAAATAGGTTCAGTCATCTTTGATGACGAGCTTACCCCGGCCCAACAGAACAATATTGAGAAAATACTGAAATGTAAAATACTGGACCGAACAGGTTTGATCTTGGACATTTTTGCGCAACGCGCCAAGACCAGCTATGCCCGTACCCAAGTGGAACTGGCCCAATACGAATATCTACTCCCACGACTTACGGGGCTTTGGACGCACTTGGAACGACAACGCGGGGGTATTGGTATGCGTGGACCTGGTGAAACTGAGATTGAAACGGATAGACGTATCGTTCGGGACCGCATTGCGCTCCTAAAGAAGAAGCTTACCAAAATAGACCGTCAAATGGAGACCCAACGAGGAAACCGTGGGGCTTTGGTACGGGTAGCTTTGGTAGGATACACCAACGTGGGCAAATCCACCTTGATGAACGTGATCAGTAAAAGCGATGTCTTTGCGGAAAACAAGCTCTTTGCCACGCTGGACACCACGGTACGAAAAGTGGTCATTGGCAACCTCCCATTCCTGTTGAGCGATACGGTAGGGTTTATCCGAAAACTCCCCACCCAATTGGTGGAAAGTTTCAAAAGCACCTTGGATGAGGTCCGTGAGGCTGATCTATTGTTGCATGTGGTGGATATATCGCATCCCAACTTTGAGGAGCATATCGCATCCGTGAACCAAATCTTGGATGAAATCAAAAGTTCAGACAAAAAGACCATTATGGTCTTCAATAAAATCGACCAGCACCATCCAGAGACCATTGATGAGGACGATCTGGTCACAGAGCGCACCTCGGCCCATTTCACCTTGGAGGAATGGAAGAATACCTGGTTCAACAAGATTGGGGATAGAGCCTTGTTCATCTCTGCTTTGAACAAGGAAAATCTGGATGAATTCAGAAAGCGGGTGTACGACGAGGTACGGGACATTCATGTGACCCGTTTTCCGTACAACAACTTTTTATATCCAGAGCACTTGGATGAGTACTAAATCCATCAAGACAATGTGTTGAATTTCCCCGACAAACTACTTCCCAAATAGCGTTCCACCACAGATTTTGGGCAGTTCACAACAAAAGTTTAAAGGATAACCACATAAGAACTACTTTCATCCTGTTTTTAAGCCATTTAGTGTCGACCCTTGATCTTCACATGATCTTAACCTACTTAGACCATGGTCTTAAAAACTGAAAAAATCATATTAGACCCCACAAAAAAGCCCTCATAATGAGGGCTTTTTTTATGTTTTGTATCTATCTGATTTCCTCTAGAACTTATAGCTCAATCCCAAGGTCCAGTAGGTCTGTAATTTGTTGTCAATAGTATCAAACGTGGCATTGGGGTCTGGCGTTGGTGCATTGTTGACCACATAGTTCAAGGTTTCCTGTTTGTTGTTCCTCAAACCAAAATCAAACCCAACTCCGATCATCTTCCATAAGGTATAGCCAAAAGAGTTGGTCCAGGTCCAGTTGCTCAAATCGCTGCTCTCATAACTCTGAAAAAGGGACAGGTTACTCTTAAAGTTCACCGCTCCGATTTTCTTGGTATAATCGGCCACAATCTTGGCTCCCAAGGAGGATTCAAAAATGGTATCCTCACTACTGAACACAAAGTTGTAGTTGAGCGGATGGATCACTACCACCAAATCGGTAATGGGTGTCCATGTGGCCCCGATACCCAAATCGAGATACCCAGGGTCGTTAAAATTGCTCAAAAGGGTGGTCCTATATTCCGCCAAGGTAGATATGGCAAACTTCTCGCTCAGCTTTCTTCCGTACAATGACGAAATATTGAACACGTCAGTTGCCTGTCTGAAACTATCATCATCAGTGGGGTCGTCCTTATCATCCAACTTTACCCAAGCAAGATTCACCGTGGCCGCATTTCTCCAAAAGAATTTCTCTTCTTGAAGATTGGCATATGCATTCACCGTAAAGCCAATATTCCCGGACGAGTTATTGGGAATGCCTTGGGCATACCAATTGTCAAAGTTGGAAAAGTTTCCCCCAATGGTGCCAAAAGCGCCTATTTTCCAACCGGGAAGGGCATCCAACTGGGCCTGCAAGGCATTTACGCGTCCTTGGATCGCGGCAATGGAATCTTTTTTAGGGGCAATCTGGGCTTTTAGTTCCTCTTCGGTCTGGGCCAGAGACGTGGCCAGCACAAAAAATGCCGATAGGGTAAAAAGTAGTTTTTTCATAGTGTATGGAGTTTACTGTTTAGAACCGCAAAAGTAAGAAATGTCACCTATAAATCCGTAGACTTAAAACCATCCCGTTCATTCAAAACCCGCATCCATCAAGTCAAATATACCATGCGTCAATTCACCTCTCCTTTTTTGATTTGGATTGGCTTTCTTGCGCTTTAATGTAAGAGCTGTTCAATGACTTACATTATACCAATTTCATACAGTAAAGGTTTTTTTAGTTTTCATTTTCTTATTTTTTTGATTAAAGAGTCCCCGTATCCGCGGGGATTCTTTGTTTCTCACCAATAGATGGCTTTAAGAAAACAAAAAAGGCCATTAGGCAAACGGACTTCTTGACATTACTAAAAACGATACTGTATTACTTCTTCTTGAAGATTGGCACCGAGGAACAGGCCTCTCCATACATGACACTTTTGGCCACTTGTTGTATTTTGGCCATGGCCATGATATAGGCATTTTCAGGGACAGGTTTATGGGAGCACCCTTTAATGATCACGGGCTTGTCCGCAAATGGGGAAACATCCAGCTGGTCCAATAGGGTTTGGTAGAGTGCGGTTTCCAAGTCTTCCAAGGAGCCCACCACCACTTTTTTTGTATAGGGATTCAATCGTGAGGCCACCAACATATAGGCCCAGCCTGGTACTATGGCATCCGTGGAACAGTTCAGGGCCACATAGGTGTCTTGGTAGACAGACCAATCATGCTCCTCCACATGCATTCTGAATTCCTTCTCACGCAAAATAAAGCCTTCGTGCAACCAGTCTTTGATATCCAATACCCTTCTTTCTCCGGATGGATACAAATCCTCCAGATCAAAAGTGACCAATTGGCTTTGGGCAACCCTATTTACAATTTCCTCTTCCATGCTGTCATCCCTGCGGAAGCAGGAATCTATTAATTTTACGTTTGGATTCCGCATCAAGTGCGGAATGACATTCTTAAAGGAGCCCCAGTTCCAATTTAGCCTCCTCGCTCATCAGTTCCTGGGTCCATGGAGGATCAAAGGTAATCTCCACCTCAACATCCTTCAATTCATCCAAAGACTTTACCTTTTCCTCCACTTCCATCGGCAAACTTTCCGCTACCGGGCAATTGGGCGACGTTAAGGTCATGAGTATCTTCACATCGTAGTCCTCGTTCACGAACACGTCGTAAATCAGACCGAGTTCGTATATGTCCACAGGAATTTCGGGGTCATAAATGGTCTTGAGTACCCTTACGATCTTATCTCCCAAATCTTGTGTATCTATGGTGGTTTCTTCGCTCATTTTCTGCTATTTTAATTGTGTTTGATACGCAACGGCATACAGTTTCAGTTGCTTTACCATGCTCACCAAACCATTGGCTCGCGTTGGCGATAAATGTTCCTTCAATCCAATTTCATCAATAAAGCCCGTATCGGCATCGATGATATCTTGGGGTTTTTGGTTGCTGAACGCCCTGATCAAGATGGCAATGATTCCCTTGGTGATGATGGCATCACTGTCTGCAGTGAAGACCAATTTGTCACCATCCAGTTCGGCATGTACCCAAACCTTACTCTGACACCCTTTGATAAGGTTATCATCCACTTTATATTGTTCATCGATAAGAGGAAGGGATTTTCCCAATTCGATCATGTATTCATAGCGCTGCATCCAGTCATCGAACATGGAGAACTCGTCTATGATCTCTTCCTGTATTTCTTGTATGGTCATGCTTTGGTTTTATTCAAAAATACAACTCGGTCCGTGGCTTATCAAGGATTTAAGATAAAGATAACTACCGGACTATTGCAGCATCCCCTTGGCCCTCTTCACTCCTGCAACCAACTTATCCACCTCATCTTGGGTATTGTAGAAGCTGAAACTGGCCCGTACCGTTCCCGGTATTTTGTAAAAATCCATGATGGGCTGTGCGCAATGGTGCCCTGTTCTAACGGCAATGCCCAACTTGTCCAAAATGGTGCCGATGTCATAAGGGTGTATCCCTTCAATGTTGAAGGAAATCACCGAGGTCTTGTGGGCTGCCGTCCCGTAAATTTTAAGCCCTTCAATGGAAAGCAACTGTTCCGTGGCATATTGGATGAGATCGTCCTCATACTGGGCAATCGCATCAAAACCAAGGTGGTTCATATAATCCAGCGCTGCCCCAAAGGCAATTCCTCCACAAATATTGGGTGTTCCCGCTTCAAACTTATGGGGCAAATCAGCATAAGTAGTCTTTTCAAAAGTGACTTCCGCGATCATCTCCCCACCTCCTTGATAGGGCGGTAGTTTCTTGAGCCATTCCTCCTTACCATAGAGCATCCCTACACCGGTAGGTCCACACATTTTATGGGCGGAAACGGTGTAAAAATCAACATCCAAGGCCTGCAGGTCGGGTTTGATGTGCGCTGCAGCCTGTGCCCCATCGATCAAGACTGCTGCACCTACCTTGTGGGCTGCATCAATAATCTCTTTAATGGGGTTGATGGTCCCCAACGCATTGGATACATGGTTGCAGAACACCAATTTGGTTTTCCCCGAGAGAAGTGCATGGTATTCTTCCATGACCAATTCCCCGTCCAAGTTCATGGGTATCACCTTCAATTGGGCTCCGGTACGCTCACAGAGCATTTGCCATGGCACAATATTGGAATGGTGTTCCATGGCCGATACCAATACCTCATCCCCTTTCTTCAAAAAGGAGGTGAACCCGGTAGCCACCAAGTTAATGGCGTGGGTGGTCCCTGAAGTGAAAATCACCTCATAAGAGTGGGCTATGTTAAAATGTTTCTGAATCTTGTTCCGGGCAATCTCATAAGCATCCGTGGCCTCTTGCGAAAGACTGTGTACTCCACGATGGATATTGGCATTGTAGTTATGGTAATAGTCCACAATCACATCAATCACCTGTTGAGGGGTCTGCGATGTGGCCGCATTGTCCAGATACACCAAAGGTTGTCCATTGACTTCCCGGTTTAAAATGGGAAAATCTTTTCGGATGGCCGCTATGTCCAAAGAGGTCTCTATCATGAAAATTGCCTAAAGATTGTTATGGGTTACAGCTCAAATCCAACACGAACCCCCAATTTATTGGCGATGATCTTGTTGATTCTGGTCTTCACCTCTGGAATACGCACACTTTCCAAAACGTTGTTGGCAAAAGCGTACATCAGCAAGGCCGTGGCCTCTTTCTTGGGAATCCCCCTGGAACGCAGATAGAACAGTGCTTCCTCATCCAACTGACCAATGGTACACCCGTGGGAGCATTTTACATCGTCCGCAAAAATCTCCAACTGGGGCTTGGTGTTGATGGTGGCCTTGTCGCTGATCAAAATATTGTTGTTCTGCTGAAAGGCATTCGTTTTCTGGGCAATCTTGTCTACAATGATCTTCCCGTTGAAGACTCCTGTGGATTTCTCCCCAAAGATTCCTTTGTAATCCTGATGGCTCTCGCAGTTGGGCTGGGCATGGTGCACCAAGGTGTGATGGTCCACATGCTGCTTTTCGCCCAAAATGGTAACTCCTTTCAATGTGGAATCGATTCGTTCCCCATTTTGATAGAAGTTCAGGTTGTTCCTGATCAACTTCCCGCCAAAGGAAAAAGTGTGCACCCGCACCACGCTATTGTCCTTTTGGGAAATATAGGTATTGTCCACCAACGAGGCCGTATTGGCATCGTTCTGCACTTTGTAATAGTCCACATTGGCATCTTTGGCCGCAAAAATCTCGGTAACGGAATTGGTAAAGACCTCATTCTCCGTTAAACTTTGGTGCCGTTCAATGATCTGTACCTCCGCATTTTCCTCAACAACGACCAAGTTTCTGGGCTGTAACATCAAAGCCGCTTCGTTCCCCGTGGCCAAATGCAATATTTGGATGGGCTTCTTGGGCATTTTGTTCTTTGGGATGTAGATATAGGCCCCTTCTTTACAAAAGGCTGTGTTCAAGGTGGTCAGGGACTCGTCCTTGGAGGCCACTTTGTTAAAATACACATCTATTACCTGTCTGAACATGGGCTTGGTGAATGCAGAGCTCATCAAACAGACGTCCACCCCATCATGGGTCGTCTCCGAAAGATAGGAGCTATAGACCCCGTCCACGAAGACAATCTTATAGGTGTCTATCTCGTGAAGGAAATACTTTTTGATGTCCTTATATTCCAAGGTGCTTTCCTCCTTTGGAAAAATACTGAAGTCCACCTTCTGCAAACTATTCAGGGAGGTATATTTCCAAGCTTCTTCCTTTTTGGAGGGAAATCCTTTTTCCTCAAAGTTCTTGATCGCTTCGGAACGTAAGTCATGAACCGGATTCTCCAAGTCCACACTGTTCTCAAAAGCCAAGAAAGAGGAAAGTAATTTATCTTTTAAATCCATTTTATCTTTTCATTGTCATTCCTGAGCAGGCAGGAATCTCATTAATTAAGGTCTTTTCTCAGAATGGATTCCCATTTTCATGGGAATGACATAAGTTCCTATACCGTAGCTTCCTGTTTGATCCAGTCGTACCCTTTTTCTTCCAACTCCAAGGCCAATTCCTTGGTACCGGATTTTACGATTTTACCATCGTGAAGTACATGGACGAAGTCGGGAACAATGTAGTCCAACAAACGCTGATAGTGTGTGATCACAATGATGGCGTTGTCTTTGTTCTTCAATTTATTGACCCCATTGGCCACAATTCGAAGGGCATCGATATCCAATCCGGAATCGGTCTCATCCAAAATGGCCAACTTGGGTTCCATCATGGCCATTTGGAAAATCTCGTTTCTTTTCTTTTCACCACCGGAAAATCCTTCGTTCAAGGAACGGGACAAAAACTTTCGGTCAATTTCCAGTAGTTCCGATTTTTCCCGGATCAATTTAAGCATCTGGTTGGCTGGCATGTCTTCCAACCCCCTAGCCTTTCTGGACTCATTGATGGCCGTTTTTATAAAGTTGGTCACCGTTACCCCGGGAATCTCAACAGGGTATTGAAATGACAGGAATATGCCTTTGTGCGCCCTTTCTTCGGGGGCCAGTTCTTCCAAATCCTCACCGTCCAGGGAAATGGTCCCTTTCTTGATGTCAAATTCTTCCTTTCCGGCAATTACGGAGGCCAAGGTACTCTTCCCGGAACCGTTGGGTCCCATAATGGCATGTACCTCTCCTGCATTCACCTCAAGGTTGATCCCCTTCAGGATTTTTTTATCCTCTATGCTTGCGTGTAAATTCTTGATCTCTAGCATTCTGTTCTTCTTCAAATATTATTGTAAATAGTTGGGTGCCTTGGGCAGTTTTTCAAAATCTTCCTTGGAGTGTTGTAAATATACTTTTGCCCCTTTTTCTTCGGCAAAAGCTTCAAACTCTCCCATACTTTTCTTGGTGAGGGCCACATCATAATTGAAAATGGGTACTCTACGGAACTCCCGGTTCTCGTAAAAATGGTACATGTCCCCAGAAAGCATCAACGGTCCGTGCTCCACCATATCCAAGTACAACACTTGATGGCCAGGGGTATGGCCCGGCATAAATTTCATTACCACACTTCCATCCCCGAACACATCGTAATCCCCATTGATCTTCTTCACTTTGGTAAGCTCTTTAATAGAATTATAGATGTCTGGATTATTCTTTTGATTGTCCTCGCTTGTCACAAAGTCGTATTCCTTTTCCTGCACCAACCACGTGGACCCTGCAAATACGTTGGCATGGCCAATATGATCAAAGTGGGTATGGGACAATGCAATAAAATCAATATCAGCAACGGTCATGTCGATCCTGGCCAATTGGTTGGCCACAGAATCTTTTCGGGAAACGGTAAATGCCCCATCAGGTGATGTAAAGGGCTCTGGAAGACCCACCAAGCTTTCGGGAAGGCCTGCATCCCACATCAAAGTGCCTTTGGGGTGAACGATGACGTAAAAAGCATCGGCAAATTCCTTGGACTGCCCCGTGTAGGTGGTATCCTGTGAAAAGAGCTCCAACATATTGGCATTTACAGTACCCCCGCTAAAAGCATAGAGCTTCACTTCGGGCTTTGCTGCCTCGGTCACCGCTGGTTCCGATTCTGCAGCTTCCTTTTTGGCCTGCTTGCATGAAAATACGCCAACAACCAATAGTAGTACAAGTAGCTTTTTCATATTCATTGTGTTGTTTGATTATCCTACCGATCCTTCCAGACTGATTTCCAACAATTTCTGGGCTTCCACGGCAAATTCCATGGGCAGTTTGTTCAACACCTCTTTGCTGAATCCGTTCACGATCAGAGCAATGGCTTTTTCGGTGTCGATACCCCGTTGGTTGCAATAGAAAATCTGGTCCTCGCCAATTTTACTGGTCGTGGCCTCGTGTTCTATTTGAGCTGTCTTGTTCTTGGCCTCAATGTACGGGAAGGTATGTGCCCCACATCGATTGCCCATCAAAAGGGAATCACACTGCGAAAAGTTTCTGGCATTTTCTGCCCGGCTGTTCACCTGCACCAATCCGCGGTAGCTGTTTTGGGACTGTCCTGCAGAAATTCCTTTGGAAATAATGGTACTCTTGGTATTCTTGCCCAAGTGGATCATCTTGGTACCGGTATCCGCTTGTTGAAAGTTATTGGTCACGGCAATGGAATAGAATTCCCCGATGGAGTTATCTCCCTTCAACACACAGGAAGGATACTTCCAGGTAACAGCAGATCCTGTCTCCACCTGCGTCCAAGAAATTTTGGCGTTCTTTTCGCAAAGTCCACGCTTGGTCACAAAGTTGAAAACCCCACCTTTGCCTTCCTTGTCCCCGGGAAACCAGTTTTGAACGGTTGAATATTTTATTTCGGCATCATCCATTGCTATCAGCTCTACCACGGCTGCGTGCAATTGATTCTCATCCCGTGAAGGTGCGGTACAACCTTCCAAATAACTCACATAACTCCCCTCATCGGCAATGACCAAGGTACGCTCAAACTGACCTGTACCGGCCTGGTTGATTCGGAAATAGGTAGAGAGTTCCATGGGGCATCTCACCCCTTTCGGAATGTAGCAGAAAGACCCATCGGAAAATACCGCTGAGTTCAAGGCCGCATAAAAGTTGTCCTTCTTGGGAACGACTGTTCCGATGTATTTCTTTACCAACTCAGGGTGTTCCTGGATGGCTTCGGAAATGGAACAAAAGATAATTCCCTTTTCGGCCAAGGTTTTCTTGAAGGTTGTGGCCACAGAAACGGAGTCCATAACGATATCCACAGCAACACCAGCCAATTTTTTTTGCTCGTCCACCGAGATTCCCAACTTCTTGAAGGTGTCCAACAACTCTGGATCAACCTCATCCAAGCTGTTGTACTTGGGTTTTTTATTGGGTGCCGAATAATAGGAAATATCCTGAAAATCGGGTTTTTTATAGGTCACGTTGGCCCATTCCGGCTCTTCCATTTCCTTCCAGGCCTTGAAAGCTTCCAAGCGCCATTCCGTCATCCAATCCGGCTCTTCCTTCTTTTTGGAAATGGCAATGACGATTTCCTCGTTCAGGCCCTTGGGCAGGGTGTCCGATTCTATATCTGTGTAGAAACCATACTCATATTCCTTGGTTTCCAGCTCTTTTTTTAATTCTTCCTCTGTATACGCCATGTTCTGTCAATAAGTCAATTGGCAATGGCCAATTATCAATTCAATTATAAAGAAAAACTTTCCCCACAACCGCAAGTGCGCTGGGCATTGGGATTGTTAAAGACAAAGCCTTTCCCGTTCAGTCCTCCTGAATATTCCAAGGTGGTGCCCACCAGGTACAAAAAACTCTTTTTGTCCACAATGATGCGCACGGCATTATCCTCAAAAACTTTATCGGTGTCCGAAGCGGTTTTGTCAAACTTCAATTCATAGGACAAACCGCTGCACCCTCCACTTTTTACGCCTACGCGCACAAAGTCGGTATTGGCATCAAAACCTTCCTCGGTCATGAGCGTCACGACTTTCTGCTTGGCTGTTTCCGAAACTTTGATCATCTTAACTGGATTTGTTCTAAATAGCCTACAAATATACTGTATCTGTAGGGTTTTACCATACATCCTAACATTATAATAACGAATATGCCCATAGGGGTTTTCTATGGAACCAAAAGGCTTATTTTATTTTGATGACCACAAGATCGGTCATGCCTTTGGAATCAATTCCAGAAAAGTCGGTACTAGCCGCATCGCCGACCAAGACCAACCCTCCATCAGTGCTTTCCACTACGCTAAAACCAAAGTCCAAATTGGACCCGCCAAAGGTTTTTTGATAGATGAGATTTCCTTGCGCATCGCTCTTAATGATCCAAACATCATTTTCCCCTTGGTTTTCGGTAGCATCGCCATCGGTGCTTTTTGAATTTCCAGCAATCACAAAACCGCCCTCTTTTGTGACTGCCAAACCATTGGCGTCATCAAATTCGGTTCCCCCAAAGGTCTTTTCCCAAAGCAAATTCCCATTATCATCTATTTTGATGAGCCAGACATCGGAACCTCCATTGTTGCGGGAAACATCGGTATCCGTGCTAAAGGTATGTCCCACTATGGCATATGCCCCATCTGGAGTTTTGACAATATCGTTGGACACCTCTATCCCTGTCCCCCCAAAGGATTTTTCCCAGAGCAAGGTTCCATTCGCATCCACTTTTATCACCCAAAAATCATAGCTGCCCTTGGTGTTTGAGATATCAAAATCATCACTTTCCGAAAAACCGGCCATGACAAATCCACCATCATTGGCCTGCACCACCCCGTGGGCCCTATCGTTATTGGTTCCCCCGAAATAGCGTCGCCATTGTAGATTGCCATCCGCATCTATTTTTGTTCCCCAAAACTCACCCACTCCATGACGGGTAAGGTAGTTGCTCCCTTTTCCGAAGTTGCCCTCGCCATTGGATTGGGTCACATCCAAAAATCCAGCAAAAAAGAAACCGCCGTCATCGGTCTGGACCACATCATAGCAATGATCATGCCCTGAAAAACCAAAACTTTGTTCCCATAAAATAGAGCCATTGGCATCCAATCGCAAGATCCAGTTGTCATGAAAGCCTTCGTTATTGCTCCCATCGCCATCATCACTCATGGCATAGCCCACAATGGCATATCCTCCATCGGTGGTCTGGATCACCGCCTGGCCAAGGTCATCCTTGCTACCTCCATAGGTCTTACTCCATTGAAGGTTGCCTTCAGCGTCCAATTTCAACAGCCAATAATCATTTACCGCCAAGCTCTTGCCTTCCAAATCCCCATCCGTGCTATTGCTGTATCCCAAAATGGCATATCCTCCATCCATGGTCTGGATGATGGAACGCCCGGTATCTTCCCCAGAGCCTCCAAAACTTTTTATCCATTGCACTTCTCCCAAGAAAGGAGGTTCCATGTTTTGGTCCATGGTGTAATCATCCTCCAAGCAAGACCAAAAACACAGTACAAGAAAAATTGGGATGGCTTTCTTCATGGCCTAATTTGATTTTTGAACTACAAACAATCCAGAATTGATGTCGTTGATAAGAATCTTACCGCTTTCAAAAAAGGGATAAACACTCCATACCCCATTGAACCCAGCAGTGTTATTGGAAGGATAGGTGTCAAAGAATGCTTTTTCGGTAATGGTTCCGGAAGCAATGGAAGTAATATCCAACACCCGCATTCCTGCTGTATAATTGGCCAAGAAAAACTCATCGCCCAACACATATCCATTATGATCAATAGCGCCGGTCGGGCCCAAATAGGTGGTATGCAAGACAGGATTGTCCAAATCGGAAAAATCAAAAACAAGGGTTCTGGAATCAAAACCAAAATCCACCTCATCCAACTCGTCTCCCAAAATAAAGTAGCGCTGGTCCTCAGTAAACCAACCTTGATGGGTATATCCGATGTTGGGGTAGGTCAAGGTCCCTATTTCAACAGGGTTGGATTTATCCGTAATGTCCACTAGGGCAATTTGACTTTCATTGGCCCCGATAAAGATTTCGCGTCCCGCATAATCCATATCCGGCCCATTATAGGTAACCACCTGGGCGTCATGAGTGTACCCATTGGCTCCGTAGCCTCCCACACCATTAGGGTTTAAGGGATTCTGTATGTCAATGAAATGTACGCCACCGTTAAAGGCATCATTTCGGGCGGTTCCCACGGGGTAGGCAAATCCCATGGTTTCATTGATTACCACATTGTGGGCATTTCCAATTCCTGTGTATCGGGCATCAGCGGTAAATTCAACCGGAGGTTCAGTCACGTCTCGCAATCTTTTCAAATCAAAAACCTGCATGCCGTGATTACTTGCTTCGGAAACGGTAAAAACAAAATCGCCATATACCTTTAAGTCCCGCCAAGAACTTGCCACGGTAGCGGTCAACAGTTTTCCCAAATACATTGGATTTTCCGAATCGGTGATGTCCACAAATGCCGTACCATTGTCCAGACCCACCAAGGCATATTCATTTCCCGTGGTCGTATCGGTCCAACCCCAAATATCGTTGCCCTTGGCGGCGGCAAAAGCATCTAAATCCATCTGAAAAAGTAGGTCGTATCCTTGGCAAGGGTACACATCGGCCATACCTCCTTCACAAGCCGAAAAACCGCGGGTCACTACTCCGGTTCCAACATTTGGACCATCGCCCCCGTTTCCTCCATTTTGATCATTGTTGGGAATTCCGGTTCCATTGTCGCTGGAGCACCCCATAAAAAATAAAATCGCCAAAAGCGGTAAAATAGCTTTACTGGCCATAACATAGCAATTTTAAGTCTCTACTAAAGATACAATTTATAATTATCCTGTTTACTTTTGCCCCATGATAGAAGATAAGAATCCGCAGCGCACATCCTTGGAGGAAATGGGAGAGTTTGGCCTCATTGACCACCTTACCCAAAATTTTAAACTGAACCAGCCTTCATCATTAATGGGTATTGGTGATGATGCCGCTGTTCTGGATTTTGCAGATAAAAAAACTGTGGTTTCCACCGATATGTTGGTAGAGGGCGTCCATTTTGATTTAAGCTATATGCCCTTGAAACATTTGGGGTACAAATCGGTGATAGTAAACCTGTCCGATATCTATGCTATGAATGCCATGGCCACCCAGGTGACTGTTTCCATTGCGGTTTCCAATCGGTTTCCTTTGGAAGCACTTGAGGAATTCTATGAAGGTGTCGCCACAGCCTGTAAAATATACGATGTGGACCTTGTGGGTGGGGATACCACCTCTTCCAACAAGGGTATGATCATTAGTGTCACTGCCTTGGGTGTAGCCGATGAAAAGGATATTGTTTACCGAAAGGGAAGCAAGGCCAATGATTTATTAGTGGTGAGTGGCGATTTGGGAGGAGCCTATTTGGGACTGCAAGTGTTGGAACGTGAAAAAGAAGTGTTCAAAGTGAATCCCAACAGTCAACCCGATCTGGAGCCCTACTCCTACATCGTGGAGCGACAACTAAAACCTGAAGCCAGAAAAGACGTGGTGGAGCTGCTTAAAAAATTGGAGGTGAAACCAACTTCCATGATCGACATCAGTGATGGACTTTCATCGGAGATTCTGCATTTATGCAAAAGGGGCGAGGTGGGCTGTAACCTTTTTGAAGACCAAATTCCATTGGACCCTACCGTTATTTCAACTGCTGAAGAATTTAAAATGGACAGCACCATGATTGCTTTGGGAGGTGGTGAAGATTATGAGCTATTGTTCACCGTGGACCAAGGGGATTATCCAAAGATCAAGGCCAATCCCAACCTGACCGTGATCGGGCATATGACCCAAAAGAGCGAAGGGGCCCATTTGGTGACCCGTGCCAAAACTAAAATTCCATTGACGGCCCAAGGCTGGAACTCCTTCAATGGATAGTACAAAAAATCCCGAAAATCAAGGGTATCCACTTCATGGTCTTGGGGCACGCAACCGATAGCCGTAGGTACTTACTTAAGTTTCCGGGATAAGCAATGTTTTCCTTAAAAGAAAAAAGGGTTATGCCACTTGGTGCACCACCCTACTTCTTCTTTTTCTATACATATCTTCCAATGTGCTGTTGATTTCCTGCATTTGGGGCGTAAGGGCCGAAAGTTTGCCGCTTACATCGGTAGTGACCTGTTTTTGGCAATGGATACATTTGTATTCCTTAATGTGTTGGGTCACTTTTTTGGAAACCGTGTAGTGGTGTCCAAAAAGGTTGCAGAAGAATGAGGAGAATTTGTTGCCATGTTGTGAGGAGGGAGTCTTCATAGTCGGTGTTGTTTGGAAAGCACATGCGATTTGGGGAATCGAAAAAATGCCGTAATTAGTTAACTGTAATTTTTTGTTATACGTTGGTTTTTAGTTGAACGGTTTTCTTTTTGAACGAATGTTGATAACTTTTTATTTTACGGATATTACGCCAAATCGTTTTTTTCGATGAAATACACGTTAATCGGCAAAAAGTCAGTTTATTCCGTTGAATTGCGTTTTCGAAATATAATACATTAAGAAAATATTATCAACACTTTATGAACAAAAAATCGTTAACGATTACCACCTTTGCCCTTTTCTCCCTCTTTTTTGGTGCGGGCAACCTTATCCTACCCCCTCAATTGGGATTCCGTTCAGGGAATCTATGGTGGTTGGTCACCTTGGGGTTTTGTCTTTCCGCAGTCATCATTCCCCTATTGGGTATTTTGGCCCATGCCCGCTTGCAGGGCACCATGTTCGATTTTGCCAAAAAAGTATCTCCCGTATTCAGTTGGGTCTACTGCTATTTGGTCTATGCCATTGCCATTGCCCTTCCTTCTCCCAGGACGGCCGCAGTTACCCATGAAATGGCCGTTCAACCTATGTGGGATACCCCCAGTTGGATTACCAGTGTTATCTACTTTGCGTTGGTTTATGTTTTTGTGGTAAACCGGTCCAAAATTTTGGATTTGGTGGGCAAACTGCTCACCCCGGGCATCTTGGCCATCCTTCTATTTATTTTTATGGTGGCCACTTTTTCATTCGATTTTAATTTTAGTGCCTCCCAGATAACACATCCATTCAGTCATGGAATTTTGGAAGGTTACCAAACTTTTGATGCCATAGGGGCCGTTGTGGTCGGAGCCGTCATTATCATTTCCATCAATCTAAAGAATACGGATGCTTCTTTCGAATCCAAAAAAAGTCTGATCCGAAAATCCGGATTTTTAGCTGGTCTGGGGCTGTTCCTGGTTTATGCCGGACTCATTTTTACCGGGGCCGTGTTTAGCGACTCCTTTGACCCATCCATTTCAAGGACCGCGCTTTTAAGCGGTATCAGTCTACAGACTTTGGGTGGCACCGCCCATTGGTTCCTCAGTCTTTTGGTGAGTCTTGCCTGTTTCACCACCGCTGTTGGCATTGTTACGGGGACTTCGGATTTTATTAAGGGTCAATTCAACGATTCCGTTTTGGCCTATCGGATTACGGCCGTCATCGGGTGTCTTTTAGGGATTCTCATGGGACAGCTCAACGTGGATTATATCATCGCCGTGGCACTTCCGGCCCTTATGCTGATTTATCCCATTACGATTATATTGATTCTACTGAATGTTGTCCCGGAAAAACTTGCCACACCTTGGGTGTTTCGTTGGGTGGTGGTCACCACCGTGATTTTTAGTGTTCCGGATTTTTTGGGAAGTGTGGGATTAAGTTCTACAATAGGACCATACACTGAATGGTTGCCCTTGATCAACTATCAATTGGGTTGGGTACTTCCCGCTATAGTGGTTTTTGTGATATCCAATCTGTTTCAGAAAAAATTGAATGGTCAAAATTCCGTTTCTTAAAACGATGCGGATAATACCACCCCAAACGTTTCCCCTCCATGGAAATCTATCTTGATGCCTTTAAAAAAATCGTTATCCCCAAACACCATTTTTTTTACAAAAGGAGTGATTTGATAAGCCAGTTTTGTGCTCAAAATCCCAATGCCAGCTCCAGTGACCACATCGGTAAACCAATGTCGGTTGTTGTACATCCGAAGAAAGCCGGTACATGCCGCCACCAAATATCCCGATATTCCATACCAAACGGACACTTCACCGAATTCCTGATTCAAAAATTCCGCGGCCATAAAAGCGGTTGCCGTATGGCCCGAAGGAAATGCGTTATACGCGGTTCCATCCGGTCTTTGGATGGCGGTTAGTCTCTTGAGGCCTTGCACCGTAGCCCCCATGATCACATATGCGGTGCCCAAGGCGATGGTCCTATCCTTAAAATTATGCTTCCCCTTGACTCCCATTGCATTCAAGGCATATACGGACACCATGGGAACGTATTGGCTATAGTCATCTATATAGGTGCCTCTGTCCCGGAGTGCATCCATCTCGCTCCTCATTTGTAGATTAAAGCGTTTGATGCCGTCACTTTCAAGACCTATGAACCCATAACTTATCAGAGCGGTGGGGATGATCAGTTTTTTGTAATTGAACTCGGAATTGATGTTTTGTTCTAGGGAATCTGGCTGTATGCGTTGTGCAAACAGATTCGGACAAAACAAACAGAACAGTACTGCCAGTTTTATAAAATCTGCCATTCTTTTTTAATTGTGCACGCCTCCAAGGCATGAAGTAGGTTAAACTTATCTATGCCCAGAGCGGGACGGCTCGAGCGTTAGAGCCTCGAAGTTCAGGGTTCCCTAGATAAGTTTGTGTGCCCAATTGACGAATGACTGGTATGGGTTCACCAATCCCATAAAGTAATTGACGGGGACTTCCAAAAAACCACAAAAAAGAAGAAGAATTGGTTTTGTGAAGCAAGCAGAAAATTAAAGGTGAAGATCAAATGGCGTCATATTTCCACTTGTGTTCAGCATCCAATATATGATTCATGTGGAATCTCCCTCAAATCAGATGCGATTAGAAACTCAAACTCTCTTTAGTACACATTATAGCGCTAGCTTATTTTAAAATAATAAGAGTATATTGAAAGATCTTATACTTTATTAGCGTGGTTTGTTAGGTATTGTAGTTGTTTCTCTTCTCTCATGGCTGATTCTTTGGTTAATTTCAAAAGAACACATCACTGTTCTAGGGATATTGCCCACCAAGAGGCGCTTGAAAGGGTTTTCCGTTGGTTTGATTTTCATGGCGTTGTTTTGTACTATCAATTTACTGGGCCAGTCCTATTTTAAGGACATTGGCTATATAAGAAATACGGATTATGGAATTTGGGAGAGCATCAATGGGATATGGTGGGCGTTTAAGGCCGCTTTGCTTGAAGAACTTATTTTTAGAGGTGCATTGTTATACCTTCTCATCAAAAGATTAGGAGTCAATTGGGCATGCATCATCAGTGCATCGGCATTTGGAATATACCATTGGTTCAGTTATCAAATGTTTGGTAGCGGTCTCATTCCAATGGCCTATGTTTTTCTATTGACCGGAGCAGGAGGTTGGATGTTTGCCTTTGCCTTTGCCAAAACGAAATCCTTGTATACGCCATTGGGATTGCATTTTGGATGGATCGTGATCAGTATAGTTGTTTTTTCCGCTGGCCCATTGGGCAATTCCTTATTCGTTCCGGATGGCGAAGGTGTGGATTTAGGTGGATGGGAACAATTATCGTTTTTTCTTTGGCAGACATTGGTCGTGCCAGGAATTGTAACTTGGTATCTTATCAAAAATCCCCGTAAAACTAAACAGGAGTTCCCCAAGCCCGCCGAGTGATCGACCGGGTTTTCCAAAACCCCGCAAAAAAGAAGAATAAAAGCTGCGAAGGCTCTATCGGTGCAGTTCGGATTTTAGTTTTACCAATTCCCCCAACAATCGGGTTTCCTTTACCCGATCGGATAGGTTCATGGCCTGGGCCATTCGGTAAATTTCAAAGTTCAGGGTGTCAATTTCCGTTTCCCTTTTGTTGTTGATGTCCTGCAAGGTGGAGATAAACTGGCCGTCGGACATTCGGCTTATGGTCAATACTTGGTCTTCCAATTCCGAAGTGCCCAAATCCACCCCTTTTTTGTTGGCAATGGTCACGCATTCCGTAATCACCCGTTGCGCAATGGCCAGCACTTCCTTGTTCCTGTGGAAGATACCATTGTCCACTTCCAACAAGGGACAAATGGAATTAAAAACACTGTTGGCAATGGCTTTTTTCCAGATGGTACGTTGGATGTTCTTTTCCGCCACAAATCTGAAATTGGGCGTATCCAATAGGCCGATCACCGTTTCTAAGCTCGAAGTCTTTTGCTGGATAACCCCAATGGGCGATTCCGCAACGGGTTTGTAACTAACAGTATTGGTATCACTGTGCTGGCTGGTCATGAAAAGAACGCATCGATACAGTTCGCCAAATCCTTTCTCCAAAAAGAGTTGTTCCACGCCCAGTCCATTTTGTAAAAGCACCAAAGGTGAGTTTTTAGCTTTGAATTGTAGTTTTTCGGCAAGTGCCTCGTTTCCGAACGATTTGTTCGTGAGGACCACCAACCCATCCAAGGTTTTGTGATGGTCCAAGGTACTGTTTTGGATGTCGGCCTCGAGCTGTGACCCATCCTTCAACTGCAAGGTAATCTTTTGTTGATGGGGTTTGCCCTGACCTTCGCGGCCGCGGATCAACTCTACTTCCTTTCCCTGATGATGGAGACAAACGGCCAACGTCTTGCCCACAGACCCTGCTCCGATGATAAAAACTTTCATACCTCTAAGGTATCATGTTTATCTTAAACTCATCTCAGGTCGGAAAGTATTCTATGGATACATTATTCAGAGCCCCTCTTTTTCTTGTTGTAATAATATAGGGCATAGGCAATCCCGGCAAGGATCACAAACGGCAAATAACTGCCAATGACCACGCCTATTTCATAAGCGCTGTCCGGTGCTTCCTGAATTTTCTTTTCAATATCGGCTTGTTGTAAAAACAGAATCAGTTTCATAGTTGTTATTGTCTTTCTGGGCAAAGTGAAGAATCCAATCATCTCGACTGCGCTCGATGTGACAAGATTATGTGTTCATCAACTCCTCTATCTCTTCAATCTCAATGGGGATGTTGCGCATCAAATTGAATGGCTCCCCCTTTTCCTGGATGACCACATCGTCCTCCAAACGGATGCCCATGCCCTCTTTTGGAATATAGATCCCAGGTTCTACCGTAAAGACCATATTGGCCTTCATGGGGGTTTTCAATGCTCCATAATCATGGGTATCCAATCCTATATGGTGACTGGTGCCGTGCATAAAGTATTTCTTGTAGGCAGGCCATTTGGGATCTTCGTTCTGTACATCGGCCTTGTCCAATAGACCAAGACCCAACAATTCCGAGGTCATGATCTTACCCACCTCTTTATGGTATTCGGCCCAAAGAGTTCCGGGCACCAACATTTTTGTGGCTTGGTCCTTGACCCTAAGTACCGCACTGTACACTGCTTTTTGACGGTCGGTGAATCTTCCGTTGGCGGGTATGGTCCGGGTAAGGTCACTGGAGTAGTTGGCATATTCCGCGGCCAAATCCATCAAGATCATATCCCCATCCTTCACCTGTTGGTTGTTTTCCACATAGTGGAGCACATTGGCGTTGGCGCCTGATGCAATGATAGGTGTATAGGCAAAGCCTTTGGAACGGTTCCGTACAAACTCATGAAGGAACTCCGCTTCCATTTCATACTCCCAAACGCCAGGTTTCACAAATCCCAAGATTCTTCGGAAACCCTTTTCGGTGATGTCGCAAGCGGTCTGCATCAATGCAATTTCCTCAGGCTCCTTCACCCCGCGAATCTGTTGTAAAATAGTATTGCTCTTCGCCCATTGATGGGCAGGAAAATCTTGCTTACATTTTTGGATGAAACGGTCTTCCCGGGTCTGGGTCTCCACCGCCTGACGGTAATGTTCATTGGTGTTGAAATAAATGGTATCCGCCTCGGTCATCAAATCAAAAAAGACCTTGTCAAAATCCGTGAGCCAGTATACAGTCTCAATTCCAGATACGGCTGTGGCTTGCTCTTTGGTCAGCTTGGCCCCTTCCCAAACCGCAATATGCTCATTGGTCTCCCTCACAAAGAGGATTTCCCTATTTTTTTTGTCCAAAGCATCCGGGAAAAGTACCAAAATGGTTTCCTCTTGATCCGCTCCGCTTAGGTAAAAAATATCCCTGGCTTGCTCAAAGGGCATGGTGCTGTCCGCCCCAATGGGGTAAATGTCGTTGGAGTTGAACACCGCAATACTTTTGGGCTTCATCTGCGCCATAAATTTCTTGCGGTTCTTTATGAATAGGTTTCGATCTATCGGGAAGTATTTCATGTCAAAAAATGATTTGTCCAAATGTAGGTAATTGTGTTCCCGAAGACAAATTCATACCTTCCCGTTAAAATAAAATCCATGCAGCTCAACCTAAGCATCCCGGCCCTATTGTTTCCGGCCATTTCCCTGACCATGTTGGCCTACAATGCCCGATATTTGGCCATTGCGGCACTGATCCGACAGTTGCACAAACAATTTGAGGAAACCTCGGCCCAACCCTTGAAACAACAGATAAACCAACTCAGAAAACGTTTGGGTATCATCAAAAACATGCAGGCCACGGCCATCATCAGTTTCCTATTGGCAGCGGTGACCATGTTCCTCATCTATGTGGAACTGAACGTTTGGGCCAATGTCATCTTTGGGGTAAGTCTGGTCTTTTTGGTTATTTCCTTGCTCTTGTCCCTGCTGGAAGTTCAGCTTTCCACCAAAGCGTTGGGGATTCAGCTAAAGAGCATGGAAAAATGATGCCTAGTTGATGAGGAAATCCTTTCTTTCTTGAAATAAAGCAATTTTCGGGTCTTTTCATCCATGGCTTTTGTGTAATTTGGTAATGCTAATATGCACTTGTACAGAAGGTTATTCCTTTTGATAAAAAACAACCATCAACACACATCATCATGCAGACCAACCGAAAAAACCGAATCAAATCCATTGACATGCTGCGCGGGCTTGTCATGGTCATCATGGCATTGGACCATGTGCGCGATTATTTTCATTTCGATGCCTATTTCTTTGACCCAACGGACATGTCCCAAACCAATGTCCCTTTGTTCTGGACCCGGTTTGTTACCCATTTTTGTGCGCCGGTCTTTGTTTTCTTGGCCGGGACCTCAGCTTTTTTTGTAGGACAACGCATCACTAAAAAAGCCCTCTCCACATGGTTGTTGAAGCGTGGACTTTGGTTGTTGATTGCTGAGTTCACCATTATAAAACTGGCGTGGATGTTCAAACTGGACTATTCCACCATCCTTCTTCAAGTAATTTGGGTGTTGGGTATAAGCATGGTCTGTTTGGCCGGATTCATCCATCTTCCCAAAAAGCTTATGATAGCACTCTCTCTTATTGCCATTTTTGGTCATAACCTATTGGACTCCGTTGCTCCGACCGACCCGGTGACTTCAGGGATATGGACCTTATTGCATGTTTTCAATTTACTGGATTTGGGCAGTTTTCAACTCTTTGTGGGATATCCTATGATTCCTTGGATCTTTGTAATGCCCCTTGGATATTATTTTGGCGGGCTCTACTTGCCTTCCTTTGATGCGAAGCTTCGCATTAAAAGACTGTTTCAAATGGGTGCTGGGATGGTCTTGGTATTTTTGGCGCTGAGGGCCTTCAACACCTATGGTGACCCTAACCTTTGGGCAGATCAAGATAGTATTGGGTTAACCATAGCTTCTTTTTTCAATGTGACCAAATATCCACCGTCCTTGCTTTATTTATTGATCACGCTTGGGCCCTCAATCATTTTTTTGGGCTTGGTGGAAAACTGGCAAAACTACTGGACCGAAAAATTGGTGGTCATTGGTCGGGTACCCATGTTTTTTTACATCCTCCACATTTATGCAATTCATGTTTTGGCGGTGTTTGCTGCCATCTTAACGGGATTCAGTTTTTCCGATATGGTTATCGATCTATGGGTCACTTTACAACCCCAGCTAAGGGGATATGGGTTTAGCCTGTGGGTAGTATACCTCATTTGGATCTTGCTGACCTTGGCCTTGTATCCCATTTGTAGTTGGTATAATGATTATAAGACAACCCATAGGGAAAAATGGTGGTTGACCTATCTATGAAAGCTTTTTTGGATTAAAAAAGTATAGATGTTCACAAAACGGTGTCGGAATACGTCTTGGGATTGATTAATTTTACGGTCCCAGTATTTTTTGGCATGCAGAAGACCGTTAAGGACATTGACTTTTTTAAGAATATCCGTGAGATTCGGGAATGCGAGTTTGGGGTTTTCTATTTCTTTGATGGGTTGGTCATTTCCGAAATCAAGGAAGGTGTGGTCTTTAACTGGTCCATGGCCAAAAAAATTATAGACATTGCCTACGAAATCATCGGCAGGGATAAACCCATTGCTTACATTTCCAATCGCATTAACCCGTATTCGGTAGTCCCTACGGATTGGTTGAAGTTTTATAGAAACAGACACCAGTTGAAGTACTATTCCATTGTAAGCTATGACAAGGGTGGGCTGTCCAGTATTGTTTTGGAGCGACTGTTCTTCAAGGAAAAAATTCGCCAGTTTGAAGATTTGGAAAGTGCCATTGCCTGGAGCCTTTCCAAAATTGAAGAGGAGAAGGAAGGCCTAACGCCCCAGATGAAATAAGGCATCGCCTTGGTTGACCACAGCTTGATGGTTGATACAGATGACGTAGCCATCAAATGGTGCCTTGATTTTTTTGTTTTTTTTCGCGTAGGTATCTGTTACCAAGCCTAAAATCTCCCCTTTCTGAATGTACTGTCCATTCGCAATCTGTGGTATGAACATCCCGGCCCTTGGTGCCCTTACCCAACGGGTAAACTCCAAGTGGACCGATGCGCTTTCCTCTTTTAGTTCACTTTTGGCAAACATGTTCAGGCCATTCATTACGTTTTGTATCCCCTGCATGGCAAATGCAATGGCATTTTCATCAAACCGCATACTTTCACCCGCTTCATACACCATGGTAGGTATGCCCATTTTAAAAGTCGTCTTCCGAAAAGACCCGGTTATCAACTTGGAGGCAAAATGAAATGGTGCCCCGAAGGATTCCGCCAGCATCTTACTTTTAGGGTCTTCCTGGGTATAGCGTGCTTGGGGATGGTTATGGCGTTGGCTTCCCCCAGTATGCAGATCAATTCCAAAATCCACTTGCGGCAATAGCTGGGAGGCATAGGTGTGGGCAATCCTGCTGGCCAGTGACCCTGTTTTGCGCCCGGGAAAACTGCGGTTTACATCCTTCCCATCCGGTACATCCCTTGAAAAATGGATAAATCCAAAAATATTGAGAATCGGGACTACCATTACCGCCCCTTTTTTGACATTGAACTTTTTTTCCTGAAGCATTCTACGCAAGGTTTCTACCCCGTTGATTTCATCTCCATGCAATCCAGCTTGCACCAACACGGTTGGACCGGCATTCTTTCCATTGAACACATGCACCGGGATATCGATCAGTGTTCCCGTAGGCAAACGGGCTATGCCCAACTCAACGGATTTTTGTTCCCCGGGAGCTACGCTCTCCCCATTTATGGTGATGGTCTTGTTATCTTTTTCTACGTCCATTTTTTTCCACATATTGAATGATGTGCTTGGCCACGTTCACATTTGTGGCAGCCTCTATCCCTTTCAATCCCGGAGAGGCATTTACCTCTATCAACAAAGGTCCCTTTTTTGAGCGGATAAGGTCTACTCCGGCAACTCCAAGACCCAGATATTTTGTTGCGTTCAGGGCAATATATTTTTCTTTTGGGGTCAACTGGACCGCTTCGGTTTCCGCACCACGGTGTACATTGGACCTAAAATCATCGATATTGCTGATTCGCTTCATGCTGGCCACCACTTTGTTTCCCACCACAATGATCCGAAGATCTTCGCCATGGGCCTCCTCAATATATTCCTGCAATAAGATACTGGTATTCATATTGTAAAGGGTATCTATAATGGACTTGGCGGATTTTTTGCTCTCGGCCAGCATTACCCCCTTACCTTGGGTACCTTCCTGCAATTTTATGATTACCGGACCACCACCCAAAAACTTGATTTGCTCCTCAACGTTGTAGGGATTGATGGAAAATACGGTTTCAGGAATGGGAATTCCCTTTCTGGACATGATCTGAAGGGTCCGCACCTTGTTGCGGGCCCGGGTTATGCCCAAGGACCTTGCCGTGCTAAAGATGTCGTTCATCTCAAATTGCTTCACAATGGCGGCACCGTGACGAGTCACTGTGGTGCCAATACGGGGAATAATGGCATCGAACTCATCGGTGATATCCTCCGCATCCAAATAAATCTTGGGTTTGTCCGTGCCCAACTGTACCGAACATCGGGTATGATCGATCATTTCCACATAATGTCCGGCATTTTGGGCCTCCTGTGCTATTCTTCTGGTGGAATGTACGTTGAGGCTAACGGATAAAATGGCAATGTCCATGATAAGGTTTCGGTTGGTAATTATCGGTAATATCGGTCAAAAATCCCAAACTTAACATCTCAAGAAGGTTTTGAAAATAGGATCAAGCTTTATGTATTGGCCAAACCTATTTCTTCCAAGGGGCGCCCAACAGCTTAAAATCAATCTAAATAAGCTGTTTTCCAATATTGAAAGCTTGTTAAAAACTCGTCCGTGCTGTAAATTTGTCTCAAAACCAGCACTAATGAGTGGATTGATAAAATCTTCAATTGCCCGAAAAGTTGTGATGGCACTTTCGGGTCTTTTTTTGGTTGTTTTTCTTACACAACATTTTACCATTAACATTGCCTCGGTCCTAGACCCTGAAACCTTTAATGCTTGGTCCCATTTCATGGGATACAATCCATTGGTACAATTTGTTCTTCAGCCCGTTCTTATTGCGGGGGTGATCATCCATTTTGTCATGGGTTTTGCTTTGGAAATCCAGAACAAGAAAGCAAGGGGTGGCAGTTATGTGAAGTACAAGGGAAGCGCCAACGCACCATGGGTGTCCAGAAACATGATCTATTCCGGATTGGTGATCTTAGCTTTTTTGGCACTCCACTTTTATGATTTTTGGGTTCATGAAATGGCCTACAAATACATAGAGGTTTCCCCAGAGGACCCAACGCGTTATTACCATGAAACCGTAGAGAAGTTCGCTCCATTCTGGAGGACCATCATCTACATTGTTTCATTTTTCCTTCTGGGTCTTCACCTGTGGCATGGCTTTGCCTCTTCTTTCCAGAGTATGGGATTGAACAACAAGTACTCTCCAGGTATCAAGACATTTGCAAAAATATTTTCGGTGGTCATTCCATTGGGCTTTGCTTTCATCGCCCTGTATCACCACCTTAACCCAGTAACACATTAAGTATGGGCATAATGGATTCTAAAATTCCATCCGGGCCTTTGGCCGACAAATGGACCAAACATAAGAACGACATCAATCTTGTCAATCCCGCCAACAAAAGGAACATCGATGTTATTGTGGTAGGAACAGGATTGGCTGGAGGTGCGGCTGCCGCTACCTTGGCCGAGTTGGGTTACAACGTTAAGACCTTCTGCTATCAAGATTCCCCACGTAGGGCACACTCCATTGCTGCCCAGGGAGGGATCAACGCAGCCAAAAACTATCAAGGAGATGGGGATAGTAACTACCGTCTCTTTTACGACACCATAAAAGGAGGGGATTATCGTTCCCGTGAAGCCAACGTATACCGATTGGCCGAGGTATCCGGAAACATTATTGACCAATGTGTGGCCCAAGGGGTTCCTTTTGCCCGCGAGTATGGTGGTATGTTGGACAACCGTTCCTTCGGTGGAGTACTCGTGTCCAGAACCTTTTATGCCAAAGGGCAAACAGGGCAACAGTTGCTTTTAGGAGCCTATTCGGCCATGAACCGACAAATCAATCGGGGTAAGATTCAAGCATACAACCGCCATGAGATGATGGACTTGGTCCTAGTGGATGGTAAAGCGCGTGGTATCATCGCCCGTGATTTGGTAAGTGGGGAGATTGAACGACACAGTGCCCATGCCGTGGTTTTGGCCACTGGAGGGTACGGAAACGTATTTTTCCTATCCACCAACGCCATGGGAAGTAACGTAATGGCGGCATGGAGAGCGCACCGCAAAGGAGCTTTCTTTGCCAATCCGTGTTTTACGCAGATCCACCCAACCTGTATCCCGGTTTCAGGGGAACATCAATCCAAATTGACCTTGATGTCCGAATCCCTACGAAACGATGGTCGTATTTGGGTGCCCAAGAAAATGGAAGATGCCGTGGCCATCCGTGAAGGGAAATTGAAGCCTACGCAACTTGCGGAAGAAGATCGTGATTACTATTTGGAGCGACGTTATCCCGCATTCGGTAACCTTGTGCCCCGTGATGTGGCTTCAAGAGCTGCCAAGGAGCGTTGCGATGCCGGATTTGGTGTGAACAAGACCGGGGAGGCCGTGTATTTGGATTTTGCTTCAGCCATTAAACGATACGGAAAAGAAAAAGCGTTGACCTCTGGACTTAAAAATCCAGATGAGGCCACCATCATAAAATTGGGAGAAGAAGTCATTGAAGCCAAATATGGTAACCTCTTCCAGATGTATGAAAAAATTGTGGATGAGAATCCATACAAGACCCCAATGATGATCTATCCTGCGGTGCACTATACCATGGGTGGACTTTGGGTAGATTACAACCTACAGACCACCATTCCCGGTTGCTACGCAGCAGGGGAGGCCAATTTTAGCGACCACGGTGCCAACCGATTGGGGGCTTCGGCCTTGATGCAAGGTCTGGCCGATGGCTATTTTGTGCTGCCTTATACCATTGGCGATTATCTGTCCCATGATATCAGGACCGGAAAAATCCCAACCGACTCCGCAGCGTTCGATGAGGCCGAGAAGCAAGTCCGTGACCGTATGGAAAAACTGATGGGCGGTTCTGGAATCCATTCCGTGGATTACTATCACAAAAAGTTGGGCAAGATCATGTGGAACAAATGTGGTATGGCCCGAAACGCCAAAGAGCTGGAAGAGGCCGTCAAGGAGATTTCCGACTTGCGCAAGGATTTCTGGGAGAACGTAAAGGTTCCCGGAACCATCGACTCCAAAAACCAAGAATTGGAAAAAGCCGGACGAGTGGCCGATTTCTTGGAATTGGGTGAACTGTTTGCCAAGGATGCCCTGCACAGAAACGAATCCTGTGGTGGACATTTCCGTGAGGAATACCAAACCGAGGAAGGTGAGGCGTTGCGTGACGACAAGAACTTTAAATATGTGGCCGCTTGGGAATTTGCCGGTGAGCCCAAAGATGCCAAATTGCACAAAGAGGATTTGGTGTATGAGAACATTGAACTGAAGACACGATCCTACAAATAAGAAACTATGAAATTATATTTAAAAATATGGCGTCAAAAAGACGCGTCCTCAGCAGGAAAAATAGTGGATTATACGCTTGACGGTGTAGAAGGGGACATGTCTTTCTTGGAAATGCTGGACATCTTGAACGAGGAATTGATTTCCAAAGGTGAGGAACCCGTAGAGTTCGATCATGATTGTAGGGAAGGTATCTGCGGAACCTGTTCCTTGCAAATCAACGGGGAACCCCACGGTCCGGACCGCTTGGTGACCACTTGCCAATTGCATATGCGAAAGTTCAATGATGGGGATACCATTGTGATTGAACCATTCCGCGCAAAAGCGTTCCCCGTGATCAAGGATTTGATCGTGGATCGTAGTGCTTTTGACCGTATCCAACAAGCTGGAGGATATATTTCTGTAAATACGTCTGGAAACACCGTGGATGCCAACTGCATTCCCATCAACAAACATGATGCGGACGAGGCCATGGATGCCGCCACCTGTATTGGTTGTGGTGCCTGTGTGGCAGCTTGTAAAAATGCAAGTGCCATGTTGTTCACCTCTGCCAAGGTTTCACAATTTGCACTCCTGCCCCAAGGAAGGGTGGAGGCTGTGGAACGTGTTCAGAACATGGTCCGCCAAATGGATTTGGAAGGATTTGGAAACTGTACCAACACCGGAGCTTGTGAAGTGGAATGTCCTAAAGGGATTTCCTTGACCAACATTGCCAGAATGAACCGAGAATACTTATCGGCCACCCTAAAGGGGTAAGTCATAGAAATCGTATATAGAAAAGCCCCCACTCATAAGAGTGGGGGCTTTTTGTTGCTTTGGATATTGTCAGGTCGAGCGTAGTCGAGACCTTATTGACAAGGTTTAAATAGCACACCACTTATGTCATTTCGAAATGAGGAATGAAATGACGATTGAGAAATCTTTAATGCTTTTTGGGATTTCTCAATTCGATTTGGACCGCGCTCAACCTGACAGTTCGAAATGACGCACCCGTGTCATGCTGGACTCGTTTCAGCATCTCATTTGCATTGTGTCTCGACTGCGCTCGACATGACATATTCGTGTCAAACCATTTTGTTGTCCACTAATCGATTCTTCCATTTGCTCAGAATGATATTTCAACAGTTTATTTTTGATTGAAACCTTCGTATATTCCAACATGTCCAAAAAGTATCCCACAGAGCGTATCAAAGTGCCTCGGTTCAATGAGGAGAGTGGATTTTATACCACCCCGAAGCGCTCCAAGATCATGGGCAAAATCCGCGGCAAGAACACCAAGCCAGAGCTGGCGTTTAGGAAAGCTTTGTGGACAGCAGGATACCGATACCGCATCGATTACAAAAAGCTCATCGGAAAGCCGGATATCGCCTTAAAAAAGTACAGGACGGTCATCTTTATTGATGGAGAGTTCTGGCATGGCTATAACTGGGAGGAGCGCAAGCATAAAATCAAGACCAACCGCGAATTTTGGATCGCAAAAATTGAACGCAACATCCAACGGGACGAGGAGGTCAACGAAGCCTTGGAAAAAATGGGCTATACCGTGTTTCGGTTTTGGGAGACCGAAGTAAAAAAAGACTTGGAAAGTTGCTTGCAAAAAGTGCTTGACCGATTAAAAGAACATCACGCCAATGATTGAACCATCCTCCAAATTACCGCAGGTAGGCACCACCATTTTTACCACCATTGGCCAATTGGCCCAAGAGCATAATGCCATTAATCTATCCCAGGGATTTCCCAATTTTAACCCGGACCCTGAACTGTTGGAGCTTGTGGGCGGGGCTTTCAAAAAAGGTCATAATCAATATGCCCCCATGCAGGGCGTGCTTTCCCTTCGGGAGGCCATTTCAGAGAAAATTGAACATCTCTATGGGCATTATTACCATCCTGAATCTGAAATCACCATTACGGCCGGGGCCACGCAGGCCATTTTTACGACGATTGCCGCCTTTGTGCGCCAAAACGATGAGGTCATTGTCATAGAACCCGCTTTTGATTGTTACGAACCGGCCATAACGCTTTTTGGGGGTAAAAGTATCCCAGTGGCCCTGGAGGGAAATGATTTTAAAATGAATTGGAGTGCTTTTAAATCAGCGATAAGTCCCAAGACCAAAATGGTCATCATCAATACCCCGCACAATCCTACGGGCACCATTTGGTCTGAAAGCGACATGGTACAGCTTCAAGACATTTTAAGGGATACAAACATTATCCTGTTGAGTGATGAGGTCTACGAACATATCGTTTTTGATGGTAAACTCCATGAAAGCGTGGCCAAATATCCGGATCTGGCCGCTAGAGCCGTCATCTGCTCTTCCTTTGGAAAAACGTTTCATGCCACGGGTTGGAAAATGGGGTATTGCGTGGCCCCAAAACCGTTAATGCTGGAGTTTCAAAAAGTGCATCAGTTCAATGTATTCTCGGTCAACCATGCCCTTCAGGTTGCTTTGGCACAATATGTAAAGAATCCTCAACATTATGTAACCCTTGGTAGTTTTTATCAGGAAAAGCGGGATGCTTTCCTAAAGGGTATTGAAGGCTCTCGATTCAAAATGATTCCTTCCGGCGGCACGTATTTTCAGTTATTGGAGTATTCCGATATCACGGACGAAAAAGATACGGTCTTCGCAGAACGCTTGATCAAGGAGCACAAGCTTGCCAGTATTCCTGTCTCCGTATTCTGTACTGCAGATTATGACCAAAAATTCCTGCGGTTTTGCTTCGCCAAGACCCATGATGTTTTGGACAAAGCATGCAAAATCTTGAATTCAATTTGAGTAGCGTAAGGTTACAGTTGCTTTTTCACGATCTTAAAAACCTGAAGTACATCATCCAACCGAAGTTCAAAATCCTGATATTCCGGAGAAGTGTTCAGATTATGGCATTGGACCGTTCCCTTTTTGGGATTGTATCCTGTAAGTTGTTTACAGATAATCCTGTCCTTGCAGACCAATATGTACGATTTGTTCCATAAGCTTTCGTCCTTCTTGGCCAGATCTTCCTTTTTAAGGGCCAACCCCAAGACAAAGGATTTGTTGGGAATGGCCTGTATACTGGAATCGTTCATGGAATTACCCGAAACCTCAAATATATAGTAGGGTTCTTTGGCCACTGAATCTATGATAAAAGCAGATTGAAAAGGCACTTTCTCCTCCCCTTTATTCAACATATCCAAAGATTCAATATACTTTTTGTGCCATTCCAATAGGACCAGCGGAGCCATCACCAAATATTTTCCATGCTCCAAGGGATAAAAAACACTCCCATGTTTGGTAAAGGGCTTATCCTTGACATAGGGTTCGCCCAAATCATTGATTTCCCGCAGATGCAGTTCTGCGATGGTCATCTCAAAATACTGGGCAATCTTGGTTAGGTTTTTAATGGGAATATTGGCATCTTTCCGCTCGTACAGCTGAATGGTACGAAGGCTAACCCCAATTTCATCTCCCAATTGCGTTTGACTAATCTTTTTTTTGCGCCTTAATTGCTTGATTATCACCATAAGTTTACTATATTGTGTAATATTATTACGCAACACACTATAGCTGCAGCAATTTCGCTACTTTTCTGTAATTGGGTTACAAGCCAAATATAGAAAATAGGAATTAACCCCAATAAAATAATTATTAATCCTTTAATCTATTATCTATGGGGTCCCCAGATTATTTCAATTATGTCCCTAAAAGTGAGTACATTTTTACTGACGAAGATTACGGCAAACCCATCAGTGAACGTCTTTCCGAAATTTTGCGCAGAAATGCTTCCAAGGACGATTTGGCAAACATTGCCATCAAGTGCAAAGTGAGCTTTTCTACCATCAGGGATGTAGTTTACAGAACCAACAGCCTCACCAAGGCCAATGCCACGGCCATTGCACAACTGATCTATGTTGCTTTTGAAAACTCAATTGGGTACAAGATTCGCTCTGAAACCGATGTGATTTTCTTGGAGGAGCTTTTAAACTTCTAAGCGGAGTAACCAATCGGTCTGTTCATCGGTTCCAATATAGTAGGGGTGCTCCCCAAACTTTTGGAAACCATGGCGCTGGTAAAAGCGTATGGCCTTGGGGTTGTGTTCCCACACCCCAAGCCATAGATATTCCATTTTTTGTTCCACAGCCAGTTGGATGATGTATTGAAGCATTTGGGCTCCTATCTGTTTTCCCTGATGTACTCCAAGCACATAAATCCGTTCCAGTTCCATGGCCTTTTCATCATGGACATCGGTTTGGGCAGTACCCAAGTTCACTTTAAAGTAGCCTACCAAGGAGTTATCTTCAAATACAAAATGGAAGAGCGAGTCGGGATTTTGAAGTTCCCTTTCCAATCTTTCCCTGCTAAATGCTTTGTTAATGTACTCCCGAAAGTCAGTGGGGTCATTATCCTGTTCAAAAGCGGCCACAAAGGTGTCCTTTGAGATTTTCACCAAAGTATCCAAATCTGAAACACTACATTGCCTGAAAGATAGATTTGCCGAGGTCATTGCTTAAAATTATCGCAAAAAAAAGAGCCTAACAAAATTGTCGGCTCCAAAATTTTTCAGGGGGAATTATACGTCTAAAGCATAAAAAGCTTCTTGATGAGTAACATAAATCCTGTAAAAAAATCGTTTCGATAAATCTGGACATTTTCGTCCATGGTGGTGTGGTTTAATTTGGCTGCCATGGTGTTGCTTTTTCGGTTATCAATTTGGGTAAAAAATTCGATATAACCAAATATAAAATCGATGAATGACAATATAAAACTAATGTTGTGTAACCATTTCTTTTTGTTGTAAAAAAGCGAATGATATTTGCTAAATGCTCATCTCGGGCACCTCTTCCCCAACCATTAATTTTCCTTCCGTAGCCTTCACAATATCCTCAACGGTTACTCCAGGGGCCCGTTCAAGAAGTTTAAAGCCTTCCGGGGTGACCTCCAGAACCGCCAGATTGGTCACGATCTTCTTTACACAACCTACTCCGGTCAAAGGCAGGGTACAGCGTTTCAAGAGTTTGGATTCACCCGCCTTGTTGGTGTGCATCATGGCCACGATGATGTTTTCCGCAGAAGCCACCAAATCCATGGCCCCACCCATTCCCTTTACCATTTTACCGGGAATCTTCCAATTGGCAATATCGCCGTTGTCGGCCACTTCCATGGCGCCTAAAATGGTCAGGTCTACATGCTTTCCCCTGATCATTCCAAAACTCAACGCAGAATCAAAAAAAGAAGCTCCGGGCAAAGTGGTTATGGTTTGTTTTCCTGCGTTGATGACATCGGCATCCTCATCTCCCTCAAACGGAAATGGACCCATGCCCAATACCCCGTTCTCGCTCTGGAATTCCACACTGATATCGTCCCGCACAAAATTGGCCACCAAGGTGGGTATGCCTATGCCCAGATTCACATAGTATCCATCCTTGACTTCCTTTGCAATACGTTTTGCTATTCCGTTTTTGTCCAACATATAAATAATGCTCTAATGTTTTTAATGTAGTAATGAATTAATTTTTAAGATTTCGTTTGCTTGTACTTACAATCTTATACATTATTATTCCCAACTCGTCCGCATTATCCTTTAAACTTGGTTTAAAAGGATAGTTTTCTGCCTTTTCACAAAGGGTTAACCAATACTTCACTTCTTCAAGTTCTTTTAAGGCTATTTTTACTTTGTGAATAAAATCAGCTCTGCTTTCCGCATTTTGTGCTTCATGAATATTGGCACCAATACTTGTTCCTGATTTTAGCAATTGATTGGCAACAACAAATTTCCGTTGTTTTTCTAGGGTTTCACAAAAATCAATTATCCTAAGGGCAAAATCAACGGATTTGGTAACGATTACATTTTCCCTTTTTACCATTAATTCATTATTACATTGATTTCATTTTACGAACTGTTCTTTGCTCAATTCGTTTCTCGTATTTTTCCCCTTGGAAAATCCGTTGTACAAAAATCCCTGGGATATGGATCTCGTTGGGGTCCAGACTTCCGCCCGGAAGCAACTCCTCAACCTCCGCCACGGTAATCTTGGCCGCCCCGCACATGCAAGGATTAAAGTTTCGGGCCGTACCTTTGAATATGAGATTTCCGGCCTCATCGCCTTTCCATGCTTTTACAAACGAAAAATCCGCCTTAAAGGCAGGTTCCAGGACGTACATCTTCCCATCAAATTCACGGGTTTCCTTTCCTTCAGCGACTTCCGTGCCATATCCTGCCGGGGTATAAATGGCCGGGAAACCTGCTTGGGCCGCCCTACATTTTTCGGCTAAAGTACCCTGAGGAGTCAATTCAACTTCCAATTCCCCACTCAGCATTTGGCGTTCAAATTCATCATTCTCACCCACATAAGAGGATATCATTTTCCTGATCTGGCGCTGCTGCAAAAGAAGTCCAAGGCCAAAATCGTCCACCCCGGCATTGTTGGAGATACAGGTAATGTCCTTGATGCCTAATCGTACAAGCTCGGCAATGGCATTTTCGGGAATTCCGCAAAGGCCAAAGCCCCCCAGCATAAAGGTCATCCCATCAGCTACCCCATCAAGGGCCTTATGGACATTGGAAACCGTTTTATTGATCATGAATATTATATTTTCTGATGCTTGAAAATACGATTTTAATAAAAAAGCCCCAAGACATTCTGCTTGGGGCCAACGCTTTTTTTATGTTCTTCAAGGTTAGAAATCGATATCCTCCAGGTCGTCCTCCGTATCCAACTCATCTTGAAGGTCTTCCAAAACTTTGGTACAATCCACATTGATTGACAGATTTTCGGGTTTCTCAAAGGCTTCTTTAGAGACCCCCAATTCCTCATTTTCGTAATTCTTTTTCATATAGATTGCCCAAATAGGGAGTGCCATGGCGGCTCCTTGACCATAAAGCAATCTGGAAAAGTGGATGCTCCTGTTGTCTCCACCTACCCATACGCCGGTCACTAAATTGGGTACCATGCCCATGAACCAACCATCACTTTGGTTTTGGGTAGTTCCTGTTTTACCCGCAATGGGATTAGTAAGTTCATAAGGGTATCCCGTGATAATTTCTTTATACACGGTCTGATTCTTCCCATAAGTATGCCGTAACCTTCCTCCTGAACCGTATAGGGTAACCCCCTCCATAAGGTTTACCATGGCATAGGCCACATCTTTGCTCAGCACATCCTTGGTCTCCGGAGTGTACTCATAAAGGACCGTACCATTCTTATCCTCTATCCGGGTCACCATGACCGGTTTTACATATACGCCTTGGTTGGCAAAAGTGCCATAGGCCCCCACCATTTCATAGACATTGATGTCCTGGGTTCCCAAAGCGATGGAAGGGACTTCAGGAATATCACGGGTAATGCCCATGTTCTTGGCAATGGCCACAACCGATCCCGGTCCTACCTTATCAATCAACTGGGCGGTAATGGTGTTTACAGAGTTGGCCAAAGCACTTTTTAAGGTTAGGTTCTTCCCGGAATATTTTCCGTCTGAGTTTTTGGGGCACCATGCCTCCATATTGCCATGTTTCAATGGCTCAATACAGTATTGGTTATCGGGCAACGAGTCGCAAGGCGAATACCGCAACTGATCTATGGCCGCTGCATACACGAAAGGTTTAAAGGTAGATCCCGCTTGTCTTGCTCCCTGATACACGTTGTCATACTGAAAGTGTTTGTAGTCCACACCCCCAACCCATGCTTTTACATGGCCCGTTTGGGGCTCCATGGACATCATGGCCGTTCTCAGGAAGGTCTTGTAGTAGCGAATGGAATCCATGGGGGTCATGATGGTGTCCTTTTCATAGGAGTCACTGTTCCAATCAAACACGGTCATTTCCGCTTTTTCATGGAAAGTAGCTTCAATCTCCTTTTCGGACAGTCCTTCCCGCTTTAAATGTCGCCATCTCGGGGAGGTTTTCATGGCGCTACGCATAATGGTATCAATAGCACCTTTGCTAATGTCCAAGAACGGTGCCGTTGGATTTCTATCCGGTGTGTTTTGATGGAAGAATTCGGCCTGTAGGTTTTTCATATGGGCCTCGACCGCTTCCTCTGCATTTTTTTGCATCCGGGAATCAATAGTGGTATATACCTTGAGTCCATCTAGGTAAATATTGTATTTCTCCCCATCTGGTTTTGGGTGGCTCTCCACCCAATTACCCAACCAGCGTTGCATGTACATCCTAAAATAGGTTGCCAAGCCTTCTCTATGCGATTCTGGATTAAAGTTGATTTTCATCTTCAAAGCCTGCAAGGAATCTTTTTCCTCTTCAGTGATGTAATCATATTTGGCCATTTGACCAAGCACTGTATTTCTTCGGTTGAACACTAATTCTTCCCTCCGGATAGGATTATATAAAGATGAATTTTTCAACATCCCCACTAATACAGCGGATTCTTCGGTACGAAGTTCATGCGGTTCTTTTCCAAAATATATTCTTGAAGCGGAACGGATACCATCAGCTGCATAACCAAAATCATAAATGTTCAAGTACATTGCTATGATTTCTTCCTTGGTATAATTTCGCTCCAGACGGGTAGCGATTACCCATTCCTGAATTTTTTGCAAAATGGCATTCGTAGTACTTTCCTTGTCCCTAACCCCAATAAACAATTGTCTGGCCAACTGTTGTGAAATAGTACTCGCTCCCCCTTTTTTACCTAAATAGGCCAAAGCTCTGATAAACCCTCTTGCATCGATACCAGAATGATCATAGTATCTAGCATCTTCTGTGGCCACTAAGGCATTGACCAAGTTTTGAGGTAGTTTGTCAAATGAAACCGGCGTACGGTTATCATCCAAATACAATTTTCCCAAAGTTTCACCATCGGAAGAAATAAACTCTGTAGCCAAATTGGTTTCTGGGTTTTCCAATCGCTCGAAGGTGGGCATCTCCCCAAATACACCCCAAGAGGCCAAGAGAAAAATCAATATAGCGAAGAGAACGCCGGACCCAAAAAGAATCCAAAACCATTTAATGTAGGTAAAGAAGCCCTTTTGCTCCTTTTGTTTTGCTTTTGCCATTGTTATTGGGTGCTTTTTTCTATTTCCAAACCAACATCCGTAATGCCCTCCAACACATGGAGGCCCTCTACATCCCCATTTCTGCGCATGGCATGGAAAATGTTCACTTTATATACGCCTGAATCGGGAAAAACGATGTTTTCCTGAAACCAAAGTTTACTTTCCTTGACACTTCCCAAACCGGTGCCCAACCATTCCCCTGTGGGTTCGGCCATTTTGTATTCCAATGTATCCTTGATGGTATTGCCTCCCGGAGACTCCAGTTCGGCAATCAAAAAAAGGTTGCTGAATGGAAAGGAGTCATCATTTCTAATGTTGATGAACACATTATGCGTAGTGGTGGAATCCAACCCGGAAAATTCAAATGCCACAGGGCCACTCATCTCCCATTGTCCATTTTTTATGGCCTCATATTCCGAAAAGACCAATTGATCGTTACAGGATGTGGCCATCAGCACCAACGCCAACAGGGCTAAAAGATTACGCATTGGAGGATGCTTTTGGGTTAGGTTTTTTTCGACGCTTCTTATTCCTTCTCTTTTTAGGCCTGTCAAATCGCGTTAAACTGTCTTGTCCCACCACATTTTCAAAGGTCGCCTTTTCCTCATCGATATTATCTTGGGCGTATTCTTCCAAGCTATCCACTTTCTCGTTCTTCTTGTTCAGTTCCAGGATTTCCAACACCTGGTCCTTGCTCAAGGTATGCCACGTGGCGGGGTCATCTTTATAGGAAAACCATAAGGTTTCTTTAAAAATATCCGCTTTCTGGCAAAAGGCAATTCCCTTTTTGGTCAGCAATTTGCTGTCTTGGGGCGGAAAGTTTTTCAATGCCTCCAAATACATGTCCAACTCATAGTTCAGACAGCATTTCAGCTTACCACATTGACCCGCCAGCTTTTGGGGATTCAAGGCCAATTGCTGGTATCTGGCCGATGCCGTACTTACCGACCTGAAGTCTGTTAACCATGTAGAGCAACACAATTCCCGTCCGCAGGAACCTACGCCGCCCAAGCGCTGTGCTTCCTGCCTATACCCTATCTGACGCATCTCTATACGAATACCAAAGGCTTTGGCCATATCTTTAATAAGCTGCCTAAAATCCACTCGGTCTTCCGCCGTGTAATAGAAGGTGGCCTTTGATCCATCGCCTTGGAACTCTACATCGCTCAACTTCATCTCAAGCCGTAAGGAAATGGCAATTTCACGGGATCGTTTTTTGATTTCCTCTTCGCGATTACGGCATTTTTGCCAAATATCAATGTCTCGTTGGGTGGCCTTTCTGTAAATTTTGGGAAGGGTTTTGTCGTCTGCCGAGACCTTTTTGCGCTTCATTTGGATGCGCACCAATTCTCCGGTGAGGGTCACCATACCCACATCATGACCGGATTTGGCCTGGGTGGCCACCACATCCCCTATGGATAACGGAAGATTGTCCGCATTCCTATAAAATTCTTTTCTACTGTTCTTGAAACGTACCTCAACGCAATCAAAAGGTTTTTGACCGTTGGGCAACGACATATTGGAAAGCCAATCGAAGACCGTTAGCTTGTTACAACCATCAGTGCCGCAAGTCCCGTTGTTCTTGCAACCACGCGGCTGTCCATCCTTGCCGGTTGAACAACTGCTACACGCCATATTTTGTATGTTGATTTAAGAAAACATCGAATGCTCTCCTAAATAGGGTTCATAAAAATTACTCAAATGTAAATATAGCACAATTTGTTGCCATCCTGAAACATAAGTGTGTGTCCCCAGTGTTTTCTTGAAAGGCACGACCCCGTCAATTTATATGTGCCATCCGTCAACCGGGTTATGCCATTGGTTAGATCGCCCCAATATCATCTGAAGATTATGCACATCTTGAAGCCTAATCTTTTAACATCCCAAATTATGAAATTGAAATTACTACTTATTGTAAGTATTATCGCTTTTGCCCTGCATTCCTGCAGCAAAGACGATGGACCGAAAAAGGAAGCGAACAATCCACCTTCCATCCAGGACAGAACTATCTCCATACTTGAATCCAGTGCGCCCGGTGACAATCTTGCACAAATTACCGCAACCGACCCCGATGGCAACAACTTGGAATATTCAATAACCGGTGAGGCCGGCCCGTTCAAAATATCCACAAGTGGGATTTTGACCCTTGCTTCCGGACAGACCTTGGATTTTGACGTTACCAACAGCTACACCATTACCGTAAGTGTCAGTGACGGAACAGACAGTGCCACGGCCACCATCACCATAAACATTACCGAAGTGGTTCCCACCAACCAAGCACCCGAAATCGGGGACCAAGGGTTTGAGGCCAGTGAGGATTCAGAAGTTGGTGTTACACTATACACCTTGGAAAATGTGAGCGACCCCGATGGGGACCCGATCACCTTCGACATATCGGTAAATGACAATGGGCTGTTCGCCATCAATAACGATGGCGAAATCAGTTTGGCCGAGGGCCAGAACCTCGATTACGAAACCGCCACATCGCACCAGATCACCGTTAGCGTCAGCGATGGGACCAATGCCACAGAAGCTGTGGTGACCGTCACCGTAACCAATGTAGCTGATACGCTTATTGAAAATCCAGACTCTTTTGTTACTACCTGGATAACTGAAAAAAATGATGATATAATTAAAATTGGTACAGATCAAAATTTAACATATGACTATACCATTGATTGGGGAGATGGAACGATTGAGATAATTACTCAAAGTGAATCCCCAACACATATTTATTCGACTGAAGGCACCTACATAGTTGCCATAAATGGGACATTTCCAAAAATCACTATGTTTGGCAACGTTACCCGACATCAATTAATTGCCATAAATCAATGGGGGACAATTGAGTGGAAGGATTTTGGCTCCTCTTTTTCTGGATGCGCAAACATGGCTAATGCTGCCACCGACAAACCTAATTTATCTAAAGTCACCAATTTATCTTGGATGTTTGACGGCGCAAGTTCTTTTAACGCAAATTTAGGTGAATGGGACATCGGCTATGTCACAAATATGAATAATATGTTAAATGATTCTGGGATTTCCACCGAAAACTACAATGACACATTGATCGGTTGGGCCGCACAGGACAATTTACCTATTAACATGGTTTTGGGCGCAAATGGGCTTACCTACTGCGGCAGTGAAGCCATTACTGCCAGAAACACCCTTCTTGCAAATGGCTGGGACATCCAAGGGGATGCGGAATGCCAGAATTAGGCTAAAAGAAATAAGAACTTCTTAACCCCCCTGAAAACATCAGGGGGTCCATTTTTTGAATACTATCTCTTATACTTTAAGACTTCGGAACGCCCCTTTTTAAAAATTTTGTTGCTGACTTCCTTGCCTTTGCGAAGTTTCTTCTGTTCTTCATAAGGCAACGCATGGATTTCTTGGCATTCCGTGGAGCAACAGTTGTCCATGGCCGCGGCGCATTCCTCGCACTGGATGAACAACAAATGGCAGGCTTCGTTGGCACAATTCACATGGCTGTCGCAGGGTTTCCCGCACTGGTGGCAATTGGAGATGATATCCTCCGAAATACGCTCCCCTCTTCGGTGGTCAAAAACAAAGTTTTTGCCTAAAAATTTATTTTCAAGATTGTTGGCCTTCACCTGCCGGGTGTATTCAATGATGCCCCCTTCCAACTGGTACACATTTTTAAACCCTTTGTGCTTGTAGTAGGCACTGGCCTTTTCGCAACGGATTCCACCGGTACAGTACATCACCAGTTTTTTGTCTTCTTTGTGTTCGGCCAAATCGGCTTCAATGATATCCAAAGAATCCCTGAATGTGTCCACATCCGGGGTAACGGCATTTTTAAAATGCCCTATCTCACTTTCATAGTGGTTCCGCATGTCCACCAAAACCGTATCTGGGTCTTCAATAAGCTCATTGAATTGCTCCGCGCCCACATGGACGCCTTTGTTGGTGACATCAAAGGTGTTGTCGTTCAATCCGTCTGCCACAATTTTTTTGCGGACTTTGACCTTCAGCTTCAGGAAGGATTTATTGTCTTGCTCAATGGCAATGTTCAATCGAACATTTTCCAAGAAAGTGATGCTGTCCAAGTGGGTCTTGAACGTTTCAAAATTTTCAGCAGGAACGGAAAGTTGGGCATTTACCCCTTCATAGGCAACATAAATCCTACCCAGAACGTCCATTTCGTTCCAAGCCAAAAAAAGATGGTTCCGTAAAATGTGGGGATTCCCAATGTGCGCGTACTTGTAAAAAGAGATGGTAAGCCGATCCTGCCCGGCTTCCTCAATAAGTTTTTCCCTTTCCCTTGCGCTTAATGTATTGTACAGTTGCATGCTATACCAATAATTTAAGTTAAAGAATAGTTCAAAATAAAAACGGGGCAAAGATACAAATTCTCTTGAGGTAAAAAGAAAAGGGCTTCCATAGTCCGGAAGCCCTTTTTAAAACCACTTTGGTCTTTTTCATAGCTATATTTTCTCCCTACCTTGAATGTCGAACCAATGTTCGCCCTATGGATATTGAGTTAGTACCCCTTAGATTCATAACTTATAAAAAGGTTGCGTGGCCTTTGTGCCATGAAGAAAGAAATGGTATTTTAGCCTTCCTAATCCTTTGAACCATGAGCAACGATAAAGAAGCAAAATTAAAAGCCCTTAAACTAACCCTGGACAAGTTGGACAAGACCTACGGAAAGGGTGCCGTAATGAAAATGGGTGATAGTGTGGTGGAAGATGTTGAGGTAATCCCTACGGGATCCTTGGGACTGGATGTTGCTTTGGGCGTTGGTGGATACCCACGGGGAAGGGTCATTGAAATCTACGGTCCCGAATCGTCCGGTAAGACCACGTTGACCTTGCACGCCATTGCCGAAGCCCAAAAAGCTGGGGGTATTGCTGCCTTTATCGATGCTGAACATGCCTTTGACCGTTTTTATGCCAAAAAGTTGGGCGTGGATATTGACAACCTTATCATTTCCCAACCCGATCACGGGGAACAAGCGTTGGAGATTGCTGACAACCTGATTCGTTCCGGAGCCATTGATATTGTTATTGTGGATTCTGTTGCGGCTTTGACCCCAAAAAGTGAAATCGAAGGGGAAATGGGTGATTCCAAAATGGGACTCCATGCCCGACTCATGTCGCAAGCCCTTAGGAAATTGACCTCTACCATAAGCAAGACCAAGTGTACGGTAATCTTTATCAACCAATTGCGGGAAAAGATCGGGGTGATGTTCGGTAATCCGGAAACCACTACTGGTGGTAATGCCCTTAAGTTCTACGCTTCGGTTCGGTTGGATATTAGACGTTCCACCCAAATAAAGAGTACGGATGGGGATGTACAAGGAAACAAGACCCGTGTAAAAGTGGTCAAGAACAAGGTGGCCCCACCGTTCAAAACGGCTGAGTTTGATATCATGTATGGCGAAGGGATTTCCAAAGTTGGTGAAATCATCGATTTGGGAGTAGCCTATGAAATCATCAAGAAAAGTGGTTCTTGGTTCAGTTATGGCGATACCAAATTGGGCCAAGGAAGGGATGCCGTAAAAGCACTTTTATTGGACAACCCAGAACTCTCCGAAGAACTTGAGACCAAAATCAAAGAAGCTATTTCAGCTGTGAGCGCATAAATCTGCCGAAGCAGTAATTGGACAAGATTAACTTTTCCCTGTGAAAATCTTACGCAACCCTTGGCCACACTACACATCTAGGGTGTACAAAGCAAGGATTTTAAATGAGAAAAGTATTAGTTCCCCTACTATGGTTTTTGGCGTTTTCATGGCTCAGCTCATGCAGCTTGGACGATGACACCCCTAATTTTTATTTCACTACCTTGAAAACGGTGGAGGCTGAGATGCCCGAGTCTTTTGAACTCAATGAAACTTACGACATCAAAGTCACATATGTAAGGCCCAATGGCTGTACGTACTTTGAAAAGTTTGAGGTTTACAAAACGGGAGAGACCGATAGGGAGGTGTACCTACAAGGGTCCGTACTTACTAATGATGACACAGCATGTACAGAGGCTCTTGAAGAGGTGATTGCCACCCTTAAGTTCAATGTCATTTTCACAGGTGAATACCATTTTAAATTTTATGCCGGGCAAGATCAAAATGATAGACCCGTGTTTTTGGAATACAGCGTCCCAGTAGCAGACGCACAAACAAATTAGAAATTTTAGACAGTAACAATCCAAAATTGACCAACATTTGGATCTTGAAGAACTGATATATAACTGTAAAAAAGGGGAAAGGCATGCGCAGGCCGAACTATACCGGAGATATTCCGGTATTCTTTTCGGTATGTGCCTCAAGTACTCCAAGAATAGAACCGAAGCGGAGGATAACCTCCATGACAGTTTTATGACCATTTTCAGCAAGATAGATCAGTACAGTTTTCAAGGGTCCTTTGAAGGCTGGATCAAACGAATTACCGTAAATACCGTACTTCAGAAATACCGAAAGGAACAATATCTGGACGTGGTATCGGAAAATATGGGAGATGATCCCGACTTGGAATTGGATATAGAACAGGCAGACATAGGCCTGTCCACCCTACTGGGGTATATCCAAGAATTACCAAACAAATATAGGCTAACGTTCAACCTGTATGTTTTGGACGGCTATAGCCATAAAGAGATCAGTGAGATGTTGGGGACATCCACAGGAACCTCCAAATCCAATTTGGCCCGGGCCAAAATGATTTTGAGGGAAAAAATTGAAAAAAAGAAAATAAACATTGCTTAAAGAACTTAACAATGGGGAAAAAGAATTTAGAGCAATTGTTCAAGGAGACCTTTGAAGGGTTTCAAGAGACCCCGGACGACAGAGTCTGGGAGTCTATTGAAGTTTCCTTGGACAAGAAGAAACGAAAAAAACGGATAGTGCCCATTTGGTGGCAATTGGGTGGTGTGGCCGCATTGTTGGCCATCTTGTTCTACATCATCAATCCGTTGGGTACGGAACAAGATGATCAAATCATCATTTCAGACACCGAAACTCCTGTACAGAAGACTGGTGCAGACGAGAATTCGTCCCATCAAAACAATTCTTCCACGAATGAAAGTGCACAAGGGTTGGTAGAATCCACTTCAGCAACTGAAAAAAGCAAACAAAATGGTTCGGAAAGCAACTTCAACCAGAACCAGAGTATGGCTTCCAAAGACCAATTGGCCAATACGGATTCTCCAAACAACAAAACTTCCAAAGTTGATCAAGGTGTTTCTATAAAAAGCCAAAATCAGAAAGGTGCCGCTTTGGCCATGAACAAAAATGTATCGGATGACGTTGAAAGTACCATAACAGACAACAATGCCCAAGAAGCCATAGCACAAAACAATAAGGAGCAAACAATTTCCAAAGGTTTGGATCAAGAAAGCCAAAAAGAGAGCATCGCGGCCAATCAAAAGGAGCAACCTGAAAAGAAATCCATTTATGACGCCATAAAAGAGCAGGAAGATGAAGAAGCGATCGTGGCCAACACCAACTCGGGCAAATGGTCTGTAGGACCCTCCGTGGCACCGGTATACTTTAATGCCACTGGAGGCGGTTCTCCCATTCATTCCGATTTTGCCAGTAATTCCAAATCCGGGAATTTCAATTTAAGCTACGGACTTACCGTTGCCTATGAAGTAGGAAAAAAAGTAAAGGTGCGTTCTGGGGTGCATCGGGTAAATTATGGGTACGATACCAACGATGTGGTCTTTTCCTCCTCTTCAAGGGTTGCCGCAGATGAGAAGTTGGACAATATCAACTACAGTCAAAAGTCACAGACCGTAGTGGTGCAGAGCAAGAACAACCTTCCGGATAACCTCCCAACTGACGCCTTTTTGGAACTGGCTTCCAATGCAATTCCTGTTTTTGATGGAAAAATGGTCCAACAATTGGGCTATATAGAAGTTCCTTTGGAAGTTGATTATGCCTTGATAGACCGAAAATTTGGTGTTGACCTTATCGGAGGGGTAAGTTCCCTATTCCTGGTGGACAATTCGGTATTGTTGGAATCGGAAGGATTGGTAACCGAAATTGGAGAAGCCACCAACGCCAACGATGTTAACTTCAGTGCCAATTTTGGGATGGGGTTCAATTATAAGTTTACACCCAAAGTACAGCTTAACATAGAGCCTGTTTTTAAATATCAGATGAACACCTTTTCCAAAACAGCCGGGGAATTCCAGCCTTTTTCCGTTGGTGTGTACAGTGGTGTCAGCTTTAAGTTCTAGCTATAAAGATGTTGGTTAGGAAGATTGCCCCTTTAGGCAATCACTTAAGTGCCCCGCCCTATGGTGGGGCACTTCTATTTCGCTTCAAAAATGTAAGGGATTTCCCAATTTTTATTTTTGTGTAATTTCCTTTATAAAACCATAGGGTATGTCTGTTTCTTTAATCAGACTTCTATTGACATGCGGTTTTATCTGCCTTATAATCAGTGAGCATAAGGGTCAAAACCGACAACCAAAATCCGATGTAGGGGATGCCATCCAGTTTAAGATATTAAAAACTACTGGGGATACATTGGATTTTGACCAAGCCTACCGTTCCATAGATAAATTTTCATTTCCGGAAGACGCTTTTAACAATACCCGCCCCGAAGACACCTATTGGATACTACTGGATTTTAAACGTGGGGCTACTTCCAAACTAAATGATAGCATACGGTATTTAAAACTGAACTATTTTGATTTTGGTGAGATTTTCTATCAAAAACTCGATTCAATCGTTACAAGGCCCATAGGGCAGTTGGATGAAAACACCATCGCCAAAAGAATTACATCATCAAAATATCATTGCGAAATCCCTTTGGATTTTAAATCCCTTATACAAAATCGATACCTGTTCTTGAGGGTAAAGCGCGTAAAGTTTATTGAACCTGTTACCAATTGGTCTTTTACCTATCAACAAAACTCAGAGTCCAACAGCTACACGTGGAGTGATATAGCGAAATCCATCCCCAATTATATTTATATGGGAATTGGCTTTACCATCGGCATCATCATGCTTGTTTATTTTTTCCATTTCAGGAAAATTGAGTTTCTTCTTTATTCGTCATTTGTCTTCTTTAAAATCATCTATCTGTTCCAAGAAGAAGTGATCCTGTTGGACAAGCTCCATGTGAACAATACCCTTTTAAAAAGTTGGCTACTGGAAACCAACTCAATACTCATAGGAATAGCTTACAATTTATTTATCCTATTCTACCTGAACGTAAAAAAAGAATACCCCCGGGTTTATTACTTTCTTAAAGTAGGTGTCTACATACATGTTCTGATGCTGGTTGTCGATTTGGTTTTCTTGCTCTTTACCTATCACTTGGGACATATTTATCTTATTCTGGTTTTACGCGTGGTATCCTTTTTGATCACGGTTTCCTTTTTGGTGTATTTGTTCTTTTACAACAAAAACCGAATCAGCAAGATCTTTCTCATTGGATCCAGTTGTTTCTTTATAAGCATTATCGTTTACTACTACTTCAATCTAAAGGCAGGCAACGACCCTATGCTCTATGGCAATTCACTGTTCTTGGCCATTGGTTCAACCCTGGAAATGCTCTTTTTTGCCTATGGATTGACCTACAAGGCTTTTGATGAACATCTCCAAGGAATTTATTTTAAGCAAGAGGCCATTATCAATAAAAACAAAGCACTACGCGCTCAAATAAACCCGCACTTTATTTTTAATGCGCTCAGCTCCATACAACATCTTATCCTGAAGAAAAAGAACACCAGTGCGCTCAATTATCTTTCCAAATTCAGCCGTATAACCAGAAATGCACTGGAAGCGTCCATAGATGGGCAGGCTACCTTGGATGAAGAGATTAAAATGTTGAACGACTATTTGGAACTGGAGTCGTTGCGTTTTGACCATGCCTTTTCCTTCAGGGTGGAGGTAGAAGAACGGCTTGTGCCTTTGGAAATGGACATCCCTTTCATGATCACACAACCCTTTGTTGAAAATGCAATACTACATGGCCTATTGCCCAAAACGTCTGGCCAAAAAGAATTGACGGTTGCTTTTGAAGAGAAGGATGATGATTTGATCTGCACAATCGATGATACGGGGATAGGAAGAAACAACCATCAAAATGCTACCGGTCCCAACCAAGAAAAAAGAAAGTCAAGAGGGTTGGAGGTCACCCTTTCAAGATTGGCTTCCTGGCCCTACGGCTCTGGCAAAGTAGAGATCATCGACAAGGTGGACAAGCACAATGTGCCTTTGGGCACCAAGGTAGTCATCGTTGTCCCTTTGGGGTCAAAAAGGTAGGTTATCATGAAAATTGTACCCTTCAGACGTTAGAACTTTGTATAGGGAGTTTCTCATAAAAATTTCAGGAAATTTCATATATTCATCTTCCATGTTAAAGCTATCCTTTTGAAAAACAGTCAATTCGAAGACATCCTGATCTATTTTTCAAAGTCCTTGATGGGCAAAGTAAACGAAGAGGATATCTTGTGGGATTTGGCCAAAAACTGCATTGCCAAACTAGGATTTGTGGACTGTGTGGTCTACCTCGTGGACCATGAAAACAACCTATTAGTGCAAAAAGCCGCTTACGGGCCTAAAAATCCAAAAGACCGGAAATTGTACAAGCCCGTTGAGATAAGCTTTGGCGATGGCATTACAGGATATGTGGCCCAAAGTGGTCAGGCAGAAATCATCAAAGACACTTCAAAAGATATTAGGTATATAGAGGACGATGCCTTGCGCCTTTCTGAAATCTGTGTGCCCATCAGCTATGAAGGTACCATTTATGGGGTCATTGATTGCGAACACCCCCAAGCCAATTTCTTCACCGACCATCATCTTAAAATGCTTTCGGCCATTGCATCCATTTGTGCCATAAAAATGAAAAGTGTCAGGGACAATCTCGCCTTGATGGCAGAAAAGGACCGATTGTTGGAAATCAAGGAAGAAATGTTGGAACTGAAGTTGAAAACCTTGAACTCACAACTCAACCCCCATTTTGTCTTCAACTCACTCAACTCCATCCAGTACTTCATCACCACCGAAAAAAAGAAGTTGGCCTTGGAATACCTGTCCACCTTCAGTAAACTGGTCCGGTTCTATTTAAATCAATTGGAGCGGGATACGGTATCCCTTAGGGAAGAAATTGAAATGCTGAATGCATTCCTGAAATTACAAAAGCTGCGTTATGATGGTTCGTTCAATTATGGTGTTACCATTTTGGAGGGTTCAGACAAAGTGGATGAAGCCACCATCCCTTCCCTTGTGGTACAGACTCTTTTTGAAAATGTCATAGAACGGTCCATGTCCAAGCAGCAAAAAAACCAACTTTTCAATATCACCTTCAAGGTTTTGGACAACTCGGTCATCATGGAGGTCCAGCATAAAAGCCCAAATATGGATTCTTTCACGGAAAACCATCCCGAGCATCGGGAAAGCATTCTCCAATGGGAAGATCAAATCAATCTATTAAATTCAATTAAAAATTACACGATCACTTATTCGATTACGGATGCTTCTGGTGAAAAAGGCCATGTACGAAATATCATCTTGAAACTTCCCAACCTTATTTAGCCCCGATATCCTCCATCAATTCTTTGAGCATGATTTCCCTTACTTCTTCCCTTAAGGTCGACTTATCCTCTTCCGCCAAAATCCCAGTTTCAAAAAAATGGTGCACTTTGGCCCGTACCGGTCCCGGCGAACCACTCAAGAACGTGAAGGAAAACCGCTTTTTGTTATCGTAAAACGTAATGGGCACTATAGGGATTTTATGGGCAATGGCCATTTTAAAGGCCCCATCCTTGAATTCGTCCAGAATAACATGTTCCTCCGGTACTCCCCCCTCCGGAAATATGCAGATACTCAACCCCTGGTCCAATCTTCGTTGCGCACGGCGGTATACCCCGGTCCTGCTCCTCACATCCTCTCTGTCCACAGTAATGCAGACCCTTTTATAGAAAAATCCAAAAACAGGAAGCTTCTCCAGTTCCTTTTTACCCACAAACACAAATGGGTTCTTGCTCACCACCAACATCAACATAATATCCAACATGCTGGCGTGGTTGGGCACCAACATATAACTCTTTCCTTTCTCCATTTGCTGCTCCCGGATAATTCTCGGAAAGCATCCCATGCCATACAGAATGGGCTTTGCCCATAAGTTTCTAGCCAGCCAAAAAAATTGGGGATAGGTACTTTCCGAAACCGTGGCCAACAGCAAAAAGGGAAAAAAAACTAGAATGGGAACGGCCACCAGCACGTAAAACCAAATCCGGTACAGGATATGTCCTGCATTTCTGATCATAGGAAGCATGTTATAAAAGTAGAATTTTTGAATATCTTTATAGGACTAACCATTAAAACTTGTAACAATGGGATTACTTTATGCATTATTGATAGGGGCACTTGCAGGCTGGCTCGCCGGAAAAATCATGAAAGGAGGCGGCTTTGGTGTTTTGTTGAACATTATTCTTGGTATTGTAGGCGGCATTGTGGGCAACTGGCTTTTTGGCACTTTGGGTATCCACATAGGCTCTGGAGTGATTGGTGATCTGCTTACCGGGGTCATTGGGGCCATTGTCCTTCTTTTTGTGGCCAGTCTATTTAAGAAGTAGCTTTTCCAAAGAAAATAAATTAGCGGCTTTTGCCGCTTTTTTTATCCCCCTCGGATACGTATTTTTACGGGCAAAAACGTAACATGGCCCGTATCCTCACCGGAATCCAAAGTACAGGAACGCCCCATTTGGGAAATATCTTGGGGGCAATCAAGCCTGCCATTGAAATGGCGCAAGACCCCAATAACGATTCCTTTCTTTTTATTGCTGACATGCATTCGCTCACCCAGATCAAAAATGGGGAGTTGCTGCGAAACAATACCTATGCCATTGCAGCGGCATGGTTGGCATTTGGGCTGGACATAGACAAAACCGTTTTTTACCGCCAGAGCGATGTGCCACAGACGGCCGAACTGGCTTGGTACCTTAGCTGCTTTTTTCCGTACCAACGACTTACTTTGGCCCATTCGTTCAAGGATAAGGCCGATCGGTTGGAAGATGTGAACGCTGGGCTCTTCACCTACCCCATGCTCATGGCTGCGGATATTTTACTGTACGATGCCAACATTGTTCCCGTAGGGAAAGACCAACTGCAGCACTTGGAAATGACCCGAGATGTGGCCTCCCGTTTCCACAATCAAATGGGAGAGACCTTTGTAATACCTGAAGGCAAAGTCCATGAAGACACCATGTACGTTCCCGGCACCGATGGGGAGAAAATGAGCAAGAGCCGCGATAACCTCATCAACCTATTTCAAACGGACAAAAAGCTGCGCAAACAGATCATGGGCATCGTAACGGACAGTACACCCATGGAAGAGCCCAAAGACCCGAGCAAGGACAATGTTTTTGGCCTCTACAAACTTTTGGCCACTCCCGAACAGATAGAAGAGATGAGTGCCAACTATCTGGCGGGCAATTATGGCTACGGACATGCCAAACAAGCCTTGTACGAACTTATTGTGGAGAAGTTTAAAGAGCCCCGTGAAAAGTTCGACTACTACATGAACCACTTGGATGAGGTGGATGAAGCCTTGGCCATTGGCGCCCAAAAGGCCCAAAAAGTGGCCAATGGGGTTTTGGAACGGGTGCGGGAGAAGTTGGGCTATTGATCATTGGTCATTGCTTATTGTCCATTGTTTATTGATTAAGTCGCTTCGAACAGTTTTCCGGGCATTGGTCGGATCAGACCTTTCATTTCCAAGTTCAAAAGTGTGGATGAGGTTGTATGGATAGGCAGATTACACTCCAAAGCCACGGTATCCAACAACTGTTTTCCGTTCAACTGCAGGTAAGAATAGACAGACCTTTCTGTTGCATCCAAATCGATGAAAAGCTGTTTTTGTAAAGGTATTTTCTCCTTTTTTTCCTCCAATTCCCACCCCAAAAGATAGATCAAATCTGCTGCTGAGGTAAGTAAATGGGCCTTTTGCCTTTTAATAAGATCATTACAGCCCCTACTGAACTTGTCCGTGCTCCTCCCCGGTACGGCAAACACTTCCCGATTATACCCGTTGGCCAAATCTGCCGTAACAAGACTCCCTCCCTTTTCAGCCGATTCCACTACCAAGGTTGCCTCGCTCATCCCAGCTATGATCCGGTTCCGTTTTAAAAAGTTTTCTCGGTCTGGATTGCTACTGCTCCAAAATTCCGTGATAAACCCACCATTCCGTTCCATTTGCGCCACATACTTTTTATGCGCCTTGGGATATATTTGGTTGAGGCCATGGGCCAAGCACGCCACGGTCTGCAAACCCTTCTTCATGGCCGCCTTTTGAATGGCAATGTCCACCCCATAGGCAAAGCCACTCACCAAAATCGGGTCCAACGGGGCAATTTCTTCCACAAACGCCTCGCAAAAAGCAGTGCCATGGCTTGTAATGTTTCGAGTTCCCACTATGCTGATGATCCTTTTCTCCCTCAAGTTGATATTGCCCCTTTTAAAAATTAGAATGGGACCATCCACACAATGTTTCAAATAGGTTGGATAGTCTTCCTCCATAAAATAGGACGTCTGGATGTTCTCATCGGAAATAAATCGGTATTCGCATTCGGCTTCATCCAGATACATCGCATCGTGGAGTCCCTTCAAGGTAAACCGCCCAATCCCCTCAATCTTTAAAAGATGTTGCGGTTTATCTTTAAAAATGGCTGTTGGACTACCACAATGGGAAATTAATTTCTTGGCCGTGATATCGCCAATATTGGGAATGGCCTGCAGGCGGAGCGCCGCAATAATTTCAGGTTCAGTCATTTGATTTGGGTGTGATAATTGTTCACAAAATACAGATTTTCAAATGTTAATAAAAAGTTATCCCTCCTATTTTGTTCTCCTATATTTTTTGCAATATTTGTGGCCATGCGGATTGATTCTTACATAGAAAAATTGCTGTTCGATTACAATTGTGTTGTGGTACCCGGTTTTGGGGCATTCCTCGCACACGGAAAATCCGCAGGAATCGATGTAACGACCAACACCTTGGTCCCTCCTTCCAAGACCATTTCCTTTAATGCCCAATTGTCCAAAAATGATGGACTTTTGGTATCCCATATTGCCAAGGAAAAAAAGTTGGGTTATGAGGAGTTGTTGCAGGAAGTGGAAGCTGTGTCCCACTCTTGGATGAAAAAACTGGAACAAGGGGAAAGCATTGAGTTGTTCGGTATCGGAAAGCTCTGGTACAACAATGAACGCCGTATCCAATTCCAACCTGAGAACAGAACCAACTTTTTGACCTCATCTTTTGGACTGTCCGCTTTTTCGGCCACACCCATCCAGCGTGAGGTGCTAAAAGAGGAAGTTGAAGAACTCGAAGAAAAAATTCCGTTCATCATCACTCCTGAAAAAAGGGAGCAAACCTCGTTCAGGCCTTGGTTAAAGTATGCGGCTGTGCTATTTTTGGCCGTTTCCTTGGGTGTTACCTCCTACCGCACTTATGGTGATCTTCAACAGAAACAGGTCGCTGTGCAACAAGAAGCTCAGGAAGAGGTATCCCGTTTGATCCAAGAAGCTACTTTCTTTGAAAGTGATCCCTTGGAACTGCCCGCGATTAGTTTGGACGTTACCAAAAGGAAATTGGGCAAGCACCACGTCATCGCTGGTGCCTTCCGAATGGAGGAAAATGCCGGAAAGCGTGTTGAAGAGCTTAAAACCAAAGGTTTCAATGCGATTTATTTGGGAGTCAACAAATACGGCCTACATCAAGTGGCCTATGATAGTTTTGAGGACCCCAAAGAGGCTCTAACTTTCCTTAAAAAGGTAAAAGCCTCCGAATCGCGTGATGCTTGGCTCCTTTCCGAGAAATAAGCCCACTTTTCTTTAATACGATACCGCACTTCAATATCTTTGCGCAAAATTCAAAGGTATGCGCGCCAAAACTCCAAGCGAATCCAGAACCGTAATGACCGATTTGGTCCTCCCCAGTGAGACCAACCCCTTGAACAATCTGTTTGGCGGGGAACTCTTGGCCCGTATGGATCGGGCGGCCAGTATTTCGGCCCGTAGGCATAGCCGCAGGATTACCGTTACGGCCTCCGTGAACCATGTGGCTTTTAACAGGGCGGTGCCCCTAGGCAGTGTGGTGACTGTGGAAGCGGCCGTTTCCCGGGCGTTCAAGACCTCCATGGAAATTTTTATTGATGTATGGATCGAAGATCGCTTTACAGGCGAACGCACCAAGGCCAATGAGGCCATTTATACCTTTGTGGCCGTGGACGATACCGGAAAACCCACCGAAGTCCCGGAACTTGCCCCTGAAACAGACTTGGAAAAGGAACGTTTTGCCGCCGCTTTACGGAGAAAACAGTTGAGCTTGGTCTTGGCCGGAAAATTGAAGCCCTCAGACGCCACGGAGCTTAAAGCTTTGTTTTTGGATTGATTTTCGATACAGTTTTTCTGGCTTCAACAAGTTTATCTGAAGGAAAAACCACTCGATTGATGATTTCCAAGCCGAGTGAAACCACGATTTAATTTTAAGATTATTGGATTCCATGTCAAGCAAATAATGGCATTGGGGACGGACACTAATTGCCCCAAATTTCTATGTCATTTCGACAGAGTGAGGTACGAACGACGAGAAGTCTTATGATTGGGAGATTCCTCCTCGTTTCTCGTTCGAGAAATCCATGGTTGGGTGAGATTTCTCAATCGTCACTACGTTCCTCATATCGAAATGACAATTGCAGATTTCCCGGTGTGAGTGTTAACCATAAGATACAATCTTGCGGTAGCAGGGAACATTTTGTCGCTGCTTTGCGCAGAAAATAATTGAGTTTGGCCTTGGCGGGAAAATTGAAGCCCTCAGATGCTACCGAGCTTAAGGCCTTGTTTTTGTCTTAGATATAAAAAGAAAAGTCCGGGCCAAAGTTTTGGCCCGCAACTAGTCATTAAGTCTGAACGAATCATATTCCACAACCATTGCCCGGATAGATATTGGGGTCTTGGTCATCGCAGTCAAACAAAATGGGGTTATCATAGTCTACTTCAACATAGCCTCCGGGAAGGGGATCACACTCTGTAAATTGAAACACGTTAACACTTAGATATCCATCTCCATCTTGATCTATAGAAGCATAAATTCTCACATCACCTACATTGGGATCTTGATCATCACAGTCTGGATAAGGAAAAATCACATAATATCCATCTGGAACTGAGCCTGTTTCACATGCATTGACTTCAACCGTATCCAAATCTCCCGGAGCACCATCCCCATCCAAATCTTTACCATAGATAAGCATTATGCCCGGATGTACATTGTTGTCCCCATCATAACAATCGGTGTTGTCCATCACATAGCCTTCTTTTGCGGTACAGGAAGGTTTTGTAGGGTCTCCGTATCCATCCCCATCACTGTCCAGAAAATATTGAGGGTCACTACAATTAATTATGGAAGCATCTTCGTCATTCAAATCGTCACTGTTTTCCACATAGCCTTCCATTGGCGCACAAGAGGCCTCCCCGTTGGGGTCTCCAAAACCATCTTGATCACTGTCTGGGTAGTATTTGGCCTCACAACCAGGGAATATCAGGGCATTGCTATCATCGGGGTCGGTCTTGTCCTCTACGTAACCATTGGGTTTTGTACATTCGGACTTTGTACTGTTGGCATCGCCGAAGCCGTCCTTGTCGCTGTCCAAATAGAACGTTTTCTTGGTACAATCCCCATCTGGGTCAATGGGCGTACCATCATCGGAACCGCTACAGGAGATTCCCAACAGGGCCAAAACCCATATAAAAACAGATACTGTGTGTTGTAATTTTCTCATATCTCTCAAAATTTTAAGTATTGAGAGACAATTTCACAGTTTAGGCCCAATGTACACCGTCCAAATTGACGGATACAGGGTTTGAGTTGACGGATGAGGGATAATGCTTAAAATCAGCTCCCTATAGACATTTTTTTCCGTATGGCAATCTGCCTAAAAATCAAAATTATCCGGGTCCGGACCAAAGCGTTTGCCACGGTCCAAGGCATCCAACCGATGCATATCTTCCGGGCTTAGTTCAAAGTCGAAAATAGCGGCATTGGAGATGATCCGCTCTTTTTTAGAAGATTTTGGGATGGTGACCACCCCTTTTTGAAGGTCCCAACGCAGCACGATCTGCGCAACGGTCTTGTTGTACTTGGAGGCCAGCGCTTTCATAATCTCAAGGTCAAAGATGTTTCCTTGCATCATGGGCGACCAAGCTTCGTACTGGATGCCCTTGGCACGACAGAAATCCACCAAATCCTGCTGCACCAAATACGGATGGAACTCCATTTGGTTCACCATGGGGACAATCTCGGCCGAGGTCAACAAATCCTCCAAATGGTGCTGTAAAAAGTTGCTTACCCCAATGGCGCGAACACGCCTTTCCTTATAAAGTCGTTCTAGGGCCTTCCAAGTTTCCTTGGATAATTCTCCCTTGGGCCAATGGATCAGGTATAGGTCCAGATAATCCGTATCCAATCGCTTTAGACTGGCTTCAAAAGCCTTTAGCGTGCTATCATAGCCTTGATCGGTATTCCACACCTTGCTCACCAAAAACACATCCCTTCGAGGGATTCTGCTTTCTTTGATACCGATACCCACACCTTCTTCATTGTCATAGATGGCAGCGGTATCTATATGTCGATAGCCATGGTCCAAGGCATCTCTTACCGCGTTGATGACTTCAGTGCCGTCTTTGGAGAGATAGACTCCCAACCCAAAATAGGGCATTTGGACTTCGTTATGCAATGTAAAAGTCCCTTGTAAATCTGTGATTTTTTCCATGTGTTATAGCTGATATATCCAATCCTCGGGGTTGAGTCGATTGGAATCCTGAAACAAATAAAACTTCAATTTTGTGGAGCCGTCCAACCGATTGGTATAAATTTCGCCCAAGGCTTCTTTGGCAGCCACTTTATCGCCTTTCTTCACATATAATGTGGAAAGGTTGTAGTAGGTGCTGATATAGTTTCCGTGTTTGACTGTAACTCCCTTTCCTCCTCCGGGTACCGAGATAATGGCAATGACTTCGCCCTCAAAAATGGCCCGCGCCTGGCTTCCTTTATCCGTGGTAATGGTAACGCCATTGTTCTGGTGTTTTATTCCAGGATAGATTTTGTCAGCGTAAACGCCATATCCCTGACTTTTTATCCCTTTCTCCACCGGCCAGATGAGCCGCCCCTTATTTGATGAAAAGTTATCGGCCAACAACTTGGCTTCCGGGGTCAGCGCAAACTTTGTGGTACTGGTAGATTTTCCAGAGCTCTTATTGGAACTGGCTATGGCACTGCGAATCATTCTTTCAATCTCACGATCAATTCTACGGGCCTCCTTTTGCTTTTCGGCAATAGCAGCGGTATACTTTGCCTCATTTTGGCGAACGCTCCTTAAAAGGTCCCTTTGGGACTCCACTTCGCGGGAAAGCTCGTTCTTGGCCTTGGTGTTCTCCGCCAAGAGCTGTTCCTTTTCTTTACGCTGTACCACCAAATCCTGGTTGAGTTGGGCCAATTCCTCCGTTTTCTGGATGATACCTTCCCCCTGCTTCTTGCGATGCTTTGCATATTGCTGCATGTATTGGAGTCTTTTGAAGGCCTGAAAAAAATTCTCGGCACTCAACAAGAACATCAATCGATTGTTCTGGGATTTGTTCTGATAGGTCTTTTGGATGAGTTGGGCATAATCTTCTTTCAATACTTTAAGATCTTCCCGAAGCTTGCTAATGTTCCTTATGTTGACATTGATCTGCCTATTGAGCAAATTGGATTGCTGATTGGTGACCCTGATCAGTTCTTGGCGCACATTGATCTTATTGTCCAAGGCCTCCATCTGGTCCAAAATGGTTCCCTTTTCCTTGCGTTCAGCAAAGAGTAATCGGTTGATTTCCTTGATTTCCTGTTGAAGTCGTTCCCGTTTGGCCTCCAAAGCCTTTTGCTCGCTGGTCTGTGCCACTGTTGGAGCAACAAAAAAAATGGTAAAAACCAGAAAACAAATGCAATATGAAATTTTACCTCCCATATTACTTTAATGTAATTTTATCAAATCCTTTAGGAACTTTGTATGGAAAATTCATGGGTTTGTTCAATTCCAGATTCCTAAAATTCAAATCTATGGTTGTTTTGTCCTTTGCCTCGGCCGCCACGATCTTAATGTCCTCGGGCAACACATTTCCAGAAATATCCTGATAGGTATATTTTATCTGCAACTGTCTTGATTTCTCGGGTTGGGATATTTCCTGAGTAGCAATCTTAAAGTTTTTGGGCTCCAATTGCAACAATATCTTGAACAGCTCCCTTGCCTTTCTCGGTTTCAACTCGTAGTTCTCCCCACTTACGGAAGAGGTGAACTTTTCCTTCCTTAAATCCAAAACCGAACTGCCCAACAAAAGGTTCTGAACTTTGTCAAAGTCCAAATCGGTTCCCAATAAATCACTTAAATAACTGAAATCGCCTTCAAAGTACTCGTTGTCCAACTTGTTGTAAAAAGACACTTTCTCTGGCGTGATATGGGCCTTGACCACCCCCAAAGGAGCGCTCATCCAGATTACTTTATCCTTTTCCATCCGAAGGCTTACATTTACCCCTTGGGTCCCATCACCGTTGGAATAATCTATCTTGACCCTCCCGCTCAAGGTTTTGAACTTGGGTTGATGGCTATAATGGTTATCAATGATGTTTTTTGCAGACATACGGGAATCCACTTCGCCTCCCGTAACCGACTTGGTGCCTTTACAGGAAGTCCCAAGCACAGCCATGGACAGCAGCAAAATCACTGCCCTATTTTTGCATACGTCCTTTATTTGAATCCTCATAGTCCGGATTTAATCTTGTTCAAATATTCATTTGCCTTTGAGGTGTTCCCTATACTGGTATACGCCTTTGACAATTCTTTATACAAAAGGTTTGCCAAAGGATCCGTTTCGTCCAACAAATAATCCAATCCGCTTTCCAAAACTTCAATGGCCTTGTTAGCGTTGGATGTATTGTTCAGTGCAGCCCCATAAGCGTAATAAAAATACGGCTGCAATGGATAGGTGTCCAATGCTTCTTTAGATATGGCCAAGGCTTCTTGATGGTTGCCATCTGCCAACAAATTATCAATTTGACCTTGGTATTCAGCTATTGGGTCGTCCTCTTTTGTTTCAGGCTCCTCCTTGGTCACCACTACCCCTGCTGACTTTTTCCCGTGCTCCAAAGAATCTTTGATTTTGGAGGTCAGTTCCGTGGCAAAATTTGAATCTCCAAGCTCCTTGAGCACGTTAAGGGCATCCTGATACTTCTGCATTTTGAAATACCCCAAGGCCAGATTCTGTTTTAATTGTCCATTGGAATATGGGACTTGCTCTTTTATGGCATCCCATGGAACCCCTTGTTTTTCCAAAACACTTAACAGATTGTCCAAATACCAAAAGTCCGTAGGTTCTGCATTCAAGGCCTTGATAGCATACTCTTGGGCCAGTATGTATTGTTTGTCCAACAAATACGCTTTGGCCAACTCGTAATCCACCACACTGTTTGAAGGGTCCAATTGCTTGCACTTTAGGAACAGATCAACGGCCCTGTCATAATTCTGGATCCCTTTTTGTTTGAGCGCTTCAAAGAAATTCTCTTGGAACTCATCGGTGTATTCCTCCAAATAGACTTCGGAACTTTCTTGCTCTTCTTGGGCATGGCCTGTGTTCCATGTCATCGTGGACACTGCCAAACACATCCATAAAAGAGCTGTTTTATCCATAACTATCCAGTCCCCATCAAAATCAAAAAAAGTTTTTATTCCAAAACGGAATAGTCCCCTATACTTATTGCCTCAAAGTTACCATTAAAAACCACATGATTGCCAATCATGGCATTGTCCAAATTGGCATTGGATATTTTGGTATTGTTCTGAATGAGACTGTTCTTAATGGTTGAATTTTCCAAAATTGTGTTCGCCCCAACCGATACAAATGGGCCTACAGTAGTGTTTTTGAGCACTACATTTTCACCAATAAAGCAAGGCTCTATAATATTTGCATTCTCGGTTTTCACGGTATCGGCTATCAAATTTTCCCCGTCTTTTTCCAAGAAGCCCAACATACGCTGATTGGTCTCTACGGTTACATTTTTATTGCCACAATCCATCCATTCATCCACTTGACCTGGCACAAATTTCATGCCTTTTTCCATCATGCGTTTGATACCATCGTTGATTTGGTATTCCCCACCATTGGTGATGTCATTGTCCAGCACATGCTGCAGTTCGCTTTTGAGCACGCCAACGTCCTTGAAATAATAGATGCCTATCACCGCCAAGTCGGATACAAATTCTTGGGGTTTCTCAACCAATTCCACAATGTGGTTGTCCTTACTCAATTTAACCACGCCAAAAGCTTCAGGACGCTCCACTTGTTTCACCCAGATAACGCTGTCCGCCGACTTGTCCAAATCAAAATTGGCTCGGATAAGGGTGTCCGCATACGCAATAACAGCAGGACCACTTAAGGAATCCTTGGCACTCATAATGGCGTGTCCGGTCCCTAAGGGTTCATCCTGTCGGTAAATAGATCCTTTGGCTCCCAATTCTTTGGCCAGTTCCATTAGACTCTCCACTACATCATCCCCAAAAAAGGCTGGATCACCCAAAATAAAGGCAACTTCCTCAATAGGTTCTCCCAGTACTTTGGCAATATCACTTACCAAACGATGTACTATGGGCTTGCCTGCCACTGGTATCAATGGTTTTGGAACGGTCAATGTGTGTGGTCTCAATCGGGAACCTCTTCCCGCCATAGGGACAATAATCTTCATGTTTTTTGTATAAGGTTGTTCGTGTTTATGCTATTTTGTTCCGGTACTTCCAAAGCCGCCTGCGCCCCTATCGGTTTCTGAAAGGGAATCCACTTCTTCCCATTCAGCACGTTCATGCTTTGCCAATACCATTTGGGCAATCCGTTCACCATTTTCAACAACAAATGCTTCAGAGGACAGATTCACCAAAATTACCCCCACTTCTCCACGGTAATCTGCATCAATGGTTCCCGGGGCATTTAGGACAGATATCCCTTTTTTGGCCGCCAAACCACTTCGGGGCCTTACTTGGGCCTCATAACCAACGGGGAGCTCCATAAAGATACCCGTGGGCACAATGGCCCTTTCCAAAGGTTTCAATGTGATTGGGTTTTCCAAATTTGCCCTTAGGTCCATCCCTGCAGAGGCCAATGTTTCGTAATGGGGCAGCTTATGACTTGACTTGTTGATTACTTTTATTTTCACGCTTTAAAAATATGCTTCTTAGATTATCTCCTTCCATTCTATAAATCAGCATCAAAAATAACAAAAGAAGAAGGCTGCCTGCTATTAAATTTCTATTAAAAACATAGAAAGAGAGAACGGAAAACAACAGCGAAACCAAAAGATAGAAGATTATCTTTCGCATATTATACGGTACCGGATAGTATTTCCTGCCAAAGAAATAGGACAGGAGCATCATACTCCCATACGCGGCCAACGTAGCCAAAGCGGATGCCATATATCCCATTTTTGGAATCAATGCAACATTGATGATCAGTGTGATCAAGGCCCCTATGGAGGAGATATAGGCCCCAAATTTGGTCTGGTCCGTGACCTTGTACCAAACGGAAAGGTTGTGGTAAATGCCCAGACAAAAGCTTCCCAAAAGGATTATGGGCACCACATTGAGCGCTTCCCGATATATGGCATTCCCCAACAGAATTTTGGCCAATACATCCACGTAGACCACTACCCCAAGTAGGATGATACTCCCCAAGATTACAAAGTAATTGGTAATCTGGGCATAGGTTTTTTGTGGCTTTTCCGATTTAGCATGACTGAAGAAGAAGGGCTCCACACCCATCCGGAATGCCGTGCCGAACAAGGTCATGAACAAGGCCAATTTATAACATGCGCTATACTTTCCCACTTCGGCCTCGGCGATGTCCTGGGGCAACATTTCGGTGAGCAAAATCTTATCAAAGACCTCATTGATCGTAAAGGCGACTCCGGCCAACATTACCGGCCCTGCATATTGGAGCATCTGTTTCCATAGTACCGAATCAAAAGTGTAGGGAACTTTTATATAAGTGGGCAGTAAGATCAACAGGGTAATGCCACTGGCAATGACATTTGAGATCAGTACATAATGGATTTCCCAATCTGTTTTGTAAATGGAATGGAAGAAACCACTTTCTGCTTCTTGGGCCATTTGGGGCAAAATGAGCAGAAAAAAAACATTGAAGGCCAAGTTGATGGCTACGTTGATGGTTTTCAATACAGCATACCGCATGGGTTTTTCCTGTGCCCTCAACAGGGCGAACGGGATAATGACCAAGGCATCCAAAACCAGAATAAATGCAGTGAACTTTATATAATCCGGATTGATGTTGGTTACCCCGGACAGCCATTGTTTTACGGACAAGGCCAAAATCAAAAACAGCAGCGATGACCCCAACAGGGAGATAAGTGAGGTGGAAACCACCTTTTCCTTATTCTCATTCTTATGATAAAACCGAAAAAAAGCCGTCTCCATCCCATAGGCCAAAAACACATTGAAAATGGCAATCCAAGCATAGATATTCGTGTATTGCCCATAACCTGATGCATTTTCAAAGACTGAGGTATACAGGGGAAGCAGTAGAAAGGAAATAACCCTCGGCAAAACTGTGGCGAGGCCATAGATAAAAGTCTGCTTAAAAAGCCTTTTTAACGGGTTCAATAGGTGTGTTCTTTAAAACCTTTTAAATAAAGTCACAAGTTACACAAAACCCTTTAGTCCACTGGTGTCAAAATTGACCAAACAAAAAAGGCCGCTTGAAGCGGCCTTTTTATATATAATTCTTATAAAGTCTAGTTGTTCAATGCCTCCGCACCACCAACAATCTCAAGAATTTCGTTGGTAATGGCCGCCTGACGTGCTTTGTTGTACGTAAGGGTGAGTTCGTTCTTCAACTCGCCGGCATTATCAGTTGCTTTGTGCATGGCTGTCATACGGGCACCGTGCTCACTGGCAAAGGAATCACGAATGGCCTTGTACAATTGGGTCTTCAAGGATTTTGGAATCAGTTGTTCCACAATCTCCGCTTTGGATGGCTCAAAAATGTAATCTGAAGCCACTGGAGCGTCTCCTTCAACAGAAATGGGCAAGAACTGTTCGGTCATGACAATCTGTGTGGCCGCGTTCTTGAACTTGTTGTATACCAATTCTATCTTATCATAACTGCCCGAAGCAAATTGCTCCATCAAGAAATCTGCAATGGCAGCAACATTGTCAAAGGTCAAATCGTCATAGACATCACTGTGGTTGGCCACAATGGTGTTCTTCTTCCCAAGGATGTCGTTCCCTTTCTTTCCAATCGTAACAAAGTCTACCTGCTTGCCCGCATATTTGTCGGTCACCAAATTATTGCTCTGCTTGATGATGTTGGAATTGAAGGCACCACAAAGCCCTCTATTGGAAGTAATGGACACCAACAAAACTTTGTTTACGGGCCTGCTTTCCGCGAATTTGCTTCCACCATCACCTTCCAAACTGGCACTGAGTCCTTGAAGGAGCTCCGTAAGCTTATCGGCATAGGGACGCATTGCGGTAATGGCATCCTGGGCTTTCTTCAATTTGGCAGCAGAAACCATTTTCATGGCACTGGTAATCTGCATTGTTGATGAAATGGATGATATCCTGTTCCGTATTTCCTTTAGATTCGCCATACTATTGTTTAGTATTGAGATTCCAGTATTGGGTATTGAGTGCTTTTACGAACCCAATACTAACTACTGAATACTTTGGACTAATTTTTATACTTGCTTGAAAGGTCTTTACAAACCGCTGTCAAGGTTTCGGTTACCTCATCGGTCAATTTACCGGCTTTAAGGGCATCCAAAACATTTCTGTGCTTGGCGTTCAAAAACTCCAAGAAGTCCTTTTCAAACTCTTTTACCTTATCCACAGGAACATCCCTCAACAAGTTTTTGGAACCTGCGAAGATGATGGCCACCTGATCTTCCACGGTAAAGGGATCGTTCTGACCTTGTTTCAAGATCTCCACGTTTCTACGTCCTTTTTCGATTACGTTCAAGGTAGCGGCATCCAAATCGGAACCGAACTTGGCAAAGGCTTCCAATTCACGGAACTGGGCCTGGTCCAATTTCAAGGTACCTGCTACTTTCTTCATGGATTTGATCTGCGCGGAACCACCCACACGAGATACCGAGATACCTACGTTGATCGCAGGACGTACCCCTTGGTTGAACAAGTCTTGCTCCAAGAATATCTGACCATCGGTAATGGAAATTACGTTGGTTGGGATATAGGCGGAAACGTCACCTGCCTGGGTTTCAATAATAGGAAGTGCTGTCAATGAACCCCCACCTTTTACAATCGGTTTCAACGAATCGGGTAGGTCGTTCATGTTCTTTGCAATCTCGTCATCGGCAATCACCTTTGCGGCACGCTCCAACAATCTTGAGTGCAAATAGAAAACGTCACCAGGGTATGCTTCACGTCCTGGAGGTCTACGCAACAACAAGGATACCTCACGATATGCAACGGCCTGTTTTGACAAATCATCATAGATGATCAAAGCAGGGCGTCCAGTATCCCTAAAATATTCTCCAATGGCAGCGCCAGCGAAAGGGGCATATACCTGCATTGGGGCAGGGTCGGATGCATTGGCCGCAACGATTGTGGTATACGCCAAGGCTCCTTTGTCTTCCAAAGTTTTGGCGATGGCTGCAACGGTAGATGCTTTCTGACCTACGGCAACGTAAATACAGTACACAGGCTCACCGGCATCGTAAAATTCTTTTTGGTTGAGGATGGTATCGATACAAACCGTGGTCTTCCCTGTTTGCTTGTCACCAATTACCAACTCCCTCTGTCCACGACCTACAGGAATCATGGCATCGATAGCCTTGATACCGGTCTGTAGCGGCTCATTTACAGGTTGTCTAAAAATTACACCAGGGGCCTTACGCTCCAAGGGCATTTCATAGGTTTCCCCAGCAATAGGTCCCTTACCATCGATTGGGGCTCCCAAGGTGTCAATGACACGACCAACAATTCCTTCACCAACATTGATGGATGCGATACGCTCTGTTCTTTTTACAGTGGCACCTTCCATGATTTCTTTGGATGGGCCCAACAATACCACACCAACGTTGTCTTCTTCCAGGTTCAATACGATACCTTGCATACCGCCATCAAACTCCACCAACTCCCCGTACTGGGCATTGGAAAGTCCATAGACACGGGCAATACCGTCACCTACTTGTAGCACGGTACCTACTTCGTTCAACGAAGCGCCTGCTTCAAAACCTGATAATTGTTTTTTCAAAATTGCTGAGACCTCAGCGGCTTTTACTCCTGCCATTTTTATAGACTATTTGTAAATTCTCTTTTTAATCCGTTCAATTTGTTGGCAATGCTCGCATCGTATTGGGTATCGCCAACCCTAAGCACAAATCCACCAATGATGGCTTCATCCACCTTGTTTTCAATGGTGACCTTGTTGCCTGTAGCTTTTTTCACTTCAGCCAAGATTTTCTTTTCCAAATCAGCCGTCAAAGGAACTGCAGTGGTTACATAGGCTACTTCCTCTCCCTTCATTTTTTCGTGAAGGATGATGTATTTATAGGCCACTTCCTGTAGCATTGCAATCCTTTTGTTGTCTACCAAGGTCTGGATAAGTCCTTTGGAGATTTCGTTGGCATCCTTGAAAATTTCCAGCAATGCACTTTTCTTGAGCTCTGATTTTACGATAGGGCTTTCCAAAACACTTTGGAGCTCCCCATTTTCAGATATCGTTACAGCAATGTCACGCATGTCTTTCTCAACGGCATCTGCCGCTTTCTTTTCGACTGCGTAGTCCAAGGTTGCTTTTGCGTAGCGTATGGCTGCCCTGTTTTGGTTCATGCTCTAATTAGTTCAGTTTGATATCCCCCAACATGTCCTCGACCAACTTCTGTTGTTTTTTGTTGTCGGACAACTCTTCTTTGATGATCTTTTCCGCGATTTCCACGGAAAGGTTGGCCACTTGTGCCTTGATGTCGGCAACAGCCGCTTTTTTCTCTGCTTCAATGGCAGCTTGGGCTTGCTTGATCATCTTGTCGCCTTCAACCTGCGCTTGTTCCTTGGCTTCTGAAATGATGCTTTCCTTGATTTCCCTAGCCTCCTTCAACAACACATCTCTTTCGGCCTTGGCTTCCTTCAACAGTTTTTCGCTGTCTGCAGTAACGTTCTGCATTTCCTTTTTGGCAGCCTCGGCAGCTTCAAGGGCATCCTTGATTCCTTCTTCCCTTTTTTCAACCGCACCTAGAATAGGCTTCCAGGCATATTTTCGCAACAACAACAATAGGCCCACGAAGAGCAACAATTGCCAGAAAAACAATCCGAAGGAAAACTGTTCGATTAACTTATCCATGTTTCTAACTATTAAATCTTTACTATATCATTTAAATCAATGAAGGGCCATAGCCAACCGCTATGGCCTTCATCAATACTGTTACGGTTATTAGGCTGCAAAAAGAGCGGCGAAACCGATACCTTCAATAAGGGCTGCTGCGATCAACATAGCAGTTTGGATCTTACCAGAAGCTTCAGGTTGACGAGCAATGGCTTCCATTGCCTGACCACCGATTCTACCGATACCCAATCCTGCTCCGATTACGATCAAACCAGCACCTACGATGTTTGGAATTGTCATGATATATGAATTTAAATATTAAACGTTCTTCTTAATGGTGATCTTCTTCCACTGCCATTCCAAAATAAAGGGCCGACAACATGGTGAAAATATAGGCTTGCAATGCGGCAACCAACAATTCCAACAACGAAAGTGCGAATGCCAATACAAACGATAATGGACTTCCTATCCAGTTCTGAAAAATGAACATAAGTCCTATAATACTCATCAATACTACGTGACCCGCAGTAATGTTGGCGTACAAACGAATCATCAACGAAAATGGCTTGATGAAGGTTCCCAACAATTCTATCGGTGCCAAAATAATTTTCATGGGAGCAGGCACGCCCGGCATCCAGAAAATGTGTTTCCAGTAGTTTTTGTTCCCTGAGAATGTGGTAATCAAATAGGTGATCAACGCCAAGGCAAAGGTCACCGCAATATTGTTGGTCACGTTTACACCAAGCGGCGTAAGTCCCAACAAATTGATGATCCACACGAAAAAGAATACGGTAAGCAAATAGCTCATGTACCTTTTGTATTTGTGCTCACCAATATTGGGGATGGCAATTTCATCACGAACGAAAAGCACCAAAGGCTCCAACACCCTTCCCATTCCTTTGGGCAGTCTGTTCTTTTTGTAATTATTGGCAACGCCACGGAACATGAAGAACATCAACAAACCGACCAACATGATGAAGACCACGTTCTTGGTTATGGAAAAATCCAACGGCTTTACATTGGTGGGATGGGCATCATCCACTACCAAGTTTTCACCAAAAGCATCCTCTTCATGGGTTTCCTCTTCATGATGCGCACCAAAGTTGATGGTGCCTTCCGCGTCTGTCCTGTAAATTTTATTGTGGTATAGCGTGTAGTAGTTGCCATCCACTTCTGCGACGCCCTCGCCGTGCTTTAATTTGGCGGAGGAAAAAACCTTGAGGCCATTGTCCCACAAAATCACTGGCAATGGAAAACCAATGTATTTGTGCTCCCCTGCATCCGTGGTATAGGAATACAGTGTAAAGTCATGGGAATCCAGAAGGTGGTGGTCAATGTATTCCTTGATTTCGGTCTTCAAATCATGGGCTCCGGTTTCAACTTCCTGTGCCCCATGATCTTGGGCCGATAAAATCCCCGCGGCCATAAAAACCACGGCGGTCAATTTTTTACTTAATAACGAATATCGCATATGATGCAACTATGGGTCCTCAAAAATCGGTGCAAAAATACATTGCTCATTCAAAAGAAAAAAGCTTTTACAGTATTATTTACAGTATTGATTTTTTTGTTGATTTTTTGGGCTTTATCTCACAGAATTAAGCAGTTTGCCCAAAAAGAGGGTTTCCAAGGTCAGGGAATAGAGGTACGGGACAAAAAAAGCAAGGAACTCTGCGCGTTCCAAAACACCATCTGCTTTATATCCGGAATAGAACGCCACGAAGAAAACGCCAAATTTTAAAAGACTTCCTATCAAAAAAAAGAACCCTAGATAATCGCGATACTTGTTCCTGTAAAAATAAATGGCAAAGAAAATGAGACAGGCCAATATGGAATTCAACAGATAGCTTTTTATCAGCTGGTTTCCATAGGGTTCATAACCATACAAGACCTGCAACTTGGCATGGCCCAAAAAAAGAAGGATCGATCCAACGACCAACCCTATTGTAAAAATGATGGGAATAGACCTATTCTTCAATTGTTGATTCTTTTCAATTGCTGGACCACCAAATATATGGAAACCGCTACGCCAAACAAGGTACATATGGGCAAGAACACCTTTTCGGTCCCGTAATGGGTGTCCAACCATCTCCCTCCTTTGACCGCCAAATAGATGATGGCACCCATTTGTATGGCCATCCCCGACAAGCGGGCCGCCTTGTTTAAGGTGTCTCTTTGCTTGTTCTTATTAGGAAGCTTTTGCTGGCTCATTGCTCTTGGTGGACTGCAATTTTGGCGCCGATCCGGACGTACTTGCAGCTCCTTTGCCCATGGTACAGGCCGCATTGAAGGTAGCTCCTGGCTCCACGGCCAATTTGGACACGGACACGGTGCCTTCAATAATGGCGGAAGCCTTTAATGAAAGTAGTTCCGCTACCGAAAGCTCTCCATTGAACTTTCCTTCAATATCAGCATTGACACACTCAACTTTACCATTGATGTAACCGTCCTTGCCAATGACCACTTTACCGGAGGTCTTTACATTGCCTTCCAGTTTCCCGTCGATTCTAAAATCGGCTTCGGAAGTAATGTCTCCTTTAATTTTTGTGTTCTTCTCAATTCGGTTGGGCTGTCCTCCAAATTCATTCATAGGTCGTGGTTTTTTGTTGTCAGAAAACATTGTGTTCTAGGGTTTTGGGGTTTAAAATTGTGCTTTGTAAGATTCTAAATTTTTATGTACTTGTATAATTTTATAGTTATCCGATAAAATTACGAAATTCTCATCGTTGATGCGGTAGTCCCTATTGTTTTTTATGAGTTCGGCGAAGCCCAAAGCAAAGTCCCTGGAGCGGAAACCATGGACAACAACAAACTCATCTTCAAGAGTATAGATGTCCTTGGAAATAGCATTCCTGTAATTCAATTCCTTGATGGCTTCCATAAGTCTCTCCTGAAGCTTTACGGCTTTTTCATCATCCCTTATCTTAAATGGAAAGACCACTTTCCAATTTCCTGCCCCGCTGGATCCAGTCTCCGGTGAAAAATCCTTTTTCTCCAATTTGGGAAGCTGTTGCTCCACCATTTCCTCGGCCTTCTTTCCTTCTGGATTATTGGGATAGGTCAATGCCACATAGTTCAAGGCTTCCTTAAACGGCTCAAATCCTTGCAGACGACCAATGGCATTGGCTTTCAGCATTTCAAATTTGGGTACAATGGGATCTCCCGTGAATTGGTTGATATATCGCTCCGACTGGGTAATGACCTGAAGGAACTCTTGCTTCTGATATAATTTAAAAAGTGCCGCATACCGTGCATCCGGACTATCAGTGCTTCCCTCCAGAACGGCCTGCGGATTCAACAGAATCTCTGCATATCTAGTATCTGGGTGATTGGCAATGATGTCCTGTTTCATGTTCTGGGCCAAAGGACTGCCGCTCTCCTCATAAATCTTGAACAGGTTGTATTTGGAAGGTAGTATCAAACGCTCTTCGGGATTGGAGGCCAATACCTTTTCCAATTTAGCCGCGGCCAAGAGGTTGTCCTTGAATTTTTCCTTATAAATAAGCCCCAATTGGTAGTTGGCAAAGTTCCTTTCTGTCCGAAGGCTATCTATCTCTGCAACATCGGTGGGAATCTGGTTCAGATAATACTCGGGTGAATATCGTTGGTCTTCCGTAAGGTTTGCTCCGGATGCGTCATTGCCCGCCACCAGTTCTCCGGTAGCTTCAGATACCAAGGTCCGGGATTTATTGCTCCAGCGCCAATCGTCCTCTAAAGTCCGGTCTCCCCAACGGGTCTTAAAATCGTTTTTACCATACCCCAAGCTCGTAACATTATAAAAATAGAACTTGCCCTGGTTCTGCTTCCCTCCCTTGCTCTTGGCAAAAGTGGCAAAACCTGCAGCTGCTTGCTGCTGTTTCTTCTCTTCCTCTGCTTCCGCTTTGCGCTTTAGTTCGGCGATATAGTCCTCAAAATACGCTTTGCGCTCCGTTTCCGGCATTTCGTATAGCGTTATGATGCTGTCCGTATGCTGCACAATATCTTCGTACTTGATCACATCTTCCAGATTGTCCAGCTTCTTTTTAATGTTCCTGAACTGTCGGGTATTCTCTTTGAGATTGGTCAACGTACTATCATAGTATGCTCCAGCGGTTTTGTACGCATCCTCATCAAAATAATAATCGGCTAGGCTTTGGTAGTTAAGGGCATTGAGCTTTTGTTCGCCTTGTGTGGCCTTTAGTGATTTGTTGTAATACGCCAGTGCCAAACTATCCGATTCATTGGCCAAATGGAATTGGGCCACTTCACGATAAATTTTATCCAAAAAGGGGCGGTTCTCGCGGTTCTCCTCCAATTCGGTGAGATATTCCAACAGCTCTTCTCTATTCCCATCGGTAAGTTCCGTATTCTGGATTTTCTGTAGATGCGCGTTGATCATGTACACTCGCGGAGACCTGCGGTTCAATGCAATCACTTTGTCGAAGGCGTAATTGGCACTGTCTTTATGCCCCAATTGGTCGTACAACTGGCCAATGATAAACAAATACCTTCCTTTTTCAGGGTTCTTTTTGGTATAGGCTTGGGCAATCTTGAGTTTTTGAATGGCCGTATCCGGTGCATTCAAATTGATGTAGCACTGCGCCAAAACAGCATTGGCATCGGCATATTCCTGATCTTTTAGCGACTCGTACTTGAACAATCGTTTAAGGTTTTTGATGGCCACTTCCGGATTGTCCAAACGCATGTTGGTCTTTTCCCTCCAAATAGTGGCTTCGTTCAACTTATCGCTCTGCACATATTTTCTGAGGATGTAATTAAAAGATTCCAATGCAGGGATATACCGTTGATCAAAGTAGCGTGCCTTGCCCAAAAGCAAAAAGGCTTCATCCGTTTGCGGATTGCGCTCTTGGTCCTTAATGTCCATGCTATGCTTTTGGATGGCCTTGGTGGCCTTTTCCTCTGCAATGATGAAATTGGGGTTGTTGTCCTCGGAATCGAGTTTTATCTCATCGGTCACCTCCAAACGTTCCACGGGAAGAATTTCCCAATAATCGTCCCGATAGCTCTCATTGAGTTCCTCGCGGCCTTGTTCAAAGGCAATATTCCCATTGTACAGGGTATTGTACTTGGTGTTGAGGGCGTGCCAGTTTCGGTTGATGAACTTGTCCTTTTGGGTGGAACAGGATTCAAAAATCAACCCTGCCAAAACTATGGCGATGAAAAGTATGTTTCGAAGCTTCAAAATTATCGATGATCTTGTGTAACCTTAACTGAAAAAAAACCAGATTATTATAAGGCTCATCGATAAAGTGTTGGATTTTTTATTTGCTCCTTGGTCAAAGGTGAAATCGTCCCCTTACCATGCCGTGGTACGTTCCGGATTCAATACCGTCATATTGTATTTGGCCTTATAGGCTACGGGCGACAGTCCCACGTATTTTTTGAACACCGTCCGGAACGCCTTTTGATCGACATACCCTACTTGATACATCACTTCATTCACGTTTTGCTGGGTGCTTTCCAGACTACGTTTGGCCGCCTCTATTTTTACTCGCTGTATGTATTCCAAAGGGGTGTTTTGGGTGGCTTTTTTAAATCTTCGGACAAAGTTCCTACTGCTAATGGCCGATTTTTTGGCCAATTCCTCAACAGATATCTTATCGGTTACATTGCTCTCAATAAAATTTTGCGCTTCCTTGATCGCCATATCATTATGTTCCTTTTGTCCCTGAAAAATGACAAATTGATTTTGGTCTTGCCGATCGATCTCAATCTCAAAATATTTTGAAATATAAATGGCCGCATCCCTACCGCAATATTTTCCAACAAGGTGCAGCATAAGGTTCAAAAAGGAGTAAGCCCCACCACTGGTATAGATGCCATCTTCCTCGGTCACTATTTTATTGGAAACAAGATTGACCTTGGGATACATCTTCTTGAACATTTCCATGGCGGCCCAGTGGGTAGAGCATTGTTTGCCATCCACCAATCCTGTCCGTGCCAGAACAAAGGCGCCCATGCACATGCTTGCCACCTCGGCATTGTGTATGTTCCGTTGCTTTAGGATCCAATCCACAAAGGGGTTGTTCTGTTCCAGTTCCTCCAAGAATCTATCTGTTTTCAAAGCTGGAATAAGTATGATGTCCGTTTTTTCGACTTCATCAATGACCTTATCACAATGGATGCTAAAAAGTCCATTGTACAAGGAATGATCCCTATCCAGTCCTACCAAATGGATATCAAAAAAGTCATCGCTCCTAACCCCACTATTCTTTAGAAAACGGTTGGTGGCGGACAAAATCTTATAGGGGCCAACCACACTGCTCAGTATGGTATTGCCTTTGGGCACCAAAATACTTACGTGTTTCATAATCATTGGTTTACAAAGGATAAATGTAAGGTTTCTGTTTGGCAGAATCAACCCTTAAAAGTGTCCTATTTGCCCACAACTATGCCTTTTTTCCTTTTGTAGCTTTGGTTCATGGAGTTTGAAAAATTCAGTGAAATACGGGAAAAATATTGCATAACCTATGTAGAGGTCACTGAAGGCAAAATGATGAGCTCCCCTGCCATGCACTATAAAAAGAAGGTATTTGCCTTCTTCTCCAAAAGCCACACCATGGTTTTTAAATTGGGCAAGGATTTTCCTATTGAAACTCTGGACATAGCACTTTCAGAATTCAGTCCCTTCAAGACCAAAAAACCGTTTAGGGGTTGGTACGAGGCCAGTTTTGAAGACCATGGACATTGGGACGCCCTAACTGAATTGGCATTGCACCATATACAACAGGATACATGATCACAAAAGAGTACACTTTATTTTTTGAGGAACTGACCCAAAACAACCATAAGGAATGGTTCCATGCAAACAAGAAAAGATATGAGGAAAAGGTGAAATTGCCCTTTTTGTCCCTAATGCATGGGTTGTTGCAAGAATTGACCTCATGGGATGGACGTATTCCCCCCAATGCGAAGAATGCCCTGTTCCGTATCAATAAAGATGTCCGGTTTTCCAAAGAAAAAACCCCTTACCATACCGTACTTAAGGCGGAATTTTCGCCTCATGGCAAAAAATCCATGTTACCGGGCTACTACCTTGGCATTGATGCCACGACCATTCATGTGGGTGGTGGTCTGTTCACCCTTCGCCCACCGGAGCTCCATTTGGTACGGGAACATATATCCAAGAATTCTTCTGGACTTGAGGATGTGGTTAACGATTTAACCTTCATTCAAAATTTTGGTCGCCTGAAAGGGGAAAAAAGCAAACGCTTGGATAAAAACCTTCTTCAAACGGCCAAAAAAACAGCACTGATCTATAACAAACAGTTTTACGCCATGGCCGAGTTTCCACTGGAGCCTTTTTACAATTCGGAAGAACTACTGGATGAAATCTTGCTCCATTTTAAAGCCATTAGACCCTTGAACATGTATCTAAACCAAGCCTTTGACTGAACTAAAGTTTATTCTTTAATCATAAAAACGAAACAAACATGAGCACACAAGAAATTGCAGACAAATTGGTGGCCTTCTGTAGGGAAGGCAAGTTCAACGAAGCTTACAGCCTTTACGCACAAGATGCCGTAAGTGTTGAAATGCCCGGAATGCCCAATGAAGTTACCCAGGGACTTGACAACATTCTGGAAGGTTTTAAACAATGGGGCGAAAGTATTCAGGAAACCCATGGAGGGTCTGTTGGTGATCCCGTAGTGGTGGGCAATCATTTTGCCGTGGCCATGACCAGCGATGTTACATTTAAGGATGGCAACCGTATGAACATGGAAGAAATTTGCCTCTACCAAGTGGCAGACGGAAAAATAAAGAAGGTCAGTTACCATTACGATACTTCGGCCATGTGCTAGAACTTTTCACCTAAAAACTCAAAAAGCGCCACTTCCATGGCGCTTTTTTTATGGAATGGGCTTTCAAAATGAGCTGAATGCTTAATTTTGCAGCAAAATTGGTTTTTATGAGCGATTCCCACGCATTGCAGATTACCGCAGTGGATGCATTGACCCCAAACGCAGTAGCCCTCACCTTTGAAGTTCCAGAAAATCTTAAGGATGTATATGCTTACGAAGCTGGACAATACATTACCATAAAACATCAGCTCAATGGAAAGGAACTTCGTAGGGCCTATTCCATTTCTTCAGCCCCTTCTTCCGGGAAACTGACCGTAGGCATCAAAAAAATGCCGGAAGGTACATTTTCTGTCTATGCCAATGAATCCTTGAAAGCAGGAGATGTATTGGATGTTTTGCCGCCTGATGGCCGCTTTGTATTCCATAAGGATACACAACCAAAAAATGTAGCTGCTTTTGCCGCTGGGAGTGGTATAACCCCCATCATGAGCATCGCCCAAACCGTTTTGGAAAGCCATCCGGAAAATATTTTTGTGCTGGTTTTTGGGAATCAATCCCCCGAAGAGACCATGTTCTTTCAGAAAATACAGGAACTGAAAGAAGAATATACCAATAGGTTTTTTGTTCAATACATTTACAGTCGCGCCAGGGAAAATGACGCCCTTTTTGGTCGAATAGACACTTCCACCATAAACTTTGTGGTAAAGAACAAATTCAAGGACACCGCTTTTGATGCCTTTTACCTGTGCGGACCGGAAGAGATGATCCATGCCGTTTCAGATACCTTAAAAAGCAATGGTGTTGATGGGGACCGTATCCATTTCGAATTGTTCACCAGTACCGATACCGAGGATACCATGGCTGAAAACTTGGAAGGTATGACCCAAGTGGAGGTGATTTTGGACGATGAGACCTTTTCGTTCACCATGGATAAAAAGAAATTGGTGCTCGATGCCGTCCTGAACGAAGATATTGATGCCCCTTATTCATGTCAAGGAGGCGTGTGCAGCAGTTGTATTGCACGCATCAAGGAAGGAAAGGCAGAAATGGTAAAAAACCAGATTCTTACCGATGGTGAAGTGGCCGAAGGTTTGATCTTGACCTGTCAGGCCCACCCCTTGACGCCTAAGCTTGTGGTGGATTATGACGATGTATAGATTCTCTAATTTATTGAGTTGACAACATTCTCTCCATGGCCCTGCTGCCATGGTCATAACCTATGGTAAAGGCATTTTCTATGCCTTTTTTGTCCAAAACCCCAATTTTATCAAGCTCCTTGGGTTCGATGGAAATGTTGCATTCGGCCAATTTTGCCCTGTTGGATGCATAGATCATCAAACTGGTGACCCTTCCGGCCAACTGCAGGGAGTTTTTAAGGTCGTTCTTGTGTACTTCGGCCGCAATGGAAACATTACTGCCAATAACGTATGAAGTGTGTTCATCCACATATTCCTTTGGAAAATTGTTCATGATGCCCCCGTCGGCATAGAGTACCCCATCAATGTCCACCGGACTGAAAACCGGGGTCAGAGCTGCAGAGGCCAGTAGAGGTTTGATCAATTCCCCTTGGTTGAACATGCGCTCCTCTCCTTTCAATAAATCAGTCGCCACCACATAAAGAGGTTTATCCAAACTTTCGAACGTATTCTCGGGAAAATAGCCCTTAAAGATTTTGAAATAGCGTTCCGTGTCTATAAACCCAGGCTTGTTGATGGCAAAAAAGCTATACTGGAACAAGGGGGTCTCCCTAAAAAAGCTCAGCATACTCTCTACCGAATTCCCATTGGCATACAACGCTCCTACCAATGCCCCAACACTGGAACCGGCCACAAGGTCTGCCTCTACCCCGTGTTCCCGCATGGCCTTGATCAGTCCAATATGGGCCATTCCACGAACACCTCCCCCGGAGAGTACCAAGCCTACTGATTTTGTCTGTGACACATCCATTTTTAGCGCATTTTGGAGGTTAATTTTACGGATAAACAGGCCTTCATTTACCGACCCGCCAGTCTGTTTTTGCTTTCAAGCGGCCTATTTTGGGTAGCTTGTCGAGGGTTTCTCGATTTTAATCCTCAAAAAGATAATGGCCTGATTATCAAAACCGACTTCTTGGTCGGTTTGTTAAATTTCAATTTTCACACAAGAAAATGTAATCAAAAATAGTATCCCTCGACCAATTTCTATGCTAAGATTATTGTAAGTTTAGGATAATTAATTGGTTGATTTGTCCCTAAGGTCCATTCAAAATACCGCCATTCTTGTTTTCGCAAATTCTGCGAAACGTGATAGTGATATCAAAAAAATAGGGGCTGATGTCACCCTCTTCGAAGCTTTGACCGCTCAAACCTTGGAGATTACTGAAGCTTCCGGTCTACCGTATTATCATTTAACAGAGAAGGAACAGCATGGCAACACTTTTGGGGAACGTTTTACCCATTCCCTCCAATCGGTTTTTGATAAAGGCTATGCCAATGTCATTGCCATAGGGAACGATAGCCCCCAGCTCAAAACGCATCATCTGCTCGAGGCACACCGATTACTTCAGCAAGGGAAATCCGTCTTGGGCCCATCCATGGATGGAGGGTTTTATCTTATTGGGTTTCATCGTAGCCAGTTCAACCCAGAGCAATTTCAGGCCTTGCCATGGCAATCGTCTTCCCTGCTCAAGAAAACGCAGACCTATTTTGCCTCAAATGGGGGACCCGTAACCTTGTTGAACGTATTGATCGATGTGGATTCAAAAAGGGACATCAAGCGACTTTTCAATTTTACCAAAACCTTGGCCAAAAGATGGCTGGCGCTTTTTTCCATCATCTTTCATCAAAAAATGGCTATTGACAATATCCACAAGAAGGTATTCAAAACCAATTTTCTGGACATTCCTTTCAACAAGGGTTCTCCTTTTTTTCCTTTCCCAACACCTGTTGTCCAAGTTTAACTACTTGGACACTCCTATTACCTTACTTTTTTATATCCATCCCAATACTTGGGAGATGTATTTTTTAAACCACTAAAAAGCAAAACATGGCAAACTCATATTACGACCCGGCGGACCTACGCAAATTTGGCAACATCACGGAATGGAGCGAAGAACTCGGAAGCAAATTCTTTGACTACTACGGAAAAGTCTTTGAGGAAGGTGCACTTTCCGCCCGTGAAAAATCCTTGATTGCATTGGCTGTGGCCCACGTGGTCAAATGTCCCTATTGTATTGATGCCTATACCAAAGATGGCCTGCAACGGGGCATTACCAAGGAAGAAATGATGGAGGCCGTACATGCCGGGGCTGCCATAGAAAGTGGCGCCACGCTGGTCCACGGGGTCCAGATGATGAACAAGTACAACAAATTATCCATGTAAACCTATAACCATGGCGGAAAGCATAATGCCACAGCTTAAAAAAGCAGCGAAAAAATCCCTTAAGGCCCGTGAGAACGAACTGGCCCATACCGAAAAGCAATTGGAGGTCTTGAACGGCGGTCTGTTTGCCGATGGGGAGCTGCCCTATTTTAAGGATAAAATCGCGGAAATTGGTCATTCCCCCCTCAGGCCCAAAGCGTTGGAAATTCTACAGATCAATGTAGGGTATATGTGCAACCAAGTCTGCGAGCACTGCCATGTGGATGCCGGACCGGACCGCAAGGAAATCATGACCCGTGAGACCATGGAACAGTGTTTGGAAGTCATCCGAAACACGGGCGCCCACACCTTGGACCTTACCGGCGGCGCCCCAGAGATGAACCCCAATTTTAGATGGTTTGTGGAAGAGGCTTCCAAAGCTGGCATCCAGGATTTTATTGTCCGTTCCAATCTGACCATCATCCAGGCCAATAAAAAATATCACGATTTGCCAGAGTTTTTCAAAAAACACAATGTGCATGTGGTGTCTTCCATGCCGCACTATACCCGGGGCAAAACGGACAAGCAACGTGGGGATGGAGTTTTTGACAAATCCATTGAGGCCCTGCAACAACTCAATGCCGTGGGCTATGGCATGCCGGGCAGTGATTTGCGATTGGATTTGGTCTATAATCCCTCGGGGGCATTTTTGCCCAGTGACCAAGCGGCCATGGAGCGTGATTTTAAAAAGGCATTGAAGGAGGATTTCAATATTGAGTTCCACAATCTGTTCGCGATTACCAATCTGCCCATTTCCCGGTTTTTGGATTACCTCATCGCTTCGGACAATTATGAGGACTATATGTATTCATTGGTGGAAGCGTATAACCCGGCTGCGGTTGAAAACGTGATGTGCACCAATACCATTTCCGTAAGTTGGGACGGTTGGCTCTACGATTGCGACTTTAACCAGATGCTGGACCTAAAAGTGGCGAGCAAGGTAAAGCACATCAAGGATTATAATGAGGAGGTGTTGAACGACCGCAACATTGTGATCTCGCAACATTGCTATGGCTGTACGGCCGGGGCGGGGAGCAGTTGTCAGGGGACGGTGGCTTGATTTTGGAGATTTACCCCTTTCAAGCTTTTTTCAGTAATACGGCTTGCCTTCAATTGCAATAGCCTTGTTATCCTCTATTCTATAATATTCATACCCATCATAGGTATTGTAGGGAGGGTATGGCAAGCACTTGATATAGACCTCTTGGGTTTGAAGGTCCTTGTATGCTTGAACAGACTGGAACTTGGAGGGCAATATGGTTTTTTTCTGCCCATCAGAAATTCCCAGTCCATAAAAATCATCTGTCCGGTCCACGCCACCGCCAAAGCCTATGGCCCAAATATGTTTGGAATACTTGTATTTTTTGATGAGATAAAATGTCCCCTCTTCTTGCTGGTTCAATATAGATAGCTCCTCACTGTTCTTTATATGGTCTGTCCCCATCAAGGCTAGTCTTGGGTAGGGGTTGCCAAAAAAACAATACACATATCCAACCACAAAGAGTATGACCACTCCTACTAGTATCATCTTTATTTTAAATCTTTTATGCATTATTTGCTATCTATCATCCCTCTGCATAAGCCAAAGGGATATCTGTTCCCTTGTCCAATCTTTTGGAAAATGTGCTCCTTTTCTGTTGGTATAATGCTTTAGGCTCTCCTTTGCTTGATTAAGACAGTGGACGAAATCTTTATCATTCAGTTGGTCAAAATACTCCGTTTGGATATACCATCCATCTACCAATTCAAATATTCTGCCCATTAACTGATTGTCTTTTCTTCGATATATCGCAGATGAAGTAAACCCATCTTCGGGGCTGCCCAAAACTTGGAAATAATATGTGTCCATCTTAAATCAATGCTTTTCTATTCATAGTTTGCGTTGTCCCAAATCAGCAATCCCTCAATATTTTCTATGTTGAGTCCTTTTTCTTCATTGATTTTGTTGAGATGCTGCCCAAAGCTTTTAAGCTCCTTCTTGGCCACTTCCACTGCTTTTTTTAGTTCTTTTCCGTCAACACATAATTTCAAGCGGGGCGGATTAGGTTGGAACGGTTCATCGAGCTCCCGAACCGAAAAATCAAAAGTGATCTTGCCTTCCTTAAAAGAAACTTGCGGTGCAGGGTGTCCTTCGCAGTATGAGTTTTCCTCCATGGCAATCCGTTCCCAATACCAGATATCGCTTAGTTCTCCGCAACACTGCGGAAAAAATTGATCTTGATGGCCAACCCGTAAAACATACCCGCCAAAAAACGAACACATTTGCTCCCTTTCAAAAATTCCTTCCCGCATTTCCTGTGTATGGTCCAGTATAAGCTTGGTGAGGTTTTCCCCTGAAACATCGGAAAGCTTGTAAAAAAACAATCCTTTTTTATAGGGCTTTAACCCTGCCTTTTTATGGCACTCATTATAATATTGTTTCCATATTTCGGGGTTCTTATCGCTAGGAATTCCTATTTCCTGATCACTGCAATCAATTTCTAGGACCGGTATCAATTCAAGTGACATCCCGCTGGTTTTTTATGATGATCCATGAACAAATGCATTAAAAATTGTTTGGGGCCAATCAGACGCATATCCAATATCGGTGTGGAAGTTCATGTTTTTTTGACCCATTGGGCTTCAACATTTGACGGATACCCCTTGACAATTGACCATTATGCCTTATCAGTTGACAAATGATATCCATATTGCTTTTCAAAGCCTCTTTTTCAACCCCAAAAACCAACCCCTGAACCGACCCACCGGTCTGGTCCGTTTTTCAAGGATTCGGTTTTTTATCGGTTTTTGAACACTTCACCGATTTTTCGCACAGCTACGTCTTTAATTCTTTGGTAGGGCACTATTCCTTAAAATCTTTGTTACCGACCAAACAGTCTAAACCCAAATCTTATGCAAATGACCCTCAAACGTAGAGAGACCATGCACCGTCTGTGTGGAAAAGGCCTCGAAATCTTTAATGAAAAAGGCTATTACAACACCAGTTTGGATGACATCCTCAACGAACTGTCCCTTTCCAAAGGGGCCTTTTACCACCATTTTAAATCCAAGGAGGACTACTTCATCAATATTGTACAAAACTTGATCGTGCAGAAAGTATATGCCTTATTGGTAGAGCCCTTGAACCATTGTGAAGATCCTTTGCCCGCCATTTTGGAGAGCTTGGAAAATGCCTTGGAACCCGGCAAAAAGAATGAAATGGCCTATGGTTTTATGCTGAATGATTTTTTGACGGAGTTCAACAAACGTAACGAGGAGATCAGCAATCACCTAAAAAGCATCCTGAGCGTTTGGGAAGTAAATCTGGTATCTGTCCTGAAAAGGGGAAAAGTAGATGGCCATATTGCCCGTCATGTGGATTGTGAAGGTGCCGCCACCTATATTATTGCCTCTTTCTTGGGCATGCGTTCCCTTATGATGGATTCTACCAACGGACAGTTAAAATATCAGTACATTCAGCAATTGAAGCAGTACTTCAACGCCATAGCTGCCCATAAAGTGGCTGCTTAGGTTTCTAGAATCTGCAATAGTCTATCCACCACTTTTCCCGGCGCAATTGTCTCCATTACGGATTCGTACCCTTTGGGTACCTTGTTCCCATACACCGAGGTGGGTATTTGCGGATATCGCTCCCGGTCGGCCAAAAGCGCATTTTCCATGGGTTGGTTGAAGGGGTAAAATCCGGTATAGGGATGCGTAACCCCCCAAAGCGTCACTACGGGAATCCCATAATTGGTCGCCAAGTGCGCATTGCCACTGTCCATGGAGAGCATGACATCCAGATTTGAAATAAGTTCCAATTCTTCCGATAAACTCAATTTTCCGGCCATATTCAAGGTATTGGTGAATGAGTTTGCCAATTCCTGTAATTTTTGCACCTCCATGGCGCCTCCACCAAAAAGTAATATTTTATACCTATTGGTTTTGTCCAATGACTGAATGATTTCCTTCATGAGGTTCAAAGGGTACATTTTGCCTTCATGCGCCGCAAAGGGAGCAATGCCTACCCATTTCTTGGTGTCTTGCTGTACCAGGCCCAAAACCTTTTCCGAAAGTTGTAGGCGCTCCTGTGGCGCTGTTTTGGATAAATCAATGGAAAAGCCCAATTTTTCAAACACATCGGCATAACGTTGATGGGTTGTCCTTAATGGTTTAAAGACCTTGTTTTTGGGTCGGGTGAGTGCTTTCTTTTCAGCTCGTCCTTTGTCAATTTGTACAAACGGAATCCCTTCAAGGGCAAAGTACTTTTTCAACACCCTGCTCCGCAACACATTATGCAGGTCGGCCACGGCATCAAATTTCAACGGTTTCAATTCTTGGTACAACCGCCATAACCCTAAGAGTCCTTTGTGCCTGTTTTTCACATCGGCTTCATAGACTTCCACTCGTTCCAAGCCTGAGAAAATAGGCTTGAACGCCTTTTTGGTAAGCACTGTGATCTGTAATTGTGGATTTTCATCCGTTAGGAAACGAAGCACAGGAACGGTCATGGCCACATCCCCCATGGCAGACAGACGGATAACAAGGATTCGGGTGTATTTACCCTTTTTGACCACGGAGTACGGGATTGAGTTCCTCATCGTTGTACATCTTCATCTGTTTGTAGACTTTCATGTACTTATTTCCCGCCTCAATATCGGCCAATAACTGATCAATCGCGGTAGATAGGTCTTTTCTTTGTTCCAGAAGCACGCCAAGCTTTTCACTGCATTTTTTGATATGCTCCGGAGAAGCATCGGTTCGGTTGGCCTCCTCTTGCATATGATAGATCTTTAGAGCCAAAATGGAAAGCCGGTCTATGGCCCATGCAGGACTTTCCGTGTTGATCGTGGCATTTTCCTTGACTTGTACCGATTGGTATTTATCTAGAAAGTAGCTATCAATATATTCCACAAGGTCTGTGCGGTCCTGATTACTGGCATCTATCTTGCGTTTAAGGTCCAAGGCAGCCACGGGGTCAATTCCTGGGTCCCTGATGATGTCCTCGTAATGCCATTGTACCGTATCTATCCAGTTTTTCCTATAGAGCAAATGTTCCACTTTATCCTTTGGATAAGGATTGATGAACTCTTGATAAACATCATCTTTGATATGATAGGTGTCTATACTTTCCTGAAAAATTGTAAAGGCAAAATCACTGAACATGAATCATCGTATTTTGGGCAAAGATATTGGTTTATGGCTTACCAATTCAGGTGAAAACCAAAAAGCACTATGGGAACCAGTATGCAAAGAGCCAAAATGGCTTCTTTGAGTTTTGTCCTCCTGATGGACTCGATATAATTGGCCATGAAAACTCCCGCCGGGAAAATCGTAAAAAGAACAACCGAGCTATCTTCTTCAGCAAACCAGCCTATGACCAACCCCAAGACAAAAGCCAGAAACACCACCCGTAGCTGAACCAATTTTCCGCCACCCGTTTTTCTCATTTTTAAAAATACCACAAAGACCGTCAACAAAGTCAGAAGCGTATAGATAAGCGTTTTTGCGCCAATATTTCCCAATGATGAAAGAGAAATTGTTTCCAAAGAAAAACGATAATGGTCCCAAAGAAAATCCATTGAACCGGATACCCGTAATATCGCAAACACAAGAATGAAAATAGTGCCAACACCCATGAAAGGAATCAGCCAGTTTTTGAAATTCTTCCGATCATATACGTTAATGACCACAAATACAATCAATAAAAAGGCTAGGGCCCACTCATAAAAAAGGCTTGCGATGCAAATCAGTAACGAAGCGTCAAAAATTTTATGCTTTACATTTTTTATGGATTTAATGGACAACAGTCTCCAGATGGCCAAAAGGATAAAAAAGTTGGCAAAAATGATATTCTCCTGTTCAAAAGTATCCGGGAAGGCTCCCAAAAGCAACACAAAAAATAGCATGGCATACGAATTGGAATCCGTAACCTTCTCCATACGAACTATCTGGCCGGTGGCAAATACCATTAGCAGTAAGGAGAAAAGAATCAACAACTTAAAAGGAATTTCCTTGCCGATCGGGCCTGTGTCCAATGCGAAAAAAACGCTCAGAACGTAAAAAAGAACCAAAAAAACAGAGAGGACAATGTAATTTATGGGTTTTGTTTTGCCGAAAAAGCTTGAAATCATCCTTTCTTTTGCTACTTTTGTACAGTAAATATAGCCAAGATGAGCAAGTTTTTTTACGGTATAGAAGACTTATTTGTAAACCACCTTTTTGCCCCCTACGATTTTTTTCGCTTTACCCACAGCTGGTGGGGAGCCAATTCCATTAATTGGATTTTCTTCGTCATCGGTTTTATCGCCATGATCTATTGGATGAAGCAGTTGAAAATCTTCAATGACAATGGTGAGGAAGACAAGAGCATAAGCTCCCATTCTTACCTATAGATCAAATCCTAGATCTTTTCTGTAGTACATCCCATCAAAATGGAGCTTTTCCATATTTTGATAGGATTTCTGCAACGCTTCCCTAAAATCGTTCCCAAAGGAAGTGATGGCAATGACACGCCCTCCATTGGTGACCACTTTTCCATTAGCTAGTTTGGTCCCTGCATGGAATACGATCGAATCATGGATGTTTTCAGCTCCAGTGATTGCCTTTCCCTTTTCGTAAGCCTCGGGATAGCCCCCGGAAACAGCCATAACTGTTGTAGCGGTCCTTTCATCAATCTGTAGGTCAATCTGGTCCAACGTTCCATTGGCCATGGCCGAAAGCACTTCAACCAAATCGCTTTTAAGGCGAGGTATAACGACTTCGGTTTCTGGATCTCCCATCCGTACATTGTACTCAATGACCTTGGGTTCGGCGCCTACTTTAATCAGTCCTATGAAAATGAAGCCCACATAGGGCAAATTGTCTTTTTTAAGCCCTTCTACAGTCGGTTTTACAATTTCACGCTCAATCTTATCCATAAAGGCCGAATCGGCAAATGGAACCGGGGAAATGGCGCCCATGCCCCCTGTGTTGAGTCCGGTGTCCCCTTCTCCAATACGCTTATAGTCTTTTGCTGTGGGAAGAATTTTGTAGTTGCTACCATCTGTGAGCACAAAACAGCTGAGTTCTATACCATCCAAAAACTCTTCGATTACTACTGTAGCACTGGCATGGCCAAATTTGGAATCGATCAACATGGATTTTAGTTCATCCTTGGCTTCTTGCAAATCCTGAAGAATCAACACACCCTTTCCTGCTGCCAGACCATCTGCTTTTAGAACATAAGGAGGTTTTAGGGTTTCCAAAAAGGCATAGCCTTCCTCCAGATTGTTCCCGGTAAAACTCTGATAGGCTGCGGTGGGAATGTTGTGCCGCATCATGAACTCCTTGGCAAACTCCTTACTACCCTCCAAAGCGGCGGCCGCTTTTTGCGGTCCAATAACCGGGATATGATGTAATGAAGTGTCATTTAGAAAAAAGTCATGAACTCCGTTCACCAACGGATCTTCAGGGCCCACTACCACTAAATCAACACTTTCTTTGATTACCAACTCCTTGATGGCATCAAAATCGTTTACACCAACCTCAACGTTGGTGGCAATATTAGCCGTGCCGGCATTCCCCGGAGCGACTAAAAGATTTCCTGTTATTGGACTTTGTGAAATTTTAAGGGCAATGGCATGCTCTCTTCCACCAGACCCTAGGACCAAAATGTTCATGAAAATAGTTTTGGCAAAAATAACCTAATTCAAATTGAATTTACGGGTTATTGGAAAATGATCTACAACTTACTGTTCGACACGAATTTCACGAATTCCCACTACTTCAATATTGAGATAACCCCAATAGATTTCTCAGTCGCTCCTCTTCATTGAAATGACAATAAGCCAATGATATTACGGCAAAAATTCCCTGTGAGATTCCCACAGTTGATCGTGTGGAAGTGATTTAAAATAATCAAACACCTTTTTAAGTCCCTCCGAGCGATGTACTTTGGGCTCCCAATTTAGAATTTCCTTGGCCCGGGATATATCGGGCTGTCTTTGCAAGGGGTCGTCTTGTGGCAAGGGTTTGAATACGATTTTCTGATCGGTTCCGGTAAGTTTGATGATTTCCTCTGCGAATTCCAGAATGGTGGTCTCATCTGGGTTTCCTATGTTGATGGGTTCTACATAATCACTCATCAGCAAGCGATAAATCCCTTCTATCTGGTCGTCAATATAGGTGAACGAGCGAGTTTGCGAGCCATCACCAAAAACGGTAAGATCTTCACCTCGTAAAGCCTGACCCATGAAGGCAGGCACTACACGGCCATCGTTCAACCGCATACGGGAGCCATAGGTATTAAAAATCCGCACAATACGGGTGTCCAGTCCATGGTGTCTGTGATAGGCCATGGTAATGGACTCCATAAAGCGCTTGGCTTCATCATACACTCCTCTTGGACCAATAGGGCTAACATTACCATAATAGTCTTCGTTCTGGGGGTGTACCAAAGGATCTCCGTACACTTCCGAAGTGGAAGCCACCAAGACCCTTGCCTTATGATCCCTTGCCAAACCCAAAAGGTTCAACGTGCCCAAGGAACCCACTTTCAAGGTCTCAATAGGAATCTTTAAATAGTCAATGGGGCTTGCAGGCGAAGCAAAATGGAGGATATAGTCCATTGTTCCCGGGACATGGACAAATTTGGACACGTCATGGTGAAAAAACTCAAAACGCTTCAGATGGAAGAGGTGTTCAATATTCTTCAAGTCACCTGTGATAAGGTTGTCCATTCCAATGACATGATGGCCCTCGGCAATAAATCTATCGCAAAGGTGTGAACCAAGAAATCCGGCTGCTCCGGTGATAAGGGTTTTTTTCATGTATGCTTAATATGCCTTGGCCTCTCCTTTGAAGGCATTGATAATAGTTTGAACAATGATCTTAATATCCAAGAACATGGACCAGTTCTCAATATAAAAAATGTCGAATTTAATCCGGTTAAGAATATCGGCCTCGGTTTCGATTTCTCCGCGGTATCCCCTGATCTGTGCCAATCCGGTTATGCCCGGTTTAACAAAATGCCTAACCATATACTTGTCCACACTTGTGGCATATTCATTGGTATGTTTGACCATGTGGGGCCTTGGACCAACCACCGACATTGTTCCAAACAAGACATTATAAAATTGAGGGAGTTCATCAATACTTGTTTTTCTGATGAACTTTCCAATTTTGGTGATTCTCATATCATTTTTGGTCGCCTGGATGTTGTCCGCATTATGATTGGGGGCCATGGACCTAAATTTATAACAATAAAACTCCCGGTTGTCTATCCCATTTCTTGTTTGTCTGAAAAAAACAGGACCCTTGGATTCCAAGGTTATCAAAATGGCCAAAATAGGGGTCAACCAAGAAAGAAGTCCAAGTATGATCATGAGCGAAAACACAATATCAAAACTTCTTTTTAGGAACGCATTGATCGGATGTTCAAGAGGGATATCCCGAAGGGACAACACCGGGATATAATCGTAATATTCAAATTTGAGTTTTTTGGCGAAGATGTTTTTATTGTCCGGGATAAACTTGAGGGTTTTTAGGTTATTATCCGCAAAGTTGATGAACTTGGTCAATTCTTCGTTCTTCAACTCGGAAACAGAACAATAGATTTCATCAACATTTTGATCTATAACATAATCAAAACAACTCTCAATGTTAAAGTTTTCGCTTTTGGGCGAAAACTGTTTAAGAAAATTATACCCAAACTCAGTCCTTTCGTTGAATACCTTTCGGAGTTGGTCGGTTTTTTTGTTCTTGCCCACAATTACAACATTTCTCAGGTTTCCTTTCACCCGATCCCGATACTCCATTAGCAAAACATAACCCAAAAGTTTTATTACCGAAACGATAAAAAGGACAATTATAAAATATTCGCCAAGTGCAAGTCTACTTATTACTGGCTGCTTGAAAAAACCAATAAAAGCATAGAGTGTCAAGAAAAAAAATATAAACTGAACAAAAATCAACCTAAAAATGTACGCTACCTTGGCAAACCTGTAAACAGTATAAAATTCATTCTTGATGGCAATCACAATCCAGGCAAGTGAGATGTAAACGTGAATTAATACGGGTGTCTGAAAGTTTATGGGTAAAATGTTTAGGAGTACATTCACCACAATCAAGTCTATGAAATAAGAGACTGGTGTAATTATGTTAGAGAATCTATGTTGTTTAAAAAGCATATATTAAAATCAAATCCCCTGTCTAGATTTAACAATCGCACAATATAAATTAGATGGACAACCTTATTTTGTAGAAGTAAAGATACGTCTTTGAACGATATACCACTATAAGATATAGTAGCCTGAAAAGTATATATCAGATATAGGCCCTGGCTTTTTGTTCAACTATATCACTCAACGAACATTTTAATTAGTTGTACTTTCATATTTTAGCAAAAAAAGCCTTGAGGGTAGTACATATTGTTGAAGCATTAGGAGGAGGTGTTTATACATACTTCAAAGATTTATCCGCATTTATTTCTGAAAATGAATCAGATATAGAGTTTTATCTGATATACAGCCCTAATAGAAAGGAAATTGATAAATCCAGAATAGAAGAAGATTTATCAAAAAGTTTTAAGATGATAGAGATTTCCATGGTCCGCGAACTATCTCTTTCAAAAGATTTCAGATCAACCCATAAAGTATACAAGGCTTTAAAATCAATAAGCCCGGATGTAGTCCACTTACATTCTTCAAAAGCTAGTGTAATTGGAAGAGTTGCAAATGCATTTCTTTTTAGAAAAAATACTGTTTTCTATACTCCACATGGTTATTCGTTTCTAAGAAAGGACATACCGGTCTATCAAACAAAAATATATTGGGTAATTGAAAAAGGAACACAAGCACTTTTTGGTGGTGTTACAATTGCCTGTGGCGACACCGAATATCTAGAGGCAAGAAAGATAGGCACATCCCTTTTGGTCAGAAACGGTATAAATACTGGCGAGTTTTTTAAGAAAATTGAGGCAAGAGGTCCCTTTTCTTTTACAATTGGTACCGTTGGCAGGATAAGTGAACAAAAAAATCCCTCCCTATTTAATGATATTGCCTTGAGGTTTCCTGAAATACAGTTTATTTGGGTAGGTGAAGGAGATTTAAGAAATCTACTTTACGCCAAAAATATTATTGTGACTGGTTGGGTAAATAGGGAAAAAGTTTTGGAATTTGTCCAGAAATTTAACATCTATGTCCAAACTTCTTTGTGGGAAGGACTGCCATTTACAATTATTGAAGCCATGATTCTAAGCAAGCCTATTGTTGCCACTAATGTAATAGGCAACAAGGATACGGTTAAAAATAGTTATAATGGCTATTTGTGTAACAACGTGATCGAATTCGAAAATGCAATTCATTCCATAAAAAATGATACAACATTGGAGGAATCTTTCGGTAAAAACTCCCATATAATGGCAAAGGAGCTTTTTGATCGCGATACAAATTTTAGAAAACTGATAGGTATTTATAGTTCAGCCTATACAAAAGGATAACATACGGCCATTTTATACAAAAAATGCAGGTCTATGTTTTCCTGCTTGATGTAAGTAACCCCAATATTCCAAACAGATAACACCCAAGTTGTCTATGAAGAACATTTTCTACCATAAAAAATGAAACAAATAATATTATAATGGAAATGCTGTGATAATTGTTGAACCTTTTTTTAAATAAAAAAATAAAATAAGCGGAAAGCAGAAAAAGAGGTCCTATTCCTACAGATAACCATAAATCAAGAAATTGATTGTGACTATTAAAACCTTCATTCAAATAATATTCTCTTTTTGATGGATTTGGAATGGTGTAGATATAACAATCAGATAGCTTTTCCTCTGATTTATTAAACCCCCCAACACCAAGAAGAGTAATATCCGCAGAAGAATTTAGAATGGACAATGAACAATCCCAAATTGTAAAACGAGGTTCATATACCTTGGCTTTCTCCAATGTTTTTTGAAAATTTTTTTCAATATAAAAACGCTTTTTAATGTTTCCATTAAAAGTGATTATTGCACCTACGAACAATAGTGTGCCCAATAAAAATAATTTTCTCCTTTTTTTATTTAAGTCCAATCTGTAAAGGCCTACGAGCAAAACAACCAAAATAGATATAATGGACATTTTAGCCGAAATGAGAAAGATGAAAACGAATGAAAGAAATGCGCTGAACAACAGAAGATTGGAACAAAAGTTAAAAGATTTAAAAATCTTTCTAAGCTCTAAGGACAAAATTATGTTCAAAGCACAAAAAAAACCCAAATAAGGTCTTTCCAATGTTAAGATTTGATTTACATATCTTGTATTCCCAAAAGGAAACGTTCCCTCATTAAAATAAAAGTGGAAAATAGAATAGAATGATAATACCAAACTGCAGTTAATGCCTAAAACAAACGCAATCTTTAAATAATTTAGGTTTGAGACAAGCAACCCAAAAAGGGGTAAAAACAAAAAAATGGAAAACCTCATCAACAGGGGAATGTCAGAGTTTAGTTCTCCATTGAACCCTATCATCAAAGCAACAAATAAATATAATGCCAATAAGATGCCGTTTTCACCCTTTAAGTAGCTATTCCAGCTGACTTCCTTAATCCTTAAAAAAAAAATAAAGGCCAAGGCCCCCAATAGAATGTTGGGAACTGCAACAGATAGTGGTAAGGCAAAAACCAATAAAGAAAAAACTACATCATAAATCTTAATTTTCAGGGTTTTCTCCAACTTCATCATAAGCATCATATTTTCTTCAGAAACAAAATGAAACTGTTTGGAAGAATATAAATTATACTATTTCTTATCAAGCCGTATATAGGATATATCCCCAACTTAAAATATCTCAATATCAAACGGAGGCGACTTCTAACCTGGGTTTTCCGCCTACTCATTGATATTCCAAATGGATTGAGTTCACAATGAACCAGATATTCGTCTATATTCCCTCCTTTAAAGTGTTGAAGTATCTCAAAAAAGAAAGCATAATCTTCAGCTGCCGGGTAATTTGTGGGATAATGCCCAACTTTTGTCAGCACCTTGCTCTTGAACATTATCGTAGGGTGAATAAACATTGCGTTTACATACATGAGACGCATTATTTTACCATGATCTATTGGCATTTCCAGATTATAGACATAGTTTCCGTCAGTATCAAAAAATTTAACAAAACTGCCAACAATACCCACTTCTTCATTCGAATCAAGATAATCCTTTTGGATTTGAAGTCTATTAGGTTGTGATAAATCACCACAATCCAATCGAGCAACATAGTTATATTTTGTGTTGGCCTTAATCTTATCCAACCCCAAATTCAATACATGCTCTATACCCTTGTTTTGTTCCAAATAAATAAAATCCAACTCAACAAAGTCAGGCTTTGACAAAACCAAAAGATTTTCGTCTATGTGATTTGTTGTGCTACCGTCATCCACAATTAGAACATCTATGAGAATATTCTCCTGAATCGACTTTATGGAGTTCAAAAGCCCCTGAAAGTTGTTGTAATGTGGTATAAGCACCACAATGTCTGATGTTCTACCCATTTTTAATAAAATTCTTGAGTTGCGTTTCCTTTTGCATGCGGAACAATAAAGACAAACAGAGCCAAAAACCAAAGACCCTAAAAGAGTCCACTTGAAACCAATTAATAAAATAACCTATAAAGGATACAATCAAAATCAATACGAAAACCCGTTCTTGGCTGTTACTCTTTCTAAAAAAGTTATATAATTTAATACAAACTAAAACCTGCATTGTAACAAACAGCAGAAGTCCAAATATCCCTGTTTCAGCCAGAATTCTAATATACAGATTAAATCCAGGAGGAAAAGAGCTTACTTCTTCATTTAAATACCATAAATCAAATTCATAATTGTCCTTGGTGGCCCATTTGGGGTAAAATTCCTTGTTATGGTATCCTTGTTGTCCAAAACCAACACCAAACAAAGGATGTTCCTTAAATACTTTAAGATTGGCATATTGCATTCCAAAACGGGTTTTGTTGGATATACTTGTAGTAAGGTTCTTTTTGAAATTCAATGTTTCAATCTTTTCTTTCATTGAAACAACTATTTTTCCTTTGGTAACTATCGTTAGTGATAAAAAGCCAATAAAAAACAGTCCCAAAAAATAAACAAAGTACCGTCTATATTTTTTGATATTGAAAACCAAGAGAAGGAATACCACTAGTTGTAATGCCAAAACCACCAATATTGTTCTAGACCCCGAAAAAAATGCCATGGCCATAACCCCCAATGTGGGTAAATATTTTTTAATGCCTTTTCCTGTCAAAATATAGCTGAACATCCAACCTGAAATTGTAAGCAGATAGATCGCTAAAAAAGGAGGTTCAAAACTAACTGAAGAAATTCTATTGAAATCACGATCAAGGCGTACTTCTGTGAAAGGGAAATAATTAAAAAGATCAAGAATAGAATTAAACTGTTCCTGTTTGAAAACTAAAATCAATATTTCCAAAGCAGAATATACCCACATTACTATAAATGTCCATTTAAATACTTTTCTGATTTTAAAAAATATTTCCCTTACGGTATACAAAAGCGCTACTTGATAAAAGTATGAAAGTAACAATACGCCCATAACGACCAGTACCATATATTGCTTTATAAAGCGGATAATGCCTGGCGTATACTTAAAATAATTACCTGAAATAGAGCTTACGTTTAGAATTGACACAAATAAGCAATAGCCAATAAAAACCAAAAGAAGGACATTGATCTTGCTCCTGTACGGTAAATAAATCCTATTATTTATAAGTCCGGTTATAAAGTATACCAGAATGCCCAAGGAAAAAAATAAAAAACTCGATTCTCGAGAAAACTCACCTAATTGAGGAATGCCTTCATAAGAGTTGAATGGAAGGAAAAAAAGGCCAAGGAAAAAAAGGCCAAGGAAAATTTTCCGCGTCGAAATCAATTTTACTGTTCTTTTATCTGGTTGAAGAACCTTAGTCTTTCCTTCTCTTTTGAGCTTGAATCAATAACCATTATCTCTCTTTCATCCACGACATAATCCTTATATTTATCTACATACGCCTCAATTATAGGAAATTGAATCAATTGATTCTTGTTGTCCGTTATTTTAAACGCAACATCTTTGCTTTCCATAAAATCCACATCATGATGCCCTAAGATTACAGGTAGTCCATATGCCAAATATTCCCTTACTTTAAGGGTGCTATCTATTTCTTTTCCAACCAAGTGATTACTAAAAGAACCAATCCCAAAGTTACTTTTAAGATAAACTTCTTCGAGCTTGGCTTTATCCAACCAACCCAAAAAGTTCAGATTAGGCAATCTTATTTGGTCAAAATCCTTTTGATAGTATCCCACGATATTAAAATTCCAATCTGGTTTTCTATTGGCCAATTCAAAAATCTTGTCAAGGCCATGCCATTTCATGTTGTTGCTACCAACAAAAACAAAACTAGGGCAATGGTTTGAAAATGTTTGCTTCTTTTTTCCACGGAAATCCTGAAGAGGGATGCCATTGGAAACAACCGTACTACTAATCTTATAACGGTCATAATATTTTAATATATCTGGGGAAACAGCCACAAGACCAGATACTGATTTCATTATTCTGTCTTTCCCAAACAGATAAATCCTCTTTTTTATGCTAGAATAAAACTCCATTTCCATAAAATCAACAGAGTTTAATTCCAGAATACTTTTATGTCTTTTTAAGATTGGTGTTATCCCGGGATACCAAATATTTTGTCTTATATAAAGAATATCTGGATTGAAATCCTTTAACTTTTTTCCAACCGTCCTACTTGTACTTATCTTGGTAAGATACGTTTTTAGAAAATGGTCTGGTAATTTGTTTAATAAAGAATTATTTAAAATTTGTCCGTTTAAAAATTTGTTCTTGGTCTTCTCCTTGGGAAAAGGCCAGATTATAAGAGGTAAAACGTCATGTCCTTCCGAGGACCAATACGATATTTGTGCATTGATTTTTTTTACAATGCCAGAGTTTACAAAAGGATTTACTTCAAGTAAATATGCTATTCTCATGAATCCAAGATTCCTTTTACTTCAGTCCACATTTGCTTATTCTTTTCCTTTAAAATCTTATTGGATTTTGAAATTCTTTCAACAAGATTATTTTTAAACTCTTTGTTTAAAAGATTTTTCATTTTTATCTCATACAGTTCATTGTTCGGCTTTTCAAATGAAAAATCACTGATTGAATATTCATCAAAAAGCATATTATATTTATGGGACCAGCCCAGCCCCAAACTTGGAACATTCTGTGACAAAGCAGAAACCAAAGCATGGTATCTTGAACCGATTATCATATTTGCCCCCCCTATGATGGATTTTAGCAACAACGTATCTTCTTCATAGTAAACAACAACCCTTTCAATGTCTTCATATTTCTGCTTAATACTATTAGCTAAATCTGTGTCTCCTTTACCTTTGTCATGAATCAATAAAATAATTTTATGGTCGGTTTCAGCAAGCAATAAATCAATAGATTTATAGACATAGTTTAAGTACATTCCTTCCGGCCAATACTCCCTTCCTTGATCCAACATTCTTTCGTTTGGCACAATACAAGTGTAATTTGAATAAAGGAATTTTTCCTTATTACTACTTGATATATTAATAGTTATGTCTGGGAACAGTTTTATCTTTTCATTATTAGTTAAGGACAAAAGCATGTCTAAGGAATTCTTATCCCTTGCAACTACTAAATCAGAGCTTTCTATGGCCTTAACCATATTCTCTTGAATTACTTTCCCCGAAAATGGACCGAACGCCTGCGGCAAAAAAATAAACTTTGCCTTATTCTTCTTGAAATATTGAATAAGGACATTGGCATTTTTTATTGTTTTTACTCCCCATTGGTCGCTATAGGCAAACCCAGAGATATCCAAAACGGCATGAATATTATTCATTTTCAGTTCTCCCCTGTATTGTTTTCTGAGATATTTCAATACTGAACCAAATCTAAAAAACAGATTAAACCCCCTAAAATCTGAAACATGTTTCAATGGATAATCAATAGTATTATAGCCCAATTCCCTTATTTGCTCCTTTGTGCCAGCACATGGGCTTAAATACAGCTTATATTGAGGGTGTTTCCCTAATTCATCAATTACTGATTTTAACATTAGATGTGCACCCTTATTAAAAAAATGTCCTCCGATGACCAATATGTTCATGTTTTCAATTCTTTGTTTTATTATAACTTCTTAATTCAAATAAATCCTTTTTTTCCGAAAATGGAACCAACGCGTCTTTGTCGGGGTGACCAAGTGAAATAAGCATTATGGGTCTTTCATTTTTTTCCAATCCGAGTAAACTTCCCATTTGGTTTTCAAACTTTTTAACATCTGGCCAATTTATTGGGCAGGAACTTAGTCCCAAGGTCTCCAACGCATACATGAATGACATTGAAGCCAGAGCACCGTCTATATAGATTACATGTCTATCTCTTTCATCAAAGTAAGCTTCCAGTGAACCAACCACTACAACTATTACAGGGAAATTATGACTAAACCCCAAAGTACCCCAACTAATGTTTGCCACCTTTTGAACAAGTTCCTTGTCGTCAAACACCCTAAATTCAAATGGTTGCCTATTACATGCTGACGGGGACAGGGAGGCGGCTTTTATCGCCTTGTCTATAAGCTCCCTGGAAACAGGTTTGTCTTCATACCACCGTACTGCTCTCCTAAGTTTAGCAAGACCCAAAAAATCTTCATAACTAACTTTCAATGTTTCAAAATTTCTCTTATAAGGTATTGAAGCTTTCTCAACATCCAAGTCATATTTATATTTTTCAAAAATCAATTTTGAACTATTTATCTTTGGGTTTTTTATATCTACCACCTCAAAATAGTGGTTTAAAACATCTGAATACCATTTTAAGTTCTTTTCACTTATCTCCTTCTTGGGACCCGTCATTATCTTTACATAGGAACCAACTGTTTCTTCAATATACTCCAAAGCGAAAACAGGCCTTCTTGGCTTCATAATTAATCCTTTTTCTATTCGGTGTATATTTCGTCTTAATAAATAAAACGCCTCTTTCTCGACTTCATTCTGGTGATAGTACTTTAACCTTCCCTTTACAACTGCCAAATGCTCTCTCCTGAACGCACTTGACAAAATAAAATAATAAAGGCTACTTGTAAAAGCACTAATTGATACTATTCGCAGAATGGATATCTGTAGAAATGCTCTAATTCTTCTCAAAAAAATTTTCATGCTTGAATATTAATCGACCGGGCAAAATAAGAGAGTTACAAAATATTATAAAAATAGGCCTGGTCTGTTTAAATAAACCAAGAACAAAAAATGAGGTTACCGAATAAGAGATAACAGTTGCTATTGCAGCTCCAATTCCTCCATACAAAGGTATTAACAAAAAATTCAAAATAACATTTATAAGTGCCCCTGAGAGTTGTGAAACAAGTGAAAACCTGTATTGGTCCTCTGCAATCAGCCATTTACTGAGCACTGCCCTCAGGAAAATGAAAACAGAGGACCAAATATGTATCTTCAAAATAATTGACGAAGCACTATATTCGACTCCATATAAGAAAACAATTACAACATTAGATATTAACGTTACTGCAATTGCCAACAGAAAAGCCATCCCAAAAAATGTATCGCATAATTGCTGCAGTCTGAACGTATATTCCTTTAATCCTTTGTTTTTAGCGTTCAGGATTGCTGGAAACAATGCATTTGTGATTATAAGTGGAATAAAGTACCATGCTTCCGAAAGTTTTACCGCTGCAGAATAAAGACCAAGTTCACTTTCGGACACCATGGATCCTATCATAACCTGATCTATCTTTAGATAGATTACCGCCGATAGCCCAGAAAAGACTAGAAGCCAGGATTTATTGGCCAACTCCTTAAGGATTGATAGGTCAAAAAACCAATTTAAAATAGAACCATCTTTTATAGAATAACTTATCACCAATGCAACGGCCACGAAAAAAGCCTCAATACTGTATAAAATTGCAAAACTGATCAATGGCGCTTCTTTTAGAATCAAAACTATTTTTATAACAGATCCCAAAACGAAGAATAGAGTTTTTAAAATAGAGGCAAGTTTTATGTCAATTTGAGATTCATACCAGCTGTTAATCACCAAAAAAGGTTGGGACAAAAGTGAAATAGCGACCAAAAGAATCATGTTCATCTCAATTTCACTCGTATATATACCTATATACCTTGAAAAGAAAATCAATAATAATACAATAAAAGCTATTATCAATTTTAATAAGAACGACGTGCCTAGAATACCATTTTTGTCGTCTGGATTATTGAACAATTCTTTAACCAGGATACCTTGCAACCCAAAGTTGACTATTGGGAGAAAAATTGCGGTGATTGCTATTGCAAAATTCAAAGCTCCAAAGCCATTAGGGCCCAAATACCTTGCGAGCCAAACACCTACCAGTAAATTAATTGAAAGACTGATAACTTTTTCAGAAGCCATCCACAGGGTGTGCTTTGAGTGCTTTTTTGCCCCTGTAGTAAAACTGAATTTCCATTTTCTATTATCCACCAACTTCTTAGCTTTTATTGCTCTTAATGAATTTAATTTCCCTAAAATTATGATTTAGGCTCGCAAGTAGCTCTCAGGTTCCTCCCAAAATCTCTTGTTTGACCTCAAAACTGTTCATAAAAATAAGGAGCTTAAGAAAGGCTGCGCTAAGTCCTTGCTCGAGGGGAAAACCTGGTTAGGTGGGTATTGCCAATTAATTCCCAAAACCTCATCATTATACCTAATGCCTCCCTCTGCCTCTTTGTTATAATAATTATCGCATTTATAAAAAAAACGGGCGGTTTCGCTGAGCACCAAAAACCCATGGGCAAAACCTCTGGGAACAAACAGTTGTCTTTTATTTTCACTGCTCAACTCCATGGATATGTGCTGGCCATAAGTTGGGGAGCCTTTGCGAATATCTACCACCACATCCTGCACCTTGCCTTCCCACACGGAGACCAATTTGGCCTGCGCATGCTCCCCTTTTTGAAAATGCAATCCCCTTAACACCCCTTTTTTTGAAAATGATTGGTTATCCTGTACAAAGTTTACTTCTTGACCTATGGCCTTACAAAACTCCTTTTGGTTAAAGCTTTCAAAAAAGTATCCTCTTTCATCCTTAAAAATTTTGGGTTCCAGGATAAAACATCCCTTAAGTTCGGTCTCAGTTACCTTCATCTTCCTTCTTTGTTCAGTATGCCCAACAATCTTTTTCCATACCCACTTTTCATCAGGGGTTGGGCCAATCCCTCAAACTGTTTTCTGTTGATGAACCCCATTTCATAAGCCGCAACTTCAATGGACCCTATTATAGAGCCTTGACGCTCCTCAATCACCTCTACAAACTGTGAAGCTTGCATCAAGGCCTGAAAGGTTCCTGTGTCCAGCCAAGCGGTACCCCTGTCCAAAATACTTACGCGGAGCTTACCTCGCTTAAGATATTCTTTGTTCACATCGGTAATCTCCAGTTCGCCTCGGGCACTGGGCTTGATGTTCCTGGCTATCGAAACCACTTCATTGTCAAAAAAATAAATGCCCGGAACCGCATAATTGGATTTAGGGGTCTGAGGTTTTTCCTCAATACTTGTGGCCTTCCCTTCTTCATCAAATTCTACCACACCATACCGTTGTGGGTCATTTACTTGGTATGCATAGATGATCCCTCCTTCTGGATCGTTATTGGACTGTAATAATTTTGAAAGCCCCGTTCCATAGAAAATATTGTCACCAAGAATCAAGGCCACCTTGTCTTTTCCAATAAAATCCTCGCCAATGATGAATGCCTCTGCCAATCCGTTAGGGGACTCCTGTACGGCATAGGAAAAGGAACAACCATATCTTTTTCCATCCCCCAACAGTTCTTGAAAAAGAGGAAGGTCTTTTGGGGTTGATATGATCAATATCTCCCTTATCCCAGAATACAGTAAGGTGGACAAGGGGTAATAAATCATGGGCTTGTCATAAATAGGCATCAGTTGCTTGCTCACCGAAAGGGTCAATGGGTGCAATCTGGTACCTGTTCCGCCAGCCAAAACAATTCCTTTCATGCTGCCTTATTGTTGATATTGTTTTTCATAATATGCTGTGTAATCGCCCGAAGTTACATGCTCCAGCCATTCCTGGTTGTTCAAGTACCAATCTATGGTCAATGCAAGTCCTTCCTCAAAAGTAACCGAAGGTTCCCAGCCCAATTCTTCATGGATCTTGGCGGCATCTATCGCATAGCGCAGGTCATGGCCCGGACGGTCCTTCACAAAAGTGATGAGTTTTTCTGAACTTCCGTCTGCTCGTTTCAGCTTTACATCCATCAATTGGCAAAGTAATTTTGCCAAATCAATGTTCTTCCATTCATTAAACCCGCCAATATTGTACGTTTCCCCTACCTTTCCCTTATGGAACACCAAATCAATGGCCTGCGCATGATCTTTTACATATAACCAATCCCGGGTATAGTTACCATCGCCATAAATGGGTAGTGGCTTATTATGGATGATATTGTTGATGAAAAGGGGAATCAGTTTCTCTGGAAAGTGGTTTGGCCCATAGTTGTTGGAACAATTGGATATCACGTAAGGCAATCCGTAGGTTTCTCCATAGGCCCTCACAAAATGGTCTGAACTTGCTTTTGATGCCGAATATGGGGAGTTTGGGCTATAGGGTGTGGTCTCCGTAAAGAGCCCGGTATCACTCAAAGCGCCATAGACCTCATCCGTGCTGATGTGATAAAACCGAAAATCAGGATTCTTCCTTGCCAAATCCAATGAGGCGTTCAAAAGATTTACCGTGCCCAATACGTTCGTTTTTACGAACGACAATGGGTCGGTTATGGAACGATCCACATGCGATTCCGCTGCCAAATGGATCACCCCGTCAAATTTCTTCTGAGAAAACAGTTGGCTAATAAAATCCGTATGGGAAATATCTCCTTTGATAAAAGAGTAGTTGGGAGCCGCCTCAATATCTCTCAGATTTTCAAGATTGCCGGCATAGGTCAGGGCATCAAGGTTGTGGATGTGATATTCCTTATAGTTTTCAACAAACCGTCGTACCACATGAGACCCAATAAAGCCAGCTCCTCCCGTAATCAATATGTCCTTTTGGGCATACTTTTTCATTAAAGCGTATTTAACATAAGCCTTTTTGGTGCCATAGTGCACCAAGAGCCAACCTTTGGCTAAGACAGAACACTGTTCTTTGGTCTTCTTGCGAAAGTACGATAATTCCTATCCAATACAAGGTTGGCCTTGTCACTCAACCCATTTTCGTTCAATATCTTTTGGGCAAAATCGTACCAGGTCATGGGCACACCATCAGTGCAATGATAGGTGCCATACGGCTTCTTTCCTCTTAAAATATCATCTATGATGAATTTGGCCAACGTCTCTGTGTTTGTAGGACAGCCTTTTTGATTATCGGTCACACGAAGATTATCGCCTTCCAATGCCTTCCGTAGAATGGTCCGATAAAAATTGTGCCCATACTTTTTGCTGTAAAGCCAAGATGTCCTAACAATGAAATGATTGGGTAAAGTCTTTCGGATATATTCTTCCCCCTTTAATTTGGACTTGCCATACACATTGATGGGGTTGGGTTCATCTTCAACAGAATAGGGGGTTTCCTTCTCGCCATCAAATACATAATCTGTTGAAATATGGATCAATTTCACCTGATAGGCCTTACAGGACAGTGCCAAATTTTTGATCCCCTCAGAATTTACCAGATATGCGGCATCCGGGTTCTTCTCGGCCTGCTCTACATTGGTATACGCTGCACAGTTGATACAGTATCCGTATTCTTGATTTTTGAAAAGGTCGGAAACCAGTTGCTCATTGGTTATGTCCAGATCCGCTGAAGTCTTAAAATCAAAAAGCAGATTTTTTGAATTTGGGGCAAATTCCCTGAGCGTTCTCCCCAATTGCCCGTCTGAACCAGTAACAACAACTTTTTTCATTTTTTTGAGGCCTCTAATCTCCTGCTTCCATTTCGGCAGCCTTTTTGTTAAGGTACAGAAGAAAGGAGAACAAAAAGAAACCTGCCACCAAAACAAGAGGAATAAGGATTATCTTTTTACTGAAAAACGCTTTACTTACCTGATGCGGGGTTCCAAAATTTATTACGCCAATGGGATTGGTGAGTTCTGAGAGTTCAATCTTTCTGTCCTCTGTGTCCTTTATCAACTCTGTCTTTAAATTAAGAAGTGCTGCAACATTCACTCTTTCCTCATTCTGAAACAAGACCTGACCTGAACCAATCGAGCCTTCCTGTTTACTTAGGTTTGAAGAGTAATTTTTAATTATGGTGTCTATCTGAGAAATCAAAACCTCATTTTTATTGATTCTCTCCTTTGAATTGGTAGCTTGGATAAACACAAGTTCCTTAAAATATTCATTGGAATTTATATAATCCATTAATTTTCTGGCAATCTTATCACCTCCAACACTTTTATACTCAAACGTTATTCTATGGTTGAGTTCTGTCTGATTTAGGACTTCTTCCCGCAGAATATCAGATATCAAATCCGTTTTTTCAAACTTTTGTAGTACTTCCAGATATTCCAATTCTCCATCAGCAGCTTTCTCAGCATCTTTTTTAACCGGTTCTATTGAAATTTGAAACCCTTTTAAATCTTCACTTGAGATTCCCAATTCTTGGAAAAAAGCTTCATTTTGCACCTTTATATTGGCCTCAATTTCCGAAACTACATCATATAAGTAGTCCTTGCTGTGCAGATATGGTCGAACAATGACATCAACCTTGAGCTTTTCAGTTGAAATAAACTTTAGACCATATCCTATGGCTGCCCCCAAAATAACGAGTCCAAAAAGGACTATGGCATTTTTTTTAAGATAAAGAAAAAGACGTAAAAAGAGTGTCCCAAGCTTATTGAAACCTTTTTCAACTAGTTGAAACAATTGCCTCAAGTCTATCTCATCCGAGGTGTTTTGATGTACTGGTTGGTCTGCCATGTTATGAATTGAATATTTGTTTTAAAATCCTGTCCGTTATCAAATAAGTGGGTTTTACCCCTGTTGTCCCCAAACCTCCAGAGGCCAAGGTGCTCCCTGTCTCCAAGGGATTGTCCGAAGCATAATACGCATATCTTACTTTCACATCCTTTTTTATGCTCTTCCGAATCTGGGAGGCCGATTGGATTGCCTTTTGATAATGCACCCCTTCCATTTCCAATCCTATTACGTTCCATGTGGATTCATGAAAGAATCGAAGAATATCCTTGTTTTGCAGGGATGTCCCTAAAACCGTTACCATGGCTCCCTCCAAAACTTTTAGGCCGTTTCCTTCAAAATCCGAGGCGCACAACTCATTGCGAAACGGATAGTTGTCTGCCGTTCCTTCAAAAATATGTGCCGATGGAATCATCAAATCACCCTTGCCCCCTTCCAAAATACCGGCCTTGCCCATAATGGAAACCGAATCCACGTTCAAAAACCATTTTTGATCTCCTTGTTCAAAAGGTTTTAACAGTTCATCAATGGTCTCATACGCCTGCTCGCCAAAGGCATAGTCCATCACAAATATAACTGGTTTTTGTTCTTCCAAAATACCTTCGGGCAAATCATAGCAACAAGTGCCCATACCAAATTTGGCAGTGTCGAAAATCTGTACGTCTATATTCGCTCCAGAGGTATCATCCAAAAATAGCATGCCATTTTTCTCGGCGGCCGACTTCACTTTTTTGTTAAGGCTTTTGTTTTTTGCTGCGCTCAACGCTTCAAAAACCTCCAATGATTTGGTGTTTGGAAAATCCTTTGCCAATGCTTTTTTGGCAAAAAGGGAATTCATGACACTGTGCATATTAGCACTTATGATGTGAAGGGGTCTATTTAGAAGGTTATTGTCCTTTAGGGTCTGCTTAATCATGTCCGCCCATCGCTCCCCATGGATATGATGTCCCAATCGTTCCCTGAGTAAAGGGCTAAACGTGATGGTTCGCTTGTTCCCCGTGGTTTCTTCCTCTATGGCCAACTTCCCCAGCCAATGAATCACATTGAGGAATTGATCTGGACTCTCAGGAGTGGCCAGTTTATTCTGAATCTCCACAACCTCATCAAAGGTCCTTCCCAAAATATTGGCAGCATGGATCAAGGCTACTTCACGTTCATCATCCCCTTTTTCCTCGCTTAAGACAAAACTGTTCAGCTTGTCCCAATCGCGAATGGTGGCGTTACCTTCATCTACCAAGACTCTTTTACAGATTTTCCCGGATTCAATGAACAAAAAGGTAAGGTGGGTAAGAATATCATAGATGTCGCTACGGCCCCGTGTGATCTCAATGTTCATCTGCTCCTCGTCAATCCGGTAGCAGTTTCTTCTCCGTTTGGGAGGGACTATAGGTTTTAAATGGGATTTGGAGTACCCCTCGTCCGAAGTAAGGTTAATAAACCTACATTCCTCGATGCCATTGGGCAAGCGTTCCAAAACATAGATAAGGCCGTTCAACTCCGCTTTATCTTCCGCAACGGTACCGTATATTTCTGGTCTTAATAGTAAAAGTGCGCTTCTGAGTGCATTGCCCGAAACCCCAGAAGGTTTATAAAATCCCCTATTGAGCAAATGTCGCATGGTAATGTACAATCGCTCAATGGCATTGGTGGACTCCTGGGCCCTAGTGGTCTGTTTTATTTCGGTTGCCATAATGAATTCTGGTAAAAATACATGAATTCCTACGAAAGTTGCATGCTTCCCAGAATCTATATTTTGAAGGGTTCCAGTCCATTGGCCACTTTTCTGTCGTTGGAAAGCCGCTGTACTTTGTTCTGACCCCCAAGTTTACCAAGGGTCTTCATGTACTCCTGAAAACCTCCCTGTTGTACGGGGGCAATTTTTAACGGTTGCAGAATATTACCCGTTATAAGATCGTCATAGTAACTGTTCTGCTTCCTCATACTTTCTTCAATGACCTTACAAAATTTTGAGGTGTCCGAAGGTTGCCTTTCAAACTCTATGAACCATTCATGATAGGGCAGCTCACCGTTCTCCGGGTCTGTTTGGGGCGCCACCGTGAATTCATTTACCAAGGCATCGGTTTGTTCAACGGCCACCCGAAGGGCCTCTTCCACCTCCTTGGCAATCACGTGTTCCCCAAAAGCCGAAATAAAATGCTTAATGCGGCCCGAAACAATAATACGGTAAGGATCTTTAGAAATAAACCGAATGGTATCCCCAAGGTTATAGGCCCATAAGCCTGCATTTGTGGAAATGACCATGGCATAATCAACATCCAACGCTACGTCGGCTATGGTCAACCGCTTGGGGCTTTCGGAGAAAAATTCATCGGCCTTTATAAATTCGTAGAAAATTCCAGAATCCAGGAGCAATAGCATACCCCTTTCTTTTTGTGAATCCTGATATGCAAAAAAACCCTCGCTGGCTGGAAACAACTCAATACTGTCCACCTTTCTCCCGATTAGATTCTCAAATTTGGCCCGGTAGGGTTCATAGTTTACCCCGCCATAAATGAACAACTGAAATGCTTTGAAGAGTTCCCCAACTTTTTTCCCGGTCTTGGTGTTCAGTTTTTCAAAATACATTTGTACCCAAGACGGAATGCCCGCAATAACGGTCATGTTCTCATTTTCGGTCTCCTCAACAATCTTGTCAACTTTCGCCTCCCAATCCTCCATACAGTTGGTTTCCCAACTGGGCAAACGGTTCTTCTGCAGATAATTGGGCACATAATGGGCGGAAATCCCAGAAAGCCTTCCCAGTTTGATCCCGTTTTTTTCCTCCAAAATGGGACTTCCTTGGAGAAATATCATTTTTCCATCCACAAAATCAGCCTTTCCAGTTTCATGGATATAGCTCAATATGGCATTACGGGAGGCTTCTACTTGGTGCTTGATGGAACCTTTGGTAATGGGGATGTACTTTGCTCCAGAAGTAGTTCCCGAAGTTTTGGCAAAATAGATGGGTTTTCCTGGCCAGAGCACATCATCTTGACCATCCAGTATTTTTTGGACATATGGTTTCAGTTCTTCGTAATCCCGAACGGGAACCTTATCTACAAAACCTTGATGAGATATAATCGTCCCAAAGTTGTGGTCCATACCAAATTGGGTCTGGGCGGCTTGGGAAACAAGCTCTTGGAACACCTTGTTCTGGGTTTGTACGGGATGCTTTGCCCATTTTGCAGTTTTACGGACAATGCGCTTGGCAAAGAGTTTTGCGGCAAATGCTTTTAAGGACATTTAATCAAAATCGATATAGTTCAAAGGGTCTACAGGCTTGCCCTTTCTCCAAAGTTCAAAATGTAGGTGGGGGCCCGTGGTCAGCTCCCCTGTATTTCCAATCGTTGCGATTACTTCGCCCGCTTTGACCAAATCGCCTTGGGACTTACTCAACGAACTGTTGTGTTTATAGACTGACGTGATTCCATCCTGATGTTCTATTATGATCACATAACCGGTTTCAGAAGTCCACTCCGCAAAGAGAACAATTCCATCCGCAATGGATTTTATGGGTGAGTCTTTGGGTCCCAACACATCAACCGCAAAATGTTTCGCCTTGGGGTCAAAGGTCTGCGAAAGCGTTCCGTTCAATGGGGAAAAAAGTAACGTGCCCACATTTTCCATGTTTCGCTCAAAAAGATTGTACTTGTCTTCCAGCTCTACTTCTTCCCGAAGCAATAGATCCTGACGAATGGGTGTCAAGTCCACTGTTGAGGGGTCCAATTTATATTGCTCAAAAAGTGAATCCCTGTTGGCTTCATTGTTCTCAATGTCACCTCGCAGGACCTTGCGGACATTTTCTAAATACCCATTGGTATAATTTAGGACATTCACCAAAGAATCTGTTTTATAAGTCAATTCTGTGGCCTGCCGCTTCAATCGGGTTGAGGAATATCCCGGGATGTACTCGCGAAGGGGGGTAAAAGCAATAATTAGTGTGGTAAGGCCTATAAGTACTATGATGAACAGCATCCCGGTAACAAATACGTTTAGCCTGCTGAGCTTGAAAGAAATTTTTTCCTCAAAGGTGCTTTCATTGAGAATGACCAAGCGATACTTGTGCAGTAGCTTTCGTTTGATCTCTTTTCTTTTCTTCTTGTCCTTAGCCATAATCAACAAAGATACTCTTCCATTTTAATTTTGATGTTAAGCTTTTTAAAATACTGCAACTGCTATAATGCTAACAATATCATCCTCATTTGCTAATTTTCGTTAATCCGATGGCTCTTACAGTTCTTTTTAGTAATTTTACGTTTCACTTTAAAGGTTTTGACATTATGATTGCTCAAACTATTTTTCTTGGTATGCTAGGTCCATGGCAAATTGTGCTTATCGTGGTCGTGGTTCTTTTGCTTTTTGGAGGCAAAAAGATTCCTGAACTGATGAGAGGCCTAGGCAGTGGTATCAAAGAATTTAAGGATGCGTCCAAAGAGGAGGAGAAGTTGGAAGGAGGAAACGAATCCAAATCATAAGCCTTTCTTCCCGCTTATTTTATGGGCGTGTAAACCCTTGTATTTAAAGGGCTTTTCGATAAAGAACCACATTTTTGTCGCCTACACGCCATAAATTCACTCTTTCACAACAAAAAGTTAGCCCAGCTTAATCCTTATTCTATTTTAGCGTTTGAAAACGACGTTAGGCTCTCTTTGCTTAGCCTCCAGTTGGTCATAACAAATCAACTGCGCAGACAGAGTGGAATGAATAAACTAATACTACCTTTTCTTCTTTTACTTACTCTTGGGGTACAATCCCAAGAAGTGTCCTTCGTGCAATTTGAGGAGGATGGAGTTACCCTTTCCCAAGAAGACCCCATTTCGGACACAAAGTATTTGGATGACCTTGACAATAGGCAACTGGCCAACTATGCCCGGAAAAAAGGTATGGCCGCAAAGCTCATAAAAAAAGGGGATGAGTTCTTCGATAAGATGTGGTATGCCGAAGCGGCCCGATTATATGACATCGTTCTTGAAAAAAGTGGCGTAAAGCACACTTTGGAACTGCTTTCAAAAGCAGGGGACTCCCATTACTACAGTGGAAATCTGGAAAAGTCATATATCTGGTACAATGAACTCTACCAATTATATCCCAATGATATCACCGAAGACCATTTTTATAAGTATGCCCATAGCCTAAAGGGCACCGGAAAATATCGTAGGGCGGCAAAACTTACCAAATTGTTCCGTCAGAAAAGGGACGAACCCCTTAACGAATTGGAAAGTACCGTTACCAATACTTGGAAGGGCACCGCATCTGTAGAAATCAAGAACCTAGCGATAAACTCCAGATACTCTGATTTCTCCCCAATGTTCCATAAAGATTCTGAAGTAGTGTTCGCGTCGGCTAGGGATACCTCTTTCCTGACCACCAGAAGATATAAATGGAACAATCAACCCTTTTTGGACCTATATGTGGCCAAAACCAATTCCAAGGGAAATGATCTATTTGGAGCCCAAAAGCTTTCAAAAACCGTCAATACCAAATACCACGAAGCTTCAGTAGCTTTTTCCCCTGACCAAGAAACTATGTACTTTACGCGGAACAACTACGGTAAAAAACTAAAGCGCGGAAAAAACGGCATCAATCATTTAAAGATATACACCTCCAAATTTGTAAACGGGGAATGGACCGAAGCCAAGGAAGTGCCCTTTAACAGTGAAAACTATTCCACAGGACATCCATCCGTAAGTCCTGATGGCAAAAAGATATATTTTGTTTCTGATCGCCCGGGAGGGTACGGACAAACCGACGTCTATGTGGCGGATATTTTGGAAAATGGTTTGTTTTCCGAACCCAAAAACCTTGGAAGAACCATCAACACGGGAGGCAAAGAGATGTTTCCTTATGTCACGGAGAGCTCTCTATATTTTTCATCCGATAGGGCTATGGGATTTGGAGGGTTGGACATTTATAAATCTGATGTTGCCCAAGACAACTTCAGTCCGGCCTATAACCTTGGCCAACCTATAAACAGCAGCAGGGACGACTTTTCCTATATTATTGACAGCAATGGTGAGAAAGGATATTTTGCCTCAAACCGAAAAGGAGGTAAAGGGGATGACGACATTTATTCCTTTAGATATACCCTAAACCGAAACGTAATTGCGGGAATGGTGAAAGATTATCAAACGCAAGAGCCTATTTCTGGAGCCAGAATTGTTTTGTTCAATCAAGAACAGAACCAAATGGCCGAAGTTATCACCGATGAAGATGGCAGCTACCAATTCAGAAATCTTGACCCGACATCCGAATATACCATCAAGACGAGCAAAGATGGATATTTTGAAGATGTACGCAACGCCATTACCAAGAACAATGAGACCATTGAGGTTGCCCAATCCCTGAAAAAGCTCAAAGAACTCATCGATGAGGAAAAACAACAGGTAGTCTTGGAGCCTGAGGCCATCCATTTTAATTTTGATCAGTATAGTATACGACCCCAAGCGGCCAAAGAGCTGGACAAATTAGTGGCTATACTCCGTGAATATAAGAATATGGTCATTAAGATAGAGGCGCATACCGATGCCATTGGTCCTAGGGTATACAATAAATATCTTTCGGACAAACGGGCCAAATCCACTAGGGATTATATCATATCCCAGGGCATTGACCCTTCCAGGATTGAAAGCGCCATTGGCTACGGCGAGGAACGATTACTCAATAATTGCACCGATGGAATACGCTGTACACGAGAAAGACATCAACAAAACCGGCGATCGGAATTCATCATAGTTCGTCAGTAAACCATAGCGCCCCGACCATATCGGGGCTTTTTTTTGCCTTTTTCTTCCGGTTGTTACCATACATCGACAATTTCCCTCGCCAAACAACACGCCTCTTTGGGTCATTCGTCGATGAATGCAGATGTTTTGTGGATTCCCAAGGCCTGCACCTCACTTTTATCTTCCTTTTTTGGCATTTCGTCCCTTAGTTTTTAAATGGAGTGTGGAAATCCAAATCTTTGCTATGTCTTAAATCTTAAAACCTTACTTATGAAAAGATTATTACTCGTTAAAGAAATTTATTTAGAAGCTTTTCGAAACCTCGGACACTTCCTTATAGAAAAGTATTTTAGAATATTTGCCTGGTTCAGCTTTGTGATGTTCTTTATTGTTCTATATGCCTTTGTATATAGGATAGCCACCGGCTTTGCTTTTGACTAAGAATTCTCCCGAGAAACAACATACAAAAAACAGGAAGGCCCGAACCAATGGTTCGGGCCTTCCTGTTTAATGGATTAAACCCTTTTAAGGTGTTGGGTTGAAGTTGACCGTTTTTAAGATGGCTTCCAACTCGAACATATAATTTCTTTTTTCAGCTGATGGGGCGAATGTAAAGCCTTCCAAAACCATTTTTCTTTGGTTTTCCTCATCGTTGATAATATAGGTCAGGAAAGGCCCCGCCATAGGATATCCGCTGATTTCCCAAATGCCTCGTACCTCAACTCCTTTTTTTCCGCCAATTTCAGCAGGGAAAACATAGGGCGCAAAGGCTTTTTCTGTAATCATAAAAGTGTTTTCATAGGGCCCCGGAATATATTTTTCGCCTATGGAATCCCTCATCTTCACAATATCCTCCACAAAAGTGGAGTCGTTGGAAAAACTGTTCCACGGCATTTCATAGGCAACAATGTTCATGGTTCCCTTTGGGATTTGGATATCCATCCAAACAAAGTTCTTTTCGCGCTTTCCAACTTTATATAACGATGGAACTTCTAGGCTAAGGCCAAACTCATCCTGCATCGCCCTATCCTTGCTTAGGGAGCGTCTAAACCGGTTTTGGGCCTCTTCTATTTCCAACTGCTTGAAAGCGGCAACGGCCTTGGGTGCCAATGAGTCCAGATTTTGTATCAACTCGTCATGGTTTCTTCCCGTGACCACAGCAACTTTTTGAGGAGTGGCATAAACATTTGACTTGATATGCGCCACGGAGGTAGAGTCTTGTTCCACCACCAGTACTGACCTAGAATAGGTGGTAGCTCCTTTGAATACCCTGGGAGGTAATTGTGTGATCGTGAAAATGGGCTCTCTTTGGGGCACACCCAATACTTGGGCCGCAAAGTGTTCCCTTATCTTGTCCCCGACACCGCTCTGCCAAAGTTCAGTGTCCATCACAACCATTAACGAATTGATACCTCCTGTTGACGGAGGAAGAAATTTTTGTTTTGATCCAGAGTCTTTACAAGACCATAGCACCATAAGGAATATGGCGCAACATAGTGTTCCAATTTTTTTCATCTCGAGTTAAATTTACGAAGAACAATCGCACAATTTAAGTTTTGTGCCCGGTTTTAGGTTATTACTGCTAAGACCGTTCCATTCTCGTAAATTTTCTACAGAAACCCCAGGATATTTTTTGGAAATGGTCCATAGGGAATCCCCTGGTTGTACCGTGTGTACCTTTGAGTTGCTGGCCACACTTCCAGAAGATTGCTTTGAAGTGCTCGTTTTGGATGCCACTGTCTTGTTGGGGATATATGGTTTTCTTGGGAAGATAGTCAATCGTTGTCCTACCCGGAGATTGTTGCTTCGCAACCCATTCCAGGACTTGATCTGACTTACCCCTACACCATAGCGCTCGGCAATCTTACCCAAATAATCCCCACTCTTTACCTTGTACCGAATTTGATCGTTGGCCGTGATCATTTGTGGAAGAGGCTTTTCCGAGGAATCCATCTCTTTCTTCACATAGGCATAGATCTGTTCCTCATTGGCCACAAACTTGCCAATCTTAGACTTAGGCAACCGAAGGGCATAGTTTTTACCCTTAACCTTGGGTATGATGTTAAGCTTATATGCTGGGTTCAGCATTTCCAGTTCTTCGGTGCTGATGTCCACCAACTTGGAGATTTGATCAAAGGAGATCAGGTTCTTTACGTGGATGGTATCCGTTTCAAAATAGGGCCTGTCCGCTTTTTTGTACTGCAGCCCATGCTCCTCCGCATACTCAAAAATGTACATGGTCGCCAAAAATGCAGGTAGATACCCTGCTGTTTCACGTGGAAGGAACGGACGTATGTTCCAATAGTTTTCATATCCTCCCGATCGGCGAATGGCCTTGTTTACATTTCCAGGTCCTGAATTATAGGCGGCAAGGGCCAAATCCCAATCATCAAAAATATCATAGAGCTTGGAAAGGTACTTGCTGGCCGCCTTGGTTGCCATAATGGGATCATGACGTTCATCCACATAACTGCTTACATCCAACCCATACATTTTTCCGGTACCATACATAAACTGCCATAAGCCTTTGGCCCCAACCCTAGATCGTGCCCTTGGGTTCAAGGCAGATTCTATAATGGCGAGATATTTGATCTCCAAGGGGATATCATGGTTGTCCAACTCCTGCTCGAACAATGGAAAATAAAATTGGCTTGCGGTAATCATCCGCTGCATCAAATCCCTTCTTCGTGTCAAAAAGGATTTGATCACACTTTCCAGAGAAGGGTTGTAAGAAATGTTGAAAGGCGTTTTTTCATTCATCAATGCCAAACGGGCCTTCAAAGTGTCCGTGGGCAAATCCACCACAACGATGGAATCCGCTCCCGGTCCGTTTTCAACTTCCAAAAGCATATCGCTGAACAACTGAGCGCTACCGTGAAGTTCTTTCAGCCATAGGCTGTCGTACCTGCGAGCTGCCTCCAAATCGTGTAATTGGATTTTTTCCTTGGAACCGACTTCCAACGCCACCAAATTCCCATCAAGTGTCTTTTCCGCAACCGAAATGTTCTGGAGTTCCTCCGTTTTCAACTTGGAAGTGTCCAAGGTAGAGGTTGGAATGGAATCAACTTGTTGGGCATACCCCAATGGAGCTGCAAAAAGCAGCGCTGCGCATGCCGCTGTTTTCAAAATTTGGTTCATTTGGACAGGATTTGAGTTGTAGGGACCAACGAAAATGGCGTTTTTTTCTGAAATACTAAAGTTTTTCAGCCCAAAACACAATTTTTGGGATAAGTCCCATTAATCCATAACGTATGGACTAGTCCAATATTGCAGCGATTCCTGGCAGGGTCCGCCCTTCAAGACTCTCCAACATGGCACCTCCTCCTGTGGATACGTAGCTCACTTTGTCCTCAAAACCGAATTGTTTTACGGCAGCCACGGAGTCTCCGCCCCCAACAAGGGAAAAAGCACCTTTCTGTGTGGCCTCGTCAATATAGTTTCCAATAGCGATGGTTCCTTGGGCGAAGTTTTCCATTTCAAACACGCCAACAGGACCGTTCCAAAGTATGGTCTTGGAGTTTAAGATCACTTCCTTGAAATTCTCCAAGGTCTTTGGTCCAGCATCCAAACCTTGCCACCCATCAGGGATTTTGTCCACGTCCACAAACTGGGTGTTGGCATTGTTGTCAAAAGCATCAGCAGCCAAAACATCCACTGGGATATGCACTTTGACCCCCTTGGCCTCTGCTTGTTTTAAAATGTCCAAGGCCAAATCCATTTTGTCATCCTCACAAATGGAATCGCCTACGCTGCCTCCCTTTGCTTTGACAAACGTATAGGTCATCCCACCCCCAATGATGAGGTTGTCCACCTTGTCCAAAATGTTTTCAATGATGGTAATCTTGGACGATACTTTTGCCCCTCCCAAGATGGCCGTTACCGGCTTTTCACCGGTCTGCATAACTTTTTCAATGGCCTTGATTTCCTTGGCCAATAAATAGCCAAAACACTTGTTGCCTGGGAAGAATTGGGCCACTATGGTGGTGGATGCGTGTGCTCTGTGGGCCGTTCCGAAGGCATCGTTTATATAAATGTCACCGTGCTTGGCCAAGGCTTCGGCAAAAGAAGTATCGCCTGCTTCTTCCTCTGCATGGAACCGAAGGTTTTCCAATAAAAGAACCTCACCGCTTTTTAGCTCGGCTACGGCATCATCTGCCACTTTACCCACACAGTTCCCTGCAAATTTTACTTGGACACCTATAATTTCCGATACCGTTTCACAAATATGGGAAAGGGACATGTCTGGGTTTACTTTTCCTTTTGGCCGTCCCAAATGGCTCATCAAAATGGCAGAACCCCCATCTTCCAAAACCTTGAGGATGGTTGGCTTTGCCGCTTCTATCCTACTGGTATCCGTAACGTTAAAGTCGCTATCCAAAGGCACATTGAAATCTACCCTGATCAATGCTTTCTTTCCGTCAAAATTGTAATCGTCTATCGTCTTCATGTAGTGTGTCTTTATAAGAAGTCCAAAAGTAAAGATTTCCTGCCTTTTGCCTTGGCCCCTGTTGTTATTTTTTGGTTGCCTATCCAAAAAAACGTGAAAAGACCAAGCCCCTAAAAACCTTATCTTTGGTGCATGTTGTTCAAAAATGTCTTGGGCCTGGAGCACATTAAAAACCATTTGGTGACCACCGCCGATTCTGGTAGGGTGGCACACGCCCAACTTTTTGTTGGCCCGGAAGGCTCCGGAGTACTTCCCATGGCTTTGGCCTATGCCCAATATCTGCTCTGTAGCAATACCGGTGGTGAAAATGAAGGTGGCGATGCTGTTTGCAACACCAAATGTGCCTCTTTATCCCATCCCGACCTGCATTTTGCGTTTCCCGTAGCGAGTTCGGATAAGGTGAAATCACATGCAGTAAGTGATCACTATTTGCAGGAGTGGAGGCAATTCGTAAAAGAACAGCCCTATGGCAATCTTTTTGATTGGTACAGACATATCGGCATTGAGAAGAAGCAGGGACAAATTGGGGTGGACGAAGCCCAGGATATGGTCAAAAAGCTTTCTTTGAAATCGTATGAGGGTGGGTACAAGATCCTAATCGTTTGGATGGCCGAAAAAATGAACATCTCCGCCGCCAACAAACTGCTCAAACTTATTGAGGAGCCGCCTCAAAAAACCATTTTGCTATTATTGGCCGAAGAGGAGGAACAAATCATCAACACCATTAGGTCCCGGTGTCAGATTTTACATTTTCCCCCTTTGGCGGAACAGAATATATTGGACGAGCTCGTTAACCGTGGTGTGAGTCAACCTGAAGCCCATGCCATAGCGCAAGAGGCCCACGGAAATTTCAACAAAGCCTTGGATCTATTGAACAAAGATTCTGAGGATCTTGTTTTTGAGCGTTGGTTTGTACAATGGGTGAGGAGTGCCTTTAAGGCAAAAGGCAACAAAGCTGCCATTCAGGAGCTCATCTTATGGAGTGATGAAGTGGCGAAAACAGGCAGGGAAGTGCAAAAACAATTCTTGAACTATTGCCTGTCGCTTATGCGTCAGGCCTTGTTGCTCAACTACAACGCCCATGAACTTGTCTATACCAAAATCCATATGGAGGACTTTGACCTCAAGCGCTTTGCCCCCTTTGTCCATGAAAACAACATTTTGGACATTGTAGAGGAACTGGAAAAGGCCATTTTTCACGTGGAACGCAATGGGAACTCCAAGTTGATCTTTACCGACCTATCCATAAAACTAACCCGGCTTTTGCATGCCAAAGCCGCATAAAAAAACAACCATGGAAAACTTTACCAACAACGCCACCGAAATCTTGCTCCTCATTTTTTTGACCATCACCTTTTTACAGAGCGGCATTGACAAAATCATAGATTGGAGGGGAAACCTGAGTTGGCTCAACGGCCATTTTGCCAAAACAGCTTTTAAAGGCAGTGTGGCCATTCTATTGGGCATAGTACTTTTTATGGAGATGGTTTCCGGTATCTTGGCCGCAGTAGCTATTTTCCAATTTGTATTTGAAGGTGAAAGCTCCATTGGGTTCCACGCCGCAGCGGTTTCAACGATTACGCTATTGCTCTTACTTTTTGGACAGCGTATGGCCAAGGACTACGAAGGTGCCAAAACCATTGTGGTGTATTTGATTCCCACCGTTTTCTTGGTCTATCTCTTGCAATAAATGATTTTTTCAATCAATCTCCTTTTTAAAACATGAAGTTTAGAATACCCTTTTGCTTGATCGTTCTTTTGGTTTGTTCCTCAATCTTTGGACAGAAGAATACAGAACAGAACCCTGTAGTGCGCGTGCTCACTTTCAATATTCTCCATGGAGCAACCACAAAAGGAGACTTTAATCTGGACCTGCTTGCCAAGGTCATTAAAGATGCCAATCCAGATTTTGTGGCCTTACAGGAAGTGGACTTCAAGACCAACAGGGCCAAAAAATATGATTTGGTAACCGAGTTGGGCTGGCGCTCCAAGCTTGTTCCTTTGTTTGGCAAGGCCATGACTTATGATGATGGGGAATATGGGGAAGGTGTTTTGTCCAAATACTCTTTTTTGAGTACCCGAAACATTGCTTTGCCGCATAGCCCAAAAAATGAGCCTAGGGCTGCTTTGGAAGTGGTCACTACACTCCCTTCGGGTGATACCATTGTTTTTGTGGGCACCCATCTTGATCATTTCGGAGATGCAACAGACCGAATTGCCCAAGTAAAACGAATCAACACTGTATTTTCCCAAAACCGTTATCCCACCATTTTGGCCGGCGATCTTAATGATGTTCCTGGAAGTGTCCCCATTTCTATCTTGGAAGAAGTTTGGGCTGCTACTTACGACGCAAAAAACATTGCTTTCACCTACCCTTCCGACAAACCTGAAAAAAAGATTGATTATGTGATGTTTCTCCCCAAGAACAGATGGAGGGTTATTGAAACCAAAGTCATTCAGGATACGGTCGCATCCGACCATTGTGCCTATTTGGTTTCCCTTGAATTGCTTGAGGACAAATAACGTCGAATCAAAACCATCACTTCATTCACCCTGCCGTCATTTTAAAAATTTAAACAAAAAAGGCCCATTTAAAAATGGGCCTTTTACATTCTTGTGACGGGCTATTATTTCTTGTACTTATCGTTAAGTATTTTCAGCACGGTCTCTGTAAGGTCATTGGCGTCTTCTCCATACAATACGGCACCGCCGTCTCCCCCACCCAGGATATAGGTGTATCCGTTGGCCTTACCATAATCCTTGATTTCTTTTTTTACCTTTTTCACCAACGTGTCCATTTCGGCCTGACTGGTCAACTGCAATTGTTGCTCCTCTTGTTGCAACTGCTGCCCTACAAACTGACCTCGCTGTTGCAACTGGCCATATTCTTCCTGAGCATTTTTTTGTGACATTTTTTGGGCCTTGGTCTGGAATGCCTGAAGTTCCAATTGAAAAGATTGTGAAATACTGTCCCTCTTTTTGGTCATCGCATCCGCCTTGGTCTTGAATCGGGCTTCCACATCAATTTTTTCTTGATAGCCGTCCATCAACTTCACGCTGTCCACATAACCAATCTTGTTTTGTTGACAGGCCATGGTAGTCAATACCACGGCAAGCATTATAATTTTTTTCATGTTTCACTTTTTAATGATGCGCAAAAATAGAAAAGCTTTTGGAATGCTGGTCATTATCTTTTTGTGAACCAAAATTCTCAAAACCATCGATATAAGAAATATCTATGCTTTTTGACAATCGGTATTGGTTCGTTCTATTTTATTTGACTTGTAGAAATGGGGCTCTCTGCACATTTTATTAAACTTTGAGAGTGTATCGTGTGTTGAGCGCAATACGAGCTTCAGAGGCTTCGAAAACGCCTAATTTGTTCTTTTAAGGATATAGATGATCGATGAATACTCTTTATTGAAACAAGCTCTTAGGTTTGACCATAGACCTATAAAAAAAGCACTGATCAGGTACAGTGGGTTTCCTTTGTATTTTTCGGAAAGCATAGAGACATAAAATGCATCAAACCACATAGGCTTGGTTTTTACAACTTCCATATCATGCTTTTGGAAAAGTGTACTTATGGACTTTCTAGAAAAATGCCATAGGTGTCTAGGCACATCGAATCCCGCCCAAAAGGATTTATAATGTTTGGCATCAAAAGATTTGTAGTTGGGAACCGCTACGATCAAAGTTCCGTTCTCCTCCAAAAGGGAAACCATCTGTGCAATTTGCTTTTCCAAACTAGGCAGGTGCTCCAAGACATGCCACAAGGTTATCACATTAAACCGTTGCCCTCCTAGGGCATCCAAATCTTCGTGTAACTGAATCCCTTTTTTATCCGCATTGATCCGGGCAATCTCGCTGGGTTCCACTCCATCGACGACAAAACCTTGAGATTTGGCCATTACCAGAAAATCTCCCGTCCCAGCACCAATATCCAGTAGTTTTATGTTTTTATTTGATTGATTATCAATAAGTTGAGTCTTGTTTTTAAGGTTTACTCGCTTTACTTTTTGATATATCTTGTCTGTGAATGATTTTTTTGCGTCAGTATGCGAAATATAATCCTCACTTTCGTAATAACGGGCAAGATTTTCCGGAACCGGTTGCGTAACCAACATATCCCGTTCTGCATCCTTATGCAGCTCGAAAGTTTCACCGGAAACAGAAAAATCCTTAGCCTTTAAAAACAACTTCATTGCCATTTTAGAAAGTAATATCGGGGTTTTGGAATAAAAAAACAGGCGTTTTTCATGCCTGAACTATTTTCGATTTGAAGGTTTACAGGAAAGCATTTTTTGATGTTTGTTCCACGTGGAACATCAAATCCCTATCTCCCTAGGTAGACCAACAACACACTAATATCCGCTGGAGAAACCCCACTGATCCTAGATGCTTGTGATATGGTAACAGGTCTTATGGATTCCATTTTCTCCCTCGCCTCAAAAGAAAGTGATTTTAGCTTTGAATAGTCAAAGTCATCTGGAATCCTGACATTTTCCAGTCTATGTAACTTATCTGCATTGCTTTTCTCTTTCTCAATATACCCGGAATACTTTACCTCTATTTCTGCCTGCTCCAACACATCCGAATTTAGGTCGTGTTCTTCAACAAAAGTCGAAACCGAATCCAGCTGAAGCATGTGCTCCATGGTCACTTTTGGTCGAGAAAACACCTTAAAAAGTTTATCAGACTGCTTTACCACCGCTGAATCCAAGGACTCCAAAATAGGATTTATCTCTTCCGGAACAAAGCTGGTTTTCTTGAAAAATTTGATAAACTCTTTGGATTTTGTTTGTTTGAGGTCCATTTTCTTCATCCGCTCCTCCCTAGCCAGCCCTATTTTATATGCTTTAGGGGTAAGCCTCAAGTCTGCATTGTCCTGTCGTAATAAGGTCCTGTACTCTGCTCTTGAAGTAAACATTCTATACGGCTCTTCGGTTCCCTTGGTAATTAAATCATCAATTAAAACCCCAATGTACGCCTCATCCCTTTTTAAAATAAAAGGTTCTTCGCCCTTAATTTTAAGATGCGCATTTATCCCCGCCATCAAGCCCTGTGAAGCGGCTTCTTCATACCCCGTAGTTCCATTGATCTGGCCGGCAAAGTAAAGATTGTTCACCAATTTGGTTTCAAGCGTATGTTTCAACTGGGTCGGAGGGAAATAATCATATTCAATGGCATAGCCTGGCCTAAAAAACTTAACCCCTTCAAAACCTTTTACAGACCTCAATGCCTTAAACTGAACATCCTCTGGTAATGATGTAGAAAATCCATTTACATAAACTTCCACCGTATCCCAACCTTCAGGTTCAACAAATATCTGGTGGGCATCCTTATCCGCAAAGCGATTAATCTTATCCTCTATGGAGGGACAATAGCGCGGGCCCAAACTTTGAATTCTACCATTGAACATAGGAGATCGATCAAAACCCTCACGCAACAAATCATGAACCAAGGCACTCGTATGCGTCATATGACAATCCCTCTGGACCTGTAAAACAGGTGTGTCCAAATATGAAAATTTCTCCGGCTTGGCATCACCGGGCTGAGGTATCATCAGGTCGTAATTCAATGAGCGGCCATCCACTCTCGGAGGTGTCCCAGTTTTCATTCTGCCGCTATCGAAGCCTAAATCCACCAATTGTTCGGTAATCCCTGTGGCGGCCTTTTCGCCCGCTCTTCCTCCACCAAACTGCTTTTCGCCAATATGGATTAGACCATTTAAGAAAGTTCCATTGGTCAAGACTACTGCTTTACTTCTTACATCAATTCCCAAAGAGGTACGTACCCCTACCACATTTTCACCCTCTATAAGCAATCCAGAAACCATCTCCTGATAGAAATCTACATTGGGAGTAGCCTCCAAGGCCAAACGCCATTCCTCTGCAAATCGCATTCTATCGTTCTGCGCCCTGGGACTCCACATGGCCGGTCCTTTAGATTTGTTCAGCATCTTAAATTGAATGGCGGATTTATCTGTAATAATTCCACTAAAACCACCAAGCGCATCTATCTCACGGACAATCTGTCCCTTTGCAATACCTCCCATTGCCGGATTACACGACATCTGCCCAATGGTCTGCAGGTTCATGGTCACCAATAACGTTTTAGAGCCCATATTGGCAGCGGCGGCCGCAGCTTCAGCACCAGCATGACCTCCTCCAACTACTATAACGTCGTATTCTTTATCGAACATATCCTATTGTTCCACGTGGAACATTTTTATTTTTTCGTCTTCCTTACTCCTCATAATTACAACCTCCTCATCCTTCTTGTCCCCATAACCCATAAGGTGTAATAAGCCGTGGGACATAACCCTTAAAAGCTCATTATTGAAACCAACATCAAATCTTTCGGCATTATCCTTCACCCTATCCACAGAAACAAAAATATCACCGGACACAACCACTCCATTCGTGTAATCAAAAGTAATGATGTCTGTAAGGGTATCATGATTCAAATACTTCTTATTGATTTCAAGCAGGTACTCATCTGTACAAAAAATATAATCTATCTGACCTGCTTCAAAGCCCTCAGAAGTCAAAATTCTATTAACCCAATCGGAATACTTGGGTTCATTTATCAATTGAAAGTCCAATTCAAAATGAAATTCAATCATTCTTAAAATACCTCTTTACGCGTTCCTTAAAATTTTGGCGCAAAGGTAGTGCTTGCCTATTTAATATTTCAACATCATTTTGATTATCCCTCAGCAGCTCCGGTTTGGTTAAGATGGGTGCCGTAAAATCGATGCTGTTGGTTTCACTTTCCCGTTCCTTCTTCTCCCCTTGCTCCATAGCCGCATTCTCTAATTTTAATAGCTGATGCTGGATGGAATTGGCCTTAGTTCTTGTTCGTTCTGTAATTCCGTTTTCCAACAAGTCGTTCTCAAAGTCCTCCATCTGCTGCATCAACTTCTTGGCAAAGTTTCTATCCGATGCGTTGAGCATATCCTGCAACTGCTTCTCAAGCATCTGTCGTAACATCTGCTGTTCCTTGTATATCTCATATACCTCACTCAACCCCATTTCACTTCCTTCCAATCCCTCATTGCCGCCTTGCATTTGCTCTCCTTGGCCACGCTGCTCGCCCTTATCCCCTTCATTGGAGCCCTTCTGTTCCCCACCATCTTCTCCTTGTTCCTGTCCCTCATTGCCGGAAGGTTTACCCTCCTGTCCAGAGCCATTCATCTTTTCCTGAATACTTTGTTGTCCCTTTATAATATCCGGCAATTGAAAATCCGATCCTTCGCCACCTCCTTGCCCGGGACTCATGTTTTGCTGCATATTGTCCAAAATAGTAGCCAAAAAATCAGCAAGGGCATTGGTAGCATTAATCACATATTGCTGGTAGGAAGCTCCCTGGTACACCTGATTCTCCGCAATACTCTCCAAAGACTTATCAATGTTATAATACACCTCCGAAATCTGCTCATTGACAAACTCGGACAATTCAGCCCTGCGCAAAGACAAAGCGAACAAGCTGTCATCCACATGTTCAAAAAGCCTTCTAAGGTCCTTTTGGTCACGGACCGTTCTTGAAAACTGTGAAATGTCCACATCTGCACTTTCTATCTTGTCAAACAACCCTTCTTGCTTAAATGAAAACGTAACCAGGTTATCCAATATCTGTCGTAACATTTCAGCATCTTCCGTATCATCTGCCCCTCCGATTGAAGCACTCTGCTGCATAGCCTCACTCATTTCCTTCATCTTCTGCGCCGCAGATTTTTGCTTTCGTTTGGCATTTTCTTGCTCACTATCACTATTGCTTTCAACGGACCCATTATCCTTCATCTGTTCAAGCGCATCCAAGGCATCCTTCTGATCTCGATCTACATCGTCCTGTTGCTTTTGGGTAACATTTATGTCCATTGGCTTTTGCAAAGCATCATTATCCTTTCTCAATTCATTCAATTCATCAGAAACCTCCTCAAACTGTTTGTTCAATTCCTTTTGATTCTCACTCTGATTGTCATCCCCAACAGCTTCAGACAACCTCTCCTGTTCTTTCGCCAAATCTTCCAATTCATTCGCTAACTGAGACATCTTTTCCGTGACATAATACCTCATGGTGAGCTCCAATATTTGCTCAAGATTTCTTGCGTTTTTAGACTGATTCTTTCCAAGCTCCTCCAACCTTTTTTGGAGCTCTTCCTTATTCATCTTGTCTGTGAGTTCTTTAAGTTCATTAAGCAACCGTTCATTCTTCTTGGCCTCCAGCTCCTGACGCTCAAGCCGTTCTTGAAGCATTCTTTTTTGTTCATTGCTGTGCTCACTTCTACTGACCCCTTCCTTTAACTCATTACTGAACTTCTGCATCAATTCTTCTTGCAACTGTTGCTTCTGTAAAAAATCCTTAATCTGGCTCTTATCCTCAAAAGTCAATGTTCTTTCTTCCTTCTGTTCCTTAGTCATCCCACTAAGAACCTCTTGTTGTTCCTTATAGTCCTTCAAGGATTGATTCATTTTGCTCAAAGTAGTGCTTTCAGACTCTAACTCCTTCTTTTTCAATTGTTTATCATCTAAAATAGAGGTGTTAAATACTTGGCTTTTTACAATCTTTCCTCCTCTAATCCCATCATTATCCACCACTTCAAAAAAGACTTTGTATTGTCTCCCTTTATCAAGCAAAAGTCCTGACGGAAACGTATAGTAAAACTGATGCACATTAGATTTTGGGGACTCTAAAACAATTCTCTGTTCTTTCTGAACATCATCTGCAGGGAAACAAACCAGTCGGATGGAAGCAATACCATAATCATCGGCAGCTTGTCCACTAAAAAAAGACTGATTCGGGTTAAGGGAATCCAAAACCTGATTGACCTTCACCGTAGGATTGGCATCCTTAACGACATCTATTGCGTACGCTAAGCGTTCGAAATCGGCAACATGTGAGTTAGAGGTACGAAGCTCATACCGCATATCATCAAAAGGCCTCATAGTCTGTATAAATTCATTCCCTTTCTTGGAAAAAGAATAAATACTATCCGAGGTCTCCAAAGCAATCCCATCAACATTCAGCCCCACAATATTCCAAGTCACCTTAGTGCCCTCTGGTACCACAGCGTTTCCGGTAGCTGTGATGACTTCAGACCCCCGATTCAAGTATGAAGGATAATCCAACTGCATCCGAAAATCGACAAGTGCAGGTGTTTTGTGGCTTTTAATGGTATAACTTCTAGAGGTCCAACCATTGGCGCTTAAGTAAAAAGAGCTTTCTTCCACAGGCGCTTCAAATCGATAGGTATACACCCCATCTTGTTCTTGCAACAACAACGGCTCCCCGTTCAGCATTAGATAAACATCGTCCGGCTTCACATTGCCTTCGGTTGTAGCTCTGATAACCAAGGGCTCACTATCCAACACCTCCAAGCTTTCATTCAATATCCTAAAGGTGAATGGAGCGGGGCGCTCATATGCCAAATCATAATTCATTACCCTTTTATTGGAATTAAAGAAAGAAACGATGTTACCACTCAACCAAATAAAACCAAATAGGGCCACAGGAATTAAAATGTACTTTGCATACTTATACCCCTCCCTAAAATCCACCGCCTCAGTAAATGGGACGGCTCCCAGACTTTTGGCACGTTGTTCTATACTGGCCAAAAGAAGGTCGGTTTTCTGCTGACTTTCGGAAAGCTCAAGAAGATTCAACAATTTATCATCCACCTCAGGAAAGTGCGTTCCAATTAATTTGGAAGCTTCCATATAACCTATTCCCTTTCGCAAACGAAACAAATACATCAACGGAATTACAATAAACCTATAAAGCAAAAAGCACTCAACCAGTAAAAAAACAAGGAAAAACGTCAATCGCCATTGTTGGTCCATCCATAGCAGATACTCCACAAACATAACCGCCATCCAAAACAACAAACCGAGCGTCAAAAAAAGAATACTTCCCTTGATCAATTGTTTGGTATAATACTTTTTGGTAAAGCCACCCAGCTTCTGTAATATGTCCTGATAGCTACTCAAAGCAATATATTTTATTACCAAGATACCCGATACTGGTGAAAACCACCGCAAATTATTGTTAAAGCTTGGTGTATCAATACTTTTCCGATACATACAAGCGTCGCACCTAAACCCTTTCAGGATCGTATAAGGCAATGTATCTTTGCACAACAATATTGTATGCCATGAGTGATACCATTAGGGTGCGTTTTGCCCCAAGCCCAACCGGACCGTTACATATAGGAGGTCTTCGCACTGCTCTGTTCAACTACCTTTTTGCTAAAAAACACGGTGGAGAGTTTATATTACGTATAGAGGATACGGATCAAAACCGTTTTGTGGATGGTGCTGAAAACTATATCATTGAAGCCTTGAACTGGTGCGGCATTCCCTTTGATGAAGGACCAGGGAAAGAAGGTCCTGTTGGTCCATATCGTCAAAGCGAGCGCAAGGCCATGTACAAAGCTTACGCCATGGAACTTATTGAAAATGGCAACGCCTATTATGCCTTTGATACCCCAGAACGATTGGACTTTCATAGAAAAGACCACGAGGAAAAGGGCAAGACCTTCATCTATAATTGGCACAACAGGTTGAAACTCAACAATTCACTTTCACTGACCCAAGAAGAGGTAAGATCCAAATTGGATGCCGGCGAAGATTACGTCATCCGTTTTAAGTCCCCACAAGATGAAGAACTCATTCTACAAGATATCATCCGAGGAGAAATTACAATTGACACCAACATACTGGATGATAAAGTCTTGTTCAAAAGTGATGGTATGCCCACCTACCACTTGGCCAATATTGTGGATGATCATTTGATGAACATCAGCCATGTGATTCGCGGTGAAGAGTGGCTTCCCTCCTTGGCATTGCATACTCTATTGTATAAAGCTTTCGAATGGACTGCCCCCAAATTTGCCCATTTGCCGCTCATCATGAAGCCTGTAGGTAAGGGCAAACTAAGTAAGCGAGATGGCGAAAAAGGGGGGTTTCCCGTGTTCCCCTTAACCTGGAACGAATCGGAAGGTTACCGCGAAGCCGGTTTCTTTCCAGAGGCCGTGGTAAACTTTTTGGCCCTTTTGGGGTGGAACCCCGGTACAGAACAAGAAATTTTCTCTTTGGACGAGCTCATCCAATCCTTTTCTTTGGAGCGTGTGAACAAATCCGGTGCACGTTTTGATCCAGAAAAGAACAAATGGTATAATCAGCAGTGGTTACAGCGCAAGAGTGACGAAGATCTTGCCGATTTGTTTCTACAAGAGCTTTCAAAAAAAGAAAATCCGATAGAAGCCTCAAAAGATTATGTCCAAAAAGTAATATACCTCATCAAGGAACGGGCAAGTTTTGTTTCAGACTTTTGGGAATTGGGCGATTACTTTTTTGAAGCCCCCACCGAATACAATGAAAAAGCAGTGAAAAAACAATGGAAGGAAGATACCCCACAGATCATGGACCAAGTTCTTTCCATCCTAGAAAATATCGATGATTTCTCTTCCGCTATTATTGAAGAAAAGGTAAAAGCTTGGATTGCAGAGCAAGAACTTTCCTTTGGAAAGGTAATGCCTCCACTGCGATTGGTCATTGTGGGCGACATGAAGGGTCCTCACCTATTTGATATTATCGAACTTATTGGTAAAGAAGACAGTATAGGGCGAATTAAAAACGCGATTTCTGTGTTTTCGCAATAAACATTCTGTAACAAAACTTCGTGGTTGTCTACTGATATGTTACAGAGTTTTGTAAATTTCATTTCTAACATAAAATCCGATCAGCATGGGCAATTACTTATTATTACCAATTGTATTTCTTGGGCTTATTGTTCTATTTAAGTTCTTCTTTATTGTAAAGCAACAGACCGCCGTTGTCATAGAACGGTTTGGTAAATTCCAAAGTATTCGCAATTCAGGATTACAAATGAAAATTCCGTTAGTGGACCGCATTGCAGGAAGATTGAGTTTAAAAATCCAACAGTTGGATGTTATTGTAGAGACCAAAACTTTGGACGATGTATTTGTAAAGCTCAAGGTTTCAGTGCAATATGTAGTTATAAAGGACAAGGTATATGATGCCTTCTACAAATTGGAGTACCCCCATGATCAGATAACTTCCTATGTTTTTGATGTGGTCCGTGCCGAAGTTCCCAAAATGAAGTTGGATGATGTCTTTGTGAAAAAGGACGATATTGCCATCGCAGTAAAGTCCGAACTTCAGGACGCTATGCTGGAGTACGGTTATGATATCATCAAGACCCTTGTGACCGATATTGACCCCGATGCACAGGTAAAAGCGGCCATGAACCGTATCAATGCTTCCGAACGTGAAAAGATTGCAGCCCAATTTGAAGGAGATGCGGCCCGAATCCTTATCGTGGAAAAAGCAAAGGCCGAAGCAGAAAGCAAACGACTTCAAGGACAGGGTATTGCCGACCAACGTCGAGAAATTGCAAGAGGCCTGGAAGAGTCTGTTGAAGTATTGAACAAAGTTGGCATCAATTCGCAAGAAGCTTCAGCTTTGATCGTGGTCACACAGCACTATGACACGCTACAGGCCATTGGTGAGGAAACCAATACCAACCTGATCCTTTTGCCCAACTCACCACAAGCAGGAAGCGACATGCTCAACAACATGGTGGCCTCCTTTACGGCAAGCAACCAAATTGGTGAAGCCATGAAAAAGCAAAACAAAAAGAAAGAAGAATAAAATCATTCTTTCATGAATTGAAAAAGGGAGCTTTTTAGCTCCCTTTTTTATTGTTACCCTAAATTTTCTCCTCTTTTTGTAAAAAACTCCATATAGTACTTTTCCAAGAAGATCTTTCCAACACAAAGGGAAATGGGTTGCCCTGTTTCAAAAAGCCATTAAACACGCTTAAAACAAGCCTAGTTTAATAAGAAAACCAAATGGTATTTTGTTGTAGAATAAGAAAAAACTATGTTAGTCTTTTTGCTCCAATTTGGCCCAAGTGTCCCTTAAGGTCACCGTTCGGTTAAAAACCAAATTATTCGGAGTTGAATCCTTGTCAACATTAAAATAACCCAATCGTTGAAATTGGAACACGTCACCGATTTGAGCTTCTTGTAAACTGGGCTCCAAGTACCCGGTCACTTTCGTCAAAGAGTCCGGATTGATAAAATCCATAAAATCTTTATCCTTATGGGCATCCGGGGTTGCGTCATTAAAAAGACGATCATACAAACGCACTTCGGCTTGAATGGCATGGGGAATGGAGACCCAATGCAAGGTACCTTTCACCTTGCGCAAACTTTCTTCCGTTCCAGAACCACTTTTACTTTTAGGGTCGTAGGTACATTGCACCTCTATAACATTACCCTCTGCATCCTTGGTGCAACTTTCAGCTTTTATGATATAACCGTTCTTCAATCTCACTTCACCCCCCAACTTCAGCCTAAAGAACTTACGGTTTGCTTCTTCCTTAAAGTCTTCCTGTTCAATATAAAGCTCCCGGGAAAATGGAACTTTCCTTTCTCCTGCCGATTCATCTTCAGGGTTATTCTCGGCATCCAACCATTCCTCTTTCCCTTCTTCGTAATTGATGATGACCAATTTTAAGGGGTTAAGTACAGCCATAACCCGAGGGGCAACCTTGTTCAAATGCTCACGCACATGAAATTCCAACAAGGATACATCAACCACGTTTTCACGCTTGGCAATACCAATGGTGTCAGCAAAGTTTCGGATAGATTCCGGGGTGTACCCCCTCCTCCGCAATCCAGATATTGTTGGCATCCTTGGGTCATCCCATCCAGTAACCGCACCGCTCTCCACCAATTGAAGCAATTTTCGTTTACTGACTACCGTATGACTAAGGTTTCTACGGGCAAACTCACGCTGTTTAGGACGCAATTTATCAGAATCTACCAATTGGTCCAAAAACCAATCGTAAAGCTCTCTGTGGGGCAAAAACTCCAGTGTACACAGGGAATGCGAGACTTGCTCGATATAATCACTCTCGCCATGCGTCCAATCATACATGGGATAAATACACCAATCGGTATTTGTTCTGTGGTGGGGCTTATGCAGAATTCGATACATGACCGGATCACGCATGAGCATATTCGAGGAGGACATATCAATTTTGGCTCTCAACACATGCTCGCCTTCCTTGAAATCACCATTTTTCATGCCTTCGAACAGTTCAAGGTTCTCCTCCACAGAGCGGTTACGATATGGACTTTCCTTCCCGGCCTCCGTTGGGGTTCCCTTTTGACTCGCTATTTCTTCAGAAGATTGACTGTCAACATAAGCCCTATTGGTCCTTATCAGCTCCACGGCCCAATCATATAATTGTTGAAAATAATCAGAGGCATAACATTCCGTATCCCACTCATAACCAAGCCAAGAGACATCCTTTTTAATGGCATCCACATACTCCTTTTCCTCCTTGGCAGGATTGGTATCGTCAAAACGAAGATTTACCGGTGCATTATAGCGTAATCCCAACCCAAAATTGAGGCAAATGGAGCTTGCATGCCCAATATGAAGATACCCATTGGGTTCCGGCGGAAAACGAAAACGAAGGCTCTCAGCATTGTACCCATTTCTTAAATCTTCCTCAACAATATGTTCAATAAAATTCAGCGATTTAACATCCTCGGCCATATCCAAAATTTGAAGCGCAAATGTAGTAAAAACGTGTCTTCGTAGCTAAAAATCACGCTTTAGTGTATACAAAGTACGCCATTTCACAACACTTTTGGGGCCACCTACAACAATATATTTCCATTCGACGAAAATAAAATCATATTTGTTAGTAGAAAGCTATATGAAAATGGGGCGCTTGAGAAACGCTCTAACGAACTAAAAGACATTAAGGGGCACAAACTAACTGGGCATTGTATGCCCTCAACCTCTTAAAACTAACGGTGATGAAAAAAAGTAGTTCAACGTATGGCCTTCTGGTACTGACCCTTATGGTGGTCATTTTGGGTGCGTCTACCATGCAAGCCCAAATCCTAAACAAACCAACCGCTGCGCCCAATCCCAATTATGGCAGTAGCGACCCTTGGACAGCAGCCTGTGCTTCAAGCAGTTTCAATCAATATTATGTGAATTTCACCTGGAACCTACCCTTGGTGAACTCAAACAACGAGTTTGTCTTGGAGCTATCGGATGCCAATGGAAACTTTGGTTCTCCCATAGAACTATCAAGGGTGAGCGATAAAAACACTGTTTTTGACTTCGAATTTCAGTTTTCCGTACCCAACTATGTCCGTGGAGAAAACTACAAATTCAGGGTACGAAGCACCAGTCCTTCAAAAACCAGTCCTGCCTCCGATGCTTATCCCATGTACTATATTGACTATAATTCGCCCTTGCTTATTAGTGAAAATGGCAGTGGAAGCATTCCATCCGGTGGAACCATTCAAATATGTGATGGTGGCACGGTAACCCTAAAACCTCACAACATACCCAATGCCAGTACCTATAAATATAATTGGTACCGCAGCGGTACATTGCTTCCCCAGAAGACAGAGAGCATCACCGTTTCTACTTCTGGGATGTACTATGTTGAGCTGGATTATGGTTCCATCTGTTCTGGATCGGCAAACACCCTGTCCAACACCATTGAAATCAATACCGGTAGTAGTCAGGGCATCGCCATAAATGGTTCCAGCAATGTTGAGCTGTGCCCAGGAGACCCTTATACCCTTCAGGCCAACATCACCGGAATGGGGCTTACCTACACGTGGTATAAAGATGGGACAAAAGTAAGTGGACCCACGTTGGAAGGTGATTCCTATGCGATAAACTCTAATCTGGTTGGGTTTGAAGGAAGCTACGAAGTTGAAATTGAAGGGCCAAGTGCCTGTAAAGAACGTTCCGCAGCAGTTTCCGTACAGAGTGCAGGTTCTTTTGAAGTAGCCCTTAACAATGAAGAAAATATTGTGTTGCTGCCCTCACAGAACAAAACCTTATCGGTTTCCACAACGGCAGCCTCTCCATCCTACCAATGGTTCAAAGATGGTGGTGCCATCTCAGGAGAAACCACAAACACATTAAATATCAGCGAAGTAGGGGAGTATTATGTTACGGTTACCCAAAATGGTGGGTCTTGTTCCGTTTCTCCGAAAAACTCCGCAGTAACTACGGTAGTATCTCCGAACTCGTTTGAGTTTGTCATTTCCTACGTAGGTTCCTATACCTCATGTGAAAATACTGATGCCACATTGAGTTTAACAACCATCAATGCAGTCGGCGATGGTGGGGCAAAAACTAATGTAACATCGGACCTACAATCGTCATTCAGTTATGAATGGCTTAAAGATGGCAATATTATAGGAGGGGAAACCTCCAAGACCATAACCCTATCTGACCACGGGAACAATGGAAACTACAAACTAAATGGTTCCTTGGATGGGTTCAACGCATCGTCCAACACCCTAAATGTCAAGCTTGTTGTTAATCAAGCTCTTACCATTTCAACTACGGGAACCGTATTGTGTGAAGGTTCAGACCCTATCGTACTGAACAGCACACAAAGCCTCGAGGGTGAAACTTTTGAATGGGTTAAGGACGGCACTGTTGTAGACACCTCATCTGAAAGCTATACCGTTTCAGAGGTTGGCGTATACCAACTTGTTATCAGGACCAACGATTGTCCGTTGACATCCAATGAAATTACTATACGTGCCTTTGACGAATCATTATTGGTCTTGGACAAGCCTCAAGAACTTATCATTATTGAGGGCGAAACCATGACCATGACCGCAAGCGGTGCAGATTCTTATGAGTGGTTCGACTACAACAGCAATTTAGTATCAACTCAGGATTTCTTTGGTTTTCAAGAGGAAGGACAATACCTGTTGGTAGCCCATTTTGGTGGGTGTACCGTAAGCCGTGTCATTACTGTGGTATATAGGGACATGTTTGCCATTCCCAATGTAATTACAGCCAATGGCGATGGTATCAATGACCTATGGATATTGCCAAATACCTACTCCAGAGATCAAGAAGTTCTAGTGACCATATTCAATGAAAGAGGGAAGGAGGTATTCAGCCAGACCAATTATGAAAACAATTGGCCGCAATCCACCTCAACGTTCAACAAATCCAGCATGATCTTTTATTACAAGATCAGCAAAGGAGGTAAAAGCCTGAAACAGGGCACCATAACTGTTATTAAATAAACAGAAATGCACACCAAAAAACCTTTACTACTACTCGTCTATATCTTGCTACTTGCTTCATCCGGGACCTACGGACAAGAGGAGGATCCTTTTGTGCCCTATAACATCCCATCCCAGAACTTGCTGAAATTTAACAGGTTCTTGTTGAACCCAACATTTTCAACAGTGCGCGAAGACAAGTCCTATATCAATTTATTTCATAGAAACCAGTCGGTATCTTTTGACGATAACAACCAGGTATACTTCTTGAGTTATAGTGGTAGAGTGAGTGACAGAAGTGGTGTGGGTCTAAGCTTATTTACCAATAGGGAAGGGGTTTTCAACAACTTCGGTGTTCACGCCAACTACGCCTATGGTGTGCGATTGGCCCCAAAAAGCACCTTTACTTTCGGAGCCAACTTTTCATATTACCAAAGTGCCTTGAACCAAGACCGTGTCAATGCCATTGAAAACGATCCTTTTCTAAACACTTTGGAAAGTAGTTCCTTGGTGAGTTTTCAACCCGGTTTCAACTTTTCCATAGGGAATTTCGACATTGGTGGTTTTGCCGAAAACCTTTTTGATTACAACCTTAAGAACAGTGAATCTGTTACCGAATTCAACGAAAAAACCTATTCCGGACACCTACAATATACCCATCAGTTTAAAAATGGTGCGGGGCTTTTGGAACGCGCCAGATTGATGCCTATGGCCCGGGTTAGAAAAGTGGGTGAGGAAAACCTCGTATTGGGAGGAAACCTTATCCTTGATCTTCCCAAGCTAGGATGGCTACAAGCGGGTTATGACGATTTCTACGGCGCATCTGCAGGACTTGGGTTTAATTTGACCAAGAACATCTCCCTGGGTTACACCATGGAAAAAGGTCTCTCCAACAACTTTGAAAACTTTGGGGTAAGTCATGAGATTTCCCTTGCCTATTCCTTTACGCCGAACCTTACCGAGGACCGCGTAATGTTGGAAAAAGAAAACGAAGCCTTGGTGGAAAACGAAAATGTTCCACAAGACAGCTTGAGTATTACCGAAAAGGACCTGGAAATAGCACAATTGAAAGACAAGTTAGCCGAAAACGATGCCATTTTGGACGAGCTCCTCATGCGTCAGGATTCCATAGAAACCACCCGTAGACAAGATTTGGAGAAACGTTTTGAAACGGTCATGAAAATGGTAAAACGTGAAACAAGAGGACAAAATCCAGCGCTTGAAGAAAAGGCCAAGCAAGTCTATTTTGCCAATATGGACAGTGCCGACCTTGTAACACAAACCAAGAAACAACCTATTTCAAATCACGGGCTTACCAATACCACGGCAACCAAAAAGATTATCCGTATCAACGAATCCAAAACCAACAACGCGGTAGCACATACCTCTTCGGTAAAAAGGGACAAAACCTCCAATACCAAGAAGATCAAATCTGCCCGTTTCAAGTCAAATGCTATTCCCAATGTTCAAAGCGGACATTACTTAATCGCCAACGTTTTTAAAAATCCAGAAAACGTGGACGCCTTTATCCAACAACTCCATGAACAAGGTATTCTTGATGCTGGCTACTTTGAAAATCCAAAGAACGGTCTCAATTATGTGTATTTGGACGGATACAAGGACAAAAAAGAAGCTTTGGAGGCATACCATTCCAAACTCAATGGTTCATATAAAGGTGATGCGTGGGTCATGAACGTCAACGATGGTACTGCCACCATCCAAGGATTTGTAAACAGCTCAACAACAACACCTTCCAAATATGGAAACAACTCCTTACACAAGAATGTTAACAAAAGTAGTACAGGCTCAGGCCAGGTAACCTACAAAACCATAAACGCAAACGGATTGCCAGAAGGCTTCTACATCATAGCCAGCGTATTCGACAATTCAACCAGTGCCAAGCAATTTGTAAAAGCACTGAATTCCAGAGGTTTAAATGCCAGTTATTTCATAAACCCAGAGGACAACCATAGATATGTGTACCTCAAAAAACATGAAACCTGGAACAACGCCCTAACCTCTTACTATTCCAAACTAAACGCTTCGTATGATGACCAAATGTGGATCATGCGCGTGAAACCAAACTACAATAGCTAACCATGGCCAAACCTTTACATAAAATATTGCTGTTCTTAGGGATGGCACTCATTTCTTGGGTGGGTACTTCCCAGGTCAAGAACACCTTTGACGTACGTTATGAAAACGAACTTAGGGGGGATCTTACCTTTATTGCCAACAATATAGTAAACAGGGATTCCGGAAGTACAGACCCTGAAGACCCTTACAATGCAACCGGTTCAAGCTCATCATATAACGATGACCTTAACATGCAATATATTGATATAGACGGGGATGGTTCCACCTTTAGTTCCAGTAGTGCCACCTTGGCCGTACCGGACCCTTCCTGTTCATTAATACGATATGCCGGACTATACTGGTCCGCAGTATACAAGGGCAGTGATAGGAGCGATTTCAACCAGGTCAAGTTTAGGGTTCCTGGAGGTTCCTATGTAGATCTGACCGCAGATGAAATTTTATTTGATGGATATAACGATTCCGACTTTGGGAGCTATAGCCCCTATGCTTGTTATAAGGATGTAACTTCCATGGTATCCTCATTGGCCAACCCCGATGGGGAATACTTTGTAGCAAACGTCAGGGCTAGTTCCGGAAGCTCCATTACCGGAGGTATTTCTGGAGGTTGGACCTTGGTCGTGGTTTATGAAAACCCAACCCTTCCCGGTAAATACATTACCACTTTTGATGGGTACGCCGGTATCAAATCAGGACAAACGGTTGATGTTCCCTTTAGTGGTTTTACCACATTGCCCGCGCCCTTTCCCGTGCGTGCAAAATTGGGTGTGGCCACTTTGGAAGGAGACAACCGAATCTCTGGGGACAGGCTTGCCATTCGTGCGGACAGCAACGCCGGATTTACAACACTTGGAAACACAGTCAACCCTACCACCAACTTTTTCAATAGTAACATTACCATTGAAGACAATATTATCACCACTAGAAACCCCAACAGTGTAAACACTTTAGGTTGGGATGTGGATTTGTTCACCATACCTAACCCCAACCAGACGGTTATTCCAAACAGTGAGACCGGGGCGACTTTAAGAGCATCCTCAACCCAGGATAAATACGACATTTTCTTCACCTCTCTGGATGTGGAAATCATTGAGCCCAATATTGAGCTGACCAAAACCGTTGAGGATATTGGAGGTAACGATATTACAGGTCAAGGAGTTAACTTAGGACAATACTTGGATTATGTGCTCTCTTTTGAGAATGTGGGGAATGATGATGCCACCGGGGTTGATCCTGCCAGTTCAGACCCTTTTCAAAGATATTATACCATTCGAGATGTATTGCCCATTAACGTAACCTTGGATGAAAGCAGCATTACCATGCCCGCAGGAGCTACTTACTCCTACGATCCGGCCTCACGAACCATATTCTTCAGTATTCCAGATGGTTTGGTAGAAGAAGGTGATCCCATGGCCTCCATCCGGATGCGGGTACAAGTGGCGGAAAACTGTTTTGACTTTATCGATGCCTGTACGGATATCATCCAAAACTTGGCCTATTCCACCTATAGTGGTGTCATTAACAATGCACAGATTACGGACGACCCCAGTGTGTCCGAATTTGACGGTTGTGGTTTCCCCACCCCCGGGGCCACCAACTTTTTGTTGGATGACCTAAGTGCCTGTAACTTTAGCAGAACGGTACAACTTTGTGGTGATACCGTGCTTTTGGATGCCGGTGACAATTTTGACAACTATATCTGGTACCGTGATGAAAATGGCAACAACCAGATTGATCTTGGTACAGATACCGTTATTACCGATGCCGATGCCGACAACGACCCAAGCACTATTTTGGTAGGTGATACCGGAACTTATCTAGTAGACAAGCAAGTTGCCGATCCCTGTAAGGATTTTATGGAAATCATAGTGGTTGAATTGTTCGGTTCGGTTCAAAGCAACCCTATCACGGCGTTAATCAACAACACTTCAAATACCATTGATGGCGAGATTCAAATCTGCCCCAATGACGGTAGCGAACTGCCCGAAATCTTCTTATGTGGTCTTAACGACACAGAACTTATACAAGTAAACATCCCTGATGCGCAGAGCATTGTTTGGGAACAATTGGACGAAACTAGCTGTGGATCTGCTGTTTCAGGCTGTGCCAACACCAACGCAAGCTGTACTTGGAACACCGTGGATACCGGGAACGACTTCTTGGCTTCGGATTCAGGACAGTACCGATTGATCATCAACTATCAGAACGGATGTTTCAGCAGGTTCTATTTCAATATTTACAAGAACCCGCTCAACCCACAATACACCTCTAGCGATATTATTTGTGACACGGATGGAAACATTACCGTGACCAATATGCCTATTGATTACGAATATCAACTTTTGGATCAAACCACAGGAAACGTATTGGTTCCTTTTGGACCAAGTCCAAGCTTTGATATTACCACCAACGGTGCTTATGCCGTTGAAATGAGACAACAAGGTGTTACCGATGGTTGTGTTTTTCTTCTAGAGAATATTGGGATTCTGGAAAGAAATTTCCAAGTGGACATCACTCCACAAGACACCAACTGTTCTGGTTTGGGCGAGATTGCCATCTCTGTGCTCAATGTAGAGCCCCAATACTATTATGAAATATCCCAAGGTGGTACCGTAGTGGACACCCACGGACCATCCACAGACAATAATTACACCTTTGAGAACTTGAACGATGGGGTATACGATGTTACCGTAACCACCGATGACGGATGTACCTACACCGAACAAGTGACCATTCTTGACCTGGCAGACCTGGAGCTTACTGCCAGGGTTTCCCAACACATTACCTGTAAGGAAGGTAATATTCTTATGGAATCTACAGGGGGTAAAACACCTCACTTGTACGCCATTTGGTCCTATACCGATGACTTGGGCAATCCTGTAATTTCATATCCAACGGTACAGGATATCCCTCCTTCAGAATTTCAGACCAGTCAGATTTTCGACATCTATGATCCAGGAGAGTACCTGTTCGTGGTTGTGGATAGGTTCAACTGTTATGATATCTCCAATCCGGTTACCATTGAATTCAGGCCAGCAGCGGACTATGATTTTAATACGATTGTTGATGTCCTTTGTTTTGGGGAATCAACGGGTTCCATTACCAAAAACCTTACGAACAGTAATGGGTACCAACTTACTTATTACCTGTTTGATGCCACTGGTTTTGATGAGGACAACTATGATTATGTAAACGCATTGGCCACCAATGAAACAGGTTTTTTCTCTGGTTTGCCTAGTGGGGATTATGTGATTGTTATCAACCAACGTAAGGGTAGTGCTTCTTGTGATTATTACGATTATGTTACCGTTGATGGGCCTCCACAAGCCTTGGATGCAGACTCCGCTTTGGTTCAGGATTATACCTGTTTACAGGATGGCATCATTGAGGCCCAAAATGTTTCTGGAGGTACCGCTCCCTATGAATACAGTATTGATGGGGTAAACTTTGTAAGTGGTCCCGGTGCTGAAACTTTCTCTGGATTGACAGAGGGAACCTATACTGTAACGGTTAGGGATGCCAATGGGTGTCTTATAGCAACGGACCCTATCACCATAGATCCCTTGAACCCACCAACAGATTTGGATTTTTCAGCCACAAATCCCATCTGTCCCGTATTTACTTCTGATGTAACCTTATCCGCAACAGGAGGAACCCCCAATTTAACCTACGAGATCATTGCCCCTGCCGGTAGTGTGGTCAATAACGGAAACAATGCCACTTTTGCTGGATTGGCTCCAGGAACTTATTTGTTCAGGGTTACCGACAGTTTGGGTTGTTCGTATGATGAAAGCTATACCATAGACCCCATTACCGAAATTTCCGTGACAGGCCAATTGTTGAGTAATATTACTTGTTTTGGTGATACCGACGGGGAGCTTCAGTTCAACGTAGCCAACTTCAATACAGATTATGATTATTCGGTTACAGGTCCTGCTACTTTCAACGGAAGTGCACAGACCAATGGAACCATTTCTTTGTCAGGATTGGCCGAAGGAACCTATACCATTACCGTTACCGACAACTACACCAGCTGTACCGATACGGCCAGTGTTACCATAAATGCACCTCCTTCAGCATTGACTGCTTCCCACGTGGTTGCCCAGCCTAGCTGTATTGCAGACGGTTCGGTTACCATTACTCCAACCGGAGGATGGGGTGGCAACAGTTTTGAAATCACTGCAGGTCCTGTTGGATATGTCCTTCCTGCCCCTCAATCAAATGGATTATTTGCCAATCTTACCATAGGAGGAACCTATACGTATACCGTTACGGATTCCAATGGATGTGTTTTTACGGATACCTTTGATATCATTGAAGCCGTGGCCCCTATTTTGGCCATTGTGCCCAACGACATTTGTTATGACGATGCCGTAGGCCTCACCCTTACCGCTAATGTTACTTCTGGAGGGGACGGCAACTACGAATATAGCCTAAATGGCGGTCCGTTTGTAAGCGGCAATGTGTTCTCGGGTCTAGCCCCAGGAACCTACACCATTGATGTTAGAGACGGGAACAGCTGTACAGATTCAGCTTCCATCACTATTGATCCAGAGTTGAGTGTGATTGCTTCGGCTCCAGATATTATTGCTTGTGGAACGGATACCGATATTACCATTACCGCTGCTGGTGGCGATGGCAACTATGTATACGCTGTTGTGGGCAATGGGGTTACTCCCGCCGATGGGGATTTTTCAACCACCAACCCTGTTTCCGTAACCGGTGCCGGTGATTACGATGTATATGTTCGAGATAACAATGGCGCTGCTGGTTACTGTGAGGCTTCCTACGATATTACGATAGCCCAAGATCCACCATTGGCCATTTCAGTGACCGACACAGGAATTTTGTGTAGTGGAGAGGCACAAGCCACCATTACCATTAACGCTTCAGGTGGTGAAGCCCCATATCAATATAGTATCAACAATGGTGCTACCTATCAAACTTCAAACACATTTGTGAACCAAGCTGCGGGCAGTTATAACATCCGCGTTAGGGATGCCAACAACTGTACCGTTGATGAAATTTATACCATAACCGAACCTTTGACCCTTTCCGCTTCTGCCGCCGTTACCCAATTGGCAGAATGTAACCCAGGGTTGGGTGCTGAGGTACGTATTACCAATGCATTGGGAGGTACCGCTCCTTACGAGTACAGTTTTGATGGTGGGTCCACATATGGATCAAGCTCTATTGGGTATCTTTTTCCAGGAACACATACACTTTACATCAGGGATGCCAATCTTTGTACATATCCCATGACGGTGACCATTGACCCTGTTCCCACCCCACCCAATGTTACTCCGGCCATAGACTACGAATGTGATGGCGAAGGTATCATTACCTTGACTCCGGACAGCGCAGATTTTGATTACACCTATGAAATCGATGGTAATCCAAACTCTCCTGCTGACTCAAATATCTTTAACAATGTTGCTGTTGGATCACATACCATTACGGTAAACTATACCAGCAATTCCGCTCCAACTCCAAGTGTGTTGCTGTTGGAAACTTTTGGAGCTGGACCCAATACCAGCATTCCCGAGGTGGATCCTGCGTACTGTTACGAGCCTCAAAACGGAGCAGTGAACTCCTGCGGTTGGGCCATTGACACCCATATCCAAGACGGGGAATATTCGGTTACACAAACCATTGTAAACCCCTATGGTACATGGAGAAACCCCAATGATCACTCCGCCTTGGCCAATGGTAGATTTTTGGCCATGAATGTAGGTGGTGCCGTAGGGCCCAATGGGATTATCTATGCCAAAAGAGATATTGAAGTGGTCCCCAATCGGGATATCACCATTTCATTATGGGCTTTCAACTTGTTAAGAGTTGGAACCGGTGGTGCTGACCCTGATATCGATATTCAATTGGTAGATGGCGTGGGTACGGTAATTGCCAGTACCACAACAGGACAAGTTCCTAAAAACAATAATGCTGATGATTGGCAGAACTATACAGTTACCCTAAATCCAGGAGGCAATGCCAATTTAGATATTGTAATTCGTACCAACTCTGCTGTTACGGGTGGAAATGACATCGCCATTGACGATATTCAGGCGTTCCAAACCCCTGAAGTTTGTTCCGGTTCATTGACCGTTGATGTCAATGTTGAGGATGGTCATGCCTTTGACGCGGCCATTACTGCCTTCACTGATATTTCTTGTAATGGTAGTGCCGACGGTTCCATTACTTTTGAAGCGGAAAACTTTGACCCTGCCACAGGCTTTACGTACCAAGTGGATGGAGGCGCGGTTTCTGCCCCTCAATTTGCAAGCCCTGTTACTGTTAACGGACTAACAGCAGGCAACCATACCATTACCATTGTAGACTTAAGAGACCCTGCGTGTTCAGTAATCTTGAATCAAACTTTAACAGAGCCTGATGCATTGGTTGCTTCTGCCTCTGTGACCAGTGTGATGACCTGTACAAACGGAGGGGCCACTATAACGGCTTCAGCCACAGGCGGAACCCCTACCTACCAATATCAATTGGAAGACAATGGAGGGGGTGTGCTTGTTGCTTATCAATCTTCCAACATATTTACTGGTCTTTCCGATGGTGATTATATTATCAGGGTTATCGACACAAATCTTTGCGAAGACCCTGTTGATACGGCCATTACCATTGCACCTCCTGCCGATATCCTATTTGATGTTACACCCACTGCATGTTATAGTGGAAACAATGACGGTACTATCCAAGTGGATGTGACCAGTGGAAATGGCGATTATCAATTCAGTTTAAATGGTGGTCCTTGGATCACTCCAAGTCCTGCCACGGCCACAACGCACACTTTCTCAGGATTGGCCGCTGGAAACTATACCATCAATGTAAGGGATGGCTTTGGTTGTACGGGCACGCTTCAAAACGTAACCATTGTAGATGCCTTGATCGCCAGTGTGGCCGTTGAGGACATTACCACATGTGCCGATGGTAGCATTACCGTTACGGCTTCAGGTGGTTCACCTACCTTGGAATATGCTTTTGTGCCAACAACTACTGATCCAACCGGATCTTTCTCCACAACCAACACCTATACTGTAACTGCTGGTAACGAAGGCACTTATGATGTATATGTTAGGGACAATTCCGCAACAGCTCCTTTCTGTGAGTTTATGGAAACCGTGACCGTTGACCCGGCCACTCCGTTGACCATGACGGCCACTCCAACAGACCCTGAATGTCATGATGGAACTGGCTCCATTTTGGTGGATATCACTTCCGGGCTTGCCCCATACACCATTCAAATCATTGATTTGGACAATGGAGGTGCCTCAGACCAAACCGATACCAACGTACTTTCTACAAGCAGAACGTATTATAACCTAATGCCTGGGGACTATACCATCAATATCACCGATGCCACAGGTTGTACCATTACCGATACGCAGACCATCAACAATCCTGATGAATTGACGGGGGTTGTATCTGGGGTTACGCCCGCAACTTGTACTGGCGACATCAATGATTTTGGCTTTGAATTCTCTGGATATCCTACTACTTTGGGAACCATTCAATTCAGTGCCGATGGTGGTGCCACTTGGATTGGTGACAACTCCAACCCTGGAACTTCAGATCAGTTTACGGGTTATACTTCTGGTCAAACCGTTTATCCTTCCATGAGAACCGTGGATGGGTCCAACAATACCATTTGTCAGACAGACCTTCCTCCCTTCATCATACCATACCCATTGGATGACTTGGACATTACCATATTGCCAATAATTGTCAATTGTAATGAACTACAAGTTACGGTGAGAGGACAAAACGGTACGGCGCCTTACGAATATGCCTATTCGGACGACCCGGCCAATTTTAACCCGGCTACTGCAGCATGGACCGCTCCTTTGCCTTTGGGAACAACCCACACCTTTGTCGGATTGGTCCCTGGTAGAACCTATACCTTCTACGTTAGGGATAGCGCAGGTTGTGTTCGTCAAAGTAACGTGAACGTGAACGATATCATCACGGTTCCTTTGGAAATTACATCAAGCATTACTCCAAGCTGTGATGGAGCCAACAACGGAAGCATTACCTACACAGTAACTGACAACCAAGCTCCTTTTGAAACACAGTTCAGATGGACCCTGTACGATATGAGTTCCGGTTCTGCTGTTTTTGTAACAGATAGTGGGGGAATAGTTCCCTTCTCTACTCCACAACAGGACATTACCATCAATAATTTGGCTCCTGGAAACTACTTCATCGAAGTTGTAGAAGTAGATGGTTCAAACAATGATAGTTGTGTTGGCGCCACTGAGAATGAGTTATTGATAGAACTGGATCCATTGAGTGGTACACCTAATGTGTTACAGGATATTAGCTGTAATGCCCCTGGACTCATTGAGGTTCAAAACCCTCTTGGTGGAGGCGGAATCTATACGTATACTGTTACTGGACCAGTTCCGTTTGTAACCATTACAACAACATCTGATAATCCTATTGAGATTCCTGCCAATTCACCTGCTGGAACCTATGCTGTCGAAATTCAGGATCAATTTGGTTGTTCCATGCCTTTGGGTACAGTGGACCTTGATTTGACACCAAACCCAACCATTACAGGCATCGCTGTGGATAACTGTACCGATCCTGCTACAGTGACCATTACAGCGACCACTACGGCCGCACAAATTTTCTATTCATTGGATGGTGGAACTACTTATGTGGATAATGGTGGGGTATTCAACAATATCGCAGCAGGAACATATAATGTGTCCATCATTGATAGCAACGGCTGTATTGATACAGATACCGTAACGGTTCATCCCGTACTCCAGGCCAATGTGGTCCTTACCAAACTTTTGGATTGTTCCGTTAGCCCAGATGCTGAAATTACCCTTGAGGTACTTCAAGGCTCTGGAAGCTATGATTATGAAATTTCCGATGGTTCCGGAATTGTGGTCAGCAGAACAAGCTTGTCCACCAATCCGTTGGTGTTCAGCACCACAACGGTAGAGGACTACATTATCACCATTTATGACAACAATACAGCATCACCAGAATGTTCCAGGGTATTCAATGTCTCGGTTCCTCCGGCCATTATGCCTTCGTTCAGCATTACATCTTTCTCAGATGTAACCTGTAATGGCGATGCTGATGGTACTATCTCGGTAAGCGCCGTGGACAACGGTACCGGACCTTATACTTTTGAAATTATTTCTGGACCTGGAAGTTCTGCTTCATTCCCAATTGCTCCAACGTCAAGCAATGCCACTACGGCTACCTTTACAGGACTTGAAGGAAGTATTGCCGGAATCACCTATACCATTGAAGTTACCGCGGCCAATGGTTGTACCACAACCTTGACCCAGATTATAAGTCAGCCAGACCCTATTGCCAACATCAATACCAGTGTTGTGGAATTTGGTTGTACCACAGGCAACAACATGAACAATGCCACTATTACAGTGGATACAGCTTCGATTACTGGTGGAAGTGGTACCTATGTGATTTATGAGTTCATCAACGACCAGGGTACGCCAGCCACTGGAGACGATGTTGTGGTTCAGTCCGGATCGAACAATGTGTACATTGAAACCAATACGGCTGGCGGAAGTTATATCATCAATGTGTATGACAACAACGGCTGTGTGGGAACCGCTACGGAGACCATCGCCCCATTTGATGAACTATTGTCCGCTTCTGTGGCCATTGATGCCGTTGCAACTTGTGTTACCGGTGAAAACATCACCATTACCGCCACAGGTTCCATCACCAATTCCATAACAGACCCTGCCAACTATGAGTTTAGGTTGTTGCCTTCCGGTCCATTCCAAGCTTCTGGAAGCTTTACCGGATTGGCCGTAGGCACTCATAACTTTGAAGTTAGAAATACCGTTACGGGATGTATCATCTCCGTTTCCCATACCGTGGCCAGTCCCGAAGTTTTGGATTTGGATGTGGTAAGCACCACCAATATCACTTGTTTTGGTGCCGCAGATGGCGAAGTGGAATTGAACTTGGTAGATGCGTCCAGCATTACCTATGCCAGTGCCACGAGCTATACCCTATATTATGACATAAACAACACGCCCACCAACTTGGCCGATGATGTGATTACCACCGGTTCTGATGCCGATGGAAGTTTTACCATCACAGGTCTTGCTGCTGGAACGTATTATATTGAGGTAACCGATACCAATCCTCCTGGAGCGGCTTGTGTGTATACCCAATCTTTCAATATTGCCGGTCCTGCTGCAGCCGTAACCGCAGCTACGGCCATAACCGATATTACCTGTAACCCAGGGAATGACGGTATCATTGAAATCATCAATGCACAAGGAGGATGGGGTGGTTATGCTTACTATGTAAGCACTGTGGCCAATCCCGATCCAAATGACCCATCAAACTATGTGGCCAACCCAAGGTTTGAAAACCTTGTGGCCGGAACATATGAAATCTGGGTAATCGATCAATTTGGTTGCGCCGTACAATTACCGGATGAAACCTTGGCCGATCCACTGCCCATAGTGGCAGACCTTCAGGTCAACAATGAAAACTGTGTTAACCTACAAGGCGAAATCGAGGTTGTGGGCATCCCGGCCACTAACCCGGTAACAGGTGGTCAGGGCAGCAACTATATGTATCAATTGATCCGTAATGGAAGCAATGTAGGTTCTCCTCAGACCAGCACCATTTTCTCTGGCCTAGGAGCAGGTTCCTACGAGGTATATATTATTGACCAATGGGGTTGTGATACCACTGTTGGGCCCGTAGTCTTGAGCGAAGCCATGTCTGCAACTGCAACCGTGGTTAAACCAATAGATTGTACCGTAGATCCGGGAGGTCAGATAACCATCAATGTTTCTGGTGGTTCCTCCAACCTATTCTTTGAAGTGGTTTTCCCTGACGGATTGACCACAGACAACAACACCACAGGGGTCTTTACTGGACTTACACAGCCTGGAACGTATACATTTACAGTTACAGATAGTGATACCACTACACCTTGTACGTTTACATTGACCCAAGAATTGGATGATAAGGTTGATCCTTCACTATTGGCTTCAACCATACAAAATGTAAGTTGTTTTGGTGGCAGTGATGGAAGTATCTTGGCCAATTTGGATCCTGCAACAGCTGCGAACCCAATATATAGATATGAACTTATCGGAATAAGTGTTGGGGCTCCAAGCAGACCATTGCAAGACACGCCATTGTTTGAAAACCTTCCTGCTGGGGACTACGAAGTACGTGTAGTTTCATCAAGAGGTTGTGAAGACATCAGACCGGAAACCATCACCGAACCAACGGCTTTAACAGCTTCTGCAACAGCTTCTGCCTTTGTGTGTAGCCCGAGCAATTCGGTCAATGAGTCTACTGTTACCGTAACAGCCAATGGCGGAACGGGTACTTACTATTATAGCTTTAATGGTAATGGCTTTACCCAAGATGCCACCTTTGGTGTAACTGATAATGGTTCCGTACAAACGATCAATTACATTGTAAGGGATGCCAATGGCTGTGAGTATGTGGACAGTGTTGATGTTCAACCTTTGAACACCTTCACATTGAATACAGCACAGGACACAGCCATTACTTGTAATGATCCTGAAAGGGTTACCATAACTGTTGTTGAAAGTATTGGTGGTGATAGCTATACTTTTGCATTGTTGCCCGTAGGAAACCCTTATGGAAGTGTGGTTTCCAGCACATCAACAACGGCTACTTTTGATTTGTCCATTCCTGGAAACTATACATTCCGTGCCACAAACGATACCACAGGATGTTATGAGGAAATCACCTATACGATAGCTCCTTATGATACCATTGATGTAGTAGCATCGGTTGTATCCCATGCCATGTGCTATGGTGAGGCAGGAACTTTGGAAATAGATGTTACCGGATATACCGGTGCCTACGATTATGAAGTGTTCCGTGCCGATGGTAGTTCATTAGGACTTACCGGAAGCGGAAACACCTCTGTGAATCCTTTCGAGATTCCTGATCCAACAAACCTTTTGGTGGGTGGAAGCTACTATATCCGAGTTACGGAAACCGGTGCCCCATTCTGTGTCGAAGATTCCAATACGGTACAGATCATCTCTCCAAGTGCAGCTTTGGATGCTGCACCTGTGGAAGTGGCCAATGTTACCTGTACCAATGACCAAGGACAGATTTATGTGGCCCCAACAGGTGGTACCGCTCCCTACAATATTGTATTGACCAATACGGATACCGGTCAAGTGTACAATGCCAATAATGTGGCCAGCTTCCTGTTCACAGGATTGTCCGCTGGTGACTTTGATGTGGAAATCACCGATGCCAATGGTTGTCCTTTAACCAGAAATATAACCTTGGTTCGTCCAGATGACATTACTGCCAGCATCAGTGCTTCAACCACTATGTTGGATTGCTATGGTCAAGATGATGCCTCCATTACCGCTATAAATGTTTTGGGTGGTCAAGGCGTGTATCAATACCAATTGAATGTGTATGATGCAACCGGAACAAACATTGTATTTACTTCCGGGGTACAAAGCAGCGCAACCTTTACCGGTTTGGGTGCAGGGTACTATGGCATCACCATATCTGACGACTGGAATTGTGGTGTAAATGTTGGTCCTATTCAAATCCAAGAACCCGATGAAGTAGAGAGCAATTTGGTGCAGACCGCCGAAATGACCTGTACCATGGACGGTAGTATGCGTTTGTCTGCCTCCGGAGGCAGTGGTTCCTATGAATATTACGATGTGAATACATCTACATGGCAAAGCTTCAACAATGGAAGTTATCATGATTTCCCTAACATGTTGGCCGATGCCTATCAATTCATGGTAAGGGACAGCAATGGTTGTACCGCTATGGTATCCAACCAAGTAACCATTGATGAGGTTCCTGAGCTTATCCTTACCATTGATGATTCCGCAGCGTTTATCAACTGTTTCGGAGAGCCTACTGGTACCATCATTGCACATGCAACGGGCGGTCTGGGCAATTATAACTATGAATTGTTCAGCGATGCTGCCCTGACCAACTTGGTGGCAGGACCAAATACCAATGGAGTCTTCAACGGTCTTTATGCCGGGGACTATTATGTAAGGGTCACTAGCGGAGATTGTGTTGAGGTATCCCCTGTTATCCCAATTGTAGACCCCGCACCATTGCAAGTGGATCGTGAGGAATCTACAGATGCGACCTGTTCTGGTATGAACGATGGTACCATCACTGTGGAAGTGTCTGGAGGAACAGGGCAGATTCTATATGCCATTTCGCCTAACCTCGATCAGTTTGATACCGTAAATACATTTACCGATCTGGCACCTGGTACTTATGATGTCATTGCCCAAGATATAAATGGATGTTTCATGACCTTCCAGTTTACTATTGAACAACCTGAGCCTATTGAGGCAGAGGCCATCAATATTATGCACGAGGTTTGTTTTGATAGTGCCGATGGTTCCTTTGAACTTCAGATTACTGGAGGTACTGCGCCATACGAAACAGCTTTGGATTCCAATGCGGATGCCGATTTTGTTCCTGGACAGACCGTCTTCCAAAATCTAAGTGCCGGAACCCATGTGGTATTCATTAGAGATGCCGAAGGTTGTGATACCAATGTTTTTGTGGAAATCGAGCCCGGAGTAAACCTAGGGGCCACGGTAACCCCAATGTACGAGTGTACCGGAAATATCCCTAATAACTCTTTGGACATCATCTTTGAAGATCCAACCGTATCTGCCGATGTATTGTACGCTTTGGATTCTACCGATCCAGCCGATATGCAGTTAAGTGCGGATTTCACCAACATGACTCCTGGCGATCACTACATCACCATTGCCCATGCCAATGGATGTATGACCACTTATGATTTCACTATAGAGGGTTATGAGCCGTTGACCTTGATTTTGGAAAACAACACCATTAACCAGATAACGGCCGTTGCCGAAGGTGGTGTGGCTCCGTATACCTTCTATTTTGATGATGTGGACAACGGTAGTGAAAACACCTTCTATATCAATAGAACAGATACCTATACCGTTACAGTAATCGATCAAAACGGTTGTCAAGCCACCGCAGAGATATTCATGGAGTTCATTGACATTGAAATGCCCAACTTCTTTACTCCTGATGGTGATGGTCTTAACGATACCTGGATTCCTGACAACATTGAAGGCTTCCCAGACGTACTAATTAAGATTTACGATCGTTATGGTAGAGTAGTGGAAGAGATGACCCGAAACACCCAAGGTTGGGATGGAAATTATGACGGTAAACCTTTACCAACCGGTGATTACTGGTACGTAGTTCGTCTACAAGGCGAACAGGACAACCGTGAGTTTGTGGGCCACTTTACCCTATATCGACAATAAATGCTTAACCTACGCAACCCCATGCTAAAGAAAATATATCCCTCTGTCTTTCTGTTCCTCATGGCCTTTATGGCCAGAGGGCAGGAATTGACTATACCCCAGTTATCCCAATATATAGCTGACAACCCTTTTATCATGTCCCCAACCTATGCTGGGATTGGGGACCACATAAAGGTCCGGTTGAATGGGTTGACCCAATGGGTGGGGATTGAGGATGCTCCGGATACCCAGACCTTGGCAGCGGATGCCCGAATAGGAAACCGATCGGGACTTGGAATGCTGTTGTACAATGATAGCAATGGTGAGACCAAACAAAGGGGGGCCAGGGTATCGTTTGCCCACCATCTTACCCTGGATCGTTATGATGATATTTTTCTCTCTTTTGGAATCTCCTACAACTTTAACCAGTTTCGGATAGATGTGGAGAACTTTACAGCAAACAATGGACAACTTCCTACGGATGACAAAGCCACTACCAACCACAATTTTGATCTTGGGGTGCTTTACCGATATGATAAGTTCTATTTGAGTCTTAACGCATCCAACATCCTTAACAAGAATTTGGAACAGTTCAATCCTGTTTTTGAACCCAATACCTTGAGGAACTATTATCTGTACACAGGATATAGCATTTCCAAAAACAAAAACAGTAAATTGGAATTGGAACCCTCCGTTTTCTTTCAGTGGTTTGAAAGTGATAACCGATCTGTAACCGATCTAAATGCCAAGTTCAGGTTCCATGATTTTGAAGACTACTACTATGTGGGTCTCACCTATCGCTTTTTGAACGATCAATTCGGTTCTCCGCTGTACATAGCTCCAATAGCAGGATTCAAAAAAAGCAATTTCTATTTTGGTTATTCCTATCAGGTCATTACCAACGAAATTTTAGGATATAGTACTGGAACACATGTACTTACCGTGGGTATGGATCTCTTCCAGGGGATAAGCAATTGTAGATGTATGTATTGATTTAGCTGGTTTTGATCTATTTTTGCCCTTCAATTCAACTCTTGTGGGAAAAATTAGGGTAAAAAATATCAGGATACACTCCAATCATGGGTGTTTAAAGGAAGAAATGCTTATCGGTAGCGATTATCGCGTGGATTTGGAAATCACCGCTGATCTATCCTTACCTTCAGAATCCGACAAACTCAGTGAAACGGTGGACTATGTTCATCTGAACAATATTGTAAAGGAAGAAATGGGTATCCGTTCCAATCTTTTGGAACATGTGGCCAAACGCATTATCGATCGCATTTTTAAAGAAATCATTGAAGTGACCCATGTAATTGTGGAAGTATCAAAAATTAACCCTCCAATTGGTGGTGATGTGGAAAGCGTTTCGGTGAAACTCGAATATAATCGATAAACCACTGTTTCCTAGCTTATCACAATGAATTACTTTTTTTAAATTTGTCCTTATTGATTACGGCATTGTGGTCGAAATGGATAGACAAAATCCCGCAAGGATTTTTATGGTGGTTCGAGTCCACCCGATGCCTCTAAGCTTTTTTTAGAAAACGCTGTTCACATTTGGTTTATATCAAACCAAAAATTCATAAAATATTTATAGCTTTGCGATCCAATTGGCATCGTGGCCGAGTGGCTAGGCACAGCTCTGCAAAAGCTTGTACAGCGGTTCGAATCCGCTCGATGCCTCAAAAAACCCAACAAATGTTGGGTTTTTTTATTCACTTATCCGTTCTATTTCCTGTTTTATATTGAACTCATCCTTGGGAAGAAAACCTTTGGTAATGAGCACAATACCACATACGACCAATACCAACCCCAGTCCCTTTTTAATAAGGACAATCCTTTCTTGGGTCAAGTACTTTTTAAGTTGTTTGGCCAGTATGATCTTTAGTAAATCGGTACCAAAATATACCGCTATCACCGTTCCGAAGAAAACCAATATTCTGTTGGGATCATTGTCCAAACTTGGACCTACCACAATGAGCAGCCCCAACCAGAATGCCAATACCCCAATATTTATAAAATTCAACAAAAACCCTTTGGCCATAAGCACCAGATAGTTTCCTTTGGTGGCTTTTACATTGGCTTTTTTTCCATCCTTCTTCATAAAGAGTACAATGCCATACACCAACAAGATCATACCTCCAAAAACAAAAAGTCCAGGCTGGTTGCTCAAGTTTTCTAGCAATTGGAAACTACTGAAATAGGCAATGACCAAAAACACGATATCGGCAATAATCACCCCTACATCAAAACTTACTCCTGCCCTAAATCCCTTTGTGGCGCTGGTTTCCAACAGAACAAAGAAAACCGGCCCGATCATAAAGCTCAGTAAAAATCCCAAGGGTATCGCTGCTTGGATATCGTCAATCATATTGTATTATTCCACTCTCTTTATTTTTCCACCAAAAACGGTGGATTCATCCATTTTTACTGGATCGCCGTACACGAGGACCTCACCTCCGGCCTTAACATTGGCCTTGACATAATCTGTGGCATAAATCTCGGCATTTCCACCTGCATTCACACGAATGGTAGTAAATTTTGTCTTAAAGGCTTTGGCATAATATTCCCCTCCTGTGTTGATGATAATATCCTGATTATTGGAAAAACCGGAAACCAATATTTCGCCTCCAGATACGGCCTTTATCAATAATTGGTCTACTTGACAAGCAATTTCAAGTTCTCCTCCCTCCTGTGCTTTCAATTCCAAAACATCCTGTATATAGGTTTCGTCAGAATACATTCTGGCTTCTTCATTCACATCAATCACATTTAGGGTTTCGGTATGGTACAAATCGATATAAGTTCGGTACCCACTAAAAATTTTATCGATTTCCATGCGAATTTTCAATACCCCTTCATTGTTCACAATAGCCACTTTATCGGTATTGGCACCGGTAATGACTGCTTTGTTTTCAGTGGATTTGATAAGATGTATGGATAGTCCATCGAAACCCTTGACCTCTGTAAACTTTTGAAGATCTTTTACAATCTCCCGGTCTTGCGCATTCAAGAACTGCAAGGAAAACAACAGTAAAACAATCGTAATTGGTTTCATGTGTCAAAAATTTGGTTCTCAATAGGATAACAAATTTTATTCCAAAATAGTATTATTCCTTTTTACCGATCAACGAAAAGTCCAAATGCCTTTTCATCAAATCGGTATCCTTGACCATTACATAGACCTCATCGCCCAGCTGATACATTCGTTTGGTCCGCTCCCCGATAATGGCATACTGGCGGTCGTCAAAAACATAGTAATCGTCCTTGATGTCCCTAATCCTCACCATTCCTTCGCACTTGTTTTCCACAATTTCAACGTAAATGCCCCATTCGGTAACCCCGGAAATCACACCCAAGAACTCTTGGTCTTTATGGTCTTCCATGAACTTGATCTGCATGTACTTCACAGAATCCCTTTCTGCATTGGCTGCCAAGAGTTCCATATCCGAAGAATGCTTGCATTTTTCTTCATAAACCACGGATTTTGCCGACTTGCCCCCATCCAAATAATACTGCAACAATCGGTGGACCATCACATCCGGGTATCGTCTAATGGGCGAGGTAAAATGGGTATAGTAGTCAAACCCCAATCCGTAGTGGCCAATGTTCTCCGTGGTATAAATGGCCTTGCTCATACTACGAATGGCCAGGGTATCGACCAAATTCTGTTCCTTACTTCCCTTTACATCCTCCAACAACTGGTTTAGGGACTTGTTGACACTCTTTTTATCCTTAAGGTTGATACTATGTCCAAATCTGGAAATAACCCCGTTCAGGGCCATTAATTTTTCCTGATCCGGTTCATCATGTACTCGGTATACAAAGGTTTTCTTTTGTTTGCCTATAAACTCGGCCACTTTCCGGTTGGCCAAAAGCATAAACTCCTCAATGAGCTTATTGGCCTCCTTGGCCTCTTTGAAATAAACACTTTCCGGTTCATTTTTTTCATTAAGGTTAAACCGTACCTCAATCTTATCAAATGAAATAGCACCGGCATCCATCCGTGCGGCTCGCATAATCTTGGCCAATCTATCAAAGGTTAAAATAGCCTCCACGATATCATCGGAAACCATATACTCTTTTCCACGAATGGAAATATCTTCTGGAATTTGTGCTTCTCCGGTCTCAATAACATGCTGCGCCTCTTCATAGGCAAACCGTTCGTTGGAATTGATTGCTGTTCTTCCGAACCATTGGTCCACCAACCGGGCCTTATCATCCATTTCAAAAACAGCTGAGAAGGTATATTTTTCCTCATTGGGCCGTAGTGAACAGGCGTTGTTGGACAATACCTCGGGCAGCATGGGAACCACACGATCTACCAAATACACCGATGTGGCCCTATTATAGGCCTCTTCCTCTAAAATGGTATCAGGGAGAACATAATGGGATACATCTGCAATATGGATTCCAATCTCATAGTTTCCGTTTTCCAACTTTTGGAACGATAGTGCATCATCAAAATCCTTGGCATCCTTTGGGTCTATGGTAAAGGTAAGTACCTCACGCATATCCCTTCGTTTGGATATCTCTGATTCCTTTATCGAAGTATCCAAGGTATTGGCAAACTGTTCCACCTCATAGGGAAACTCGTACGGCAGCCCATATTCCGCTAAAATGGCATGGATTTCAGTATTATGTTCGCCTGGTTTTCCCAAAACCTCAATTATTTCACCATAAGGTGAATCGGCATCATTGGGCCAGTCTCCTATTTGTACCAGTACCTTGTCCCCATTATTGGCCTTTTTCATCTTTTCCTGGGGAATAAAAATATCGGTATACATCCTAGAATCGGTAGGACGGACAAAAGCAAAGGTTTTCTGTTTGTCCACAATACCCACAAAGGAAGTTTTTTTACGTTCCAACACTTTGGATATTTCCCCTTCCTGCTTTTTTCCTTTCCTTCTCGGTTTTAAAAACACTTCAACGATGTCGCCGTGAAAGGCTTTGTTCAATCGGTTGTAGGGTACAAAAATGTCATCATCCAACTCATCAACGATAACATAACCGTTACCACTGGAGGTCAAATCCATTTTTCCCTTGAAATAGGTATGTACCGATGGTTTCTTTTTGTATTTACCGCGTTCTTCCTCAACAATCCGATCACTGGACTTGAGCTGGCCCAATCGTTTAATGAGTTCATTACGGTCCTGGGTATCCGTAATTCCAAGTTTGGAAGCTATTTGCTTGTAATTAAAGCTTTTGGATGGTTCTTTCTCCAGTACTGTGAAAATGCCTCTTGTAATCTCATTCTTCCGCTGACTTCTGGCCCTCTTCTTTTTCTTTGACATTTACATTTCTATTTTTTTGAAAAGTACAAATTATAATCCTTGAGGCACTATGATCTATGAACTAATCATAGTACTTAACCGCTTTTATCAACAATAATCAATATAATCTCTTTTCTTTCTTTTTTTAAAAATTAAAAATGGTGATTATGATAGTATGTTGAAATGTGGAATAATATTTCCGAAAAAAAATTGCTTTGAACAGGAAGAAAATTTTATTGACAATTTTTCAGTTATGAATATTTATAGAAATCAAAAGGTTATGTTTTTTATGAACGATTTTTAATAACCGTTTTCAACATGAATTTATTGAAAACTTAATATGTCTTTAATGTTAATTACGGTGAAATAATGTTTCCAATTGGTTGATTAATTTTTAATGGATTAGTGGTCGAACCAAAGGAAATTCTTCTATTGTAAGTATTTTTTAGAATTACAAAATTTAATTGCTCCAAGTTTTCTTAAAACGATCAACAAAATGGGTAAAAACGTAATTCATTGTAAAACAACAAAATGCAAGAAGTGCGTGTTTTTTATCAACACACGCACTCAAAAAGAATCGTACCTTTGCAATCCACCATCTTAATACATGCACTATGAAAATTGCCATTGGAAACGATCACGCTGGAACCGACTATAAATTGGCCATTATAGGACTATTGAAATCCAAAGGTATTGATATTGTCAATTATGGTACCGATGGTACGGATAGCGTGGATTATCCTGACTTTGCCCATCCTGTTGCGTCAGATGTTGAAGAAGGTAAGGTTGATATGGGAATAGTAATCTGTGGAAGCGGTAATGGTGCCGCCATGACCATAAACAAACATCAAAAGGTTAGGGGTGCCCTTTGTTGGAACAAGGAAATCACGGCCCTTGCGCGCGAGCACAACAATGCCAATATCCTAAGTCTACCTGCACGATTTATTGCCTTGCCACAAGCCTTGGACATGGTAGAAACCTTTTTGAACACAAAGTTTGATGGTGGTAGGCATGAACGAAGAATAGATAAAATTCCTTGCAGTTAAGAATTAAGGAAGTACCATTCTCATTGGTGCCGATCATTCCAAAATAGTATGGTCCAACATTCATGGAAATAGTTACCAAGACTTTTGATGAACTATCCAACATGGAACTCTACCAAATTATGCGTTTGCGAAGCGAGGTATTTGTGGTAGAGCAAGACTGTGTGTACCAAGATTTGGACAACAAGGACCAGAAAGCACTTCATATAGTTGGGTTAAAAGAAAATGAAGTGGTGGCCTATACCCGGATTTTTAAGCCTGGCGACTATTTTAAAAATACCAGCATAGGCAGGGTAGTGGTAGCTGCCGATCAGCGTAAATATGGGTATGGCAAACAGATTATGGAGGCTTCTTTAGAGGTAATCACAGAAAGATTTCCCAACACCATTGTTGAAATATCCGCCCAAACCTACCTATTAAAATTTTATACGGAATTGGGTTTTAAACGCGTTGGGGACGAATACTTGGAAGATGGCATTCCCCATGTGAAAATGACAAAAAATTAGATTATATCAACCTTTTTGCAACCCCGATTTCAACTAAAAACTCCAGTCTTAGAACAAGATTTATAGGTTTTTCTGCTTTGTTTGACGTAGAAAAAAAGAGAAATCCCTCTTTTTTGGGATGAAGGCTTTCCAAAATCAATTTTCCATTAGTTTGCGCGTTGTTTCGGATAACTTTGGTCAAATGCTCCTCTGTCAGATTTAAATCAACCAGATGGCCAATCAATTTTTTTCGGTTTACAAAGGTGATGTTGCATGAAGTGAACATCTTTTCTTCATCGGAAAAAATACTAGTAACCAAGGCATAAAAATGTGTTTTTTTGGAATTATCGAACAACCAACCTTGTTTTTGATATCCATTTTTATGATAAAAAAGTTCAAAAGCAAAAGTGGGCAAACTCTCGTTTACATAATCCAATTGGGCTTTCTCGTCCAGATAGAATAGTTTTTTTGAGGTTTTGTGCTCAAGGATAAGATCTATGCCCTTCCACTGTTGCTCTAGATTTGAAACCCGCTCAAAAGCATATTGCTGTAGGTGCTTTTGGTAATAAAAATCCAGTAATGGGGCCAGTTGTTTTTCTTTGGAAAGGTCGGATAAGAACTTACTTTTCAAGTTGGGATATTTTGTGGAACAGGGCAGAACCTATTTGTTCCACAATACCTACAACAAGGGCGTTACCCATAAAAAATGCCCGTTTGGCATCTGGGATTCCATCCAGTAAGGTGTGATTGTCGGGAAACATGTTCAACCGTTCCAGTTCAATGGGGGAGAGTCTTCGTAGTCCCTTGGAGGTTTGGACCACGTGCTTAAACCGGGAGGGCGACTTGCCCCCTTCTCCGGTTATAATGGTTCTGGAAGGTTGATCGAGTGCATCGGGAAACACCATGCTTCCCTCGCTATAATTGTATTCAAAACCTGTACTGGTCTTGCGTATTTCTTTTTTGGCCCCTTTTAAATATGTCCATTTTTCAAGATCATTTGTATTGATATACAAACTTGGGTCAGCCGACCCGTTCTCCAAAATATCTGAAAGCAAGGTACGGTTTCCATCAAAGGAAGGAGCAGTTTTTTGGGTATATACCTTTCCATCAATACATAAACCAGTATTTAAAAAAGGAGATAATTTTTGCTCTGTGTTAAACTGTTTGGACAACGAAACCAAATCTTCATCCAAATCAAAGGAAGCAAGGGGTTGATTTATATTTTCAATTGGAAAAGCGCTACAAACTACACCATCTTTGAACATCCAATCCTTTGGATTTGTCTTTTTGAGTGTGGAATAAAGAGGGGTGGATGTATGATAGGCTAGAAAAAAAACGCGCCTTCGGCGCTGTGGCATCCCGTAATCTGCGGCATTGATCACACGCCATTCCACAGCATAACCCAAATCGGATAAGCTGCGGAGCATAACCGCAAAATCACGCCCTCTTTGCGATGATGGAGACTTTAAAAGCCGATCCACATTTTCCAAGAAAAGGTATTTGGGCTTGGTCTTTTTTTCAGTCAGAATACGATGGATGGACCACCACAGCACCCCTTTTTTGCCTAGTAGTCCTTTTGAATTTTTAAGTGAGGTGGCCACGGAATAGTCCTGGCACGGAAAACCACCCACCAAAATGTCATGGTCGGGAATTTCTGCGGTGGGAACTTCCTCAATGTTGGTGTTGGAATGGTTTTCTGGACCAAAACGAGCCTCGTAGACCTTGGATGCATGCTGGGTCTTGGTCGAGGGTTCCCATTGATTGCTAAAAACTATTTTGTAGTGTCCGGTTTTTTCCAGACCCAATCGAAAACCGCCTACCCCGGCAAAAAGTTCACAGACCTTGAGTTGTTGCATGCCCAAAAATAGGATTTATTCTATTTTTTTAAGGTCTGCATCGTATAATCCCACCAAAATACTGTTGCCCTTTTTATCCACTTTTACAGCGCCATATTCCGCAGATTCATATTTTTCCGCTTCTCCTTCTTGGAAAAAATAGGATTCCGCACCAATATTGATGTTCGATCGATTTTGGGAAGTGTATTCAATAAGATATTCGTTTTGGCCAAGCGGGGTCCTATCTTTTTGAAACCTTTTTTTCTGGGCAACCCCATGGGTATCCAAGCCCACTACGCAAAACCCGCGTTTGGGAATACTGTCGCTGTTGATATCTTCTGAAAGCGTGTACCGCAACCGCATATAATCCCCCTGCATCAGTGACCGTGGGTCCACGGGAGCCAGCTCTAGAAGAATCAGTTCACCCTGCTCCAAAAGCGCTTCTTTTTTAAGAATGGAGTGATTGAAAAAAACAAAAAAGGCCACGAGGTTGACCACAATGATGATTGTACTATACTTTTTCATTCCCACGGGACTTTTTGGTTAAAAAGATATAAAACAGAAGAAAGACCACTCCAGATGAAAAAAGCAGCATGGATTTGACCAAGAGGGTCAAGTTAAGATCATAGTAATATTGTATGATGAAATAGATCAAGGCCACTACACCAATACCCAAGCCTGTTTTGTGATGCACCCTAAAACTGAGCAATACAATTAAAAGCGCTCCCGAAATCGATGGGGCAAAAAGTGTGGGCAAAAGGGTTAGGCCAGCGAGGGCATATATCCAAATCTTTGTGGTTTTGGAATCTACACCAAGCGTTTTTGTAATAGGCCCCACCAGATATAGTATGATTAAAATATGGACAAGGGAAGAGGTCCAATTTAAGTTTTGGGATAGTGGGGCAAGTTGGTTGATACCCACAGCAACAAGACCAAACAGCAATGAAAAGATCAATCCTACGCGAAGCGGGCCATATACTTTAGACATCTTGATCCCTGAAGTCAAGAATAGGGATTCATTAAAAGAACAATATGCCAAAGCGAGAGCGTAAAAGGCCAAGTAAAAATGGAGCAATTCAAACAAATCGTTGGAAAAAATCAAAACCAAAAAGCAAGAGGCAATGACCAATACCGATATAAAGGAGACGATATAGTTTTGAACAATGAACAGGGAGCATAGGGCAATACTGATGACCAGAAGGGTTATAAGGTCTTCATGTAGATCAAATGAAGCCAAACCAAAGACTATCAAAACAATGCCAAGCACATAAATGGATGCCCCGAAGGTATCGATGATGAGGGTATCAAATTTTACATTCAATAGCAAGGACAGCGTAATAAGAATGCTTCCCAAAAGTAGCATTCCCAGTTCAGAATCATAGATGCCCAAAAGGGCCAAAAATCCAAAAAAAGCAATTGTGGCAAAAAGGATTCCAAAAACAGAAAGCACCTTGATGACCAAATTGGACCTTCTTCTGTGCTGTTTGGCATATTCCGTTTTGATGGCATTTTCATCATACGAAAAAGAAGGTCCCTCATCAGCACCTATGGTATCCAAAAGCGTTTTGATTTCTTTTACCTTGTCCATTTACGTTGAAGTTCCATTAAGATTTTGATCAATACGGTGACACTACCAATGATAAATAGGCCAATGATAAAAAGCATACCGGCTCCTTCCGATACCCGAAGGAGCAAGGTGCAGATAATGAGGATGACACTAAAGGATATGATGGCCAAATAAAAGGTGTTATGGGCCTTTAATCCATACCAAATACCCAATCCATAGGAAATTCCTACCAAGACAAACAGGATCCAAAACAAAGGCTCTGGGTCTTCAAAAATTCCCATTGAGATACCTATGGTCCCAATGACAGTTATGGCCAACGCAAGCAAATGGGTGGACCAAGCGGGAAATTTTCGATCAGGCTTAAACTTTGAAATCAACAAAAAGCCAATCAAGAAGAAAAGGTTGACGACAAACAGGAAGTTGATCACAAAAAATTCTGACCAATCTTGGGCCACTTGGTCCGCATACAGAAAGATGGTGGTGTTGATCAGTGCAATATAGATGATCCACAAAGGAGCAAAGCGGGATATAATGACCCATAGCGAAATGAACAAGACCCAAGCCAAAAAGAAATCATACGCATTGGCCCCAGTTTGATAAACTTGCCCAAAGACCGCTAATGAAGCTCCGACAAGTACCGCAGCTGCTGCAAGCAATGTTTTTTTGATCAAGGGGTTTGTTTTGAAAAAAAGAACCCCAAGAGCAACCAGGAGCACCAAGCCCTCCAGTAACCCAAGCTTTACGAACTTATTGAGGTCGGCCCAATTGTAGGCAAAGAAAAAAATGATTCCGGCAACCGTAAATGAAGCCCCAATGCCGAGGAACAAAATCCTTAAAAACGCAAGCCATGAGGACTTATCGGCATAAACAGTGTGCGCCAAAGTTTTGGAAACACCATTTTCCGACCAATTGCTGCAACGGCCAATGATTTGAATATCTTCCCTTGTAATTTTAGACATATCCATTACAATGTACTAAAAAAGGGATATAGACTGGACATATGAGAGCCTATCATTTTTGGAATATATCCATACAAAAAAAGGACACAACAATTACCGAAAAGACAAATAGACCTAATTTCATATAAAAAACCTATAGTCTTCTGGGTGCCATGGTCGCCTAGATTTTCCAACATTCGAGAAATGGATGGATCATCGGGCAAATACATGATTTCCTTATCGCTCATCATGGATAGCTTGGCAGTTTTCAATTTTTCCACCACTTTTTGATCTTTTCCCTTAACAATTTGTCCAGAATAATCCATAAAAGTGTAAAGAAACTCAACCTTCGGATTCTCATTGATCAATATTCCCGTATCTCTATATTCCTTGACTATTGCTGTGGTACCCAAACCTTTATAAAACAGGTCCCAATTTTGCAATTTGGTAGATTCTTTTACAAATAGGCCCATTCGTGTCAGGAGCCACCGAAGAACAATGGAAACAACCACAAAGGCAAGACCCAATTGCCAGACAGCTGAAGTAGCAAAAACCCGTTCGTATGTTTTGGGTAAAAGATAGATTCTTGAAAGGGCTTCGCCCACAAGAAAATAGCACCCGGCAATATATCCAATGGTGAGCAAACTGCAGAAGAGCACAAAAACCATGGAGGTCGGTTGCTTGATATACATGGGCAGAACTGGGTCATGGGGTCGTTTGGTGAGGTCTAACCCTACGTGGATTACTTTATCAGGCACAAACCGCTCCAATTGGGGCTGGTTGTCCCTAAACCTAATGGTCCTATGAATGGTATGACCCACGAAATTCTCCAAGACTATCTGGATTTCCAGCCAAGGATGTTTTCCGGGTTTTAGGGTTTTTGTGGAGAGAATAGTGGCCTGCATTACAGGAACCAAACCGTTCTTTTGTGCGTTAAATAATGAAAAATGTGTTCGAAAGCAATTTGATACCAAAACATAGAGCCAATAGAAAAGTATAAGGCCCACAAAAGCCAAGGTTATAAAGGTGTAGGTCATTGGGGTAAGATTTTAGGAAAAATACGGAAACAAGAACAAGAATACCCCCTGATCTGACCGTTGCGGGTTTTGAGTTGATGAAAAGGCCATTCTATTTGGCCTGTCGATGCGATATTACATCAAAAACAAAAACTTACCTCAGGATTTCCGAGTACTTGGAAGCATTGGAAAGAAGCTCTTTTGCGGTTAAAATGGCATCATCGTGCTGTAGATAGTAGGCATAAAGTCCATCCTTGTAAAAATAACGGGTGATGATTTCATCTTCCAGATTCTTTTGGATTTCATTCTGATAGGTATCCAAGGCCGATATTTTTCCGCGGTTTACAGCAAGGAGAAGGTCTTTGTATTTTTCCTGTACATCAGGGCCCAATAGGGTGTCATCAGCGTTGATGGATTGTTCCAATATGGACTCGGTTTCGGTTTGGAAGGAAAAATTCTGCTCCTGGGCGTATTTTTTGAATGCAGTGTAATCTGTATCGGAGAAAGTAAAATCGTCTACCGAATCAAAAGAATGGTCGTAATAATAGTCCGTGGCAAAATCAAAAACAATATTGTTTTGCTCCAAGGCATCTATGAGGGAATTGGTTCGCAGGGAATTAATCACCACATCGGGCATTACCCCGCCACCATCTTGGACCTTACGCCCGTTTCGGGTGGAAAACTCCTTAAAATTGGTGTTTCGCACGGCATTTCCTTCCTCATCCCGATGCCAGTAATCCAAGGCTTGGATGCATCTGCCTGAAGGTGTAAAATAACGGGATATGGTGACTTTTAATTGGGTTCCATAGGTAAGCTTCAAAGGACGTTGCACCAGTCCTTTTCCAAAACTACGGGCTCCCATGACCACGGCCCGGTCCAAATCCTGTAATCCACCGGATACAATTTCACTGGCCGAAGCGCTGCTACCATCCACCAAGACCACCAATGGAATATCTTCATCCTCAGGTTGATTTTTGGTACGGTATTCCTGATTGAACTTCTTGACTTTGGATTTAGTGGTGACAATGAGCTCACCCTTTGGGACAAAGAGATTCGTTACATTGATGGCTTCTGAGAGCAGCCCGCCGGGGTTTCCACGTAAATCCAACACCAATCTTTCGGCACCACGGCCCTTTAGATCCTGCAGGGCAGATTTGGTCTGGCCGGAAGCCTTTCGGTTGAAACGGGAAAGTACAATATATCCGGTTTTTTCATCGATCATGTCGTAAAAGGGAACAGCATCCACTTCAACCCCTTCACGGGTAATGGTGGCCGTTTTGGTTTCCCCTTGTCTCACGTAGGTTACCTCCACACTGGTATTTGCAGCCCCTTTAAGAAGTTCCCCGGCATCATCGTCAAAATCGGAAACCTTGGTCTCCCCAATTTTTATGATTTCATCCCCGGCCTTTAGGCCGGCCTTGTCTGCGGCATAACCCTCGTAAGGTTCCACAATGAGCAGTTTGCTTTCATAGGACCGTACTACGGCCCCAATTCCTGAATATTCCCCAGCGTTATTGATTTTGTAGGCCTCAACATCCTGTTCGTTCAAAAACTGTGTGTAGGGGTCCAATTCGCCCAACATGTTCTTGATGGCAGAATCCATGAGTTCCGCAGGATTGGTCTCATCCACATAGTTCATGTTCAATTCCTTGAAAAGCGTGGTGAAGATTTCAATCTGTTTTGCGATTTCAAAAAAATCACTCTTTACGGCAAAACCACTTGCCCCCACCAAAACGATTGCCGCCAAAATGGGAATGAGGAGCTTTTTTTTAGTTGTTGCTTTCATGGGATTCTTTTTTTAGAAAGGCTACCAAAAGTTGTTTCATGGCCATGTCCAGCTCGTCAAACGTGGGCTGTCTCTTGCCAAGGTATAAAAATAAGAACGCAAAGTTTCCCTCAATGTTGTTAAAAATGAGGGCTTTGTTAAGCCGGTAAGCCTCCCGTAAAAGGCGCTTTATACGGTTGCGATCAACGGCATGCCTAAATTTTTTCTTTGGCGCGACCACACCTACCTTGATAGGCACACCATCCTTAAAATTGGTGTTTCGGTAGATGAGCTTTATGGGAAATTCGCTGATGTTTTTTCCATCCATAAAGAGGTCTTCAAAAACCTTTTTGCTTTTAAGTTTCTCTTTTCGTGGGAAAGTGTGCATCAGTATTTATCTAGAGCTTGGTCCAACAAAACAAATTGCCCTGCCAAATTACTCAAATATACATTGGGAAAACCTATGGATTGGCTTGATATATATTGTTTTCAATATTTACATCGGCCATAAGCTGAGATGGATCTATGACCATGGCTTGGACATTTTCCACCGGCATGTCCAAAATGAACTCATAGGTAGGATAGGCCCAAGGCCAATCTTCAAGAGTTGTCCTTTTTAAATTTTGATATGGGTTGTCCTTTTCACCGTACATCATTCGCAAGGGAATGTAGTAGGTGGTCTGGGAGCCATCCGCGCCAACGACCAAAATATCCAGAGGCATGGGCATTTCACCAATTCGTTCCAAAGTGACCTTGGTTTTATCACCATCGGCCTCAACACTCTTGATGCCGTAATCGATGGTATTGGTGGTCTGTGTCCAATCGGTAAGGTACCAACCCAATTGCATGCCCGATACTTTTTCGGCGGTTCGGATCACATCATTGGGCACGGGGTGCTTAAACTTGAAATCATCAAAATACTTGTGGATGGTCTCCATCAATTTATCCTGTCCAATGATATAGCCCAACTGCGAAAGAAAAACAGCCCCTTTGCTATAGGCCGAAATGCCATAGGCAAAATTGGTGGGGTAGCGGTCGGCATGGGTAGATTGTGGCATTTCCAGACCAGAGTTTACCAAAGCATAGTATCCTTTATAAGAACCTTGGAAGGGATTTTCTTGATTCTGGTCCATGATTTCACTCTTGCACAAACTACTGATAAAAGTAGTAAAGCCCTCATCCATCCACTCGTGCTTGGACTCATTGTTGGCCAACACATGTTGAAACCATGAATGCGCCATTTCGTGGACCATGACACTTACTAAACCACTAAAATCCCTGCCCCCTGTGATCAAAGTGCTCATGGCATATTCCATACCACCATCACCGCCTTGAACCACGGAATATTGTTCGTAGGGATATTTACCGATGTTGTTACTGAAGAAACGCATCGCCTCTTCGGTTTTGGGCTGCAGTTTTTTCCAGTTTTCAATGATTTCTGGGTCGTTTTTGTAAAAGAAATGAAGCATGGGCCCATCCTGCATTTTTAAAGTATCATGAATGTATTCTGGGTCAGCGGCCCACATAAAATCATGTACGTTTGGCGCCACAAAATGCCAAGTGAGCGTTTTGCCCTTGGCCTTTACCTTGGTTCCTGGAGTTTCATATCCGTGCCCCACCTCGTTGGGGTTTTGCAAATACCCAGATCCCCCTACAGTATAGGTTTTGTCCAAGGTAAGCTTTACGTCAAAATTGCCCCATACCCCATGGAATTCCCGGGCAATGTAAGGAGTGGGATGCCAGCCTTCAAAATCATATTCTGAAAGTTTGGGATACCATTGGCTCATGGAAAGGGCCACGCCTTCTTTGCTGTTTCTACCAGCTCTCCTGATTTGAAGGGGAACCTGACCTTTAAAGGTCATCTCCAAGGTGGTTTTTCCACCGGAAGGGATAGGTTGGGCCAAATCTACCACCAATATGGTACCTTCTTCAACAAAGGAAACCGCTTGTCCGTCTTGCGTAAGACGTTCCACATGTAAATAACCCATTTCACTTTCCGAAAGGGAAGCAATACGGCTTTTCCCGTTTTCCATCATTCGGTTATCAGGGTCTTTTATGCTCTGCAGTCGAATATCCATTTCGCTGCCAGGCTGGAAGGCGTTGTAGTACAAATGATAGAAGACACGGTTCAATGCATCGGGAGAATTATTGGTGTAGACCAGTTTCTGTGTTCCGGTGTATTGATAGGTCTTTACATCCATGTTTACATCCATGGTGTAATCCACGTGTTGTTGCCAATAGGCAGTATTCTGTGCAGAAAGGGTTGTAAGTGTGGTTACAACGGCAAAAAGAAATACGAATAATTGCTTCATTTTATTTTGAATTGCTTTCCAAGGTCATTTTGCCTGTTGCAATGTTATCTGCCAAAAGTAGGGCATTGTAGGCATTGACCATTTTTCCAGATTTTGAAATATTGTTGAATGTGTCTGATTTTGAGGCATCACCGGCCAAGATTATGGAGGTTTTTGACCGAAGACCGGATTGCATGATGATATGCTTCACCTGTGTGGCCGAAAGATCGGGATAGTAGGAACGAATCAACGCGGCAACCCCGGCCACTGCGGGAGCAGCCATGGAAGTACCTCCCTGAAACTCATACGTGCTGTTGGGCATGGTGGAATAAATATCGTCCCCAGGGGCAAAAACATCTACGTTTTGTGCGCCATAATTGGAGAAGGTGGCCACCATTTTGGAACCATAACTGCTAGTAAGGGCCCCAACGGTGATGACGTTGTCAACGAACTCGGTAGTACCAAATCTATGGTCATTGGGGTAGTTGGGGTTTTCAGCGTTGTCCAAATTGTGCCCGTCATTGCCTGCGGCATGCACAATTAAAACATCCCTTGATGCGGCATATTGAATGGCATTGTACACCCATTCCGCTTTTGGGGAAAACGATTTTCCAAAGCTGCAATTGATAACCTTGGCCCCATTGTCAACGGCATATCGGATGGCCAGGGCAATATCTTTGTCATATTCATCCCCATTGGGAACAGCACGAACACTCATAATCTCTACATTCTGTGCCACCCCATTGATTCCTTTTCCATTATTGCGTTCGGCGGCAATGATTCCCGCTACGTGGGTGCCATGGCTTTCGGAATCCACTTGGTTTTTTGGATTGCCATTGCCATAAGGTACATCGGCAATGTCATAAGGGTCATCGCCAACGGGAGCCCTACCATCAAAATCTTTGTTGAGGTTATAATTGACTTGATCGGCAAAATAGGTAATGCCTTCCTCAAGCTCATCCAAAACACTGGGAATGCTTTCACCATAGGTGAACATTTGGGACAAAATGGCAACACTCTGCTGCATTTGTTCAGTCTTGGCCTCTATGGCCAACAGCTCCTCTTTGGTATAGGTTTCTTTGCCAAGAGCTTCCTTAACGGTATCGTCCGCATTTTTAACCACTTGGAAAATCTGTTCGTACTGTTGTTTGTTCTGCAGGGCCTCTGGGTATTCACCATCCAAAAGAATGCGCGCCTTTGCCCTTTCGGAAGCATCACCCACATTCAACCGAAGCATTCTAACATACTCCAATTGCTCATTGTAGGCATTGCCAAGAAAGTTGTACCCGTGAATGTCGTCCACATATCCATTGCCATCGTCATCTTTACCGTTGTTGGGCTTTTCTCCCTTGTTGGTCCAGAGTACGCCACTCAGGTCTTCATGATCCAAATCGATTCCAGAATCCACCACGGCAACAATAACGGTCTTTCCTTTTTTGTTTTTGATGATTTCGTTGTAGGCCTTTTCCACGCTCATTCCAGGAATGGTATCTGTAATCAGGTCGGCATGGCCCCAGCTCTTTTTCTCTGCATCCGAAAGCTCAGAGATTTTTAACGGGACGGTATCGATATTCTCCACAGGAGTGGAAACCAAAGTGGTGGTTGCTCCACAACCCATCAAAAACAATGATGCGGATAAGGAAGCGAGCGAAAGGATACGATAGGTACGGTTCATATAGAAAAGTAAACAGTTATTGTATATTGAATATTTCGTTGAAAGAGAACACTTCGTCCAATCGGACACCTTTCTCTGTCTGTTTTAAGGAGCAAAGCTGATTATGGGCATCGTGCTCAAAGAACAACAGCCAACCGTTCTCGGCAGCGGAATTTAAAAAGGCTGACTTTTCTTCAAGTGTCAACAATGGACGGGTATCGTAACCCATCACATAGGGTAACGGAATATGCCCGACGGTGGGCACCAAGTCTGCCACAAAAACAAGGGTCTTACCCTTATAGTTGATGTGAGGGAGCATTTGCTTTTCGGTATGACCGTCCACAAAGTGGATGCCAAATCCCAATTCCGATTTTTCCTGAAAGGACGCACTTGTCTTCTCTAGAAATTTAAGCTGACCACTTTCTTCCATAGGAAGTAGGTTTTCCTTTAGAAAGGAAGCTTTCTCCCTTGCATTGGGTTCGGTGGCCCATTTCCAATGGGATTGGTTGGTCCAAAAAGAGGCATTTTTAAAAGCGGGCTCGTATCCTGTTCGATTCTTGTTCCATTGAATACTGCCGCCGCAATGGTCAAAATGAAGATGGGTCATAAAGACATCGGTGATGTCATCCCTATGAAACCCCAATTTTTTCAAAGAGCTATCCAAGGAATGGTCTCCCCATAAATAATAATAGCTGAAAAACTTTTCGGATTGTTTGTTTCCAAGACCAGTATCGATCAAGGTGAGTTTATCACCATCCTCAACCAAAAGGCAGCGTGCCCCCAAATCTATCATGTTGTTGGCATCGGCAGGATTGGTACGGTTCCAAATGGATTTTGGGACCACTCCGAACATGGCGCCGCCGTCCAATTTAAAATTACCGGTCTCTACAGGATATATCGTCATTCAGAAAACAAATGGCATGCAAAATAAGAAAAGCGCAATGCATATGGTTAAAAAATGCGGTTTTATTGGCCCTATTTTAACAAATCAGTGGAATTCAAGGGTTGTCCGAAATATACGCGAACAACAAAAAATTTATCCCATTTGTCATATGGGGTAAATTCTAAAAGAAAAGCAGTAAATTTCAAAAAAAACTAAGACCCATGCTTGAACTTGCGGGAATCATTATTCTTGGCATCATTGCACAGTGGGTGGCATGGCGGTTTAAACTTCCGGCCATTTTGCCCCTGATACTCATAGGATTGCTGGTAGGACCGGTATCCACCCTATATACCGAAGACGGATCTAAGCTTATTGAACCTATATGGAATGGTGAAAAAGGGCTTTTCCCTGGAGACGGGCTCTATTATTTTGTCTCCTTGGCAATCAGTGTAATTCTGTTTGAAGGGGGTCTTACCCTAAAACGGGCCGAAATATCCAATGTGGGCCCGGTAATCACCAAATTGATCACCATCGGTACCATTGTGACATTTTTTGGAGCGGGAGTGGCCACCCATTATATTTTTGGACTTACGTGGCAGATTTCGTTTCTTTTTTCCGCATTGATCATTGTTACGGGCCCTACCGTGATTACTCCCATTCTAAGGAACATACCTTTAAAAAAGGATGTATCCGCCGTGTTGAAATGGGAAGGAATTTTGATCGACCCGATCGGAGCGTTGGTTGCGGTTTTGGTATTTGAGTTTATCAGTGTGGGTGAAGGGCATACTTTTACGCAAACAGCCTTGATAGAGTTTGGTAAGATTTTGTTGTTCGGAACCACCTTTGGGTTTACGTTTGCCCACGCACTGGCCTTTGCCATAAAGAAAGACTTTATCCCGCATTATTTGTTGAACGTAGTTTCGCTATCCGCCGTATTGCTGGTGTATGTGGAGTCGGATATTTTTGCCCACGAATCGGGATTATTGGCAGTGGTGGTCATGGGAATGGTGATGGGGAACATGAACTTGCCCAATCTTAAGGAACTTCTGTATTTTAAGGAATCGTTGAGTGTACTGCTCATATCCATACTTTTTATACTGTTGTCCGCCAATATCAACATTGCCGATATGGAACTGATCATGAACTGGAACACGGTCGCTCTTTTTGCGGTGGTGGTATTTATCATACGGCCGTTGGGGGTTTTCCTGAGTTCACAGGGATCTAATTTAAAGCTCAATGAGAAACTCTTTATTGGCTGGGTGGGTCCGAGGGGTATTGTGGCCGCGGGTATTGCCTCCCTGTTTGGATCAAAGTTGTTGGCCAAAGGGGAACCCGGTGCGGAATACATCACCCCGTTGGTCTTTATGATTGTTTTGGGAACGGTCTTGTTGAATGCCACAACGGCAAGACTTTTCGCAAAGTTGGTTGGCGTGTTCCTGAAAAAATCGGAAGGTATTTTGATCATAGGCGCCTCCAGATTATCCAGGATTATTGGAAACTATTTGCGAAAGAACAACAGGCACGTGGTGTTGATAGACAACAACCAAACCAATGTGGACAAAGCACAAAAGCTTGGACTGGACGCCATTACCGCCAACATATTTTCGGACACCCTAACGGATAACATTGAGTTGAACGATATGGGATACCTCATGGCGCTTACAGGAAACTCGGACATTAACGAGTTTGCCATATCCAAGTTCCAAAAACAGTTTGGTGAAAACGGCGCCTTTCGCTTGGTAAATACCGAAGAGGTGAACAACCCGAATGTCAACCCCAAGGAAGGATTGTTTTCCCATACCGATGACTTCATCAAACTCATGGACACGGTGCGGAAATATCCTGCCATTCATGAAATTGATTTGAAGGACAAAGCGCATTACGACAGTTTGATAGACATTACCCAACAGGAAAATGATATCATCCCCGTATTTACCAAATCACCCAATGGAAGCATAGAAATCATCCCCGCCAACAGTAAGGACTTTGAACCCAAGGGCGAGGGGTACAAACTGGTGTATTTGGGTAAACGCTTTTCCACGGAAAAAGAACCGTCCTAAAAACTCATTTTAGGACATAAATACGGGCGAAATCCTTAAATTTTGCCCATCCGTCAATTCAAACGGGCCATCCGTCAATTCATAGACCTATTCTACGGTGGCTATGGATACCTTCCTTGTTGATTGTTAACCAATTAAACAGGAACAATATGAAAACGGCACTATTTTCTGGTATTGTATTATGGGTTTTTGCATCTTGCTCTTTTGATGCAGAACGATTTATTGAAGAAAATTCAATTTTGGAAGAAGCTCCGGAAGTGAACAAGAATTTGGAGTGTTACTCCTGTATGGCCAAAGATGGTATTGAATTGGAGATTTGTGATCATCTGGACGGTACGTACACCCTATACCATGGCGACCTTGAAAAACCCCTTACCGAGGACGATTTGGAAGGACATTCCGCCAAGGACTTTGTGGGCATCGGATGCCAATTGGAAAACTTGGAACTCTAAAATCCAAAAGGATTTTAACTCGTCAAGAATTAATCATTCAACTTTAAAACGGCCATAAACGCCTGTTGTGGAATTTCCACGTTCCCTACTTGGCGCATACGTTTTTTACCCTTTTTCTGTTTTTCCAACAGTTTTCGTTTACGGGAAATATCCCCACCATAACACTTGGCGGTCACATCTTTTCGCAACGCCTTGATGGTTTCCCTAGAAATGATTTTGGAACCAATGGCAGCCTGTATGGGAATATCAAACTGCTGCCTTGGGATAAGTTCCTTCAGCTTTTCGCACATTTTCTTACCAATGGTGTGGGCATTGTCAAAATGCACTAATGCGGACAAGGCATCAACGGGTTGTGCGTTCAATAGGATATCTACCCTCACCAGCTTGGACACCCGCATTCCAATGGGGGAATAATCAAAAGAGGCATACCCTTTTGAAACGGTCTTTAAGCGGTCGTAAAAGTCAAAAACGATTTCGGCGAGGGGCATATCAAAAATAAGCTCCACCCGTTCCGTGGTCAAATAGGTCTGGTTAACAATCTGCCCGCGCTTTTCAATACAGAGCGACATGACATTCCCCACAAAATCGGATTTGGTAATGATCGTGGCCTTGATGTACGGCTCTTCCACACGGTCCACGGTGGAAGGGTCGGGCAAGTCCGAAGGGTTGTTCACAATTACAGCGGTTTCCCTGTCCTTGGTGGTAAAGGCATGGTAGCTTACGTTGGGGACCGTGGTGATCACGGTCATATCGAACTCACGCTCCAGACGTTCCTGGATGATTTCCATATGCAACATGCCCAAGAACCCACATCGGAAGCCAAAGCCCAAAGCGGCACTGCTTTCCGGGGTAAATACCAAGGAAGCATCATTGAGCTGCAGTTTCTCCATGGAGGAGCGCAGTTCTTCAAAATCTTCGGTGTCCACCGGATAGATTCCAGCAAAAACCATAGGTTTTACATCCTCAAAACCTTCAATGGCATTTTTGGTGGGGTTGGCGGCATCGGTAATGGTATCGCCCACTTTTACCTCTCGGGCATCCTTGATACCGGTGATCAAATAGCCCACATCTCCCGCGGAAATTTTATTTTTGGGTAACTGGCGCAATTTCAAGGTGCCTATTTCATCGGCCTCGTAGGATTTACCAGTGGCCACAAACTTGATTTTTTGTCCCTTTTTTATTTCTCCATTGATGACCCTAAAATAGGTCTCAACGCCTCGGAAGGGATTATAGACCGAATCAAAGACCAAGGCTTGCAAAGGCTCATCTATGTTACCTTTTGGAGCTGGAATACGCTCAATAATGGCATTTAGAATCTCCTCGATACCTATCCCTGTCTTGGCACTGGCCGGAATCACCTCTTCGGGTTTGCAGCCCAAAAGGTCTACAATATCATCGGTCACTTCTTCTGGATTGGCACTGGGCAAGTCCACTTTGTTGAGAACAGGAATGATTTCCAGATCGTTTTCCAAGGCCAAATACAGGTTGGAAATGGTCTGTGCCTGTATGCTCTGTGCAGCATCGACTACCAAAAGGGCCCCTTCGCAGGCCGCAATGGAACGGGAGACCTCGTAGGAGAAATCCACGTGGCCGGGAGTGTCTATCAAGTTCAGGACATAGGTTTCCCCATTGTGCACATACTCCATTTGTATGGCATGACTTTTAATGGTGATGCCACGCTCGCGCTCTAAATCCATATTGTCCAGCAATTGGTCTTGTTTTTCGCGTTCGGTGACAGATCCCGTAAAGTCCAATAAACGGTCCGCCAAGGTACTCTTACCATGGTCTATATGCGCAATGATGCAAAAATTCCTAATCTTCTCCATATCCATCGGTTGTCAATCCAAAAGCAGATTGATAGCAACTGCAAATATAGCTGTTTTAGCTGCCTGCAAATGCTTTTTTAAAAATAAGAAAATGTGGGCTGCGCAACGCTCTGAAATTATTTCTTAGATTTGAGGTTCAACCCCATCTGTAAATGAAGCACGTAACCTCTATTTTGTTATTGGTGTTTTTGGCGTCCAACCATCTAGTTGGGCAGACCTATCAGATTACGGGAAAGGTAGTGGACGAACAAAATCAGACCATTCCCTTTGCCAATATCTTGCTGCTACAAGCAACCGATACCACTTTTGTTAAGGGGACCTCGGCAGATGACAATGGTGCATTTGTACTTGAAGGGGTTGAACCGGACTTATATCTGCTACAGGCGAGCTATGTGGGGAGAGGATCAGAACCTAGGGCCTTGGATATTACCAAAGACATTTCCCTTGGCGCGTTGATCATACCGTTGGAGACCAATTCCCTTGACGAAGTGGTGGTTACGGCCCAAAGACCAAAGCTCCAAAGGCTACCAGACAGACTGGTCTTTTCGGTAGAAAATACGGTTATTTCGCAAGGAACGTCATGGGATATCCTAAAAAGTACACCGGGTGTAATCGTCAATCAAGACGAGTTATTGATTCGTGGACAAAACGCAACAGTTTACTTGAATGACAGAAAGGTACAATTGTCCGGACAGGAGGTTCAGGACTTGCTACAGGGCCTTTCGGGCACCAATATCAAATCGGTGGAAGTCATCGCCAATCCTCCGGCACGGTATGATGCGGAGGGTGGTCCTATTTTGAACATTGTCACCAACAAGAATATTGTTCCCGGGTACAAAGGAAGTATCAATGGAACCTACACTCAAGCGGTATTCCCAAAGTTCAGTTTGGGAACGAGTCATTATTATAAGACCGATAAACTCCATTTGTTTGCCAATTACAGCATCAACCCCCAAAAGGAAGTACGAAAAACGGACAAGGACATCCATTTTATGGATGCTACCAACACCGTTTTTTCACAATGGGATACCAAATACAACCAGACCAAAAAGACACGGTCGCACAATGCGAGCCTTATCTTGGATTATGATTTGGATGACCGTAACAGCTTAAACCTGACCTCTAATTTGGTGTTCAACCCAAACCAAAATCAACAAACCCGGTTGGTAAATGATATGCGTAATGGAACGGGACAACTGGATTCTACGTTTACCACGCACAATAATGCTATGTTGGACAACAGCAATTTGGCCTTTGACCTGACCTATGTGCATAAGCTGAAAAAAGAAGGGGCCCGACTGAGTGCCAATGGGCATTATACAAACTATAGTGGAACCTCCTTTCAAAATTTGGCTTCGGACTATTATGATGCCAGCGGTGGGTTTTTGCGCAGTTTTGGGTTTGATTCCGATTCGCGGCAGGACATTGAGATTTTTACCGGGCAGATGGATTATTCCACACCCATTGGGAATGCATCCTTGGAGACCGGCGCTAAAATTTCTTCCATTGCGTCCGAGAGCCAAGTGGACTTTTTCAACTTTTTGGGGAGCAGCAATACGGTGGACGCCACCTTGTCCGACCGATATCTGTATGACGAAAATGTATATGCGGCCTATTTGAGTTTTGTAAAGAACTGGGAAAAATGGTCCATGAAACTAGGGTTACGCGGAGAACTTACCGAAGCGGAGGGAAGGTCCTTGACCTTGAACCAGACCAACACCCAGGATTTTTTTGAACCGTTTCCGTCCTTGTACGTGTTGTATAGTCCTTCTGTGAACCATAGTTTTTCTTTTGATTTCGGTAGAAATGTCAACCGGCCTAAATACAACGACCTGAACCCTTTCCGGTTTTTCTTCAATGAAAATGACTACGAAGAGGGGAACCCAAGGCTTACCCCGAGCTTTAGCAACAACTTTAATCTGAACTATACCCTCAACAGCGAGTATTTCTTCGACATCTATTATAGGGACAATGGTAGTAATATAGCCGACCTCGTGTTTCAGGACAACAACAACCAGACCTTGGTGGAATTAAAACAGAATGTGTTGGAAAGCACCTCCTACGGATTGGACTTTACGTTGAGCAAGACCATTTTGCCGCCGTGGTTCATTTATGCATACACTTCCTTTTTTCATGAGGAAGAGACTTTTTTGGCCGTGGAGAGCAACAATGCTGAATACACCAACGAAGTGGATGGGGTTTATGGGTACTTGGCCAACTACCTCACCCTCTCTAAGGACGGAACCTTTACGGGCGAGGTGACCTTTACCTATATCTCACAATTTTTGTTCGGGTCCTATATTTCCGATGAGCAGATGAACCTTACCCTTGGGCTTCGCAAGTCACTTTTCAACAACAGGGCCACCATTTCCATAGCGGCAGAGGATATTTTGGAGCAGTATGTGCCCACCTACCGATCACAGTATCTAAATCAGGACAATTTCTACCGAAGAAGACCCGAAACCCAGTTCATCCGAGTGGGCTTTACCTATAATTTTGGGAACTTCAGGTTGGAGGACAACCAGCGTGGAATCGATAAAAAGGAGCGCGATAGGCTCCAAGCCACGGAATAATACGTTGATTTTCGGGTATTTTGTACTTTTGCAGTCCAAAAAAGATAGGATTTGCCAAAAATTGGAAACATAGAACTGCCTGATTTTCCGTTGCTTCTTGCCCCCATGGAAGATGTGAGCGACCCTCCATTCCGAGCTTTATGCAAGGAACAAGGGGCCGATGTGGTGTACACCGAGTTCATTTCATCGGAAGGCTTGATTAGGGATGCCGCCAAAAGTGTCATCAAACTGGACATTTATGAAAAGGAGCGCCCCGTGGGCATCCAGATATTTGGTGCAGAGCTGGATTCCATGTTACAGGCAGTGGATATTGTTGAAAAATCCAACCCAGATATCATCGATATCAATTTTGGCTGTCCCGTAAAGAAGGTGGTCTGCAAAAATGCAGGGGCCGGTATTCTGCGGGATATTCCGCTTATGGTAAAACTGACCGAGGAAATCGTAAAGCGTACAAAACTGCCGGTTACCGTGAAGACACGTTTGGGTTGGGACGCCAATTCCATAAAAATCGTTGAGGCTGCAGAGCGACTTCAGGATGTGGGTACCCAGGCCATATCCATCCATGGGCGTACCCGGGTACAGATGTACAAAGGCGAGGCCGATTGGAAACCCATTGCCGAAGTCAAGAACAACCCCAGAATGCATATTCCCGTTTTTGGAAATGGCGATGTGGACACCCCAGAGGCCGCGGTAAGAATGCGGGATGAATATGGATTGGACGGCGCTATGATCGGCAGGGCCAGCATAGGCTATCCTTGGTTCTTTAAAGAAGTGAAGCACTATTTCAAGACGGGCACCCATCTACCACCCCCCACTATGGAAGAACGCGTGGAAGCGGCCAGAAGACACCTTCAAATGTCCATTGACTGGAAGGGTGAAAAGCTGGGGGTTTTTGAAACCCGCAGGCATTATACCAATTATTTTAAGGGTATTCCACACTTCAAGGAATATCGGATGAAGATGGTCACCAGCGATGAATCTGCCGATGTGTTTGCCGCATTTGATGAAGTATTGGAGAAGTTTGGCGACTTTCAGTTTGCCTAGGCCGTTATCAATTTCTTGGTAATCCGGCTACTTGCAATTTTTGAAGAGACAAACCCTAGAACCACAATCGTAGCCAGTACCAGAACCACATTCATGATGTTGTATTCCACAGGATAGGCCAAGGAAGGGGTAATCTTCAGCCAACTGAAGGTCAATTGCGAAGCGATCAACAAGGAGCCAATCAACACCCCGATAAACCCACCCAAGGAAGTTACCAACAACCCTTGTACAAAGTAAATTTTACGGAGTTCCTTGATGGTGGTTCCCAAACTGAACAGCGTTTTGGAGTTTTGCTGCTTATCCAAAATCATCATGATGATGGCCCCTACCACATTAAAAAGGGCAATAATGAGGACCAAGGTAAAAATAAGGTATGTGGCCAGGTTTTCGGTATTGAGCATGCGGTGCAGGGTGCTGTTCTGTTCTTGTCGGGTACGAATAAGCACAGCATCGCCCAAAACTGCCTTAATGGAGTTCTTCACGTCATCCACAGGAACACTGCCATCCAACTTAAAATTGATTCCAGAGATTTCCGTACTGTCCTTTTCCAATAATTTTTGAACCAAAGGAAGCTGGGCAAACACGTATTTCTTGTCCAAATGTTCTTCCACGGCATACACCCCGCTGAGCACCAAAGAAAGTTGGTTATAAGGTTTGGGATTGAACCCCTGCTGGGAAAAGGACCCTTTGCCCGGTTTAGGGGCCAATACGGTCATGGGGTTTCGGTAATTGTCAATGGGGACCCCAAGCTGATTGTAGATGCCAATGCCCATAACGGTGCTATATTCCATATCGCCCCATGTGCCAAAATATAGGGTGCTGTCCACGCCGGTAACCGCCCTGTAATTGGCATCAATACCTTTAATGAAAGGAAAGAAACTCTTCTCCTTATAGGTAAGATAGACCTTCTCTTCCAACTCTTTGGAGTATTGCGTCAGTCCGGCAATATCCGTTAGGGCACTTTCTTGATCCGGGGTAAGGGAAAAATGTTTTCCAATAGCTGCGGAGGCCTTTAGATCGGGATCAAACGTATTGGAAAAGGAAAGACTGAAGGTTTTGAGGCCAGCAAAGGCCGAAAGCACGACAAAAAGGGCCGCCGAACCAATGACAATCACCAAGAATGTAATGAAATTGATAATGTTTACCGCATTTTGGCTGCTTCTGGATCGTAAGTAACGCTTTGCGATATAGAGAGGAAAATTCAAAATCAGGATTTCTTTCGTTTATCGAGTAGATCCCTGTTTTCAATGGGATTTTCTTCGCCCTTGAGCGATTTTTCAATTTTATCGATGTATTCCAAGGAATCATCAAGGTAAAAATTAAGCTCAGGAACCTTCCTCAATTGGTTTTTGGTCCGTTGGGCCAGTTCATAGCGTATGGCCACTTGGTTGGCCTTGATGCCCTCCAACAGCTTCTGGGCTTCCGTGTTGGGAAAAATGCTTACATATGCCTTTGCAATGGACAGGTCGGTGGTGACGGATACCTTGGAAACAGAGATCAAGATTCCCTTTAGGCCACCATCTGTTGCTGCTCTTTGTAGGATATCGGCCAAGTCTTTTTGGATGATTCCCGCTATTTTCTTTTGCCTTTGTGTTTCCTCCATGATGCAAAAATAAGCGAATTAATGACCAACCGCACGAAAGCATAGGATAACAGTGTGTATTTTTGGGGAATAGGACTATGTTTTTAATTAAAAAGAAGAGCCTATGGACAAGATTGAGCATATTGGCATTGCCGTAAAAAATTTGGAAGCTTCCAATATTTTGTTCGAGAAGCTTTTGGGTGTTTCGCATTACAAAATTGAGGAAGTGGCTTCCGAAGGGGTTAAAACATCATTTTTTAAATCGGGATTCAATAAGGTGGAATTATTGGAGGCCACAACGCCGGACAGTCCCATTGCCAAGTTTTTGGAAAAAAGAGGGGAAGGGGTACACCATATCGCTTTTGCAGTTGATGACATTGTTGCTGAAATAGAACGATTAAAAGACGGAGGCTTTGTAATTTTAAACGAAACCCCAAAGAAAGGTGCTGATAACAAACTGGTTGCGTTTTTGCATCCAAAGGGCACCAACGGGGTATTGGTAGAGCTGTGCCAAGAAATAAAAGAAGAGTAGGGGCGTTAAAACCTTGCGGTGAAGCAAAATAAACACTAATATTGCATCCGCAAAAATGCGGGTCCTATAGCTCAGTTGGTTAGAGCACCTGACTCATAATCAGGTGGTCCCTGGTTCGAGCCCAGGTGGGACCACAAAAACCCTTCCAGGTCATTGATTTGGAAGGGTTTCTTTTTAAAAAGGTTTTCTGGAATTGTCTTTACCATGAATCAACCACTGGGGTTCGCCAAATGAAATTTCGGTATTTTTGAGGTTTTAACGTCTTTATGAAATATACTACACTCCTATTTGCATTGGCCATAAACCTTGGATACGCTCAGGTTGGAAACACCTATGAAGAAGGGGCCGAACTTCAAACGGGTACGATAAGCAACCCATTTTTAAGGGCAAGCACAAATTCCACTGGTGAGGTTGAGGGGTCGGAATTCTTGACTGAAGAATGGAAACAAGCCACAGTCATTGACTTGAACATCAACAAAAAGGTGAGACTTTTGGCGCGCTTCAATGCCTATACCAAGGAAATAGAGCTCCTCAAGGAAAAAAGCATCATAGCGCTAATTCCAGCCAAAGGGGTATCGGTAATGTTGGGAGGAAAGACTTTTGTTCCTGCCAAGTTGAAAAATTCCAATCACCCCATATTCGTGGAACAATTGGTTGCAGGACCCAACGGACTGTATAAATATTATGATGCCAAGATAGTACAAGCGGCTTCGGACGCCACATTACTTAATCTTGAAAACAAGGACAAGATTGTTATCACGGAGAAACTCTACTATGGCGATACAGATGGGATTCAAAAATTACCTTCAAAGAAAAAATCAATGGAGAGTATTTTGGCTCCGGGGATTGTAAAGACGGCAAAAAAGGAAAGACTCTCATTCAAAAAGGAAGCAGACTTAATACGTATTTTTGGGATGCAATAGTAAACCATGATCTTAAGCATCCTTAAAGACCATGGTTTAAAAGGTGATATTGATCAATGGGCATGCTTTTCAATATAGTCGTCCAATTTTGAATGTTCAGGACCGCGATAATGGAAAGCTTCGGCATATTCGCAATTAAATTGACTGCCCAATTCTTTGTCTGAAGGAGTTCCCCGTAATCGTTTGGAGTCAATATCCAGCACAAAATGCTTGATATAATTTCGGTTGGCGGTTTCCGCATCATTTCCTAGAATATCCAGCTTCTTTCCCTCCTTGAGAAGGCGCTCCCTTAACCTTGAACCATGTTCCCCTGCCGGGCCTTGCGTAATGTTCACCCTATTGGCGGTGACCTTGGTGTCTATATGATCGGAAATATCCACAATCCGGTTTACGAGTTGGGGACCACGGGCAAAATAGTAGAGTTCTTTGACCAAATGCGGTTGGATTCCTGCGTCCAAGTGTTCAGGGTAATCCCTACCTCCTCCTGCCATCCATCTGGCGGCCTCAACAGCCCTGGCCGTGACATAATGGTCCGGGTTTTCTTCATAATGGCCCCAAGGGTCATAGGTGATAATGGTATCGATTTTTAGCATTCTGATCAAAAAAACCAATCTTGCCCTGAGTTCAACGGGGCTAATATTATCCATTCTGTGATTGCGATAATGAAGATCATACGTCTTTTTCAGGCCCAAAGCTTTGGCAACGGCTTCATTATCACGTTCATTGTTGCCGATAAGTTCACCAAAGGTATCTCCCTTACCTGCATGGTCATCATTGGTGGTTCGTATGAGATAGCCCGTATACCCCTCGTTGATGAGCTTTGCCACGGTGCCGCCGGCAAAGATGGGAACATCATCAGAATGAGGTTGAATTGCGGCCAATACTTTGCCCTCATGGGGGCGTCCTTTTTGGGACTTTTCAACGACCATGGTCTCGTCATCCACAAAAGTCCTGCCGCCTAGACCCACATGAAGAAAGGGCAAGGCCATACTACTGTTAAGAAAAGATCTTCGTTTCATAATTTTGGTTTGGTTATTACCTAAAAATAAGGAAATAACCGGCTTAGGTCAATAAATGACCTACGCAATTTATAACGCTATCCGGCATTTTTGTGGATTGTTGGGAACAACCCGATTATAGAAAACCTTTTCTAAGTCATAGGCTTTTAAAACCTATGGGAGGATACTTGAATTCCAGGGGACGATTTCTTGTTTGTGTAACGCATCCAATCCCATTTGGACGCATATGGCTGCCTTGGCCCCGCTAATTGCATTGGATTTTGGCATGGTGTTGTCCATAATGTTTGTTCTAAAGTCGAGCAATGCCTGTTTGCTGGGGTCCAAATGTTCCACTTCAATGGGAATACCCTTGCTTTGATCCCATTTGATGGTGGCCCCGGAAACTCCATCAACCTCCCCAACTTCTCTGTATTCCTCCTTTTTTTCGGGATAAAACCAAGCTTTGGTGTAGTCAATGGTGATGGTGCCATTATCTCCCATTACTTTGATGAGATAATCGTCCTTGGAGTTGCTGGTGAGACAGGTATACGTGGCCCGGACTCCATTGGGGTAGGTATAGATCATATGAACGTTGTCGAAGATATCTCGACCATCCTTCCAATAATCAATACCCCCGTCCCCCATAACCTTGATGGGTTCAGCATCCAGTAGCCAGTTGGCAAAATCGAGTTGATGGGAGCACAATTCGGCCAATAACCCTCCGGAAAACTCTTGGTACATGCGCCAATTTATGGCTCTTTCGTACTCAGGGCTTGGCACGGGTCTTCGCCAATTGCCATTTCGGTTCCATTGGCATTCAATGGCAGCAATTTTCCCAATTTCCCCGTTTTTTATCAAGTCCACCACATGGGTATATAGCCGGGAGCTGTGGTATTGGTGACCGGTTTGGAAAATCGTTTTTGATTCCGATGCTTTTTTTACCACGTTTTGTATGGCGGTATATCCTTTTACCATGGTCTTTTCACAATACACATGTTTTCCGGCATCAAGAGCATCAATGGCAATATGGGCATGTTCACTCAAGGGAGTGGCAATCAAGACGGCATCAATGGCAGAATTGTCCAAAAGGGCCTTATAGTCCGAATATGGGGTCGCTTTGCCTTCAACTTTGGCCAATCCCTTTTCCAGTCTAAAGGGCAAAACATCGCAACATGCCGCCACTTCAAGGCCTTGAATACTGTTGATATGTGGAATGAGGCCTCCGCCCCTAGAGCCCGTTCCAATAACACCAATGCGTACCACATCATTTTTTGAAGGATATAAGGGAGACGCTTGTATTGCGGAAATTCCCGCTACGGCCATTCCGGTCTTTGCTACAAAATCTCTTCGTTTCATAGGTTACAATTTAGGTTCCCATCCTTTTGCATATTCCCGTTTCCAGCTTTTCTCCATAATGGCGTTGTCATTGAGTACTTTTCCGGTTTTGATGTCGACCTCCAAGGTATGCCCCGCATCTTGTGCCATATTGCCTAAATGGCAAAGCATCGTGGAGACACTGGCATCATTGATATCAGAGTTTAATGATTCATCTTTTCTGATGGCATTGAAAAAATTGGCCACATGATCTACATCCAATCCCCCAATCCCCTGGGTATTGGTGGTGGCACTTTGTGAACGCTCGTACTCAAGTTTTACGGGATTTCCTGCCAAATCGAACAGCTTATAGAAATTTCTATCGAGTTGGATGGTTCCTTTGCTTCCATAAATGGTAGCACCCCTCCCCGGACGTTCCGGTTTCATAATGCCTCGACTGTGTCCTGTCCAGGTGATAAACTTATCTCCGGGAAAGGTATAGGTCACTTGTTGGTTATCCACAAACTCCCAATCATCATCATAGGTATATTTTCCTCCAAAAGAGGTTACGGTCGAGGGTAGATCCACTCCCAAGGCCCAGCGGCAAATATCAATTTCATGGGTGCCATTGTTGTGTATTTCACCCGTTCCCCAGGTCCTGAACCAATGCCAATTATACGGATGTACGTTGTCCCGATAGTCTTCTTTTGGGGCTGGCCCCTGCCAAAGTCCCCAATCTAACGTATTGGGAACGCTTATTTTGTTTCCTTTTCCTATGGAACCCCTATTGTTGGAATAATAGGCTTCCCCTTTGTAGACTTCCCCGATGACCCCATTGCGGATATCCGTAATTGCTGATGCCGAAGTTTTGGCAGAGCGCTGCTGGTTACCCATCTGCACTTTCTTCCCGTACTTTTTCTGGGCATTCACCAAAAGGTCATTTTCATAAGGATTATGGCTACAGGGCTTTTCCACATAAACGTGTTTTCCGGCTTGTAGGGCCATGATGGCCATAGGGGCATGCCAGTGTTCCGGGGTGGCAATGAACACGGCATCCACATCCTTGTCCTCCAATACTTTTCTAAAATCCTTTTCCACTTTGGGGATATAGCCAATGTTTTGCTGGCACCACGCATTGTGTTCCTCAATAATGGTGTCATCTACATCGCAATTGTACAGGATCCTTGCATTGGCATCTTGGTGGATGGCAATGACATGAGCCTTGGCCCTACTACGTACTCCGATTACAGCTACACCCAAGCGGTCATTGGCCCCTAGAATACTGGAAAAACCAGAGTTGGGCATCAAAATTCCAGCAAAGGCCAAACCTGTTGTCCCTGCTGTGGTCTGTTTGATAAAGTTTCTTCTCGTTCCCATAATCTTATGTTTAGAGTTGTCTGATTTTTATATTTCTGAACGATACTCGATCTCCGTGGTCCTGCAATAAGATATTTCCTTTGTCTGCTTCCCCAAATTGGGGCCAAGTAACATATTTGCTTTCGGAGACCAATTTTCTATAGGCATCGGTTTTGCGCTCATACTCCAAAACTTTCATTCCGTTGAGCCAGTGCTCCACATGGTTGTTGTTGGATTTGATATGTGCGGTATTCCATTCCCCAATGGGTTTTACATATTTGTTGGGGTCGGCTTGAATCAGATCATATAGAGAGGCCAGAGTTCGGCTACCTTCATGGTTTCCAAGTTTGGCATCGGGGTGACGCATATCGTCCAAAATTTGGAATTCCAATCCAATGGAGGAACCTTCACCCTTGTTTAAATCCGTATTTACATAATATTTGATGCCGCTATTGGCACCTTCGGTTATCTTGAATTCCAGCTTTAGCTCAAAATTGTCATATTGCTTCTCTGTGACAATGTCCCCACCGGCTTCAGATTCACCTCCCCCTGTGGAAAGTACGGTCAATTCCCCATTTTCAATGATCCATCCCTTCTCGGGAAAATGGTCCAATTTTGCTCCACGCCATCCATTCGTGGTCTCTCCGTCCCAAAGCATTTCCCAATTGCTCTTCTTGTCCTCGGCAATAAGTTGATTTTTGGTAATGATGGGGGGTATGGGCGATTCCGTTGCGTATTTTTCAGGGTTTTCGGTTACGATCCGGATGTTTTTCCATTGTATCTCCGTGCCCGCTTTTTGGTTTTCACCAATACTGTGCACCTGAAGGGCGATAAATCCCGTGGCGGTGGCATCATCAATAAGATGGGCCGCAGGAACCCCATTGATCCATGTTTTTAGGGTATCGCCTATGGCCTCAATACGATAGTGGTTCCATTCATTCTGTTTGAAAGCTTTTTGTGCAGCCTCGTTTTCCGTAAGGGGGTTTAACCATCCTCTTCGGCCCTCATCATAGATGCCTGCGCTCCAAGCTCGGTCCGAAGGATCAATCTCGATTTGATATCCATGGACCCGTCCGTTCTGATACTCTGGAATGCTGTTACTGCGTATCTGGATGCCAGAGTTCATGGTAGAATCTACCAAATAGTCCAACTCCAAGATAAAGTCACCATATAAGGCATCCGTGGTGAGGAATGTATTGGGCGTGTTGTGTTTGGTCGTGCCCACAACGGCACCATTTTCCGCCGAATACTCGGCAGTTCCTCCCTTTACGGTCCACCCTTCGAGGTTTTCTCCATCAAACAGGGGTACCCATGGGGTATCATCCTTGGGTTTTTGGTTGCAACTGGCCATTAAGGCCAAGGTCAGCAGTACGGTTATCCTACTCAGGATTTTTTGGTTATTCTTCACTTTTCTAGAGTTTAAATGATTCATTTTTTCTTTTTATACATCGAATAGGCTAGGCAACCACAAGGTCAGTTGAGAGACATAGGTAATCAACAACAGCGCGGCAATCATGGCCAAAAACAAGGGTAAAAGGGGCTTTATGACTTTTTGGATTGAGGTTTTGGCCACGCCTACGCCCACAAAGAGGACGGAACCTACGGGAGGCGTGCAGAGACCAATACATAGATTGAATATCATGATGATACCAAAATGGATGGGATCGATGCCCAATTCGGTGACAACAGGCAAGAAGATAGGGGTGAAAATGAGGACGGCCGGGGTAATGTCCATAAAGATGCCCACAAACAATAAAATGGCATTGATGATCAGCAGGACTACGACCACATTGTCACTGATTCCCAAGAGCACATCACTGGTGGCCTGAGGGATATTTTCATAAGAAATGGCCCATGACATGCCAATGGAAGCCGCTATCAACAACAACACCATAGCCGTGGTCACGGATGAATCCAATAAAATATTGGGTAGGTTTTTAAAGGAGATTTCCTTGTAAACAAACCCTAGGATCAACGAGTATAGCACCGCAATGGCCGACGCTTCCGTAGCGGTGAATATGCCTGCCACAATACCTCCGATAACGATGACCAATAACAATAGACTTGGTAAAGCATCCACAAAGGTCTTTACGATGGCAAGAATGCCAGAATCACCTTTTTTGGCGTGTCCGGTGTATCCTTTTCTTTTGGCCCAGATGACCGCTACGATCATCAAGAACACTCCGGCAAGAATACCGGGGATATAGCCGGCCAAAAACAAGGCGGCAATGGAAACACCTCCACTGGCAAGTGAATACACAATCAGGATATTGCTCGGCGGAATAATCAGGCCCGTGGTTGCCGAAGTGATGTTCACTGCGGCTCCAAATTCTTTGGAATAGCCCTCTTTTTCCATCTCAGGACCCAAAATACTGCCCATAGCAGAGGCTGATGCCATGGCTGAACCCGCTATGGCCCCCATAAGCATGGCGGCGGTTATGTTGATCAAGGCAAGTCCGCCGGGAAGCGCACCAACCAAGGTCTTGGCAAAAGCAATCAAACGATGGGCCATACCCCCTTTGTTCATTAAGTTTCCGGCAAGGATAAAGAAGGGAATGGCCAAAAGCGCAAAACTATCCAAGCCCACGCCCATACGTTGGGCCAAGGTGGTGGTTGCCGGTAAAAAAGGAATGCTGACCAACATGGTCAATAAAGCGGAAATGGAAATGCTCCAAGCCACGGGAACGCCTATGGCCAACAGACCAATAAAGCTTATCAACAACACCAATATGGGCAGATATTCCATTATTCGCTTTGATTTATAATGTCCGTAATTTTATAGTAGACGATGAGCAGGCCACTTATGGGGATGACCAAATACACATAGGCCAAGGGTATTTGAAGGGCGGGCGACAACTGTTCCAATACAAAAGTGATGTACACCAAACGGATACCTCCAATCACCATGACCGATAACGCAAAAAGAATTACCGCAACCTTAACTGTTGTCGACAGTCTCTTCTGGGTGGATTTGTTGAACTTTTGGGGCAGTACATCGATGGCTACGTGCATATCTTTCCCAGCCACATAGGCCGCTCCCAATATGCCTGCCCAGATCATGAGGTATCGGGCCAATTCATCCGTAAACGAGCTTGGCGTTCCCATTACAAAACGCGTAAAAACTTGCCAAAGGACATTGAGGACCATGGCAGACATGATGATGATCAATGCACCGCCCAATACGCTATCTATGGTCTTTTTGGCCCCCATATCATTCAACGGCTTTTATTTGTTGTATCAATTTAGACAGCGTCTCGTCTGCCTTATATTTTTCATACACCCTTTCCGTCTCTTTTGAAAAAAGGGACTTGTCTGGTTTAATGATTTTTACCCCTGCCTTTTGAACAGCATCCAGCGCTTCAGCCTCGGCTTTTGCCCACAACTCTCTTTGATATACTACGGATGCATCCACAGCCTGTTGCAGCCAGTTTTGTTCCTGTTCTGAAAGCTTGTCCCAGAAATGGGTGGCCACCAAAATGATATCCGGGGAAAAGGTGTGTTCGTTGAGGGAATAGTATTTGCATATTTCGTAGTGTTTGGAGAGGTAGAAACTGGGCGGATTGTTTTCCGCTCCGTCCACAACGCCCTGTTGCAAGGAGGTGTACAGTTCCCCCCAAGAAATGGGTGTGGGCGAACCCCCAAACCCGCGAACCATCTCCATGGCGGTGACACTGGGCATTACCCTGATTTTTTGCCCTTTTAGGTCACCGGGGCTTTCAATTGCTTTTTCCTTGGTGTAGAAACTGCGGCTGCCCGCATCGTAAAAGCCAAGTCCTTTTAGCCAGTATTTTTTACCATCGTTCAGTAATTCCTCGCCAATAGGGCCATCAAACACTTTAAAAGAATGTTCCCTGCTCCTAAATAGGTAGGGAAGTCCCAAAACCCGGGTCTTTGGCGCAAAATTTTCTAGTGTGGCGGCAGAGACCTTGGTCATATCCAAACTTCCAATCTGCAATAATTCAACAATTTGACGTTCGGTGCCCAATTGCTGGTTAGGATAGATTTCAACCGTCATTTTGCCCTTGGAAATCTCTTCAAGGTCCTCTCCCATCTTTACCAAGGCTTTGTGAACGGAATGATTGACATCCAAGCCATGGGCCAGCTTTATGGTCTTGACCCCATTTTCTGCCTGACACCCTATCAGAAACAGTACAAGGCCAGCCCAAAGCACTATGGAAGTGTACGATCTCATTATTTTTTCAATCCTTTCATATGGCATCAAAGTTGAAATAGTCCTTGGCGTTGTTGTAGCAGATATCCTGCACAATACTACCTAAATGTGGTAGGTCTGCAGGCAATAATCCTTTTTGGATGTCATTCCCCAAAATATTGCAGAGCAACCGCCTAAAATATTCATGTCTTGGGAAGGACAGCAAGCTTCGCGAATCGGTGAGCATACCTATAAAGGTACTGAGGACCCCTAAATTGGATAGGGTGTTGATTTGTTTTTCCATCCCATCCAATTGGTCCAAATACCACCAACCCGAACCGTACTGAATCTTTCCCTTGATTCCACCCCTGTTGAAGTTTCCGGCCATGGTAGCAAAAACCTCATTCTGTGATGGATTCAAGTTATATAAAATAGTCTTTGCCAGTTGATCTGTGCTCTCCAAAAGGTTCAAAAACTTACCTAGGGGATACGCTTGTTCCTTATCGCCAATGGAATCAAAGCCCGTGTCCGGACCCAATTTGTCCAGCATGCTTTGGTTGACATTGCGCAAAGGGCCCAAATGAAACTGTTGTGCCCAGCCTAGGGAGTGGTATTCCCTACACAGAAAAACCAAGGTTTGAAACTTATAATAATGGATTTCTCCTAGCTCCAAGTGTTGCCCCGACCCTATTTTTTTGAAAACGGCTTCAATATCATAGGTTCCTTCCTCAAAAAAATACAACTGTTCCAAGCCATGGTCCGCCAATCGGCACCCGTTTTCATGGAAATGCACAATCCGATTTTTTAGGGCCTCCAGCACATCGGAATAAGAAGATATGGTAATGCCGGAAGCATCGGACAGTTGCTCCAAATAGCTTTTATACGCGGTAAGGTTCTCAATGGCGTAAGCCTTATCTGGACGAAAAGCTGGCAACATTTTTGGGTTATGGCCCGCTTTTCTGGATTTTTGGTGAAATCGCAAATCATCTATGGGGTCATCGGTGGTACAGACCACCTCAACATTCATTTGTTGTAGCATTCCCAAAGCTGAACACGACTTCTCTTGTAGCTTGGCAGAAGTGGTTTGATAGATTTCAAGGGCGTTGTCCTTGGACAGTAAATCCGTGATTCCAAAAAAGCGTTGCAACTCCAAGTGGGTCCAATGGTAGAGGGGGTTCCGCACCAAATAGGGTACGGCTTCGGCCCATTTTAAAAACTTGTCTTGATCGGATGCATTACCGGTGATGTATTTCTCCTCGATTCCCAAGGCACGCATGGCCCTCCATTTGTAATGATCACCGTCCAACCAGGCCCGGGCAATATTTGGATAGTGCCCATCATTGGCCAAAAGCTCTGGAGTCAAATGGTTGTGATAATCAATAATGGGCATGTTTTTGGCATAGCTGTGGTACAGCTCTTGGGCATATGGGGTCTGTAACAGAAAATCTTCGTGAATAAAACTCATATACCCGATTTTTCAATGCCCAACATCAACCCCCTTAATTCGGCCAATCCCCGTAAACGACCTATGGCGGAATACCCAGGGTTGGTTTTTTTGCCCAAATCGTCCAACATCTGGTGCCCATGATCGGGGCGCATGGGCATACGCCGGTCAGGTCGGTTGGTCTGTGTTCTTTTGGCCTGCTCCGTCAACAGTTCTTTTAGCACACCGTACATGTCCACATCGCCATCCAAATGGTCTGCTTCATAAAAATTGCCTTGGTCATCCCGTTTGGTGCTTCTTAGGTGGATAAAGTTGATTCGATTGGCCAATTGATGGGCCATGTTGACCAAATCATTGTCTTCACGAACCCCAAATGAACCTGTGCAGAAGCAAATCCCATTGTGCGGACTGTTGTGGGCGTTGATGAGGTCCTTGGCATCTTGTAAGGTGCTCATGACCCTGGGCAACCCCAAAATTGGGAAAGGAGGATCATCAGGGTGAATGGTCAGGAATACCCCGGCCTCTTCAGCAGTTGGGGCTATGGCTTTGACAAAAGCGTGCAGGTTTTCCCGTAATTGTTCTGGTCCGATGTGCTTGTAGGCGTCCAACACATTTTGGAATTGCTCCAAAGTATAGCCCTCTTCCGCACCGGGTAGCCCGGCAATGATATTACGGATGAGTTTCTCCTTGGAGGCTCCGTCCATTTTTCCGTAGGCTTCTTGTGCCAGTTTAATTTCCTCTTGGGTATAGTCTTCTTCGGCACCCGCCCTTTTGAGCAAGAACAGTTCAAATGCGGCAAAGGCAGCTTTGTCAAACCGGAGAGCCAATGATCCATCAGGCATTTGATGGGCCAAATCGGTACGGGTCCAGTCCAGTACGGGCATAAAGTTGTAACAGACGGTGTCCACTCCACATTGCCCTAGATTTTTGATACTCTCTTTATAGTTTTCAATATAGCGTTCAAAGTTTCCAGTGCGCTTTTTAATATCCTCGTGTACAGGGATGCTTTCCACCACGGACCACGTAAACCCATACGCTTGGAGCTGCTTCTTGCGTTCCTCTATTTCTGAAACAGGCCACACCTCCCCATTGGGAATATGATGCAATGCCGTGACAATTCCCGTGGCACCTGCCATTTTTATATCTGCTAGGGTAACCGGGTCATTGGGCCCGTACCACCTCCATGTTTGTTCCAATCCCATATCTTATACGCCGCTATATGCACTGAAGCCCCCATCAATGGGTACTACAATTCCTGTTACAAATTTTGATCCATTGCCCATCAACCAAAGTACGGTTCCCACCAAATCGTCGGGTTCCCCAAACCGGTTCATGGGAGTATGTTCCAAAATGGTATTTCCACGAGGGGTAAGCGACCCGTCTTTCTGGGTCAATAAACTTCTATTTTGATCGGTTAAAAAGAAACCTGGCGCTATGGCGTTTACCCTGACTCCAACGGGAGCCAAGTGCACGGCCAACCACTGCGTAAAATTGCTTACTGCGGCCTTGGCCGCACTGTAGGCCGGTATCTTGGTCAAGGGTCTAAAAGCATTCATGGAAGAGATGTTCAAAACCACCGTGTCTTTTTTCCCAACCATATCCTCTGCAAATACTTGGGTAGGTAAAAGGGTCCCAATAAAGTTAAGGTCAAACACAAACTGGATGCCTTTGGGGTCCAAGGTAAAGAAGGTCGTCAAGTCTTCAGGCGGATTTATATCCTCTTCAAAAAAATGGGTCTTTGTGGTAGTGCCCTTGGGGTGGTTACCTCCGGCCCCGTTAATGAGGATATCACAACTTCCCCATTGCTCTTTTATGATGTCCCTTGCTTTGATGAGGGATTCCTTTTCAAGCACATTGGCACCAACACCGATTGCCGTACCGCCATTGGCGTTTATTTTTTTTGCGATTTCCTGGGCAGCCTCTTCCTTTAGGTCAAGGATGGCCACTTTGGTTCCCTGATCTGCAATGGATAGGGCCAAAGCACGGCCGAGGACGCCTCCTCCTCCCGTAATGACAACTACTTTGCCGTCTAATTCTCTATATTTAGGTTGATTCATGGGCCTTTTCTGTAATTTTAAGGTTTGATAGTGACCAAAACAATTTCTGTGTCATTTATACACAGTTACTAAATTAGAATTTTTTGGCGAAAAAAAAAATGAAAGAAGATTTATCGGAAGCAACACTCAATGGGCTCAATGATTATCAAGTAAACGAAGATTCCTATGAATGTTCCATGACCACGGACATTGCTGTTTTTGGATATGTGGACAACCGATTGAAGATTTTACTGACCAAAAGATCTGTGGGCAATTTTACCGATCATTGGATGTTGCCCGGAGGCGCCCTACAGGCCAATGAGACCCTAAAAGACTGTGCCCAAAAGATATTGTTTGCCCTAACTGGATTTGAAAATATCCATTTTGAACAGGTAAGAGCGTATTCTGATATAGAGCGCCACCCCACAAAAAGAGTAATCACCATATCTTTTTATGCTTTGGTAAAACCGGAGAACCATCCCTTGACCTTAAAACGGGGTGTGGAGCAGATTGATTGGTTTGATTTGGACAGAATCCCGGCCAATCTTGGGTTTGATCACAACCAAATTATCCGTGATGCGCATCAATTCTTTAAAAAGAACTTGAAGGATACCCTTGTGGTTGGCGAATTGCTTCCACAGAAATTTACACTGCCCGAACTGCAGAATCTTTATGAGAACATTTTGGGTCTGGAATTGGACAAACGTAATTTTAGAAAACGCATTTTCCAAATGGATATTCTTAAAAATACAGGCGAAAAAAAACCTGGAGTAAAGGGGGGACCCATGTTATATTCGTATAAAGACCATGAATAAGCTCATTTTCGCTTCCATTTCATAACAAAGACAGCAATATATGTTGATTTTGCAACGGATTGAAAGAAAAATCAAGGCCAAATGCGGGTAGTGAAACGAACCATTTTGGATTATACCAGTATCCGTATCTTTAGACAAAATTGTAATGTTTCAACTGATTTAATACACCAAAACCCATGAGAAAACTTAAAACTTCGGTCCGTTGGGCCAGCCTGTTTACCCTAACCATTCTTTTCAGTATGTGCAGTCTTGCACAAAAGAGTCCCTATAAAAGTGTTAAGGGAAAGGCCGCTGATGCGTCAATCGAGATTACCTATAACAGTCCTTCCATGCGAGGGCGTGAAATTTTTGGAGGCCTTGTTGCCTATGATAAAGTCTGGCGGGCAGGAGCCAATATGGCAACCACCTTTACCACGGACAAGGACATTACAGTTGGGGGAGAAAAGCTTTCCGCCGGCACCTATGCCTTGTTCTTTGTGCCCAGCAAAGGAGATTGGACCGTAATTTTTAATTCTAATCATGGACGCAGCGGCTCTTCTGTTGAAGGGCTGACTTTGACTGAATATGATAAGGAAAACAAGTCGACCGATGTGCTTCGGGTCAAAGCATCACCAAAGAAAGCTTCCCAAGCCAAGGAACAATTGACCTATACCATTACCAATGATGGATTTACCATGGAGTGGGCCAACGTGGCACTTCCCGTTGCCATTGATTAAATACAACAGAGTTTAAAAACATGGACCCATCTTCTTAAAAAAGAAGGTGGGTTTTTTGTTAAAATTTATCGGAACAATAAAAGCAAGGCCCCCAAGGCCGTAAGCACGAGAATCATTTTCCGGAAAAACCCCTCACGGATGATTTTTACCAGTCGAATTCCCACATAAATGCCCGCTAAAATAGCCGGGATGAGTTTTATATCTACCCATAAAGTTTCCAGAGTAACGGTCTTCCACACAAAAATGTGAAAGGGAAGTTTAAAAAGGTTGGTAATGAAAAAGAGCCATGCCGCGGTACCCACAAACTGGTTTTTGGGCAATCGCATAGCCAGGAAGAAGATGTTAGTGAAAGCCCCTGCCAAGTTTCCGATCATGGTACATATCCCCGCCATGATTCCCATGGAGCCAGCAAACATCCAATGGGTGGGTATGTGAGTGGATTTTCTTCGGTCCCACCAATATAAAAGGCCCAAACTGATAAAAATAACGGTGACCATACCCCATTTGAACTCCACTTCCGGCAAGTCCTTTCCAACGAGAACACCAATAAGGATGCCCAACACCATCCATGGAATAAACTTGAGAATGTATTTCCACTGGGTATGTCTATTATAATAGATAACAGCAATAATATCACCAACAATCAATAAAGGCATGAATATTCCTGTAGAAGCCTTGGAGCCAAAGGCCAAGGCCATGAGGGTAACATTGAGTATGGACATGCCCTTGAGACCGGCTTTGGAAGCTCCCATTAAAAAAACTGCCGTGGCGGCCATGGCCCATGCCATTATAGAGATTTCGGAGGTAAGGGAGAGAAACATCCAAAACATTTGGTGGAGTACAAAAGTAACCTAAAAAAACTATCTTTGGTTCTTACCAAAACCAAACCGATGGATATACAAACCTTAGATTATGCCATAATCTTTACATTTTTCGCTATTGTCCTTTTCATAGGAATTTATGTTTCCAAGAAATCAGGAAAAAGCTCATCAGAATACTTTTTATCAGGAAGAACCATGCCATGGTGGTTATTGGGACTTTCCATGGTGGCAACCACATTTTCCACGGACACGCCCAATTTGGTGACCGATTTGGTCCGTTCCAATGGTGTTTCCGGAAACTGGGGATGGTGGTGTTTTCTGTTGACGGGAATGCTCACCGTGTTTGTATATGCCAAGTTATGGCGGAAATCCAACGTAAATACGGATTTGGAGTTTTACGAAATCAGATATGGCGGAAAGGCGGCAAGTTTTTTAAGGAAGTTCCGGGCCATTTACCTAGGGGTGTTTTTTAATGTGATCACCATGGCCTCAGTTACCTTGGCGGCCATTAAGATTGGTGGGGTTATGCTGGGGCTGGATCCTTGGGTAACCGTAGTCAGTGCTGGTCTTATAACGGTTATTTTTAGCGCCCTTGGAGGATTTAAGGGAGTGGTTTACAGTGATTTTCTACTCTTTTTTGTGGCCATGGGAGGTGCCATTGGGGCAGCGGTATATCTGGTGAATCTTCCAGAGGTTGGTGGAATTCAGTCCATTTTGGAAAATGAAAATGTGCAAGGGAAGCTAAGTATCCTTCCCGATTTTAGTGATAAGAAAGCGTTGATAACGGCCTTGATCATTCCATTGGCTGTACAATGGTGGAGTTCGTGGTATCCTGGAGGGGAACCCGGTGGTGGTGGTTACATTGCACAACGGATGTTGGCAGCAAAAGATGAGAACCATGCCATTGGAGCTACGTTCTTCTTCAATATTATGCACTATGCCTTGCGTCCTTGGCCATGGATTTTGGTGGCACTGGCCTCGTTGGTGGTATATCCGGATATTGCCAGTATCCATGAAGCTTTTCCAAATGTAACAGAAGATAAATTGGGACACGATTTGGCCTATTCAGCCATGATGACCAAATTGCCCACGGGTCTTTTGGGAATTGTTTTGGCTTCTTTGGTGGCGGCTTATATGAGTACCATCTCCACACAGTTGAACTGGGGCTCCTCCTATATTGTGTATGATTTTTACAAACAGCAGATAAACCCGAACGCTACGGAGAAACAGATGGTGAATGTGGGAAGACTGTCCACTGTAGTATTGATGGTCTTAAGTGCATTTTTGGCTTTGGCACTACAAGATGCCATGGGCGTGTTCAACCTATTGCTGTCTTTTGGAGCGGGAACGGGGCTTATTTTTATCCTACGCTGGTTTTGGTGGCGTATCAATGCTTGGAGTGAAATCACGGCGATGTTTTCCTCAGGGATTTTAGCTGTTCTTTTGGAGACCACATCGTTGCGAGAAATCCTTTTTGCTCCAGAAACCGGGGTATTCCCGGAATGGGCAGATCTACCATTTATCATGGTGGTCACATCAATCATTTGGTTAACGGCCACGTTTGTGACACAACCGGAAAGCAAAGAAGTTTTGCGTAGTTTTTACCTCAAGATCCAGCCTGGAGGACCGGGTTGGAAAAAGATTGTGGATGAAGCAGACGCAGAGAATGTAAAAATCGTCAAGAGCAATGAAAAATGGAGTGTTCCTGCGGGAATCACGGCCATGCTGTTGGGTGTGGTTTTAATCTACTCCATTATGTTTGCAACGGGATATTGGATTTATCAAGAAACCCAATTGGCTCTCATTTTGACCGGTGTTGCCCTTGTTTCAGGATTTTTCCTGATCAAGGCTTGGGGCAGGATCAAGGATAACATCTTATAACAACAGCACTATGAAAAACAGGGTTTTATCCGTAGATATTTTTAGGGGAATGACCATCGTATTGATGATACTGGTGAATACCCCGGGTACTTGGGGGCATGTGTATGCCCCATTATTGCATGCGCAATGGCATGGGTACACCCCCACAGATTTGGTGTTCCCTTTTTTCCTTTTTATTGTGGGAACCTCCATTGCGTTGGCCTATCAAAATAAAAAGACAGATTCCAGCACCTACAAGAAAATCACGATTCGAAGCTTAAAATTAATCGGGCTGGGTATATTCTTGGGGGCCTTTACTTTGAGCTTCCCTTTCTTCAAGGATTTTGAAAACATAAGGTTCCCCGGGGTTTTGCAACGGATTGGGGTAGTGTTTTTCTTTGCCTCCATCCTATTTATCAATTTGGACTGGAAAAAGCTTATTGCTGTTTCAGGGATTTTATTGATCGGGTATTGGTTGCTCATGGTTTTTGTCCCGGTTCAGGGGGTGGCATCCACTTTGGAAAGGGCACCGAACAACTTGGCCAACTATGTGGATTTAAACGTGTTTGGCTCACATATGTGGAAAACAGATTACGACCCCGAAGGACTTTTAAGCACCCTTCCGGCCATAGTGAGTTCATTGTTGGGGATTTTCACAGGATTGATATTGACGTCAAAACAAGAGAAGAAGACCACCATTTTATTCGGTTTGGGAGGCGCATTTTTGGTTCTGGGCCACGTTTGGGATTTGGTATTCCCCATCAACAAGGCATTATGGACCAGTAGCTTTGTGTTGGTAACGGCAGGATGGGCCAATATCGTATTGGCGATTATTTATCACCTCACCGATGTCAAGGGAATAAAATTCGGAAGTATCTTTAAGTATGCTGGGGCCAATGCCATTGTAGTGTATTTCTTGTCCAGTTTCATCAGTAAACTGTTCGGGTTGATTAAGGTGGATGGTGAAAACTCTTTGCACGGATGGCTGTTCCAGACCATTTATGTGCACGATTTTATGCCCATGAAACTCTCATCCCTGCTATATGGTTTAACGGTGGTTTCATTTTACTGCCTTTTGGCCTACGTATTATACAAGCGGAAGATTTTTATAAAAGTATAAGGCGAGGATTTTTCGACATTATTGTCGAAGGTCCATTAAACGGGCCACATATTTCCCAACCACATCGAACTCTAGGTTGACCGATGTACCTATTATATAGGTATTGAAACGAGTATGTTCAAAAGTATAAGGGATGATGGCCACGCTAAAACTGTCTTTTTTGGAATCAACCACGGTCAAACTTACACCGTCCACGGTTATGGAACCTTTTTCAATGGTTACATTGTTCAAACTGGAATCGTACTGAAACCCAAAGACCCAGCTACCATCTTTTTGTTCCATGGAAGTGCATTGGGCAGTTTGGTCCACATGTCCCTGCACTATATGGCCGTCCAATCTAGCCCCTAAGACCATGGCACGTTCCAAATTTACCACATCACCAGTCTTTAAGTCCCCTATATTGCTCTTGATCAAGGTCTCTTCAATGGCGGTCACGGTGTATAAATCATCTTTTATGGCCACAACGGTAAGGCATACCCCATTGTGTGAAACGCTCTGGTCTATCTTCAGTTCCGATGTAATATTGGAGGACAGGGTAATATGCAAATTGCCCCCTTCTTTTTCAAGCTTTTCAACTTTCCCCAAAGTCTCTATGATACCTGTGAACATGTGTCTTATTAATTGACTAGTTTTGTAATGCAAAAGTAGCCATAACGGCAGTGATTATATGAAGGAAAATCAAAAAATAAAACTGGGGATTTCCATTGGGGACATAAATGGAATTGGGTGTGAAGTTGCCCTAAAAACATTTGAAGACCCACGGATGTTGGACTTCTGTACCCCAATTATTTTTGCATCGAACAAAACCGTTTCCCAGCAGAAATCGGATTTGGGAATCGAGATGACATTCAACGGGGTTAGGGATGCATCCCAAGCCGTGGAAGGAAAGATCAACATTGTGAATGTTTGGAAAGAAGTACCGAAAATTGAATTCGGACAGGCCACACAGGAAGGAGGCACCTATGCCATTAAATCACTTCGGGCGGCGGTTTCCGCTTTGAAGGATGGTAGTATTGACGTTCTGGTAACGGCGCCCATCAACAAAAACAATATACAGTCCGACGATTTTAAATTTCCCGGCCATACCGATTATCTAGCCCAAGAATTGAACGGGGAAAGCCTTATGTTCATGGTGGCAGACACCCTTCGCGTAGGGTTGCTCACGGACCATATTGCCGTTAAGGATGTGGCTCAGGCCATAACCCCAAGTTTGGTGAGGCACAAGATAGCCACCATGGAAAAATCTTTAAAAATGGATTTTGGAATCCGTAAACCAAAGATTGCTTTGTTGGGCATAAACCCGCATAGTGGGGACAACGGTACCATTGGGGAGGAGGACGACAAAATTTTGAAGCCGGTGATCAAAGAGCTGTTCAATAAGGGAACGTTGGTATATGGACCGTATTCCGCAGACAGCTTTTTTGGTTCGGACAACCATAAGAATTTTGATGCCATTTTAGCGGCCTATCACGATCAGGGGCTTATTCCCTTTAAAACCCTTTCCTTTGGAAAAGGGGTGAACTACACCGCTGGACTTGATAAGGTTAGGACATCGCCGGACCATGGTACGGCCTATGAAATTGCCGGAAAAGGGCAAGCGGACAACAGCTCCTTTAAAGAAGCGGTTTTTATGGCCATTGAGGTGTTTAAGAACCGTACGGAGTATATGGAATTGAGCAAAAACCCACTGAAAAAACAAAAGACCAAGCGTGCGAGCTAAAAAAGTTCCACAAAGATGGATATTTGTTGGTGATGGAATTGCAGTTTTGTAAATAAGTAGTATCTTTGCACCCGCCTTTAGAGGCTGGTACACAAACCTTAAGTGTAGAAACAATGAAGCTGAAGGAGTTTTTTATCCCATTTTCAGGCTTGAAGTTGGGAAAACACGAATTTGTGTACGAGATTGACAATGCGTTCTTTGAATCTTTTGAATACCAAGAATTTAACGGGGCTTCCGTAAAGGTGACCGCCATATTGGAAAAAATGAGCAATATGATGGAATTGGAAATCGAGGCCAAGGGAACGGTGAATGTGGATTGCGACATGACCGGAGAACCTTTTGACCAACCCATCCATTCAGATTTGCACTTGGTCATCAAGTTTGGGGAAGAGTACAATGATGAAGATGATGAAATTTTGATCATTCCCCATGGTGAGTACCAAATCAACATTGCACAGTACATCTATGAGATGTTGGTGTTGGCCGTCCCTCAAAAAAGAGTACACCCCGGTGTATTGGACGGAACGTTGAAATCGGAAATCTTGGACAAGCTGGAAGAATTGCAGCCAAAAGAAGAAAAGAAACCATCAGAAAAAACAGATCCCAGATGGGATGATTTAAAAAAGTTACTAACGGACAAATAGGTTTATAATGGCACATCCTAAAAGAAAGACATCAAAGACCAGAAGGGACAAAAGAAGAACCCATTACAAAGCAGTAGCCCCAACAATTGCCAAGGATTCCGTAACAGGAGAAATGCACTTGTACCACAGAGCACACTGGCATGAAGGCAAACTGTACTACAGAGGTCAAGTATTGATCGACAAAACAGAGGAAGAAACTGCTGCCTAATGGCAAATCCCTCAAAATAAACCAACTCCCGTTCCAAACTAGCGGGAGTTTTTTTATGGACTGAAGTTAATTTCAAAAACGGCCCCGTTTTGATAAAAAAGTCATATAAAATGACTAATTTTCACCTCTTCTGGGTCAAATTTCAATGTTTTTGACAAAAAGAGACGCTAAAATGAATAAAACAACAGCAGCCATCACAGCTGTGGGAGGATATGTTCCCGATTTCGTACTATCCAACAAAGTGTTGGAAACCATGGTAGATACCAATGATGAATGGATAACCTCAAGGACCGGAATCAAAGAGCGGAGAATATTGAAGGAAGAGAATGCCGGAACTTCGTACATGGCCATAAGGGCGGCCCAAGACCTTATTAAAAAAGGGAATGTAGACCCTTCGGAGATAGATTTTGTGTTGGTGGCCACGGCCACTCCCGATCTTCCCGTTGCGTCGACCGCGGCATATGTGGCTTCGGAAATTGGGGCGGTCAATGCCTTTGCCTATGACCTACAGGCTGCATGCTCCAGTTTTCTGTATGGAATGTCAACTGCGGCCAGTTATATTGAATCAGGAAAGTACAAGAAAGTTTTGGTGATCGGGGCCGATAAGATGTCCTCGATCTTAGATTATACCGATCGTACCACCTGCATTATCTTTGGTGATGGTGCCGGAGCCGTGCTCTTTGAACCCAATGAGGAAGGACTTGGGGTACAGGACGAGTATTTACGATCGGATGGAGTTGGACGCCAGTTCTTGAAAATTGATGCAGGAGGCTCTATCTTGCCAGCATCCGAAGAAACGGTGAAGAACAAACAACATTATGTATACCAAGATGGGAAATCCGTTTTTAAATTTGCGGTTTCCAACATGGCTGAGGTGTCCGCACTGATCATGGAGCGGAACAATCTTTCCCATGAGGATGTACAGTGGTTGGTACCCCATCAGGCCAATAAACGTATCATTGACGCCACGGCCAACAGGATGGGAGTGGATTCGGAAAAAGTGATGATCAATATTGACCGTTACGGAAACACAACATCCGCCACCTTGCCCTTGTTGTTGTTCGATTATGAAAAACAACTGAAAAAAGGAGACAACTTAATTTTTGCCGCCTTTGGAGGAGGCTTTACATGGGGCTCCATTTATTTAAAATGGGCCTATAATTCTTAAACAGCACACAACTAACAAAATCATATTCCATGGACATTAAGGAAATTCAAAGTTTAATCAAGTTTGTGGCCAAATCGGGTGCCAGCGAGGTGAAGTTGGAGATGGAAGACATTAAGATCACCATCCGAACCGGTAGCACAAGCTCAAGTACCCCGGAGACAACCATTGTACAGCAAATTCCCATGGCCCAAGCACCTGCCGCTCCTGTGGCTGCGGCTCCAGCTGCTCAAGAAACCGCGGCACCTGCAGCGGAATCTGCTTCAAAATCCGATGACTCCAAATACATCACCATTAAATCACCCATTATAGGAACTTTCTACAGAAAGCCTTCTCCAGATAAACCTGCTTTTGTTGAGGTGGGTAGTACCATTAACCAAGGAGATGTGCTTTGTGTGATCGAAGCCATGAAATTGTTCAACGATATCGAATCCGAAGTTTCCGGAAAAATCGTCAAGGTATTGGTTGATGACTCTTCTCCAGTGGAATTTGATCAGCCATTGTTCTTGGTAGACCCATCGTAGTGAATTTTAAATGATAAATTTTAAGCAGCGATTCCTGTTGTTTAAAACCATTTAAGATTTAGAATTCAGAATTTAAGATTGTGTTCTATGTTTAAAAAAATATTGATTGCAAATAGGGGCGAAATCGCACTGCGAATTATTCGTACCTGCAAGGAAATGGGGATAAAGACCGTTGCTGTATACTCCAAGGCTGACGAGGAAAGTCTCCATGTGCGTTTTGCAGATGAAGCCGTTTGTATTGGTCCGGCCCCCAGCCACGAATCCTATTTAAAGATTCCGAACATCATTGCTGCGGCGGAAATCACCAATGCCGATGCCATTCACCCAGGATATGGGTTTCTTTCCGAAAATGCCAAGTTCTCGAAGATCTGTGCGGAGCACGATATTAAGTTTATTGGTGCTTCCGGGGAACAGATTGAAAAAATGGGTGACAAGGCTACGGCCAAGGAAACCATGAAAAAAGCAGGAGTTCCCACCGTTCCGGGATCGGATGGACTACTCAAGGATGTGGACCACGCCAGAAAGGAAGCCAAAAAAATGGGCTATCCCGTTATGATCAAGGCCACTGCCGGTGGTGGTGGAAAGGGAATGCGCGCCATTTGGTCCGAGGACGAAATGGAAAAGAATTTCGAAAGTGCCGTGAAAGAAGCCACAGCTGCTTTTGGCAATGGCGGAATGTACATGGAAAAGCTCATCGAGGAGCCACGACATATTGAGATTCAAGTTGTGGGGGATCAATATGGAAAGGCATGTCACCTTTCAGAAAGGGATTGCTCCGTACAACGCAGACACCAAAAATTGACCGAGGAGACCCCATCACCCTTTATGACGGACTCCCTCAGGGAAGATATGGGTAAAGCCGCTGTAAAAGCTGCTGAATATATTAAATATGAAGGAGCGGGAACTGTAGAGTTTTTGGTGGACAAGCACCGCAACTTCTACTTCATGGAGATGAACACCCGTATCCAAGTGGAGCACCCCATCACAGAACAGGTGGTGGATTATGATTTGATCCGGGAGCAGATTTTGGTTGCCGGAGGTGTACCCATCTCAGGGAAGAACTATTATCCAAAATTGCATTCCATTGAATGCCGGATCAATGCGGAAGATCCGTACAATGATTTTAGGCCTTCCCCAGGAAAAATCACGACCCTTCATACGCCCGGCGGGCATGGGGTCCGATTAGATACCCATGTGTACAGTGGTTACATGATTCCACCCAACTATGATTCCATGATTGCCAAGTTGATTACTACCGCCCAGACTCGGGAAGAGGCTATCAACAAAATGCGCAGGGCGTTGGATGAATTTGTGATCGAAGGTGTAAAAACCACAATTCCGTTTCACAGACAGTTGATGGATCACCCAGATTATTTGGCAGGGAATTATACCACCAAATTCATGGAAGGTTTCAAGATGGATTCCAAATATCAAGACTAAATATAGCCCCGATTTTTATCGGGGTTTTTGTTTTATGGAGCTAAGCTATTGGGAATATAAGACTTGGTTGTCCCATGTGGATTTCACCGTAATTGGTAGTGGCATCGTAGGGCTTAACTGCGCACTACAATTAAGGGAAAAATATCCTAGCAGCAGGATTTTGGTTTTGGAAAGGGGGAGTCTCCCTCAAGGGGCCAGCACCAAGAATGCTGGTTTTGCCTGTTTTGGGAGCGTTTCTGAAATTTTGGCTGATGTAAAGGCGCATACCGAGGAAGAAGTGGTGCAGCTGGTCCAAAAGCGATATAACGGTATTCAGGTACTGCGCACGCTTTTGGGGGACAAGGCCATCGGGTTTGAACAGCATGGAGGCCATGAACTTTTTTTGAAGGATGATTCCGAATTGTTTGCGTCTTGTTCGGACAGTATGGAGCACTTAAATCTGTTGTTACTTCCTGTTTTTGGAGCCCCACCTTTTGTGAAAACCAAGAATGAATTCGGGTTTTCCGGGATTCGTGACACCTATATTACCCATCAATTTGAAGGGCAATTGGATACCGGAAAAATGATGCATGCCCTGCTCCAAAAATGCCATGAGAACCAGATTCCCATTTTAAATGGGGTTGAAGTCAAGGATATTGAAGATTCAGGAAGTAAAGTGACCATCCATGCGGAAGGCTTTGGATTTGATTCCAAAAAGGTGTTTGTGGCAACGAACGGTTTTGCCTCTAAACTGTTACAATCTGAAACGGTAAAGCCAGCAAGGGCACAGGTGTTGATCACAAAGCCCATCAAAAACCTAAAAATAAAGGGAACGTTCCATTTGGACGAAGGTTATTACTATTTTAGGAATATAGACGACCGGATTTTGTTTGGGGGTGGCCGTAACCTCGATTTTCAAACCGAAGAGACCATGGAATTTGGGGAAACCCATACCATTCAGAATGCCTTGGAAAAATTGCTCAAGGAGATAATCCTTCCCAATCAAGACTTTGAAATTGACCAAAGATGGAGCGGGATTATGGGTGTGGGTACCCAAAAAACCCCCATTGTAAAACAAATTTCCAATTCTGTTTACTGTGGAGTGCGACTTGGGGGAATGGGTGTTGCCTTAGGCAGTTTGGTGGGACGGGAACTGGCTGATTTGATTTAGAAAGTTTAAGTACTGGCTCAAATACCAATGACCACTATCATATTGGTTTCTTGAATACTTTTTTGAACTGGATGGTTGGTTTAATCAAATCATCCGCCCATCCAAAAGATTGATGATTCGGGAACCATAGGCCGCATTTTTCTCCGAGTGTGTCACTTGGATAATAGTGACGCCTTCGTCATTCAATTGTTTAAAAAGTTCCATGATTTCCTCCCCTTGTTTAGAGTTGAGATTTCCTGTGGGCTCATCGGCCAAAATCAGTTTTGGATTGGAGATCAGGGCCCGCGCTATGCCCACCAATTGCTGTTGCCCACCACTGAGTTGAGCAGGGAAAAGGTCTTTTTTTCCCACAATATTGAATCGATCCAACATATCGGCTACCATGGCCTTGCGTTCTGCACCTTTATATTTTTTGTAGAGCAGGGGCATTTCCAGGTTTTCCTTTACCGTAAGCTCATCCAACAAGTGGTAAGATTGGAATACAAAACCAATGTACTCTTTGTACAGATTGGACCGGTGTTTTTCTTTGATGGAGTGTACTGGCTCATCCAAAAATTGATATTCCCCTTCGTCAAACCCGTCCAACATCCCGATGACATTCAACAAGGTAGATTTTCCGGAACCCGAAGGCCCCATAATGGAGATAAATTCACCTTCCTTTACTTCAAAATTGATGTCCTTTAATAAAAAAATACGCTGGCCTCCAGAGTTGACCCATTTAAAAATGTTGTTGAGTTGTAGTAGCATGATTGATATTTTTATTCTTCCCGCAAGGTTTCAACAGGATTGGCCGAAGCCGCCCGTACACTTTGAAAACTCACGGTAAGCAATGTAAGGAAAAGGGTTAAAAATCCGGTCAGTGCAAAAATCCACCAACTTATGGTGGTCTTATAGGCAAAGCCTTCAAGCCATCTGTTCATGGCGAACCAGGAAATGGGAATGGCAAAGATGAAGGCAAGTCCGATCCACTTTATAAAATCTTGGTTCAGCAAGGAAAGAATTTGTCCCACGGTGGCGCCGTTTACCTTTCGTATTCCAATTTCTTTTCTGCGTTGTAGAATGGTATAGGAAGTAAGCCCAAACAATCCCATCAAGGCAATCAGTATGGCAAGAAAGGTAAAGAAGCCGAATGCCTCACCAAATTTTTTATCATCGTTGTATTGGGCCTCAAAATTCTTGTCCAAAAAAGTATAGCCAAATGTACTCTCGGGGAAGACAGACTTCCATTTGCTTTGCAAAGATGCCATGGCCGACTCCAATTGGGTTGGGTTTAAGGCCGAATCATCTAATTTTACCAAAAGGGAACTGGTTGCAGTGCCTGGCCGAATAAGCATTGGTTGAATAACGGTTTTTAGCCCAAAGTGGTGATAGTTTTCCATTACCCCGACGATCTTCCAGGTCTGCCCCCAATACTTCACCTCTTTTTCCAAGGCTTCTGAAGCATTGGAGAACCCCATCTTTCTTGCAAATTGTTCATTGACAACAATGTCGTTCCCACCACCATAGGCATTGGCATGGAACACATCACCGGCCAAAAATGATATGCCCATTACTTTGAAAAAGTCGGGTTGTACTTGATACTGATAATACACAGTCTGTTCCTCAAAAGAACCATCCGGTTTGGTTATTCCCATAAAAGAAGGAAGGTTGTTATAGCCGCCCCCGGGATAGGTTTGTGCAGTTGAAACGGCATCCACAAAACTTAGGTTGCCCAATTCCTTCTTCAGCACCTGAAAATCCTTGTTCTTTATAGAGTCCGAGGGTTGGTCCAATATTTGGCCCCTTAGGGCGACCACACCATTGAGCTGTGCCCCTATGGGTTGATTTTTTAGGAATCGAATCTGCTTGCCCACGACCAAGGTCCCTATCAAAAGTACAATCGTGGCCAAAAACTGAAGGGTTATCAATCCTTTCCGAAGCAGTAAGCCTTGGGAGGATCCTTGAATTTTTCCTTTCAATGTTTTTGCAGGACGGTAACCGCTCAAGATAAATGCAGGATATAGGTTTGAGATGAAAGTTCCCAATAGGATGAAAGCAAAAAACGGCCAAAGGGAATATAGGTTGGGTAGGGCAACCATCAATTCTTGTCCCATATAGCCATTGAACCAAGGCAATGTTAAGGCTACGAGGGTCAGGGCTATGATCAAGGCCAAGCCATTGATTAAGATTGATTCTGAAAAGATTTGCCAAACCAAATGGAGCCTTTGTGCACCAGCCACCTTACGGATTCCAATTTCCTTGGCTCTTTCCAAAGATTTTGCCGTGGCGAGATTTACATAGTTGAGCCATGAGAGCAACAATACGATCAAGGCTATGGCAGATAAAAAGTTGACTCGGTTTGCACTCCCGTTGGCTTCGGCCTCATACGGTTTGTTGGAGTGTAAATGAATACGTTCCAAAGCTTCAATGTCATGCCTTTCATCCACTTTTCCATCGGCATCGTTTTCTTGGATTTTTTTTCTGAGCGCAGCAATGTTGGAATTTTCAGCAACTTTCAAATAGGTGAAAAAGTTGTTGTTGGCCCAGTTCAATTCTTGTTGTCCCTCGAACATCTCCCACGTCCAAAGGGTATCAAATGAAATCAGAAAACTGTTTTTCATATGAGTGTTCTGGGAGATGTCTTTCATGACCCCAGTAACGGTCATTGGAACGTCGTTTCCCCAAAAGGTGGACACTGTTTTTCCCAAAGGGTTTTCATCCCCGAACAGTTTATGCGCAAGAGATTCTGTCAATATAATGGAATAGGGCTCCACCAAAGCGGTGTTTTTGTCCCCCTTGATCAAGGGATAGGGAAAAATGTCAAAATAGGATGGGTCTGCCAAAGAACCTACATTTTCTCCCAATACGGTCTCTTTGTTTACCAAGGTAACGCCACCCATATGAAACAGGCGAACCTGCTCAAGCACTTCGGGAAATTCTTGCTTAATGGTGGGGCCGGATAAATTATAGACTTGGGCATCTCCTGGGGCAAAAACATCTCCCGTCTTATAATCCATATACACACGATACACATGCTCCGAACCGCTAAATGTGTCATAGCTGCGTTCATAGTTTACGTACAGCATGATCAGAACAAAGGAAGCAATGCCTACCGTTAACCCTAGGATGTTGATAAAGGAATAGAGCCTGTTTTTTAGGAGGTATCGTAGGGCTATTTTTAGGAATATAGGATTCATCTTGACATCTTTAATGGGGTTTATTCTGTTCGTAAACTTTTTACTGGATTGGCCACGGCGGCTCGTAAGGTCAATAAGCAAACTGTAGTCATGGCTATGCATAGAACTATCAATCCTGCAAAGGCAAATATCCACCAACCAGTAGTGATATGGAAGGCAAAACCCTGTAGCCATTTATGGGCAAAATACCACGAAATGGGAGCTGCAATCAAAAAAGAAAGTAAAACAATTTTTAAAAAATCCATGGACAGAAAACCCAGTAAGGTAGATATGTTTGCTCCCAAAACTTTTCGAATTGCGATTTCCTTGGTATGCTGATTTATAGTAAATACTACCAGTCCAAACAACCCCAAACAAGAGATAACTATGGCAATAAGGGCAAAAATGCTGCTTAGATTTTGGATTTTCATCTCATTTTGATATCGTTCCTCCAAAGTGTTATCCAAGAAATGATAGGAAAAAGGTAAATCACTGAATTTTTTATGGACAGTTTCTAAGTGGGCAATGGCTTGACTGGTTTTTCCAACATTGGTTTTGGCATAGAACAGATAAGACTCCTTTGGTCTGCAGCGAATGATCAAAGGCTTAATGGCAGTATGCAGGGAGGTGAAGTGAAAGTCTTTGACCACCCCCACAATTTGTCCACCCTCATCTCCCCAAAAACTGATTTTTTTGCCAATGGGATTTTCCATTCCCATGGCCTTGACGGCTTCTTCATTCACAATATAGTTAAGGGTGTCAGTGGCCATTTCCGGGGAAAAGAACCGTCCTTGATTGAGTTGAACATCGAGCATTTCCAACAGGCCAAAATCCACATTGAGAATGGTAAACCACAATTTTTCATCCTCGTGGTTTTGTCCTTCCCAAATAGGATCGGATGAGCCTCCTTCCATATGGACAAAATCTCCGCTGGCCCTGCTTATGGCTTTAAGGTCGGAAAACTGCTCTAGCTCGTCCATTATGGATTCTGCATGTTTGTAGGTCCCCATATCCATTGGAGTATAGATAATGTTTTCACGATTTAACCCTAGATTTTTGTTGTGGATGTATTGCATTTGGAAGTAGACAATCATAGTCCCGGCAACCATGACAATGGAGAGACAAAACTGAAAAGCCACTAGTCCGGCCCTTATTTTTTTCTGACCCAGGTCTTCTTTCAAAACGCCTTTGAGCGCCGTTACCGCTTTAAAATGGGATAAAAAGTATGCGGGATATATGCCAGATAAAAGAACGGTGATGAAAATGATACATAGGAGTGCTATGTATACAAAAGGTTCATTGAGGATATGGGAAAGCGCTTTGGATGTAATGGAATTAAATACAGGAATTGACAATTGGGCGAGGACCAATGCCAATAGAGAGGAAATAGTTACAAGTATCCATGATTCCATGAAAAATTGGAACATCAAAGAAGTTTTTCCCGCGCCGATGACTTTTTTTATCCCCACCTCTTTAGTACGCCGTACTGCGCGGGCAGTGGCTAGATTAATGAAATTAAAACAGGCAATGACCAAGGTGACAATGGCTATAATCAGAAACAAGTATATGTTGTCTATGCGTCCTCCCGCTACTTTTCCATTTTCAAATTTTCCGTATAGATAGCGGTCTTGTATGGGTTGGAGAAAAAGTGTGAACCAATCGGAGTTACCCCAATTTTTTGGGGTTTCCTTGATTTTATCATTGATTTGGCCCAAGGTAAGGCTGTCATCATATAAGGCATAGGTCTTTGTCCATCCATTACCCCAACTGGTGTTGTTCATGGGCAAGAAATTGTCCAAGGGCACCACGGCATCAAACTGTAAGGTGGATTTTCGTGGAATCTTTTGGAACACACCTGTTACTAAATATTCCTGCGCATTTTCATCCAACGTAATGGAAATGGATTTTCCCACGGGATTTGCTTTGCCAAAGTAGGATGAGGCCAAATCTTGTGAAATCACCACACTTTTTGGGTTTTCCAAACAACTTAGGGTGGCGCCATTGTCAAGCGGAAAGGAAAGCAGGGTGAAAAAGTTAGGATCCGCTCCCATGACTTTAACGTCCATGAGGTTTTCGGTAGTTCCAAAAGCGGAAGATCTTGGTCCGGCCGTGCGGGTCAGGGCCTTAATTTCAGGAATGTTTTCCAATAATGCTTCTCCAACAGGATACCCAATACCATCCCATGTATCAATATCACCATTTTGTGCTGCTACATTGGCCATTACTTGGGAAAGCTGACCGCTACCTTCATGGAAATTGTCCCACCCAATTTCATCTTTTATAAAAAGAGAAATCATGAGGCAGCACCAAATACCCAAGGTCAATCCAATGCTATTGATTGCGGTATATCCCTTATTCTTTAAAAGGTTGCGAAACGATATTTTTAGATGATGCTTAAACATGAGACATTATTTCCAATTTAAAAGCATTATTCTGTCCGTAAACTTTTTACTGGGTTGGCCGATGCTGCCCTTACGGTTCTTGCCCCCACGGTCAAGAAAGCAATCAGCATTGCCAAAAAACCGGCCATTACGAAATACAGAGGATTCAAGGTGATACGAAAGGGATAAGACTCCAACCAATTGTTCAAAAAGTACCAAGCCAAGGGTACGGCTATGATAAAGGCAAAGCCAACCAATTTCAGGAAATCTTTGGTCAATAATAAGGTAATGGACGACACGCTTGCCCCGATTACTTTCCTAACACCAATTTCCTTGGTACGCTGGGTTACTACTAACATGGACATGGCAAAAAGCCCAATACAGCTCAAGAGAATTCCTAGGACGCTACCGCTTGTGATAATGGTGGCCATGGTCTTTTCCCTCCGAAATGTACGGTCAACATTTTCATCTAAAAAAGACCCCAAAAACTCGGCTTGGGGCTCTACTTTCTCCCAAGCGGCCTTTATGGCATCATAAGATCCGGCGATCGCGGTCGGACTCACTTTTACGTAGGCATAGTAGAGCTCCGATTCTTGGTTCATGAAAAGGGTCAAGGGTTCAATTTCCCTATTTATGTTCTGAAAATGATAATCTTTCAATACTCCAATGACGGTATAAGGGCCTTCGTCTTCCTGGATTTTGACCGATAGGGGGTCTTTCTCGTTCAATTCCTTTGCCATGGCCTCATTGATCACTATACTGAGACTGTCTGCGCCGTATTCTTTGCTAAAAGACCTACCCGAAACCAAGGGAATATCCAAGGTTTTTAAATAATCGTGGTCAACAGTGAGCACATTGGTACCTATACTACGTTCTTTATAATCAAATCGCCATTTACTGGTGGACGAACTACCGTCCCTTCCCCGCCCCAAATTATTATCGGCACCGGTTACACTAAGGATGTTTGGGTTGTTTTTAAGTTCTTCCCGTAGGAGTTTTAACACTCGATAGCTATCCGTTTTGCCATTAAGTGGAATGGAAATCACCTGCTCCTTGTTATAGCCCAAGTCCTTGTTTCTCATATACTGGATTTGTCCATGAAGAACTATGGTGCCGCTTATGAGAACAATGGCAATGACAAATTGAAGCACTATTAGACCGTTACGCAATCGGTTCTTGCCCATTTCCCATTTCCCTTTAAGGGCCCTAATGGCGTTGAGCTTGCTCAATATAAGAGCCGGATATCCGCCGGCAATGAGTGTAATGAACAATAGAGAAAGAAAAAGACCTACCAATATAGCCGGCTTGGATAGATTGGAAAGGGTTGCCTGTGTGTTAAAAAGAGACTTGAAAGGATCCAACAGCAAATGAGCGACTACTAGTCCCAATACAATGGAGACCACAAAAATCAAGATACTCTCCAACCAAAATTGTCCAAAAAGTTGGCGCTTAACTGCTCCAAGGGTTTTTCGCATGCCTATTTCCTTGAGCCGTTTTTCTCCCAAAGCAATGTTCATGTTGATAAAATTGGCACAGGCGATGAAAATGATGAGCAAGGCAATCCCCATAATTAAATAGGGGAAGGTACGGTTGACTATGGCAATACCGGTTGCATAGGAGACAAAGGCAATGTCGGAATAGGGAAGGAGATTAAATTGTTTGTATTGTCCGTTGGTATCGGGCAATGCTCCATCGCGAATCATATTTTGTATCTGATTTTCATAGTGTAGGTTGGCGAAGGAGCGGGTATTTTCTTCAAACCTGGATAGGGAAACACCTTCTTCCAACTCTAAGTAAACCAAATGGTTGTAAGAGTCCCATGTGTCGAGGTTTGGAAGATACTCCGTGTGGTTTTCAAATGGAATTACAATATCAAAGTCCACACTACTGTTCACGGGAGTGTCCTTCAGTATTGAGGCAACCGTGTAAGGAAGTTGCTCCCTGCCTTGTTGTAACAGGATAGTTTCTCCAACGGCATTCGCATCTCCAAATATCCTTTTGGCAGCACTTTCAGTCAGTGCGATGGAATTTTTGTTAGGAATAGGTTCTTGGGTATTGCCCGTGACCACAGGGTAACTGAAAAGAGCAAAAAAATCATTGTCCACATATTCGGCATCCAAATCAAAGTCTTTGTTTTGGTACGTGGCCAAAGCATCTTGGCTAAGGGAGCGGGAAATATGCTTTATTCCGGGCACTTCCTCCTTTAATGCCGGGGCCAAAGGAATAGGATTTACCACACTTATGGTTGTTCCTTTTGGGGTTTGATTGGACAGATATAGTTGATAGACCGAGTCCTTTTTTTTGTGGAATTGGTCAAAGGATAACTCAAACATGGCTGTCATGCCCAAAAGAATTGCTATTGCAAAAGCAGTGGACAATCCAATCAAATTGGCTGTTGTGAAGACTTTGTTTTTGAGAAGATTTCTCCAGGCTATTTTAATATAGTTTTTGAACATGGCTTTCCTCTATTAATGATGAATTACTCCGTCCGTAAACTTTTCACGGGATTGGCCTTTGCAGCCCTAATGGCCTGGAAGCTTACGGTGACCACGGTCACGAATAGGGCCCCGAGCATGGCCAGTGCAAAAATCCACCATTTCAAAATCACGCGATACGGATATTCCTGTAACCATCCATTCATAACGTAATAAGCGATGGGCACAGCTATAAAACAGGAAATGATGACCAGCTTTAAAAAATCTTTGGACAACATGTTCCACACGTTGAAGACGGTAGCCCCCAACACCTTGCGCACTCCAATTTCCTTGGTGCGCTGTTCCGCTACAAAGGAGGTCAACCCAAAAAGGCCCAAACAACTGATCAGAATGGCCAAGGCAGTAAAGATTCCCGAAAGACGACCAATACGCTCCTCAGCGGCAAATTTCTCACCGTATTCCTCATCCACAAAGTCGTACTGGAACGGGATATTGGGAAAGTGCTCCTTGAAGACCCGTTCAATTATGGCCAAATTTTGTCCGGCACTTTGTTTGGGATTCAACCGTAGGTTGTAAAAGGAAGCATTGCCGTATTTATCAAAGGTGTACATCCCTTGTTTTACAGGCTCATATGGGGATTGTGCGATCATATCCTGAACCACGCCAATAACCTTCAAAGACTCACTCGGATTTTCAGTGTCCTTATCCTTTAAAAGTTTGCCAACAGGGTCTTTAAGCCCCATATATTTTACGGCAGTTTCGTTGAGCAGAACAGCATTGGAATCCGAAGGAAACTCCCTTGAAAAATCCCTGCCCTCCACAATTTTTAAATTGAGCGATTTGGCGTACTCGGGGGAAACCTCGGTATAGGCCAAATCTTCTTGGAACCCTTCAGGTTTGCCTTCCCAGGTCCACCCACTTCGATTGGACCAAATGTTGGTGGTTGGGCTACTGGAGGATGACATTTCCACAACCGCCCCGGAGCCGATGAACTCATCTCGCATCAACTCGTATTTTCCGGCAAAATCCTGACTCATGACCGGAACCTGCACCAAACCTTCACGATCGTACCCAATAGGTCGGTTTTTAGCGTGGTTAATTTGTTGCATTACGATGACAGTTCCGATGATAAATGCCACCGAAACGGTAAACTGTAGTACGACCAGGATTTTTCTGGGCAATCCGGAATGCTTCCCTGCCTTGAAGGTGCCCTTTAGTACATCAATGGGCCTGAAGGAGGAAAGGTATAGAGCAGGATAACTGCCGGCCAATAGGGCTGTAGCCAGAATAAATAGAAGGGAGGCCGCCCAAAAACCGGGAAGTGTCCACGGAAAATCCATTTCCTTTCTGGCCAACTCATTGAATCCATTTAAGGATATGGCCACAATAAGAACAGCAATGATAAAGGCCAATAGGACCACCAAAAAGGATTCTCCCAAAAATTGGTTGATCAATTGCCCACGCTGAGAGCCAATGGACTTTCGTATCCCTACTTCCTTGGCCCTTTTTTCGGAACGGGCCGTGCTGAGGTTCATAAAGTTGATACAGGCCAAAAGCAGTACAAAGACCCCAATGATGCCAAACAACCAAACGTATTTTATGCGGCCACCCACCTGCTTTCCATTTTCAAAAAAATTGCGAAGGTGCCAATCCTTCATGGGCAGCAACATAAGCTGGGGATTAAATTCAACGGTATCTTCGTTCAAATCTTTTTTTACATCCTTTATGGCCGATGTAACCCCTTCCATGGTGGTGTTGTCTGCAATTTGAACAAACATTTGGAAAGAATTGTTCCCCCATTGGTCCTCGGATTTCTGAAGCCATTCCGCTGTGGTGATATATTTGTCCCAGGGCATGAGATAATGCATATCATTAAAGGAGGCATTAAAAGGAATGTCCTCATAGACTGCGGTGACCATCATATCATACTGACTGTTGACCTTGATGACCTTCCCAATGGGTTCCTCATTGCCAAAAAGGGCATTGGCCGTAGAAACGGAAATCATAATGGAATTGATTTCCCTTAAGCCGTCCTTTTCTCCCTTTATAATATTTAGGTCAAGCATTTCAGGAGCCTCCTGTTGCATAAAGTTTCCGGTTCTTGAAATACTGGTTTCCTTATATTTTAAATATTGGGAATTGTTCCACGAGGCCATTACCAAGCGCTTGAAATTGTCCATATATCCATCGCGGAACGCTTTTTCCAAAGGACGGGGAATGGCAGGACCTGTACCGGTTTCACCATTAAAGGTTTGCGATTGGAATATCTGGGCGATAGTATCTTTATTGGTGAAATAATCGTTGTGGGTGAGCTCATCCTGCATCCACAAGCCAATAATTAGGGCAACCGCCATGCCCAAGGCCAATCCGCCCACGTTTATGATGGTGTACGCTTTGTGCTTGGTCAGGTTTCTCCAGGCAATTTTTAAATAGTTCTTTAACATGATGGTTTTGTTTTTTGATGTGATTTATTCGGCCCTCAAACTTTTTGCCGGGTTGACCAAACCTGCTTTTATGGCTTGGTAGCTGACCGTTAAAAATGCAACCGCCAAGGCCAAAAGACCGGACAGTAAAAAGACCCACCAAGAAATATTGATCCTATACGCAAAATCTTCCAGCCAACGGCTCATCAAATACCAGCCAATAGGGGTTGCAATGAGTATCGATATCAAAATCAACTTTACAAAATCAAAAGTGAGCAATTGATATATACTTTTGAAAGGGGCTCCAAGAACCATGCGGATGCTGATTTCCTTTTTACGTTGTTCCACCAAAAATGCGGAAAGGGCAAAGAGGCCCAAACAGGCCACAAGAATGGCAAATAGGGCAAAGCTGTTGAATATTTTTCCCATGCGCTGGACATCGTCATGCATTTGCGCAAACTCCTGATCTAAAAAGGTATACTCAAATGCTTGTTGGGGTACATAGTCCTGCCATATGGCTTCAATGGCATGGATTGCCCTAGTGGTTTCCCCCTTGTTCAATTTTACCGCGACCATACTTGGACTATTGCCAATGACCAATGAGACTGGGGCAATTTCTTCTTTGAGATTTTTATAATGGAAATCCTCAAGGACACCGATTATGGTCCAATCTTCACCATTATTGATCCGTTTGCCTATGGGATTATCAAAGCCCAATTCCTTCGCCATGGATGAGTTAATGACTATGGCAGACGAATCGCTGGCAAATTCCTCGGAAAATCCCCTTCCATTTTTAACCTGTAGCCCCAGGGTTTGTATATAATCATGGTCTACCCGCCATACTTGTGCGGGAACGGAAATTTCCTGCCCTTCATTACCAATCAAACCAAAAGTGTTCCCATTTCGTTTTGTGCCCTCTATGGGAAGGTAATCACTTATGGTCACCGATTTTACATTGGATGATTCAAGAAGCCTTTCCTTAAAGGACTCAGTATTGTTTTTTAATAAGTTGGTTCCCTTGATGACCAAAACCTGTTCCTTGTTGAACCCCAGTTTCTTGTCCAAAATGAAGTTCATTTGCTTATAAATGATCAAGGTGCCAATAATCAAGACTACCGAAGTGGTAAACTGAAAAACAACCAATCCACTGCGGAGTTTTCCGCTTTTGCTTCCCGTACTCAGGGAACCCTTTAGCACGTTCACCGGTTTAAAGGCGGATAGGTAAAAGGCAGGATATAGCCCAGCAATGATCCCTATGATCAAGGCGGCCACCCCTATTATGGGTAGGAACCACCATGTTCCCCATGGCATTCCAATGTTTTTGGCGGCAATGGAGTTAAAGGTAGGGAGCAGCCCCCAAGCCAATAAGACCCCAATAACAAAGGAGATGATGCTAAAGATGATGGACTCGGTTAAAAACTGGCTCACTAAATCGCTCCGAAAGGCTCCTACCGTCTTTTTCAACCCCACCTCTTTGGCCCTATTGGCAGACTTGGCGGTAGACAAATTGATGAAATTTATTACTGCCAGCAATAAAACAAACCCCGCAATGGCAGCAAACAACCAAACAAAGCGAATGTCGCCATGTTTTAGCCCATCACCCATCTTTAAATCCGATTTTAGGTGAATGTCCCCAATGGGTTGTAGTTTGTACTCCAGGGTTTGTAAGACTTCCATGAAGTTCTCTCCCCGCATTCTTTCGCGATAGGCGGGAATGACAAAATTATCTAGAATGGAGTGCATTTTCTTTTCCAAAGAGGAAACATCAACATTGTCATCCAGCAACACATAGGTAAAGTAATTGTTGTTGGACCAACTCATATTGGTGTCCTCAATCGCCAAGAGGAAATCAAAGTCCATATGCGATTTTTTCGAAAGATCTTCCTTGATGATTCCTGTCACCGTGTAGGGTCTACTGGAATTGTCGTCAAGAAAAACCGTTTTGCCCACGGCATTGCCATCAGGGAAATATTTGGCCGCCTTGGAGGCCGTCAATACAATGCTACCGGGATTAACCAATAGATTTTGAGGATTGCCCTGTTCCAGTTCCAATTCCAATAGGTCAAAAACGGGCTGGTCCGCATATATAAACCCTTCTTCAAAGTTGTTTTGGGTGGTTCCTTCCGCTCGCAACGCCCTTCTTCCCGCACCAAAAAGTTCACTGGTGTTTATCTTTCCCGCTTTTTGGATTTCCGGAAAAGTAGATGCCAATGTTTCGGCAAAAGGAAGTTGAAAATGAACGCTTTTAAGCTGTTCGCCATTCATCATACCTTGCATGACCACGCGGTAGAGGCGATCTTTGTTCTTGTAATGGGTATCGTAGCCCAGTTCATTTTTTATAAAAAGGGCTATCAAAAGACAAGCGGCAATGCCTACGGCAAAACCACCGATTTTAATGGCTGTAAACAGTTTGTCCTTTTTGATGTTGCGCCAGGCAATCTTTATATAGTTTTTGAACATGGCTTTTCGTTTTTTGATGATGATTATTCTGTTCTTAGGCTTTTTATGGGATTCACAATGGCCGCTTTTATGCTCTGATAGCCCACTGTAAGCACCGCCACGCCAATGGCCAAAAGGGCCGCCAAGGCAAACACCCACCATCCTATCTCTATCCGATAGGAAAAATCTTCCAACCACTTGTCCATGGCAAACCAGCCAATGGGCAAGGAGATAAGGATGGAGATCCCGACCATTTTTAGGAAGTCGGTGGTCAATCGGTAGGTAATCTGTTGTACACTGGCCCCCAACACTTTTCGGATACCGATTTCCTTGGTTCGCTTTTGTGCGTTGAAGGCGGCAAGCCCGAACAAGCCCAAGCAAGCAATCAAAATGGACAGTACCGTGAAGACCATGAATATTTTGCCCAAACGTTGTTCTGCATCATAGGTGGTGTTGAAGGAATCGTCCATAAATCGATAGTTGAAAGGCTGCCCTGGAGCAAACCTGTTCCAAATTCCTTCTATTTTGGCAATGGCCGATGAAAAGTCACCAGCATTCAATCGTACTGCCAACATACCCGACGGTTGTCTGTCCAAAAAGAGACCCAATGCCCCAATATTTTCCCGCAAGGACTCGTAATGGAAGTTTTTGACCACCCCGATAATGGTGCTGAACCTGAGTTCTTCAACGGCTAGGTCATCGGTCATTTTAAGGCCCAATGCTTCTTCCGCGCTAAGACCAAGAATTTTTAGGGCTGCTTCATTGATGATCATCCCCGTGGAGTCGGCCCCAAATTCGTTACTGAAATTGCGTCCGGCAATGAGCTCCATATCCATCGTATTTATGTAATCTTCATCAACGGCCCATGTTTGCATTTGAACGGCATTTTCTTGGCTCAAAGCCCCTTCTTTGACAAAGGATCCGTTGGAACGGGATGAAGGTGTGGGGAAATAAGAGCTTAGGGTGGCATTTTTGGTCTGACTTAGTTTGAGAACTTCTTCTTTAAGGGCTTCTACCTGGGATCCGGCGGAAAAAACATCGTCTATCAGAACCACTTGATCTTTGGTAAAGCCCAAGTCTTTGTTTTGAATGAATGTCAGCTGTTGAAAAACAACAATCGTACTGACAATCAAAAATACCGAAATGGCAAACTGGAACACCACCAATGCATTGCGTACGTTGCCACCTCCCACATCACTTTGTCCACCTCCCTTAAGGGTTTTCACGGGCATAAACCGCGACATGAAAAAGGCAGGATAGCTACCGGAGAATATCCCCAAGATAATAGTGGCCAATAGCAGAATTCCCCAAAATATTGGATTTGTATAGGGTATGGCAATCGACTTTCCGGCAAGTTCATTGAAAAAGGGAAGTACTACTGAGGCAATGACCAGCGCTACCAAGAGTGAAATGAATGAGATAAGCCCTGATTCGATCAAGAACTGGCGTACCAAGTCTATTTTATTGGACCCCAAGGTTCTTCTTATCCCCACTTCTTTGGCCCTTTTCAAGGAATAAGCCGTGGAGAGGTTCATGAAGTTCACACAGGCAAGAACAATCAAAAACAAGCTTATAAACGAAAGGATGTACACATTTTGCATGGTACTGTTGGAGCTCATTTCGGATTGCCTATTTGAATGGAGGTGAATGTCCGTCAAGGGCATGGTATGATAGTTGACGAAGTTCCCCGAAGCAAGGAAGGATTCCTTGGTGATGCCTGGAAAATAATTCTGCGCCCAAGGCAGTAAATAGTTGTCGAAGAGCGTATTCAATGGAACTTGGAAGTCTGCCACGTTCGCCGAGGGAATGAGTTTGACGAACGTATAGTAATTGTGACTGCCCCAATCGGGTGACCGGGAATCCGCAAAACCGCTCATGGCCATAAAAACGGAATGGTCCCTCAAGAACGAATTTTTTGGAAGGTCATCAATGATTCCCGTAACGGTATAAGTATCCGTATTGTTCAGCAATAGACTTTGCCCCAAAGCGTCTTTGATCCCAAAATGCTTTTCAGCGGCAGTTTTTGTCAGGATCAAAGTATTGGGTTGGGCCAGGGCTGTTTTGGAATCGCCCACCAAGAGGGTTATCCCAAAGAAGTCAAAGAAGGTAGAATCGGCAAAAGCAACTCTGGGCTCTTTGGTGTTTGCGGAGGTTCCACTTTTTCTCAAGAGCAGGCTGCCCCGGTCCCGAAACCGCATGACAGATTCCACCTGTGGAAAATCCCTGAGTATGACTTCGGCCATGGGAGCTGCAGCTTCAGAAGCTTTGATTTCGGCTCCACCGAATTTAATGTCCGTGTCAATCCGGTAGATGCGTTCGGCATCCGCGAACATTTTGTCATAGCTCAATTCGTCATGGATGAAGAGACAGATAAGCAGAGCACCGGCCATTCCAATAGCAAGGCCAAAAGTGTTGAGAAACGTGAAAAAGGGTTGCTTTTTTAGATTCCTCCAGGCAATTTTTATGTTGTTCTTAAACATGACGTTTGGTTTTGATGATGATTGATGAATAAACCCCTAGACCATTGCCCCCATGGGCTTGTTCTGACTTTCAGTGACAATTTGCCCATCGAACAGGTTGATGACCCTGTGCGCATAATGCGAATCGCGGTCGGAGTGGGTCACCATAACAATGGTGGTGCCTTCTTGGTTCAGTTCGGTCAATAGGTTCATGACCTCGATACCATTTTTGGAATCCAGGTTCCCCGTAGGCTCATCCGCCAAAATCAGTTTTGGGTTGGTAACCACGGCCCGGGCAATGGCCACCCTTTGCTGCTGTCCACCGGACAGTTGTTGTGGAAAGTGCTTTTCACGATGCGCAATTTTCATGCGCTCCAAGACTGCCTTTACTTTTTCACGACGCTCAGATTTGTTCATTTTTAGATAGATGAGGGGTAGCTCCACATTTTCGAAAACCGTAAGCTCATCAATAAGGTTAAAGCTTTGGAAGACAAAGCCTAGGTTTCCTTTTCGCAATTGGGTGCGTTGGCTTTCCTTGAGCCCCCCCACTTGATGGCCGGCAAACTCATAGCTTCCCTCGGTAGGGTTGTCCAACATTCCAATAATATTCAGGAGGGTGGATTTCCCACACCCGGACGGCCCCATGATGGCCACAAATTCTCCCTCGGCAACCTTTAGGTTTACCCCGTTCAGGGCCAAGGTTTCCACTTCTTCGGTTCTGAAGCTTTTTTTAAGATTCTGTATCTGTATCATTTTTATGGTTGTTTCGCTGTTAGTATATAGACTTCTCTAAATCAATAGGTGTTACAGGTTGCACGGTTATTTTAACACAATCCGTTCTGCTGTCCCAAAACTGTCATAGTTGCTGGTAATCACTTCTTCTCCAGGTTGTAGGCCTTCAAGGACCTCATAGTACCTTGAATTCTGTTTGCCCAGACGTACATTACGTTTTAGGGCCTCGCCGCCATCAGGGTTCACCACAAATACCCATTGGCCCCCGGTACTCTGGAAGAACCCGCCTTTGGGCAACAAAAGGGCTTCGTTGGATTCGCCCAACTGTAGGCGAATGTTGTAGCTCTGTCCTGCGCGGATGGTCTCGGGCTTTTCATCGGTAAATACCAAATCTACCTTAAAGCGACCGTTCCGAACTTCGGGGTACACCTTGCGCAGTCGTAGACCGTATTCCTTTTCATTACGCTCCAAGGTTGCGGACAGGTCCCGTTTTACCCGATCAATGTAGTGCTCGTCTATTTCGGCCTCGATCTTAAAATCGGTGAGTACGTTGATTTGACCGATACGTTCCCCTTGGGCAATGTTCTGTCCAATCTCGGCATCCAAAAACCCAAGCTGGCCATCTGCAGGGGCGCGGACGTTGAGATGGTCCAAACGCTCATAGACCATGGAAAGGGTCTTGTGCATCCGGGCCAAATCGGCATCCAGACCGGTCAAGGAAGTTTCTCTCAACTCATCATCCTGCTCGGTCTGCAGTTTTACAATATCATATTGTTTTTTGGCGAGCTCGTAATTCTCCTTGGAAAGAAGGTAGGTTTCTTTGGAAATCAGTTCGTCCTTGAACAACTCTTCGTTCTGTTCGTAATTTCGCTTTAGGCGTTGAAGGTCATACTCGGCGGTGGCCAAGTTCCGTTTGCCCTCTACTTGTCTTGAATCGAAGGTAAGTTTGGTGGAGCGAAGGTCGTTCTGCTTGAGGGCCAAGTTACTCTCGCTCGCCAAGATCTGTTCGTAAAGACCCATATTTTCGAGTTTGAGAATGATGTCACCCTTTTTTACCATGGATCCTTCCTCGATCAATTTTTCCGAAACCCTTCCGCCTTCATAGGCATCCATATAGATGGTGGCAATTGGGGCCACGGTACCGTTGATGGTAATATAGTCATCAAACTTGCCGGCAGTGACCTGTGCTATGGAAAGGCGTTCCTTTTCGGTCCTGAAGGTGGAAACGGAACTGGCAAAAAGCAGCTTCCATCCCACGAACAATAAAAGTACGCCCAAGGCTATATAGCCGTAATGTTTGGGTTTAAGTCCTTTCTTTTTCTCTAATTGTATATCCATGGTTCTGATTAGTTGATATTAAAAATGGGCAGGCCGCTATAAAAATCTATGGTGCTCTTGTTCACTCTCAACCGGAGACCTACCTGTAAGTTTTCGTTTTGTGCCACGCCGTACAAATTCTTGGCCTGAAAAAGGTCCAAGGCATTGATGAGTCCTTTTTCGTAGCGTTTTTGGGCAATGGTGAACGCCAATTGTTGGGCCTCCACCTTTTGGTTGCTTTGCTCGTATTCTGCAATCAATGCCTGATTGGTCTGTACGAGCTGTTGCAATAACTGAAAGAGCTCCTGCTCTTGGATCTTAAGATTGTTCTGTGCCTGCAAATAGGCAATTTTTTGCTGTTTTACCCGGGAATGGTTGGACCATCCATTACTGATGGGGATGCTCAGTTCGGCCCCTACAAACTTGGAGGTGTTGTCGTTGAACTGGGTCTTAAAGGGAATGATGTTCCCATTCTCATCCACATTCGTCTCAAAATAACTGGTCCCGTACCCGGCGACCAAGGAAAGGGAAGGATAAAGTGCCCCCCTGGTGGCCTGAAGTTGTTTTTTGGCAGCACTTACCCGGTATTCCTGTGATTTCACCAAGGGCACAAATCCTCTTGCAGTTTCATATAAGGAGTCCAAGGGAGCGCTTTCAATTTCATTGGGAAGGGGTTCCAAAGTTTCCTGTAGGGTAATATCCGTTACTTCGTTGAGGTTCATTTCTTGAAGCAAAACCAACTTGGCATTGGTGAGCAGGTTTCTGTTCTGGGTCACCAATAATTTATCGCCCAACAGATTGGATTCGGCCTCGTAGAGGTCGGCACCCGCCATGATGCCCAGTTCCACTTGCTTTGCAACCAAATCGTAATTGGCTTGGGAGATTTCCTGTTGTTCCAAGGAATTGGTCACAAGGCCTTCATAAAATTTAATATCGTAAAAAGCGCTCATCACCCTGAAGGCCAAGAGGAATTTTTCTTGTAACACATCTTCCTGTGTGGCCTTCAAAATGAATTTTGAGGCTTTTATCGAGTTCAATTTTTGAAACCCCTGAAATAGTCCCATGTTGGCACTTAGGGAGTAATTGTTGCTAAAGAATTCCGTGTTCACATAATCGTTGGTGTTCGGGTCGGCCGATCTACCGTAGCGAATCCTATAATCGGTATAGCCGCCCACAGAGGGCAACAAATCACGGATTGACTGGCGATAGGTCTCTTTGCTCGAGTCGCGGTTATAGTTGGTGTTCTTTACCTGAAGGTTGTGCTCAATGGCGTAGGCCACACATTCGTCCAAGGTCCAGGTCTCTTGTGAAAACCCGGAGATTGCAACGAAAAATAAAAGGCCGGTAATGTATGTTCTAAGGTTCATAATGTATTCCTGTGCCAAAACTATGTCCATTCTTATGCCAAAAACATAATAGTCTAATTATCAATTAATTAAAATATTTTCTAAAAAGAAAGTTAAGCATAGGTGTAAAATATTTATACAAAAAATGTCAAATTATTTTACACATCGATGGCTTGCATTGTACCAATTCGTAGTTTTAGAATTGAAAAGGAATTATAGGAGTTATGACCGACGCCAAGATTTTAGTGGTAGATGACAACAAGAGCGTATTGAGCGCTTTGGAGATTTTACTCCAGTTTGAATACAAAAGCGTTCAGACCTTGTTCAACCCCAACCAGATTTCTTCCTTTCCCAATATGGAGGAAATGGACATTGTGCTGTTGGACATGAACTTTTCCGCTGGGGTGAACACAGGGAACGAAGGATTGTTTTGGCTCAACGAGATCAAAAAGAAATCCCCCAACACCTCTGTCATCATGATGACGGCCTACGGTGCGGTGGACTTGGCGGTAAAGGCCTTGAAGCAGGGCGCATCCGATTTTGTTCTGAAGCCTTGGAACAACGAACGGCTCATGACCACGGTGCAATCGGCCTACGAGTTGCGGAAATCCAAACAAGAGATCCACAACCTGAAGAAAAAGGAAAGCAACCTAAAACAGGTCATCAATGAGGACAAGAACTTTATCATTGGCCAATCCAAGGCGCTCTCCTCGGTTTTGAACTTGGTCGCCAAGGTGGCCAAGACCGATGTCAATGTCCTTATCACCGGCGAAAATGGAACGGGGAAAGAACTCATCGCTCGGGAATTGCACCGATTATCCGCAAGAAAAAATGAGGTGTTCATTGGGGTGGACATGGGGTCCATTGCCGAGAACCTTTTTGAAAGTGAACTGTTCGGGCATGTAAAAGGATCCTTCACCGATGCCAAGGAAGATCGGGCGGGAAAATTTGAGGCCGCCCACCAAGGCACCCTGTTTCTGGACGAAATCGGGAACCTTTCTTTGCAGATGCAGGCCAAGTTGCTCTCTTCCATCCAAAATAGGGCGGTGGTCCGGGTAGGGTCCAACACCTCCAGTCAGGTGGATATTCGGTTGGTCTGTGCCACCAATTGCAATCTGGAGCAAATGGTAGCGGATGGACTGTTTCGGGAAGATTTGCTCTACCGCATCAACACCATCCATATTGAAGTGCCTCCCTTGCGCGAGCGCGAAGGGGACGTTTTGGTGCTGGCCGACTTTTTCCTGAAAAAATTTGCCCATAAATATGATAAACCGGGGCTACGCATCAACAATGTGGCCCAAGAAAAATTAATGGAATACCAATGGCCGGGCAATGTCAGGGAGCTGCAGCACACCATGGAGCGGGCCGTGATCCTTTCGGACGGAAATGTGCTCAAGCCCACCGATTTTCTGTTGCACGCCAAGCCCATGCAGTCGTTGGACCATCAGCCATTGACGCTGAACGAGATGGAACAGCAGATGATCTTACGGGCTTTGGACCAACACGATGGCAATTACAGCGCCGCGGCGGAACAATTGGGCATTTCCAGACAGACCCTCTACAATAAATTGAAGAAAAAGCACGAATAATGGCCAGTCGACATTTTTATATCCAGTTGATTGTTCGGGTGATTTTGATCACGCTCACGGCCTTGGCCCTCGCTTTTGCAATCTCTAAAATGTGGTATTTCACCTTGGCGTTTTCGGTGATTTTTTTGGTGTCCCAAGTATATGCCTTGATCATATTCATCAATAGGACGAACCGCAAGATTGCCTATTTTTTCGATGCCATCCGCAATGAGGATTTTACCCTTCGTTTTCCCGAACGGGTGGCCATTAAATCCTTCAAGGAGCTCAACCAAAGCCTTAACCGGGTCAATGGGTTGATCCAGGAAGTACACCTGCAATTGCAGATCAGGGAACAATACTATCAGGAAATCCTGAAACAGGCCAGTATAGGTATCATGACCTATAACGAGAAGGGCCATATCCTGTTTTCCAACCCTACCATGGAAAAGTTGTTGGACTATTCCCCGTTGAACCACATCAAACAATTGGCCCAAGTGGATGAAAACCTGTTCAAGATCTTTGAAACCTTTGAGCCTTTTGAGCGCAAACAGTTTCAACTCACCAATGAGCGGGAGCAGATCCATCTGGCCATTAAGTCTACCGCTTTTACTTTGGATGGCAAATCGCTCCTGTTGGTGGTGATACAGGACATCCACAAAGAACTGGACGAAAAGGAGACCGAATCCTGGGTGCGCCTTATCCGGGTGCTGACGCATGAGATCATGAACACCATCACCCCCATCGCCTCCATTTCGGATTCCATTATCAAATACTATCGGAACAATGGAAAAATCACCCCCATGGAGGAGTTGGAAGAGCATCAGATCAAGAACACCCTGAAAGGGTTGGAGGTAATCAAGGAACAGGGGGGCAATCTCATGGACTTTGTACAATCTTACCGAAGCCTTTTGCACGTGCCGGAACCCAACAGGACCATTGTACAGGGAAAGGCCCTTTTGGGCAAGATCGATGTGCTCATGTCCGCGCGGCTGCATGAGGGCGAAACCGATTTTCAGGTGCTGTGCGACCCGGAGGATTTGGAACTGTTCATAGATGAAAAACAGATTGTTCAGGTATTGATCAATCTGGGCAAGAATGCACTTCAATCCGTGGGGGACACCAAAAACGGGAAGGTACAGATGGTGGCCGGAATGGACCGCAACGGAAAAAAATATATCGAGGTAAGGGACAACGGCCCGGGCATTCAACCTGAAGTGCTGGAAGAGATTTTTGTACCCTTCTTCACCACCAAGAGTGAGGGAACGGGGATTGGCCTGAGCCTGAGCAAACGGGTGATGCAACTGCACGGCGGAGGCATACAGGTACACTCCGTACCCGACCAAGAAACCGTTTTTAGATTGACGTTTGCCTAAACCACAATTGAAAATGCAGAAGAAAGAACAGCTATTAAAGTTCTGTTGGGACTATGTGGACACCCGAACGGAGCGCCTGAAAAGAAGTGCCGCGGCCCTACAGGAATCCTTGGATTCCGAAACCAAGAGCAGCGCTGGGGACAAGCACGAGACCGGACGGGCCATGGTGCAATTGGAGCAGGAAAAACTGGCCCAGCAATTGGTGGAACTGGACCGGCTCAAGGAAGTGCTCCAAAAAATAAATGTTGAAACCGCACAGGGCAAAATACGTTTGGGAAGTTGGGTAAAGACCGGCACGGCCCAGTATTTTTTGGCCATTTCCTGCGGGGCCGCCCCATGGGAGGGCCAGACGGTCTACTGCATATCGGCGGGATCGCCCATTGCGCAATTGCTCATGGGAAAAGAGGTGGGCCAGACCTTTGACTTTAATGGAAACACCCATACCATTTTGGAGGTGGGCTAAACTGTTCCATGCCCAATTTTAGTTGGATCTCTTTTTAGCTTGATAACGCCTGTACAACCAAACAGCAATTCAGGCTATTCCGGTCAAAGCGGCACTGGTAATTACTGAGATTGTTTCTTTTTCGGCTTCCATAACTAGGGTTTATATCCTCTAATTTACGGTTTTATCGCTATCAATCTGAACCAGTGCGGATTATCGTCCGCGCTTTTCTCATTTAGATTCTTTTCCTTTGGTTAAATGAACTCAAATCTTTAACTATGGAAAACAACCAGACCGCCTTTTTAAAGGGCGTTACAATTTTGGCCGAGGAGCATTTTAGGTCGTTGCGGCCCTACAGATCGGGTTTTGAGGTGGAGCACTTGTATATTAAAGGCTATCAGGATCTGTTGTTCCATCTGGAGTCCTTGATCAATGTCTGCATCTTGGCGCTGGACAATCCCCATGTGGGGGAACATACGCAGATCAGGGAACCGCAGGTGCACATCCAGAAAGTTCTGGAGCTCACGGCCCAACTTATCCCGTTTGAGGAAGCCGGGTTTTTGGACCAGATGCGGGAACTCATTTCTACTTTGGAAAAGGAAGACTAGCTACTCCAACCCCGGTTTTTTGCGTTGGGACTTATTTTCCGCGGCCTGTTTTTTGGATTTCAACCGTTTTTCCACGGAAGATCGGGTGGGCTTGGTGGGTTTCCGTTTTTTGGGAACGATCAAGGCATTTTTCAGCAGGTCAAAAAGGCGCTTCACCACAAGGTCACGGTTTTTGTGTTGGCTTCGGGATTCGTCGCAGTGCAATTGCAAGACCCCATCCTTGGTAAGCCTGGATTTCAGTTTCAGGAGCAGGCGTTCCTTTTCCACGGCGGACAATCCTTGGGATGCGGCCACATCAAAGGCCAGTTCCACTTTAGTGGAAACCTTGTTCACGTGCTGCCCGCCCGCGCCACTGCTTCGGACGGCCTTAAACTGTAGTTCGCTATGGATTTGTTTTTTGTTCACCTTGGAGACGCTTGTTTATGGTCCCCAAAGATACATTAAGGAAAACGGTATCGCCCACCTTCAGTTTTTTGGGCGTGTTGAAATAGAGCATGGGCCCATCTTCCACCTGCCCCTCGTTGAGGTAATGGCTTCCTTTAAAAAAGGAGTGGGTCACCCTCACCTTTAATCCCGAAGTGGCGGACACCTTGAACTCATCAGGGTACACCAACACCGATTTATCGATTTGCGAGTACGATTTCAGCAATTTTATGGGCAGTTCGTTCACCTCGCCAAACAGGCTGGCCGTATAGTAGTTGGGTGGATTGCGGTACAGTTTTTTGGTCTTTTGGTTGGCAATGATGCGCCCTTTTTCCAAAATCAAGGTCCGCTCTGCAAACGGAAGTACATCACTGGGGTCGTGGCTGGCGGTGAGGACGGTAATTCCCTTTTTCTTGAGATGGGCGAAAAGGTTCCTGCGAAGGGAGTTCCGTTTAAAGTTGTCGATGTGCCCAAAAGGTTCGTCCAACAAGAGGATTTCGGGCTCTTGGGCCAGTACCCGAGCCAGGGCCACCCGTTGTTGTTGTCCGCCACTCAGGTTTTTCACCTTGGTCTTGGCATAGGCCTCCAGTTCTATCAGGGCCAACAGTTCCGCGATTCGTTCTTGGTGGGTTTCCCGTTCAAAGACCGAAAGATATTGCCCAATGTTCTCTTCCACCGTGGTGAAGGGCATCAGGTCAAAATCTTGGGAGAGGTATTTCATGTACGGTTCGCCCGGCACCAGATTAAAATTGGGACCCAAGGCCTGCCTGTCGCCCCAAAAAATGGAACCGTCCTCCACATGCAAAAACCCATAAATGATTTTTAGGAGGGTGCTTTTCCCCGAACCACTTTCGCCCATCAGGGCCACGTGTTCGCCGGGGTGAACTTCAAAGGCCACATCTTCCAAAATGACCTTGGATTTGTACTGAAATGATGGAATCTGAACGTTGAGCATATAAAATTTTAGAATCTACAGCGATTCCTTAGTCCTTAAACTCCTTGAGCACCGCTTGGTTGGGAAGCTGGTCGTATCCCATGTTGTAAAAGGTGAACCCAAAGATGTCCGCATATTGTTCTATGGTCTTGCTTACCGGTGTTCCGGCCCCGTGCCCTGCATTGGTCTCTATCCGAATGAGGGTGGGGTTGGTCCCGGTCTGTTTTTCCTGCAGTTCTGCCGCAAACTTAAAACTATGGGCAGGCACTACACGATCGTCATGGTCTCCAGTGGTGATCAAGGTGGCTGGATATTCGGTGCCTTCCTTTACGTTATGCACGGGCGAATACCCTTTTAGGTAGTTGAACATTTCTTCATTGTCCTCCGCGGTGCCATAATCGTAGGCCCAGCCCGCGCCGGCGGTAAAGGTGTGGTAGCGGAGCATGTCCAAGACCCCAACGGCCGGAAGCGCCACTTGCATCAAATCGGGTCTCTGGGTCATGGTGGCCCCTACCAAAAGTCCACCATTGGACCCCCCACGAACGGCCAAATATTCCTTGGAGGTATATTGGTTGTCGATGAGATATTCCGCTGCGGCGATAAAATCGTCAAACACATTCTGCTTTTGGAGTTTGGTACCCGCAATGTGCCATTCCTTGCCATATTCGCCTCCCCCTCTGAGGTTGGGCACGGCATAGATGCCGCCTTGCTCCATCCAAACGGCATTTACAATGCTGAAAGCGGGTGTAAGGCTAATGTTGAACCCTCCATACCCATAAAGGATGGTGGGGTTTTTACCGTTGCGTTCCAATCCTTTTTTATAGGTGATGATCATGGGAACCTTGGTGCCGTCCCTGGAGGTATAGAACACTTGCTCGGATTCGTAGTCTTCGGGGTTGAAATCGATTTGTGGTTTCCAATACTGCTCGTATTCCCCGGTTTCCACATTGAATTTATAGGATGAGCCGGGCGTGTTGTAGTTGGTGAACGAAAAATAGAATTCCTTTTCCTCCTTTTTGCCCCCAAAACCACTGGCGCTTCCCACACCGGGAAGGTTCACCTCCCTGATTAGGTTGCCTTGATAATCGTACTGGAATACTTTGGAAATGGCATCCACCATATATTCGGCAAAAAAGTAGCCGCCTCCGGTGCCTACCGTGAGTACGTTTTCCGTTTCTGGGATTAAATCCGTCCACTGTTCCGGAGTGGGGTTGGAGGCATCGGCCACCACCACTTTTTTATTGGGTGCGTTCCGGTTGGTGACCAAAAACAGTTTGGAACCTTCGTTGTCGATCACAGAGGTGTCGGAATCGGTATCGTCCAGAATGGTGACCAATTTTGCATTGGGGTCGGTGAGGTCCAAAAGGAACAATTTGTTTCCCGATGTGGAAACGGATGCGGAGATGAACAGGTATTTTTCATCTTCGGAAACGTACCCGCCCACATAGCGATGTTTTTCCTCAGCAGTGCCACCAAAGATGATTTTGTCTTCGGATTGGGGGGTGCCCAATGCATGGTAGTACAGTTTGTGCTGATCGGTCTTTGCTGAAAGCTCACTGCCATCCGGCTTGTCGTAGCTGGAATAGAAGAAACCTTCGTTCCCCTTCCATGAAAGGCCACTGAACTTGATATCGACCAAGGTGTCTTCCACGACCTCGCGCGATTCGGCATCGATGACAATGCCCTTGCGCCAATCACTGCCCCCTTCCGAAATAAGATAGGCAGCTTTGGAGCCATCCTTGGTGAAGCTCAGTCCCATCAAGGAGGTAGTTCCATCTTCCGAAAAGGTATTGGGGTCCAGGAATACTTCTTCAGGTCCGTCACCCTTTTTTCTGTAGACCACATATTGGTTCTGCAGTCCGTTGTTTTTATAGAAATAGGTATATACCCCTTCTTTGAAGGGAGAACCCACTTTTTCGTAGTTCCAGAGTTTTTCCAGACGGTTTTTAAGGTCTTCCCGGAACGGGATCTTGTCCAAATATCCAAAAGTGGAGGCGTTTTGTTGTTTTACCCAAGCTTCGGTTTCTGGGCTTCGGTCGTCCTCCAACCAGCGGTAAGGGTCTTTGACCTCGGTTCCGAAATACGTGTCTACGGTATCGACTTTCTGGGTAGTGGGATAGTTCACAGCGATGGGTTCTTTTTTGGGAGTGGTCTGGCAGGCAGCGCATAAAACCACAACAGCTAGGAGACTTTGGTTTCGCATTTTTTGAGATTGATGCCGATAAAAATACAATGAATATTGGGTTTTGGGACAGAGCGCATACTCCATTAACGTTTTTTAACCTTCATGGTCCAAACAGGATGTTCCAAACTAGGTATGGGAAAGCTGCAACAGGGCATCATCAATTGAAAAGGGGCAGTGGTCAATTGAAACCTATCATTCATCAATTCAGAAACATTGGGCAGCCTTTTTTACCTAGTATTGAGCGTAAACAAAATCCTACAAAATCATTTGCCATAGGTTTTGATCGATGATGATGGAAGGGGATATGGAGTGCTGTGATTGGGAATAGGATTTTCAACGTAGGAGGCCAACGTCTTAAAAACCCTCAAATCTATCATTATATGAAAAATTCAATCTACCAACCATCCGGCCTAGCAGTGCTCGTGACAATTATGGCTTTCCTTGGCTGCACAAAGGAAGTTGACATCACAGAAACCGACGGCCTTGATGAGACCGCTGAAATTGGGAAGCACGCCACAAACAAGCAGTTGCTTCAAAATCCTTATGAAATACATGCATTCAGAAGGGCCTATCAAAAAGTATTGGACAGCTTGGAGTATGGCAACTTTGAAGCAGGGAAAACCTATCAAAAGACCAAAACAAAGGACACCAGCCAGATTGTACCCAACTATCGCTACATGAAGTTCAGTCCTGAAACGGACCAGCAGGAAAATAAGTTAAGGGAGCACCGAAAGATAGTGTTCATTGATTATCCTTTTGAATATGAGGATGGGGAACAGTATCACAAGGCCAACCCTTTGGACGATGGTGAACGGTTGTCGTTCTACACCAGTATTCCTGTAGAGGCCAAGTATCCCAAGAACATTCCCCATACCATACTTCAGGAGATGTATATCCCCGAAAGGGACGAAGACCTCAACAATATGGCAGATAAGAGCGACAAGGGAACCGAAAGAGGTAAAGTGAACAATACCATAGACTTTATGAACCATGTGATCGAACAGGCATATAAGGACACCAACAATGAGGATTTGTTGGTGGAACCTTTATTGGACAACAAAAAGGAGACTTGTGAAACCTGTCTGCTCGGAATCAATCTTGGAAGTAGATGGAGGCCAAGCGGCAATGTGCAGATCTTTGATGATAATTTGGGTACATCGAGCTATACGGTCATGGAATGCCAAACCTCCTATACCTACGACTATACCCCTTGCTATTATGGTGATTATGGCAATTGCCCCAAAAAAGTGGCGGGCCAAAACTGTACAAACAACCTTGGAACCTTAGGATAACGGGAGGAAGAATGAAGTACAGGGGGCAGATCTTCCAAGCCGCCATGCACTTTTATTATCATGATATAGGTGGTTTGACCCGCCCGCCGACCAATGGGTTTTGGAAGACCCAAATTAAGATAGCCGCAGTGGAGACCAGTCAAGGCCCTTCTTCCACAAAAATGCAAGTGGGTCATGGTACTTTTGGAATAATCCCCCATATTAAGATCAAGAGATATGGCGAGCCTTCAGAGGAAATTTATGGCACTACCATACATGAACTTGCCCATGCCGCCCATTGGCGTATTGATCCCATTTCTTGGGATGATTTGGTGGAACAGGGGTATATTTATAATGGTGGAAGTAACAATCCTGGCCCGGCCGGGGCAAGTGCGCGCAGGCTAATGGAAAGTTGGGCCACAGGCGTGGAAATTTACCTTACCAATATGCGGTATAGAAGATTGGGGCCTAATAGCTATGATTATCAGAATACAAACCTTCAAAATAGAAAAATTGATAATGGGGGGAGTATTTTCAAATTTTACACAACAACGTTTTATGATATGTTCGACCCTCTTAATCAGAGGGATAAATATGGTATTGAAGTACCCATAGACAGGGTTTCAGGAGTGACATGGCCAAATATGGAAAAGTCTTTAATTGGAACAACTAGATGGGAGGAATGTCGGGAAAAAAATGTTGCAATCTCTGGACAGTCTTATAAAATTCGAGAATTGTTTAATAATTGGTAAATCCAAAATAATGAAGTTTATATATATATTGATCTATTTTATTGTCCCATTTCTTGTGATGTCCTGTTGGCACAGGGAAATGGAGGAAACCGTTAACCTGATCATAAATAATGGCCTGGATAACCATATAGAATTAAAGTTTTTCAAAAATGGTCTTCCAAGTGGCAGAAAATCAATCTCTAGATTGGGGAAGGGGGAGGTTTTTAGTGATGGAGATACAAATATGGGAGTGCAAATCAATGGAATTTTTGAAGCAGATTCCATAGAGGTGATTTTTGATAATGAACGTATTGAAACGCATAAACTATTCTATAACGAGCCTGTCGGTAATAGCTTATTTGATTTTAGTTCCTATGAGAAAAAAGGAGACACCCATACCTACACTATTGATCAGAAAAACTACAACAACGCGACCCCTTGTGAAGGACCTTGTTATTGATGATTTATAAAAATGAGACACTTAATTATCGGAGCAATGGTTGTTATGATCTTTTTTGGATGCACTCCAGAACAATCCACGATTTCAGAGTATCAAATTGAAAATGGTCTCAATATTCCAATCGTACTGCGTTTTTATAGGAATGGTCTTCCTAGTGCACAAACGAGTGTCGTAACCCTTGAGGGTCTAGGAAATACCTATAAAAAGTCTGGGGAAGCCTTGGGATCGAGTACTACTCCTTTTGATGTATTTAGCGCTGACTCCATTTTAATAGTTTTTGATGGAAAAAGAATACAAGGGCACAACATGTTTGAGCCAAATGGGTTTTCATTGTTAAATCAGCAAGACTATCAAAAAATAAGTAGTGGCAGATTTTTGTATTTGATAGATCAAAAAAATTATAATAATGCCACTCCTTGTGATGGTCCGTGTTACTAAATACTGTGGAATTAGAAAAGGGCCCAATTGGGCCCTTTTTATATGATTGAATTTTCCTAAAAACTTAAGAAACAGCTTCTGAAGTGTTCGAAACCAAATTGTTCTCCACCAAATACTCGGCAATCTGAACGGCATTGGTAGCCGCTCCTTTACGAAGGTTGTCCGCCACGATCCACATGTTCAAGGTGTTGGGTTGGGTCTCGTCCCTACGGATACGTCCCACGAACACATCATCCTTGCCATGGGCAAACATAGGCATGGGGTAGGTGTTGGTGTCCGTGTTGTCCTGTACCACAACACCGGGAGTCTCGCTCAATAATTGTCGCACTTCGGCAAGCTCAAAATCGTTTAGGAACTCAATGTTCACCGATTCTGAATGCCCACCAGCGGTTGGGATACGCACTGCGGTAGCTGTAACCGAAAAGGTACGGTCGTCCAATATTTTTTGGGGCTCACGGGCCAATTTCATTTCTTCCTTGGTGTAGCCGTTTTCCAAGAACACATCGCAATGGGGCAATGCATTTCGGTTGATGGGGTAGGGATATGCCATGTCCCCCTCTATGCCGGCAGCTTCGTTCTCCATTTGCTGAACGGCTTTTAACCCGGTCCCGGAAACGGATTGGTAGGTAGAGACCACCACACGTTTCATCCCATATTTTTTATGTAGCGGGTCCAACACCATCACCAATTGAATGGTGGAACAGTTAGGGTTAGCTATGATTTTGTCCTCGGCGGTCAATTCACTTGCATTGATTTCAGGGACCACCAATTTTTTAGTGGGGTCCATTCGCCAAGCGGAAGAATTATCGATGACGGTGGTACCAACTTCGGCAAATTTGGGAGCCCACTCCAAAGAAGTGTCCCCACCTGCGGAGAAAATGGCAATATCGGGTTGGGCGGCAACGGCATCGGCAAGCCCAATAACGGTATGCTTCTCCCCCTTATACTCCAACGTTTTGCCCACGGAGCGCTCCGAGGCCACCAATAACAATTCTGAAATGGGGAAATCGCGTTCCGCCAAAACTTGCAACATCACTTCGCCAACCATTCCTGTGGCACCTACAACTGCTACTTTCATGCTTACTTAAATTTGAACCGCAAAGGTACGCCAGATAGCGATTTAAACAAGCATCCAATAGAAGAATAATCAAAAAATAACAAAAAGTTACAAATAAAACGACCATCAACCTGCTTGCGGGGCAAATTGATGGTTTTTAAAGGGTTAATTGTGATGTAGCGGGGATGCCGAAAATTCAGCACCAACGATGTTTGTTTTCTGATTGTCCGTAATCAATGATACAACTAAAAAAATTGTCAGGTCGAGCGCAGTCGAGACCTTATCTTAAGACACTGTACCCGTTAACTTCTCGACTGCGCTCGAAGTGACATTGCCTTACGATTGATTACGGAGATTCAATTATTTCTTCAACAAATCCCGGATTTCGGCCAGCAACTCTTCCTGAGTGGGGCCTTTTGGAGCCTCTGGTGCGGGCTCTTCTTTCTTTTTCATCCTGTTTACGCCTTTAACGATCATGAACATGACAAAGGCCACAATGGTGAAATCGATCACGTTGGTGAGGAACGCTCCATATAGGACCGCAATTTCCCCTACGGTTTCCCCAGCATCGTTGACGGTTCCTTCCGTAATTACGTATTTCAAATCGTTGAAGTCCGAATTGAACAATAGACCGACCAAGGGTGAAACAATGCCTCCGGTGAAGGAGGATACCACTTTGTTGAACGCTGCGCCCATTACGAAACCTACGGCAATATCCACTAGGTTTCCTTTCATGGCGAAGTCCTTAAACTCTTTTAAAAATCCCATGTTATAGTTAAGTATTGGTTAATCAAGAAACAAAATAATCAAAAAAAGGCATTGATTCCACAAACATTTGGGAAAAATCAGTCTTCCACGATTACGCGTTTTATCCGTTGGGATAGGGCCGTTAAGATTTCGTAGGAGATGGTCTTTACCCCGGAAGCGAATTCCTCAGCCGATTTTTGGGGTCCAAAGACCAAGACTTCATCGCCTTCCTTGCAATCGATATCGGTAACATCCACCATGATCATGTCCATACACACATTGCCAATGATCGGGGCTTTTTTCCCATGGATGAGTACATGGGCCTTTCCATTGCCATAGGGGCGACCAATACCATCTGCATGGCCCAAGGGAAGGGTAGCGGTTTTTCGTGGGCCATCGGATTTGAATGCCCGATTGTACCCTACCGTTTCATTAGGTTCCAATTGATGTATTTGTGAAATGATGGTCTTTAAGGTGGCCACCGGTCTTAATTGGGCATCAACGTCCTTATGGTTTCCATAGCCGTACAGACCGATTCCACTCCGAACCATTTCAAATTGGGCCTCGGGATAATTTAGGATGCCCGAAGTGTTAAGCATGTGTCTCATGGGCCTATAGCCCAATTTTTGACCGAGTGCTTCAGCAATTTTTTTGAAGGTGTTGATTTGATTTTCGCTAAAATCCTTTTCGTTTGGATCTTCCGATGCAGCCAAATGCGAAAACAGGGAGGTTACCTTTACCTCGGGTGCATCCTTGACCTGTTCCGAAATAAAATCAACATCATTTTCTCCAAAGCCCAAACGGTTGAGTCCTGTATTGAATTTAAGGTGGATGGGATATTGCACCTGTTCCATTGTTTTGGCCGTCCCTATAAACGCTTTGAGGATTTTTGGGGAGTAGATATTGGGTTCCAAGCGAAGTTCAATGATCTCCTCAAAATTTACGGGAAGTGGGTGAAGGACCAAAATAGGCTTGGTAATCCCGGCTTCTCTTAGTAAGATGCCTTCACGGGCATAGGCCACGGCAAAGTAATCTGCACCCAAGGCCTCCATTTTTTGTGCAATGGCAATCATGTCACTGCCATAGGCAAAAGCCTTGACCACGGCCAGAAATTTGGTGTCCGGTGCTATTTTTGAACGGAGGAACCTGTAGTTGTGCGCTAGGGCGGTCAGGTTTATTTCCAAAGTGGTTTCCCCGACCTTATTCATTGCCATTTTTCTTTTTAGCATCCACCTCCTCCGCATCCACGTCCATTTGGCTTATTTTTTCCTTGAGCATGGCCTTGTAAAAAGCGGCTCGGCTAAGTGGCTCGTATTCTTCGGTCTCGCCCAAAAGCACCAATTTATCATTGCTGGATTTCCGAAAACTATAATTGGCCAAATTTCCTGTGCGTGTACAAACGGCATGTACTTTGGTCACATACTCGGCAGTGGCCATCAAGGCAGGCATCGGGCCAAAAGGATTACCCTTGAAGTCCATATCCAACCCGGCCACCACCACACGTACCCCCCGGTTGGCCAAATCGTTGCATACGGTCACGATCTCATCATCGAAGAATTGGGCTTCATCAATTCCTACAACATCACAACCATCTGCAAGAATGCGGATATTGGCCGCAGCTGGAACAGGAGTGGAACGGATTTCGTTGGCATCATGGGATACCACCATATCCTCATGGTAGCGGGTATCCACCATGGGTTTAAAAATCTCTACTTTTTGTTTGGCAAACTGTGCCCGCTTCAATCGGCGGATGAGTTCCTCGGTCTTTCCAGAAAACATGGAACCGCAGATGACCTCTATCCATCCGAACTGTTCTTTGGGGTTTACCGTGTTTTCAAGAAACATAGCGTATTTTTGAACGAAACTGTATGTTTTTTTCGTTGTATTGGGACGAAGCACAAAGCTAGTAAAAAAATGTACCCCTGACCTTAGGTTAAAATTTAACCTTTTGTTCGCAGCGGTAAATATAAAATGATTATATTTTTATACTAAAGAAGTTGGCTATGATACAGAAACTAAGGGAAGAACTGATAAAATTGTCCACCGAGATCATTACCACAAGGGAAGATCAGGATTTGGTGGTTTTGTATGAGAAGGCAAGAAGTATCTATGAAAGACTGGCCGTACTCAAATTCATCGATGAGAAATTGAGTGATGTGGAGGTTGATGTCTCCAAGAATGTGGTTGCTTCACGTTTTGAGAAAGTGGCCAATGCCGTACTCAGCGGAAATATTGCCGTACCGGAAAGCAACCCCCACGAGGAAGATATCATGACACCAGGTATGGAAACCATCAAAGGGATGGTCTCTGAAATGCCATCTGAAATGGCCTTGGAACAGGTGTTTGCCGAATTCGTGGCCAAACCCGAATTTGTAAAAAACGATAAAGAAGATGTGACTTCTGTTGAAAGGCAGATAAAGGCAGAACAGAGCAATAAGCCCAAATCCTTGAACGACACCTTGGGAAAGGATATGCAGGTAGGACTCAATGATAGATTGGCCTTCGTGAAGCACTTGTTCAACAACAGTATGGAGGATTATACCCGAGTATTGTCCCAATTGAATACCATTGATACCGAGGAACGCTCCGTTGCCTTCATCAACAATATGGTAAAACCCGAATACAATAACTGGGAAGGCAAGGAAGAATACGAAACCCGTTTGATGGCCCTCATTGAACGCAGATTTGCTTAACAAACATCTTTTCAATTACTTTTCCAAACAAGACCGTAACTTTGGGACATGGGAAAACTGTATTTGGTTCCGACCCCAATTGGAAATCTTGAAGATATGACCCTTCGGGCCATCAAGGTCTTGAAGGAAGTGGATTTGGTTTTGGCGGAGGATACCCGTACCAGCGGAAAACTGCTCAAACATTTTGAAATAGCCACTCCCCTGCAGAGCCATCACATGCACAACGAGCACAAACAAGTTGATGCATTGGTGCAAAAGTTAAAGGGCGGGGCCACGTTGGCGCTGATTTCGGATGCAGGGACCCCAGCTATTTCGGACCCGGGTTTTTTGCTCACCCGTGCTTGCGTGGAAAACGACATTGAAGTGGAATGCCTCCCCGGGGCAACGGCCTTTGTGCCAGCCTTGGTGAACAGTGGTCTTCCCAATGACCGCTTTGTATTTGAGGGCTTTCTACCCATAAAAAAAGGCCGTCAAACCCGGATGCAACAGCTGGCCGAAGAACACCGTACCATGGTGTTTTATGAATCTCCCCATAAATTGATAAAGACCTTGGCCCAATTTGTGGAATATTTTGGGGCGGACAGGCCCGTTTCAGTATCAAGGGAACTCACCAAACTGTATGAGGAAACGGTCCGGGGAACCTTAGCAGAGGTACTCTCACATTTTACGGAGAAACCTCCCAAGGGAGAATTTGTTATCGTGGTGGGCGGGAAGAAATAAAGACTATATTTATTTCTCAAATTCCAAAGCCATGAAAATCAGTATTTTATTGGGTTTCTTGATGATGACCTCAATATGTGGGTGGAGTCAAGCGGTATCGATTCCCACACTGGATAGTCTGGTCCTATCAAGTTTTGAGGAGGGAAAGATTCATAAAGTATGGCTTTCCCTTGGGGATGACGGCTTCGCCAACCCCATACAAGTTCCTGTTCTGATTGCCAAAGGAAGCAATGAAGGCAAAGTACTTGGACTAACGGCGGCCATCCATGGAAACGAACTCAATGGCATTGCAATTATCCAGAAAGTTTTCGAGTCCCTTGATATTACCCAAATGAAAGGAACCATCATTGCTGTTCCGGGGTTGAATCCCTTGGCCATTGCCAACCAGCGGCGTGAATTCGTGGACCAACAAGATCTGAACCGTCTTTTTCCCGGGAAGGAGAACGGCAATCGTTCCCAGCAAATGGCCTTTCAGATAGGAAAAAAAATCATTCCGCTTTTCGATTATCATATTGATTTGCACACGGCCAGTTTTGGTCGGGAAAATACGCTTTACGGACGTGGTGACATGCAAGACGATACCCTATCGACCATGCTTCGCATTTTGGAGCCTGATATTATTGTTTCCAACAAGGGCGAGGCCAGTTTTGGGGAGGCAAGTGGGCTTACCCTACGGGCTTTTGCCATGAAGAAAGGAGTAAAGAGCATTACGTTGGAATACGGAAATCCACAGGTTTTTCAGAAAGAAATGATAGATCGTGGAGTCGTAGGAATCCAGAATCTTCTAAAGTGGTTGGATTTTGTCAAAGGCGAAACCAAGATTCCACCCGCCAAAAATGTTTGTTCAAGATCATATTGGCTCTTCACCAAAAAAGGGGGGTATTTGGAGGTACATGTGTCGTTGAACCAAGTGGTTAAAAAAAGAGAACTTTTGGCAACGCTTCGCAATCCATTTGGGGAAGTGGTTGAGGAATATTTTGCCCCAGAATCCGGGATTGTCATTGGGAGGAGCACCAATCCAGTGAATATTTCCGGTGGACGGATTATCCATCTGGGCGTTTTAGAATCTCGGCCATGAGTTGGCTTCCTTGGGGCATAACTCTTTTTACGGTAACATCGGTCTATTTTTTGGATCGCTGGGAACACAGAACAGTTAAGTCAATTTTTGATTGGGTTCCCGCCATTCTTTTGTCCTACATTATCCCAGCCCTGATATGCTATGCTTTCGGATGGGACTTTTCCCAGGACGGCATTCATGACCTGAGCAAAACTTTTTTCATCCCATTGACCATAGTTGCGGTAATGGCTAGCCTTTCATTAGGGCAGTTGAGGGCCATTGGGGTTAAACCCATTCTTCTTTTTGTTTCAGGGTCCTTTTTTATTGCGCTATTTCCAGTGGTTTTCGTAGCGGTTTTTTCCCATACGGATTTGGTGACCGAGACCTTTTCCAACAAGGGTTTTTGGAAAGGGGTGCCTCCCATTGTGGGAAGCTGGATTGGAGGAAGTACCAGTCAGTTGGTACTTAAGGAATTGGTAGAGTGTCCTGAGGGTGTTTTTCTCTCCGTTTTGGTGATGGACAATATTTTGGTCAACATTTGGACCATCTTGATGTTCCAAACCATCAAAAAAAGCAATGGACTGAATTCGTTCTTGGGAATTAAGGATGCCATGCTTCCCGAAGGCATTCGGGAAGAAGATTCAAAGCGATGGCCCATTTGGAGTACACTTCTCGTCTTGGTGTCGGTCGTTTTTCTTTTGAATGTCGTAATGGAGTCCTTTGTGGGAAAAGTGGTCACACTTTCGTTGGTGGGATTGGCTCTGGGCAATTTTATCCGTGGATGGAATTTTAGGTTCTCCCTCAAATTGGGAGGGGTCCTTATCCTTACCGTCATGTCCATATTGGGGCTAAAGCTGCGTTTTGACCTATTTGGGTTTGACCTATACTTTTTCTGGTTCCTTTTGGTTTGGCTTTTGGGACATTTTCTGTTCATGGTGCTCATTGCCAAACTCCTCAACGTGAACATGGCTTGGGTGCCCATTGCCAGCATGGCGAATGTTGGGGGTATTGCCACGGCCCCAGCAGTAACCGCTGCCTATAAAAAACAGTGGATGCCCCACGCCATTATCTTGGCCATTTTGAGTATGGCCACGGGTACATTTTGGGGAATGATCACTATTTATCTACTACAACAGGTCATGGGGTAGAAGTCCCATTTTATAGGAAAAAGTGTTAGTAAGAACAGTATTTATCGACAAAAGCAGGAAGTATGGACCAACTTCTTTCTGAAATTCGGAATTGTTCCGTTTGCAAAGCGCATTTGCCTTTGGGTCCCCGACCCATAGTTTCTGCCCATCCAGAATCCAGGATCGTGCTCATTGGGCAGGCGCCGGGAACCAAAGTACACCAAACGGGAGTACCTTGGGACGACCCAAGCGGTAAGCAGCTCCGAAAATGGTTGAATGTGACAGATGAGCAGTTCTATGATGAAAAATTGTTCGCTCTAATCCCCATGGGTTTCTGCTATCCCGGAAAAGGGAAATCGGGCGATTTACCCCCGAGAGTGGAATGTGCCCCGCTGTGGCATCAACCATTGTTAAATCAAATGCCGCAGCTAAAACTGACCATCCTTATTGGGCAATATGCGCAAAACCATTACTTGGGGGATACCAGAAAGAAAACTTTGACCGAAACTGTAAAAAACCATCAAGACTATGGGCCGGATTTTTTTGTGTTGCCACATCCATCGCCCAGAAACCGTTTTTGGTTGAGTAAAAATCCTTGGTTTGAAGAGGAAGTAATCCCTCAACTTCAAAAAGCAGTTTCCAGCATCCTAAAAAATCAATAAGAAACAGAGGCCCGTAATCGGCTGAAAGTTTCAGGTTTCATGTTGAGGTAGGAGGCCAAATATTTCTGGGGGATTACTTTTAACTCATCTGGGCAGCGCTGCATAAAGGCAACATACCGCTGTTCGGCAGTGAGGGTCAATAGTTCCACCTCACGGGAGAGGCGACCAAACAAGATATCCTGAAAAAAATGATGCCCCCAAGTATAAAAACGAGGGTGTTTTTTGAACATGGAATCATAGTCGCTCTTTGATATGGCCAATAACCTTGAAGGTTTCAAGGCTTCCAAAAATGTTTTTGAGGGAGTTTGCTGGATAAAGGAATCAAACGCACCGGACGGACTCCCCGAATAGGAAAACCCCAGCACTACTTTTTCTCCTTTCTCATTTAAAAGGTAAATGGCCTGAACACCATCAAGCACAATATAAAAACAGCGCTCAATGTTGCCCGCTTCGGTGATCAGATCATATTGATCAAATGTTTTAATGGACCATAGCGACTTAAAATACAGCCCCTCTTCTTTGGTAAGATCGATATTTGGAAAGAATCCTTTTAGGATACGGGATGCTTCATCGTCCATAACAGGAATGACTTGATTGCCCTAAAAATAGGGATTATGTTGCAGCTAGAGCGAAGGTGGTTAGGTAGAAACCAAGGATTCTTGTTGTTGAAGGATCTCATCAATCTGTACCATATGCCGTTCTAGGTGACAAATTAGAAACTCAAAGGCTTCCGGAAGATAAAAACGGACTACAGAGCCAATGGCTGAAGGAATTTTTAGCTGGGACACCTCTTTTTTCCTGCAGATCAAGACGGCTTCTTTGAGATGGTTGTGTAACTCCATAAAAGTTTTGAAGATTTCTTCCGTTTTTTCTGGATTTAATTGGTTGTGGTCCAAAAGAGGTTCAAACTTTTTTAAGGTCTTCATTTTCCATTTGCGAACACCTTCTTTTGGCCTTTGGCTATCAACCACCAATTTTTGCCATCTTCTAATTCTAAAACCTTCACTTTCAGATTGAGTGTCTGGTAATTTGGGAATGTGTTGATTGAATTTTTGTTGATAATGGCCATACGCTATATTGAGATGCACCAAGACTTCCAAAATGTTCCATGATTTACTATTCGGAGGAGTTGTCAACGAAGGCAACCCCAGATTTTGAAGTTGGTCAACCTTATTGAGAATGGCGTTTAATCGCTGGATGTGGTTTTCAGGGGTAAGGAGCAATTGGGCCATAATAGTTCGTTTTTTGATTTCTACAAAGGTTGAACATCATGGAAACATAAATATTGATGCAGGTCAAGAAATCTATGGAAATCCGCAATGAACCATAAAAACGGGTTAAATAATACAATCTTAAAGCGAAGCGGTCTAACTTCTAAAGTCTATCCTTTAATACCTAGACCCATCATGTTTGCCCTTTTCCCAACCATGTTTGCCCAAATATTGGTCGGCACTTTCCACAGCTCCATCCTCAATGGAAGTGCCCATGGAATCGTTCCATCGGTTGAGGTAACCAAATAAGGAAATCACCCCCAACATCTCCACAATTTCCCCTTCGTTCCAATGTTGGTACAAGCGTCCCTTGATTTCGGCATTAACAGCGTTGGGTACCTGCGAAGCGGCCAACGAAAAATCCAAAGCGGCCCGTTCCGCTTCAGAAAAGGCAGGGTGGGTGCGGTACTCCCAGATATGGTCCAACTGTTCCTGTTCGGCCCCGTAACGTTCCGCCGCCCGTATGGCGTGGGCCTGGCAATATCTACACCCGGTGGCATTGCTGCTCACCCAGGCAATCATACGTTTCAGTGCCGAGGTTACCCTTCCCTCATTCGCCATCACTGCTTTGTTGAGGTTGATAAACGCCTTGGAAATGGCAGGCCGATGCTGCATGGTCAATACCGAATTGGGACAAAACCCCAGCGTCTCGTTAAAGAATTCAGCAAGCTGTTTGGTTTCAAGATCATGATTGGGATCAAGAGGGTTCACTAAGGCCATGGATGCGATTTTAAATTGTATTTTTGAATTCTACAAGAAACAAAATTTTTTGACTCCATGACAAATCACATCACTACCAAATGGTTGGGCGGAATGGCCTTTGAGAGCAACAACCCTTCAGGGCACAATTTAAGAATAGATGCAGGGCCGGACGATGGTGGGGAAGGCTCAGGATTGCGTCCCAAGGCACTTATGTTGTCTGGATTGGCCGGTTGCTCAGGATTGGATGTGGCCTCGTTGATCAAAAAAATGAAACTCGAGGTGGACGATTTTACCATTGAGACCATCGCCAACCTTACGGATGAGCATCCCAAATATTATGATTCCGTAGTCATTGAATACCACTTTTACGGTTCCAACCTAAAAGAGGACAAACTCCAAAGAGCGGTGGACCTTTCCGTGGAAAAGTACTGCGGGGTCATGGAAATGTTCAGACGGTTTGCCCAATTGGAGATCAAGACGGTTTTCCATAAAAAGTAGCAGTCAAGTACAAAACTCAAGTTCAAGCGTAAACTCAAGAAAAGAGCAGTACAACTGTAAAGTCCAAGTACAAAACTCAGATTCAGGTAAATCACTTATATTTATCAGGTCAACCTCAAAATCAAATAAAAATGATTTATGACCCAAAAAAAGTTTGATCTAGAGGAAAGGTTTGTTGATTTGGCAGCTAATATTGCTTCCTTTTGCCAAGATTTATCCAACGATTTCACCGGTCAATATTATGGTAATCAGTTGCTTCGCTCTGCTGGTGGTGCAGCATTGAATTTTGGCGAGGCCCAAGGGACAAATACCGATAGAGATTATGTGTACAGGGCCACCATATCATTAAGGGAACTGAAAGAATCAAGAGTAAATCTCAAGATTTTGAACAAAATAGGCTATGGCAATATGGAAATGCGCATAAGCTTATTGGATGAAGTTGAACAATTGATTAAGGTTACCGCTACAATCATTAAAAAGAAAAAATAACCCCAAATTTATCTTGAGCTTGATTCTGAATCTTGAACTTTAATTATCATGCGTTGGACCATAAAACCAAAACCTACCGAAGAAGCCGTTCAACAGCTCTCCCATGAGCTGAATGTTGACCTTCTAGTTTCCCATTTACTGATTCAAAGGGGAATTACCAATTACGATGAGGCCAAGCATTTCTTCCGTCCGAAATTGTCCCATTTGCACGACCCCTTTTTGATGAAAGATATGGATAAGGCGGTGGCCCGTATTGAGTTGGCCATGGCCAACCAAGAGAATATTTTGGTGTATGGCGATTATGATGTGGACGGAACAACCGCCGTGGCCCTGATGAGCTCCTTCCTATTGGAAAGTTACCCCAATGTGGCCACCTATATCCCTGATCGGTATTTGGAGGGGTATGGCGTGTCCTTGCAGGGAATCGATTTTGCTGAGGACAATGACATTTCACTCATAATTGCCTTGGATTGCGGGGTAAAAGCCATTGAACAGGTGCAGTATGCCAAGGAAAAGGGCATCGATTTTATCATCTGTGATCACCACAGACCCGGAAATTCACTCCCCGATGCCATAGCCATTCTAGATCCAAAACAGGACGATTGCAACTATCCTTACAAAGAGCTCTGTGGATGCGGAGTGGGCTTTAAGTTGATTCAGGCTTTGGGTTCCCGGCAAGGGAAAACAGTGGAAGATCTTTTGCCGTATCTGGATTTGGCAGCAACGGCCATAGCAGCGGACATTGTCCAGATTACGGGGGAGAATAGGGTATTGGCCCATTTCGGGCTTCAAGTAATTAACTCCAACCCACGAATGGGCATCAAGGCCATCATTGACCAGGTCCGCAAAACCACCTTGACCATTACGGATGTGGTGTTCATCATTGCACCACGGATCAATGCTGCTGGAAGGATGAAACATGGGCAGCACGCCGTGGAACTATTGACCGAGACGGATTTCAATACAGCCCAAAAATTTGCCGGAGAGATAGAATCCTTTAATACTGAGCGAAGGAGTTTGGACCAAGAGATTACTGAGGAAGCTTTGCTGCAGATTCAAGAAAACGCGGAAGAGAATCGATTCACCTCGGTGGTATATAATGAAAATTGGCATAAGGGTGTCATAGGCATTGTGGCTTCCAGACTTACCGAAACCTATTACCGCCCGACCTTGGTCTTCACCAAAAGTGGGGAGAAATTGGCAGCGTCGGCCCGATCCGTGAAAGGGTTCGATATTTATAATGCTTTGGAAGGCTGTGCAGACTGTTTGGAGCAGTTTGGCGGGCATAAATACGCTGCAGGCCTGACCCTTTTGGAAGAACAGTACCCAACCTTTAAAGAGCGTTTCGAAAAAGTGGTGGCGGAGAGCATAGATCCTGCCATGCTCAACCCGGAACTGAGCATTGATGCTATGATGCAACTCGGTGATATCTCCCCAAAACTGATGCGCATCCTTAAACAATTTGCCCCTTTTGGCCCAGGGAACATGACCCCCATTTTTATGGCCGAAGGTATACAGGATACCGGGTATGCCAGAGGCGTGGGTGAAGGCGAAAAACATTTGAAAGCTTCTTTGACCCAAAACGACTCACCTCCCATTGGAGCCATAGGCTTCAACCTTGGAAATAAATTGAACCAAATCAAGGATAAAAAACCTTTTGATGCTGTATTTTCGTTGGATGAAAATGAATGGAACGGAACAGTAAGCCTTCAATTGAAATTAAGAGACATTCGCTAGACATTTATGGATCCCTACGCTGCGCTTCGTTATAAGGAGTTCAACATATTTTTACTGGTCAGATTTGCCATGGTCTTTGCTTGGTCCATGCAGTTCATCGTTATTGAATGGCAAGTGTATTCCTTGACCAAAGACCCACTTTCCTTGGGAATCATTGGGTTGATGGAAGTGATACCCGCCGTTGGGATGGCTCTGTTTGCGGGGCATGTGGTAGATCAGCGGGAAAAACGAAACCTTTTGGTGACCTGTATCATGGGATTTTCCGTAATCAGTTTGGGCCTGTTTCTATTGAGTTGGCCCGGCCTTGAGGATTCTTGGTCGTCCAAGCAGATTCTGTACTCGATTTACGCGTTGGTGTTCATGGGCGGATTGGTACGATCGTTTTTGGGACCTACCATTTTTTCATTGATTGCCCTGATAGTTCCCAAGAAAATCTATCCCAATGCCGCTACCTGGAGTAGTTCCACTTGGCAGTTGGCCTCTGTTTTGGGGCCTGCTTTGGCGGGATTTTCCATCAGTTGGATTGGGGTACATTGGTCCATGTGTGTGATTTTTATGTTTTCCCTGATAGCACTTCTGTTCTTGTTTCAAATTCCCAAGAAACCCATCCTCAACCCAAAAATTGGGGAACCCGTGATGCAGAGCTTAAAGGACGGACTCAAATTTGTCTTTGGGAATAAGGCCATTTTTGGGGCCTTGACCTTGGATATGATTGCAGTATTGTTTGGTGGGGCTGTTGCCCTATTGCCCATCTATGCCCAGGATATCTTGCATGTGGGTTCCGAGGGCTTTGGTATTTTGCGGGCCGCTCCGGCAGTAGGTGCATCCTTGACCATGTTGGGGTCCACACGTTTTCCATTGCATAGACAGGCAGGGAAGAAACTCTTGTGGGCCGTTTTTGCTTTTGGGGTCTGTATCATCGTGTTTGGAGTCTCGGAATTCTTTTGGCTGTCCGTGGTGGCGCTGTTTTTGAGTGGTGCAGTGGACGGGGTTTCCATGATTATACGCCAGACCATCCTACAATTGAAGACTCCGGACAATATGCGAGGCAGGGTGGCTTCGGTGAATTCCATTTTTGTAGGATCGTCCAATGAACTGGGCGCTTTTGAAAGCGGTTTGGCCGCCAAACTTTTAGGTACCGTGACCGCTGTGGTCTTTGGAGGTTGTATGACCTTATTGACAGCAGGAACCACTGCCTTGGTTTCCCCTACATTTAGGAGACTGGACCTTCAAAAAGACATAGACGAACACGAAAAGGACTAGCCTTCCAGCTTTTCCAGAGTTAGTCTTTCACCATCAAAAACGGCATAGGTAAAATACGAAATCCAATCCCCTAGATTGGTATAGGTCGATTTTTCGTTGAGTTTGATTTCCATGGGAAGGTGCCTATGTCCAAAAATGAAATGGTCATAGTGTTGCTGTTCCAATTTCCGTTTGGCATAGAGAATGAGCCACTCCTTGTCCTCACCCAAAAAAGTGGCATCGGCATCACCTGAAATCACCTTGTTGTTCACGGAAAGGTGCTGCCCCAAACGAACACCCAGATCAGGGTGCAGCCATTTGAAGAACCATTTGGCAACGGGATTTGTAAACACTTTCTTCATCCGTTTGAAGCCCTTGTCATGAGGGCCCAGGCCATCACCATGGCCAATAAAGAACGAAGTGTCGTTGATGAGGTATTGTTGGGGTTTGTGATAGACGGGAATGTTGAGTTCTTCTTCAAAATAACCGTTCATCCATAAATCATGGTTGCCCACAAAATAGGTAATCTGAATGCCCATGTCCGAGAGTTCGGCGAGCTTCCCAAGCGTTCGGGTAAACCCTTTGGGCACAACTGTTCGGTACTCAAACCAAAAATCAAAAAGATCACCCATCAAAAAAATGGTATGGGCGTCATGCTTGATGGAATCCAGCCAAGCCACGAACTTTTTTTCCCGGGGCAGGCTGTCCTTTCGGGTAGGTGCCCCAAGATGGTTGTCGCTGGCAAAATAGACCTTCTTGCTTTTGGGTAGACTGATGTTCTTCATCTATCTTTTGAACTTCCTATTGTTTCGGAATCTGTTGACCACGTAGACCACTACGACGAACAGAACCAATATGGGGAATACACTTCTCATGATATATTTATTTTTTGAATTTTTCCAAAGCTGTTTTGGTATCGGGGGAAAGGGCCAATTTTCCTGAAATTTCGGCGCGTTCCGCCAATAAGTCGCCCCAATGTTCGGTTCCTTCCCAAAGGATGCGTTTCATTTCGGCCAAAGCACTGGGATTATAGGTCGCCAATTTCTGGATATGGAAATCCAACTCTTTATCCATTTCCGAAATGGAGTCGAACACCTTGGCAAAGAGTCCTTTTTCCTTGGCCCAATAGGCATTTTTCCATTCGGTAGGGTTAAAACTGAGTTCGGCCAAGGCCGCCTTTCCCATTTTTCGTTCCACGGCCGGGGCAATCACAAAGGGCCCGATACCGATGGAAATCTCGGACAATTTAATGGCAGCATCCACCGTGGCATACACATAGTCACACGCGGCGGCCAAGCCTACGCCTCCGCCAACCGTTTTTCCTTGTACCCTCCCGATGATGGGCTTGGGGCATTTGCGCATGGCATTGATCACGTTGGCAAAGCCACTGAAAAAAGCCTTCCCTTCTTCCAAATTGGAAATGGCCACCAGTTCGTCAAAGGAAGCACCGGCACAGAAAGCACGCTCCCCTTCCGATTTAAGGACAATCAACGAAACCGAATCATTCCCGGAAAGCTTGCCAAACTCCTTGGACAATCGCTCCAAAAGTTCAGAAACAAAGGAGTTGCTGGCATGATGGCCAAATTCGACCGTTGCAACACCGTTGTCAATCTTGGTATATAAACTTCCGTTGGGTCTGTCTGTAGGCATTATCTTCAATTATCAATTATCAATTATCAATTATCAATTATCAGTTATCAGTTATCAGTTATCAGTTATTTGTGTTTGAACTTGAACTTGAACTTTTTCAATCACTAAATTAAACGTTTTGCACCAAGGGCCTGAACTTTTGCCTGAATTTCCAAACCAAGGCAAATCCTCTGATCATCATCCATACCACAAAGGCGATCCAAATGGCATGGAATCCCCATCCGAGGTATTTTCCAAGATATAGCGCCGGGATAAAGCCCAAAAAGGTGGCCGAGAGCAGCACATTCCGCAAATATTTCATTTCACCCAGACCTTTAAAAAGCCCATCAAAAACAAAGGCCAAGGTATTCATGGGCAAGCCTAGAATAACGATGTAAAAAATACCATAAAAGGTTTCCAGGACCACGGTCTCGTTGGAAAAAAGGTGCCCAATGGGCCTGTAGAACAGAAAACCTATCAGCATAAGGACCACGCTTACCGTGAGCCCATAGAAAATGATTTTCTTGGCAAGTTCCCATAAACCATCATAGTTTTTGGCGCCCAGCAATTTTCCACCCATGCTGTTTCCGGCAGCGCCATATCCATCAATAAAAAAGGCGGCGAAGAGCCACAGGTTTATGGCAATGGTGTGTGCCCCAATATACCTATCGCCAAGGGCAGTGGCTTCCCTAACCGCGATGATCAATGCTGCGTTCAGGGCCAAGGCCCGCACAAAAAGGTTGAGGCTCATGAAGACCAATCGGGTGAGTTCCTTGTTCAATGGGAGCACCAACCTTAGACTGATATGGGTCTTTTTCAACAAGAGGACAAACGCGATCAGGGCCATGATGGCCTGTGATATCAAACTGGCCCAAGCGGCCCCATCCAGATAGAGGGCGGGGATGTAGCCGTCCACTCCATAGACCAACAAAAAATCGAGACCAATGTTGAGTACGGCACCGATCAAGGCAATCACCATGGGGTAAAAAGTGTTCTGCAACCCCCTAAAAATGCCAAAAATGGCAAAGGTGAACAGCGTAAGCGGAAAGCCCCAGACCCTAATGGAATAGTAAGAAATACAATACTGCAAAATTTTTCCGGTGGCATTGAAAAGGCTAAAAATATCCTCAATGATAAAGACGGTGGACAACAGCACCACGATACTCAATAAAATATTGAAAAAGATGGCCTGTGCGGGCAGATGTTTCACTTCTTCCAATTTACCGGCGCCCAGATATTGGGAGATGATCGCGGAAATGGAGCTTCGGGTTTGGCCCAGCACCCAGATGAGCATGGACAAAAATGACCCCACAATCCCGGCCGCAGCCAGCGACTCCAACCCGTCCACGGGAATATTGCCCACAATGGCCGTGTCCGTTATGGAAAGAATGGGTTCCGCAATGCCCGAAATGGTGGCGGGAACCGCCAGTTGGTTGATGCTTTTAAAATTGATCTGCGTGCTCAAGACGCTGCAAGTTACAGCACTAATTCATAACAATGAAAAGGATGCCCACTTTGTTTGGGAAAGAAGATATCGCCCAGCTTTTGGTATCCCCGTTGCTCATAAAAATGCTGGTTCCGTTTGTTTTGCGAGAACGTATCCAACCGCACCGATGCAAACCCCTGTGCTTTGGTATGTTCCTCCGCAAAATCCATGAGTTCTTGGGCAAAACCCTTGCCCTGACAGGCCGGGTCCACACAAAGTCGGTGGATGTAGGTACTGTTTCCATTGGAGGTGAGCCATTCAATGGGCACATACTCCTCATCCATGAAGGTGGAAACCACAATGGCCCCCACAACGGAGCCTTCGAGCTCCTTCACGTAGAGTTCGTCTCGGTCAAGGTCATTGACAAATGCGGCCTTGTTGGGATAGTGCTCGTTCCATTGAAAAATACCGTTGGACTGCATTTTTAGGGCACAGGCCTTGGTAATGGTCAGGATATGGTCAATTTCAGATATCTTTGCGTGCCGTATCATGGATTCATTTCAATTTAATTGTAAATTTAGGGTTAAATCATAACAGCCAAATAAATGAACAACATTCTTGTACCCATTGGAACATCACCGGATTCTTCACAAACCTTGCAGTATGCCGTAGACTTTGCATCGAACTTTGGTGCCAAGATCTTTGTCATGGATGTGTTTCACGTGGCCACTGGGATCGGGAGCTTGGCCAATGTGGAAGAGAAGGTTTCAAAAAGTGGCAAGGAACATTTAAAGGAGGTGATCGACCAAGTGGACACCAAAGGTGTGGAAATCAAGATGGCCACCTACAATGGTGATATTGTGGATGGCCTGAACAGCATAAACAAGGAGTTGGGCATAGACCTGATCATTATAGCACCACGGAGCAACGACATTATGGAGGAGCTTTACCTGGGGAACACATCGGGGAGGATCATTAAACAGACCGATATCCCCACCTTGATCGTGCCCAAGGGCACGGAGTTCAAGCCCATCAAAAAGGTTTTGACGGCCTTTGGATCGGGGATCTTGAAGCGGAGCAGCATTTTGAGCCCGTTGGTGACCATAAAGAACAAATTCAGGGCAGAGGTGAGCCTGTTGTTGGTAAAACGTCCCGGGTATTCCGAGGACGACCTCAAGGTGAACACCGCCCTTATGGACCTGAGCAAGCAGTTGACCATTACCGAAAACGCCACTACCTATCTGGGGGTAACGGAGCATTTTAGGAACGAACATCCGGATATGCTGTGTGTGTTCCGAAGAAAACGCGGGTTCTTTAAAAAACTGTGGGAAAAGAACACCATTAGAAAGTCCGAGTTCTTTGTACCCATCCCCGTATTGGTGCTCAGCGTTAAAAAAGACTAAGCAGGCGCACTATTTTTGATAGTTTCGGAAAAAAGTATTTCCTTTGCGCTCTCTTTGGGGGATTAGCTCAGTTGGCTAGAGCGCTTGCCTGGCAGGCAAGAGGTCACCGGTTCGAATCCGGTATTCTCCACGAAAACAAAAGCACCTCAATCGGGGTGCTTTTTATTTAAGTCTGCTTTTAATGGCTGTTGGAATCGTTGAACTGCCACAGTACATTCACCAACTGCCATTTTCCGTTCAGTTTTACAATGTGCATGTAATCTATCCAATCATCGGCAATGAGTTTTACCGAAGCGGTCTTATCAAAGATATCCAAAATAACCACCTCCTTTTTGGGATTCTCCGGAAACCGGTCCCCGTCCTTGTTGTAGGTTTCGGCCAGTAGGATCATGGCATCGGTAAAGGTTTCCCTTAGGTATTCCTTGCCGGTTGTCTTGTTGGTCCAGAACGTTCTTTTTACCATTCTAGGGTGGGCGGCCCGTTCAAATTGGGCTGGGTTTACGTTATGTTGGGACTCAATATAGTCCAACGCCACTTGGGTGATCTCCAAGGTATCTTTTTGCGTTTGACCCATAACGGAAATAGTGCACAATGAAAAAATGGAGAAGGCAAGAATAAGCGATCGTTTCATGAGGTTTGTTTTTTGATGATGATTTATGCGAATTGTAATCTATTGATTTATAACCTCTTCCAAAGGAAGGGCTCGCTAAAAATAACATTAATCGCAAAGGGTGATGCTTAACTTTTTCCTAAAACTTAGGCAAAGCTTGTGGCCGGGATACTTTTTTAAGGAGTTGTTTGCCACAAGATGGAATCTTGCGACGGCTAAAGATTATTTTCAATTCTTATTTTTTAGACAATGCTCCTTGATTTTTTCTCTAGCAATTTTTAACCCCAATTTGGCAGATTTGATGAAACTTTGACATGCATTTGTTGAATCCTTTAATCCAACATGGGCATTGCCAATCCAGTAATGGCAATCCGCAATATAATATTCATGCTCTAAAAGTTTTTCCATGTCATTGATTCCGTGGCTAAACTGTTCGTTTAACACGTAAGCAATACCTCTTTCATAAATTACATCTAACTCATTTACTTCATATTCAGAATCTTTATCAAATGAAGGGTGCTGATCAAGCTCAAGTTTTAAACTTGTTTCAATATCGTTGATCAGCTCTCCAACTGGTACGGACTTTATAACCCATTCGGTGCTTAAAGCTTTGTTGTAGGACGAAATGGCATCTTCATAGTTTTTTATTCGTTTATAATTATTTCCCAAATTTAAAAGAGCAAGGGCATTGTCTGGATCAAACTCCAGTAGTGCTTTATAATCTTCTATTGCACCCTCATAATCTTCTAAAATGGATTTATTAACAGCCCTGTTCAATAAAGCAGGTCTAAATTTTGGGTTTTTAGCAATAGCTTTATCCAATAACGCGTTGGCTTTTTCGTATTTTCCTTCTATTTCAAAATCCCGCGCACGATTAAAGTACTCTCCAGAAGATGTCAAATCACAAGAAAAAAGCAATAGGGACAGGATGTTTATAATCAGCAGTTTTCTCATGACATTTTTCATTTCTCCCCAATCCCCTTAATTTTTTCAAGGCAAATGTCCTCGGTCAATTGTTGTAGCTCAGCCACGCGGGCCGACAGATACTCCAGATCACCTTTGGTGATGTGGTACTCCTCCATTTTATAGCGGGCATCTATATAGGCGCGCTTCAAGAGTTCAAAGAGGCGTTTTTCCTCTTCGGTCTGGGTGGGGAAGACCGCAAAACGCTTGTCGCACATTTCCACTTTAATGCCCAAGGTCTCCAGATTGTGGTCCTTGGGGCGGTAGTCCGTGAACACCAACAATATGGTGGTGTAGTAACGCTCCGTGGCTTGGTGGAGCTCAAAGGCAGCTTTATGAAATTTTTCTCTATCAAAGTCAAACTTATAAGTAACAAAGAAATCATTGGCACTATCAAACCATTGGTCGTAATAGTCCTGTGCCTTTTGTTGGCTTTCTTGGGGGGTGAGCAGTTTGGGCGTGGCCAGTTTGCACTTTTCCGAGTCGTATAGCACAATGCCCTCTTTTTTAATGTCCTTAAAAAAGTAATTGCCCAGTCGCAGGGCTTGGTTCAGGTGTTTAATACCGTGGAAGATGAGGTTCACGGGGGTGCGCACCTTTCCGGTGGCGGTAAGCTCGGCCTTTACCTTGTCCTCTATCCGGAATTTTTGTTGCAGATCTTCGTGGGTCAAGACCACCAGCAGGTCATAATCGCTGCGGTATTCGTAGGTGATGCCCTTTTCCACATAGGTGTCCTCTACCCAGTTGCCGCGGGCGTAGCTGCCAAAGAGCAGCACCATTTCCACCTCTTTAAAGGCGGAGAGCAGGGTGGTGAGCCGGCCCAGCTCATCTTGCTTGGTTTTAGGTAGATGGTCTAAAGATTTGTTCACCTACGCAAAGTAAGAAATTATTTGACTACGAAGCGTGGTGGTGCCCAGCCACATGATTTATGGCTTTGGCTGGATGTGAGATTCATCTCAAATTTTACCATCCTTTTAGCATGGATTTTTTGTTTTTGCCCATTTCCTTTGTGAACTTTAGGGTATAAAAAAATCAATATGGACTTAGAAGGAAAAGTGGCCTACATCACGGGAGGCACCAAAGGAATTGGATACGGGATTGCCGAGTGTTTATTGGAACAGGGCATGAAGGTGGCCATTAGCGGAAGAAGCCAAGAAGGGGTGGATTGGGCCGTAAAGAACCTTGGCGACGGCGGACGTGTGCTGGGTCTGGCCTCCGATGTCTCCAAGTTGGAGGACGAGAAACAGGCCGTGGATCAAATTCTGGCCGCTTGGGGACGATTGGATGTGGTCATGGCCAATGCCGGGGTGGGAATCTTTGCCCCAATAGACCAACTTTCGGACAAGGATTGGCACCGTATGATCGACACCAATCTAAGTGGGGTGTTCCACACCTTAAAAGCTTCCGTGGAGGCCTTGAAAGAGTCCGAAGGATATTACATGACCTTGGCCAGTTTGGCCGGGACCAACTTTTTTGCCACCGCGGCGGGCTACAATGCCACCAAGTTTGGCGTTGTGGGCTTTACGCAGGCCGCCATGCTGGATTTGAGGCAATACAACATCAAGGTGACCACGATCATGCCGGGATCGGTGGCTAGTCATTTCAACGACCATGAACCCTCGGAAAAGGACGCTTGGAAGATCCAACCGGAAGATATTGGAAAATTGGTGGTAGATCTACTCACCATGCACCCCAGAACATTGCCCAGCAAGATAGAGGTGCGGCCCACCCGCCCCGATCTGAAGTAATTAGACGGGCTTTTCGGTCAGCGGGGTCTGTGTGGAGCAGATTTCCTTGATGAGCTGTTCCAGATAGCTGGTAAATATTTCCAACACCTTGGTATCGATCAAGGGGTTTTTGTCCTCGGAAAAGGGAAAAAATCCCTGTCCTAGGTTTTTAAAGGAATAGATGCCTGCATGCAAGGGCTGTTCCCCATGCTTTTTGGTGTACAGCAGGGCGTAGCACAGCAATTGGAACGCCTTGCTCTTGTCGTAATTGGTGATGAGTTCCTCCCAATCCGTGATCTTTACGTTTTTGGGTTCCACCTTTCCGGTCTTGTAATCCACCACACGGGTAATGCCGTCTATTTGGTCCACGCGGTCCAAGGTCCCCTTCAATTTTATGGGGAAGTCCAGACCGGGAATGTCCAGTTGGCACTCGTACCGTTCTTCAAGGGCTAGGAGTTTTACCTCATGCCGCTGGAGCTGTTGCAGTTCCAAACCGATGAAGTTTTCCAGATATTTTACAATGACGTTGTAGACCAGAAGATATTTTCCTTTGGAAACATCGACCCCCGACAGGTTTTTATTGAAATGTTTCTGCACCGTTTGGGCAATCTGCGGTTTTACGGCGGATACGTTTTCCTTGGTGAGCACTTGCCCCAATAAAGGTTGGTACAGGTCCTCCAGACTGTCGTGCACAATGGTCCCGAAGGTGTTGGCGGCAATGTTCTCCTCCACTTCCTCCACATCGTTGATCTTTAAAATATTACGGGTGTAAAAGTCGATGGGGTTTCTAATGTAATTGGTCAGGGAGGTGGGAGAAAAACCGTTTTCGGCAAAAGCCACGATGTCTCTGTGCAGTTGTTCGCCCTTGGTGATCTGCAAGAGGGTTTCTGCCGTGATCTGGGTCTGTGGCGTGCTTATGGTATGGGTCACGAAAGGGGCCACGTCCTTGTCGGTGAGCAATTGCGAGACCAGTCTACTTTTTTCACCGCCTTCCAAGACGTCGGGTTCGGTGTTATAGATAATGAACACGTTTTTGGCGCGTTGGATGAGTCGGTAGAAGTGGTAGGTGTAAATGGCGTCTTTTTCCTTGTAGGTGGGCAGGCCGTAGTCCCGTTTTACATCGAAGGGAACAAAGGAGTTGTTGGATTTCCCGGAAGGTAGGATTCCCTCATTGACCGAGGTGATGATGACCGTTTCATAATCCAGGTTTCGGCTTTCCAGCATTCCCATGATCTGAAGGCCTGTCAGTGGTTCGCCCACAAAATCCAGGTTTTCCATGTTGGCCAACTGTCTGAACAGACTTTTGATGGACCGAAGTTCCTTAATATGTCCCAATTTGTCCAAGTGCTGCTTTAATTGGTTGAAGAGGGTGTAAAAGCGGTATAGCTGCTCCAGTTCCAATGCATTTTCCTCTTTTTGGAACAGCGCTTTTAAGCGGAGGGTGAGCAAAATACAGCAATCTACCCACTGGGATGGGGAAATGCTTGTTCCGGGGAAAATAATCTTTAGGATTTCAGATGCATCGGCGTAGTTGGATAAGGTGGTTGAATCCAAGTACAGCCAATTGTTCTGTTTGATGTCGTTGGAGATTACCTTGGCAAAATCCAATGGTTGGTCTTGGGACAATACCGAGGTGTAGGGATTGGAGAGGAACTCCAAAACATTTTTATAGAGCCATCCCCGTTCCGAAGCGGTGCTACTTAGGTCCAAAAAACTCAGGTAAAAGGAGTGGAGCACGGTTTTGTCCAACGGTAGGCCCATGGTAATGTTGGTGCTTTCAATGGCGGCAGGCACGGCCTTGAGCATGGGTGTGAGCAGGGTTTCATCGGCCAGTACCACGGCGGTCTTTGCGAGATCGATTTCCTTGCTATCGTTTAAATTCTGCAACAACTGTCCCACATATTTGGTCTGTGAGATACTTTTTGGAACCCCGGTTATTTCTATTCTTTTGGTAGCAAGAAAATGGTCTTGGGGCTCTATGGTGCCTTTATTTCTGTAATAGGGCCACTCCCGTTGGTATTTTCTGATGAACAGCCCGGCGTCATGGATGGGGTCGTTCAAGAAATGGGTGTCAATATCCCAAAAAATGAGTCCGTTTCCTTGTTCCAAAAAATATTGGACAATGGTAGATTCTGCATTGTTCAAAGCATTGAAGCCCACAAAAACGATTGGATGGTCCTTGGTTTGGTTCCCATAGGCCTCCAGATGGTCAACGGCAATTCTGGACATGAGTCCTTGGTAGCCTCGTTTCTGTGCCAACAAGGTTTTGGTAAAGCCATTGTAAAGAGACTCCAAATTATTCCACAGTTGTAGATAGTTTTTAACGAGCTCGGTTTTCTCTTTTTGTAGGGACCAGTGGTTGAGTTCCTTGATAGCGGACAGATAGTTGAGGATATCCTTGGGTGGAATTAGGTACCCATCTATTTCATCAAAATCCTGTAATAGGACCTGTCCCCATTTCATAAAGGTGGGAAAGTCATCGTGTTCTTCCAAATTGGACTTTTGATAAACTTGGAAGAGCGTCAGGAGTAGTTCCAGGTTTGGAGCCTTGTCCATTCCGGAAATGCCCGCGATAAAATCCTGAATGGAAAAAATCTTCGGGGCGAAGGTGTTTTGCTGCAGCCTTTTGGAAATGAACTTTTTTAAAAAAGTCCCCGATCGTTTACTTGGGAGTACAAAGGTACATTGGGAAGGATTGATTTCCTTCTCTTGCAAACGGTCCAATACGTGTTCCAGAAAACTTTGATACATGGACTAAAAATAAAAAAGGCTCCCGAATTATCGAGAGCCTTTTCGAAAAGAAAACTGAGTTTCTATTTCATTATTTTACCAAGTTGATCTCAACTCGTCTGTTTTGTGCTCTACCAGCTCTTGTATTGTTAGTGGCGATAGGCTTAGACTCACCGTAACCGATGGCAGTCAATCTAGAAGAAGAGATTCCTTTGTCGATCAAGAAGTCACGAACAGAGTTAGCTCTTTTCTCAGAAAGCTCTTGGTTCAATTTCTCGCTACCTACGCTGTCAGTGTGACCTTCAACAGTAAACTTAGCGTTAGGATACTCGTTCAAGATTTGGATGATGTCAACCATTACAGAAGTAGACTCTGCTTTGATGGAAGCTTTACCAGTATCGAACAAGATAGTTCTAGCGTAGTCGTTCAATTGTTTTTGAACTTCTTCAGTTACTTCAGGACAACCATTGTTGGCTACAGTACCAGCAACGTCTGGACATTGATCGTCTTTATCAAGTACACCGTCACCGTCAGTATCAGGCCATGGGCATCCTTTGTTGGCAGCAGGACCAGCTTCGTTAGGACAAGCATCATCTTTATCGGCAATACCGTCACCATCAGCATCAGGACATCCAGCTAGAGCAGGAAGACCAGGAGTGCTAGGACAAGCATCGTCTTTATCGGCAACACCGTCACCGTCAGAATCAGGACAACCGTTCATTTCTTTGGAACCAGCTTCGTTAGGACAAGCATCTTTGGAATCTTCGATACCGTCACCGTCAGAATCAGGACAACCGTTGAAAGCTTCCAAACCAGCTACTTCTGGACAAGCATCGTCTTTGTCATAGATACCATCACCGTCAGTGTCAGTACCACCAAATTTGATGCTAAGACCTGCCATGTGTTGGAAGTGCTTTACCAAGTAATCTTCGAAAGCGTGCTTGTATTGCGTTTGCAAAGTAAGACCGATGTTCTCAGAGAACCAGATGTTAAGACCAATACCACCGTTAACAGTACCGGCACCGATTTCATCAATCCAAGTATAACCACCACCGATTTCAGCAAAAGGATCGATCGTAGTGTTTTTTAGGAAGTTGTACTTAATGGTACCGTCCACAGCGTAGTGAGAAAGGTCGTCTACAGATACATCACCGATTTTCTCGATTCTGTTCAAGGAACCACGTGCACCAATAGAGAAACCATCACCGATGTACTTGGATACTCCTACATAGGAAACGGAAGGCAAAATGTTCCAGTGGTCTGAAACGTTAAAGTACTGATCGAACAAAGTAGTACTTGAGAATGGGTTATTTTCGTCATTGGTTGGATAAGCGTCGATAGCATTTACTCCAAAGCTAATCTGCCATGGATTATTCTCGTCTTGCGCTTGTATGTTGTTAATCCCTACAAACACAAGGGCAACAACCAATAATTTGCTAAGATGTTTCATGCTCAAAATTTTTAAGTTTAAGTGTTTATCAGCTGCAAATGTAAGTTGTTAAGAACTATTAACAAAATCAATTTTTCTTTTTTTTTAACGCATTACATGGAACTTTTTGTACCGTTAAACGATTTTTAAAGCCTTGCCAACCTTGATGAATGCGTTTATGGCACTATCCAAATGATGCTTTTCATGGGCTGCGGAAAGCTGTACCCTGATCCTTGCCTTTTCTTTGGGAACCACTGGGTAGAAAAAGCCAATTACATAAATACCCTCTTCTAGGAGCATATCGGCCATTTTTTGGGAAAGTTTGGCATCGTAGAGCATAACGGGCACAATGGCTGAATCTCCATCTATGATATCAAAGCCTGCTGCTTTCATTCCTTTTTTGAAATATTCCGTATTGTCTTGAAGCTTGTCCCTGAGGGATGTGTCCTTGTCCAACATATCAAAAACTTTGATGGAAGCCCCTACTATGGCAGGTGCCAAAGAGTTGGAGAACAAATAGGGTCTAGAGCGTTGGCGCAGCATTTCAATAATTTCTTTCTTTCCGGTAGTGTAGCCGCCCATGGCGCCACCAAGGGCCTTACCCAAGGTTCCAGTAATGATATCGATACGGTCCATGACGCCCTTTTCTTCCAAGGTTCCCCTGCCGGTTTCCCCAATGAAACCTGCGGCATGGCATTCATCTATCATCACCATGGCATCGTACTTATCGGCCAAATCACATATGTTGTCCAAAGGCGCCAAAAGGCCATCCATGGAAAAAACTCCGTCTGTGACAATGATCTTGAATCGTGCCCCGTCCGCAATACTTTGTTTTAGTTGTTGTTCCAGGTCTGCCATATCACTATTGGCATAGCGGTAGCGCTTGGCCTTGCAGAGACGTACACCGTCTATAATGGAAGCATGGTTGAGGGAATCTGATATGATGGCATCCTCTGCGGTGAGCAAAGGTTCAAACACCCCTCCATTGGCATCAAACGCAGCAGCGTATAATATGGTATCCTCTGTACCATAAAAATCTGCGATTTTTTGTTCCAACTCCTTATGAATGTCCTGGGTGCCGCAGATGAACCGTACGGACGACATTCCAAACCCATGGGTGTCCATGGCATCTTTTGCGGCTTGGATCACATCGGGGTGGGAGGAAAGGCCCAAATAGTTGTTGGCGCAAAAGTTTATGACCTCCTGCCCTGTGGAAATTTTAATGACAGCTCCTTGGGCCGAAGTGATAATACGTTCCTTTTTAAACAGCCCAGCTTCTTTTATGGTTTCCAGTTCTTGGGCCAAGTGTTCTTTTATGTTTCCGTACATGACTGTATGATTAAATGTAAATGGGGTTTATTTTTTGATCAATATAAACAATAATCGTATGTTCAATTTTGTAGCCCATTGCGTTAAGGGCATCTGCATATTGCACGATCTGTTCTTTGTGTGACGGTGAAGGCTTCCCTGTCTTGTAATCAAGGACCGTTGCGCTACCATTCGAGACAACAATACGATCCGGTCGTAGGGACCAACCATTTGTGGTCAGGATTTCCTGTTCGTTCAAAATTTCAAATGCGTTGGAAAAGTAAGTCTTTAGATCGGGAAGCGTTACTACATCCATCAATTTTTGTTGAATTTCCCCAGATGAGTCTTTTTGAAAGTGTCCCGCCAATCGAAGCTTCTCCACCACTTGGGGAATGTCTTCGGCAGTATGTATCTGGCTTAATGCATAATGGATAAGATTTCCCATTTCAATGGCCTCTAAACGCCCATCGTCGTCCCATAAACGACCCGAAGTGGTTGAGATCACAAAACCTTGATCGTTCTTGGGTCGTGTAACATAGGCAATGGAGGCTTCGGTTTTTGGTGGTATGGCAGCATTGTCATTCTCGGGGAAGGTACCAAACGTATACTGCCCCGTTTCATTATTTGAGAGACCCTGATCATCAAGATACCATTGGAAAAGGTCCGCATAGGTAGAAACGCTTTCCAAGGAACCCAGTTCCTTTCCAGCTTCAGTGAAAACATATAAACCTTTCACAGGCCGGGTAAGGGCCACGTACAGAACGTTCATGGCATCCAAGATGGACTTTTGCTCCTCATCCGAATAAATTTGTGCCGATTCCTCATTGTATTCCAGCATGTCCTTGTTGGTGTTGATGAGAAATTCGTTCAACCCAAGTTCCATTTCAGAGGCGGTCGCTGGGACCCAAGACTTCTTACCCATCTTGTTCAGTTTAGCATTGGCAAAGGGAAAGATCACAAAGGGGAACTCCAGCCCCTTGGCTTTGTGGATGGTCATGATCCGTACGGCGTTCACATTGTCCGGAGCGGCAATGGACAGGGAATCCTTTTTCTGCTCCCAGTACTGCAAAAAGGAATGGATACTAGACCCCATTCGTTTCTCCACCAACAAGACCTCATCCATTAAAAAGGTAAGGTAAGCGGTGGAATCATGGGCAAGCTCAAACTGTACAATGGCATTTTCCAGGATGGTAAATACGGATTCTCCCCGTAATCCTTCCATATCAAAACCATAGTGGTCCAACAGGAAGGTTATTGCGTGGTCCAGATGCTTTGCGATAATCTCATGTTTGTCCGTTTCATCCTTTGCCAAAAACAGCAATGCCATATAAGCCGCTTCCCGGTCCTGGGGATTTTGCATCATCCGCAACAGGGCCATTAGGAAAGTGACCTTGTTGTTGTTGTTGAGCAATAAGGCATCTGAAGAGATGATGGGCACATGGTTCTGGGCCAGAAAATCGGCCAACAGCATTCCATTTTTGTTGTCACGCACCAAGATACAGATATCCGCATAGGGATATCCTTCGGATGTCAGGTATTGGATCGTCTCCAAGGTCTTGGAGCAGTAGGCCTCTTCTCTATTTTCAATGCCGTTTTCCAAAAACAACAGCTGTACAAAACCGCCTGGCCTGTTGTTGGTTTTTTGATGGCTGTCCTTCATAAAGAGATTCCTGTATGCATCGTTTTGGAGAACTGGGGCCACGGCGGTAAAAAAGCGGTTGTTGAACTGCACTATTTCGTCACAGCTCCGCCAGTTGGTATCCAATGAATGGATACTGGGCTCCACCACAAAGGGCTTTGTTGTGCCATTCAAAAGGCCCAAAAACTGTTCGGCCCGTCCACCCCGCCAACGGTAAATGGCCTGTTTAACATCGCCCACCAAGAAAAGGGAGCCTCGCTGGTGTTTTTCGTCCTCACTTTCCAAGGCGTTGCCAATGAGGGGCACCAAATTCTCCCACTGCATTTGGGAGGTGTCCTGAAACTCATCAATAAAGTAGTGGCGGTATTTTTCACCCATCCGTTCATAGATGAAAGGAACGGGCTGGTCCTTGATTTCCTTGGAGAGAATGGCATTTAGGGATGAAATGGGGATGATGTCCCGGTCCAGCTCAATATTTCTGATTTCCTTGGCAATCTCGTTGAGCAAGGTCAAGGGAACCATGTTGCCATAAATGTTCTTGAGGTAGGCCCTCCGATAAATCTGTTGTTTGAGGGTCAAAAAAGTATTGAGAAGGGTCATGGACAGTTCCGAAACATCCCTCTTGTCGCTGGCTTTTAAAATCTTCCCCTCAACCAAATTGGGTTCCAAAGTTTTGCTGGTATAGATTTTTTTTGGGTCGAATTCCCCTGCCACCATTTTTTTAAAATGATTGGGCAAGGTTTGTCTTGGAAAATCCAAAGCATCAAAGCCCTGGCGGTCCATTTCCTGAAGTGCTTTTTGAGCCATTTCAACAATTTTGGACTCTGAAAGGGTGATACTTTCTGCAAGCTTTTTTTGAATTTCCTTGAAATCACCAATCGACTGGGAACGCAATGGATCCACATGTGCGGCATGGTTTTCTTGGAAGAGTAGTTTCCCAATTTCCAAAAGATCGTAGGAAATGTTCCAACTTTTGTCGTCATCAATTTTTTCAAGGGAAAAAGCAATGAGTACTTCGGTAAGTTCTTCATCGCTGCCGGCGCGTTCCAACAAACGACCCACGGCTTCTTCCAAGAGTAGTTCAATATCCAGCTCCACCTCAAAATTTTGGGACAGGTGCAGATCGCGGGCAAAGGTCTTTATGATCTTATGGTTGAACTTGTCAATGGTGGAAATCTCAAAGAAGGAATAGTTGTGTAGGATTCGTTTCAGGGCTCTTTGCGAGCGTTGCTGCAATTCCATTTCGCTTAATGCCAGTTCTTGGCATAATGTATGGAAAAGGGATTGCTGCTTTTTCGCGATGGTTTCCTGGCCAAAAGCGAACAGGTTGTCCAAGATTCGGGTCTTCATTTCATCCACAGCCTTATTGGTAAAGGTAATGGCCAAAATCTGCCTGAACTTTGCGGGAGAATCGTTGGCCAACAAGAGCTTCAAGTATTCCTTGGTCAGGGCATAGGTTTTGCCCGAACCTGCCGAAGCACTGTATATTTTAAAGTTGGTGTCGCCCAAGAAAACTTTTATTGCAAAATACGGATTATCGATCTGAACTTAACATGGTTTTAAATGAATATGTTTGTTAAAACCCTTATTTTTACGTGAATTAAGTACTAACACAAAAACAAAGAATTATGGCTTTTGAATTACCAAAATTACCGTATGCATACGATGCATTGGAACCCCATATAGATGCTAGGACCATGGAGATCCACCATACCAAGCACCACAACGGCTACACCAACAATTTGAACAATGCAATCGCGGGAACAGATTTGGAAGGAAAGGGAATTGAAGACATTTTGTCCAATTTGGACATGAACAATGGTGCAGTTCGAAACAATGGCGGCGGATTTTACAACCACTCCCTTTTCTGGGAAGTAATGTCCCCCAATGGAGGCGGTGCCCCAACTGGCGATTTGGCCGCAGCCATTGATGCCGCTTTTGGATCGTTTGATGGGTTTAAGGAAAAGTTTGCTGCTGCAGCGGCAACCCGCTTTGGATCTGGATGGGCCTGGTTGTGCGTGCACAAGGGAGGAAAGTTGGAAGTGTGCTCCACCCCTAACCAGGACAACCCCATTATGCCCGGAACAGGTTGTGACGGACAGCCCATTTTAGGGTTGGATGTATGGGAGCATGCCTACTATTTGAACTACCAAAACAGAAGACCCGATTATATTTCGGCATTCTTCAATGTGATCAATTGGGACAAAGTATCCGAAAATTACGAAGCGGGAAAATAAGACCGCATTCATAATATATATGGGAAAGCCGCGCATCTTGCGCGGTTTTTTTTGTTTCAAACTGACTTGAAAAAGGCATCCATCAATCCAAATGGGGCATCCGTCAATTGGCGGTCTTTTTTTTTATGGAGTTCCTTTTTCTTTAATGCTTTAACCATAAAAAAGGAATCATGAAAAAAATTGCATCCCTAAAAATATTGGCTTTTGCATTGGCCATAATGGTCTTCTCCTGCGGCAAGGATGATGGCCCAGAAACCCCGACACCGCAATCTCCCGAGATCACCAGCTTTTCACCCACCAGTGGCCCGGTGGGCACCACGGTGGAGATCAGCGGAAAAAACTTTAGCACCACAAAGACGGACAATACCGTGAAGTTCAACGGGCAAGCGGCAGTCATACAGACCGCGACGGCCACCAAACTCACGGTAACTGTTCCCAATGGGGCCACTACAGGGAACATTACGGTAAAGGTTGGTGACAAAACCGCCTCAAGCGCTACAGCTTTTACGGTTACCAATGGCACTAACGAATCCATAGTGCTCAATAAAACAAGTTTGCAACTGAGCACTTTGGATACCGACCAGTTGAGCATAACCAATCTCAATGAGTTTGATGACCCTGTAATAGTATGGAATGCGGACAATGCCGATGTGATTCAAGTGGATGGTCAGGGCAACATCTCCGCATTGCAAGCAGGCACGGCAAAGGTCACGGTTACGATTGGGTCACTAACCGCAACTTGTGATGTTACCGTGGAGCCAAGTGTTTTTGTTGTTGGGCAGGACAACGATGAAGCTACAGTATGGATAAACGGTTCAAAACTATACTCCTACCCAGCGGAAGGCGGTTACTCCACAGTAGGGAAATCCATTGAAGTTCAAGGGTCAGATGTATTCGTTGGAGGCTATGAACTTGGAGTTGAGATTTATTATGCACGAGGATGGAAAAATAAGGATTTGATATTTTCTTTGGAAACATACTCTCAAGTGGAGGAAGTGGCCATCAATAACGGGGACCTGTATTTTGTAGGCCATGAGGAAAACCGTGCTACAGTATGGAATGACGGGAACCCCTCCTACTTGACAGAAGACGTCTATAATTCTTTTGCCATGGATGCATTCAGTTACAATGGGAAACTATATGTTATTGGGCAAGAAAGCAGTGCTGAATTAATAAATTGTGTGCTCTGGAATGCAAGCTCCAATACATCACAAGACATTGCACCAGGGCAATTTGGTGGTGGGGCCTTTGGACGTGGTATCTATGTGAGTGAAATTGAAGGTCAGGTACACAAATTTATAGCTGGATTTGAAGATATTGAGAATGCAAACTATTCCGTAGTAAAAATTTGGGATGAACAAGGGGAACTTTATCAATTGACCGATGGAGCGGGTGATGCTAGGGCTCTTTCCATAGCTGGCAATGGCAATAGCATGGCCGTAGGTGGATTCGAAGAGAGTTACGACCCAGGTTATCAAAAACATGCCATGATATGGATTATTAAGGATAATATGGTAACCAGTATAGATTTGGGTAATGCGGAGGTCTATTCCGGCATAGAGGATGTTTATCTTTTCGATAATCACATATATGCAGTAGGACAGAAAGATACCTTTGCAACCATGTGGAAGTTGGATATGAACGGCCAGATCATTGAAGAGGTGCCATTGTCCATAAATGACTCAGAAGCGAATGGAATTGTGGTAAAATAAAAAAGTAAGTATTAAAAGGGCTGCATGGGAGCCCTTTTTTTGGTTGTGGATTTTCACCAATAGAAAACGGCAGGAAAGCTCCTGCCGTTTTCGTCCCAAATCTTACCATAAACTTAACCTACTTATGCTATGGCGAGACTAAAATACTGGTATTGTGTAAAATAACAAAGGGTTTTGGAGAAATTTTTGCTTTTTCAAGAAAAAAGAAAACATGCAGTTCATCGATAAAATGGATAAATCCTTGGTTGTCAAACATAAAGAAGGCGGAGCATGCTCCGCCTTCTTTCCCCAAATCTTACCATGAACTTAACCTACTTATGCTATGGTCCTCCAAATGTACGCCAAGGGGTCTGTTAGCCAACAAGCTTTTAGATGAAACCCACTTTAATTGGTTAAAGTGTACAACCGGGGTACAGTATTGATAAATGTCAAGAAATTGAGACTGATTTTTTCTGATTTGGGATAGATGGAAAATAAAAAAGGTGGAATGATTTCCACCTTTTTTGCCCCAAATCTTACCATGAACTTAACCTACTTATGCTATGGCAACACTAAAGTAGGTTTGCAGCTTGCCCATCGTATAAAAACCCGCTAATCTACTCATTTCATCGATGAAATGCATAGCTAGGCAGGGCTTCCAAACCAATAGGTCAATAGGCGCGTTCATTTTTCCCTTCGTAGAAATTGATAAAGGCCCTGTTCACTACCCTGTTTCCTCCTGGAGTGGGGTAATCCCCGGTAAAATACCAATCGCCTAAATTCTTGGGGCAGGCCTCATGTAAGTTTTCCACGGTTTGGTAAATAATGTCCACTTCTGCCTTTATACCCTCTGGACTGAGGATTTCGGCAATCTTTTTCGAAACCCGCTCATTGGTGAAGGGCGCATAAAATTCCTTGACGTAGTTGACCACATCCTTGTCCTTGTTCTTGGTCTGGGTCAAGCACTTTTCATAAATTTCTTTCACCTTGTCCATGGTGCCATGGTCTTGATGCAGGGCCAAGGCAGCTTTAAAGGCCACAAAATCCTCCAATTTGGCCATGTCAATACCATAACAATCCGGATAACGTATCTGCGGTGCGGAGGAGACCACAATGATTTTTTTGGGAGAAAGTCGGTCCAAGATTTTTAGGATACTTCGCTTTAAGGTAGTTCCCCTAACAATACTATCATCTATAATGACCAAATTGTCATTTTCCTTGACAGAGCCATAAGAAATGTCGTAAACGTGGGCCACGAGATCATCCCGGCTACTGTCTTGGGTAATAAAGGTCCGTAGCTTGGCATCCTTGATGGCCACTTTTTCAATACGTGGACGCACGTCCAAAATTTCATGAAGCTCCTCTCCGGTTATATTGGGCCCCAAAGCGAGGATCTGTTGTTCTTTTTTCTTGTTGAGGTAGCTCTGCGCTTCCTTTACCATTCCAAAGAAAGAGGTCTCGGCTGTATTGGGAATATAGGAGAAGACCGTATTGGTCAAATCATCATCAATGGATTTAAGGATTTGTGGAAATACGAGTTTCCCCAACATCTTTCGTTCTTGATAAATTTCCTTGTCGCTTCCTCTTGAAAAATAGATACGTTCAAAAGAGCAGGCCTTACGTTCGGTGGGTTCCAAGATTTCCTTGAGATCAACCGTGCCTCCTTTTTTCACAATGATGGCATGTCCGGGATCTAACTCGTGCACATCATCATAGGATACGTTGAAAACGGTTTGGATCACTGGACGTTCCGAGGCCACTACAACAATCTCATCGTCTTTATAGTAGTAAGCAGGACGGATACCCGCAGGATCACGCACCACAAAGGCGTCACCATGGCCTAATAATCCGCCCATGGTGTACCCGCCATCCCAGTTTTTGGATGCTTTTCGCAATATTTTGGCCACGTTCAATCGCTCTGCGATCAATGGGGAAGCTTCCCGTTTGCTATACCCTTCTTTTTTGATCTGTTTGTAGAGCTTGGCCACGGCATCATCCAAAAAGTGACCAATTTTTTCCATAACGGTGACCGTATCCGCCATTTCCTTGGGATGTTGCCCCAATTCCACCAAGTTGCCAAAGAGTTCGTCAACATTGGTCAGGTTAAAGTTTCCGGCCACAATAAGGTTTCGGTGCATCCAGTTGTTCTGTCGCAAAAAGGGATGTACACTTTCTATGCTGTTTTTCCCAAAAGTGCCATAGCGTACGTGCCCCATAAGCAACTCACCAATGTAAGGGATATGCTGTTTTTGAAGCTGTACGTCATTTTCGTATTCAGGATGTTCAGCGAAGGCGGTATTGATTCGCGAATTGATCTGCTCAAAGATATCCTGTATGGGCTGCTGTTGCGCGGATCGTACCCGACTCATGTAGCGTTCCCCGGCCTTCATGTCCAGCTTTATGCTCGCAAAACCGGCGCCATCCTGCCCTCGGTTATGCTGCTTCTCCATCATTAGGTACATTTTGTTTACTCCGTAAAAAGCTGTACCGTACTTTTCCTTGTAGTACTCCAGAGGTTTAAGCAAGCGGATCAGTGATATTCCGCATTCGTGCTTAATGGCATCACTCATAATAAACCAAATAAAAAGCCCCGAAAAACTTTCAGGGCGGGTATTTATGTTAATTCAATATTGAACTGTGTCAATTCCTTAAACTGCATCAAACGGGCATCTACCTCATGTTTCTCCAGTTTGGCCATCCGTTCGGTGCCAAAACGTTCCACACAAAACGAAGCCAGATTGGAGCCTTGAATAATGGCGTTCTTCATATTTTCAAAAGAGATGTTCCCTGTTTGGGCCAAATATCCTGAAAAACCACCTGCAAAGGTATCTCCGGCTCCGGTGGGGTCAAAAACTTCCTCCAAAGGCAATGCGGGGGCAAAGAAAATGTTCTCTTTATGGAACAACAAAGCACCGTGCTCCCCTTTTTTAATGACCACATATTTAGGTCCCATCTCCTGGATCTTGGCGGCAGCCTTTACCAACGAATACTCATTGGTCATCTGTCTTGCCTCTTCATCATTTATGGTAATCACATCGATTTGTGAAACAACTTCCATCAACTCATCCCAAGTATTGTCCATCCAAAAATTCATGGTGTCCAGAGCTATAAGTTTTGGTCGTTCTTCCATCTGATTAATTACACTCAATTGGGTGCTGGGGTGTAAATTGCCCAACATGACCACATCGGCATTCTTGAAATTTTCGGGAACAACTGGGCTGAAGGTGCCTAAGGTGTTGAGTTCAGTGACCAAGGTATCCCTGGAATTGAGGTCGTTGTGGTATCGGCCCTCCCAGTAAAAGGTCTTGCCCCCCTGTACCACCTCTATGGCTGAAATATCGATGTCACGATCCTTGAGCAAATCCAGATAGGTTTGAGGGAAATCGTCCCCAACCACCGAAACTATGGCAGCGTCTACGTTGAACTGTGATGCGGCCAATCCAATAAAAGGTGCGGCGCCTCCCAAAATCCTGCCCGTTTTGCCAAACGGGGTCTCAATAGCATCAAAGGCCACACTTCCAACAATCAGTAATTTGCCCATTCAGTGAATTTTGGTGCAAATATACGGTATAGCAATTCCATTTTAAACTATGGTAAGCGCAATTTTAAAAAATGGGGGATTTGATGTTTTTTGAACCTATTTCCTGCCAAAATCCGCTGGGATTTCACCCCATGCCTTGGTTTCCCATTTTACGATGGGCGTAGCGTAGCGGTTTTTTTTGAGCCAATCCTCTGCCCGCTCAATAAGTTCAAAAAGAATGGCGTTTTTTGGACCTTTTTTGAGTTTGGTGCCGCATTTCTTTTTCCGCACCCAACCTATGGCAATCCGGGAATCGGAATACAGGATTCGGTCACTGTTTTGTTTTTTAAGAAAGGCAAGACCATGCACAAGGGCCAAAAACTCTCCCACATTGCTGGTGCCTTCGGCAAAGGGACCTTGATGGAACAATACCCTTTTGCTTTTGGTGTCCACTCCGCGGTATTCCATTTTTCCGGGATTTCCACTGGAAGCAGCGTCAACAGCAATGGAGTTGTAGTTGGGGTCCCCGATTTTTAAAAGCTCTTCCGGCGAAAGTTCCGACTTCCCTTTGGATGTGCCCTTGTACTCCAAATAGTTCCCGTTAAAGGCTTTTTTGGCCTCGGCAAAGGTTGCGAACGATTTATATTGGGCACCCTTAAAACCTTCAATTTGGGCTTTGCAATCGTCCCAAGATTCAAAAATGCCTGGACGCTTTCCTTTCCAGACCACGTAAAACTTTGCCTTCTTCGCCATTACAAAAGAAGTTTTTCAATCACCTTTGGAAAATGTTCGTACTCCAACTGGTGTACTTTTTGGGCAATGGTTGCTGTATCATCCTCCGTGGATATGGAGGTTTTTGCCTGAAAAATGATGGCGCCCTCATCATAATGTTCGTTCACATAATGGATGGTAATGCCCGTTTCAGGTTCCAGATTGTCTTTGACGGCTTGGTGTACTTTTTCGCCATACATGCCTTTTCCACCATATTTGGGCAACAAGGCGGGGTGTATGTTGATGATTTTATTGGGGAACGCATCAATGATATTTGAAGGAATTTTCCATAAAAATCCCGCAAGAACAATTAAATCGACCTCCAGCCCCTTAATAAATTGGACCACGGTATCGGAATTTGTGAAGGCGGCCCTGTTAAAGTAGAATCCGGGTATGTTCAACCTGTCACATCGCTCCAATACTTTGGCTGTATGCTTATTGGTCAGCACCGCTGAAACCTCCACATTGGGGCTTTCCTTGAAGTAATTGATGATATTTTCTGCATTTGACCCACTGCCCGAGGCCAGGATAACTATTCGTTTCATCCAGTAAGGAATGGAAGGGATTTTCGATTAACTTTACAGGGCTAAAGTAATGTACTGAAGCTAAAGATGTTTAATTTAGGGCACATTTTATCGACAAATGGTGTATTTAATCCAAAGTTTTTTATTTTTGCCAACGATTAAATTTTTAAAACCACTATAATTATGTCAGACATTGCATCAAGAGTAAAGGCTATCATCGTTGATAAACTGGGTGTTGATGAGAATGAAGTTGTAGCAGAAGCTAGCTTTACCAACGATTTAGGAGCGGATTCCTTGGACACTGTTGAGCTTATCATGGAGTTTGAGAAAGAATTTGACATCCAAATTCCTGATGATCAAGCAGAAAACATTGCAACTGTTGGTCAAGCCATTAGCTACATAGAAGAAGCGAAGTAATTACATGATATATTACTAGAGAGTATAAATTATCCATGTGGTGTTTGATCGCATGGATAATTTTTTTATAATTTAGGTTTCAAAGGGTAAAAAATAGTTCAATGCAGTTAAAGCGAGTAGTGGTTACGGGAATGGGAGCGTTGACCCCCATTGGTAACAATTTGGGAGCTTATTGGGAAGGACTACGGACCGGTAAGAGCGGTTCTGCCCCCATAACATATTTCGATACGGAGAAGTTCAAGACCAACTTCGCCTGTGAGCTCAAAGGGTATAATCCAGAGGATTTCTTTGATAGAAAGGAAGCCCGAAAACTGGATAGGTTTGCCCAATATGCCCTTGTCTCGTCCGATGAGGCCATCGCCGATTCAGGGATAGATTTGGACAATGTGGACAAATTTAGGGTCGGTGTTGTTTGGGGTGCTGGGATCGGTGGCTTGGAAACCTTCCAAAACGAAGTGATTGGCTATGCCAATGGCGATGGAACCCCAAGGTTCAATCCGTTCTTTATTCCAAAGATGATTGCGGACATTGCTCCGGGCAATATCTCCATAAAGCATGGGTTCATGGGTCCCAACTATACTACGGTATCCGCATGTGCCTCTTCTGCCAATGCCATGATCGATGCACTCAATTACATTAGATTGGGACATTGTGATGTCATTGTTACTGGAGGAAGTGAGGCCGCAGTGACCATCGCAGGTATGGGAGGGTTCAATGCCATGCATGCCCTATCTACAAGAAACGATAGTCCTGAGACTGCTTCCAGACCATTTGATGCCACTCGTGACGGATTTGTACTCGGTGAAGGTGCTGGTGCTCTTATTTTGGAGGAGTACGAGCATGCCAAGGCCAGAGGCGCTAAAATCTATGCAGAGGTATTGGGCGGCGGACTTTCCAGTGATGCCTACCACATGACTGCACCACATCCTGAGGGGATTGGAGTGGTCAAGGTTATGGAGAACTGTTTGCAGAATGCCGGCCTGAAACCGGAAGATGTGGATGCCATAAATACCCACGGAACCTCTACACCTTTGGGTGATGTGGCCGAGTTAAAAGCCATATCCAAAGTATTTGGGGACCATGCACCAAAGATTAATATCAACTCCACCAAGTCCATGACCGGACACTTGCTGGGAGCTGCTGGAGCCATTGAGGCCATTGCTTCCATTTTGGCCATGGAACACAGTTTGGTTCCTCCAACCATCAACCATAGTGTGGTAGATGATCAAATAGATCCTTCGCTGAACCTTACCTTGAACAAGGCTCAAGAACGTGAGGTTAAAGTGGCCATGAGCAACACCTTCGGGTTTGGAGGTCACAACGCATGTGTTTTGTTTAAAAAATTAGGGTAGTTTCAAGATGAAATTCACCTCCAAAATATTCAATTCCCATCCAGATACGGATGGGGATTTTTTTTTGGGGATCAAAAAAATACTTGGGTTTAAGCCTAGGGACATTGAGATCTACAAAAGGGCGTTCTTACATCGGTCCGTGAACAAAAAGGACCCCGATGGGAACCCCATGAATTATGAGCGGTTGGAGTTTTTGGGCGATTCCATGTTGGGAACCATCATCTCAAAGCATCTCTACAATGAAGTTCCCGAAGGGGATGAGGGTTACCTAACCAAAATGCGCTCAAAAGTAGTGAGCAGAAAGCACTTGAACGAACTGGGAAAGGATTTGGAACTTTTACAGTTTGTGGAAAGCCGAATCCCAAAGTCCCATTTTGGGGAGAATATTCACGGTAATGTTTTTGAGGCACTGGTAGGGGCCATTTATCTGGACCGCGGTTATCCCTATTGTGAAAAATTCATCAATGAACGGGTCATAGAGCCCTATGTAGACATTGATCAGTTGGAAGGTAAAGTGATCAGCTACAAGAGTTTGGTCATAGAATGGTGCCAAAAGCAAAAAAAGTCGTTCCACTATAACGTATACGAGGACACCGGGAATGATGAGTTGAAACACTTCGCCGTAAAGCTGACCATTGGCGACCGAATTTTGGCAAAGGCAAGAGCCACATCCAAAAAGAAGGCAGAAGAGAAGGCTTCCAAAAGAGCCTATTTTGCCCTTCAGAACAAAATTGAAAATCAACAAGATTAAATAAAGGTAAATTCAAACGTTTTCGTTTGGTTTCTGAACGTATTGTACCGTTTCAGCTAGGCAGTCAAAGGGATTAAGAGTATATTTACATTTCGTGTTAAAGGCATGTTGACAACGCATAGGATATCGGCAGACTTTTTTGATGACAGTTTTGGGCTTATTGCCATCCACAGCAATTTGGAGGATTATGCCTTGGCTTATGGTATCAATTCCAATTGTTCACTGTACCTGAAAAGAATGGAAAACGACCTCCATTTGGACGGAAGTTTCTTTTTTTCCGTATTTGATTGGGAGGATGAGATAAACGATGTGTATTGGACCTTGATTTCCAATGCCTGCACGATTGAGGAAACCGTTCCATCCGATGGTCTGTTTGGAGGCACTTCCTCCTTTAGGACCAATCACTTGGTCAAGGAACGTAAGGAAATAGACTATTTTTTAAAGGTCGACGGTGCCGATGAAATTGCCTTGCAAGAGAAAGTAAAGGCCATCAACAAAATTTCCAAGGTGGTAACAGCATACCCGTTGGAAACACACACATTAAAATCAAAAAGAAATTTAATCTTTTAACAATGCCAACTAGAAAGAAGACGAAAATTGTAGCAACGTTGGGACCTGCAACCAGCACTAAGGAAACCCTTAAAGCAATGATAGAGGCAGGGGTGGATGTTTTTAGGATAAACTTTTCCCATGCTTCCTATGACGATGTTACGGAGCGTATCAACATGATACGTGAGTTGAATGAGGAATTGGAGGTGCATACATCTATACTAGCAGATTTGCAAGGCCCTAAGCTTAGGGTCGGGGTCATGGGCGGTGAGGCCGTGGTTGTCCCTGGGGACGAGGTCACTTTTGCCACTGGTGAGCCCTTTGAAGGAACAGCACAACGGGTATATATGAACTATCAAAGCTTTCCTCAGGATGTAAAACCGGGAGAGCGTATCCTTTTGGACGATGGCAAGTTGATTTTTGAAGTAAAATCCACCAACGGAAAGGATGAGGTCACAGCTACTGTGATACAAGGAGGACCATTGAAATCCAAAAAAGGGGTCAACCTCCCCAATACCAATATTTCATTGCCGGCCCTGACCAAAAAGGATATCAAGGATGCCATATATGCCATTGAGCACAAAGTGGATTGGATTGCCCTGTCTTTTGTACGCCATAGCCAAGATTTGATAGACCTACAGGACTTGATCAGTAAGCATACGGATCACAAAATTCCAATCGTTGCCAAAATAGAAAAGCCAGAGGCTGTTGAAAACATCGATAAGATTGTGGCCTATTGTGACGGACTTATGGTGGCCCGTGGCGATTTGGGTGTGGAGGTTCCAGCACAGGAAGTTCCTTTGATCCAGAAAAAATTGGTACTTCAGGCCAAAAAAGCCAGAATCCCTGTGATCATTGCAACACAGATGATGGAAACCATGATCACCAGTTTAACGCCAACACGGGCCGAAGTGAACGATGTAGCCAACTCCGTTATGGATGGCGCGGATGCAGTGATGCTGTCCGGTGAAACATCGGTTGGAAATTATCCCGTTCAGGTGATTGAGAAAATGGCCAGTATTTTGACCAGTGTTGAAAACTCGGAATTGATAAAGGTGCCGCAAACACCTCCCCATATTCGCACCAAGCGATATATTACCAAATCGGTATGTTATCATGCGGCATTGATGGCCAATGAGATTCAGGCCAAGGCGATTTCAACCTTGACCAACAGTGGGTATACCGCTTTTCAAATATCGGCATGGAGACCTAGCGCCCATATTTTGGTATTTACCTCCAACAAAAGAATACTCACACAGTTGAACCTGTTGTGGGGCGTCAAGGCATTTTATTATGATCGTTTTGTTTCCACGGACGAAACCATTGAGGATGTAAACCGAATTGCCTGCAAAAAAGGATTTTTGGATGTGGGGGATATGCTCATTAGTTTGGCGGCCATGCCCATTAAGGACAAGGGAATGGTGAACACCCTTCGGGTGAGCGAGATTGAAAAATGCTTGTTTTAGTACAAGTGCCTATACCTCAGTAAAAAGTTATTTAAACCATCCCAGATTCCATGAAACCCATGGAATCTGGGATTTTTGCTTTATGCCCTGTAAGCATGGGCCAAAATGGGGGACTAACGGGAACATAAGCTCATTTTAGTCCAATATTTCCCATGGTATACGAATTCAAGGATACAAGATTAGGGGCCATGCTCCGGCTGGTGGAAGACATTAAAAACGATTGCCCAAGACACTCCCCTATACCCAACAACATTAAATTCCTATGGAACCGAAATGAGGGCCCCCTCACCATTATGGTAGATGGGATGCCATTGAAGCTAATGCCCAACCAAATGGTAACGGTTACGTACCTGCAACATGTTTCTTACACCGAAACCGAGTTGCCGCTCTCCGCTATTTTTTTCAACAGGGAATTCTATTGTGTCTTTGATCATGACAGTGAGGTTTCCTGTAATGGGATATTGTTTTTTGGAACACAGGATTTGCCCATTGTAACCATCCAAAAAGAAGAGCTGCGCAAGTTCAATCTATTGTACGATATGTTTGTGGAAGAGTTTTCGACCCCGGACAACATCCAAGGAGAAATGCTTCAGATGCTCTTAAAGCGGTTGATCATTATGACCACCCGCTTGGCCAAGGAACAACTCATTGTAAAAACCTTGGGCAACGATCAAATAGATATTATCCGAAGGTTCAATTATCTGGTGGATCTGAATTTTAAGACCAAAAGAAAGGTGAGTGAGTATGCCGAAATGTTGTACAAATCCCCTAAAACACTTTCCAATCTCTTTTCCATCTATAATCAAAAATCGCCCCAACAGATTATTTTGGACCGTATTGTCTTGGAGGCAAAGCGTCTCATAAACTATACGGATAAACAGAATCAGGAAATTGCCTATGACCTTGGCTTCAATGATCCTGCCCATTTCAGCCGATTCTTCAAAAAAATGACCCAAATGACCCCTTCGGAGTATAGGGAAAACCAGCTGGTCCCCGCCTAAGGGAAAAATGGGCAAGTCCTCGGGAAATTCCTCCTAACATCTACCTTCCTTTTCGCAACATCTTTGCACTGTAATTTAAAACAAACCAAAGATGAAGCATACAGGAAAAACCCTTTTCAATCTTATCGAAATTTTTAGGACACCACAAAGAAGAGTGGTCCAGACTGTCATTGCCAACGATCATTGTGAGCAAAACCACCATCACGATTTCTATTGTGATACGGAAAGACCATTTGTACAAAATAGATAATCAAAATAATAATTCATTTAAAATTTTTAGATCATGAGCACATTTAATGTACCCAAAAGAGAAGAAGTAAGCGGAGCCAATCAGGCCATTTTTGACAACTTGGAAAAGGCGTTGGGCTTTGTTCCCAATCTTTACGCCACCTATGCGCATTCCGAAAATGCATTGGGCAATTATTTAACCTTTGCCAATGGCAAGACCTCCTTGAAAGCCAAAGAAAAGGAAGTGGTAAACTTGGCCGTAAGTGAAGTGAACAACTGTCTGTATTGTCTATCGGCCCATACGGCCATAGGAAAAATGAACGGTTTCTCAGAGGCCCAAATTTTGGAACTGAGAGCGGGAAAAGCCTCTTTTGATGCCAAGTTGGATGCCTTGGCTCGATTGGCCAAAAACATTACCGAGAACAAAGGGACTACCGATGCCAATGTTTTGGATAATTTCTTTGCTGCCGGATGGACCAAGGAAAACTTGATCGACACTATTTTGTTGGTGGGAGACAAGACCATTTCCAACTTTATCAACAATACATTTGACGCCCCTATCGATTTTCCGGTGGCACAGCCTTTGGAAGAAGTGGAAGCTTAAGCTTAAAACTAGTTTTAGGAACAAGGACCCTTTCAAATTTTTGAAAGGGTTTTTTTATTCCACTTCCAAATCGGCAAAAAGGGAGGGTGCTATGCTTTTGGCCATGAAAATGGGCCAGTCGTTCTTAAAAAGATGGCTTTCGGTTATGGCACTGTCGTACAAAAGATAAAGTCCACTGGATATTCTTTCAATTTCGGCCTTGGAGAGATTGGCGATATTGGCCCCAACCACTTCACCTAAAAAAAGCAACAGCTCCTTTTTTTGTTTTTGGATCACTTCGAGTATTTTTTTCTCTTTAGGGGACAGCTCCCCTAAGGTCTTGATTCCCCAACAACCATTAAAATGGTCTTCCCGGTATAGGTCTTGTAGAAAGTCAAAGATGGCTAAAAGCTGGTTCTTTCCTTTTTTTCTTCGTCCCACGAACTCTTCAAGGGATTTCATGAAGCCATCATGCCTGTGGTTCAAATAAGCGATGCAAATATCTTCCTTGGATTTAAAATGACCATAGAGTGTGGCTTTGGCAATGCCACTTTTAGCTATGATCTCATTGATTCCGGTGGAATGGTACCCGTGGATATAAAACAGATTGCTTGCCGTATCAATGATCTTCTCGTGGATGGATGTCTTCATCCCATAAAAATATACAAAAGACCGGTCTGTCTACTGTTTTTTTAATCATTTTTTAGCATAAAGGAGTATACTACAACCCAATTTCAGCAGTAGTTTTGTGGTTTACTGGAATTACATGATTTTCGATTTAATAATAGCCATGTTTTGGAGCCTGTCTCCCTTCGGGGAGTCCAAGGTTGGAATTCCGTACGGGATAGGTAAGGGAGTGAACAGTTATGTGGTTTTTGTGGCCTGTTTCCTGTCCAACTTGCTCGTGTTCCCTATGATGATGTTTTTCTTGGAGAACGTTAATAAGCATTTGACCAAATGGAGGCCTTATAAAAAATCGGCACTTTTCGTGGCCCGAAGGGCGAAGACGGGTACAGCGGACAAAGTCCAAAAGTATGGCTTTTTCGGATTGGTTCTTTTTGTCATGATTCCCTTGCCTGGTACTGGCGTTTATGCGGGAAGTATAGCCTCCTATCTACTGAAGATTGAAAAGAAAAAAGCCTTCTTGGCAAATGCCTTGGGGATATTTTTATCATCACTCATCATTTATGGGGTCACCGTTGTTTCGGTGAGGTAGAAGCTAAAAATCGAACCTGAGCTGAACGGATACCACTTCTTTTTCTGTTGCCTCCTTTTGTTTTTCAGTATTGAGGTTGGCCAATGAGATACCCAATAACCGCACTGAATTTTCTAGGGAGGATTGATACAGGAGTTCTCTGGCCGTTTCAAGAATAAGGTCCTTACTTGCGATATAATAGGGTAGGGTCTTGCTTCTGGTTTGGAGGGTAAAGTCACTGTATTTGATTTTCAGGGTCACGGTTTTCCCTGCGATTTTGGATTTTTGAAGTCTTCTTTCCAACTCCGAAGCAATGTTCTCCAACTTTTCCAGCATAAAGATTTCACTGCTCAAGTTTTCAAAAAATGTACGCTCCGCCCCAACCGATTTTGGAGTTCGATGGGGCTTTACCGCACTGTGGTGTATGCCCCGGACCACATGATAGTAGTAGGAGCCGCTTTTCCCGAACTTTTCATCCAAAAATTCCAGCGATCTTTGTTTGAGGTCCTTTCCGGTGAAAATGCCCAAGCGGTACATTTTTTCCGCGGTTACCTTACCCACGCCATAGAACTTACGAATGTCCAGGTCTTCCAAAAACTGGATGACCTCTTCGGGGTTCACCGTTTTTTGGCCGTTGGGTTTGTTGTAGTCACTAGCTACTTTGGCAATGAATTTATTGATGGAAATTCCTGCCGATGCCGTAAGTCCGGTTTTCTCCAGGATTTTTTGACGGATTTCCTTGGCGATCAAGGTAGCGGAAGGGTTTCCCTTTTTATTCTCAGTAACGTCCAAATACGCTTCGTCCAAAGAAAGGGGCTCCACAAGGTCTGTATATTCAAAGAATATGCTCCGAATTTCATAGGAAACCTCTTTGTAGCGCTCAAATCTGGGTTTTACAAAGATCAGATCCGGACAGTTCCTTTGGGCAATGGATCCGGCCATGGCACTGCGCACTCCAAATATACGCGCCTCATAGCTGGCAGCGGAGACTACTCCCCGCTTTGAGCCGCCTCCCACCGCAATGGGTTTCCCCTTCAGCTCGGGATTATCGTGCTGTTCCACGGAGGCATAGAACGCATCCATGTCCACATGAATGATTTTTCTTAAGGGAAAATCAAAATCCATACTCAAATTTAGGGTATATTTAGTTTGATGGAACACTTGGAAATTGAGCGAAAGTTTTTGGTAACTTCCGATGCCTACCAGCAAGAAGCCGCATCAAGCATTCGCATAGCACAGGGTTTTTTGAGTACGGACCCCCAAAGAACGGTACGGGTACGAATCATGGGGAACCAAGGTTTTTTGACCGTGAAAGGAGCCAGTAATGCGTCCGGCACCTCACGATTTGAATGGGAAACCGAAATCAGCGCTGCTGAAGCCACCAATCTGATAGATCTGTGCAAGGATGTCATCTTGGAAAAAGTGCGTTTCATGGTGCCATTGGGCGACCATGTGTTCGAGGTGGATGAATTTTTGGGAGAAAACAAAGGGTTGGTAGTTGCCGAGGTGGAACTTCAGCATGAAGATGAGTTTTTTGAGAGACCCAGCTGGTTGGGCGAAGAGGTCACCGGCCAGAAAAAATATTACAATTCGCAACTCAGTCAAAAACCATTTACCGAATGGTAGACCATAAAAGACAAAGCACGATTAATCTGATTAGCTTGGTGTTGGCCTTGGCAGCCATATGTACTGAGTATTTGGGGTATAAAATGGTCTATATGTTCTTGAAACCATTGACCACCATTTCCATACTATCACTCCTGTTTTTTATCCCGAAGGGATTATTCGCAAAGTTTACCAAGCTTATCCTTGTGGCTTTGGCGTTTTGTTTGCTGGGCGATGTGCTTTTGCTTGATTCAGGCTATTTTGTCTTTGGATTGGTCGCTTTTTTACTGGCACACCTCCTCTTCATTGTGGCATTTATCCAACACAAGGCCTTTTGGTTCCATTGGGTTTCGTTTGTGGTTCTTTTCTTGATAGGAGGAGCTATTTTCTTTTGGTTAAAACCGGATTTAGGGGATTTTATGGTACCTGTTCTGTTCTATGTTTTGGTGATTACTGCAATGGCATGGCAAGGAATAGGCCTATATCTAAGGGACAAGGCAAAGGCATACGCATGGATAGCGTTGGCTGTGCTATTTTTTATGCTTTCGGATACCTTGCTGGCCATTAATAAGTTCAAAGCACCTTTTAACTATGCCAGTGTTCTTATTTTGGTAACGTATTGGCTTAGTATTGGGTTGATTGCCAATGCTGCCTACAAAATAGCTTTAGGGAAGAAACCATAGTTTGGATCAATCCAGCTTTTTGTCCAGGACCAAAATCGTATTGAGCAAAACATTGGCTCCATTGGCCATGTCTTGGGCTGAGGTAAACTCTTTTGGTGAATGGCTGATTCCCCCCTTACTGGGCACAAAAATCATCCCGGTTGGGGCAATCCGTGCCATGTCTTGGGCATCGTGACCCGCGCCGCTGGGCATATATTTAAAAGTAAGTCCCAAGTTTTTGGTGGAGTTCTCTATTTCTTTTTGAATGCCTTGGTCCGTTAGGGCAGGATCAGCGGTGGTATCCAAGGGATGGAACTCAATCTCCACACCGGAATTGGTTGAAATTTCCTTGGCCTTGGCCTTAATGGCCTGAAAAACGTTTTCAATGACTTCGGAAGAGAGGTCCCTAATCTCCAAACTGGCCACTACTTTTCCAGGAATGACATTGGGCGCCCCGGGTTCAGCCTTTATACGTCCAACCGTACCCACTTGACTGCCCTCAAAACTATTGGTGACTTCATTTACAGCAACAATGAATTGGGCCGCTGCCAACAAGGCATCCTGTCTTGCATCCATCGGGGTGGTACCCGCATGGTTGGCAAAGCCGGTAAAGGTCACATCCCACCATTTCAGCCCCACAATACCTTCCACAACGCCAATGTTAAGACCTTCTTTTTCCAAGACACCACCCTGTTCAATATGAAGTTCCAGAAAGGCCGCCATACTTCCTTTTTTACGGATGGCTTCCGTAATCCTTGTGGTATCTCCTCCCAATCGCATAATGCCCTCTCCCATGGAAAATCCCGTGGAATTGACCACATCAAAAGCTGCTTTGCTCAAGTTTCCAGACATGGCCCTACTCCCCATGACTCCTCCTTCTTCATTTGGGAAAATAATGACTTCCAAGGGATGCTTTGTTTTTATGTTATTTTCTTTAAGCACTTCCATAACCTCCAAAGCGGCCATAGAACCTACACAACCATCATAATTTCCACCATGGGGCACCCGGTCTATATGGGACCCAAAGGAAATGGGCTTCTTTGAGGCATGGGAGCCTTCCCGTTTGCCAATGATGTTACCAGCAACATCCACGGTGACGGTCAAGTCTAAATCTTTCATGGTCTGAATGACCCATTCTCTGGCGGCAATATCGGCATCGCTGAAAGCAACACGCTCCGTTTCCCCATTTTCCTGTATTCCAAAATCGGCCAGATCAAAAATTCGTTTTTCAAGTCGGTCTTGGTTTACCGTAAAGGATTTTTTCTGTGCATTGCTGGGGATACCTACCAACAATACCACAAAAAGTACTGTGGTTAAGTGTTTAAAATGCATGGCTTTCTGTTTTTTAGAAAGGTACACATTTATATGGAGAAGTGTTTTCAGGGTTGGTTAGAGAAAAGCTATGGACTAATAGCTTTCGTAGGGGCAATTTTGAAGATATTCCAGGGTAAGAACGCCCCTTAGATTGTTTATAATAACATGATCCAGCAATTCTTGGGCGCTATATTCGTCAAACAGATTGGCTTTGGAATATACCGTGTCTTCCAATCTCAATAGAAAAAGTTTACAGACCAATTCCACATTGACGTTGGGACGTATTTGCCCTTGGTTTTGGGCCTTCAGCAGTAAAGGGTGTACTACATTCCAAACGAGATCTTCCCTAAATTCGGAATAAACCTGAGCAGCCTTGTAGTAGTATTTGTTTAGGCCATAAAAGAAAGCTGGGCTTATACCTTGCAGATGGTCAAGCCCCAACTTATATATGTACACAATGGTAAGCAAGGGCTGGTCTTCATTGGGGCTCTCCTGCATGTGATCATCAATGGTGCTTCGTACTTTGCGTAAAAAGCATTGAAGACTTTCCATGACCAGCTCTTCCTTACTTTGAAAATGTTTGTATATGGTTTTTTTTGAAATGCCCAGATCATGGGCCAACTCGTCCATGGAAAAGCGTTTGCTCCCAAATTTTGAAAAATTGGAAAAGGCACATTCCAGTAACTCTTTTTTATTTTCCATGGTCCTGTTTTTACTGCCAACCTCCTCCCAGGGCCCTATATAGTTCCACTATGGCGTTCAATTGTCCATATTGGGAATCCACATAGCTCAATTCTGAGTTCAGCGCATTTTGCCGGGCAGTCAATACTTCCAGATAGTTGGCCAGACCATTGTTCAGCAATTCTTCCGAATAGTCCTCTGCAACGGTATAGGCCTCCAGTTCCTTGGCACGGGCTTCCAATTTTTGGGTCTCGGCATCGTATGTGTATAAAGCATCGCTTACTTCCCTGCCAGCGGTAAGCAAGGCTTGTTTATAGGTTAGCAGGGCCTGTTCTTGTTGGGCTTTGGCCACTTCCATTTGGGTGCGCAGTCGTCTTCCGTTAAAAATGGGTTGGGTCAAGGACCCCACCAAAGAGGAAAATAAGGAACTGGCATCCAACCAATTATCAAACTCCAAACTTTGAAAACCTCCGTTGGCGGATAAACTTAAAGAAGGGTACAAACTGCTTTTGGCCACATTGGTCAATTCAAAAGCATTGATAAGACCGTATTCTGCCTGCATCACATCGGGACGATTGGCAAGTAACAAATGGGGTACGCCGGTCTTCAATTCGGTATCAATGCTCTGATTATCCAAACTACCACGTTGAATTTTCTGTGGTGCTTCACCCAAAAGAATACTGAAAGCGTTCTCCAAAAGTTTGATATTGTTCTCAAGGTCGATCACAATAATTTCAGTGGTATGGACTTGTGCTTCCGTCTGTTTTACGGCAACTTCGGTCACTTGGCCTGCATCTTTCAGTGCCACAGTGGTCTCCAAACTGTACTTTCTGGCTTCCAATGTTTGTTTGGATACTTCCAATTGTTTATCAAGGGCCATTAACTGATAGTAGGTGCTGGCAATGCTCGCCACTAAATTTGTTTTAACAGCTTGATGTGCGGCCACACTCTGCAGATAAGAGGCTCCCGCAGCCCTTTTATTGCTCCTTATCTTACCCCAGACATCGGCTTCCCACGAAAGACTCCCGGATAATTCGTATTGCTCCAAAGCACTGGTAAAAAAGCTACCGAACTGACTGTTTCGGGAGTTTTTGGTCCTCGTAAAACTGGCGGTCCCTGAAAGCGTAGGATAGTAACCAGCCTTACCTTGTTTTACATAAGCTTCGGCGGCCACAATATTCTGTAGCGCAATCCGGATATCTATGTTGTTCTCCAGACCTTGTTCAATGTAGGACTTTAGTTGCCCATCGTTGAACAAGTTTTTCCAAGATACGTCGGCCATGGAAATACTGTCCTGAGGCAAATTATCGGTTCGATAGAGATTTTCTGTCCCTACTTCTGGTCTTGAGTAGTTTTTGGCCACAAAGCACGATTGCAACAAAAGAGGCACCGTAAGAACCAAGAGCAGTTTATATGTCGATTTTATTTTCATGGATGATATACTTTGTTCGATCAAAGGATAATTAGGCATTGTTTTCATTTTGAATTACTTCGGGCTTCCCTGAAATACGTTCCTGGAGTGCCTGGAACACCACAAAAAGTACTGGTATGACAAATACTCCCAAAATGGTTCCGACCAACATTCCGCCTACGGCACTCACACCAATGGATTGGTTTCCTATCGCACCAATACCAGATGAAAGAGCCAAAGGCAATAGACCGAAGATGAAGGCAAAAGACGTCATCAAAATTGGACGTAACCTTGCCCGTGCACCGTCTGCGGCAGCATCAAACAATGAGAGTCCCGCCCGTCTACGCTGTAGGGCAAACTCCACGATCAAAATGGCATTTTTGGCCAAAAGACCAATAAGCATGATCAATGCAATCTGGAAATAGATGTTGTTCTGTAAACCAGCTACGTTGATGAAAAGAATCGCTCCTGCGATACCAAACGGCAGCGACAACAATATGGAAAATGGTAAAATGTAACTTTCATATTGTGCACTCAACAAGAAGTAAACAAACACCAAGCTCAAAATAAAAATAAGGATGGTCTGTGAGCCCGCATTGCTTTCTTCCCGGGTCAATCCAGAATAATCGTAGGTATAGGAGTTGGGCAATACTTGTTCTGCCACTTCCTCAATGGCAGTAATGGCATCACCCGTAGAGTATCCCGGATTAGGAACCCCTGTAATGCTCACCGAACTCAAAAGGTTGAAACGCGACACAACTTCCGGGCCATAGATTTTTTTCAGGTCCACAAACTGACTTACCGCAACAGATTCCCCGCTGGCGTTCCTGACAAAAATATGGTTCAACGAGTTTTCGTTGGCACGGTCTTCAGGTTTGGCCTGGATCATTACACGATATTGCTTACCAAATTTGTTGAAGTCGGTAGCATAAATGCCTCCAAAATAACCCTGGAGTGCGTTGAATATGTCAGTGGCGGTCAACCCGGCCATTTTTACTTTTTCCATATCAATATCCAAGTCGTACTGAGGGAAACCGGGATCGAACTGTGAAATGGCATATTGAATTTCAGGTCTGGCATTTAAGGCTCCCAAAAATTGATTTTTCACATCGTTGATGGAATTCCAGTCTTCGCCAGTTTTGCTCTGAAGCTGAACATCAAAACCTGAACTGGTACCAAATCCTTGGATACTGGGAGGGGTAAAGTATATGATTTGTGCATCATTGAAACCTGCTGTGATGCCATATAAACGCTGCATAGTGGCACTTACTGATAGGGAATCCGCATCCCTTTCGCTCCAGTCTTTCAATTTCATGATAGAGAACGCATAAGACCCAGCACTCACCCGGTTCAACAAACTGAAACCAGCCACACTCATCCGGGCATCGATTACATCCATGGACTCATAAATGGAATCCAACTTCATGATAGTCTCCTCTGTTTTTTCAATGGTTGTACCAGGAGGCATGCTCACGTTGGCAAAGATCATTCCACGGTCCTCATCGGGCACAAAGCCTGATGGGGTGGAGCGGAAAAGGAAAATGGCAATCACACTAAAGCCCACTAGAAGGGCAAGGGTTATCCATTTACGTTTCACCAAGGTGCCAATGGTGTTGGTGTACTTATTGGTCATGGCGGTAAAGCCAACGTTGAATGCCCTAAAGAATCGGGCCAAGAAATTCGACTTTTGGCCCTTTTCATGGTCATGAGGCTTTAAGAACAATGCCGCCAGCGCAGGACTCAGAGTTAAAGCGTTCACGGCCGAAATTAAAATAGCCACCGCTAGGGTAATACCAAATTGTTGATAGAAAACCCCCGAGGAACCTTGGATAAAGGAAACAGGGATAAATACCGCTGACATCACCAAGGTAATGGAGATAATGGCTCCCGAAATTTCGCTCATGGCGTTCTTGGTGGCGGTTTTAGCCGAATCTGCCCCTTCTTCCAATTTAGCATGTACAGCCTCGACCACCACAATGGCATCATCCACCACAATACCAATGGCCAAGATCATGGCGAAAAGGGTCAACATGTTGATGGAATACCCGAACAATTGCAGGAAGAAAAAAGTACCCACAATAGCCACAGGAACCGCAATGGCTGGAATTAAAGTGGACCTGAAATCCTGAAGGAACAGGAACACAACTATAAATACCAAAATGAATGCCTCAATCAAAGTCTTTACAACGTGATCAATGGAAGCGTCCAAAAAGTCTTTGGAGTTAAATGGGATTACATAATCCAAACCTTTGGGGAAATCCACTTTTGATTCCTCCAGAATGGTTTCAATCTCGTCAATGATATCCTTGGCATTGGAACCAGAAGTTTGGTAAACACCCACAGCAACACCAGGATTTCCCATACCGGAGTTTTTCCTTACGTAGCTCAAGGCACCAAGCTCTATTTCGGCCACATCTTTTAGGCGAAGGAAACCACCGTCGTCCGTCGTTCTAAGAATAATGTTTTCGTATTCCTTTACTTCGGACAAACGTCCTTTGTACTTCATTACATATTCAAAAATACCATCGGCGTTCTCCCCGATCTTACCTGTTGCCGCCTCGGTATTCTGCTCACGTAGTGCGGTTTGAATATCGGAGGGCACCAAATTATAGGCGGCCATTTTATCGGGAGAAATCCAGATACGCATGGAATAATCCTTGGATCCGAACACGTTTACGTTACCTACCCCTTTGATCCGTTGTAATTGGGGCACAAGGTTGATTTTGGCATAGTTCTCCACAAAAGTGGCATCGTAATCCTTATTTTCGGAATAAATGGAGAAGAACAGCAAGGCACTGTTCTGAGCTTTTTGGGTGGTAACCCCTGTGTTTATAACTTCTTGTGGTAATAAACTATTGGCCCTTGCCACCCGGTTCTGTACGTTTACTGCCGCGATATCCGGGTCAACCCCTAATTCGAAAAACACACTGATATTGGCCGTACCATCGTTACTGGCGGAGGAGGTCATGTAGGTCATGCCCTCCACACCGTTGATTTGCTCTTCCAATGGAATAACCACACTTTTGAGTACCGTTTCAGCGTTGGCGCCGGTATAGTTGGCGTTTACCTGTACCGTTGGAGGGGCAATCTCCGGATATTGTTCTACGGGCAATGTACTCAACCCAAGAATACCCAAGATCACAATGATCACGGATATTACTGTGGAGAGTACAGGACGATCTATAAATTTTTGGAACATATATAATTCGTTCTATAAATGATTGATGGTAATTATTGTTTTACTGGATTGATGGTCTGTCCATCCTTAAGTTTGGATACACCTTCGGTAACGATGGTACTTCCTTCTTCCAAACCTTCCTCTACGATAAACTCCTTGTCCGTTTGAGCCACGATGTTCAAGGGAACGGTTTTCACCGTATTGTCATCATTCAACACATACACCATTTTGGTGCCCTGTAGATCCACGGTAACAAATTGGGAGATGACAAAGACATCTTCGTAGGTCGATGGAACCTTAATGGTTCCAGTACTTCCTGAACTCAACAACAAACTGGGATTGTCAAAATCAGCCCTTAGGGTTACGCTTCCGGTAGTTGGATTGATGATATTGTTCACCATTGCAATCTTTCCTTTTTGTGGATAGGTCTCGCCATTGATCATCACCAATTCCACTTCGGGCGTATTTTTGGCCGAAACTTGTGAGCCGTCATCTGTCATCTCGCTTTTCATCTCCAGTAGCTCCTTTTCGGTCATGGAAAAATAGGCACGAATACCGCTTATATCGGAAACCACGGTCAATGGTTCGCCCATGGTGCTGCTGACCAAAGCCCCTACTTTGTATGGAATCTCGCCAATGTAACCATTTACGGGACTCACAATATTGGAGTAGCCAATATTGGCGGCAATGCTGCTGTAGTTGCTTTTTGCCTGCTCCAATTGGGCTTTGGCAGTTTCCAATTGTACTTGGCTGATAATATTTTTCTCAACCAACGGAACCAGTTTATCTACTTCAACTTGGGCCACATTTACTGCAGCTTTGGCTGCTTGCGCATCTTGGGAAAGCGTTTGTGTTTCCAGTTTGAACAATAACTGTCCTTTCTTTACCTGTTGTCCTTCTTCCACATAAATGTTTTGTACGAACCCTGAAACCTTAGGCCAGATCTCAACATTTTGCTTGCCTTCCATGGAAGTGGCATAGACCTTATAAATGGTAATGTCTTGTTTTTTAAGATTGCCCACCTTTAAGGTTGGTGGAGGTGGCGCGGTTCGTTGCTGGGCTTTTTCCCCACAAGAGGACAGGATCAAAGCAGTCACTAGGGTTAAGGCTATATGCGTTGTTTTCATGACTTTATTTCTGGTGTTAAGGTTTTTGAATAGTTGGGTAAACATTTTTAGTCTAAAATTTTTTTAAGCTTCTCAATGGACTCTGTTAGAAGCGCTTCATTTTTGTTCATATAGTCCAAATAGATATGGGTTCTTTCCTGTCCCTCCTTGAATTTCTTTGGGCTACTTTTTTTGTGATAATCCAAGACTAGGGTGATGATGGCCTTTTCCTTCTCTACCCGCTTGAGGTTTTCCTGGAGTTTGGCAAGAAAAAAGGTTTTCTGTTTGGCAATGGAGAAATAACGCCTTCTATCGCCAGGCTTTGTAAAGTAGGTGATAATCCCCATGTTAAGGAGAAGGTTCAATGAGGTTGAGGTTGAGCTTTTACTGGCCCCTCTTTTTTCCAGACAGTCTTCAAAAGTAAGTCCATCTTCATCCGTTAAAATAAGTATGGCATAGATTCTAGCAGCTAGAGGAGGTAAATTGTACTCCCCTTCCAGATGAACCCCTAATGTTTCTATAAGTTGTTGATTTGCAGTTACCATAAAATGGATTTGAAGCCGCAAAATTACAGTTGGTTCGGAAGGTACCAAACTAAACGAACTTAAACTTGTGTTAAAAAACCATCAAGAGATGAGTTATATCATCAACACATTGAAAATAAAAGGGTTAAAGGGCGCTTTTGAACTGTTCCAAGAATCGTACATCGTTCTCACTTAACAACCGAATGTCGGAGATTTGATGCAATAAAAGGGCAATACGATCTATTCCCATACCAAAGGCAAATCCAGAATATACTTCGGAATCTATACCGCAATTGCGCAGTACATTGGGGTCCACCATGCCGCACCCCATGATTTCCAACCAACCGGTACCCTTGGTCATACGGTAATCCGTTTCAGTTTCAAGTCCCCAGTATACATCCACCTCGGCACTGGGTTCGGTGAATGGGAAATAGGAGGGTCTTAGTCGGATTTTAGATTTTCCGAACATCTCCGAAGTAAAGTACTGCAAGGTTTGTTTCAAATCGGCAAAGGATACATTTTTGTCTACATATAATCCTTCCACCTGATGGAAAAAACAGTGCGAACGGGCAGAAATGGCCTCATTTCGATATACCCTTCCGGGGGAAATGGTTCTAATGGGCGGTTGGTTGCTTTCCATATACCTAACCTGTACGGATGAGGTATGGGTACGCAACAGGATATCCGGGTCGGTCTGGATAAAGAAAGTGTCCTGCATGTCCCTGGCAGGATGGTACTCTGGCAGGTTCAATGCCGTAAAGTTGTGCCAATCATCCTCTATTTCAGGGCCTTCCGAAACATTGAATCCGATTCTGGAGAAAATATCGATGATTTGGTTTTTTACTATGGAAATAGGATGTCTGGCCCCAATTTCTATGGGCTCCCCAGGACGGGTCAAGTCCCCGAACTTGCCAACGGTCTCGGCCTGGTTCTCAAGGGCCGCCTTAAGCTCGTTGACTTTTTCCGTTGCTGAATTTTTCAATTGATTGATGACCTGCCCAAACTCTTTCTTTTCCTCATTGGGAACATTTTTGAACTCGGCGAAGAAACTGTTCAAAAGGCCTTTTTTTCCCAAATACTTGATTCGGAAATTCTCTATCTCTTCTGTTGAGGTTGAAGTGAATTTTTCTACTTCAGCCAAGTGTTCCTTTATGGTCTCAATCATTTTTACTGGCAGTATTGGCCGACAAATTTAGCAAATTGTCCTTGAATATGTAGGCAATAAGAAAATGTACTGCAATACCGCCAAAAAAATGCCATAGCCAATGCGTGCCCATTGGAAAAAAAGATTGACTCTTGTCTATGGTCCTGAATAAAATGGCGACTGCAAAAATGGCAAAGGCTGTAATGACCAAAATGACATTTTTACCTTGGGTTTTAATGAGGTAGCCAACCAAAGGCAATAGAATGGTGCCTGCCGTGATCACGTAGCCCAATGAAATCCGCCATCCATTGGGAATGGGCAGAATACGCAGCATATAAGAGGTTCCCAAGAGCAGAAAAATAAGCAGAAGTCGTTGCCACCAACCTCCGACCACTTTGAAAATAAAGTAGATGACCAAGGCAGCACACAAAAGCATAATGGGCATCCAGTCCAACCGAAGCCAGAATTCATGATTCCTTGTAGCGTGGTAGATGGTACCTCCAATATAACTGATGGCGATTACCGGAAGTACCCCGGCCAAAAAGAGATGTGCCTTGGGATTTCTGTAGACCCGTATGCCCCAGTATAGAATAATGAATAAGAAGATCAAATTGCTATAGGTATTGAAGGGCTCCACAGGCCATCTACCATCCAGGGTTTCCAAGTAAATGGGGCCGGAATCGTTTGGAAATTTTAGAAAAGGCATGGGTTTATCAAAAATTCAGGATTACGGATTGCTGTTTTTGGAGCTTTGCCCCACCCAATTCATACACGATTTAAAGGATTCAAAAATATGTTCCTGGGGGATGAGTCCGGGGATGATATCAATCCGTTCCATCATATATTTGGGTTGGTCCAGTATTCCCACCAAGAGCACCATAACATTCTTTCGTTTCAAATCCTGTAGGACATCTTCCATGGCATATAGGCCGGATTGGTCCATATACTGCATACGCCCCATTCTAATGACCACGGTAGAGGCGGTATCCGGAATTTGTGAGGCCAATTGTTGAAACTCAGTGGTTGAACCAAAAAAGAGAGGACCTTTTATATGTTTGATAAAGATTTCTTCCTTAATATTCTCAGGCAGATTTTTTTCATCGGACCATGTTTCTTCCCGAAGGGGTTTCACATCGGACCTTTGGGCGGTTATATCGCCGATTTTTTTCATGAACATCAATGATGCAATTACTAAACCAATACCTACGGCATATACCAGGTTCCAAATGGAGGAAAGGACCATCACCACCAACATAATGATTACCTCCGAACTCAATTTCAATGGTCCCAACTTGATATCCTTGGGAAGATGGGGAATTGCTTTTAGACCTCTATAATCCATCACGCCGATACCTACAGTGACCAAGATACCGGCCAATACTGCTGCCGGTATTTGTGAGGCCACAGGTCCAAGGGCAAGCAAGACAATAAGTAAGAGCACTCCGGCAACCATACCCGAAAGTCTGGTCTTACCTCCAGAATTGATATTGACCACGGTCCGTATGGTTGCTCCGGCACCGGGAATTCCTCCAAATAGGGCCGCAATACTATTGCCAATGCCTTGCCCTACCAATTCTTTGTTGGGTTTGTGCTTGGTTTGGGTCATATTATCGGCCACCACGGAGGTGAGCAAAGAATCTATCGCCCCAAGCAAAGCAAGGGTCAATGCTGTGAATATATAGGGCGTGATGGTACTTAAATTGAAGTTGGTAAATATTTCCAGATTGGGAATGGGGAGGCCACTTGGGATTTGCTCAATGGGACGATAATCCAACCCAAAACCAAATGCAACCCCTGAAACTGTCACCAAGGCTACCAAAGTGCTGGGAATTGCAGTGGTAATACGTTTAAAACCGTAAATGATGAAAATGGTGACCAAGGCCAGCCCCAATTCCATCCAGTTGATGTTGCGAACAGCTCTGGGCAACACCTTGAAAGTTCCCAACACCCCTGAAGCATCCTTGGCGGCTAGGGTACGGGCTTCCTTCAGCATATCTGCCTCGGTGATGGCGTGTGCCCTTTTTATGGTTTCTTCAAAATCTTCTAGGACCAAAATGCCTTCACCAGCCTCTTCCCGGAGTATGTTTTCCAATATTTTCTCCTCGGCTTCAGCTACATATTGGTTCACATACTGCGCGTCTTCTTTGGGATAATAGCCCACGGCAGGCAATATTTGTGTGACCAATATAATTACCCCAATGGCGGTCATAAAGCCCGAGACCACAGGATAGGGGATGTATTTGATATATTTTCCCAGACCAACGAGTCCCAATCCAATCTGTATGATGCCTGCCAAAAGAAAAATCGTCAGTATGGCCGGTAGCGCTTTGTTGATATCTCCGTCATTAACGGCAACAATACCGGCAATGACCACCATACTCACTGCGGTCATTGGAGCTGTTGGACCGGAAATCTGGGTGTTGGTTCCACCAAAGAGGGCGGCAAAAAAGCTTATGAAAATGGCACCGTACAATCCCGCACTTGGGCCAAGCCCTGAACTTACTCCAAAGGCAAGGGCCAAAGGGAGTGCCACAATTCCCGCGGTAATTCCACCAAAAAGGTCTCCTCTTACGTGTTTGAACATATAGCGGCGGGATTAGATAATAGAGCATTAAGATAGTAATTTTGGAAAACAAAAAAGCCGATGATTGGAAGATCACCGGCCTTTTAACTATCTGGTTCAAATCTTGTTATAAGAAGGAGACTTTTCCATCTGAAAGATCATACATGGCACCTACAATGGCGATTTCTCCCTTTTCCTCCATTTCTTTTAAGATGGGGCTTTGTTGTCTGATATTATCCAAAGTCAACTCCACATTCTTAACGGCAACGGCGTCCACAAAATCCAAGTTTTTGGAGTTTCTCAAAGATTCATCTTTTGGTTCTGAGACGGCTTCGACCGCAGGTTCAATTTTATTGATCAACGTGGTGAGGTTCCCCAAGCGCGCATGATCACAAGCGCCTTTTACCGCTCCACAGCTGGTATGTCCAAGAACAACAAGTAGTTTGGTGCCAGCCAGTTTACAGGCAAACTCCATACTTCCAAGAATATCCTCATTGACAAAATTCCCAGCGATTCTAACGCTGAAGATATCTCCAAGACCTTGGTCAAATACCAATTCCGCAGAGACTCTTGAGTCAATACAGCTAAGGATGGTGGCAAAAGGGAATTGTCCATCCTTGGTTTCGTTTACTTGTTGGAGAAGGTTTCTATTGGCCTTTAGGTTTTTTTGAAAACGCTCATTCCCCTCTTGGAGGAATTCCAGTGCTTTCTTGGGCGTCATGGTGGCCTGTGTTTCTTTTGTGTGTGCTTTCATAGTACTATGGCTATGCCGTTTTTTTCGGTCTTAGATTAAAAAATTCAATATAACTTTTTGGGTTTTCAACAACCCCTCTCTCGGAAATGATCTTAATGTCTATTTTCCGCGTTTTTGCCTTACTCGAGAAGTCCTCCAAAATCTCAACAATGTCATTGTCCAAGAACCGTGTTTTTCTAACATCCAATTCAAGATAGGAATTTTCAGGAAGTCGATCCAACTCTTTTAAAATGGCTCCTTTATTGATAAAGGTAACTTCTTCGGCCAAGGTCATTTTTATTTTGTGGACCCCATTGCTCTTGTCCTCTATATGAAGGAAATGGGAGTTTTGGTAACTCTTTATGAGGATGACCACAATTCCAACCCCCAAACCTAGTGAAATTCCGATCAATAGATCGGTGAAAACAATTCCAACCACGGTTACCACGAAGGGAACAAACTGCTTCCATCCAGAATTGTACATGGTCTTGAAAAGGCTTGGTTTTGCCAATTTATATCCTACAACAAAGAGGATGGCTGCCAAGACAGACAAAGGAATCATGTTGAGAAGTTTGGGAATCAGGATTACCGAGGCCAACAATAAAAACCCATGGATAATGGCCGAAGCCTTTGTTCTACCGCCAGATTGAATATTGGCCGAACTACGAACAATTACTTGGGTCACGGGAAGTCCACCGACCAACCCAGCAAGGCTGTTCCCTACCCCTTGGGCAAGCAATTCCCTATTGGTTGGGGTTACCCGTTTGTGTGGATCTAGCTTATCCGTGGCTTCAACACAAAGCAAAGTTTCCAGACTGGCCACCAATGCAATGGTAAAGGCTGTGATCCATACTTCGGGATTGGTTATGGCCGAGAAATTGGGAAAACTGAACAAGCCTGCAAAAGACTCCAAGCCATCTGGAATTGGAACACTTACCAAATGCTCGGCGGAAATACCCCATTGGGCATCGCCTGAGGTAAATGAAAAATAAAGGATTCCCAAAACCACGGCTACTAGAGGCCCTTGGACCAATTGGAAAACCTTGGATTTTTTACTTAGGACCCTATCCCAAAGAATAAGGATGGCCAGGGCCACTATGGCAATCAAGGTGGCACCGGGACTGATAAAGTTAACCGCGTTGAGAATTTCACTGAATGTGTTTTCCCCATCCACCTGAAAGAATGCCCAATCCCCTTCCGGATCGGCATCGTATCCAAAAAAGTGTGGAATCTGTTTTAAAATGATGATGATTCCGATTCCCGTCAGCATTCCTTTGATTACGGATGATGGAAAATAATAGGCAATGACCCCTGCTTTTAGCATTCCAAATACCATTTGGATGATACCTCCCAAAACTACGGCCACCAAGAAATTTTCGTAACCTCCCAGGGTGCCTATGGCGGTCAATACAATAGCCGCAAGACCAGCTGCAGGACCACTTACGCCAATGTGTGAGCCACTTAGTGCCCCCACAACAATACCCCCGATAATTCCAGCAATAAGACCTGAAAAAAGAGGGGCGCCACTGGCCAGTGCAATTCCCAAACAAAGGGGAAGAGCCACAAAAAAGACCACAATACTGGCTGGCAAGTCATTTTTAATATACTTGAACATAATAATAAAGATAAAGTTGCCTTCAGAATTTAAGGCATGCTGAAGACAGTTAGAAATTGATTGTTGATGTGTTTTCCGGAGAATTAAACCAATCTTCTGGGAGGGGGGTCAAGAATTTCAACAGTATAATCCAATACGGGAAACATATACCCTAGAGAATTAAAGTCCTGTTCCTGATTAAGGTAAGTATCCACAGGAAAAAAATTCCGAAGCAAAAAATACTTGCTTTCAAAACTCTTGCTGCCTGTTGTTTCGTTGCTGTTGTTTTCCTCCTCGGAAGAACCAAGAATTATTGCGGTACAGTACTCCTTTCCCAAAAAGGGAACAAGGGGAGAGGTCATGAGAATCATGACCAACATCACCGAGACAAAAGGAAAAGCCAACAGTCTTAGCACTATACTCTTTTTTGCAAAAATAAAAGGATGGGGGATATTTTTTGTTAAATAATGTTTAAAAGTCCTTCAACAGCTTAATGTCGTTGCCCAACAACCATCCTGTCTGCCCATCTGAAATCCGGATTTTCTTCCAATCGTCCAATTGGTCCAGAACATTCACTTTGGTACCTTCGTGAAGGGTAAAGACTATTTCACTGTTGTTATTGGGTTCAGAGGATACCCTAACTTCTTTACTGAAAACAATGGCAGGGTTATCCTTTTTGAATTCCTGGCGTTGTAAGTAGGCCATAAGAACCGACAGGACTCCTAGGGCCAATGCAAAGATGCCCACAATGAAGGCCAATCGTTTTTGATTGGCAAAGCGAAGAAAAAAATAGGCTAAATAACCCAGAACGAAAAGAATGATGAAAGCAATGGCCAAATAGGCCCATTGATCAAAGGAAAATAAGCTTACCACACTTTCGTAGAATTGGGCTATTTCTGTTTTGGGCATATTTTCTATGGCGTCCAACCTCATGTTTTGGGCATAGCCCAAATTGTTCAGGATTTCATCGTCATTGGGATCCAGCAACAAGGCTTTTTCATAATAATAGATGCTAGGTCCAATGGCGTTGAGCTTATAATAGCAATTGCCCATGTTAAAGTAAAGTTGGGCGGAATGCTCCCCGTTCTTTAGGATTTGATCGTAATTTTCAATGGCCTTGGAGTATTCCCCTTTGTTGTACAGTTCGGTGGCCTGCTCAAACAGGGCCTTGCCTTGGGAGAACCCAAAGGAAAATGAAAGGAAACAGAGGTAAAGAACGAATTTTTTTATACTCATAACTGTTTGTCCAAATTAGAGATTACCGTACTGGCTTTTTCATAATCATTCTGCATCTGCACATCTGAAAAGGGACTGTAACGGGCCATTTCACAACTTTTTAGTAAATCAATAAAGCCGTCAACATCTACAGGGTCCACTTTTTTGTCCAACAGGATGGAAGTGATTTTTTCCTTGCTGAATTCAGAGGTCTCGATTTTTAGTTTGGCTTTTAGATAGTTATGTAATCCTTTTTCCAAAGCCACATAAAAGGCTTCTTTGTTGCCCAGTTCCTTTTTGGCCGTGGAGAGGTATTTTCTGGCCAATTTATTGGCTTTCTTTATTTTGTTTCCAACCACATCCTGTGCAATGGCCTCTCTTTTCTTAAAAGAAAAGATGGCAATCGGAATCAACAACAAGGGACCGAACAGCAAGAGATAAAACGTATTGGAGCCAAAAAAATAGTTGACGCCAATAGGACTGAGGTTGGGATTGATCTTTATAAAATGGAACTGTTTTCCCGTTGGCACCACCAATTGCTTGCTGGTGTTGGTTCCTGCGGCATCGTTTGCCGAAGCACTGGTAGGTCCTTCCAAGACCTCGATATTGATTTCTTCCGAATTAAGGGTGACGTACTTTGCCGTACTTGGGTTGAAATAGCTGAAAGAAATACTGGGGATGGGATATTTTCCCCGAAATGAGGGAACAATGGTGTAATTATTGGAAACCTTCCCTTCCATTCCGGAACTATAGGTTTGTATATTTTCTTCATGCTCAGGGTCATAGACTTCAAGGGCACTTGGCAGCTCGGGCTCAGGAAGTTGAAAGAGTTTCAGGTTGCCCTTACCAGAAACTTCTACGATGGCCTGTAACGACTCGGAAGCGTTGAGTTGTTTTTTGGTTGCGGTCACTGAAAACTCGAAATCACCCACAGCACCTCCAAAATTCGCCGGTTTTCCCGCCTCAGGAAGCGATTTTACGTTGATGGTTCTTTTTCCCGCCGAAACCGTTTTACTGGTCTGGGTGTAGATGCGTCCGCCAAAGAAATCCCTTCGGTTGGTGGGTACGTCCACAAAGATTTCCAAGGAAAGAGGCTCAATATCCAATTTACCTGCTTTTTGGGGATATAGTACCACTCTTTTCAACACTACGTAGCGATAGGGCTTTCCTTCATAAGTGCCGTTCTGGGCCGTGTGTCGGGTCACGGGAATGTCCTGACTCCAAAAATTGTTGTACGTAGGATTGTCCAAAGGGCGATAGTTGGTAACACTGATATCCGGACTTACATAGAGCTTGTAAATCACGGTCACCGCCTCATTGAGATAAGGATTTCCTTTGGAAACTTCGGCCACCAAGTGTAGACTCTCGTCGGCTACGTCATCCACGGTTTTTTGGTCACTGGGTTTGTCCACGGCAGCGGTAACCTCAACAGTTTTGGGAAGGGTTTTGTAGGTCTCTCCCCCAATATCAATAGTGGCCTGCTTGATGGTAAAGTTTCCTCTTGCCGTAGGGACCAAAATATAGGAATAGGTTTTTGAAAAGCTTCGCTTTCCATTGACCCATGATGAACTTATGGATTGTGAAGGACCCATGACCACCTTGAAGCCTTCAAAGGGAGGCGGATTGAAATTATCCCCGTCCTTGTTCATACTGAACTCTACCCTAAGTCGCTCGTTGATACCCAACTTTTCCTTGCTGAGGTTCATTTGAAACGTAACCTCTTCATCTTGGGCATAGGAAGATATCCCTACAAAAAGGGAGATGATGGTAAAAAGTAAAATTTTGCCCCTCAACCTATACATTACCAGTCTTTTTCGTTTTTGATTTTCTTGCCCCTTACTTTTCTTTCCTCCATCTTCTCCTGAACCTTTTTCTCCTCGTTCTGCATGGCCTCTAAAAGGTTTTGAATCTGTTGTTCGGATAGCTGATTGGGTCGTGGTTGTTGTTTTTGGTCCTCAGGCTGATCTCCTTGATTGGGTTTTTTCTCCTGCTCCTTTTTCTTGTCGCCGTCCCCCTCTTGATTTTCCTCAGGCTTGTCATTACCGTTATCGCCTTGATCGCCCTCGTCCTTGTCCTCGTCTTCGTTTTGCTTTCCTTCGTCCTGCTTATCGTTGTCCCCTTCGTTGTTTTGGTCTTGGTTCTGATCCTGGTTTTGGTCTTGCTGATCCTGCTTGTCCTGATTATCCTGGTTCTGGTCGTTTTGTTGTTCGTCTTGCTGTTTCTCCAACATCTTTTTGGCCAAGGCCAAATTGTAACGGGTCTCATCGTCATTCGGATTACTCCGCAAGGCTTCCTTGTAGGCTTCGACGGCCTTTTCGTATTCCTTGTTCTTCATGAACACATTGCCCATGTTGTGAAAGGCCTTATGCTTTTCAGGTTTGTCTTCCGCAGTTTCGCCAGCTTGCTTATAACGGCCAAAAGCTTCTCCAAAGCTTTCCCGATTGTAATAGGCATTTCCCAAATTGAAGGGAGCGGCCACATTCTTTTCGCTCTTTGAAATGGCCCTTCGGTAATTGGCTTCCGCAGTTACAAAATCATTGGAAGAAAGCTCCTCATTGGCCTCATAAGTAAGGTTGGTTGAGTTCTTCAGTGCCTTTTCGGCAACTTTTTCCGCTTCTATTCCGTCCTGGGCCAAGGCAATGCCTGTGCAAAGTACCAGGGCAAACGTCCATCTCATCTTATTCATCATCGTGCTCATTGAAAAGATTTAGTTTTTTTAACCATTGTGTTTTTCTATCCAGAATGAAGATGTCCAAAAATAGAAATAAAAAGGCCGCCCCAAGAAACCATTGGAACTGGTCTTGGTATTCGGCAAATTGTGTGGCCTCAAATTCTGTTTTATCCATCTGGTTCAAGAGTTCCTTGATGTACTCCACGGCTTGTTCCGTGTTGGAGCCATCAATATATTCCCCATTACCACGATCCGCAACTTCCGCCAAGATGGCTTCATTAAGTTTGGTAATGACCACTTCACCTTGATTGTCTTTTTTTAAGCTTTCCACCACACCATTTCTTTTGATGGGAATGGGGGCCCCTTTGGGTTTTCCCACCCCAATGGTGAATACACGGATGCCATTTTGAACGGCACTTTCCACCGCGTTGGTGGTATTTCCTTCTGAATGGTCTTCCCCATCGGAAACAATAAAGAGCACCCGGTTGGTCTGCTCAGAATCATCATAGTACGTGGTGGCCAAGTCGATGGCTGCGTCGATGGCGGTTCCTTGGGACGACAGCATATCTGTGTTCATGCTCTGCAAGAACATTTTGGCGGCTCCATAATCCGTGGTGATGGGTAACTGTGGATAGGCTTGCCCGGCGTAGGCAATGATGCCGATACGGTCACTTGCCAATTGGTTGATGATTTCCGAGACCAAACGCTTTGCCTTTTCCAATCGGTTGGGGGCTATGTCCTCCGCCAGCATACTTTTGGATACATCCACTGCGAAAACAATGTCCACACCTTCCCTTTTCACGGTTTCCATTTTGGTTCCGATTTTGGGGTTTACCAATCCCAAAACGAGCAAGGATAAACCGGCCAGAAGGAAAACCAATTTCACCGCCGATTTAAAACTCGATTTATTGGGTGCCAATCGCCTTAGCAATTTGTTGTCCGCAAAACTACGTTGGGTCCGTTTTTTCCAAATTTGAAGAAAAAAGAACGCCAGGACCATTACGGGAATAATGCCCAAGAGATAGAAGTATGTTTTTTCATCAAACTGAACCATATGCTAGATAAAGCTTTTAAATATGGAATTACGCAAGGTCCATTCCAATAGGAGCAAAACACCTGCCAAAAAAATCAATGGCCGGAACTTTTCCTCGTACTTGTAATATTTGAACTCCTCTATTTCGGTTTTTTCCAACTTATTGATTTCATCATAGATCTCTTCCAACTTCTCGTTGTCCGTTGCCCTAAAATATTGTCCACCGGTCACCTGTGCGATTTCCTTGAGCAACTCCTCATCAATTTCCACTTGGCGCATTCCATAGCGAAAAGTGCCATCAGGGTTATAGGCCACGGGAGAAAGGGCATTTCCATTGGTTCCCAGACCAATGGTGTAGGTCTTGATGCCAAATTCAACAGCCAGATCCGCCGCGGTTTGGGGTTCAATAAAACCAGAATTGTTCACGCCGTCGGTCAGTAGGATGATGACCTTACTGATGGCCTTGCTCTCCTTCAATCGATTTACAGAGGTGGCCAATCCCATGCCAATGGCCGTTCCGTCTTCCAATTCACCATAGGTGATTTCCCTTAAGGCGTTCAACACAATGGCTTTGTCACTGGTAATGGGTGTTTTGGTATAACTTTCGCCCGCGTAGCCCACCAGACCAATACGATCGTTGGGACGTTGTTTTATGAAATCCGCAGCCACTTCTTTCAAGGCCGAAAGCCTGTTGGGTTTTAAATCCCGGGCCAACATACTGGAAGAAACGTCTATGGCCATGACAATGTCTATGCCCTTGGTGGTCTTGGTGCGGGTGGAAATATCCTCGGTTTGTGGACGGGCCAAAGCGGTAATAATGGCAGCCAAGGCCAAAAGGCGCATTACAAATAGGATAGGTCTCAATTTAGACGTCCAACTACTTACGGAAAACCCTTTAATGCTTGAAATCCTCAAGGCAGCAGTTTGGTTTCTGTGCTTGAAAACATACCATAGCAAAGCCAGTGGAAGCAATAAAAGCAACCAGAAAAACTGTGGATTTGCAAATTCTATATTCTCAAACATCTATGCCTGTGTTTTTACGTCCAATGTGTTTAATATTCGGTCCACGATCTGCTCTGCATAGGCATCCCCATCTTCCCATGTGATCACTACCTGCTGCATAAAGCCTTTTCCACCAAAGGAAAGGATGGTGTACTTGGCCTTTTTGGATTGATCTTCACTTGGGCCCATAACAGTTCCGGTGCCAAAGGTCTTTAAGCCTTTTACCCCGGATTTTGTAGTGAACTCTTCTTGTTTGGTGATGATATTTTTAAGTCCAAGCCCTTCAAATGTGGCCAAGGTAGCACCAACGGCTGCTGAAAAGTCAGGGTCTTTTTCTTCTTTATAAATGGCGGAACTGGCCGAGACGGAGAAGATACCAACATAACTTCCGTAGGAAAACGATTGAAGTTCCTTGACCAATTCTTCAGCCTCAGGGGGCAATTTTACCTCTTGGCGCACCAGTACATCCGGTGTTTCCAGTTCAACTGGAGGAAAACCGTACGAACTGGACACCCATTCCCCTTCCAAAAGGTCTTTGGTGGGATAACCAAAAACGGTGTCCCTAACTTGTTTAAAACCGTAGTAGGCAATGGAGGCTCCTGCTCCCAAAAAGACCAGTCCTGCAAAAATGGCCGCGGCCCAATAAATGCGTTTGCGTTGTTTTTTCTTGGCAAGCTCTTCCAAGTATTCTTCATTGAGCAACAACTCTTCCTCGGTAGGCTCGGGGAGGGCGTCGTGGGTCTTGACCACAATTTGTTCCACTATTTTTCGGTCTTGTTCCGCGGTTGCGGGTCTGGATTTGGCGAATTTCACCAAATCGGCAGTCTGTAAAATATTTTGGAATTGATGCAGCGTCTCATCGTCCAATTTGAGCTCCCCGGCATCCTTCAACATTTCAAGTTTGGACATCAACTGTCCGGTGGTACTTTCCATGGCCGAAACATGTACTTCGTCCTCCAAATACAACCGAACGATATCCGTCAGTTCGGAATAGTATTTCTTGTATTCGTCCTGGATGAGGTATCGGGAATTTTCCAATTTCTTCAACTCCAACAAGGCGCGATCATAAGGGGGCAAAAGGGCCACTATTTCCTCCTCTGTGAGGGGTTTCTTCCTTAGGAAGAACCAGTATACCAATCCACCAACAATAAGCAGTCCCAATAGAACCCATAGCAAAGTTTTCCATAGCTCGGCGTTACTGCGTTCCACCTGCATCAAAGGTTTGATGTCGTACATTTTCTGTTTGGTGGTGTCCACGGCCACATCGGCCACTTTTATATTGAAAGAGTCCGTGAAAAAAGGCTGTTCGTTGATCGCGATACGTTGCGGGGGGATAGTGTAGGCTCCACTGTCAAATTGGGTAAGGGAATATATCCGTTGGAGGATAACCCTATTGTTGTTTTTGAGGGTATCTCCAATGATGGCCTCCACGGTTTCCAAAGGAGAAAAGGTCTGTCCCTCTGGAAAATGGACCACATCAGTGGAATCGGTTTCCACGGTGATGGTGTATTTTATCTGCTCTCCAATTTTTATGGAAAGGGTATCTACATCAGTGGAAATTTTGGAATCGGTTTGTGACCACCCCACAAAGGGCAATAGAAAAAGGCAAAGGAGGGTCATCAACACCATTGGTGCTATATGACTTTGACCTTTCAATTTTAACCTTTCCATTCGCATTTATCCTCTTCGTTTAAAGTAACCCAACAATTTTCGTACATAACTTTCATCCACCCTGCAATGGATCACGCCACAACCACTTTTGGTAAAGGAATCCATGAAATAGGAGACTTTGTCTTTATGGAATTGGCCATAGGCATTTCGCACTTTTTTGGATTGGGTGTTCACCAACTGCATGGTTCCGGTCTCAGCATCCATCATTTGGACCATACCCAGATTGGGAATGGTTTCTTCCCGTTCATCAAAGACGCGGATGCCGGTAACATCGTGTTTGTTCCCCACTATGCGAAGGGTATTGTCATAATCATCGGCAATAAAGTCCGACAGCACAAAAACGATGGCTTTTTTCTTCATCACGTTAGTGAGAAATTTTAAGGCTTCGGCAATATTGGTCTCGCTGCTTTTTGGAGTGAACTCCAACAATTCACGTATGATGCGTAACACGTGACTTTTACCTTTTTTGGGAGGGATAAAGAGCTCAACCTCATCGGAGAACAAAATCACCCCTACCTTATCATTGTTCTGCAGGGCCGAGAAAGCCAGCGTGGCAGAAATCTCGGTAATGATCTCTTTTTTGAATTGGTTGGTAGTTCCAAAAAGCTCCGACCCACTCACATCCACCATTAGCATCATGGTGAGCTCACGTTCTTCCTCAAAGACTTTTACAAAGGGTTCGTTGTAACGGGCGGTCACGTTCCAGTCAATGGCCCTGACATCATCCCCAAATTGGTACTGACGCACTTCACTGAAGGTCATACCCCTGCCTTTAAAGGTAGAATGGTATTCCCCACCAAAAATATGGTCGGAAAGACGCCGGGTCTTTATCTCAATTTTACGTACCTTCTTAAGTAATTCCTTTGTGTCCATTGGGTTCAAGAAATAGGTTTTCGGGTTGGTTAAAAGTAGGGCTACTTTGACCGAGAAACATTGAACCGTTACGGTACTTCTACCTCGTTTACAATTTTGTTTATGATTTCTTCCGAGGTAATGTTTTCCGCCTCTGCTTCGTAGGTAATGCCTATACGGTGACGAAGCACGTCATGTACAACGGCCCTTACATCCTCTGGGACCACATAACCGCGTCTTTTGATAAAAGCATAGCATTTGGAAGCGTTGGCCAAGTTGATGCTTCCCCTTGGGGAGGCACCAAAACTTATCAGCGGCTTTAGGCTTTCAAGGTTATATTTTTCCGGATATCGGGTGGCGAACACCAAATCCAGAATGTATTTTTCAATTTTTTCATCCATATATACCTCCCGTACTGCTTGTTGGGCACTTAGGATTTGCTTGATGCTAACCACAGGTTTTACTTCCTCATAGGAACCCTTGAGGTTTTGGCGGATGATTAGTTGTTCTTCGTTGAGCTTGGGGTAGTCTATTACCGTTTTCAGCATAAAACGGTCTACCTGCGCTTCGGGAAGCGGGTAGGTTCCTTCTTGCTCCACAGGGTTTTGGGTGGCCATTACCAAAAAGGGAGCGTCCAGTTTAAAGGTTTCATCCCCAATGGTCACTTGTTTTTCCTGCATGGCCTCCAGCAAAGCGGATTGCACTTTGGCCGGCGCCCTGTTGATCTCATCGGCAAGGACGAAATTGGCAAAGATGGGTCCTTTTTTAATGGAGAAATCGTTTTCCTTTATGTTGTAAATGAGTGTCCCTATCACATCGGCAGGCAAGAGGTCCGGAGTAAACTGGATACGGCTAAAACTACCCTTTACGGCCTTGGCCAAGGTGTTGATGGCCAAAGTCTTTGCGAGCCCGGGAACTCCTTCCAAAAGAATGTGGCCCTGGCCCAAAAGACCAATGAGCAACCGCTCCACCATATGTTTTTGACCCACAATGGCCTTGTTCATTTCATTGGTAAGCAGGTCAATAAAAGCACTTTCTTGGGCAATTTTCTCATTCACAGCACTAATATCTATAGTAGTGTTTTCTTCCATATAAACCTTTATTGTTATGTGTTTAAGTCAGTCTGAATGCTAAGAGGTGCAAAATGAAAATTTATTTAAAATTGGCCTGTTAATTAATGGTTAAAAAAAACGGTAAACCCCTAGTTTTATGAAGGATTTAAGGGTTTAATTTTATACTTTCATCCCATATGAAAGAGAGAGATACGTATTCCAGGATCATTGCTGGAACCATGACATGGGGAAGTTGGGGCAAAAAACTTTCCAAAAGCGAAATGATTGATTTGATGCAGCATTGCATTGAATTTGGGCTTACCACCTTTGACCATGCCGACATTTATGGTAGCTATTCCACTGAGGCCGATTTTGGCCAGGCTTATGCCGAAAGTGGCATCAAACGGGAGGATATCCAATTGATTTCCAAGTGTGGCATACAGATTACCCGTGGCAGGGAAAATCGCATCAACCATTACGAATACAGTAAGGATTACATCATTTGGTCTGCCGAGCAATCGCTTAAAAAGTTGAATACAGAATATCTGGATTTGCTTTTACTGCATCGTCCCAGTCCGTTGATGGAACCCCATGAAATAGCGGAAGCCATTGATCATTTATTACAAACTGGTAAGATCAAACAATTTGGGGTTTCCAACTTTACCCCATCGCAAGTGGCCATGTTGGAAAAGACGATTCCTGTTTCCGGAAACCAAGTGGAGTTTTCATTGACATACGATTCTCCCATGTACGATGGAACATTTGATGATTGCATCGCAAATAATAGGATGGCAATGGCATGGAGCCCCTTGGGAAGTTTGTTCCGTGAGGAAACGGAACAGACCCAACGAATAAAAAAAACCATGGTGCCTTTGATGGAAAAATATGGGGCGGATGAAAGTCAATTGCTTTTGGCGTGGCTCCTCAAACATCCGGCTATTGTATACCCCGTCATAGGTACTACGAACAAAGACAGAATAACCTTGGCCAAGAAGGCCCTAAACATAGATTTGGAACTACAGGATTGGTTTGTTCTTTTGGAAGCAAGCCAAGGCCATGGCGTTCCGTAAACCAAAATACAGAATGAAGAAAACAGCATTGATCACTGGAGCTACCAGTGGTATTGGAAAGGCAACGGCGGAGATTTTTGCAAAGCAAGGATTTAATTTGGTCTTATGTGGACGTAGACAAGATCGTTTGGATGACCTAAAGGAGAAACTTGGGGGGAGTATTGAAGTGCATACGTTGAACTTTGATGTGAGGGACAGGGATGCTGTTTTTGCAGCTGTTGAAAGTTTACCCAAAGCTTTCGCCCAAATTGATATTTTGGTCAATAATGCCGGAAATGCGCACGGGCTTGACCCCATAGACAAGGGAAGTATTGATGATTGGGAAGCCATGTTGGACATCAATGTAAAAGGCTTGTTGTACATGTCCAAAGCCATATTGCCCCAAATGGTGGAACGCAAGGCCGGGCATATCATCAATATTGGGTCAACGGCAGGAAAGGAAGTATATCCCAATGGGAATGTGTATTGCGCCAGCAAGCATGCCGTGGATGCCATCAACCAAGGAATGCGGATAGATCTCAATGCCTATGGTATTCGGGTTGGAGCGGTGAATCCTGGTTTGGTACAGACCGAATTCAGCGATGTGCGGTTTAAGGGAGATACCGATAAGGCCTCTAAAGTATACCAAGGATTTCAACCTTTGAAACCTGAAGATATTGCGGATATCATCCTTTTTGTGGTCACCCGTCCCTATCACGTGAACATTGCAGATTTGGTGGTGATGCCCACGGCCCAAGCGAGCAGCACCATCGTGAAGAAGGAGCTATGATCAATAAACGCCTACTGGTAAAGAATCTTTTAGCGCATAACGACGAAAACAGTTTTTACGACAAAAAGCGCTTTATATCCATAGGCGAAAAAGAAGGCAAGGCCAAATTTTTAAAGCATGTTTGTGCGTTGGCCAACAGCAACCCCAAGAACAACTCCTTTATTGTGGTTGGAGTGGAGGATGCCGACAATGAGATTGTGGGGGTCGATTTTTTCGATGACAGCAAGATCCAGAACTTGGTGAATGCCTATTTGGACAATCCACCCATCATTTCTTATGAGAACATTCCATTTCCCCATTTGCCCGAAGGTAAGGTGGTGGGGTTGGTCACCATCCGATCTAATGGGAAGGTCTGTGCCCTTCGAAAGAATATTTGGAAGTATTATGGTGGAGCCGTTTTCTTTAGGGAAGGGAGCATTAGTCTCCCCAAGGCTTTTGATATTGAGTTGAAGGACATAAATTCCGAGGTAGTGGCCACCATAGAACAACATGCTCGTAACAATATTGAATTGACCTTGGATGCCGTCATCAACTTCATGAACACCAGACATCCCGATTTGACTAGCAATTATAAAGTCTTTAAGGAACAGTTTGTGGTCTGTTGGGCAGGTAACAAGAAAAAAGTAAAGAACAAGACGTATTATTCACGGGTGGATATAGAATTGATCAACGAGCAGGTAAAACTATTCTATTCGGCCTTGGATGAGATTACCATTGCTTACGATGATGATTCGTTCAGTACCTTGGAGTTTGTGCAGCTGGGATTGGGCGTACAGCAAAAGTACTATCCCTTGGAAGAAGTGGTCATCACATTTTCGGAAAATGGTAAGTACACCATCAACAGCAAATTGATTTTTGAGCCCCCTCAGTACGACAAAAAAACCTTGTACCACGTGTACAATTCCAACAATGCACTCCTACAAAAACTGGAAAAGAAAATAACTCTGACCAACGCTGAACAAATTGATCTTACCCATTTACCGGCCACTTACCTTATTTGCTACCTGAACGGCTTTGAAGAGGCCAAAGAACAAATGGACCAGGCCCGTCCCCTGTTAAAGGAATATGATCAGAGTGTGTATCTATCTTTGAAGGAATCCCAACGCATCCTTAGAAAAGTACGGTACAATTAATCTTTTTTCAACCAGATCATTTGGTAGGGCATTACTTCCAGCAGGCCACTATTCACCTTGACGTTTAAGCCGGACACCAAATCTTTGGGGTCTCCTTGGGCAAAATACCCTAACTTTTTTACCCAACTGGTCTCCATGACTTGCGGGCCTTCATCAAAATTGCAGATGACCAGCAGTCCTTCTTTTTTGTTGGTTCGTTCAAAAACCAGGATGTGCTCGTTTCCGGTATGGTATAGGGCCACATCATTGTGGTCTACAAAAACCAAATTTTCCTTTCGGATGGCAATCAATCGTTGAAGCTCATGGAATACTTGGGAAGAGGGCAGTTTACTATTTTCCAGTTTTGAAATGGTTTCCCAATCCTGTAGAGGGCGGTTTAACCAGCGGCTATCGTCTTTCTTGGAAGGGTCATTTTGGAAACTGTAGTCGTTCAAGGTGGCGATCTCATCCCCGGCATAGATGAGGGGGATTCCACCAAACGCTAGAATAATGCCATGCATCATGATGATTTTGGACACGGATTGATCAATCAGGGAATTGTTTGCTTGGGAGAGCCCTTTTTCCAGACCCAATAAAGAGGCGGCACTCCCAGTGATCCTGCCATCTCCAGTTTTTGGATTGTACATAAAGAGATGTCCTGTTGCCGGGGACCAATCCAATCGTTGGCAATAGTAATCCAGTAAAAATTTGCGGTGTTGCTCTGGGTTCCATCCCAGTTCCTGGATCAAATGGTTTTCATATCCCAAACCAATATCGTCATGGCAACGGATGTAATTGATCCATGTACAATCCTTGGGTTTTGGAGGAACATGGGCCAAACTTTTATACAGCAAGGAAGTTTTTTTGGTGGCAATGGAATTCCACAAAAGGGCCATTAGGGAGGCATTATAGGCAACCTCGCATTCGTTCCCTTTTGTAGGTCCTTCACCAAAATATTTAATGATGTCCGTTGGTGCCACAATGGCTTCGGCCAGCAGAATGGTACCTGGTGCCACCACCTGTAGGCACATTCTAAAAAGTGAAATAAGGTTATGTGCCTCTGGTAGGTTTTGTGAAATGGTTCCCATTTTTTTCCAAAGGAACGCGAGGGCATCAAACCGAACCACATCAACCCCCATGTCTGCCAGTTTGATCAGATTGGTGAGCATTTCCAGAAACACTTCAGGGTTGGCATAGTTAAGGTCCCATTGGTAGCTGTTGAAAACGGTCATCACCCATTTTTCCATTTCTGGGACATAGGTAAAGTTCCCCGGGGAGGTTTCCGGGAACACTTCCGGCAAGTTTTTTTCAAACTCCAATGGAATGGTATCATCCTCAAAGATGTAATAGTAGTCTTGATATTTTTTATCGCCCTGAACCGCTTTTTTGGCCCAAGGGAATTCATTGGAGGTGTGGTTTACCACAAAATCCAACATTAGGAATATCCCCTGTTTTCTGAATTCAGTGGTCAAAGCCAACAAATCTTTCTTGGTGCCGTATCGTTTATCCACCTCATGGTAGCTGTTTACGGCGTATCCCCCATCATTTTCTCCTTTGGGCCTTGTGGTGATGGGCATGATATGGATAAAGTTGATGCCCAATTCTTTGAAATAGGGTATTTTTTCTTGAAGCCCTTTCAAATCTTTGTTGAAATGCTCTACGTAGAGTTGCATGCCAACCATTTGCTCGGACTGATACCAATTCCCAGCTTTTAAACGCTGCAAATCCTGTTTTTGTAAGGCTTCGGGACGGGAGGCGAATAATTTGGGAAGCAGTTTCAACAACTTTTCAAAATGCTTTGGATGGGCTTCCTTGGGGTACAGGGAAAAGAAAAGCTGTTGGATCAAACTTAAATTTGTGGCCAATCTAAGGTCGAACAAGACCTTTGGGTCATTTTCCTTCAATTGGGAACGCAGAAGCTGATGTAATTGGGCTTGGGTCATTTTTATGGTTCCAACTGTTCCTTGGTGGGCAATGCCGCAATAGCCCCATATTGGGTGGTGGTCAGGGCGCCGGCCCTGTTGGCTTTGGCGACCATTTTTTCCAATAGGTCAAACTGTTCAAAAACAGGATCAAAATTGCCCAAGTCCGAAATTTGGTGGAGAAGGCATCCTATGAACGCATCTCCTGCACCCGTAGTATCCACGGGCTGTACGGCAATGCTCGGAATAATTTTTTTAGTGCCCAGGGCACTGAGTAAAGTACCTTCTGCACCAAGGGTTATGGTTATGATCTTGGCACCTGCCTCGTGCATAAAATCACAAGCTTTTTTAGGGTCTGCTATGCCCGATATAAGTTGGGCTTCCTCCAAACTGAACTTGCACAAATGGGATTTTTCCACAAAAGGCATGCATTTTTTAATGAAGGTTTCTTCCTCATCTTTCCACAGATCTCCCCTAAAATTGGGGTCAAAGGAGATGAACATTTCCTTGGTGAGGGCATCAAACAAGTATTTGCTATAAGTCTTTTCCAAAGGACCGCCCAATAATGCCGTTGCGGCACCCAAATGCAAAATATTGTCCTTAAAGCTTTTTCGCAATAGGGGGTCATAGTCCAATTCGCGGTCGGCACCCCTGCTGAACACAAAATCGCGTTCACCATCTTCTGCCAAGGAGACAAAGGCCAATGTGGTGAACGTATCGGAGAGTTGGGTCAATGAGATATCTACATTTTCTGCTTTGAGCACATCGAGCAAAAAACGCCCAAAGGGATCGTCGCCAACACAACCTATAAAAATACCTCTTCCGCCAAGTTTGGAGATGGCACAGGCAACATTGGCCGGGGCACCGCCAGCCTTTTTGGTAAATTTTATAGCCTTGGAAAGATCGCTTCCTTGGTTTTCAGCCACAAAATCTATCAGTAGTTCCCCAACACAAAATACCTTTTTCATTTCTCCTTGTACTATCCCAATGTACATATAAAAAAGCGCCTTGGCCAAAAATTATAACGGTTTTGTGGAGATCTGTGTCAGATACACCCCAAAACTTTACCTTAATTTAGTACGAACCGTACCTTTTGTGTGTAATATTGCCAAAAGTTTTAGTGTATGCGGACATTGGTTGTGGGGGATATCCATTCAGGAGTAAGGGCATTGGAACAACTTCTTCAACGTGCCAAAGTTTCCCCAACGGACCATCTTATCTTTTTGGGGGATTATGTGGATTCATGGAGTACTGCGGTGGAAACTGTGGATTTTCTATTGGCATTGAAAGAGGAATATAAGTGCACGTTTATAAGGGGGAATCACGATGAACTCTGTAGGGAATGGCTCTTGACCAAAAAAGAGAACCCGCAATGGTTGGCCCATGGAGGAACAGCCACAAGGGATTCGTATGTGGGGGATGATCGAGACAATTGGGACGCTCACCTTGAGTTTTACGCCACCTTGGAGAATTATTATTTGGCTGAGGACAATAGGCTCTATCTCCATGCAGGGTATACCAACCTTAAAGGGGTGGATTTCGAATATTTTGAACAATCGTTCTATTGGGATCGCACGTTATGGGAGCTTGCCATGGCCGTGGACCCAAAACTTACTCCAGACGATTCAAATTTCCCCAAACGTTTGAACCACTACAAAGAAGTTTTCATTGGCCACACGCCTATTTCAAAGAAAGAGGAAGTGGTGCCCAAAAATGGAGGCAATGTCTGGAATGTTGATACCGGAGCAGCTTTCATGGGGGCGCTGACCATGATGGATGTGGAAACCAAGGAATTTTGGCAAAGTGATCCCGTACATACATTTTATCCTGGGGAAAGAGGAAGAAATTAAAACTATTCCATCCGTTTTTAAATTTTAATGGAGATCTTTGTAAAAATTTAGTTTATGCCAGAAAAGAATATTCGGTTGGAGGTGATGCAAGCCATCGAACCGAAAGTGGAAGGATTTATGAAGGAGTTTCTCATTCCTACGGAAGAAATATGGCAACCGACAGATTTCTTGCCAGATTCCCAAAGCGATAAATTTTTTGATGAAGTGGAAGAGATCCGTGGTGAGGCCAAAGAATTGGGATACGATTTTTGGGTGACCTTGGTTGCGGATACCATTACCGAAGAAGCATTGCCCACCTATGAATCGTGGTTGATGGATGTTGAAGGAATCGATCAACACAACGGCAAGGAAAATGGATGGAGCAAATGGGTAAGGGCATGGACTGCGGAAGAGAACAGGCATGGCGATGTGCTCAACAAGTACTTGTACCTATCTGGCCGCGTGAACATGCGGGAAGTGGAAATTACTACCCAACATTTGATATCCGACGGATTTGATATAGGGACTGACAGAGACCCTTACAAGAATTTTGTATATACCTCGTTTCAAGAGCTGGCCACCAACATTTCCCATAAACGGGTAGGAAAGTTGGCCCGTCAAAAAGGCAATAAATCTTTGGCCAAAATGTGTAATATTATTGCGGGTGATGAAATGCGACACCACTTGGCCTATAGGGAATTTGTGAAAATTATATTGGAGCATGACCCCAATAATATGGTTTTGGCCTTCGCAGATATGATGAAACGAAAAATAGTGATGCCCGCTCACTTTTTGCGTGAATCCGGTGGAAGTATAGGCTTGGCATTTGAACAGTTTTCAGATTGTGCCCAACGATTGGGTGTATATACCGCCCAGGATTACATTGACATTCTACAAAAGTTGAACGATTATTGGCAATTGGGAAGCTTGCAATCCCTTTCGGATACAGCAGAAAAAGCCCGGGACTATCTTATGAAACTTCCGGAAAGGTTGCAGCGTATCTCCGAACGGATGAAATTTTCCGAAGAGCAGCACACCTTCAAATGGGTCACGGCCAACGGAATGCTTTAAAACAATATCAGGTAGCTTAGAATTTTCCGGCCCTATGTTTTTCTTGCCATTGGGCAAGCTGTTCCCAGTGTCCTTCGTGGGCCATTTTAGCCTGCATGGGCCAAGATGCCGGGTCATGGATCCTATATCGTTTTCCACCGGAATCGAGTACTTTTTGACAGGTGTCCGCCGATGTTTCGGAAAGCGCCTTCCATGTTTTAATATCGAAATTATGGAAGAGTCCCTCTATTTTAGGGCCAATACCCTCAACAATTTTGAGGTCGTCCAAACTTACTTTTTTACCCAATGCGGTTTTTGCAGAAACAGGATTGAACGATTCAGAAATGATTTTTTCCGGTTTAACCAGTGATTTTGAGTTTGGCTTTGGAGTACTGAAAGATGACAAACGTTCCTTGCAGGTCTTCAAGTCGGCCCTGAGCTTGGCGTTTTCAATATCCAGACTGTTCAGTTCATTATAATTATCGGGAGCAGATGGAATATCTGACTTTCCAAACATGTATCCCAAAATACCTGAGATAATCGCCGTTAGCGCCAAGATAATCCAGTACCAGGTGTTTGAGTCTTGGAAATCCATTTTTTGAGGTTGTATAGTTTGCAAACGTCCTATCCAAAATATTAAAAAAATCTTAATTTTTTTAGGATAATTACAAGAATTTGAGCTTTTTGGAAGCTATCTGTAAGAAGTTGACAAAATCAGGAAACTGAAAACAGTTCTAAAGGAACCAATCACACATTTTTTTCTACCACTGATACGATAGCTTGAAAAGCATAGGCTGAATAGTTGGAAATTTGCAACAAATATTAGGTAAGGAACCCTATTTCTCCCGACAAAGCTCCGGCATTGAAATAGGGTTTAATCAAACTAAGTTTGAGTTAGTTAAGTTGGTTTTTTAAGATCGCCCGTTTAGTGTTCATCCTAAATGGGCGACTTTGTTTATACCCCTTGTAAGAAGGGTCTTTCAGCAACATTAAAAAAATGTTAATCAAAAGTTAAGAATATGTTAATAGTATCTGATTTTTAGTACATTAAAAGGTTAACCTTAAAAACTAAACAAGATGAGAAGAACACTATTAACATGCATTGCATTGGTTGTTGCAATCTGTTCTTATGGACAAGTGGCCTATTTTCAGTATAGGGTGGTTCCTCAGGACAGGGAGGCTGATTTTGTTGAAAAAGAAACCAAGTATTGGGCAAAAGTGGCCCAAGCTGCGGTAGACAAGGGTAAAATGGCCAGTTGGTCGCTTTGGAGAAAGGTAGGGGTAACCGAGGAAGGTGCTCCCAATTATGTTTTTGTAAACGTGTACGACAGTTTTGAGGCCGCCGATCCGAGCCAGATCTGGAACAGTGAAAATCTAAAGACCATGGGGGTGGCACCTGGTATGGTAGAGACCAATTCTTTTACCAAGATCCCTTTTGATTATTGGTTGCAGATGGAGGATATGATACCTGGGGATTATAAATATGCTTTGGTAAACTATGCCATGCCCAAAAGCAGAAACGGGTTTATCCAAGAGAACAAGGAACTCTGGAAGCCCCTTCATCAGAAGAATATTAAAAGTGGAAATTTGGGGATGAAATCATGGGGATTGATGTCCGTGGTTTATCCCACCGGGAGACTTGCCAGATTTTCAGTCTTGACTTGGGATGGATTTGACAAGATTTCCGATGTCATGAACTACCTTCGTTACAATCCCAGTGGAATGGATGGGGATTTCCAAGAAGTGGTTTCCAAATCCAAAATGGGCGAAATAATGCCCGAAGGAGGTTTTGAGTACAGTATCCTTTATGAATTGGTGCATAGGATTGCACCAAAGGAATGATGACTTACTAAAAAAGAAAAGCCCGGATATCCTCCGGGCTTTTTTTATGGGTTGAACTGCCAATGCATTACAAGTCAAATTTAATGCCTTGCGCCAAAGGAAGTTCAGTGGTATAGTTAATGGTATTGGTCTGACGTCTCATGTAGACTTTCCAGGCATCTGAGCCGCTTTCACGACCTCCGCCGGTTTCTTTCTCCCCTCCAAAGGCGCCACCGATTTCCGCACCGGAGGTTCCAATATTCACATTGGCAATTCCACAATCTGAGCCTTCCACGGAAAGGAAACGTTCGGCTTCACGTAGATTATTGGTCATAATAGCCGAGGATAACCCTTGTCTGACCCCATTTTGCATTTCCAAGGCGTTTTCAAGGTCGCCACTATATTTTAGAAGGTACAGAACGGGACCAAAGGTTTCGTGCTGGACAATTTCAAAGTGGTTCTTGGCCTCGGCGATTGCGGGTTTTACATAGCATCCACTTTCATAACCTTCGCCATCGAGTACTCCGCCTTCCACCAAAACTTTTCCGCCTTCTTCCGTTACTTTCTCCAAGGCATTGAGATAGTTCTTTACGGCATCTTTGTCGATAAGGGGTCCCACATGGTTGTTTTCATCCAAGGGGTTTCCAATCCGTATTTGTTTATAGGCATCCACAATGGCATTTTTCACCTTGTCGTATACATCTTCGTGAACGATCAATCTACGTGTTGAGGTACAACGTTGCCCGCAGGTTCCCACGGCACCAAATACGGCACCGATCACGGTATTTTTTATGTTGGCATCGGGGGTAACGATAATGGCATTGTTTCCACCCAATTCCAACAGCGTTTTTCCCAATCGTTCCCCAACGGTTTTGGCGACTATTTTCCCCATACGGGTAGAACCGGTAGCGGAAATCAATGGAATGCGCTCATCCTTGGTCATCAATTCACCCACAGTGTAATCGCCGGTAATCAAGCAGGAAATACCTTCAGGCACCCCATTTTTGGCAAATACCCGTGCGGCAATGTTCTGACACGCAACAGAAGTCATTGGGGTTTTCTCGGAACCTTTCCAAATGCAGGCGTCACCACAGACCCATGCCAAGGCAGTATTCCAAGACCAAACGGCAACCGGGAAGTTGAATGCTGAAATAATTCCAACCACACCAAGAGGATGGTATTGTTCGTACATTCGGTGACCTGGGCGTTCACTGTGCATGGTGAGGCCATGCAATTGTCTGGATAGGCCCACGGCAAAATCGCAGATGTCTATCATTTCCTGGACTTCTCCCAAACCTTCTTGGTAACTTTTTCCCATTTCGTAGGAAACCAACTTGCCCAAGGGTTCTTTTAAACGTCTAAGCTCATCATTGAACTGACGCACCACCTCACCACGTTGGGGAGCAGGCATTGTTCTCCAGACTTTGAACCCTTTTTGTGCAGTACTGATTACTTTTTCATAATCCTCTGGTGTTGTGGCTTTCACCTTTCCGATAAGGGCGCCATCCACTGGTGAATAGGACTCGATGATCGGTCCGTTGGAAAACCAATCTTTTCCTGTGGAAGTCCCATTATTTATTTCGTTTAGGCCCAGTTCCTTTAGGGCTTCGTCCATTCCAAAAGCAGTTGCTACGTTTGACATTTATAACTTTTTAATCGTGAATTGTTATATTTTTCAAAAATACGAATAATCTAGAAGGGAAAACGAAGATTTTCAAAGGAAAAGATGCAGCAGGAACAGAACAATTCCCAATAGGGCGGGAAATCCCTGTACCACCAATATTTTCTTGGAAGCCGTAAGGGCGCCATAGATGCCGGCAACGGCAACGCAACCCAAAAAGAAAAGGGCAATATTTATCTGCCAGATGGGGTCTTGGATGAACAATGACCATAAAAGTCCTACCGCCAAAAACCCATTGTACAGTCCTTGGTTGGCGGCCAGGGTTTTGGTAGGTTCGAACAAATCTTCAGGGAACTGGCGAAAAACCTTTTTTGCCTTTGTGGTCCATGCGAACATCTCCAACCATAAAAAATAGATGTGGAGCAAAGCCACAATAACCACTACGATTTTAGCGAATAGGAGTATCATTCTTCTTGGGCAATAAAGCGTTCGTCCACGGGCATTACCGTTCCGCATTGGTCACAGGTGCGCAGTTCCTCGGAACTGTAGAAGTGCTTAAAATGGGCCAAAAAGTCTTTTTCAATATCATTTAGGGTAAAGTAGACCTCATACAGTTTGTTGTTGCAGTGGTCACAGAACCAAAGCAATCCGTCATCTACTTTCATGTCTTTCCTTTTTCGCTCCACCACCAGTCCAATGGACCCTTCATGGCGTACCGGGGAATGGGGGACTTTGGCGGGATGCAAGTACATATCGCCTGGCCCCAGTTTCATGGTCTTTTTTTGGCCATCTTCCTGGATATGGACTTCAATTTGGCCTTCCAATTGATAGAAAAGCTCTTCGGTTTCGTTATAGTGATAGTCCTTTCGGGCGTTGGGCCCCGCAACGATCATCACAATATAATCGTCTGCCTCCTTATAAAGATTTCTATTGCCAACCGGAGGTTTTAAGGTATCCCTATTTTCCTCAATCCATTTGTTCAGGTTGAAAGGCGCCTGTATTGCCATATCTCAAGATTTTAGGAAAGGTAAAAAAAACCTGAGTGGGAACATAGTGTTTCACAAAAAAGACCTGCTTGGCAAACAGGTCTTCAGCACTAATATAAATGTATGTGGAAAAATGCTAATCCACTTTAATGAAAATCTGGGTGTAATAAGGTCTACCCTCTTTGTCCAACTGCACGCTCAACGTGGTGTGCGTATAGTCTCCCTCCATGGCCTTTTTGTGGGAATCACTGTCCAACCAAGCCTCTATGGTCTGCTCGGCCGAGGTATAGTATCGGGCCACATTTTCGGAAACCCCGGTAGCATGGGTTTCTTCCGCTATCTTTTCGGCCCTTGATTCAAAATTATCATGGCTCAGTTTGTTTTTCGCAATCATGTAATCGTTATGCTCCTCGGCATACTTGTAGGAAGATGGACTATCTTGAAGGGTGTTCTTTCCAACGGAAGCTCGGTGGTCGTTGACCATATCAATGAGCTTACTTTCAATGCCATTGGGATCTATGGAAATTTTATCATTTCCAATGGAAGCCTCGGTGTATTCGATCTCATCTTCAATTGATGTGGAGTTGCACATAGTCAATAAGGCAACTGTTGCAAGAAGCAACATTGCGCTATACAATTTTTTCATCCTCGGGGTACTTTCGGGGACCGGTTCTACAATCCCTAGTGTTCTGTAAGCTAATCTAATGGAGCAGGTGGCTTTGGCCATAAATTCTCCACAGATGGCAGATTCTTACGTTGAATTGCAAAAAGTAGGTAGGAAAGGGGCAAAAAAGTAAGGTTTGGATTTTTAAATGGTCTGTCCGTTGAACTCGGGTTCTTCCGCCGGTTTTTCATCCGGCAGGACCAAGGCAAATACAAATGCCCCGATTTCTTTTACGGGATTATAAAAGACAGACTCTTTTTTGGTATCCTCATTGATCAGGTTCAAGGGCGTGGCAAGTCGTTCAAAGAAGATGAGCATCGCTCCTAGGATAACAGCGACCTTGAGCGCACCAAAAATACCGCCTGCAAGCTTGTTCAGAAGGCCCAACATGGCAAAATCCGCAATTTTGGTCAGAAACTTACCCGCAAAATTGACCAATAGGATAATGGCAAAAAAAGTGATCAAAAATGCCGCAATGTTCATATATTGTTCACTCCAGTTCATGTGCTGGGCCAAATAATTTCCCGTAATGTAGGAGAAATGGATGGCCCCATAAATTCCGGCAATCAACGCCGCCAAAGAGGCAATCTCCACAAAAAGGCCATTTTTAAGACCCTTGTAAAGGCCCCAAACCAATAAAATCCCAATAACAATATCCAAAAAGCTCATACGAGGGTTTTAACAAATATAGAATATTGATTTGTACCTTTGGAATTCACACAAATGATATGTCCAGGGACGAGAAATTAAAGGAACGATGGGAGCTTCTGGTAGAACGATTGTCACGGCAATTTTCCGATGGCGACCCTTTGGAAATCGATGGGATGATTTACCTCGTTGGGGTACAGGAATTGGGCAGTTTCCACCGGGGTTTCAAAAAGGATGAAAAGATCAATCTTATGCATATTGCCATTTGTAGACTGTTGGAACCCTATGGCTATTACGATTTTGATTTTTTTGATGATGAGGGATGGCCCCATTATAAGGTCAAGGAACAACTACCTCCCTTAAAATCTGGGGAACAGGCCATTTTAATGAAAGAGGCTTTGGTGAACTATTTTTTGGAAAAGGAATATATTGATTGACCCCGATATGGAACTACAGAAACCTTATTATGCGGTTATCTTCACAAGTTTGCGCACCGATGGCGACAATGGTTATGGGGAAATGGCCGTGGCCATGGAGGAAATGGCCCGAAAGCAACCCGGTTTTTTAGACTTTGAAAGTGCCCGTGACGGATTGGGCGTGACCATCAGTTATTGGGAAAGTTTGGAGGCCATTGCCCATTGGAAGGCCCAAATGGAACATCGCGAAGCGCAAAAGAAAGGAATCAGAACTTGGTATTCTTGGTATAAAGTCCGAATTTGTAAGGTGGAGCGCGAATATGAATTCACCAAGTAAGATATGGAGGGAAGCATTGCTTTTTCAAACCTGGACAGGGATACAGTCCTAAAGAAATTGGCCAAAGAGCCTTATGATTTAGTGGTGATCGGTGGAGGTATCACCGGAGCTGGGATTGCCTTGGATGCATCTTCCCGCGGATTGAAAACGGTTTTGGTGGAAAAGGGAGACTTTGCCTCGGGCACCAGTAGCAAATCCACCAAATTGATCCACGGAGGACTTCGTTACTTGAAGCAATTCGATTTTTGGTTGGTGAAGGAAGTGGGTTCCGAAAGGGCCATTGTCCATAAACTGGCCCCCCATTTGGTCATTCCCGAGAAAATGTTGTTGCCCTTGATCGAAGGGGGTTCCTATGGAAAATGGTTGACTTCCATCGGCCTGAAAGTCTACGACATCTTGGCCCAGGTCTCTGGAGATGACAAGCGGCAAATGTTGGAAAAGAAGGAAGCCATGAAGCTGGAACCCCTGTTGCCCAAAAAGATACTGAACGGGGCAGGGTATTATGCCGAATACCGAACCGATGATGCCAGACTTACCTTGGAAAACATCAAGACCAGCCTTCATTATGGGACACAGGTGCTGAACTATGCCAGGGTCACGGATTTTATCTATGAAGATGAAAGAGTGGCCGGGGTAACCCTAAAAGATGAAGTGGCTGGAAAGGAAATCAGCATAAAATCCAAATATGTGATCAATGCGGCGGGACCTTGGGTAGACGAGTTGCGGAGTATGAACCACTCCAAAAAAGGAAAACGGCTGCATTTGACCAAAGGGGTGCATTTGGTGTTTCCCCAAGAAAAACTTCCCGTAAAACAGTCGGTGTATTTTGACATCCCGGATGGTAGGATGATGTTTGCCATTCCAAGGGGAAAGGTGACCTACATCGGTACTACGGATACCAATTATAACTCGGACAAAGACCATGTGACCACGGATATTGCCGACGCCATTTATTTGATTTCTGCCGTAAACCATATGTTCCCGGACATCAATCTGGAGTTGGACGATATCATTTCGTCATGGGCTGGGTTGCGGCCTTTGATCCATGAAGAAGGAAAATCGGCCTCGGAACTTTCCCGGAAAGATGAGATTTTCACCTCTAATACAGGCTTGGTGAGCATTGCGGGGGGTAAACTTACCGGATATCGGAAAATGGCGGAACGTACCGTGAACCGCATCGCCAAGCAAATGGAAGAGGATCATGGGGTTTTATTGGACCCTTGTATGACAGATAAAATACCGCTTTGCGGGAGCGATTTTAAAAAGTTCAAGCACGTAAAAAAGTACATCGCACAGATTTTTGACCGTATCCAGGACAGTGGTTTTTCTGAATACGACGCGTGGTATCTGGTCACTACCTATGGCAAACAGACCGAGACCGTTCTGGAGCACTACGCGGCCCTTACCAATTCTGATGTGCATGAACGCATGATCAGGGCAGAGGCCCAGTTTGCCATTGCCCATGAAATGGCCCTGAATCCCATGGATTTTTTCATTAGACGAACCGGGCGGTTGTATTTTGATATCGAAAGTGTGCGCCAGTACAAGGATGCGGTATTGGATGAATTCCAAAAGGCTTTTGGATACACGGCTGACCAAATGGTGACATTCCACAAAACCTTGGAAGAAGAATTGGAAGAACATTCCAACTTTTCGTTGGATAGGGACTAGTCCAGCTTGTCGGTTAACTTCTCAAACACCTTTTTCGGATTCTTTTCCTTGTAGAGCACTTGGTAGACCGCATTAATGATGGGGGTTTTGGATTTCTTCTCCAACTTGTCCATGAGCAAGTGTGCACTTTTGGTGGCATAGTACCCTTCGGCCACCATGTTCATTTCCATCATGGCGCTTTTCACGGTATAGCCTTTCCCGATCATATTGCCGAACAGGCGATTTCGGCTAAAGGTGGAATATCCAGTTACCAACAGATCACCCAGATAGGCGGAGTTGTTGATGTTCCGTTTCATTTTGTACACCCGGTCAATAAACCGTTTCATCTCCCGGATGGCATTGCTCATCAGAACGCTCTGGAAATTATCGCCATACCCTAATCCATGCGCAATACCGGCGGCAATGGCGTAAATGTTCTTGAGCATGGCGGCGTATTCCGTTCCAATGATGTCATCGGATATCTTGGTACGGATATAGTCACTTTTCAATCCCTCGGCCACCAGTTTGGCATTATTGGCATCGGCACAGGCAATGGTAAGGTACGAAAGGCGTTCCAAGGCCACCTCTTCGGCATGGCAGGGTCCTGTGATTACTCCAATGTTCTCGAATGGAATGTTGTATTGGTTATGAAAATGCTCTCCAACAATATGACCGCTTTCGGGTACAATCCCCTTTATGGCCGAAAAGATAATCCTATCCTTTAAATCAACAGTGAGATTCTTGAGTTCCCCGTTCAAAAACGCAGAGGGGATGGCAAAAATAAGCACATCGCAAACTTTGGCAATTTCATTGATATCGTGGCTCAGAACAAGTTGGTCCACATCAAATTCCACGGAGCTGATATAGTTGGGATTGTGGCCCTCTTTCCGAATATGTCTTATGGCCGCTTCGTTCCGCATGTACCAACCTACCTTTTCGTGGTTTTCCGATAACATCTTAACCAAAGCGGTTCCCCAGCTTCCTCCACCAAAAACCCCAAATTTCAATCTACTATCCATGGATACCATTTATGGGGCAAAGCTAAAAAATATATCAGAGCATACATTAACTACTGATTATCAATTTATTATAATTTTTGGCACAGTGATTGGTCTGTATAGGTTGAATCTTAAAACCTCGATTATGAAAATTGGAAAACTACTTTTTGGAATAGTATGGATAGGCCTTTTGGCCAGTTCTTGTTATACCGAGGTTATTGTGGAAGATGATTATATCACCGAATCTCCCATCAATACGGCCTTGGTCCTGGAAAGCTACGATTTGTGGTATGTAGATATAAATGCTACCAAAGGCAGTGGCGAAGTCCCCTTTTTACAGCGCGCCTTTACCATTTCCTTTGACAGAGGGGTGGTTTATGCCAATAACAATCTGGTAGGGATTGGAAAAACAGGGAACGGATTGGGAATTGATGTGGGTTCCTATGGAACTCTTTCAGGTGCTGTTGAGATAAACCATGATGTGGACGGACTTTGGTTGTTGGAAGTATATGCGTTGAACAGCAATACCCTGGAACTCTACAACCCCTATTCCGATACCTCTTATGTGGTACGTGGATACCAAAGCAGGAATTTTGATTATGATCAGGTGTTTTATGACAACATCCACTATTTTCTTCAGGAATATCAGGTATGGGAAAAGACCTATACCAGTGAGGTAGGTGCCATCAATGAATTTGATGAGGAAAACTACCTACAGTTTCCAGTAAACTACGATGGGTCTTTTAGGTCTTCCATTGATGCTTCTGGAATTCCTTTGAACAATTTGGAATGGGATTATCAAGGAAACTACGAGGTCTATGATGTACAAGACGATGCCATGCTCAAGACCTTAACCTTGGATTATGACTATTTGGGCAATGATTACTTTGAACTTTACGTTATTGATGATAGCACCATTGAGTTGTACCATGTGTCCAGCGGAACGGTCTATGAATTCTCGGGAAGGGGATATATGGAGTACTTGAAATCGGGCAGTGATACTGGAAAAAAACGAACAAAAGTTAAAAATCCGATAATGGACGTTGTTCGTCAAAGAAAAATGTAAGGACTAAACATAGTCTTCGACTATAGAGAAAAGTTTTTTGGTTGGTTATTTAGTTAAGGACCGCCTCTAGCAAACTAAACTAGGGGCGGTTTTTTTATGCATGTTTTATTGTTTTGCCGCCAGTAATATGGCATTTGCCACAGGTCGTTCCCCTGTTTTGTCCGTAGGATAGTTCACAATTCCCTTTTCTTTGCTCCAAAGTGTGGTTGAGCCGCCACCGTCCAGATTTATGGCATCTGTACACCCAAGCTGTAATAGGAAATCTTGGACTTCGGTAAAGTTCATTCCATCGGCCTCTTCGGAACGTCCGTTAATGGCAATCAGCAAAACCGAATTCTTGGTTTTGCCCAAACAGCTTCGCGGATGGCGTTTTTCGGAAAACGGACTTTCTGGGATGTATTTTTTCGAGTCCTGTATCAAAAAAGGACCAGACCTTAAAACGAAGGATTCCTTATTAGAGTCTTGGTAATACGTTTCCGATTTAAAAGGCTCAAGGATCAATTGGTTGTCCTTGGTAAATACAATGGCGCCATTGATCATGGCTTCTGGCATGCACCATTTAACCTCTGGCGGGCAGGTCAAACTGACGATGCTGTCATTCCGCTCCGAATAGGTCACCGAACCACCTTTTTCAACATTAAAAAACCCTCCGTTGATGGCTGCTTTGGCGTTTGCCCTTTGTGCAAGGAAACTAGTATTTTTATTTCCTTTCTCCGTATAGGCCATTTGGAGTTCGTAGTCCTTGAACATCCTATCAGGAATTTCCAATATATTGATTACCTGTTTGCTGTTAAAGAGGGTGTCGGTCCGGATTTCAGTAAAGATTACCGTGTCTCTCGAGGTATTTACCACCGATTCCTTTGGCTTACATCCAAGAATTAGTACAATTGCCAAAGCTGCTCCGGTGGACCATCGTTTCATCGAGATAAGCTTAAGGTTGGTCTTCATGGTTGATTACTGGGTTGTTAATAAAAACCAAGATAGCTCAAATATTGGCTATTCCCACAGCTATCACATTAAGGTTAGAAGTCTAAAATGTGTGAGAAACGTCAACAGACCAAAAAAATACCGCAAAATTAGACCTATGGACTGAAAAGGTCTTTGGGTGAACCAACGGGAAATCATCAAATCCTTAAAAATAAGGACCTTATTAGGGTCTTGCATTTAATAATACTACTTTTGCCCGCTTCAAGAAAGAAGCCATGAAAAAGTATCTCAACCTTTTTGATTTTTCCCAAAAAGTAAACTATCGCACGGAAATTTTATCGGGCTTGACGGTTGCTCTTGCCTTGGTGCCCGAAGCCATTGCCTTTGCTTTTATTGCTGGATTATCGCCATTGACCGGATTGTATGCCGCATTTGTAATGGGCTTGGTCACTTCCATTTTGGGGGGTAGACCAGGAATGATCTCTGGTGCAACAGGTGCTGTTGCCGTGGTGATTGTGAGCTTGGCCAAACAATATGGGGTTGAATACGTTTTTGCAACGGTAGTTCTTGCGGGAATTTTACAGATGACCGCAGGCTTGCTCCGACTGGGTAAATTGATGCGTTTGGTGCCCCATCCCGTAATCTTTGGGTTTGTGAACGGTCTGGCCGTCATCATTTTTATGTCGCAAATGAGTCAGTTTAAAACTGCCGATGGCGAATGGCTCACAGGAAGCACCTTGTTTACTTTTCTTGGATTGGTATTGTTGACCATGGTGGTGATTTGGGGACTCCCCAAATTGACCAAGGCGATTCCAGCATCTCTGGCAGCGATTCTTTTGGTGTTTGGCATTGTGTTCTTCTTGGGTCTGGATACCCGGACCATTGGGGATATTGCTTCCATTGAAGGAACTTTTCCCCCTTTTCATATTCCTGATCTGCCCTTTACCTTGGAAACCTTGCAGATCATATTTCCCTATGCGGCTATTGTGGCAGGGGTTGGGTTGATTGAGAGTCTCCTTACTTTGAATATTGTGGATGAAATTACAGAAACACGTGGTAGGGGCAACAAGGAGGCCGTGGCCCAAGGTACAGCAAACATTCTTTCAGGGTTGTTTTCCGGAATGGGGGGTTGTGCCATGATTGGGCAGAGTTTGATCAACACCTCCAATGGTGCCAGGGCAAGATTATCTGGGATAGTTGCCGCGTTGATGTTGTTGGTGTTCATCATGTTCGGTTCCAGTCTTATTGAAAAAGTGCCTATGGCCGCATTGACGGGTCTTATGATCATGGTGGCATTGGGAACCTTTGAATGGGCGAGCTTAAAGACCTTCCGCCGTATGCCAAAATCCGATGTGTTGGTCATGGTCTTGGTAACTCTGGTGACCGTATTCCTGCACAATTTAGCGTTGGCCGTTTTGGTAGGGGTCATTATTTCTGCCTTGGTTTTTGCCTGGGACAATGCAAAACGCATTCGTGCCAGAAAATATATCGATGAAGAAGGGATGAAGCATTATGAAATCTATGGCCCTCTTTTCTTTGGAAGCACCACTTTGTTTGCCGAAAAGTTTGATGTGCTCAATGACCCCGATGAGGTGGTCATTGATTTTGCGGAAAGCCGTTTGGTTGACATGTCAGCCATTGAGGCAGTGAACAAGATCACCGAACGCTACAACAAGGTGGGGAAGAAACTTCACTTGAAACACCTGAGCCGGGACTGTAGAAGATTGTTGGCCAACGCCGATGATATTATCGAGGTAAATGTGCTGGAAGACCCAACCTATAAGGTTGTGGTGGACAAATAGGACAAAGGGTTCTTTCCAAATTAGTTGAAGAACCAAAAATAAATTCCCGTGATGATTGCGCTGAGAATGAAAAGACTGATAAAGTAGATTTTAATTTCTTCCCATCTATCCCTTTTTGCCTGCTCAATGATTTTATCCCTGATCTTCTTTTGTTCGAAAGGAGTAAGCTCCTTAAAATGAAGTTGAGTTTCATTAAGGTAGCCGTCATAGGCTTTGCGAATATCTTTATAGCTGGGGCGCTTTCGTAACAGTGCCCGGTTGGCTTTGACCACCAACATTGGTTGACTTGCGGAACCCATAGTAATTGTTGTTTACTAATAGGTAGTCAAAAAAAGAACTTTGTTACAAGACTGGTATGGCTTATTCCCTGGTTTTGCCAAGAAACACATTTACCTTTGGGTTTTGTGGATTGCCACTTGCCCTTCGCATCAGTACAATTTGACCGGTATGGTAAATACAATCGGAAAGCATTCCATTGATCATGTTCCAATACGGGTATTCGGACTGTTGATCACCTTGTTTAAAGATGACTTTAAAATTTTCCATGTCTTCCGAGCTTTTCCCCAATACTTTATTGCTCGCCGCCTCTAGGTTTTTAAGGGTGAGTTCGCGAAGCTCTTCGTAGGAATATTTTGTAGGGGTTTTGGGTCTCTCATAAGGTTTTGCGTCTGGGGCCAATACAATATTATTGGACATCACGTAAATGTGCTCCATGGTTTCCATAAGGCTTCGCCCATCTTCGGAAGGCTTGTATTGTAAATCCTTTTCGGTCAATCCTTTCGTGGCCCAATAATAGCGGTAGCCCAAACCATCAATCATTCGTGATACAATATTGCCGGCACTGTAGGTTTCGGCATGATCGGGAATTTGATGGTAGGGTAGTTCCATGTCCTGGGCTTGTAGTTCCACTGCGAAAATAAAAAAGAAGGCGCAACCAACGAATTTGGCAAAAGAAAGGTTTTTCATGATCAAAAAAGGTTAATCCATAATGGATTTTTTGGCCAAGGTAAGGCCAATTTGGTTCACTTCCATAAGGGCAGCAGAACCGTACCATTCCTTGAGGTCCATGATTAAACTGCCGGCCTGTATGGCAGGATCTGTTTCGGTTAGTTTTTTGGCCTCTTCCAAGGAAGAGACGTTAAAAATATAGATGCCCCGCAGGTCATCATTTCCAAAAAATGGTCCGGCTAGCACCAACTTTCCCTCTTGGGCCATTCTTCCAATGTTTTGAAGATGGGCCATCTGCAATGCATCGGCTTCCTCTTTGGGGAGGGAGCGGTTGGGACCTCGCTTTAGGAAGGCAAAAACGTATTTTTTCATTCCGTAGTCATCAGCTCGATATTTTTCCGCTTTTTCGGCATCAAAAAGAACCTCCCCTTTTTTGGGAAGTGTTGTTGCTGAGTTTACGATTCGGAACACTTGCCCCCCCGGAGCATGAAAATAGTAGAAGTGGTCATGGTCTTGATATTTTTCCACTTCGGGCAGCATGGGAAGGGCACCAGAATCTTTGATGATGGATTGAACGGCTTCATATTCCGTGGAAGGCACCAATAGCCCCAATTGCATGGATTTGATGAATTCAGTCGTATCCAAGACCATATTTTCGTCTGAATGGTAGGCAAATTTCACAAAGCCACCTCCGTCAAAATATACCCAATCGGAATCAGCTTTGGCATCTATTCTTCTGCCTAAGGCGGTTCCAAAAAACGAATTGACCGCTTCCCTTTTATTTTCATGGATATTGACCTTTGCCTGAGCCGTAAAGACAATGGTGTAATCTGATGGGGTTTGTGCGGTCAGCAAAAAACTGGAGAACAGGGCAAAGAGGAGAAAGACTTTTGTTTTCATGACACAGAATTTAATAACCTCCCATAAAAGTAACCGATTATTGATTAAAAACAGATTTGTGCTTTTGCCAAAAAATAGGTGTAAATGGGTAGAAAAAGAAAAAACCAATCCCTTTAATTATTCCAGACACCCCCTGTAAAAAGGGAGAAAGGGATGCACTTCTACCGTGAAAAGTCCATTTTGAATAGCGACGTCTTGGTGTAGCAAGGCTTTGGCAGATTGCAAATCAGTCGCTTTTAGAACAATCATTCCTGTATCGCTAAATCTTGCGCCCAAAGTAATCGTTTCCTCTTTTCTAAGCGTAGACAAAAAAACAGAATGTTCCTTAAAATAAGGTTGATTCTGGGGTTCTTTGTCTTTGTCCCAAAGATTTCCAACAGTATACAAGGCCACGAACTGTGATTTGTTTTCTGCATTATCTTGTGCGGAGATAAGAAAGGGAAACAACAATAGTAATATTAATTTTCTCATGTCACTATACCTTGCATTGGGGTTTTTAAGGTTCTGTATCGCACTCTGTTTTACTCAAGGGCATGGATGAACTGAAACTAAGAACGGTCACATCCTTGAATGCCGTTCCGGTACTGTCCAATTCTCCAAACCCTTCGATGAGTTGGGCATCCTCTACCAAAAAGGCCATTTCACGGGTGCTTTCCTTCCCTTCAGATATAAAGGTATACTTGCCCAAAAGCACACTGTCGTTCATGACTCCGGCAAAGGTTCCCTTGTTACCATCTTTTTCCTTTAAGGCATAGCTGAGATTGCCTAGTACAGTTGTGGAGACATCGGTAATTTCAAAAACAATGCGGTTTCCGTTGGCATCATAGATATAACATCCTACTTCTAAAGATGGAGCCGACTTCTCCTCAACGACCGTAGTAGTCTCTGGTTGGCCATTGTTGTTTTCTTTTTCCGTTTTGGTTTTACAGCCAAAAACCAAAAGAGCGGTAAAAACGATATATACAATTGTTTTCATGGTCAGTCTATTTTTTTGAAAATGAGAAGGTTTTCCTGACTGCCATTGGACAGGTATAATCGATTGTTTTCAATCTTATAGGTAGTAGTACTTTGAAGGTTTTTAAGGAAGGTAGACTCCGCATCCATATTGGGGCAGGCCATTTTTGTGGACGCCGCATTGGTAAATCGGAGCATATCTTTTTCAAAGAAAAGCCCCCCGGTCATCCTATTACACCCGGCAAAGCCCGAAAAGCGATTGGTTTTAATATCGATTTCCATATTGGGAACATCCCTTCCATTAAAGTCATCTTTGGTTACGGCTTGTCCATCCATTTCTTCCAAAACCCAAATATCATGAAGTCGATAGTCTGTAATATAGGAACCACAACCCTCAAGGGCATGGGTTTCCTCTTCCCCGGTATATTTATAGGCAATGGTGACGGTATAGGGCGATTTTTCACCGGACATGGCATTGGTACATTCCTTATGGGCAATGATCACATCCATGGAAACGGCTTCGGTTTGTATACGGTACATACTTATGTTGGCATCTTGGGCCTTAATGGGCGTGGCATGCGGTGTGATGATGGTATCTTCCATCATGTTCAGTTCCACTCGGTTCTCTTTTACCTTAAGGCCCCAAAAGGGTTCTGTGCCAGTAGCCTTAAAATAACTGTCGTCCATTTTTATGGCAACGGGTTCAACGGTTTTTATTTGCAGGGTATCTTCCTGTGTGATTTCTTCCTGATTGGTATTGTCCTCTTTTTTCTTCTCCACACAGCTTGAAAGGAGCAGGGCAAAACAAAGTGATGTCATTATTTTTTTCATGGCTCAACTTTTATAAAACGCATCATGGGAACTTCACCTATCAATAGATTGAGTTTTCCTTCCTCCAAGGCAAACCCATCTATTTTTTGCATCATAGTTAGAAACTGTCTTTCACCACCACCGCAGAACATCATGGTAGTAGGTCCGGGTTCCCCAAAGGAAATGGTATTCCCGTCCAAGGTATAATCTGCCGAATACCCATTACAGCTATCGTTTCCCATGACTTTGCTAGATTCTTGATCAAAGCTGATCTGTGGTTTTTTGTTGGGAAAGAGTCCGTCAAAGGCAATGCGGGGGCCGGACATGTACTCCAATTCCCATGTGGGACCGAACAATTCAGAAGAGCCATCCGACTTTGGATTACAGGAAAGGGTCAAAATCAAAACAAGGGAACAAAGAATACTTGAGTGTTTCATTTGTGGGAAATTAATGGTTAATGCAAAGAAAAGTACTAAAAAAATGCCTTAAACACCCCTAACCCTTGGGTTAATTAAATGATAAGAAGTGTTGTTACTCTTTTCGGATGCTCCAAACTTCGTAGATGGGTTGCCCTTTGCTGCTCAACCCGGAATGGTGCCAATCCCCGTCCATCAGCTCATAGTTAAACCCTAAACTGGCTCCTACGCGTGAGTCGTCCCTAGAGAAAAACCCAATGTTTTCCGTGTATTTACCATCAACCGTGGTATAGGTGCCCCCTCCGGTGCCCATAAAAGCTTTGGTCTCCGTGTTATAGGCAATCCATTGAAATCTGGTGCCGGATAGAATTTTCATGGTCTTTCTGGGTCCTGAGGTATCACGTTTTGTAATTTCTCCATCCTGCTTACGGCCGGAAATCAACCATGCTCCCTGTAAATCACCGGGAGTGCCGTCATCCAAACGGCTCCAGATTTTTTCCCCAACATAAAGTTTTCCGTCTTTGTAGGTGTAGGGGAACGAATTTGTTGAACCGACCATCTGCGGGTCAAAAGAGGCAAATTCCAAGGTATAGGTCAGTGTATCATCATCGGAAGAAAATTGACCTCCCTTGGTGCCGAGGAACTTTCCGTTTTCTTTTTCGAAGAAAGCTTCAGAAAAAAATCCATGGGTAATAATGGCTACATATTGCACCTCCACACCATCATTGTTGATAAGGGTGGCCTGCCAAGCCCCGTTGAGATTTTGGGCCTTGATGGTGAACAAAGCAGAAAAAACAAGAAACAGGAATACTATTTTTTTCTTCATGATGGATATATTTTATATAAAGCTAGCATATTGTTTTGTTTGTCTGGGAATCCACATGGCCATAAACAAAAAATGCTGTTGTCTTAGGAATAAAACAACAGCATTTCAAAGATGTATGTTGGAGGGTTATAGCGTCCTAAGATACTCTGCAACGTCCCTTGCTTCGTCTTCCGTAAGGTTTTGGTTAAGCATGATGGCATTGTTGTTTTCCTTCATCAACGCCTTGGCGATGGGATCTTCCTTAAGCATTCCATCAGGATTCAAGATCATGTTCATGACCCACTCAGGGCTTCTGCGATCGTAAATGCCTTTCATGGCAGGGCCGATCATCTTTTGGTCAACCATATGGCAGGCAACACAAATGGACTCGAACGTGGCTTTCCCGCGCGCTGCCATTTCTTCGTTGACGGCATCTGCAAAATCAACATTCTTTATAGGTCCAACCCCTTTGTTGTCCATATCTACTGGAACACCTTCACTGGCTTGTACTTTTTTCTCTTCGGTCTTGGTTCTGCTTACCTCAAAACCGTCCTTTTTTTCTTCCTTTTTGCCACCGCAGCTTGCCACAACGGCACCCAATGCTAGAAATACAAGTATTTTTTTCATTCTGAACGTAATTGTAGTTTGTGTAAATGCAGCTACTAAGATAGGCATTTAAGGTCTAATTTTTATGGGTTTTTGGAGTTACCGCTACAATCTTTCCCAAGAATGTGATTTATCTAGTGGGAATTGAAAAAATCCAAGCTTCTTTTTTCCGTGTACGTACAATTATTCTTACCCCAAAAACCAACATGCCCTCCGTATTTTGGGATTTCCAAGAACAGATTTTCATTTTGCCCCGCCTCGAAAATGGGATAACATTCCTCTCCTAAAAAGGAATCGTTTTTTGCATTGATGATGAGACTGGGAACCGTAATATCCGGTAGAAATTGAAGCGAACTGCATTGGGTATAGTAATCCAATGCATCTTTAAAATGGTGCGCTCGACTCGTGTAGATGTCGTCAAAATCCTTTAGGGTCTTGATGTTTTTGATATCGGAATCCGTGATCAACATAGGGAAAAGATGTTGTTTCTGTCTGAGTTTGGCAATCAAATGCTTTTTGAATCGTTGAGCGTAAAGTACATTTTTTGGGGTGAGCAATTGTTCGCAGGAATTCCTTAAGCTACAAGGGACCGATATAGCAGCTGCTCCCTTGATTTCTTTCGGAACTGTATTGCGTTCACCCAAGTATTTGAGCAAAAGATTGCCCCCCAAGCTAAATCCATTCAGATAAATTTCTGAGTAGGAATAGGTATTGAGGATATGGGTGATCACTTCCTCCAGATCTTCAGTGGCACCCGAATGATAGGAACGGTACAACCTATTGGGTTCACCGCTGCATCCCCTAAAATTCACCGCGCAGGCATCGAACCCATTTTGGTTGAACAGTTTGGCGCTACCGGTAATATAAGGGCGTTGCCCATCACCTTCGAGGCCATGCAACAGGACAACCAATTTTCTTGTTGGAGTGGTGGATTGACTCCAATCCAAATCCAAAAAATCCCCATCGGCTAAGCGGAGGCGCTCCCTTTTTTGGGTTACACCGTTTACCCTACGGACCAAACCACAATAAATGGTAGACAAATGCCCGCTCTTAAAAAATATGGAAGGGGAATAGTTGGCAGAAACCTCGGGCATTGTCAATATGATCGGTTTAGTTTTTTGGAAATACCTCCAAAAGCTTGTATTGTTCCTCTATGGCATTTTTGAACCCGGTTTTTAGGGTTTTCACCAATTTAGAGACAGGAAGTACATCATCAATGGTGGTAACCCCTTGTCCTGCGGACCAAATGGTCTTCCAGGCCTTGGCCTCGGTATTCAGTTCCTTGCCAAAATCTATTTTTCGGTCTTTTTTCAAATCTTCTTCCGAAACCCCGGCAGCCTTAAGGCTGGCCGCCAAAAAATTGGCATGTACCCCGGAAATGGCGGCAGTGTAGATAACATCGCTGGCCCCGGCCTCAATGATCATTTTTCGATACTCCTCGGGAGCCTTGCTCTCTTCGGTATTGATAAATCGGGTGCCCATATAGGCCAAATCGGCTCCCATTTGAAGGGCTGTGGCGATATCCTGTCCAGTGCTGATGCAACCTGAGAGGATGATGGTTTTGTGAAAGAATTTCTTGACCTCGTGCACCAAGCTCATCGGGTTTAGATTCCCCGCATGTCCTCCCGCTCCGGCAGATACCAAGATAAGTCCGTCCACACCGGCCTCGGCCGCTTTTTCGGCATGTCGTTTTTTAATGATGTCGTGGAACACCAAACCACCATAACTGTGGATGGCATTGACCACTTGGCTCACGGCACCCAAAGAGGTGATGACCAAGGGTACTTTGTGTTTCATGCATAGTTTTACATCGGCTTCCAATCTGGGGTTGGTGGGGTGCACAATAAGGTTCACACCAAAAGGAGCCGGTTTTTTACCCGTTTCTTTCTCAAACTGTTCGAGTTCCGATTTTATCTGGATGAGCCATTCCTCAAAACCCTCACTGGTGCGTTGGTTCAAGGCCGGGAATGTTCCCACGATGCCATTTTTGCAACACTCCACTACCAATTTTGGACCGGAAATCAGAAACATGGGGGCAGCTATAACGGGCAAGGAAAGATCTTTGATGAATTCTGCTTTTTCACTCATGAGGTTTGTGTTAAACTATGTTTAAAAATAGGATTTATAATCGCACTTTATGGGACTCAGTTCTGAAAACTATGGTAATTTTACAATTATTATGCATGCATAACAAAATAACCCACTATGTTTTTTAAAGAATTTGATATTAGATGGAGCGATTTGGATGCCAACCGCCATTTGGCCAATTCGGCGTACATCAATTTTATGAGCCATACCCGGATGGCCTACTTGGGCCAATTGGGATTTGACCAAAAAGGGATGGCCGAGCACAATATAGGTCCCGTGGTCTTTTACGAGCATATGTACTATTTCAAGGAAGTGTTTGCTGGAAAACCCGTAAAGGTCTCATTAGGATTTGAAGGGATGAGTGAAGATGGGATGTTCTTTGAATTCAACCACGATTTTTATGACAGCAAGGGAAGAAACTTTGCCAGATGCCAGATGATGGGTGCGTGGATCGACCTTAAGGAACGAAGATTGATAGGACTGCCCCAACATTTCTTGGATGCATTCAACCAAATGGAAAAATCCGAAGGGTTCAAGACCTTGACCAAAGAGGACACCCGAAAGTTTGTACAAAAACCTATGGACTTGGCTTAGGGCGCATACTGGCCAAATACACTCCCACCAATACCAATCCCGTGGCAAGAAGTTTGATCCACGACAAATGGTCTTTACCAGAAAAAAGTGCAAATACAATTCCAATCAAGGGTTGTACGTAAATGAAGGCCCCAACGGTAGATGCCTTGAGCTGCGTCAATGCAAATACATTGAACAGATAGGTAAGGAATGTGGTTCCCACTACCACAAAAGCAATGGACCCATAGGCCCATAGAGGCATGGTAGACCATTCAATCTCAAGGAATTCTGGTAAGGTAATGGGTAGGTTGATGATCACGGCCAAGGAAAAGAGCCACTTCATCAAGGTAAAGGGATGGTATTTTTCAATAAGGGTCTTTACCACAATCAGATAGGCACCATAGAAAGTGGCGTTTACAATAAATAGGAAATTCCCCAAAGGAATATTGGGGGCATCCTGTCGTATTTCAGTCCCAAAAAGAATAAGCCCTACGGCACCAATGAACCCTAAAAAGATACCCAATCCTTTATTCAAGGTGATTTTCTCGTTTAAAAAGAGGGCGGATAAAATGACCACGATAATTGGGGTTATAGTCACCAATACCGCACTATTGATAGGCGTGGAAAGCTGTAAACCCTTAAAAAAGGACAACATGTTCACGGCCATGCCCAAGATGGTACACACCAAAATCCTGCCCCAGTCCCGTTTCTGGATTTTTTCCTTGGGACCAAAAAAGGAGATGGCCCAAAATAAGATGGCCGCTCCACCAACACGAAGCATAATAAACCCAAAGGGTTTAACGTGCATGGGCATCACCCCTTTGGCCAGGGTATGGTTGATTCCGTAAATGGTGGTCGCCGCCAGGGCGCCCAAAATGGCTAGGGTTCTTTTACTCATGGATGCAGGGCCTCTTTTGCGGCCTGGACCACTTTCTTGGAGTTGCCAACAAAGATTTGTCCATCAACTAGGACAACAGGTCTTTTTAAAAAGGTATAATGTTCAAGGATGAGATTTTTGTAATCGTTTTCAGAAAGTTGCTTTTCATGCAACCCCTTTTCACGATAGAGCATGGCCCTTTTGCTAAAAAGAGACTCATAGCTTCCGGATAAGGCGGCCATTTCCTCCACCTGCTCAGAGGTCATGGGCTCCGACTTTATTTCTTGGAGTGCTACGCCTTGTAGAGGCTCCAATTCTTTTAAAATACGTTTACAGGTTGAGCAGCTGCCCAAATGGTAAATTTTTTTCATGCTATAGGTCTCTATGAGTGCAAAGGAACCGATTTTTGATCAAACCGGTATTAAGCCAATGCAAATTCAATGGCTTTTTGGACATGGATCTTGGCGGTATCAAATGTAGGTATCGAGGCTTCATGCTCTGGTACAAGGATCGGCAACTCGGTACAGCCCAAAATAGCCCCTTCGGCACCCTTCGCCTCCATTTTTTTGATAATGTCCAAACAAATGGCCTTGGCGGCATCGGTAAAAATTCCTTTGACCAGCTCATTGTAGATCATGGATTGAAGAAGCTCCCTGTCCGTTTCATTGGGAATCAAAACCTCAAGACCGTAATCTTCCCGTAACTTTTTGGTGTAAAAATCCTTTTCCATGGTGAATTTTGTACCCAATAGTGCCACTTTTTTCATTCCTTTTCCGCGGATGGCCTCTCCGGTGGCATCGGCAATGTGTAAAAAGGGAACGTCAATGGCTTGGGTAATGGCATGGCTCACCAAATGGATGGTATTAGTACAAAGTAGCACGATGTCGGACCCGGCAGTTTCCAATTTTTTGGCATGAAGGGCCATGATATCACCAATTTTATCCCAATCGTCCGAAAAGGAATACCGTTCAATTTCATCAAAATCCACCGAAGAGAGTATCGTTTTGGCGGAATGTGAACCCCCCAGTTTTTCACGAACGATTTCATTGGCGAATTGATAGTACATTTTTGAGGATTCCCAGCTCATTCCCCCGATCATTCCAATAGTTTTCATGTGTCTGTTATTTGATTTTTGACATATTCTCGGCCCCTTCCACTCGAATAGAGGTAAGCCATTTCTGTATTCTTTTGACGATGGTTCGCGATACGCCCACAGAAAGTTGGGTTTCGGCACAGCAGTTATAGTTGATGCAGTTTTCCATGATATTTACAATTCGCTAAATCTAAATATGTGTTCCAAAAAAATTACAATTCATTTTTCAAGGCATCGACATAGGCTTGGATCACAGCTTCGTTCCTTCTGTAGTAGGTCCATTTCCCATGGCGGGTAGGGATGACCAAATCTGCATTTTGCATGCTGTTCAAATAGGTTGAAACGGTGGATTGCGACAATCCTGTTTTGTCTTGAATGTACCCTACACATACCCCGTCATCAAAATGGTCAATATCTTGATGGGGCGGAAAATTTACCTCGGGATTTTTCAGCCATTTCAAAATATTAACCCTAGTTTTATTGGATAAAACTTTGCTGATTTCAATCACATTCATAATACAAAAATAAACAAAATATCTACATATCTAAAAAAATAGATATGTTATTTAATTTTAACTAAATCCGTGGAATGGAAAAACTATTCGACCTTATTTTAAAGAACAGAAGTATACTTCACAACCATTTGCAGAACACCCCAAAAGAAAAGCTTTTTGAGATCCCTGAAGGTTTCAACAATAACATTTGGTGGAACATTGCCCATATTGTGGTCTCCGAACAATTATTGGTCTATGGACTTAGCGGCCAACCGTTGGTAGCGCCTGAAGACTTGGTGGAAAAATATAGGAAAGGTACCAAACCCAATGGGGTTCCAAGTGATGCTGAAATAGAACTGGTTTCCGAATTAATGTTCTCACTGCCCAAAAAGACTGCGGAAGATTACAAAGCGGGTGTTTTTGATTCATACAATCCCTACACCACATCACTTAACATTGAGCTAAGCTCGGTGGAAGATGCCGTTGCCTATGATCTGCTTCATGAAGGCATCCATTTGGGTACCATCACGGCGTTGAAAAAGGTATTGGAAAGGGATTCCTAGGACTTCACTTTTCGTTTGAGATAGAGATTGATCTCGTTGTACGGCAGCACCAATACAATGGGACCATCAGCATAAGAGGCCACCTCATACTGGTTGTAGATCAGTTGAAGGCCATCCTCGGTGTATCCCATATTGTTGGGTAAATGGAAGACGTCCGCATCGAACATAAACCCCGTGGCATTGATGTTTTCGTCTTGGGGAATATCCTCTTGTATCCTGAACTTGGTCTCCGCAAACTTTTGAAATCCTTCCTGATCGTCAAAAAGCTCCCAGTTTTCCAGTTCAGTGCCACTCTGCTTGTCAAAATTCAGGTAGGAGGTTGAACCGTAACCATGGGCTCCCCCGGTATAGGTATACGATTCAACCTCAATGGTGATCATTTGAGGGTCTTCGTACACAATGGTTCCTTGGATCTTGGCTTCCCAGCCTGGGGTTTCGTCGGGAAACCTTTCGTTCAATTCCTTGAAGCTATCGGTAAAGGACGTCATGGCCGATTGGATTCCGGTAATCTCCTCCTCCCCATCACCAAAAGAAAGTAGGGATATCATTTCCTCTTCCAAGGACCGATTGATGGTTTTGGCCACAGCGGTATCATCCAAGGCCTTGGGTACATTGATTTCAATAGTGGGGCAATCCTTGCAGTTTTCGCCTTGGAGTTCCAGAGGCTCAAAAGTAAGGTTGCTTTCATTTTCGCAACCAAGGGCTATAAGAAGTAGGAATATCAGGTATGGGGTCTTTTTCATAAAAAGGGGTGTTATGCTTTGCCAAAAATAAGACTTCATTGACTACTCCAAAAGATAACGATACATTTGTGTGTCAATATTAACAAAATGAGCAAGAAAGATTTACGATTCAATAGCAAGACCATTCACGGGGGGCAGTTTCCCGATGAGGCCTATGGTGCCGTAATGCCACCTATTTATCAAACTTCTACCTATGCCCAGACCACTCCTGGGGGGCATAAGGGTTTTGAGTATTCCCGAAGTGCCAATCCTACCCGGACCGCTTTGGAAAATGCGTTGGCGAGTATCGAAAATGGCAATTATGGTTTGGCCTTTGCCAGTGGTCTTTCGGCCATAGATGCGGTCATTAAGCTGCTTTCCCCTGGAGATGAAGTGGTTTCCACCAATGATCTTTACGGAGGAAGTTACAGGCTCTTCAAACAGATTTTTGAAAAGTATGGAATCACTTTTCGTTTTGTGGGGATGCAAGAGGCAGATACCATTGAGGAGCACATCAATGACAAGACCAAGTTGGTCTGGGTGGAGACCCCTACCAACCCTATGATGAACATTATTGATATAAAGGCAGTATCCGCATTGGCCAAAAAACATGGACTGTTATTGGCCGTGGACAATACCTTTGCCACCCCTTATCTACAACGCCCGTTGGATTTGGGTGCGGATATTGTGATGCATTCCGCCACCAAATATCTGGGAGGCCATAGCGATGTGGTGGTCGGGGCCTTGGTGGTCAAGGACAAAGAATTGGCGGATAAACTATACTTCATACAAAATGCGAGCGGGGCGGTTTGTGGTCCCATGGATAGTTTCTTGACGCTTCGTGGGATAAAAACATTACATGTACGCATGCAAAGGCATTGTGAGAACGGCAAAGCCATCGCGGAATATTTGGCCACCCACCCAAAGATTGAGAAGGTCTATTGGCCCGGGTTTGAGTCCCACCCCAACCATGATGTAGCCAAGGCCCAAATGGATGATTTTGGCGGAATGATATCATTTGTTCCCAAAGGGGCAAGTTATGCCGATGCGATTCAAATTGTGGAAAAACTTGAAGTCTTCACCTTGGCCGAATCGTTGGGAGGCGTGGAGAGCTTGGCTGGCCATCCCGCCAGTATGACCCATGCCAGTATTCCAAAAGAGGAACGGGAAAAAAGCGGGGTGGTGGATGCCTTGGTCCGTTTGAGTGTGGGCATAGAGGATGTGAACGACCTTATAGCCGACTTGGAGCAGGCCATTGATTGACCAATAATTGAAAAATTTTTAAAAAAACGTATTTCAAATTATTGAAAAACAATAATTTTGCCTTCAAATTACAAATTCACTAAAAAACAACCCTGAGACAATTCTAAGGGACAACAAATTTTAATCCGTTATATGGAAGCAAAAATCAAAGCATTTATGGATGAGGTCATTGCCAGAAATGGTCATGAGCCGGAGTTCATCCAAGCGGTCCAAGAAGTTGCCGAAACCGTAATTCCCTACATTGTTCAACACGATATTTATCATGGAAAGAACATCCTTTTGCGTATGGTGGAGCCAGAGCGATTGATTTCTTTTCGCGTAGCTTGGGTAGATGACGAGGGGGAGATCCATGTGAACCGTGGATACCGCATCCAGATGAATTCTGCCATTGGACCGTACAAAGGGGGACTTCGTTTTCACCCTACCGTGAATGCCAGTGTATTAAAATTCTTGGCCTTTGAGCAGGTGTTCAAAAACAGTTTGACCACCTTGCCCATGGGAGGTGGAAAAGGAGGGTCGGATTTTGACCCCAAAGGAAAGTCCGATGATGAGGTCATGCGTTTTTGCCATGCTTTTATGACCGAGTTGTGTAGGCATATCGGTCCAAATACGGATGTTCCAGCAGGGGACATTGGGGTAGGTTCCCGTGAAATTGGGTTCCTTTTTGGAATGTATAAAAAAATACGCAACGAGTTCACAGGTGTACTTACTGGAAAAGGACGTTCCTGGGGAGGTTCCCTTATTCGCCCAGAAGCTACCGGATATGGTACCGTGTACTTTGCCGATAGCATGCTTAAGACCCGAAATGAAACTTTTGAGGGTAAGGATGTGGTAATCTCAGGCTCAGGAAATGTGGCCCAATATGCGGCCGAAAAAGTATTGCAATTGGGCGGCAAGGTACTTACCCTTTCCGATTCAGGGGGGTATATTTATGACAAGGATGGCATTGACAATGAAAAGCTGGCCTTTGTCATGGATTTGAAAAACAACAAGAGAGGTCGAATTTCCGAATATGTGGACAAGTACCCATCCGCGGAGTTCCATAAAGGAGAGACCCCATGGAACGTAAAATGTGATGTAGCCCTTCCATGTGCCACCCAAAACGAATTGGATGGGGATGATGCGGTGGCGCTTATCAAAAATGGATGTATTGCCGTGGCCGAGGGAGCCAATATGCCCTCAACCCCAGAAGCCATCCATGCATTTCACGATGCGCAGATTTTGTTTGCGCCAGGGAAGGCTTCCAACGCAGGAGGGGTGGCCACTTCAGGATTGGAGATGTCACAGAACTCTTTGCGTATTAGCTGGACCCGAGAGGAAGTTGATGAAAGACTTAAAGGAATCATGGCCGACATCCACAATGCTTGCATTGAATATGGAAAAGAGGAAAACGGGTATTGCAACTATGTAAAAGGTGCCAATATTGCCGGTTTTGTAAAGGTTGCGGATGCCATGTTGGCCCAAGGGGTGATATAGTCCGTACAATCGACTATAGTTTTTGGTTGGCAGTTACCGGAGGGAGTACTTATTTTTATACTTTCGGTAACTGCCTCTTTTTTATAGCCCATGCAAGTGACCACCAAGGCCATAGTTCTTTCATCCCTAAAATATGGGGACACCAGTCTTATAGTTCGGGCATTTACCGAATCCGATGGTCTTAAATCCTATTTGCTGAAAGGAGTACTGTCCTCTAAAAGAGGAAAGTTGAAACCGGCCTACTTTCAGCCATTGATGCCTTTGGAAATGGTGGCCTACCATAAGAACAAGGGAACGTTGGAAAGCATCAGGGAGGTAAAGGTGGCCATGCCCTACAAGACCTTGCATACGGATATTTTGAAGAATAGTGTGGTGCTTTTTCTGGCTGAAATGCTGGGTAACAGTATTCAGGAGCAGGAACAGGACCAAGGGCTTTTCAATTATCTGGAGTATGCACTGCATTGGTTGGACGAACATCCGCTTTCCCCCAATTTCCATATCCTTTTTTTAATCAACCTTACCAAATATTTGGGCTTTTACCCAGACACTGCGTATGGCACTGAACCGTATTTTGATCTTTTGGAAGGGAGTTTTTGTTTGGAGCCTTCGCTTAATCCTTTGATTCACAGTGATAAAATAGTGGATTTTAAGAAATTTTTAGGCACGAATTTTGATGCATTACACGGAATACAACTAACTAAGTCCAACAGGCGGGAACTCTTAAAAACGGTCATCCTCTATTTCCAGTTGCACGTGCATGGATTTAGGGAACCCAAGTCTCTTGCCGTATTAAATGCAGTCTTTCAATAATATGGGAAAACCAACCTTGATTCTATTTTTTTTATTGTTTTCCATTACATTTTATGCCCAAGAAGTCATCGTTTTGGATGCGGATACCGGAGTGCCGGTGGACAATATCGCCATCTTCAACAAAGACCGATTAAAGGCAACAGTTTCAGATTCCAATGGCAAGTGCGATTTGGGGATTTTCTCCAAAACCGAAAAAATCACCTTTCAGCATATCAGCTATGAGCGGTATGTAACCACAAAGTCCCAGATTGCCAAAAAAGGGAATCGGGTGTATTTATATCTCAAGTCCGAAGAATTACAGGAAGTGATCTTGTCCGTTTCCAAGTGGGAACAGCAGAAGAAGAACGTCCCCCAAAAAATCGAGACTTTGGATGCCCGAAGCATTGCGTTTACCACGCCGCAAACCTCTGCGGATCTATTACAGAACAGTGGAAAGGTCTTTGTGCAGAAAAGCCAGCTTGGAGGGGGAAGCCCTATGATCAGGGGGTTTGCCACCAATCGGCTGCTATTGTCCGTGGACGGTGTACGAATGAACAACGCCATATTTAGAGGGGGCAATCTTCAAAATGTAATATCCATTGACCCATTCACCATAAAAAGGACCGAAGTGGTATTTGGCCCAGGTTCGGTAATTTATGGTAGTGATGCCATAGGGGGCGTAATGAACTTTTATACCCAGAATCCACACTTTTCATACACGGACAGTCTGGCCTTTTCGGGAGGGGCCCAATATCGGTTCGCATCGGCAAACAATGAAAATACGGCCCATGTGGATTTTAATCTGGGACAACGGGAATGGGCATCCTATACCAGTATCAGTTATAATAGTTTCGGCGACCTTAAGATGGGAGAACATGGCCCGGACTCCTATGTACGCAACAACTATGTGGTGCGCCGTAACGGAACCGATGTTTTGATGGTCAATGAAGACCCCAAGAAACAGATTGTTTCAGGATATGATCAAATCAACATATTGCAAAAATTCACCTATAAACCTAGCAATAGTTGGAACTACGATTTGGGACTATATTATTCGGAAACTTCAGATTATTCGCGTTACGATAGGTTGATCCGTCCCACTGGGGATGGACTGGGTCTACGCTCCGCGGAATGGTACTACGGTCCACAGAAATGGTTCATGGGGAATTTTCAGGTCACCAAAAAGGGGAACAACAAATTCTATGATGGGGTAAAGCTCACTGCGGCCTACCAATTTTTTGAGGAGAGCAGGCACGATAGAGGTTTTGGAGATGTGGAGCTGTTTTCAACCAAGGAAAAGGTGGATGCCCTTTCGATGAACTTGGATTTTGAGAACAAAAAGATGGGGAAACTACACCTATATTATGGTGGCGAATATGTGCTCAACAAGGTAAATTCCAAGGGAAGCCAGAGGAATATCGAGACGGATGAGGTGGAACGTACGGCATCCCGATATCCGGACGGGGCCACATGGCAGACCGCTGCCGGGTATATCAATGGGGAGTATCAACTAAAACCCAATGTCACGGTATTGTCGGGAATCAGGTATAGCCAGGTTTGGGTAGATGCACAGTTCGAAAAAACCTTCTACCCTTTTCCGTTTGATAAGGCCGATTTGATCACAGGAGCCCTTACCGGAAGTTTGGGAATCAGTTGGTTTCCCAAAGCCGATTTGCAGGTGACCCTCAATGGCTCCACTGGCTTTAGGGCCCCGAACATAGATGATATTGGAAAAATATTTGACTCCGAACCAGGCTCCGTAGTGGTGCCCAACCCCGATTTGGAACCCGAATATGCCTATAATGGGGAGATAGGCATCCGAAAGAATTTTCAGGATAAATTGGTATTGAAGGGCGCTGCCTACTATACTTATTTGGTGGATGCTTTGGTCCGAAGGGATTTTACCTTCAATGGGCAAACTGAAATTGACTATAACGGGGAGCCCAGCAATGTACAGGCTATCCAAAATGCTGCCAAGGCTTATGTGTACGGTTTTGAATTTGGCGTGGAAGCCTATTTGGATGACCATTGGTCATTGATATCCAATCTTACCCTTACCGAGGGAATCGAGGAAGATGATGATGGCACCGATAGTCCGGCGAGGCATGCCGCTCCTACTTTTGGGGACGTGCATGTGGTTTGGCAGAACCAAAAACTAAAAGCGGATGTCTTCTTAAATTATAATGGCGAGGTGAGCAATGATGATCTGGCCCTTTCCGAACAGGGTAAAACCTATATCTATGCCAGTGATGCCAATGGGAATCCGTATGCGCCTTCATGGTACACGCTGAACTTTAAATCCCAATATCAAATATCCAATGCGTTCAAGGCAACATTGGGTCTGGAAAACATGACCAACCAGCGGTACCGAATGTATTCCTCAGGCATTGTGGCCCCAGGGACCAATCTTATCTTGGGGTTGGGGTATGTATTCTAAAATAAAAAAGGCACGGAATTTCCGTGCCTTTTTCAGAAGTATTGCTGTTGACTAGATTTTTACACTGTCAATGGCTTTTTTAGCCGCTTCCTTGGTCTTGTCCATGGCATCCTCTCCAGCTTTCTTGATGCTGTCCAGGGCTTTTTCACCCAGCTCTTGGACCTCTTCTCCAGCGTCCTTGATGGCGTCGCCTGCATCTTTGGCGGCATCCTCAAGACTTTCGCCTGCATCTTCCAAAGCTTCGGTGGCTTCTTCGGAGGCATCTTTTGCCTTTTCAGAGGCATCTTTACAGGAAGTCAAAACGGACATCGATAAGGACAGGGCCATAACGGTAATAAAGACTTTTTTCATATTTAAATGGTTTAGTGTTAATCCGGTTAAGATATGGAATTTGGCATAAATGGGTATTTAAACCATATCATATTTACATTAAGGATATTAAGGAAATACTAATGCCCTTCGGGAAGGGTGTAATTCCATCTAAATTCATAATTTTGCAAACTTGGAATTCTAGAAGAGTAGCAGTAGATATGAAGTTTGCGGAATATAAGGGATTGGATTTACCTAAAGTATCGGAAAAAGTTCTGGACTTTTGGAAAGACGAACAGATTTTTGAAAAGAGTGTTTCCACAAGGGAGGGCAAGGAAAGCTATGTGTTTTATGAAGGACCTCCTTCCGCAAACGGTATGCCGGGCATTCACCACGTAATGGCCCGTACCATCAAAGATATTTTCCCAAGGTACAAGACCATGAAAGGCTTTCAGGTAAAACGTAAAGCTGGATGGGATACCCATGGTCTCCCCATAGAGATCGGAGTGGAAAAGGAACTCGGGATCACCAAGGAGGATATCGGCAAGAAAATCTCCGTTGAAGAATATAACGCTGCTTGTAAAAAAGCGGTAATGCGTTACACGGATGTCTGGAACGAGATGACCGAGAAAATTGGGTATTGGGTGGATATGGACGACCCGTACATCACCTACAAGCCCAAATATATGGAGTCCGTTTGGTGGTTGTTAAAGCAAATCTATGACAAGGGACTGTTGTACAAAGGCTACACCATTCAGCCCTATTCACCAAAGGCGGGTACCGGATTGAGTTCCCATGAGCTCAACCAACCTGGGACCTATCAAGATGTGACTGATACCACGGTTACGGCCCAGTTTAAAGTGAAGAAAGAAACCCTTCCCGATTTTCTGAAAGGAATTGAGGGCAATTTGTATTTCTTGGCTTGGACTACCACGCCTTGGACGTTGCCTTCCAACACCGCATTGACCGTAGGCCCGAAAATAGAATATGTTACCGTAAAGACGTTCAACCAATATACGTTTGAACCCATGACCGTGGTATTGGCCAAAGGTCTGGTGGGAAAACAATTTGCTGGGAAGTTCACCCCAGTGGAAACCGAATCGGAATTGGCCAATTTTAAACAAGGCGATAAAAAGATTCCATATTGGGTCGGGGAAAGTTTTGTGGGCAAGGATTTGGTCGGCATTCAATACGAACAACTATTGCCTTATGCGCTACCCTACCAAAATCCTGAAAATGCATTCCGTGTAATTTCCGGGGATTTTGTGACCACGGAAGATGGTACCGGGATAGTGCACACCGCGCCCACCTTTGGTGCGGACGATGCCTTGGTGGCCAAACAGGCCCAACCGGAAGTACCCCCCATGCTTGTTTTGGATGAAAATAACAATCCCGTTCCCTTGGTGGATCTACAGGGAAGGTTCAGGCCGGAGATGAAGGAGTTTGGAGGCAAGTATGTCAAGAATGAATATTATGAGGATGGTGAGGCTCCCGACAAGTCTGTTGATGTGGAGATCGCCATCAAACTAAAGGAAGAGAACAAAGCCTTCAAGGTGGAAAAATACGTCCACAGCTACCCCAACTGCTGGCGTACGGACAAACCTATTTTATATTACCCGCTCAATTCCTGGTTCATCAAGGTCACCGATGTCAAAGATCGCATGTTCGAGTTGAACCAGACCATCAACTGGAAGCCCAAGGCAACCGGGGAAGGGCGTTTTGGCAACTGGTTGGCCAATGCCAACGACTGGAACTTGTCCCGCTCCAGATATTGGGGTATTCCATTGCCCATCTGGAGAACGGAGGATGGTAAGGAAGAACTCATCATAGGTTCTGTGGAAGAACTCAAAGCCGAGATGGCCAAAGCTGTGGAAGCCGGAGTGTTGGACAAGGATGTATTTGCCGATTTTACAGTTGGCGATATGAGCGAGGCCAACTATGATAAAATCGACCTGCATAAAAATATTGTGGATGGGATAACCTTGGTGTCTCCGTCAGGGCAACCCATGAAACGGGAATTGGACCTTATCGACGTGTGGTTTGACAGTGGCTCCATGCCTTATGCCCAATGGCACTACCCCTTTGAAAACAAGGAATTGATAGATGATGGTGTGGCGTTCCCGGCGAATTTCATCGCTGAGGGAGTGGATCAGACCCGAGGGTGGTTCTATACCCTGCACGCTATTGCCACAATGGTTTTTGATACGGTTTCCTACAAGAATGTGGTTTCCAACGGACTGGTGCTGGACAAGGAGGGCAAGAAAATGTCCAAACGTTTGGGCAACGCCGTAGATCCCTTTGAAGTGCTACCGGAACATGGCCCTGATGCCACACGCTGGTACATGATTTCCAATGCCAACCCATGGGACAACCTAAAATTTGATATTGATGGAATTGTTGAGGTGAAGCGAAAGTTCTTTGGAACGCTTTACAACACCTATTCCTTTATGGCATTGTACGCCAATATTGATGGGTTCACTTATGCTGAAGCTGATGTTCCGCTGAAGGACAGGCCGGAGATCGATCAGTGGATCTTGTCCGAACTGCATACCTTGATCCAAAATGTGGATGAGGCCTATGCTGATTATGAGGCCACGAAGGCCACACGGATGATTTCAGACTTTGTACAGGAAAACCTGAGCAATTGGTATGTGCGTTTGAGCAGAAGGCGGTTCTGGAAAGGAGATTACCAACAAGATAAGATCTCTGCCTATCAGACCCTGTATACCTGTTTAAATACGGTGGCCAAGCTATCGGCCCCTGTGGCGCCATTTTTTATGGAACAGTTGTACAAGGATTTGAATGCAACCACGCAAAAAGAAGGGTTTGAAAGTGTGCATTTGGCAGAATTTCCAGTGCATGACCCTGCCATGGTGAACAAAAAACTGGAGCGTAAGATGCAGTTGGCCCAAAAGGTTTCATCCTTGGTGTTGTCCATCCGACAAAAAGAAAAGATAAAGGTGCGACAGCCCCTGCAAAAAATAATGATTCCCGTTTTGGACCATACCCAAAAGGAGGATATTGAGGCGGTATCGACCTTGATCAAATCCGAGGTGAATGTCAAGGAAATTGAACTGTTGGATGATGCTTCGGACATCTTGGTAAAGCAAATAAAACCCAATTTTAAGGTTTTGGGCCCTAGATTTGGCAAGGACATGAAAGCTATTGCCGCAGCAGTTGGGCAGTTGGGCCAAGAGGATATCCAAAAAATAGAAAGAGAGGGAGAATTAATGCTGGAGTTGGATAATAAAAGCGTTACTTTACAGTTGACAGATGTAGAAATAACCTCTCAAGATATTGAAGGTTGGTTGGTGGCAAGTTCGGGTCCATTGACGGTGGCCTTGGACATTACCATAGATGAGGCCCTTAAAAAAGAGGGGATTGCAAGGGAATTGGTGAATAGGATCCAGAACATACGCAAGGAGTCTGGATTTGAGGTGACCGACAAGATCAGCATTAAAATACTGAAAGACGGTTTTGTGGAAAATGCGGTTTCCAGTAATGAGGATTACATCAAAACGGAGACCTTGACCGCAGAACTCAATTTAGAGGAACAACTAGACGAAGGTGTTGCTATAGCCTTTGACGAAGTGAATACAAAATTGTTTATCCAAAAGCATTAGAAAATGGCAGAAGAACTTAAAGTACGTTATTCGGATAAAGACCTTGAGGAGTTTAGAACTTTGATCGAGGAAAAAATAGAAAAGGCCAAGAGTCATTTGGAGCTTTTGAAGAGTTCCTATATGAATGATGGAAACAATGGCACTGATGATACCTCTCCTACCTTCAAAGCGTTTGAGGAGGGCTCAGAGACCATGAGCAAAGAGGCCAATACCCAATTGGCCATCCGTCAGGAGAAATTTATCCGGGATCTTAAGAATGCCCTTTTAAGAATAGAGAACAAGACCTATGGCATTTGCAGGGTCACAGGAAAGCTCATCAACAAGGAGCGCTTGAAACTGGTTCCGCATGCCACATTGAGCATTGAGGCAAAGAACATGCAGAAATAATAAAACGCCTTAGGGCGTTTTTTGTTTATGAGGACAACGGTATTTTTGTTGGGCTTCTTTATCCTTGCGCAGCTTCAAGGACAGAAATTGGTAAAGAAAGCCTTTATCGGACCTCGAACGGAGTACATCCAGATAGATGCTGCCAATTGCTATACCATTACCCTGAACACGGCGCCAACCAAAGAGGTCGAAGTAAGTGCCAGTATTGAAGGAGAGTATGCCAAGGATCTCTTGGTTTCCATTGAGGAAGAAGGGGCCACGGTACGGATCAGTGCAGGCTTTCACCCCAACTTCATAAGTCCAAATGATAAATTGAGTGCGCATAAGGTCATTTCCATTGCTTTGGAAATCACTATCCCCCAATATAAAAATGTGTCGGTTTTTGGAACCCATTGCGAGGTACAGGTGGAGGGTAAGTACAGCGATTTGAACATAAAGTTGTCCGATGGGCGGTGCATGCTTACAAATGTCTCGGAGGTTGTGGAGGTCAACACACAAAATGGTGATATTTGGTTGACGGCCCTTAGCGGGAATGTGATGGCGGAAAGCGCTTATGGTGAAGTGGAACAAAACCAGATTCCCAAAGGGAACAACCAATATATGTTAAAGACGGTGGAAGGGAACATCCATCTTAGGAAAACAAAATAATATCCATATTTTTGCAACTTCGTTAAAAGATATGAGTTTAAAAAAATCCTTGTTCATCATTGTTTTGATCCTGCTCGTGGATCAAATAAGCAAAATCTACATCAAGACCAGTTTTGTTTTGGGGGAATCGGTGGACGTGCTGGGATGGTTCAAAATACTTTTTATTGAAAACGAAGGAGCGGCTTGGGGAACCAAGTTGAGTGATTTGTTGCCCATTTCTGAATCTGCTGGAAAATTGGTTCTGACGGTTTTCAGGATTTTCGCTGTTTTTGGAATTGGCTATTGGCTTTGGGACATCACCCAAAAACAATCCCCAAGGACTTTGATTTTGGCCGTATCCCTGATTTTTGCAGGGGCCTTGGGCAATATCATCGATTCTGTTTTTTACGGGGTGATTTTTGATCATAGCAGCGGACAGGTGGCCACATTGTTTTCTGACCAACCCTATGGAAGTTTATTGCACGGAAAGGTGGTGGATATGCTTTACTTTCCCATGATAGATACTACATGGCCCAATTGGGTGCCCTCCATAGGGGGAAATAGGTTCCGGTTTTTTGAGCCTGTTTTTAATATTGCCGATACCGCAATCAGCACGGGAGTCGGTATTTTGATTGTCTTCAACAAAAAAGCATTTCCAAAACAGGAAGAGACAGGCGAATAAGTTACCGGTTAAATGTATAGACCTTTTCTGGGGTAACACAATAGTCGAGCGTTACGTCATTTTCATGCACATCAGTAATCAAGGTTTCCTCGGCCTTAAAGAAAGAAAGTCCGATCTTGATGGTTTCTTTTCGACATTTATGTAAAAAAGTATCGTAGTACCCTTTTCCATAGCCTACACGATGGCCATGTTCATCAAAAGCCAACAGGGGTAAAAAAACCACATCGATTTTGTCCTCGGGAACGATAATTCCATCTACGGGCTCTGGAATGTGCCATTTATTTTTTCGAAATGCCGTATTATCGGTCAATAGGTAGTTTTCCATGGAATTTTCTCCACTTACCTTGGGAATCACTACGTTTTTATCTTTTCCCTGTAAGAGGGTGATCAAGGGCAGGGTATCTACTTCTTTGTTTTCCTCTATACCCAAAAACGTATGGAAATAAAAAAAATCCCAAATAGGGATTTGTAGTACATGATTTGCTAAAAGTATACTAAAATCAGAGGCCGATACATCAGATAGTTCGGCCCTCATTTGTTTGTATTTTTTTCTTAGTTCATGTTTCAACATCTAGATGCTGAAAATTTGGGGTAGTGTTCTGGGGCAATACATTCCTACTCTCCTCTGGTCGAAACCGAGAAGAAGATTTTGAAGAAAAGCATCAAAATCAAGTACATTCCCAAAACGATTACATAGTTTTCCATAGGATTGTATTTATACCGTTAAATGTAGGTAAAAGAATTGATAAGTTCACCACGAAATGCACTTTTTATCGATGAAATGCATTCTTTTTTGTAACAGTTTAACATTTTTGAGAATTCCTTAACCAAAGTATTGTAGATTTCCCATAGTCATTTTATAGGAAAACCATAGTTGGGCACTTGGGAAATAAAATGAACCAAATCCGTTGTATTTTTATTTCCATGGGATGAAAGTATGCAACGGTCAATACAGAACAGGAAATGATCAAGTTTAACAACAAACACTATAATTAAAATATAACTTTGTTGGTAAGATCAGTTAAGGGCCAATTTTCCAGAACTCTATGTCCAACCCATCCATAAGTGTACAAATAAGTGTGCTGCCCAATAATCCGGGAGTGTACCAGTTTTATGATTCAGATGGTAAGATTTTATATGTGGGCAAGGCCAAGAACCTTAAAAAACGGGTTTCCTCCTATTTCAATAAAAAGCAAGAGTATGGCAAGACACGCGTCTTGGTAAAAAAAATCCACTCCATAAAACATATTGTTGTTGCTACGGAGTCTGATGCCCTGCTGTTGGAGAACAACCTGATCAAAAAACTGCTCCCCAGGTACAATGTACTGCTCAAGGATGATAAATCGTACCCTTGGATTTGTATCAAGAATGAACGCTTCCCAAGGGTTTTTCCCACTAGGAAGTTGATAAAGGACGGCTCGGAATATTATGGTCCGTACACCAGCATGAAAACCGTTAGGACATTATTGGATTTGATCAAGGGGCTTTACCCTTTACGAACCTGTAATTACGATTTGTCAAGAGAAAAGGTCGAATCAGGAAAATACAAGGTGTGTCTGGAATACCATTTGGGAAATTGTCTGGGACCCTGTGAAGGCTTACAGAGTGAAACGGAGTATCATGGGCAAATTGCGGACATCAGAGAGATTATAAAAGGAAACTTCAAGGATTCGATCCAGACCTTTAAGCAGCAAATGAAGGACTTTGCGGAAAATATGGAGTTTGAAAAGGCACAGCGGTTCAAGGACAAAATAGACATCCTGGAAAACTATCAGGCCAAATCCACGGTGGTCAACCCCAAGATTAACAATGTGGATGTATTCTCCATAATTTCGGACGAGACCTATGCCTACGTAAACTTTTTGCAGCTTTCCCATGGGGCCATTGTGCGCTCGCATACCCTGGAGATAAAAAAGAAATTGGACGAAACGGACGAGGAATTGCTGCAATTGGCCATAACGGAGATACGGCAGCGGTTCAACTCAACATCCAAAGAGATTTACCTTCCTTTTCCAGTAATGGTGGAAGAAAACCTAAAGGTGGTCCTGCCAAAACTGGGGGACAAACGTAGGATTTTGGAGTTGTCCGAACGCAATGCACGTTTTTTTAGGCAAGACAAGCTAAAGCAGATAAAGATTACGGACCCCGATCGCCACACCAAACGGATTATGGCCCAGATGAAGGCCGATTTGCGTCTTTCCGAAGAACCTGTCCATATAGAGTGTTTTGACAATTCCAACATCCAGGGAAGCAACCCTGTGGCTGCTTGTGTTGTCTTTAAGCATGGGAAGCCCTCCAAAAAGGATTATAGGCATTTCAATATTAAGACCGTGGAAGGCCCTGATGACTTTGCCAGTATGGAAGAAGTGGTGTTCAGAAGATATAAAAGACTGCTCAATGAAGAAGAGCCCTTACCGCAACTTATTGTGATCGATGGGGGTAAAGGACAGTTGTCATCGGCCCTGAAGAGTTTGGAATTGTTGGGACTTCGGGGTAAGATTGCCATTGTTGGCATAGCCAAGCGCTTGGAGGAAATCTATTTTCCCGATGACCCGGTACCTTTGTATTTGGATAAAAGGTCCGAGAGCCTCAAGATCATACAGCAATTGAGGAACGAGGCCCACCGATTTGGTATTACCCATCATAGGAACAAAAGGAGCAAAGGCGCCATAGGGACCGAATTGGAAAGCATAGAAGGAATTGGAAAAAAAACGGCAGAACAACTATTGAAGAGCTTTAAGTCGGTAAAACGGATCAAGGAAGCCTCTGTTGAGAGTCTTGCGGAATCCGTTGGAATGGCCAAAGCACAGAAAATCTATAAATCCTTTCACTAGTGAGCGCAGTAAGAAAGAGCATAACGGTTACCCTGGTATTTATTTTGATCGGAGTTTTGGGTTGGTCCCAGACCGATGACAGGAAAGTGCCTCCCAAGGTTGGCCTTGTACTCAGTGGCGGAGGTGCCAAGGGATTGGCACATATTGGCGCATTGAAGGTATTGGAGGAAGCAGGGGTCAAAGTAGACTATATAGGCGGTACCAGTATGGGGGCCATAGTTGGGGCGTTATATGCTTCCGGGTATTCGGCCAAAGAACTGGATTCAATCTTTAGGGTCACCGATTTTACGAAACTCATTCAAGACAATGTTCCCAGAGGTGCCAAAACATTTTACGAAAAAGAAGATTCAGAGCGGTACGCACTGACCTTGCCCTTCACCAACTTTAGTGTGACCTTTCCGCAGGCCATTTCTGGCGGACAGAATATTTACAATGAACTCGTGCGGTTGCTTTTCCATGTCAAAGATGTGCATGACTTTCAAAAGTTGCCCATTCCTTTTCTGTGTATTGGGACCAATGTGGAAACAGGTGAAGAGATTCTTTTGGATCACGGGTATCTTCCAGAGGCCATTATGGCCAGTGGAACCTTTCCCTCCTTGTTTGAGCCCTCGGAGATTGATGGGGATATTTTAATTGATGGCGGGGTGGTCAACAATTACCCCATTGACAAGGTCAAGGCCTTGGGAGCCGATGTGATCATTGGGGTGGATGTACAGCACAACCTTTCCACTAGGGAATCCCTGTCCTCGGCCACGGAGATTTTACTTCAGATCAACAACTACCGAACGGTCAATGATATGAAGAAGAAATCTGAAGAGACAGACATTTATATAAGACCGGATATTGACGAGTTCTCTGTAATTGATTTTGGCCGGAGCAAGGAAATCGTGGCCAGTGGTGAAGCTGCAGCAAGGATAAAAATGGACGCCTTACAGGCCTTGGCCTCGGAACAAAACCATGGGCCTGCGCCAAAGAAAGAGCGGATTCATGCCATGGACAGTCTTACGGTGAATAGACTGATCATACGGGGAAATGATAAGTACACAAGGGGGTATATAAAAGGGAAGCTCAGATTCAATCTGGCCGAAAAGATTGCATTTGACAAACTCAAACAGGGAATCAATAACCTTTCTGCCACTGGAAACTTTAAGGCTATTCGTTATGAGTTGATTTCCAATGGATTGGGAACGGATTTGGTCTTGAAGCTAAAGGAGGATCCCACCAAAATGTTCATAAAGATGTCCGCCCACTATGACGATCTGTACAAAAGCGCGGCATTGATCAACCTTACCAAGAAGAATTTTTTGATGCGGGACGATGTGGCTTCTTTCGATTTTATACTTGGGGACCATATCCGCTATAATATGCAGTACTATCTGGACAAGGGCTATTATTGGAGCTTTGGCATCAATTCCAAGTTTACCGATTTTGATGAGGAAATCAACTTTGCGTTGATCCGCTCCAATTTTGATGTGCCGGATGCCTCGAACATCCGGGAAATCAGTTTGGATGTCTCGGATTTGACCAACCAGATATATCTGCAAACCGTTTTACAGGAAGAATTTGCCGGGACATTGGGAGTGGAACATCGTTTTTTACGGCTCAGTACCCGTACCATCAACCAAGTGGAAGCGGATAATTCGGAAGATTTGTTGGCTTCTCCGGAAAGGACCTATTTTGAGGATTCCCATTATTTCAGTGCATTTGGAAAGTTAACGCTGGATACCTATGATGACAAGTACTTCCCGACCAAAGGGCTTTTGTTCGATAGTGACTTTCACCTGTATCTTTTTTCTTCCGATTTCAACAACAATTTCAGGGAATTTTCCGTGGGCAAGGCACGATTGGGGACTGTAATCCCCTTGACCCACAATCTGAGTTTTAATGTTGAGGCCGAAGGAGGTCTCAAACTGGGAACCTCGGCGGTGACCTCCTTTGATTTTGTGTTGGGGGGCTTTGGAAATGACTTTGTGAATAATTTTATCCCCTTTTTGGGATATGATTTTCTAAGTCTCATTGGAAACAGTTTTGTGAAGGCGCATGGAAGGTTGGATTACAGGTTTGCCCCTAAGAACCACTTGCTCCTCTCTGCAAATTTTGCCAATGTGGAGGATGATCTTTTTAGAACGGGAAACTGGTTTACCGAACCTTCATTTTCCGGATATGGGGTAGGGTACGGTTTTGAATCTTTTATTGGTCCCATCCAGATTTATTATTCATGGAGTCCAGAGATAAATAATGACAGTATTTTCTTTAGTGTGGGCTATTGGTTCTGATGAAGGAAGATGTATGAAAACCAGCATTTTTCTTAAGAATTTGCAAAAAAACACGCGTTTGGGCACCATTCTGATGCAGGTATAGTTAAAGTCCGTTAAAAACCGATTTTCCTACAAAGGCTTGATGTATCTTTACACCCAATAAGGGGTGGTTCCCTTATAACTTTAAGTATTGGTTTTTCATAATTTAAAGTTTGGTTGGTTATTTAGGAAAAGCCCAGTTTTAAGACTGGGCTTTTTTTTACATACTATTTTGGAACAAGTTTTGTTTAAGTAATTGTAAAGATATTAGCCTCGATGACGTTTTTAGTAATTTTACATTGAACCAACTGCTTATGAAAAAGATACTTATTATACTTTTTGCACTATATGCGCTCCCTGGAATTTCCCAAGAGCCGGTGCCGGCATACAAGCCTGGGGAATGGTTGAAGTTTCGCATACACTACGGTTTTCTCAATGCCAGTTATGCCACTTTGCATTTGACTTCAGAAACCCTGAACAATGTTCCTGTGTACCATGTGGTGGGAGAAGGAAAGACCACAGGGTTTGCCAGTATATTTTTTAAGGTAGACGATACCTATGAAAGCTATTTTGGTCGTAAGGATGGAAAACCCCGCAGATTTGTCCGGAAAATAGACGAAGGAGGCTATACCAAGGATATTGAAATAGACTTTGATTACGAGAAAAAGAAGGCCATTCTAAAGGACAACAAGAATGGTACACAAAAAGATATTCCCGTCCATAACGATATACAGGACCTTATATCGGCATCCTACTTTTTAAGAAGTGCCTATGATCTTGATCATTTTAAGGAGGGAGAATCCATTGATTTGGACCTTTTGTTCGATGATGACGGGGTTTTTCAGTTTAAACTGAAATATTTGGGGAAAGAAATCATCCGAACCAAGTTTGGGAAGGTGGAATGTCTTAAATTTAGACCATTGGTTCAGTCAGGTCGTGTCTTTAAGGAAAAAGAGAGTCTTACCCTTTGGGTATCCAACGACCTGAACAAAATTCCCATACGGATCAAGGCCGATTTGGCCGTAGGCTCCTTAAAAGCAGATTTGGATGGGTACAATGGACTACGAAACCAGTTTAAAATTATAATGGACTAGCATTGATGAAGAATGATGAGCTAATTCAGTCCCAGATCAACAAGCTTGAGGAAAAGTATAAAAACTCGGGGCAGGACCTGAGCTCTTATTTGGACGGACTTCTCTATCAACGATATCTTACGTATTGGGATTACATTCACTTGGATACCTTATTGAGCATCCAGGTGCCACGGACCCATTTCCCCGATGAAGAGATCTTCATCATGTACCACCAAATTACCGAGCTCTATTTTAAGCTCATCCTCCACGAACAAAAGCAGATTACGGAAGACAAGTCCCAAGACCTTAAGTTCTTTATTGAAAAGGTCAACCGGATGAACAATTATTTTAAGGCCTTGATTTCATCTTTCAGTATAATGATCAAGGGGATGGAGCGGGAACAGTTCCTTCGGTATCGTATGGCATTGCTTCCTGCCAGTGGATTCCAATCGGCACAATACAGGATGATAGAGATTTATGCCACCCCATTGGAATATTTGGTACACCATACCGAGAGGGATTCCTTTTCGGTCGAAGATGGCATAGAGGAACTCTTTGAGCATATCTATTGGAAAAAAGGGGCCACCGACAAGGCCACGGGAGAAAAAACCTTGACCTTGAAACAATTTGAGATACGGTATACCCCAAGACTGCTTAGGATCGCCAACCAAGTAAAAGATAGCACTATATACCAAAAATACCTTCAACTGCCGGAAGCATCAAGGAACAATGAAGCGTTGATCAAGGCGTTGAAAGACTTGGACGTCAATGCCAATGTAAACTGGCCTTTGATGCACATGGGCTCTGCATACCGGTATTTGGGGAAGGAAAACCAAGAAGTGGATGCCACGGGAGGCACCAATTGGAAGCAGTTTTTACCACCCAGTTTTCAAAAAATAATATTTTTCCCAACTTTGTATTCAGAAAATGAGTTGGATGCATGGGGAAAACAATGGGTGGATCATATTTTTAACCCTGCAAACAAAGAATACAAGGAAATATAAAATGCAAAAGTTTTTTGGGGCAATCTTGACACTGATGATAGTCTTGGTGTCATGCAAACAGGATAAAGTTTTGGTGGATGAGTTGGTAAAGGTTGAAACCATTGAAAAACCACCGGTAACACATTTTGGATTCAATCTTGAGGAATTCAATGTGGTTCATGATACGGTGAAGCGTGGGGACAGTTTTGGGGAACTCATGCTTCGGAACAAGGTGGACTACCCGAAGATTGCCGCAATTTCAGAAAATTTCAGGGACACTTTTGATGTTCGTAAAATCAAAGTGGGTAAACCCTACACTATCCTTAAATCAAAAGACACTTCGGAAGTAGCGGAGATTTTCATCTATCAGAATGACAAGATCAATTATACCGTGGTGGACCTCCGCGACAGTGTAACCGCCTATAAAAGTCAAAAGAAGGTAAAATTGATGGAACGCGAGGTAGGAGGTGTGATCACCAATAACCTTTCCGAGACCTTGGACAACCTTGGAGTGGACTATAACGTCACCATAGACCTTTCCGAAATCTATGCATGGACCATAGATTTCTTTCGATTGGAGAAAGGGGACAAATTCAAGGTCATTTATGACGAACGGTACATCAATGACAGTATTTATGCCGGCCGTGGCCCCATAAAAGCAGCTTTGTTTGAGCATAAGGGAAGGACCATTTATGCGTTTCCATACGTGACCGATTCCTTGAAGAATATTTTGGATTACTATGACCAAGAAGCGAATAACCTCAGAAGTACCTTCTTGAGGGCTCCCATCAAATTTGGGTACCGCCTTTCGTCCCGTTATAACCTAAAGCGAAGGATTGCGTATTACGGATATAAAGTGAGGCCGCACAAGGGTACCGATTATGCAGCTCCTATTGGAACCCCTATCATTGCCACTGCAGATGGTACCGTGACCGAATCTACTCGAAGGGGGGGGAATGGAAAGTACGTGAAGGTCAAACACAATAGTGTTTACAGCACCCAGTACCTCCACATGAAGAACCAAAAAGTAAGGAAAGGGGATTTTGTTCGCCAAGGTGATGTAATTGGATGGGTCGGAATGACCGGAAACACTGGTGGCCCCCACGTATGCTATCGCTTTTGGAAAAACGGAAGACAGGTAGACCCCTTGCGTGAAAAATTACCCACCGCGGAACCCATTGCAGACTCCTTGCGTACCGATTATATGGCTCATATAGACCCACTGAAAGAACAGTTGGACTGTATAGAATTTGTGAACCCCAACCCAGAACCTGAAGAAACCCTAATCTCATACAACCCGTAATGGCACTGCCCAAAATCGACCCGACAACGACCCAATCCTGGAAAAAACTTTTAGCCCACTACCAAGAAAACAAGGACACACATCTTAGAGAACTTTTTGCCCAAGATGTTGATCGAGGGAAGAAGTTTTCCTTGTTGTGGAAAGATTTTTTGGTGGACTATTCCAAAAATAGGGTGACTGAGGAAACCTTCTCGCTTTTGCAGGAATTGGCCGAGGAAGTTAAACTCAAGGAGGCCATGGATGCTTATTTTGGTGGAGAACTGATCAACCAGACGGAAGGAAGGGCTGTACTCCACACCGCCCTCAGGGCCAAGAAAGGAGATGAGGTCCTTGTGGATGGCGAAAACATTGTTGAGGAAGTCCAAGAGGTAAAGGAAAAGATCAAATCGTTTTCCGAATCCGTGATTTCTGGGGACAGAAAAGGATATACGGGCAAGGCATTCACCGATGTGGTCAATATTGGTATCGGTGGCTCGGATTTGGGACCGGTAATGGTCACCGAGGCCCTAAAATTCTACAAGAACCATCTAAAAACGCATTTTGTAAGCAATGTGGATGGGGACCATGTGTATGAAGTGCTAAAGGAACTGGATCCAGAGACCACACTTTTTGTCATTGTTTCCAAAACGTTCACCACACAGGAAACCTTGAGCAATGCCCTCACTATCAAAAAATGGTTTTTAAAAAAAGCTTCGGAAAAGGATATTGTGCAACATTTTGTGGCCGTATCCACCAACCTTGAAAAAATCAAGGAATTTGGCATTGCAGACGATAATGTATTCCCTATGTGGGACTGGGTAGGGGGAAGATTTTCCCTTTGGAGTGCCGTAGGACTGTCCATTGCCCTTTCGGTAGGATACCAAAACTTTGATGATCTTTTGTCCGGGGCCCATGAAATGGACATGCATTTTAAGGAAACCCCCTTTTCAGAAAATATACCTGTGGTCCTGGCCCTGTTAAGTGTCTGGTACAATAATTTCTTTGGTGCCGAGACCGAGGCAATCATCCCCTACACCCAATACCTAAGTCGTTTTTCGGCCTATCTGCAACAGGGGATCATGGAAAGCAACGGGAAGAGCATGGATAGGACCGGAAAAAGGGTAGATCACGAAACCGGGACCATTATCTGGGGAGAACCCGGGACCAACTCACAGCACGCCTTTTTTCAATTGATGCACCAGGGCACAAAACTTATCCCAACGGATTTTATTGGGTTTAAGAAATCGTTGCATGGCGATGTAGATCACCATAACAAGCTTATGGCCAATTTCTTTGCCCAAACCGAGGCATTGATGAACGGTAAAACGGCCGATGAGGTGAAAAATGAACTGCAGGCCCAAGGATTGTCCAATCAAGAACTAGGGCTTTTACTCCCATTCAAGATCTTTGAGGGCAATAAACCTACCAATACCATTTTAATACAGAAGCTTACCCCTAAAAGCTTGGGGGCCCTAATTGCTCTTTACGAACATAAGATCTTTGTTCAGGGAATCGTCTGGAACATATACAGTTACGATCAATGGGGTGTTGAATTGGGGAAACAATTGGCCAAAACTATCTTGAGTGATATCGAAAATTTGGAAATTGGCAAACATGACAGCTCAACACTAAATCTTCTACAGTTTTTTAAGGGATAAATTAGAGAGTTAACATTTATTAAAAATTCCTCTAACCATTTGCTTTTCAATAGATTTTGCTTGTTAATTTTGTGTTAACTATATTAGCTTCATTTAACCTTGAATTAATCGTGATGTTTTAAAAATACATCACTTTTGCAGGGCAAATTAAACACTAAAACACTGAAAAAATGAGAAAAATCTACTTCGCTTTTGTGGCGCTTTTTATGTCCGCAATGGCTTTTTCACAAGGAACTATTACTGGTACTGTAGTGGATGGTGAGCTTGGAGGCCCGCTTCCAGGAGCCAGCGTTATGGTAAAGGGAACCTCTATTGGGACTTCAACGGATTTTGATGGAAACTTTACTTTGGAAGTCAACCAAGCCTCTGGAACATTGGTGGTTTCCTACATTGGATTTGTTACTAAAAATGTTGCGTTCAGCGCTACCGGAAGTGTAGGTTCAATTTCCCTATTGCCAGATGCAGAGGAATTGGAAGGGGTTGTTGTTGTTGGTACAGGGATTATTGACCTTGCTGCCGACAGAAAGACTCCCATCGCGGTTTCTTCCATTCCAGTAAAAATTATTCAGGAAAAGATAGGAACCCAAGATGTAACCATGACTTTGGTGAACACTCCTTCTGTATATGTGTCCGGTCAAGCTGGAGGTTTTGGAGATACCAATATGAGGGTGCGTGGTTTTGATCAAGACAACACGGCCTTCCTTTTGAATGGTCAGCCTATCAACGGAATGGAAGATGGATTGATGTACTGGTCCAACTGGTCCGGTCTTAACGATATTGCTTCCGGGGTTCAGATTCAAAGGGGTCTAGGTTCATCCAAATTGGCTATTTCCTCAGTTGGGGGTACTGTGAACTTTGTGACCAAAGCTACCGAAATGGACGCAGGCGGATTTGGGTACGCCACTGTGGCCAACAACAACTACATAAAAACTTCTGCGGGATACAATACAGGTGTCTCCGATAAGGGGTGGGGATTGAGTGTTATGCTTTCCCATTGGCAAGGTGATGGTTACAATGAAGGAATGTTTGGTGAAGGCCAGACCTACTTTATCTCTTTGGGGTATCGACCCAACACCAGCCATAACTTCAACTTTTTGATTACTGGTGCTCCCCAGTTCCACGATCAGAACTTTACCAAGCCCATCGAGGATTACTTGCAATACGGTATGCGTTACAACAACAACTGGGGAACCTACGGTGGCCAGTACATCACCGAAAGAAGGAACTTTTATCACAAGCCAGTGGCCAACCTAAACTGGGACTGGACCATTGACGACACTTCAAGTTTATCCACCGTTTTGTATGCCTCTTGGGGTAATGGTGGTGGTACAGGTGATCGCGGTAGCCGTATCAGAACGGCTGAAGGCCGTATAGATTACGATGCCATTTATGCCTTTAACAACAGTGTTCCCAATGGTGCAGGAGGGTATTTTGCTGCCGGTGGCGGTTATGTTACCCGGGCATCCATGAACTTGCACAACTGGTATGGATTGATTTCCAACTTTGAAAAGCAACTTTCCGACAATCTTAGCTGGAATGTTGGTTTCGATTTAAGAACCTACTACGGAAAACACTTTAGGGTAGTTTCAGATTTCCATGGACTTAAGTCTTGGCAAGAAGATATCAGGCTAAGGGATCAAAACAACAATCATGAAATATATGGTTCTTATGGGACCTATAAAAGAGTGATTGCAACCGAGTCTTTCAGACCTTCCGGATGGGCAGCAGCTTTTGATAGTTACCCAAATGACCAAAGAATTGCCTATAGCAATGATGAGCGAATCTCCTACGGAGGATTGTTCACCCAATTGGAGTATTCCACAGATCAGTTTTCCGCATTCTTCCAAGGATCGGTATCCAACCAATACCACCAAAGGTTTGACCCCTACCAATATGCAGATCAGGCATTGATCAACGGGACTTCTTCCCAAGGAACGGATGAGCCAATACCAGCGGGGATAACCGATGGGGTGGATTCCGAGAAGGTGAACAACTTTGGTTACAATGCCAAAGCAGGTTTCAGCTATAACCCAACTGTAGAGCATAGCTTCTACTTTAACACAGGCTACTACAACCGTCAACCGTACCACGATAACATTTATCTGAACTTTACCAACCAGGTAAATCCGTTGACTGAAAATGAAAAGATTTTTGGTCTTGAGGCAGGATATAGCTACTCTAGTTCTATATTCTCTGGTAGTGTCAACTTGTACAGAACTTCTTGGAAGGATCGTGTGGAAACCACTTCCGATGTTGTTGATGATGTGGTTACCTATACCTCTAACTTCGGTACAGAGCAGTTGCACACTGGGGTAGAGTTGGATGCTAAAGTAAGACCAACCAGAGGGCTTACCTTCAATGGATTTGCGTCCATAGGGGATTGGCAGTACAAAGGTGAGGTAGTTACCCAAGTCACTGATGAGGACCGTAATGTAATCGGTACGGAGAATGAGGATGTAGATGGAGGAAAAGTAGGTGGTGCGGCCCAGCTTTCTGGGGGACTTGGAGTGGCCTATAGGATTTCGGACGTAATTTCTGTAGATTCCGATTTCAGATATTACGATAATCTGTATGCTGATGTTGGTGCCATCAAGGAAAACTTGGAATTGCCATCTTTTCACCTATTGGATGCCGGGGTTACTTTTAACTTCCCTTTGGGGATTGACAAGACAAAAAACCTAAAGATCAGGGCCAACGTGAACAATGTTTTGGACAAGGAGTACATTTCTAGGCTTACCACCGCTAACTTTGTGGAGGCCGGTGATGTAACCTATGAAGGTATTGCCATTTCCAACCAAGGATATTTTGGATTGGGAAGAACATGGAACGTTACCCTTCGCTATGATTTTTAATCAAAGCTGAAAAATAGATGGAAGACCCTGCCGATTGGCAGGGTTTTTTATTTCCAAAATCCGTATTTTTAGGCACCAAAACAAAAACTATGGACAACTCAGGACTCGCCTATCAATGGATTCAAGCATTACACTCTTACCTCGCCTATTTTGTACTGGCGATGCTCATTTTTGCAGTGGCCAACGCCCTAATGGGTTGGATGGGCAAAAAGGATTTTACCATGCACAAAGACCTTCGTATAAGTCTCTTTGCCTTGATCTTGAGCCATATTCAGTTGTTGGTAGGGCTTCTTCTGTATTTTATATCGGGCAGTGGCCTTAAGGCCATCCAGACCTTGGGTATGGGAGGATTGAACTCCGCAGCGCGCCTTTTGGCCGTGGAGCACCCCTTTACCAACATTATAGCCATAGTATTGATTACCATTGGTTGGTCCCGTCACAAAAAATTCATGGAAAGCGAAAAGAAGTTCAAGAGCATTGCCATTTTCTACGGCATTGGTCTTTTGCTCATCTTAAGCCGTATTCCTTGGGGGCAGTGGTTTGGATAATACTATAAGGTGTCATTCCTGCGTAGGCGGGAATCTCATTCTTTCTCCTTAAATAAGATACTTTTTCTCAAATGGTCTCATAGTTCATCTCTGTGATGATAATGTGGTCCAACACTTCAATCTCCATGAGGGCTGCGGCAAGTTTCATCTTTTCGGTGAATTCAAGGTCTGCTTCGCTGGGTTCCAATTTTCCGGAAGGGTGGTTGTGGCAAAGGATGATTTTCTTGCAGTTTTTGGAGACGGGCATGCTCAACACCTCCACGGGTTTTAAAATATTTCGGTTACTCGTACCAATGGTCACCAGTTCAATATATTCAATATCGTTACCGATGTTCAGACCTATGGTCCAGAAATATTCTTTTTTTCGATGAAGCCTGTTTTGTCGCCACAATATGTTTAGCATGATTTGGGCAATATCAGCGGTGCCTGAAATGTGTTTTTCCCTGTGTTTGGATTCATCTACGTTCATGGTATCATCATTTACTAATGACTCGACTGTTTTATCAAAAAAATATAGGACGGAAAATGGTCGCTGTACCCACCGGTATAGCTCCCACCGGAATAGGTCCGTAGGGGATAGCCTTTATATTTCCCCTTTTGGGTACGGATAAAGGCCGGGGCATAAATGCCCGCTTTCCAAAAGGACAATTTTGTTTTGTTCGTATCGATGAGGTTTGAGGTCATAAAGAATTGGTCAAAGAGGTTCCATTTGTCCCGATAGGCTAGGGAACCAATTCCTTTTCGATACAATTTTTCCATGGGGTTGTACAGGTCAATACTATCCAATTGTTTGGGTTTTCCTTTGGTCCTTAGGATTTTTTTCAAGCTGTTGTCCGTGGGGTCATCATTGAGGTCGCCCATGGAAATGATCTTCGCTTCCCTGTTCAGCTTTTGTATGGAATCGATAATGCGCTTGTTGAGTAAGGCGGCCCGTACCCGCTTGGGACCGCTTATAGCCTCCCCACCCCTTCTGGAGGGCCAGTGGTTCACAATGAAATATACTTCTTCTTGGTTCAAAAGCCCCCCTACCACCAATTGGTCTCGGGTATAGACTCGCTCCCCCAATTCATCAAACAATAGGAGTCTATGGCTTTTAAAAGACGTTGGTAGGTAAGATTCTTTTTTAAAGAGGAGGGCCACATCAATGCCCCGGGCATCAGGAGAATCAAAATGAATGATTCCGTAATCTTTATCTACAAGATTGGGGTGATGGGCAAGGTCCTCCACCACCTGTCTGTTCTCCACCTCGCAGAGGCCAATGACATCCGGAGAAGTCTTGGAGGTTTCTTTTCCTATTTTGGAAAGCACATTGGAAATATGGTCAATCTTTATTTTGTAACGTTCCTGGGTCCAATGGTAACTGCCTTCGGGAGTACGGTCGTCATCAAAGATGAGCGAATCATTTTTGGTATCAAAAAGATTCTCAACATTGTAGAACGCAATGGTTCTTAGGGTAAAGGTGTTGGACTTTTGTCCATGGAGTGAGGTCGATATCAATACAAGTAGGCATATTAATGATCGCATGGGTATGATTTTTGTTGACTTGGGGTCTAGGTAAAAAACAAAGGCAATTTCACCATGGCTAAATGTAATGAACCTTTTCTAAATATTGGTTTGAAACAGGCGTAAATGGACCAAAACCTATTCTTTTATAGAGGCTTAGGTCAATTTTCCCATTGTCCAAGAATTAAAATTTCACTATTATTGTAAAGTATTGTACAAATAGCCTCTGCGAAATCGCATGGGCTATTTGTGTTTTTAGGCCATAGAAACAAACCTCCCTTTTGCCAGAAAGGAAAAGGTCTAAATAGTAATCCCAACCTCACTTGTATGGAATAACAGGCCCAATTGGGACATACAACAGCTAAATCTATATTTAATTTAAATACTTAACCATGAAGTCATTTTCTTATGCATGTATTATCGTTTTATTCCTTTCCTATGGATGTTCGAACAATTCGAGAAAGGATATTTCAAAATCCTCTTTTTACTGGGTACCTAAAGAGGTGGACAAGAACAACCTGCTGAACAAGGAATTTTTTAGTGAAATCCATGAAAACAATCTGGGAAAATATGTCTTTGCCAATGAGACTATTGAGAGAAGTTGGGAAGATGTGGATGAATTTGTTACTTCATATGATATGTCCAAGTTGGATGAGGAAGGTCTCTTTTGCCGTTTGTTCGTAAACCAGAATGCAGGGCCGGACAAAATCTATGAAAGTTTTGCAAAATACCCCAAATCCAAAAAAAAGTTGCATTTACGAGAAGATTATTACATAGATAGTATCCTTGCGGAATCCTATTATGACGATAAACCAACAGATGAACAAATAACATGGGAGTCCAAAAGACATCCCATTTTTCAACCCGAGGTTATCCCAAAAGGGGACGATTTGGGAGCTGAGATGAGTTTAGACCAGGAAAAGGTGATAGAAAGTTTGTTAAAACATCAGAAGTATATAGATGGGAAAGGAGACAACGAAGTGTTAGTGGGTTTAAAATTCTATTTGGTTGATGGTGGTTCTCCTGGAAGGAAGGAAGAAAAAAAGGCTTATGAGTTGGCTTCGGGCCAGTTTTTATTGACCAATATTGATGAAGGTTTGGAATTGGTCAACAAGCATATCCCAAAATATGGTATTCCAGAACCTTTTATGAAGAACGAAAAATTGGAAAAAGAAGCTCTAAAGCTTATGCGAAACTATGCCCGAAACCAAGGCTGGAAAGAAAAATACCATAAAGCGATTATTACCGGCGATTATAACGTAATACGAAGTTTTGCTGGGTTTAAAACGGGCAGGACAATCATTTTTGCCTTGGTTGGGGAGTGGCCCGATGGGAGGTGGACAAGCCAGTTCTTTAAAACGTACCAAGCGTATAAGGGAAATGATAAATATGGTCCACTTAGATACGATGGAACGGGAAAGCAACGGGATGTGTGGGGAGGGGCACTTGAATGATTGGAGAGTAAACCTTCTTATGTAAAGCCATGTGTTTCATATACATGGCTTTTTTTATGAATAATTTATACAGGCTCTTTGTTTTTACATAGGAATTGGATAAAATTGTGTAATTGTCTTACAACCCTGAGCGAAGTATAGCCCCAATTTTGTTTAATTAACCTACCGATAGCTATGAGGACAACTTTGCTCTTGGCTGTGATTTGTTGCGTCAATCTCCAATACGGCCAACAAATAACAATCATTTCGGGAAGTGTTCAAGCAATGGGCCTTAATACCCCTGTTAAAAATGCTTCCATTGCCATTGAAACCCTTTCACAAACCTTTTTTACGGATTCAAACGGACACTTTAAAACCCATATTTTTGAAAATGGAGAATACGTTTTGGCGATTTCTTCCCCGGAATTTTTACCGAAACGCTTTGCCATCATTTGTGATGGGGAACCCATAGATTTGGGGACTATCTTTTTGGAGAAGGACATTTCCCAGGAAAAATCGGACAATCTTATCACACTTACCGATGGGGACCTTTTGGATGATGGGGAAGCCGTATCCGGGGCTCTGGGCCTGCTGCAATCCACCAAGGACGTTTTTTTAAACCGCGCTGCCTTTGATTTTGGCCAGGCCTTTTTTAAGGTAAGGGGATACGATTCCCGAAACGGCATGGTGATGATCAATGGCATTCCCATGAACAAATTCTTTGACGGTAGACCTCAATGGAACAATTGGGGCTGTTAATATGAATTATGTAATATTATATGCAAATTTCGATTTAATGACTGGAATCAAGGATGGTTAAACATCTATCCATAATGATATGGTTGCTTATCACGACAATACTAAGTTGTTTTCTTGTTCTAGTCATCATTTGAAATAACATTTTGGTGGGATGGTAATACGCATGTTTCGGATATGCTCTAGTAGATAATTTATTTCCATCATAATAGAAATAAGAATCAAGTACCACAACTACCTTATCATACTCCTGTCCGACAACATCGTGAGCATTATCTTGATTTGGTAAAGCAAATTTTTCATACGGCAAATCATATCTGTTTGATGGAGTATAGTTGATAACCTTCCAATCCATTTTGTTTAAATATCTAACATACTCTTTTGCATCATCATAGCTTTTGAAGTAGTTTATTTGAATATTAGACATTTTAACTTTTTTGTAAGCTTTACCCTTGTCAAACAATAAATTTATGAAAGTTGCAATTTCTTTATTTGTTCTTATTTTTTCAGTTAGTTGAAATACATCTGAATTTGCTTTTTCATCAATCCGTTGGGGTATGTTATTGTTGATTTCCCAAGTCCTAAGACACTGTTCGGCATCGTAAGAAAAAATACAATTGGCTTCTTGCTTTTTAACTTCATTTATGATTAAGTCCAACTGTGACGGAAACATCCTTTGAACTTCGTCAACAACAACTAATTTATAATCTGAAAAATCTATACTTGACGCCAATTTAGCGGGAACAACATTCCATTTAAAAGCAGTTTTAAGCATATTATGACCATCATTTAATTTTCCACAATGAACAATCACTACATCCCAATCTAGATTCATACAATGTTTTGCGATATCATAAGTAAGAAGTGTCTTGCCAGTTCCAGCTTTTCCACAAATTGATACAAAAGAAGTCTTTGGTCGTTCCAACAACTTTATGATTTTATTTTTACATTCTTCTTGTTGGTTTGTAAGGAAGTATCTACCACGAATAAAACTTCTTGTTGAATTAAATGGGGAGACTAGATAGTTGGATGGATTGAATAGTGTATCTAAATTAGTGATTGTTCTATCTATTTCTTGGGTGTTTAACAAGTCAATTAAGTCTGCTAACTCACTTTGAAATACCTTATTATGGTTGTCTATTGAATATAGACTCTTTTCATCCGAAACGTATGTATAACTGAATACCTCTAATCCAAGAAAACTTAGGTAATATTTATTTCTTTCAAGTTGATACCCTAACTTCTCCCCTGTGTTGGTACTTTTAATTTCTACGTTGACTACGAAATCTTCTCCAATGCGTAATAAATCAAATTCTTTACTTATTTGAGGAATTTGATACCCATAATAAAAGCAATCGTAAATTTCAATGTTATCCTCCAGAAGTAATAAATCGTCAACGAAAGATGATAAATCCTTGAGTTCGGTAGGTTTAGGATTTGTTTTGAAAAAATGGAGGTATTTTTGCAAAGTTTCCTCTTCCAAGCTTCTGTATGCTTGTGTAAGAGATAATATATTAACTTGTTTCATTCTTTTGTAAAAAGAAACAAAGTAAGAATTTACCTAAAATTTATCAAACTCATATTTTAAGCATTAGGCGAGTCTAATTCTAAAGTATAAGAAAATGAACAGGACTATTGTATATACTAGCCCAAAACCCAAAACGTATTTAAAATCTTCCAAAGTTGCATTTAAATAATGCCCAAACTTATTGGAATACTCATGGAATTTCCCATAAGAAGATGATACATCCCTGACAAAATAGCTTTTTCCACTTATCCCAATGTTTGAGCCAAAAGGGGTATCCAAAAAAATTGAAGATACAGGGGTGTCATTAGGAATCTCTACATTGAAGGAAAAGTTGTTTTCTTCGGCTTGTTTACTTCGCATTACTTTAAAAGTTGACTCTTCAAGAATTGAAAGTTGCTCCCCAGAAAGTTTCTTTTGAAGTAATTCGTTGTATTGCTGTTGGCTTTGCTGCTTTCTTCTTTTCTCTTTTGCAATCAATTCAGATGTGTCAGCTATATAGGAGATTTCCCCATAATGCTCGACTATAAAAACAGTTATCCAACCCAATAGAAAGCCTATAAAAATTGCTTTAGGAATTCTTCTGTCTATTTTGATAGTCTTCTTCTTTTCCATAATTTAAATTCCTTCTTAGGCTAGTTCATTGCTTTGTGAACTCAGGTTTAGATGTTTGGTTTTCCCAAATTATGACTGTCTCCGATTTTTTAGAGAACTCGTATATAGTGGATTGGCCAGGAGGGAAGGTCAATTTTAATCTGTACGATTCACCCGTTTTAGTTTCTTCGGCTGATGTTTCCTCTCCCGTTCCCTTATAAAATTCAAGCTGTTCCTTGTAACTGATTTCCGTTCCACTTGTAATTGTGATAAAGTCGTTTGCCTCAAACCTGAACCCAGCTGAACCCGATAACCAAGTCCCTTGAATCCACTCAGGAGGATTGATTGAAAATGAAGAGTTGGGCGTATCATCAGATTTGGAACAGGAGAAGATTAGGAAACAAATTGAGATGATGGATATTTTAAAATAGAGCTTTGATTCCATAGTAGATTATTTTTCATGTGTATATTATCATAAACTTCAAATCTATTGTATTATTATAAAAATGACCCGAATTCGGGTCATATATTTTTTCTCGTATGTCGCAACTTGCTGACATGCGAACGAGGTTCACAGATGAAGATGAATTATTTCTAAAAAGCTTGGGAGAACGATTAAGGGTTCTCCGAAACAGGATGGACATTTCTCAGCATAATCTCGCAACCGACAGCAATGTTTCCAAAAATCAAATTGGACGAATTGAAAGAGCTGAAATAAGTGTTAGCATTGTCGATTTAAAAAATATTGCCAAGGCACTCGGTTTTCAAAATGTTGGTGACTTTTTTAATGCTTCACTGGAAGATGATTCTTCTGAATAAACTAAGAGTTTATTATAAAAAAATAGTTTATACTATTCTTCTTCAACTTTTTATGACTGTCTGAAATATCCTCAAAAAATGCCCATTTCAATACGAAATATTTTCCAGAATCCGTACTACACGCACATTGCATAATCACAATTTTTATGATTCTCACCGACAGAGGACACGCCCTAGGGTTAACCCCCACCAAATAAATCTCAAAATCTCCCTCCCCCCTGCCAATTTTAGATAATTCATTGAACGATTCAGCAATCATATCTAGTTGAACTTTTTAGTCTTTCCTGTCATGCAAGAAGACTGTATTAAATTTAATTCTTCTTTTTTAAGTGTCTTGTCAACTGGCAATCTTCATATAAGTATTCTTGTCCATCTCTTTTTCTTGTTGATTTGCCCTTTCTTTTTTTTGGTGCCATTCACTCTGTTTTTTTGCAAGAATTGCTTTTCTTCTATGGTCAGGGTACCTCATTGATAAATCGAATAAATCCGCCATTTCGGAAGGAGTAATCCCTTTTGTGTTTTTTTTATGTCGTAAAAGGTCCAGTTTTATGGTTTCCCTTTTTTGTTGTCTTAAATCGGCTATTCTTATCATTTTTCTCTTTCCGTTTCTCATGCTCTTGCCAGTTTTGCTGATATTGATTTTCTTTCTTTTCCTGTGAGTTTCAATTTTGGATTGAACAGAATTTTGTTTTTAAGTCTGATTTGCCATTCGGGTATGCCATTCTTAAAAGCTTCTTCTATCACTTCATCAAGCTCAACTCCAATCCTCCAATAATTGACATCATCTTTTCCTTCAAGACACCAATAACCTAAACCTTTGTCTTTTGGAACATCAACGTTTCGATTGAACAACTTTAGAAGTACATTTTTAGTTTCCAACTCAGTTATATGTAGATTGCAATGGTGGATAAGTTTGCCGACCTTCTTAAGATGGGCTTTCCAGTACCTATAATTAACTTTTTGTTTAGGGAATAGAAAAGGGGCTGCATCGACAAAGGGGACTTCTTTCTTAATAGCTGTTTGCTCACCGATTTCCCTTCGGTATCTATGTTGCAATTGATGTAGGTTATTCGTGAAAATACCCAACTTTTCATTAAAACCATTTGGATGTGCTTCTCCACTTACATTCTTTTCTTTAGATAAGAATGAATCGAACTGTTGTTCAAATAGAGTGATGGGATTTTCTGAAAAGTACTTTTTGTATTTCTTCATAATTGTAAGAATTGGGGTTTGAAAATGTTAAACCAAATGTTAACGAAAAAATTGAAATGTTAAAAAAATAACTTATGTTGTTGATAACAAAAACATTACAGCGATAAGCCTTTCCTTAAACTCAGTATCCATGTATATACTGCCTGAATTAAAAGACCTGTTCCCAGTAACCCTACCGTGCCTATGAACCACCGAACGAAGTGAGAGTGGTCAAAAAAGCTATTCCCATCTGCCGAAGGCCTACCTTAAGCTTTCCGAACCATGAGAACGAACGCAGTGAGGTCGAATGGGTGACGGTAAAGCGTAGGTAAGGGACATACTGTCAAGTATGTACCCACTTAACACCTAGATTTTTTGATTTCCAATTAAAAGCTTTTGAAAATACCTCCCCTAAAACACTCCTGAACCTCAAAAATAGCCCTAAGTCGGGCTTGGGGGTGTTGGGGGTGGAGGGGACATTGTAGTCTACTCCTTATTTGGATTTCAAAGACTGAGTTACTGGTTCATTTTATCTAGTTGGGCCACTCTTGCGTTCATACTGATATATCCACATGTTGACAATGTTGTTATCCTCTTTGATGTCCCATATCCCTACATCAGGGCCAACGGCAAATTCCAACCTAGGAATATCATAGGAGTAACGCTCACCTTCCTTAAAGTACAGTGCCAAGTTATAGTCATCGACTAAGCCCACTACCTTGGGTTCTCCATTGATGAGGAAGATTCCCCATATCTCACCATCCTGAATATCCATCTTGACAAATTCATAGGTTTTGAACTGAGCCAACATAATGAAATAGAAGTGTTCCTCACCAAGAACCTTAATGATGGCTTCCAAGTCATCAATTTTGAGCTTTGACCCCGTACTTAGGTTTCTTTGCAGTGTAACAGGTGACATTCCTATCTTCTCTGCAAGCTCGGCAATGGTAATCTTCTTTTCCTTTCTCAGTCTGTTTATTGTATCCAGTATCATACCTTATTGAATCAAATCACAGTCATAATAGATTTCAGCCTCTTTACCTATAGCATCTTCTATGATTTCTTCGATGGAACCTCCCTCGATTTCTATAATGGTATCACTTGGATATACAACCACTTCAAATGCAGGGCTTTCGCCTGCTACGATTGCATCGAATTCAGTGTAATGCCATACTGTACCAACTTCAAGTGTATCGAACTCAAATACAATGTCGTCAGTGTCCTCGATGTACCCTGATTTTTCATCATGCCAATTCACTATCAAATCGTTCGCATTTACTTTGATTCTCTTGATTTCTGCTTCAACTGTCTCCATAATATATCTTTTTTAGAATTTTTACACAGCAAAAATGTGAATAAAATATCAAAAATGAAATATAATTTTGGTTTAATTAACAATAAATTTCAAAAATAACAGTTGTCGTTTTCCTGTTGTGCTTTGCCGAATAATGTTTTTAATGCCATTTACCAGCAGTTCTTTCCTTGGAGGTTGTACCAGTGTCAAAATGTAATATTGATACGCCAGAACCAGCCAATATGTCTAATTGATGGGTTACTATAAGAGAATCAATGGTTGGATGGAATTGTTTGATTGTAAATTATTACCTACGTAATAAAGGATTGGACAAGGTGGGTTGGCAAGAACTATATTAACATACAGATGTGTAAAAGTTTATATGGTTTTATATTGGTTTATATCTGTTTCACCATATATTTGATACATAAAACCAATCAAACAATCAAATGTTTGGTGGGTCAAATAAAAAAGAGAGAACTCAAGTTCCATCGACCTCTCCAAAAGTGGGGTATTTACATCTTCCCACTTCGATAGTCTTAGGCTGTGGTTCTCCCTTCCTTACACGCCCAATCATGAGTTGGGCGTTCTACATTGGTAAAGATACTATCTATATTCTCCGTCCTAAACCAAATGGCTCTGGGTTCTCAACACTTTTATCAACATTTGGTCGTAGAACACCCAAAAACAAAGGCTTTGGCTAGTAATCAATACAGGTCAAAAGTAAAAGAAACTGTTTAACGGAAGAAACAAAATTATCAACATTGAGTCCTCGTTTTTGCCTTATAAAGTATAAGGTTATGCCATTCATGGTTGTTAATAAATCAACTCTTGGTAGAATCCGATTCATAAGCCTTTAGCTTCATTTCGGCTTTGTGTAGCTTCTGCTTAATCTGTTCCAGTTCTTGATTTTTGGTGTTGTCCTCAATGACCTTGACATCGTATGGTGGTTTGGGTGTTTCTTTGGTGGCTTGGTAAGTAAAATAGAACGAAGCAGCAGCTATAAGAATTGATATGATTGCAGCAACCTGGGCTTTTTGGGAACTCTCCCTTGCAGATTTATATTCAACATAATCGAGGTATTGTTTTGCTGCATGACCATCTAAAAAGTATTTGTTCACTAGATAGCCCTTGATTGCAAGACTATGTTTTATTTTTGCCTTATCGCCATTTAAAAATTCAAGGTGACCAAGCCAAGTTTTTCTAAAATCGTTAGGGTCAAATTTGCCATTTCTATAAGTGAAATTCTCCATGAACCAATATACAAATGTGGATTCGGAGTTTTCGTTAAAGCTCTCTCCCTGAAACTTTTCAATTTTAGCTTTTAAATCATTGTAGCTTATTCCTTCCCTTTCGTGGGCAAGCCCAATTTCCATTGCTTTGATGTACCTGTTCATTTTATGGTGTCCTTAATCTTGTCGATTACCAATCTCATTGAATCATTCTCCTTTACCAGAATACCTTCCAAATAATCCATACGCTCTTGAATTGCCTTAAGCTGCCCATCGTTTTCCTTTTCTAGCTTCGGCAAGAAAATTGACCCTAGGGCAATAAGGATGCTTATGATTGAAAGTGGCAAAGCAAATTTGCTGTTTCTAATATTCAGCTTCAAATCAATCTCTTTGAGTTCTTTGACATTGTTTTCACGTTTGATATTTTCGTTCAGCTTTCGGGCTGCTACGACCTGTTTATTGTATTCACTGACAAAACCTCCTTTGTCTAGGAACTCTTGCGTAAAATCGTTTGCTGAAACCAAAACATAACCATCATCGTCATTATAGTAGAAGTACTTTGAGGCTTCAAGGTTCATCTCATTGAGTATTTCACTGATATGGTTTTCTGTTTTGGTCGGTTTTCCCAAACCTAAATATATACCGTCCTCACCCCAACCACCTCCTTTTTCGAGCAAGAATAGTAAAATGCTATCCTTCAATTTGGCTCTCTCCAATCCTTCCATATTATTATTAACTTTTTATTTTTCAGAAAGATAATCCATTTTACAGATTGTGGGAAAAGTTCTATGCAGTGGTTGGTTACTGTAGTTATTTATGACCAATTATCATATATTTATGACCTCCCCCGATAAAAAGAATTACCCCTTTGGTAAAGCTAAAATCCAATTATGAAACAAACTATTACCCTATTGGCCTGTCTATGTTTTGTCTGTTGTGGAGTGCAGCAGAACCTGAAGGTATCCTATAAACTATCTTCAGGGATGACCAAGGCAGAGGTGGAAAACATTATGGGCGCACCTGCCAAGAGCGACTTCAAACAGAATGTTGAGGAATGGCACTATTGTAGAACTGGATTCAATTCAGATGAATTCCTAGCCCTGTTCTTCTATGAAGGAAAGCTTGTCGAAAAGTTGAACTATACGGTAACGTTGGCAGATACTAGGGGAGCTACTGGCTCTTGTTCAAAGTTTATTAAAATGGGTAATTATAGGGAGCCTGACAGGATAATCGAATTGAGAATGAGATAAAGTACCAAGTTCACCTCCATTATGAACAAGTTTATTGTAATTCCACCTAAACATGTCGGCCTAAACGATTGGTCTGATTTTAGCCCAGATTACTTTAACTACACATTGATTTTGAAGAAAGATGAAAGATGTAATCTTCGGGGGCAATGGGTAGATTGGTCTAAAGGCTATGATGAAGAAAAGGATAAAGCAGGGGGTTTAAAAGGTCATTATCTCAAATACCGTGGAAGTAAGTACGTTGAGTTCAACACATTTGAAGAAGCAAGGGCATTAGCTGATATATTTGATGCTGAATACAGTGAATATAAGAAGGGAAATATCAAGTGGGGAGCGTTGAGTTTCAATAGCAACAGCCAACTATGGGTATATTAATTTTAAAGGTTCAAGTATATATCCCTTATCTCCTCAGCCCTTATACCAAGGTACTTTCTTGTTATGGCAGGGCTTGAATGGCTGAATATTTCAGATAGATAAAGCAAAGCTTCATCCGATTTTCCATTGTTCTCCCAGACCCTTCTACCAAACGATTTCCTTAAGGAATGACTGGACACGTTCTTGGGTGTGGGAAAGTGCTGCTTCATTAACCTATTTACATGCTGTACGGAATACACAGAGCCTTTCTGCGAGGTAAATGGATGGCCTCCCTTGTCGTAGGTCAGATTGTCCACAAAATACTGCAAAGCCTCTTTGATGTTGTCGTTTACTTGAAGGGTGCGCTGTTTTTTGGTTTTCCCCTCAACAATGGTGAACTCATCCTTTTTGAGTTGGTCAAAGGTTAGGTTCAATAAATCATCAATCCTAAGCCCAAGATTGATGCCGCAGATTACCAATAGACCAAAGTTTGGACTTTCACCCAACCTGATAAGTTTCTTTGCTGTTGATGTGGCCTTGTCAAATTCTATATAAGTGCTTCCAGTCATTGTAATTCCTAAATTCTCCGATTATTTTATAGTTTCGATTTGCTATGGCGATTGTATTGCTACAACAATCAGTTTTAAAAAACTTAAATCCCCTATCTTTTAGCATCTCTATAAGCGTGTTTATTGTGCCATCTTTTATATTAGGGTAATAGGTTCTTTTATTTTTGCAACTGTAATATTCAAATGTCATGTTTTCATTTTTGAATTTAATACTGCAAATATAATGTTCATTTAAATTAAAAACAATATATAAATGAACATATTGGATAAATTGTACTCTTTTATGGTTTATATATATTGATAATGTTCATTTATTATATTAATGAACATTTTTAAATTGAAGATTAAAAGGATAGAATAGCTGATGAATTTAGGGGGGTATTATTAGCATGTTAAAATCACCATGAAGATATTTAGTTGAATTGTGGGAAAGCGTATGATGTTTAGGTCATGGCCTAAATTTGTCGACCCAAAATTTATTTGGAATTCTATGAGACTAGCTGTTTAAAATATCCAAGAGCCGAAAATGCTACATGAAAAGTTGTCTGAATAAAGTGTGTTAAAATCCTAGCAAATAATTCCCAATGGACTAAAACGACAACCATCGTCAAAACGACAACAATTGAAACCGTTATTCCTTTCAACAAGCATAGTTTCTTATACTGACTTTGAAGTAAATCCCCTTTAATCTCATTCTCAATTTCATCTTTTATTTCACTTAAATCACTAACATTTTCAATTTTTTTCTGAAATCGAATAATTTCTTTGTACACCGAGTCAAGGGACTCCTTGATATTTTTGAAGAAAATTTTCCAAATTAGAATGAAAAATAAGTAACCTAAGATTAGAAGACTTAAATTTTTAGTAAGTGATGGATTTTCAAAATCTAATCTACTGGCTAGGAAAAGGAATGCTATTGGAATGGCAAATAAATAGCTGGAAACTTTTCTAATTGTTTCATGAATTTTATCTGAAATCTCTTGGAAGTAAATTAATGATGACGTTTTGATTTTCTCAAATGAGAACCCTTCTAAGTAGGCATCAAAACTATGCAAATAATTTTCTTTAACCACTCTAAACTTGACTATCAGTATAGAAAATGCCTTTTCTCTTTCTGAAAAAAAATCAACTAAATCATTTATAAAAAGCCTCTTTTTATCTTCCGCATGCAATTTTTCATTGAATTTTTCTAAAAACCCTTCTATGTCTCCTAGTTTTGATTTTTTTAAATCTTCTACAGTATAAGTAATTGGTAAAATTAAGCTCTTGCCTATTTTGTGGAAATATAGCTCCAAATCGGCACCAGAGGAATTCTTATTATCTGCAATCTCTGATAAGAATAAAATAAAACTCAAACAGTTTCTGTAAGCTTTCATTATACCAGAAAGCCCTGAATCCTGATTTATTTTTTCTTCATGAACGTAAAACTCTTCTAAGTCAAAACTATAAGGGTGTTTATTAATCAAATTTTCAAAGCTTTCGAAGTAATTGGGTATTTGGTCACTAGCCAATTCTAGGGTTATATTGTTGCCTATAATTTCATTAAGGTTTTCAATAGAAAAAACATTCCCGTTACTGTCTTTGATTTCAAGCACACAATCTTCGACTAATTTTAAGCTATCAGCTTGTTCTGTGGTTAAATTCTTGATGTTGCCTTTAATGTTAAGACCATCGAAATTATCTTCAATTAGGTCTTGTCGAATTTTTACAAAATGCTTTAAACTCATTATCAAAGATTTCGAAGTAATTCGGCAGGTACATCTCTAATTACAATAGTGCTTCCATTCTTTCTAATCTTCGAGCCAATCAATCCTCTATCAAATTCTAGCAAATACCCCTTTTCTTTTATTATCTCTTTGTTTAGAAATTTCAAATGGCTTTTTTGAGTAACTCTAAACGACCCACTAACTTCAATTTCATTGTTATTTGTGACCCATTCAAGGAAATCTTCTGGATTTTGCTCATCCATTAAAGCAGATATAGCTTTCAATTCAATATCTTCATCTGCTTCAAACTTCTTCAAAGAGTAATTGCCAACTTTATGAAATACATCTCTTTTTTTTGATGTAGTATAACTATTCAAACTCATATAACTAGCCATAGCTACCTTTAATTTATCTGAATTCTCCCTAGAAGAAGTCATATCTGTACTGCCAATAAATTTTTGAAAGTATATTGAAATTCCCCTAGTTCCTTTGATAAATGATAAGTACTGAGGAGCCTTGTTTTTCCATTTTTCAAAATTTATTCTATTTGCACGGGCAAGGCGGTCAATATCTAGGCTTCGTAGTTTTCTTATTGTAAGGTTTACATCATTTACAGAAAAACTAGTTGAATTATCGAGCATTATTGTAATCAAAAAATCTTTGCTGTTTTCGGTATAGTGTATAAATACTACATAACCTCCTGTTGTGGTCGGTAAATCAATTTCTTTTTTCAATATTTCCATAGAACGGAGTGAGAAATCCAAGAAATCTTTGTTTTCTATATACTCTTCAACATAAGTTTGAAAAGGGTATAAAATTTTATCCTCCTCAAACACCCCATAAGTGGGGTTCTTTGCAGAATAACTCTTTATTATTTTCTCAACAAATTCTTCCGTGTCATTGTTAACGGGTAATAGTGAATTTGAAGTTTTAAGTGATGGTTTTCCTTTTTGCTCCTTGACAATTTGATGTAGCACTATGTGTTCTAATTTCATACAAAAATGTTTGGTTAGGTGTTGGTTCAATATGTAACTAGGGGGAGGTTTGTGAAAATATGAAAAATCTTACATTAAAATCTGATTCTTTTTTATTTTTTAGGATGTAAAAAAATCCATATTTCTAACAATGAAAAGATTAAAGTTTGAAGACCTTCCCAGTGCAACAGAAGAAATTATTGAAAAAATAGATTTATTACAAAAAGAAATATCCTCTTTAAAGAAAAACCTTCAACCAAAAGAGCCAGTTGAGTTAATGACCAGAAAAGAAGCAGCTAACTTTTTGAGAATATCACTAACAACACTCCATCACTGGACAAAAAGAAGAATTATAAAAGGTTATGGTTTGGGTAATCGAGTTTATTATAAGAAGAGTGAAATAATCAATAAGATACTTAGGACTAATTAGGGGGGTAATTGGCGAATTCATCTTGCATTCTTGCATGTATAATGTCTGGTCGCTTACCAAAATCTCTTAAAAAATAATAGTTATTGTTTGTCAAATTTTTAGCAGCGTAATATCTCGATTCAACTAATATTTCTATTGTTGGAACAGGAATGTTAAACTCAATGGATATATGTATTGGTTTATTTTGATAATTAACATTCAATCTCTTGATGTATTTTTCCACTAAAGCTACTTTTTCGTCATAAGAGATTGTTTGATTTATCTTCATAATATTCTTTTCAAACTGCCTCTTTTTAAGCACTTCTTTTATTATCTGTTTATTTTTTTGCTTTGGTAACTGATTCAAATCAATATTTAATTCTTCAAGGATTCTATCCGAATTTTTTATCTGTTCCAGACTCTTCATTATTACATTAATGGTGTCATCAGTTTCTAGGATTTCCTTGTCAATTCGTTTCTTTTCTAATAAATACAAATCAAAATCACCTCCTGTCCTGACATAAGCTTTATAATTTCTAGCAAGCTGAGACTTTAATTTTTCAAGTTTTTCATGGTGATAAGACAATCTTTTTTTCAGTTTATTCTTCTCAGTTTCATTGCCCCCTTCTAAATATGCCTTTTTGGCGTGTTCGTATAATTCTTTGCCAAACAAAATATTTTCAAAAACAAGTTTATCTATAGCCCATGCCCTTAGTGCTTTACTGTAGCACTTTTCCACACCACGATTAACTTCACTTAAGCATCTGTAATATGCGTTTCGTTTTCGTTGAGATATTGTGTACCTAGTCCCACATTTACCACAATACATAACTTCGTTAAGGATATACTTCTTTGCTTTTGCTCCTGGTTTTTTATATCTGTTACTGATTCCATCAATGAGTTTTTGATGTCGATGCGCCTCAATGATTGGTGGTACATCGATAGTTATGTCAGAGAACTTAGCACTTCCAGAATAAGTTTTATTATAAATCATATATCTAATAGTGGCAGGAGTCCATTCTATGGTATAACGGGTATCAATACCCATTTCGTTTAGGTAATGCGCAATTCTTATGTAGCCGTATCCTTTTTCATACAAATCAAATATTAATTTGACAGTCTTAGCCTCTTCGTCATTAATTTTCCATTTACCATTTATGTCAGTAGTATAACCGTAGGGCAGAAGACCATGGGGAATTTTATCAATTGCGTTTCTCCTTAATACAGTCTTAATTTTTTTCGCAGTCACACGGGCAAAGTGAGCATCCATACCCGCTTTAATAGTATAAAATAAATAGGTGTTCTCATTGCTAAAGTCAGCAGCAACCCCATTGTCATACAAGATTGTTCCAGTATCTCTTAATAGATTGGCAAAAATATGCCATGAAATTTCATTTCTTGCAAGTCTGGAACTATCCCATATATAGACACCACTTATTTTATTGTGTTTTATGGCGTCTATTAGTTGTGCAAACTTCGGCCTTTCTTCTTGTCCTTTTTGTCCACTAACAATTCCCTCATCAAAAATCTTGAATTCCAAGTTATTCTCTATTGCAAATTCTTGACCTAGTAGCTTCTGTTCCTTTAAACTTTTCTCTTTTTTCCTGTCTCTAGATTTTCTGACGTAAATAGCTAACATTTTACAAAGTTACGTAATTCATATAATTAACTGGGGTGGACTCAATGATGTGCAGCGCAATCAGGAGTATACCAACGGACTGGAGATGAATCCCTACACCTTTGGGGGAATTTTGGGGAATACCCAAATCAATGTGCGTCCTTCGGGTATGCGGCCCGGTATTCGTTTGTCCAGTTCAGTGTCCAACCGAACCTACCGAGGAAGGGTTATGGGGACCTACAGTTCGGGACTGTCCAAAAAAGGATGGGCCTATACCGTTTCATCTTCCCGCAGATGGGCCCATGAAGGATATGTGGAAGGCACCTTGTACGATGCCTATTCTTTTTTTGGTGCTTTGGAGTATCAACCCAACACCAAAAATAGTTTTGCACTTACTGCTATTTTGGCCCGTAACCGGAGAGGACGATCGGCAGCCTTGACCGAAGAGGTATTTGACCTCATGGGAAACCAGTACAATCCTTATTGGGGAATCCAAGATGGAGAAATGAGAAATTCCAGGGAGCGGGAAATCTTTGAGCCCATTGTTATGTTGAATTATGGGCTACAACTGGACAAATTCAACTGGAGTGTGGGCGTAGCCCATCAATTTGGGACCAACACCAGAAGTCGTTTGGGGTATTATAATGCACCAAACCCGGACCCTACCTACTATCGGTATCTGCCCAGTTATTTTATCAACAGTTCCATTGGTGCCGATTTTATAAATGCCGATTTGGCCCGTGAAGCCTTTTTGAAGAACCCGCAACTTTCATGGGAACAACTTTACGCCGCCAATTTGAATCCCAATGAAGGGGGGAAGGCCGCTTATATGCTTTACAATGATGTTGCTGAGGATAACTACACAACAGTGGCAAGCAGTTTGGAGTATCGTCTCCATGAAAATGTAAGGTTAGGTTTTGGGGGTAATTTTAAGACGCTGTCTTCGGAGAACTTTGCCAAAATCTTCGACGTATTGGGAGCCGATTTTCACGAGGACGAGGATTCCTTTTCCAATACCTTGAATGATGCCCATGGAAAACTGCAAAAAACCACAGGAGAAAAGTTCAATTACCATTACCTATTGAATGCCTCCCAATTTGAAGCCTTTGGACAGCTTTCCACCACCTTTGGGAAATGGAGCGGTTTTGCTTCGATATCATTGTCCAACTTTAGTGCGCAGAGGAACGGATTGTTCACCAATGAACGCTTTATGGAAAACTCGTTTGGAAAGAGCGAAAAAGTGGGTTTTTCCAACGTGGGATATAAAGGGGGGCTCACCTATTTTCTTACAGGGCGGCATTGGTTCACGGCAAACGCTGCAAAACTGGACCGGTCCCCTGTACTTCAGAATATTTTCATAAACCCACGGGAAAACAATGAGGTGGTCCCTGAAATCCAAAAAGAGACCATTGCCACGATAGATGTAAACTATTTCATGCGGTTACCCTCCCTGATTGGTCGCTTAAGTGCCTTTTACACCCGGGTTATGAATACTACGGACATCAATTTCTTTTTTGTCGATTCTGGCCTCGGTTCGGATTTTGTCCAAGAGGTCGTTACGGGGCTGGACAGGTTGCACAAAGGCTTGGAATTTGGATTGGAGTATGAGGCATCGTCCAGCGTAAAAGTATCTGCGGTTGGGAATTGGGGACATTATGTTTATGCCAGTGACCCTTCCGTACAGATTAATTTTGACACGGCAGGGACCGAAGAGGATCTTATTGCCCCAGAAGGGAACATAGACCTGGGGATTACTAAGGTAAAGGACTTAAAACTGGCCCAAGGACCGCAAAGAGCCTTTGCCTTGGGTGTGGAGTACCGCAATCCAAAATATTGGTGGTTTGGTGCCACGGCCAATTGCCTTACCGATAACTATATCAATATTTCGACCATTGCCCGTACCTCCAGTTTTTTGCTGGACCCGGAAACTGGGGAACGTTTTCCCGATGCTACCGATGAAAATGTGGCCAAACTTTTAGATCAACAAAAACTGGAAGATATCTACTTCCTAAATCTCATAGGAGGAAAATCTTGGTTGGTCAACAAAAAATACATCAGTCTGTTCGCCAGTGTCAGTAATCTTTTTGATGGTGTTTTTAGAACAGGGGGATACGAACAAAGCCGAAATGGCAATTTCGGACAGATGCAGCAAGACAACCTCAGTGGCACCCCATCCTTTGGACCCAAATATTGGTACAGCTACGGCAGGACCTATTTCTTGAATCTCGCCATAAGCTTCTAAATCAAAAAACATGAAAAATTCGAACAAAATAAATGGGTTGTTCCTATTGATATTGATGGTGGCCTGTGTCAAGAATGTCAATTTTAGTGAACCGCAAACCGCTTGCACTACAGAACTGAAAGCGAACATCAGCTTTGCTGATTTGGAGGAATTATTGGGCGATGGGGCTACACAAATCCACCAAGATCTGGTCTTGGAGGGCTATGTCATTTCTTCGGATAGGGCCGGGAACTTTTTTGGAGTACTCTACATACAGGACAAGATGGAAAACCCGACCCAAGGACTTCAAATAGAGATGGATTTTAGGGAATCCCATCTGTTTTATAGTGCGGGAAGCAAAATTTTGGTAAAGTTGAAAGGCCTGTATCTCGGTAAAAGTGGTGAGACCCTTAAATTGGGAGGCACTTTCACTTCCTTCGGAAATGTTTCGGTGGGGAGATTGCCAAGTTTGCAGGTCAGGGAACATATTTTTCTGTCCTGTGATGGAGGTACTGTACAACCCCTACAAGTTGCCCTTCCTGAGATTGAAAATACTCCCCTGAACACTTTGGTGGAATTCAAGGATGTAGAGTTTGTGGAAGAAGAACTGGGACTGTCCTTTGCGCTTGCCGAAGAAGAAACCATACGCACGCTGACCGATTGTGCCGAAAATGAAATGGCATTGCTCAATAGCGGGTATGCCGATTTTCAGGCAGAAATCCTCCCTGAAGACAATGGCTCCATTACGGGGATTCTTGTAAAAGATGGAAAACAGTTGCAGTTGATTATCCGGGATTTGGAGGATATTGATTTTACCCAAGAACGCTGTCCGGAGATTATTACGGAATTTACCTCGACCCAAATTTTCATTTCAGAACTGGCAGATCCGGACAACAATTCCGGAGCACGCTTTGTGGAACTCTATAATTCTGCATCGGAACCCTTGGATTTAAATCTGTGGACCTTACGCCGATACACCAATGAGAATACGGAAATCAGTTCCAGTATCGACTTGTCAGGGCTGGTCATTGATGCGGAAAGTACCTTGGTCATTTCGCCAAATGCCGCGGAGTTTGAATTGGTCTATGGTTTTGCTCCCGACCTAGCGGTTTCCACCAATAGTCCGGCAGATTCCAATGGGGACGATAATCTGGAGCTGGTGGATCCTTTTGGAATGGTCATAGATGTTTTTGGTGTGATTGGGGAAGATGGCTCGGGTACCAACCACGAGTTTGAGGACGGCCGGGCAGTGCGTAACCCAGATGTTTTGGAAGGGAACCCCAGTTACACCTTTGGTGAGTGGACCATTTTTAATGATACCGGAGAGTCAGGTACCACCCAAATGCCCCAAAACGCCCCAGAGGACTTTACGCCTGGAATAAGGGATTGACCTACAATTCCACACAGAATTTTCCACACATCAATTGAGAAGGGGTATCCACCAATCCAAATGGGTCACCCATCAATTGGGCGTCTACGTGCATGTCTCATTATAGTACCTTATCCAAGATAGAGCCGCATGCCCCAATACCATTTAAATCTTCTTATTATGGACCAAAGAAAAATGTATTGGGCTATTGTTAAAATGGCCATTTTGTTGCTTGTATTGGCTTCCTGTGAAAAGGAAGTTGTACAGACCAATGATTCCCAACCCATTGCCAAGGAGCAACCTGACACGCTTAGGATGATCAAGCTGGGCAAAAAACTGGAAAACCCCTATTCCGTAAAGAATATGAGGAAGGCTTATGCGAATCTGCTTAAAAAGCAGGGGGAAAGTCAAAAGAACTATGGCTCCCAAACTTTGAAGGATTCCTCTGAAATTACTACTACGGACTATTATGTGAAATTTTGGGTGGAAAATGATGAACAAAAGCAGTTGCTATTGGCAGATTCCCTTAATCTTTCAGAAATCCCGCTGGATGTGGAGATAAAGGAGGAAGGTGATTATTATGTGGACGAGAACACAGAAATTCTAGAAGCACAGTGGTTGTATGCTTCCGTACTAAAGGATTATAAAGTCCCAAATGGGATTTCCTATGAAAAAGTGGAGGACTTGTTTCTTGTTGAACCTTCAAATATCGATGCAGATGAAGACGGACAAGATGATTCCAAAACCACAACGATTGCAGGTAAGACAGGAATCTCCAAGGAATTCCTGTTCGATTTGGAGGACGAAGCACTTCGGTTGACCGGTAATTATGAAGAATCTGCGAACTCCTACCAAGAAAAGAGCAAGAAGACACCGCAAGGCTATGTGAAAGTCTACAATACCGTAACCAAAAAGATGGATCCCGTAGTTGGGGTAAAAGTAAAGACAAGGCGTTGGTTTACATGGGCCAAGGGATGAACCAACTCCAACGGTTATTACAAAGTAAATCGGGGCTACCGAAGGGACGTTCGTTATACCGTGGTCTTTAAGAATATCAAGGGTTTTAAGGTTTGGAATTCCGTTTTAAGCATGACCTCTGCAAGATATAGAGAAGGTAAGCATAGCCGATTTGGTTATGATTTCAATTTTTATACCAATTCAACGGCTTGGAGATGGGCCACCGTGAACAATGCGGTTATAAAGTATTTTAATTATTGTTCATCATTGGGAATTGGCCAACCTCCAACAGATTTACGAATTGTGGCTAACAAAAAATCAAATGGTGGAGGTGCCCCAATGCTAAAAAGAACATGGGGATGGGCCGGATTTACCACCCATTCTAAAGTGACAAACTTTTTGGCAAAAACAAATGGGATATCGGTGGCTGCCAATAAAAAATGGATGCTTTTCAAGTTTGTCCTTCCAGATATTGTTATCAATTCCAATGCGAATCAAGGGACCGATAAAGTTTATGAAACAACGTTTCATGAACTGGCGCATGCATCCCATTTCAATACGGTAGGCAGTAGATATTGGATTAAATATATCAATTATATCATCACCTATGGAGTTTATGGTGATGGGCATGGAAAAAACAGCGAAATGGTTGCCCTTGGAGAAGCTTGGGGGTATCATATGGGCTATTATTTAATAATAAAGGAATTTGGAGCCAATAATAGGGTTCTTACCACTTCAGCATTTGAAAATTTTGACCCCAGATTAAAACCAAATAGGGTTGGTAAATCAAGATATAGTGATAGTTATGGTAATAGGCATAATATAGGTTGGACAGGTTGGATTCCAGGAGGACTGATATTGGATATCATTGATTCTAATAAGGATGAAATTCGTGAAGGTTGCTTTGATAAAGTTTCTGGTTATGGGTTGAAGGATGTTTTCGAGGCATTGGATTCTGATATAGATTCGCCACAAAAATTTAGGAATCGACTTTTGAAGGAGAACAATAATATGGATTCAAAAGACTTAGTCGATTTGTTTACAGCGTATTACTGGAATTAAAAAGAAAAAGAATGAGGAAAACAATTATCATTATATCTGCACTTGTATTATATGCTTGTGATACAGAACAATGTTCAAGTTATTTTATTGAAAATAAACTTGAGATGAACATAGAGTTAACTTTTGTTGGGGAATCTTTACAAAAGCTAATGATTAACGAAGGTAAAGGAGTGCAGTTTGGGGAGACGGGTTGTGATATGGGAGGAGCACCTTTGTTATACTTACGAGTTTATGATTCTATTTATGTCCGGGATGCTTCTAATAATATTCTAAAAGTCTATAAACAGGAAACTCCAGGAAGGAATATTTACAATATAGATAAATATTGGTCCATAAAGGAAACCAAGCACCATACAGAGTATACCTATACCATAACCAACGAAGATATTGGTAATTAATCCGTAATAACAATACCATGAAAAATATACTCTATTGCTCCATGGCCCTATGGTGTTCCCTATGCCTTAATGCCCAAGACTTTTCTCCCAAGCAACAACAACGGTTGGATCATTTGGGCTTAAACTACGCCTACCTTATGGCACAAAGTGAGGCCAATGAACGGCAGTTGTGGAAAATCTTGGATATGGACCGTAAACGAAAGAACAATCTGGTCATGGGAGGTTCTTTTGCGGGGTTGGGAGCATTGCTCATTACCTGCGGTGCTTTGGTAGTCGCCAAAGACTATCCTTGTGATGATAGCCATGTATGTGAAAACACAGGGCAAGTTATTGTTGGAGGAAGCTTAATAGCTTTGGGAACCTTTGATGTGAGTGTTTCCCTGCCCTTGTTTCTTTCCTCTTTTAAACGAAAGAACATAAGGAATAAAATGATCAAAAACCTGAAGGCACAATACCCAAACCAACCAGAGTTAATGCCTTTTGAGCCCAATTAAACAAATGGTTGTCAGGTAATTGGTTTTTAAGATTGTCCCAAAAAATTGTAAATTGAACAACAACCTTAAAAACTATAACTATGAGAACACTGGTACTGACCTTGTTATTAGTATTTGCCCTTGGAGTGCACTGTGAGGCACAGCGCATCGCCAAAAATGCCCTTGGGGTGCGGATTGGCGATGATGATGGCTTTGATTCCTTTGGGGCGGAAATCAGTTATCAACGGGCCCTTTTTGAAAACAATAGGCTTGAGTTGGACCTTGGAATCCGAGGAGAAAAAGATGTGTACGACGCGTTCAAGGTGGTCGGTCTTTTTCAATGGGTAATGCCTTTGGATGAATCCTTTCACTGGTACGTTGGTGCAGGAGGAGGCTTGGGCAATGTGGACTATGATGGTGGAGGTTCTGCCTCGTTTGGCCTGTTGGCAGGGAACCTGGGCCTGGAATATGATTTTAAGATTCCTCTAATTCTATCGTTGGACGTAAGACCGGAAATTGGTTTTGGCGAAGAAGATGCCTATGGGGATGGCTTCGATTTTGATCTGGGACTGGGGGTTCGGTATCAGTTTTAAGACGTAAAATAAAAACGCCCCTTTAAAGGGGCGTTGCTTTTTAAAAGGGCTTATAACCAAACTTCTGTCCTCCTACCGAGGCATCGGCCATTAAACCGGCCTTGGGGAGGGCAAATACGGCCACACCATCTTTATATTTGGCATTAAAGGCGATTCCCGATTTCAAGGCAACCGCTGAGGTTTCGGCGGCAAACTGGAACTTTCCTTCCTTAAAACGGGCCAAATCCGTTTCGGTCTCAAAAAAGATGACTTCGATGATGGCTTGTCCACCTGCCTGTAGGCCAATGTTCAATTTTTTAAGATCGGCCATGCCCACGGCATCGCCATTTTCATAGACCACCCCGTTACCGGATGCCCCACCAATAATAAAGCCGCCTTTTCCCACATTGGGAAAGATCACGTATCCAGCAGAATGGTTGAAGAAACCATTAAGACCGGAATCTGTGTCAACGAGGGTTTGTTTGGCCTTTTGGGCATCGGCCATGATTTTTTCATCCTTTTTATTTTGCGCGAACACACTGGTGCCAACAATCAGAAAGGCAACCAGTGCAATTGATTTTAAAGTTTTCATAGGTACATTTTATAGTGTTTCCCCAAAGTTAAAAAACAAACCCCCTCCATTTTGGAAAGGGTTTGCCAATTAATGTTAAGGAAAACCTATAATAGGATACTATTCTGGAAAGTCAGCATGCTGCATGACCTCTTCCATTTGTAGCACATGGCGTTCGGTGTGTCCGGCGGCAAAGACCAAAAACTGTACGCCATCAACAACACCAAATGGCAGATCTTTATTAAAGGAGTTTCTTAGGTCGTCGTCCGTGGTCTTCACATATTCGATCAACTCACTTCGTTTGTCCAAAAAGGCTTGTAGCGCATTCTCAAGGGAGTCAAATTGGCCACTGGGTTCAAACGGCTGGGATGTCTTTACCTTGTTGCTTCGGTCCGTTACAACGGTCATGATCTGCTCATCCTTGAAGACCAAGGAATCCTTTAAGGCGGGATTGGAATCTGCCGCTACCATTTTATGGGCCATCCCTCCAAAAACACTTTCCACCACGGCCAGATGCTCCACACATTCGGCGATGGACCAACTATTTTCGCTGGGTTTAAAGTTGAGCTGTTTCTTGGTGAGTCCATCCAAAACTTTGGTCATGTGGTCACGGGTTTCGGTGAGATGCTTAAGCATGAACTCACGATCTTGTTCGGTAAGTTTTTCGGAATCCGCAGCAAAACTGAAAAGGATCAATGCCGCAAAAGGTAGAATCAACTTTTTCATAATCTATAGGGTTTAAATTATAGTTATAATGTTCTTAAGGCATGAGGCTATGAAGCCCGTAAGAAGCCATACTATAAAGATAAGGGATGGTAACGCCCCTTTAAGGGGGTGGATATGCCAAATCAAGGGGTTATTTCCGTAAAAACAGAGGGCAAGATCAGAATGGCTATAAATAGATAATGTTTATGTTTTAATAGTATTTTAATATTAATTATCTATACTATTGAAGGGCATTTTCGTAAATTTATAAAGGATAAAAATAACGTAAACAACATACTATCATGAGTAAAGAAATGGCAAACGGGGCAGATGCAAGTCAGTGCCCTTTTTTGAGTGAAGTGGCCGGTGGGGGTACACAAAATGAAGATTGGTGGCCCAACCGACTTAAGTTGGAACTTTTGAGCCAACATTCGGAAAAATCAAATCCGCTAGGAGAAGATTTCAACTACGCCGAAGAATTTAAAAAACTGGATTATTCAGCACTGAAGAAGGATCTTTTGGATGTAATGACGGATTCACAGGATTGGTGGCCTGCGGATTTTGGTAGTTATGCCGGACTGTTCATCCGTATGGCATGGCACAGTGCAGGAACGTATCGTGTTAAAGATGGCCGTGGAGGCGGTGGACGTGGTCAGCAACGTTTTGCACCTTTAAATTCTTGGCCTGACAACGTAAGTTTGGACAAAGCCCGTCGCTTGTTATGGCCCATCAAACAAAAATACGGTCAGAAAATATCTTGGGCAGACCTTATGATTTTGGCCGGAAACGTTGCCTTGGAGTCGGCAGGGTTCAAAACCTTTGGCTTTGCTGGAGGTCGTGAAGATGTATGGGAACCGGATCAAGATGTATATTGGGGTAACGAAACTGAATGGTTGGCCACGAGTGACACACCAAACAGCCGCTACCAACATAATAAGGAAGAGCGTGAAATCGAAAATCCATTGGCAGCCGTGCAAATGGGATTGATTTACGTAAACCCTGAAGGCCCGGACGGTAATCCCGATCCTGTGGCGGCGGCACATGACATTCGCGAAACTTTTGAGCGTATGGCCATGGACGATGAAGAAACCGTAGCATTGATTGCGGGAGGACACACCATCGGAAAAACCCACGGTAATGGAGTTGGCGAAAAAGTAATGATGGATGCTGATCCGGAAGCAGCAGATTTGGCATTGCAGGGCTTTGGATGGGAAAATAAAAATGGTACGGGAAAAGGTTCAGATGCCTTTACTTCTGGATTGGAAGTGATTTGGACATCAACCCCGGTACAATGGAGCAACGATTTCTTTAAGTTCTTGTTTGAATATGAGTGGGAATTGACCAAGTCTCCAGCGGGAGCACACCAATGGGTGGCTTCAAACGCTGAGGCCATTATCCCAGATCCTTTTGGTGGGCCTAACCGAAAACCAACGATGTTGACGACAGATCTTTCATTGCGTTTTGATCCTGCCTACGAAAAAATTTCACGTAAATTCTATGAGGACCCAGCAGCTTTTGCTGATGCCTATGCTCGTGCTTGGTTTAAGTTGACTCACCGTGATATGGGACCTGTTTCCAGATATCTTGGGCCAGAAGTGCCAAAAGAAGAATTGATCTGGCAAGATCCCATTCCGGCAGTGGATTATACGTTGGTGGATGCTTCGGACGTAAAAGCCTTAAAAGCAAAAGTATTGGATTCCGGTGTTTCCGTTTCAGATTTGGTGTATACCGCTTGGTCATCTGCCGCTACTTTCCGAGGTGGGGATAAGCGTGGTGGTGCCAACGGCGCCCGAATCAATCTGGAGCCCATGAAAAGTTGGGAAGTGAACAAAGGAACCGATAAAACCATAACTGTTCTTGAAGGGATTAAAGATGAGTTCAATAGCAATGCCGGTGGAGGTAAGAAAATCTCCTTGGCCGATATGATTGTTTTGGCGGGTAGTGCCGCTGTTGAAAAAGCAGCCAGTGATGCAGGGGTTCCAACTGAAGTTCCATTTGCCCCTGGACGTAATGATGCGACCCAAGAGCAAACGGAGGTTGATTCTGTCGATTATTTGAACACGCCTTATGATGGATTCAGGAATTATGTGGTGAAAGGCGTAAAAGTTCCCGCAGAGCATTTGTTGGTGGATAAAGCACAACTATTAACGCTTACTACTCCCGAGATGACTGCTCTTGTTGGTGGTTTACGGGTACTAGGTGCCAACTTTGATGGTTCAAGGCATGGGGTGTTCACCGATAAGATCGGGGTGTTGAGCAACGACTTCTTTGTGAACTTACTCGATATGTCTACTGAATGGAAGGCTGCCAATGAGGAGAAATCACTTTATGAAGGAGTTGATCGCAAAACAGGCGATTTTAAATGGTCTGGTACACGGGTTGACCTGGTATTTGGTTCCAACTCCATCTTGCGCGCCCTCTCGGAAGTATATGCTGAGGCTGGGTCAGAAGCAAAATTTGTAAAGGATTTTGTGGCAGCATGGACCAAGGTTATGAACCTAGATCGTTTTGATCTGGCGTAACAAAATTAGAAGAAAAAGAAAATTAATTGCCAAAGCTGCCATGACCCTCACGGTTGTGGCAGTTTTTTTATAAATTTCATTCACGTATGGATCAAGTGGAATCTTTTTTCAACCACATCAGAAGTGGTGATACCAAAGTAGTTGCGCAGCTTCTTGCCTCCAACTCCAAATTGTTGGAAGTAAAGGACCAAAGAGGCTCTACCCCATTATTGCTCGCCACCTATTATGGCCATGGTGAGCTGTCCCAATTTCTTTTGGAAAAGGGCGCTCAGGTAGATGCCAAGGACGGTTCGGGAAATACAGCTTTGATGGGGGTATGTTTTAAAGGATATGTGGATATTGCCAAGCAGTTGATTGAGGCTGGGGCCAATGTCAATCAGAAAAATGCCATGGGTGCCACCTGCCTCATTTATGCCGTTACCTTTAACAGGCCGGAGATTGCGGGGTTGCTTATGGAATATGGTGCAGACATTTCTGTGAAGGATGCCAAGGGAAATACGGCATTAGATCTTGCCAAGGAGCAGGGAAATCAACCATTGGTGACCCTATTGCAAGAAAACACATAGATGTTATATGGATTCCAAAGCGCAGCTCAATCTCGTTAAACGTATCAAGGCCATTTCAGAAACGGGATTGGTGTATGCCCAGGACCCCTATGATCGTGAACGGTATGAAGAATTAAAAGTCATAAGCCTGCAATTGATGGCACAGTTGGGCAATGTGCCCATGGAAGTCCTGAAGGATTTTTTTCTGCCCCAAGACGACTACCCTACCCCTAAAGTGGATGTACGTGCTTTTGTGCTGAACGAAAAGGATGAAATCTTGATGGCGCGGGAAAGTATTGATGGCAAATGGACCATTCCCGGAGGTTGGGCAGATATTGGCAGTACACCCTCGGAAACCGCAGTAAAAGAAGTTAAGGAGGAAACCGGGATTGAGGTCGAGGCGATACGCTTATTGGCCGTTTATGATAAACAAACGCATCCACATCCTCCGGCACCCATATATGTGTACAAACTGATTTTTCTCTGCCAGATGAAGGGAGGTGAACTCAAAGCTGGGTTTGATATGCTGGATGCTGGCTTTTTTCCTTTGGATCAACTTCCCGAACTTTCCGAGGAACGGATTTTGGAAGAGCAGATAATAGCATTGTTTAAAAACGCAAAGTCTATGGAATCCAAAGTGTATTTCGATTAAAAAACAAACCAATGTCACAACAGCTTACAATTGCTTTGATTCAATCCCAGCTGCATTGGGAAGCTCCACAACAGAACCGAACTATGTTCGAGGAGAAAATTGATTCCATTTCCAATGATGTGGATGTCATTGTGCTGCCTGAGATGTTCACTTCCGGATTTACCATGAATCCCAGCAATTTGGATGCATTAGAGGGCATCAGAACAGTGGAGTGGATGCAAAGTCAGGCCAAAAAGAAGAATGCAGCCGTTGTGGGCAGTATGGTATTTCAAGAAGACGACAAGTTTTTCAATCGGTTGTGGTTTGTTCAGCCAGATGGAGGTCTTTCAACCTATGATAAAAGACACACCTTTACCTTGGCGGGAGAAGATAAGGTCTATACTGCTGGAAATGAAAAAGAATTTATTGATTTTCGGGGATTCAGGATATGTCCATTGATCTGTTATGACCTTCGATTTCCGGTATGGGCCCGCAATGTTGAAAATTATGATGTCCTGATTTATGTGGCCAATTGGCCCAAACCCCGGATTGGGGCTTGGGATACACTACTGAAAGCCAGAGCTATAGAAAATATGGCTTACACTATAGGGGTGAACAGGATTGGACAGGACAACCTGGGACATGAATACTCGGGGCATTCTGCAGTTTATGATGCACTGGGAAATCCTATTGCGTATTCAGAAAAAGAAGAGATTATTTATGCCACCTTGGATAAAGCGCATATAGAATCCAACAGGGAGAAACTTAAATTTTTAGAGGATAGGGACGACTTTACTCTGAAATAATGAAATTCTGCTCCAATTCCCAGTTGGCCCGCACTTCAATGACGTCGGGATAATAACTGATCCGTTCGGGTTGCCTTTTTTTGAGATAACTCCCTGTGTCCCATTTCCCGTTGCCATTGTCATCAAAAATGACCCGTACCACATAATTTCCGGGGTCAAGGTTGCTAAACTCAAAAATCTTTGATTCGGGAGCAATGATTTCACGTTGAATCTCTCCCTGCTCATTGGTCAATTGCAATACAAGTGGATATTGGACGGCCCCGCCCAAGGTCATTCTTAGGTTACCATAATCGGCATAACCGCTCGTTGAAATAGCGTAGTCCAGGGTGTCGTTCTGCATACCAAAGAAATCCGAAATGGCCCCCGGGAGTAGTGATAATCGGTATTTCTGGTTAGGCTCTATCTCAAAATCAAACTCAACCTTATTTTCCAACGTATCCAAAACATGACTAAAGGGAGCCAGTAGAGAGTCACTCACCACCAAGCCAATTTTTGTGGTGTCCACATTGGCAATTGGGGTATTGGCAAGTATGCTAAAAGTATCCTCAAAATTGAATTTTCCCTGAATGCCAGAGGTCAGGGTCAGGGAATCCAAGGGGAGTTTTCTGGTCTTTACGGTAAACGTGTCAATACGCTCCAATTTTTCATTGGTAACCGTGAAAATGATGGAGTCCAAATCCGTAGGCGTGATCCAATAGTTCAAGGTGTCTTTTTCGCGGTCTTTCAATATTTTGGTTTGCACCGAATCTGGCAATTGGGTCAAGGTTTCTATTTGCATGTCCTCATGGTCGCCTTGATACCCGAAAATGATCCGGTTCTTGGCCGTATAGCTGGGAACGGAAACACTATAATCCGGCTCTTCCAAAAACAGGTTCAGTAAATAGGTGGAATCCGTTGGAATGGTGATGGTGTCCTCAAGAAATCCAATTTTGTCCTGCTTTTGGTTGAACATATTGTTTTTGTTCACATCCTTTAGGGCAAAGAGAGCATATTTCCCGGCCCTCAAATTTTTAAGCTCAAATAGGGGAAGGCTGTCTCCCGTACTGGCAATATAATTGGGGGGATTTTTATAAATGGTGGAATCGGTATAAGCAGTATCAATTTCATACAGCATTACACTGATGAACTGATCGGCCTTTTTGTTGAAAGCATCTTTTACCGCACCAGATAAAGTCAAAGAGTCTATATACGTCCCAGTGGAGAAAACATAGGTAAGAAAGCTGTTGGGGTTGCCCTCATTGTTATCAACTATACTCTGCCCGAAATTGAGGGTGTAGGTGGTATTTTCACGCAAGGTGTCTTTGATAAGGATCTCGATATATTTTCTGGGTCCGCCTTGTGGCGTTATTTCCGGGGGATACTTCAAGGGAGGGGAAACCACCAGTTGGTTCTGAACGTCCTGGAGTTTTATGAGCTCATCAAAATAGAGTCGGATTTTTTGGGCCTCAAAATTGATGCTGAAGTTATCCGGTTCCGTACGTACAAGCTTTGGTGGGGTAACATCCTCAGGTCCACCTGAAGGAGAACCTCTTCTGGCGCATTGCCACAAGGCAAGGCCCATCAGGGCGAAAAAAAGAAAACCCAACAATTTTTTTACGTACGCCATGCCAAAATCCATGTGGGGCAAAGAAACAACTAATTTAAAAATTGAAGGTACGCATTAATAAAATTTAACCCTAGGGAACCACAGCCATGCTCAGGACTGAGATATCCTTGGGCTTGAGCCGCAGAAGGGCTTTGGCGCAAGATTCTATGGTAGCCCCGGTGGTGATGACATCGTCCACCAGCAGCACATGCCCAAAATGCACTTTTGCCATAGGATTTACCACAAAAGCTTCTTTTGAATTTTCCCAGCGCAGCAGTCTATCCTTTTTTGTCTGGGTTTTGGTATTTAAGGTCTTTAGGAGTAGGTCGTCCCGGTATTCCGCACCAATGGCCTCGGCAATTTTTTGTGCAAAAAGGGCTACTTGGTTATACCCTCTCTTTTTCAATTTTTTTGGATGCAACGGTACTGGGATAACAACATCAATTTTTCCAAGACCCATTTCTTTTTTCAAATGGGCACCATACCAATCCCCAAAAAAGCCGCCAATTTGTTCTTGATTTTTGTATTTTAACGAATGCAGCAAATTTTTTACAATCCCATTTTTGGTGAAAAAAACAAAGGAAGCTGCTTTTTTTATGGCAATTCGTCCATAAAATATACGATCTACGGTGTTTTCATCCAAGAAGTTATGATCGGTGAGTGGCATCTCATGTCGACAAACGGCACACAAAATGCTTTCTCCTCTGAATAATTGGGCATTACATCCAAAACATACCTGTGGCAATAGGATGTTGTTAATCTCGTTTATTATCTTAGCCAACCTTTTTGGTATCAAATCTTATACGCGTTAGAGTAAGTAGTCTGTCAACCCATGAGCCCCCAAGATAATCATTTCAACTACAAGATCATATTTGCCGCGCTGGTTGCGGTCATTGTGGGGATTCTCATTGCTTTCTACTATAGTTATGCCCAATCTAGGAACCAGATGTCGTTCTTGGAGCAGGAAAAATCACTTTTGGTAAAAGATCTTACCCTCATGAAGGCCGAGGTGGATCGTCTTTCTGGGCTTAATGAAGTGAACGATATTGAACTGCAGACGTCAAGGTTTAGGGTGCAACAGCTCTTGGATTCTGTGGGAAGGCTCAATTTCAGCATTACCAAACTCAAGGAAACCCGAAAGGAACTTCGCAAATTGGAGGTGCGTTTTGACAGTCTTAAATTGAAGAACAACTTTCTGCGGTACAACAATAGCCTGTTGGCCAGCAAGTACGAGGAGACCCGTAAGCAACTCGAAGATTTAAGGGGAAAGGCCAATTCCATGGAGCAGACCGAATCCTTGCTTAGGGAAACCAATCGGGAACTTACCCGGGAATTGCGCATTAAAAGCTACCTGAAATTGCAGGATGCCGAGGGAAGTGGATTCCGATTACGGGCTGGAAGGCCCATAAAGACCAATAAGGCCTCCACCATTGAAAAATTGAGAGGATGTGTTACCATTCTGAGCAATGCAGGCGAACGTGGTGATGTTAAGGTGCTCTACCTACAATTTTTGGACCCCAACATGGCCGTTGTCGAGGACAATGCCAATACCATATCCGTCAGCGGAAACATCTACAGCAAAAAAGTGGAGATTGTTTATACAGGAAAGGAAATCAGTATTTGTGATGCCATTACCGTCCCCGAAGGTTCCTTGACCGAGGGAATTTATACCCTAAATGTTTTTGAGGACGAAAGATTGCTTGCCTCCACCGAATTTCAGCTAAAATAGCATACTTCTTTTTGGGTAAAATTCTATTTTTGCCCAATGGCAAATCAGGAAGACATTTTTAAGAAGGTTATCTCCCATGCAAAGGAATACGGGTATGTGTTCCAATCCAGTGAGATTTATGATGGACTTAGCGCAGTTTACGATTACGGTCAGAACGGTGCTGAGCTAAAGAAGAATATTCGTGAATATTGGTGGAAGGCCATGGTGCAGCTCAATGAGAACATTGTGGGCATAGATGCCGCCATCTTTATGCACCCCACCACATGGAAGGCCTCTGGCCACGTGGATGCCTTCAACGATCCGTTGATCGACAACAAGGATTCCAAGAAACGATATAGGGCCGATGTTTTGATCGAAGATCATGTGGCCAAAATAGAAGCCAAGATAGAGAAGGAGGTCGCCAAGGCCGCCAAACGTTTTGGGGATAGTTTTGACAAGGAGCAGTTCCTGTCCACCAACCAACGTGTAGTGGACTATCAGGCCAAGGCCGATGAAATCCTAAAACGAATGGGGAAATCCCTTGAAAACGAAGATCTGGCCGATGTCAAGGCTCTTATTGAGGAGTTGGAGATCGTTTGTCCGCTTTCGGGTTCAAAAAATTGGACCGATGTAAAACAGTTCAACTTGATGTTCGGCACCAAGTTGGGAGCTTCCGCCGAGAGTGCCATGGACCTTTATTTGAGACCTGAAACCGCACAGGGTATTTTTGTCAACTTTTTGAATGTTCAGAAAACAGGAAGGATGAAGATTCCGTTTGGGATTGCCCAAACCGGTAAGGCTTTCCGTAATGAGATTGTAGCCCGTCAGTTTATCTTCCGTATGAGGGAATTTGAACAGATGGAAATGCAGTATTTCATCAAACCAGGTACCCAAAAGGAATGGTACGAAGCTTGGAAGGAAAAACGTATGAAATGGCACCTTTCCTTGGGAATGGGCGCTGACAATTACCGTTTCCACGACCATGAAAAGTTGGCCCACTACGCCGATGCGGCCGCCGATATCGAATTCAAGTTCCCATTCGGGTTCAAGGAGTTGGAGGGAATCCACTCCCGAACCGACTTTGACTTGGCGAACCACGAAAAATATTCAGGCAAAAAACTACAATATTTCGACCCGGAGGAAAACAAGAGCTATGTGCCCTATGTGTTGGAAACCTCAATAGGTCTGGACCGTATGTTCTTGGCAGTTTTCTCCAACTCATTGCAAGAGGAAGAGCTTGAAAATGGATCTACCCGGACCGTATTGAAGATTCCAGCAGTATTGGCCCCCAACAAAGTGGCGGTTTTGCCATTGCTCAAAAGGGATGGTCTACCCGAGGTGGCCCAAAACCTAGTTGATGAGCTAAAATGGGACTTCAATGTGGATTATGATGAAAAAGACGCTGTAGGGCGCCGTTACCGTCGTCAGGATGCTGCGGGGACACCGTTCTGTGTTACTGTGGATCACCAAACTCTGGAAGACGATACCGTGACCATTCGTCATAGGGACACCATGGAGCAAAAACGTGTAAAGCTTTCCGAGGTCAAGGACATCATCTCCAAGGAAGTGGATATGAGGTATTGGTTGCAAAAAATTTAGGTAGCTATTTATAGCTGCCCAAATTTATTATTTATCTGCAAGTTCTTGGAATATAATGCTGACCTGACATTCCAAAAACCTCTATGGAGCCGTTTGGATATTTATAAAACATGGCTGAAATGACGCCATAGGATTTTCGGCCATCTTCCAGAGGATATTCCGTTCTAAATATTGCTGAACATTTGGAGTGGGTATACCTGTTGAAAACATCGTATACTTTGGTCCATGAAGTTTTGTGGCTCACCGTATTGGTAAAGGTTTCTGGCCAACCTTGTGCTTTGGCATACTTTCTTAAAACGGTTAACAGCGTTTTTGTTTCACTGTCATTGTTTATGGCTCCTTTAGGTGGTCCAAAATCTGTGGCGCAAAGTTTGCTCAATCCATCGTCCGTGATGTTGAATGTGATCGGGCCTGTAGTAGCCACAAAAACTTTGTCATCTTCATCGTAATTGGAATCTGCCGAGTGTACATACTTTTTAAGCTCAAATTCATATTTTTTTGAAGGCAGGTTGTTTTTTAATACATACTCCATGAATTTTTCCTCCATGCTATCATCAGTAAGGAGAAAAATAGGTTTCCTCACCGAGGTCCAACTATTTACCTGCTTTTTCTGTTCATCGTAGAAAGGACCCTCTTCATATGTGGCCACCAATTGGCCATCCAAATAGAACTCGTTTACGACCCTGACATCATGATTGTTTTTTTTGGCCCAATATCCCTCAACTTGTAAAATTTCTACGGGAGGTTTTATTTGTTTGTAAAAGGTCCGGGAATATAACTTGTCGCCTATGGTGAATTCGTTTAAGTCAAACGGTCCTTTGTTATCATGAACAAGGTTGTCGGTTTTTGAAAGTACAATCCGTCCCGCCTCTTTTTGCTGCACCTCGCCCAAGTACATGCCATTGCTTTCAGAACCTGGGATTTCAAAATCCAGTACTTCTTTCCTTAACGTATTTTTATCCTTGTTGCCAATAAATATTACACCTGCAAAATCCCCACTGTAATAAAATTCAATAATAATGTTGTCCTCTTGCTTATAGGCAGTTAACTTCAGGCCATTTACGTCATTGATTTTTCCTTCTATTTTTTCTGGCGTAGGGGAGGTGGAGCTTGGATAGCTGATGAAACCTTTATATATCTTTCCTTTAAGTGTCTTAAAACTGATGTCCATAGTATTGGCTAGGCCATTGGAGTCAAAATTATCTAAGGTTACTTCTGTAAAATAAGATGAGGAAGTTTGATAGCTTCCAGGTTTGAACGGACTGAGTGAACCTACGAACTCGCTAATATATTTTTCAGCATTTACTATACGGGTGTTAATGTCACTCATGTCACATTCTGGATAAGATTCGGCGATTTTGTCCCTTTCATCTTTGGCAAGTTTAAGGGTGTATCTTAATCTGTCAGGTTTAAGGGTGGCCTTATCATTAAGGGCCTCCTCTACTTTCTGTATTTTTTGATCAATGCTTTTTACGTAGGAAGCTACGGCTTTACAACCATCTTTATTTGTTGTTGGGTCTTGGTTTTTACTTTTTTGTGGCATAGTACGTGTACTTTTATTAGGAATGTCTGTTTGGGTGTCCGGTTTACTGTCAACGGCCTTTTCAACCTTTTTTTCAGCCTTTTTTTTAGTTTATTGAGCAATTGTGCTTCAATGGATTGTACGGTTCCTAGAGCAAGAACCATGAAAAATGTTACTTTGAGTATCGCTTTCATAACGGTCGTGTTTGGATATAACAAAATTCAATATCCAAACATCTTCCAATGTTATAGTGCTTCAATTGATGGATGCCCTGTTTCAGTTTATGAATACACTGTTTGAGTTCACGACACAAAAAAAAATCCACTCTTTATGGGAATGGCATGATACAATCTCTATAAAGGCTTTTAAAGGAAAATTATTTGGGTAGGATTACTCCACCCGGATACCCTTGGTGGTAAATGACAGCCCTTGCTGCCCTGACGTGGATATCATGACCCCTTCAAAATAGGGTTCGTGTGAGGTGGGTTTTATGCTCCAATCAAACAGGAAATTGGCCCCTGTTCCCCCGGCCGGGTCCTTTTCGTCTATGACGATTTCCACCGTTTCCATGGGTTTTATGTAAATGGGGGCATCAAAATAGGTGCGTATGGCGTTGCCGTGGGTATCAAAATATTCCGCCTTGCGGATGTAAATGGAATCCTTGAGGTTGGTATTGCGCATGCTTATGGTCGCCGTGAGGTTGTGTGTGCGGTGCTCGGTTTCGCTATAGACCTGAGAGTAGACCGAAAGATAACTGCTCCCGTTCACCAAAGAATCACTGGCAGAAAGGGTCACGGTACGGGCACTCCAGTTTATGGGGTCCACGGAACTGACCTCTTTCGGGGCCTTTTCGGCACAGGACAGGACAAGCAAGGACAATAGGATCACGACCAACTTGGGCATACAGAATATTCTAGTTTGACTAAGATACGGAATAGTGAAGGTTAAAAAATTGGTTCTCGATACTTTTCCTTCGGAAAAACTTGAACTGACGGGTTTTCTATGTCACATTGAGCGCAGTCGAAATGTAGACACTGCCAGAATACCCCTTTTTTTACATCCCATTATTTTTGACCATGTTTATGAGACCCTGAAACAAGTTCAGGGTGACGGTTCTTGTGTTCAATCAAAACCCTCACTAAAAAATCATCAAGGGTTATGTCAAAAGCTACTAATTCGTAGTAATATATTTAAAAATTGGTAAATATCTTGTCGGCATGAACCCAATACAAATGGCCCAACTCAACGCATGGATCACCGACACCTACGGCAGCCCAGCGATCTTGGCCCACTACCTGGACCTGGCCGTGGAAATGTTGTTTTATCTGGAAAAGGATTCCTTTGAACAAATGGAGATACAGAACGTGGTCACTGCCTTAAAGGGCATGGAGCGGATGATGCGGTGACCCCAACCAAGCTACTTTTTCAACACCACCGTCTTGCCCTTTTTGGCACTTTGGCGGGCGGCATCCAAGATTTCCATGACCACCATATTGTTCTCCAATGCCGTAAGGTCGGAGGGCTGTAGGCTCATTTTGCCCCTTACCACGGCAGCTAGCACGGAAAAAGGATCGTTGTTGGGCGCTGGGCGCTCCTCCAAGCTCATTTTTTCTTCTTGGTAGCCATCGTACCCCTCGGCCATACGTATGCGAAGGTCGTTTCGGTTATCGGCATAAATGGCCCCGGTAAGGCCGTAGAGCTCCATGTCCTTTCGCCCAATGGGCCAGTTCCACGAAGGTTCCAAAATGGCCTGGCAATCGTCATAGGTAAGGATAATGGTGGCATCATCGTCTACCTTGGGGTTGTTCCCCGGCTGAAACTGTTGGGTCACGGCCGTCACGGTATTGGGCCTTGCCCCTTTTTTGAGCCAGGTCATGAGGTTGGCCCCATAACAACCAAAATCCGTAATGGCGCCCCCACCGTTAAGGACAGGATCTTGTAACCAATCCAAAAACTCTTTGTTGACCCCTATTTTTACGGGCCCTTTGTGGCCATCGCGCACGATCACTTTTCGGAGGTCACCGATTTTCCCTTCATCCAACAATTCCTTGGCCTTATGATTGGTAGGGTACCACGTGGTCTCGTAATTGGTAAGCAGGTGGATGTTGTGCTTTTCGGCCAATGCCTTCATTTTTTGGGCGTGGTCCAAGCTTACGGCAAGGGGTTTTTCCACCATCACATGGATGCCCTTGGGCGCACAGGTCTCTACCACGCTCAGATGTTCAAAAATAGACCCGAAGGCAGTAACGGCTTCAGGTTGGGTGGCCGCGATCATTTCCTCCAGCGAATTGTACACCAAATCCATGGAAAAGCCATGTTGCTTGGCATAACGTTGGGCCAGTTCCCGGTTGGGTTCGGCGATGCCCACCAGTTCAATATCGCCCAGATCTTCACGACCCAAGATCCAATGCACGTGGGCATGGGAGAGTCCGGCCACCCCGATTCGCACTGGTTTTTCTTGGGCGAAGATGGGAACAGCGTTCAAAACAAGACACAATAACAAAAGAAATCCGGAACGTAACATAAGGCAATAAAAAAAGGGTTCAGCCTTAAAAATAAGAACTAATCCGGTAGGTTTTTCAATAAAGTGGCTGTGCTTACTACTTCGGCAAACTCGTCCTTAAGGACGGCCAAGTTGGTCTGGTGAATGGTTTCGGCGGAATACCGTTTTCCGTCCGCCCCAATTTTGTCAAAGGCAGCAGTGGCATCGGAAATCAAAGTGACATTGAAGCCCAGATTGGCGGCCATCCGTACCGAAGTGGACACGCAATGCTCCGTGGTAAGCCCTACAATGACCAAATCTAAAATGTTCTGGGCCTTGAGGCTGGATTCCAGATTGGTGCCGATAAAAGCGCTGTTCACATTTTTTTGGATGACAGGCTCCCCTTCCATGGGCGTCACCAAGGGATGGAGGGCATGCCCCTTTTTGGAAGGGTGCAAGGGAGAATCCGGGTTTGTGGAACAATGCTGTACATGGAAAATGGGCCAATTTTTCCTTCGGAAGGCATCCAGAATTTTTTGGGCATTGCTTTCTGCCTCGGGATTGTTGCGCTCGGTGCCGTAAAATTCAATTTCCTGAAGTCCGGTTTGTATATCGATCAAGAGCAAGGCCGTCATACCCAAAAGTTTTAGGGTGAAATTACGGATAAGAAGCCTATTATGGTACAATTCTTTTCTTCAATGGGGATATTGATAAATTCAATTTTAAGGAGCCAATCACAATGGCTATTTTTAAGGAAAATTTAAAGATGAAGATAGTTTCGTACAACGTAAACGGTATCAGGGCGGCCATGAACAAGGGCTTTGTGGACTGGCTCAAGGCCGTAAACCCAGATGTGGTGTGCCTGCAGGAGACCAAGGCCATGGAAGAGCAGGTGGAGACATCGCTCTTGGAGGAAGCCGGATACCCTCACCACTATTGGTTCAGTGCCCAAAAGAAAGGGTATAGTGGGGTGGCCTTGCTTTGCAAGAAAGAGCCGGACCATGTGGAGTACGGAACGGGAATCGATTATATGGATCATGAGGGCCGTAACCTTAGGGCGGATTATGGCGATGTTTCCATCATGAGCATGTACCTGCCCTCCGGGACCAACTTGGACCGCTTGGACCACAAGTTGATGTATATGGCCGATTTTCAAAAGTATGCGGACGAGCTTCGAAAGGAACGTCCCAACCTGATTGTTTGCGGGGATTATAATATCTGTCATGAGGCCATCGACATCCATGATCCGGTTCGCAACAAGAACGTTTCCGGGTTTTTGCCCGTGGAGCGCGAATGGATCGGGAACTTTATCAAGAGTGGTTTTATAGACAGTTTCCGGCATTTCAATAAGGAACCGGACAATTATACATGGTGGAGCTACCGTGCCAACGCAAGGGCCAATAACAAAGGCTGGCGCTTGGATTATGGTATGGTGAACGAATCTTTGGAAGACCGGCTGAAGCGTTCGGTCATTTTGGCCGATGCCAAGCACAGCGATCATTGCCCCATTCTTTTGGAGTTGGAAACATAACAATTCCCTTAAGAGCCACAAATACGGATTATGTACCTTAGACCTTTAAATATTTAGTTTGATGAAATACACGAGAATTCCACATACTGACATTCGTATCAGTAAGATTTGTTTGGGCACCATGACCTGGGGGAGACAGAACAATGAGGACGAAGCCCATGAACAAATGGATTATGCCCTGGACCAAGGGGTCAATTTTTTTGATACGGCCGAGATGTATCCCGTTCCACCCAAAAAGGAACTGTATGCCGTGACCGAGGAGCTTATTGGAAATTGGTTCAAGAAAACCGGGAACCGCGATAAGGTGGTCTTGGCCACCAAGATTGCCGGTCCGGGGTATGCAGCGAAAGAAATCAGGGATACCGGTTTTAGCAGAGATTCCATCATAGGAGCCGTGGAAGGAAGCTTAAAACGATTGCAAACGGATCATATTGATCTGTACCAATTGCATTGGCCGGAACGGAACACCAATTTTTTCGGTCAGCGTGGTTTTAATGCCCATGCCATTGATGGTTGGGAGGACAATATCCATCAGGTATTGGAAACCCTTCGGGATTTGAAGGCAGAAGGAAAGATAAGACACGTTGGTATCTCCAACGAGACCCCTTGGGGCACCATGCGATATTTGGAAGAGAGCAAAGTGCACCAAAGTCTACCCCGTATGCTCACCATCCAGAACCCGTATAGTTTGCTAAACCGATTGTTCGAGGTTGGACTTTCCGAGATATCCATGCGGGAACAGATAGGGCTTTTGGCCTACTCACCCATGGCATTTGGTGTGTTGAGTGGCAAATATTTAGGAGATGTGCCACCCAGAAAGGCAAGGGTGACCCTTTTCCCCCAATACGACCGATATAGTAGTCCTGCTGCGGTTGAGGCAACCAAAAAATATGCCGAGTTGGCCAAGGAACACAATTTGAATATGGCCCAAATGGCTTTGGCGTTTGTGAATTCAAGACCTTTTGTAACGAGCAATATCATTGGAGCCACCACTATGGAACAACTCAAGGAAAATATTGAAAGTATTGAATTAAATCTTTCAGATGAGGTGTTGAAAGGGATTGATGAAGTTCACAATTCCATCCCCAATCCGGCGCCATAAGCTTACCCAAACAAAGAAGAGACAATATCCTCGATCTTGGATACTTTATGTATTTGGATCGAGGTATTTTTTAGCCCAATCTTATTACTCTTGGAGACAAAAATGGTTGAGAAACCTAATTTTTCGGCCTCCAAAATTCGCTGGTCCACCCGCTGTACCGGTCTAATTTCGCCGGCCAGGCCTACCTCCGCTGCAAAACAGATGCCTTTTTCAATGGGAATATCGGCATTACTGGATAAAATTGCGGCCAAAACGGCCAAGTCAATGGCGGGATCATCCACAGAAATCCCTCCGGTGATGTTCAGAAAGACATCTTTGGCGGCCAGTTTAAATCCGGCCCGTTTTTCCAATACGGCCAAGAGCATGTTCAAACGTTTAGCGTTGAATCCGGTGGCGGAGCGTTGAGGTGTTCCATAGACCGCGGTGCTTACCAAGGCTTGGATTTCTATGAGTAGGGGTCGCATACCCTCCACGGTGGCAGCAATGGCCGTTCCGCTAAGGTCTTCGTCATTTTTGGAAATGAGCACTTCCGATGGGTTGTTCACTTCACGCAAACCACTGCCCTGCATTTCATAAATGCCCAGCTCCGCGGTGGAACCAAAACGGTTTTTCAAGGAACGTAGGATGCGGTACACGTAATTTCGATCTCCTTCAAACTGTAGGACCGTGTCCACCATATGCTCCAAGATTTTAGGACCTGCAATGGTGCCATCTTTGGTGATGTGTCCCACCAAAATGACAGGGGTATGGCTTTCCTTGGCAAATTTGATCAACTCCGCCGCACATTCACGAATTTGGGAGATACTTCCGGCGGCAGATTCTATATAATCGGTATGTAGGGTCTGAATGGAATCGATGACCACTAAATCCGGTTCCAACGAAGCAATTTGCTGAAAAATATTCTGGGTCTTGGTTTCGGTCAGTATGTAGCAGTTTTCGCTGTTGGGTTGGATACGGTCTGCCCGCATTTTGATCTGCCGTTGACTTTCCTCCCCGGAAACATATAGGGTTTTAAAGGGCAATTTCAAGGCAATCTGGAGTAAAAGCGTGCTTTTTCCAATACCGGGCTCACCCCCCAACAAGGTCAAGGAGCCAGGGACAAGACCTCCGCCCAACACCCGGTTGAACTCTTGGTCTTTGGTATCCAAGCGAAGTTCACTTTCATGTGTGATTTCAGAAACACGAAGCGGTTTGTTGGCTTTTTTGTCCGAAACACTGCTGGCCTTCCAACTTCTTTTGTCCACTTTTTGGACCACCTCTTCCACAATGGTGTTCCATTCCTTACAGGCAGAACACTGTCCCACCCATTTTGCATATTGGGTGCCACAGTTTTGGCAAAAAAAAGCGGTTTTGGTCTTGGCCATTCCAACTAAATGAGGGGCCTAAAGATAGGGATTTAGATGGATGGGTTTATTGGATTGTTGGAATTATGGATTTTTGGACAACTGGATTTTTGGATGGATGGCGTCCATCAATCCATAATTCCAACAATCTACAAATCTAATACCCGAAGTCGGCCTTGAGGGCATCGATTTTTTCGAGGGCCATATCCTTGGTCAAAAAGTCGATTTCCTCCATTTGGAACGCCTTTTCGAAGGTTTTGAAGGCTTTTTTGGGTTCACCGAGCTCTTCGTAATATTCACCCTCAAAGTAGAATCCCATCATGGTTTCCGGATATTGCTTTTTGCAAAGTTCGGCCAAGGGTTTCAAGGATTCGATATCCTCTTTTTTTCTACAGGCGGCATAGATGGCCATAATGTCATTGAGTTCCACCGGTTTTTCAAAACCGAACAATTGCTCGATCATGGTATATCTGTCCTCAAGATATTTAAAGACAGGATCTGTGGAAGTAAGTATTTCTGTCTTGTATTCCTTGGGACTAATGGGGCGGAATATTTTGAAGACATTGTCAAATGCTTTCCCAATGCCATACGGAATGATGGAAACATGGTCGGCATTGTCATATTCATCAAAGAAATAGTGCAGGGACTCCTTGGTTATGGAATTGATGCTGTGGTTCATTTGCAGAATACGCTGCCGATCGTCCGAAGCTTCTTTTTCCACAATGACATTATAAAAAATCACTTGGTCCAAGGCAGATAACCGTTCCGGGACCCGGTTTTCCATTTCGGTGGCCAATACGGGCGATATGCTTATGTAGGAATTGAAAAGGGAACGATCCTTGAAAAGAAAATAATTCCCAAAATTGGCAGTGATATCGTAGCCAATGAACATTTTAAAGGGAGCAATTTTGTACGTGGTCGCCAAATAAGGAATGATTTCGGTACCCAAAAATTCGTAAAACATCTTTCCTTTTTCCGATGGTAGACCTGAGACTTCATCATAGTCACAGTCTTCCCAGCGGATATCATTTTCCCCTTGACCGATGCCTACCACAATGGCCTGTGGCATGCGTCCCAATCGGCTTTGGAACTTTATATTGGCCACTACCAAATCAAACAGATATTCGGCATCCAATACCACTATCAAGGGATACTTTTTTTCCTCGGTATAATCTTCGGGAAAATAATAGGAGACATTTCTTCTTTCCTGTAGTTTGAAGGATTCGAAAATCTCGTGTTTTACCTGAGCGCCAAGGTTCAGGCAAACGAGGCCTATCAACACAAATAGTAGACGGTTTTTCATGAAAAACGAATTTGGTGGCTGGGGTTTACCGATTCCTATTCAATAACGGTAATACAATAAAGGATATTGTACCAAAAACCACCACCATGAGGGTCTGTGCAATCCACATGATCCACCCAAAGGCATCGCCAGATACGGAGCTGATTCCATAAATACCCAAGGCTGCACTTACGGCAATAGGATACAGCCCTATTCCGCCATTGGTTGTGGACATGGCAAAGGCGCCACCCACAAAAGCCACCAACAATTGTCCCAAGCTTAGGGACATGGTCTCTTCAACGGTGTGTTTTATGACCCAAAACATACCAAAATAAGCTGCCCAAATAAAAAGGGTGTGAAAAATGAACGGCCACTTGTTCTTCATTTTAAAAACACTGAGCACCCCATCTTGCAGGCCGGTCAGAAAACCTTTCAATTTAAGGGCAAAAGGCGAGTTGGATTTTCGGATGATGTAGGTTCCCAAAAACAACCCTACGATTCCCACCAATAAAATTCCTGCGGCGCCAATAATATTGACCCCCTTTTCTTCCAAAAAGCCCAAGATAAAATCGGTCTGAAGCACCAAGGTGATCATAATAATGGCCAGCAACATTATCAAATCCACAACTCTTTCGGTGACAATGGTACCAAATCCTTTTTCAAAAGGGACTTTCTCGTAGGTGGTGAGTGCAGTGGCCCTTAAGAACTCCCCTGATCTGGGAATTCCCAAGTTGGCAAAGTAAGAAATGAGTACGATCAAAACACTATTGATGAACTTTGGGTTGTACCCCATGGGTTGCAGTAAATACTTCCATCGAATAGCCCTTGAGATATGACTGAGAATTCCAATGAGAACCGAAACGAAAACCCAAAAAGGGTTGGCATTGGAGATATAATGAATGATTTGCTTGCGCTCCTCCGGTGAAGTGGAATTGTAGGAATACCAAACCAAAAAAAGCCCAAAGGCAATGGGAATAAAAATCTTAAGGAATTTTTTCAGGGAGGTGCCCAAAACTAGTTCAGTAGATTGGTGGCTTCATTGGGGAAGACCAATGCTGGATTGAAGGATTTTGCTTCCTCAATATCCATCCATGCATAGGTGATCAAAATCAACACGTCACCTACCGCCACTTTTCTGGCCGCGGCGCCGTTTAGGGTCAGTTCCCCTGAGTTTCTTGGTCCGGGGATGGCATAGGTTTCCAATCGCTCGCCATTATTGTTGTTCACAATCTGGACTTTTTCACCTCGGATGATATTTGCGGCATCCATAAGATCTTCATCAATGGTGATGCTGCCAATATAATTGAGATCGGCCCCGGTTACTTTTACCCTGTGAATTTTAGACTTTACAACTTGTACTTGCATGGTGCAAATGTATCAATTCAATCTTAGATTATCTATTAGGCGAACATCATCGGCATAAACGGCAATGAACGCCCTATATTTTTTGTTTTCCTGTTTTTTTAGGATGGGTGTCAGGGTGTCTTCGTCCGCTATTTGAAAATACTCCAGCTCAAACAGGGGATTTTTTTCAAACTCATCCTTTACCCAGCCCGCAATACTTGATGCACTTTCCGTGCCAAATTTGGATTTGGCAGTTTGGAGGGTTTCATAAATGAAACTGGCTTCTTTTCTAGTCGGTTTTGACAGGCGTTCATTACGGGAGCTCATGGCCAGACCGTGGGGTTCACGCTCTATGGGACAGCCAATGATCTGAAAGGGCAATTTTCTCAATTCCACCATTTTGCGAATGATCTGCAATTGCTGAAAATCCTTTTCCCCAAAATAAGCCTTGTCCGGGGAAACCGTTCTTAAAAAGGTTTCCACAATGGTGCCCACACCATTAAAATGACCTTCCCTGAATTCACCTTCCATGACCTTGTCCAAACCATCAAACTCATAGTGCTTGGATGCTATATTGGAGCCATAGATTTCATCAACCGAAGGAACAAATACAATGATCTTTTCCGAAACATCCTTTAAGATGTTTATATCCTGGTCAAGATTTCTGGGATACTTGTCAAGATCGTCTTTTTTGTCAAATTGGGTTGGATTTACAAAGATGCTCACTACCACCAAATCGTTCTCCAAAAGTGCCTTTTTTACCAAGGAAATATGGCCTTGGTGTAGGGCGCCCATGGTGGGCACCAAACCAATGGTGTGGTTTTTGTCGCGTTCTTCCTGTAGAAAGGAAATCAGTTCTTTTTTGCGGTCAAATAGGTGCATCACAAGGATCAAAAGCGTGCAAAAATACTATAAATACTGGTAATCAGCATAATTTTTGTACTTTTGCAGCTACGTTTTTCGGATAAACAAAAGAAAGTGTTTATGAATGGCAAAAAGATATTGTTCGTATCTTCTGAATTAGTTCCTTACCTCCCAGAGAATCCAGTTTCCTCAATGTCGTACGAAGCGCCCCGCATGGTCAACAGCAATGGCGGGCAAATACGCATTTTTATGCCGAGATATGGAAACATCAACGAGAGAAGGCATCAATTGCATGAGGTGATACGCTTATCTGGGATGAATCTGGTGATCAATGATATGGATATGCCCTTGATTATTAAAGTGGCATCCATTCCAAGGGAGCGGATACAGGTATATTTTATCGACAACGAAGAATACTTTAAAAGAAAGGCGACTTTCACGGACGCGGATGGAAATTTGTTCCCGGACAACGATGAGCGGGCCATCTTTTTTGCCAAGGGCGTTGTGGAAACCGTTAAAAAATTAAACTGGAGCCCGGATATTATCCACGTGCACGGTTGGATGGCTTCCATGGTTCCATTGTACCTCAGGGAGTATTACGCAGATGAACCTTTATTTGCGGACAGTAAAATAATAACCTCCATTTATAACAAAGGATTTGAAGGGGAGTTGGACAGCGAAATGATCAACAAAGTTGCCTTTGATGGGATAGACAAAGAAACCGTTTCTGCCCTGGCCAAACCCGACTATAATAATTTGTTAAAGGTTGCCGTAGATCATTCCGATGCCATTATTTTAGCCGCGGAAGAGGTGTCTGAGGAGATAAAAGACCACATTGCCAATCTTTCCAAACCCGTATTGCCCTACGTTTCGCTTCAGGAAGCGGAGGAAGCATACACAAATTTCTATAAAACAGAAGTTTTAAAATAAATTGCATGAGATTTTCCAAGATCGTAAAAGTTTCAGCTTGGGTTGGAACTTTGTTTCTGCTGATTGCTTCTTGTGAAGACGAACTGGACACCATAGGTGAAGGTGTTGTTGGTGGGGAGCCCTTTACAACGGGCAGGAGGACCTATGAGGTTTTTGCTTTCAATAAAAGTATCACAGCGGTGCAGACCAACAGGTTGCCCCTGTACCAATTGGGAACCTTTAATGATCCCGTATATGGAAAAAGAAATGCCAGCATTCTTTCGCAGCTATCTTTGCCCAACAGGGTGGGTGATCCAGTTTTTGGGGATTCGTCCCAAGCAACGGAAGATACTGCAGATTCTGACAGCAGTGCTTCCACTGTTCCCGAGGAAGAAACCGTAAAAGAGGTATATCTGAACATCCCGTTCCAGACACCTCCTTCGACTACTAAGGATACTGATGGGGATGGAGTGGACAATTCGTTGGAAAGGACCGAAGAAGATATTTATGACCCAACATCCGATTGGGATGGGGATGGTGTCAGTGATATTGAAGAAACTAATATTGGGTCGGATCCATTTAATGCCGATGAAGATGGAACGGCAGATGATTTTATACCCAATGTCTTCAGCAGGACTTTTGATTTGGATAGTATTTATGGGGACAGGGACGCAAGTTTTGAGATTTCGGTATACCGATCCAATTATTTTTTAAGGGATTTGGATCCCAATACCGGTTTTCAAGAGGCCCAGGAGTATTTTTCCAATCAGGATTTTTCCAGTTTTATAGGGGAAGAACTGACCATGGCAGATAACAAGACCATAACCATTGATAATAAGGAGGTGCTCATTTTTGCCGAAGATGATCCGGATACTGAGGATGTGGATGAGTCCGAAACCGTGGTCGCCTCGCGACGCCCTCCGGGCATACGTGTGCCCCTCAATCCGACCTTTTTCCAAGAGAACATATTGGATAAAGAAGGACAGTCCGAACTTTTGAGCCAATCCAACTTCAATGACTTTTTAAGGGGCATATATATTACGGGTACGGGAATGGATGAACTCATGTTCCTCTTGGATCTTACCGAAGCCAATATTACCATAACCTACGAATATCAGGATTATGACAGTGAAGCGGAAGAAGTGGTTCCTGCGGAAAGGGATTTTGTGCTGGGTTTATTGCTGAGCAGCAATGGAATAACATTGGGCAATGCGGTCAATGTTTTTCAGGATGAGGAACTTACGCCGGAAATCGCTGGGGCACTTGACAATGGTGAAAATGCTTCACGGATCTATGTGAAAGGGGCAAAGACCCTTACCGAAATACGACTTTTTGATGATGTTGTAAATGGTGGGGCGAGTGTCATTAACGAAATCAAGGCAAATAATTGGATTATCAACGAAGCCAATCTGGTCTTTTATGTAGATAGAGAAACATTGGGAGACGATGCAGTGGAACCACCAAGATTGTACTTGTATAATGCAGAGACCAAACAGCCCATATTGGACCCCAATACGGAGAGGAACGCCATTAATGTAGTGGATGCCAACAGTGCTCCATTGGGATTGTTCCTTAATTACGACGGAATCCTCAAAAAGGAGAACAGCAAGGGAGTGCAGTATACAGTTAGGATAACCGAACATTTAAATGATATTATCGTCAGGGATTCCACCAATGCCGTTTTGGCCTTGACCACAACCTCAAATATATTCTTCACTGGATTACAAGAGGGAATAGGAGAAGGCGGTCAGGCATTGGATGTTCCTATCAGGGCGAGTATAAGCCCCTTGGGAACAGTGCTTTATGGAAGCAATGTGTCAGGTTCTGAAAGCGATAAAAGGTTAAAATTGGAGATTTTCTACACCAAGGCCAATTAAAAACAACTTCTTGTGGCCTATTTTAGGTCGTTCATCGGTTTGCCGATGTCGTTTTGTCTATTTTTGGGCAATAGATTATAATTTTATGGGCCTAAACCCAAAATGATCATTAACCCAAAAAGAATCTTATGTGTGGAATAGTTGGATATATAGGCCATAGAGATGCCTATCCTGTATTGATAAAAGGTCTGCAAAGACTTGAATATAGAGGGTACGATAGTGCCGGTGTAGTGCTTTTCGACGGTGAAAACCTAAGTCTTTCCAAAACTAAGGGAAAGGTTGAAGACCTTAAGAACAGAACGGAAGCTACCATTCCAACAAAAGGAAAATTGGGATTGGGCCATACAAGGTGGGCCACCCATGGTGTTCCAAACGATGTAAACTCCCATCCCCATTGTTCAAATTCCGGTGATTTGGTGATTATCCATAACGGAATCATTGAAAACTACGAATCCATAAAGACAGCACTTACCAAAAGGGGTTACACTTTTTCGTCGGATACTGATACCGAAGTGTTGGTAAACCTAATAGAGGAGGTTAAGAAGAAAGAAGGGGTAAAGCTTGGAAAAGCAGTGCAGATAGCTTTGAACCAAGTGGTTGGGGCTTATGCCATTGCCGTATTTGATCGAACCAAACCCGATGAAATCGTTGTGGCCAAACTGGGAAGCCCCTTGGCAATCGGAATTGGGGAAAATGAATACTTCATTGCATCTGATGCCTCTCCATTTATAGAGTTCACCAATAACGCAGTGTATTTGGAGGATGAAGAAATGGCAATTGTCCGTATCGGAAAGGAAATCAAGATGCGGAAGATCAAAGACGATGCCATTGCCTACCCCAATATCCTTGAACTTCAATTGAATCTTGAAGAAATTGAAAAAGGTGGGTACGAGCATTTCATGCTTAAGGAAATTTATGAACAGCCTAGAGCCATTATGGATACCTATAGAGGTAGATTATTGGCGGATAAGGGTATTATAAAGATGGCAGGAATTGACCAAAACCTGGAAAAATTCCTCAATGCCAATAGAATCATTATAGTGGCCTGTGGAACTTCGTGGCATGCCGGTCTGGTGGCCGAGTATATTTTTGAGGATATGGCCCGTATTCCTGTTGAGGTAGAATACGCTTCGGAGTTTAGGTATAGAAACCCTGTAATCACTGACAAGGACGTATTGATCGCCATTTCCCAATCCGGGGAAACGGCTGATACGTTGGCCGCGATTAAATTGGCCAAGGAAAAAGGAGCTTTTGTCTTTGGAGTCTGTAATGTTGTAGGTTCATCCATTGCAAGGGAAACCCATGCAGGGGCCTACACCCATGCTGGACCGGAAATCGGGGTGGCCTCAACAAAGGCATTTACCACCCAAATTACGGTTTTGACCCTATTGGCCATGAGATTGGCCCAAGAAAAAGGAACATTCTCGCAATCCAAGTTCCATGAGTACCTTACGGAGTTGGAATCCATTCCTGCCAAGGTAGAGAAAACCCTGAAATCCAATGCTTTGGTAAAGGAGATTTCGGAAATTTATAAAGACTCGGCCAATTGTTTGTACTTGGGAAGAGGCTATAATTTTCCAGTGGCCTTGGAAGGCGCATTAAAGCTAAAGGAAATCAGTTATATCCATGCAGAAGGATACCCGGCGGCCGAAATGAAACACGGACCTATTGCCCTCATTGATGAGCAAATGCCCGTAGTGGTCATTGCCACCAAAAAAGGCCATTACGAAAAGGTGGTCAGTAACATTCAGGAAATCAAGTCAAGAAAGGGAAGAATTATTGCCATTGTTACCGAGGGGGACAAAAGTGTGAAGCAATTGGCGGACCACGTTATTGAGATTCCAGAGACGTCTGAAAGTCTTTCTCCGTTGTTGACTACCATACCATTACAATTGCTCTCCTATCATATTGCGGTAATGCGGGGATGTAATGTGGACCAACCCAGAAACTTGGCAAAATCGGTTACCGTAGAGTAACTTTCCAAATTCATAATTTACTATTAAAGGGTGCCGTAATTGGCGCCTTTTTTATGAAATACGTAGTCTTTCGAGGTGTTTTTTGATAAATAAGTATTATGCATGCATAATTTTTTTCATATTTGTGGAATGCAAATAAAAAAAAATGTATCTTCCACATTACATTATTTAATATGCACTTAAAACTTATCTAACTCTAATTCAAAACCAATGAGAAGACTATTCAGTATTTCCCTCATGCTCTTTGGAATTGTCACATACGCGCAGACAACAGTCCAAGGAAAGGTGGTTGATGAAAATAATGAGCCTATCCCAGGAGCCAATGTGGTCTTGATGGGAAAGGCGGAAGGAACCACTACCGATTTTGATGGAAACTTTACTTTTAATACATCAGAGGAACCCCCGTTCAGACTGCGGGTCAGTAGTATTGGTTTTTCTGAATTTATAGCCAATGTTACGGCCAATAACCAAACCCTTTCAATTGTATTGGGAGAGGTCTCCACCCTTTTGGACGAGATAGTGGTCTCGGCTTCCCGTACCCCGGAGCGGATTTTTGAATCCCCGGTTTCCGTGGAGCGTTTTGGTTTGAAGGAAATAAAGAATACAACGGCAGAGTCTTTCTATGGGGGATTACAAAATTTGAAAGGAGTGGACATCAATACCAATAGTTTGACCTTTCAGTCCATAAACACTAGAGGTTTTGCCACTTTTGCCAACAATAGGTTCCTCCAGCTTGTGGATGGAATGGACAACACTGCACCCGGACTTAACTTTGTGTTGGGTAACTTGGTGGGTATGTCCGAGTTGGATGTACAGAGTGTGGAAATCTTGCCAGGAGCCTCTTCAGCTTTGTACGGGGCAGGGGCTTTTAATGGTATCCTGTTCATGAGGAGCAAAAATCCATTTGACTTTCAAGGAATCAGTGCCTATGCCAAGGGAGGGGTCACCGTACAAGATGCTGCCGGCAGTAACTTTTATAAGGATTTTGGTATTAGGGCGGCCCATGCCTTCAGTGATAAAGTGGCCGTTAAGGCAAATCTTTCCGTTTTGACAGGGGAGGACTGGCACGCCAATCAAACCATAGACTTGAACAATCCTGGTGCAGATCGTTCCAATCCAGCGTATGACGGTTTAAATGTTTATGGGGATGAAGTCTCAACCACCTTGAACTTTGATGCGGCCGCAGGCCTGCCTACAGGGACTGTTGGTTCTGCTGTGATTTCCCGAACAGGGTATGATGAAGCGGATTTGGCCAATTACAATGCGGAAAGTGTGAAGGCGGATTTTGCATTCCATTATAGACCTTTCGGTAATGACCTGGAGGTTATTTTGAACAGTAGGATTGGTCGCGGTACCACGATTTACCAAGGTGCTAACCGTTATGCTGTTGCAGGATTTACCATGCAACAACATCGTTTGGAAATAAAGAACGATAACTTCTTTCTAAGAGGTTATATCGTTTCCGAAAATTCAGGGGATGCCTATGATACCCGTTTCGCCGCAATCAACGTCAATAGGTCATGGAAATCAGATACGCAATGGTTCACGGATTATGCCACCGCATACATCCCCACCTATCTAGGAGGAATACAACAGGGCGGACTTACGCCTGAGCAGTCTTCTGCCCAAGCACATATTGCGGGCCGTCAAGCGGCCGATCAAGGAAGGTTGATTCCTGGAACTCCTGCTTTTGAAAATGCATTCAATAAAGTGATTAATGATGGAGATCTGAGTACTGGGGCCAAGTTTGTGGACGAAACCAAGTTCCGTCACGTGAACGGAAACTATAATTTGGCCCATTTGATAGATGATTGGGCCGACCTTCAAATCGGGGGCTCGTTCCGGGAATATGAATTGAACTCCAACGGGACCATTTTTACAGATATTGACGGACCCATTACCTATAATGAATATGGGGCTTACTTGCAGCTGCAGAAGAAGTTTATGGATGAACGTTTAAAGTTTACAGGTTCTGCACGCTATGATAAAAACGAATTTTTTGACGGTTTCCTTTCACCAAGAATCTCATTGGCCTATACGGCAGGTGAAAGCAGGAACCACAATTTTAGGGTGTCGGTACAACAAGGTTTTAGAAACCCGACCACACAAGATTTGTTCATTGGATTGAATGCAGGTCGTGCAATTTTGGTAGGTTCAGCTCCAGCTAACCTGGACAGGGATGTGAGAACATTCAATGTGAGTCAAGCCGCTCAGGATAATCTTGGAATGCCGGCCACAGTGGAAATTGTGGGTCGTGCTGCCTATGAAAATGCCTATTCCACTGCTTCCTTGTTGGCCAATGACCCACAAAAGGTAAATACACCTTTGGTGCAGCCCGAGGAAATTACCGCTTATGAAGCTGGGTATAGGGCCCAAATTGGGAAGTTCACCATTGATTTGAGTGGCTATTACAACAGTTATAAAAATTTCTTGGCCAATACTACAACGGCAGTTCCGTTCTATGGTGAAGCCGGAGATGGAGGATTGTCCTTGTTGGCGCTTCAAAATGGAGACTATCAAGTGTATCAGACCTATACCAACTCAGATGAGAACATCAACTCTTATGGAGCAACAGTTGGTGTGGATACCAAACTCGGTAACTTTGATTTAGGGGTCAATTACACGTATGCCGAATTGGATATCGATGAAGGTAGGTTGGAAGGTTTTCGGACCAATTTCAATACGCCAAAGCATAAAGTGAAGGCGTCTTTTGGAAATCCAGAGCTTTTCACAAATTTTGGATTTAATGTGAACTACAGGTGGAGCGACAGCTATTTCTGGGAAGCATCTTTCGCGGATGGCGACATTCCTTCCTTTACCGTGTTGGATGCGCAATTGAACTACGCCGTTCCAAGTATAAAATCTATTTTCAAGGTTGGAGGCTCCAATATATTGGGAGATGAGTACTTTACCGCTGTGGGTACAGGAAACATTGGTTCCATCTACTATGTTTCATGGACTATCAATCCATAAAGCATTACCAAAAAAAATATTCAAGGGCACTGATTTTTTCAGTGCCTTTTTTATTGGTAAAAAAGAAGATTTTTAGTTTCTGATTACAAAGGGAAAAGTATATCTTTGCAGCCGGAAAAAAAACGGTTTTTTCCTCGTATTCAATTAAAAATAAACACAGTAATGTCTAAAGTTACAGGTAAGGTTGCCCAGATTATTGGCCCGGTCATTGATGTTGAGTTTGAGTCGGGAACTGAGATTCCCAAGATTTATGATTCCCTTGAAATCGCCAAAGCAGATGGTTCCAAATTGGTATTGGAGGTACAATCCCACATTGGTGAGAATACCGTAAGGACCATTTCCATGGACTCTACCGATGGTTTGAGTAGAGGTGTTGAAGTTGTTGCCACTGGTGCTCCAATTCAAATGCCGATCGGAGAAGATGTATACGGTCGTCTATTCAACGTGATCGGTGATGCCATCGACGGTATGGAAAACCTTCCTAAAGCTGGAGACAATGGACTGCCCATTCACAGGGAAGCTCCAAAGTTTGAAGATCTTTCCACTTCAACGGAAGTACTTTTTACAGGGATCAAGGTAATCGATTTGATCGAGCCTTATGCCAAAGGAGGTAAAATTGGATTGTTCGGTGGTGCTGGTGTTGGAAAAACCGTATTGATCCAAGAGTTGATCAACAACATTGCAAAAGGTCACGGTGGACTTTCCGTGTTTGCCGGTGTTGGTGAACGTACCCGTGAAGGAAATGACTTGCTTCGTGAGATGTTGGAGTCGGGAATTATAAAGTATGGTGATGCTTTCTTGCATTCTATGGAAGAAGGCGGATGGGACTTGTCCAAAGTGGACAAAAAGGCCATGAAAGAATCCAAGGCAACCTTTGTGTTCGGTCAGATGAACGAACCTCCCGGTGCCCGTGCCCGTGTGGCCCTATCTGGATTGACCATTGCCGAATATTTCCGTGATGGTGCCGGAGACGGACAAGGGAAGGATGTATTGTTCTTTGTGGATAACATTTTCCGTTTCACCCAAGCTGGTTCTGAGGTATCCGCACTTTTGGGTCGTATGCCATCTGCGGTAGGTTACCAACCTACATTGGCCACTGAAATGGGTGCCATGCAGGAAAGGATTACATCAACCAAGAGAGGTTCCATTACTTCTGTACAGGCGGTTTACGTTCCTGCGGATGACTTGACGGATCCTGCTCCGGCAACAACATTTGCCCACTTGGATGCAACTACCGTACTTTCCCGTAAAATTGCGGAATTGGGTATCTACCCTGCTGTGGATCCTTTGGATTCTACTTCTAGGATTTTGACCCCGGACATTTTGGGTAAAGAGCATTACGGATGTGCACAACGCGTTAAAGAGTTGTTGCAACGATATAAAGAACTTCAGGACATCATTGCCATCTTGGGTATGGAAGAACTTTCTGAAGAAGATAAATTGGCCGTAGGTAGAGCAAGACGTGTACAACGTTTCTTGTCACAACCTTTCCACGTAGCGGAGCAGTTTACTGGTATTCCTGGGGTATTGGTAGACATTAAGGACACCATTAAAGGATTTAACATGATCATGGACGGTGAATTGGATCACTTGCCAGAATCTGCTTTCAACCTTAAAGGTACCATCGAAGAAGCTATCGAGGCTGGAGAAAAAATGTTGGCGGAAGCGTAATGTCATTCCTGCGAAAGCAGGAATCTCATTATTAATTGAGTCAAATTGAAAAAGATTCCTGCTTTCGCAGGAATGACAATAGAAAATATGTATTTAGAAATAGTATCACCCGAAGCGACTTTATTCTCAGGCGATGTAACCTCGGTTACCGTGCCTGGTGTAAATGGAGAGTTTCAAATGTTGGAAAATCACGCCCCGATTGTTTCTTTGTTGCAAGCTGGAAACGTCAGGGTAAAAGGGGACATCAAAATAGATGAAGCTTTTAAGGATAAATTTTTCGCAGGGAAAAACGGCGAAACTGTACTGTCCATTACCAGTGGAACAATAGAAATGAAAGACAACAAAATAATTGTCTTGGCCGATTAACAAACAAGTTCACGAAATAAAAAAGCCGCCCAATTGGGCGGCTTTTTTATTTTAGTTCGATCAAATGCCATTCTTTCTCCCCAGCCGGATACACTTTTAGGGTTTGAAAACCAACCGCGGCGTGGGCCCTCAACGACCGCTTGTTCTTTCCGTCCACTTCGGTAATAATGGTGTCAAAACCTTCGGGAAGTTTATTCTTCATGGTAAGGTATAGGTTTCTAAAAATGCCTTGGCCTCTATGGCTCTTGGAAACGCAGATTTGCCCCATGACCATATAGTTGCTTTTGTCAGCCACGGCCTTGTTGATTTCAACAAACATGGGTCGTAAAACTTCAATGGAGTCGGCAAACTTGGGATGCATGCAAAGGGCATACCCAATAACCTCACCATCTTCCAAAGCAATGATATGCCCACATTCCTCATTCATGGCCTGTAGTATATCCATGGAATGTTCCACGGTGAGAAAGCCTTCGTTTTCCAGCTCGTCCGTGGTTAGGCTTTTGGCCAAGTTTTTTTGCTGAAGGGAAAGGATCTGTTCCAGTTCTTGTGTGGAACTTGCCTGTTTATAGTAGATCATCTATTCCTGTTTTAACCAACTTTTTCGTTGTTGGAGCATTGATTTGGATGGGGTTTGTTCCTTGTCTTCCATAAGATGGATGGAATAATCGGGACTCGGACGCAAGACCAGTGAAGTTGTTTTTGGCACCCCATAGCGGGTAAAGCTCACTTTTAAGGAATCTCCCATCTTAAACTGCTTCAGGTAATCCGAAAAGTCTTGGTCCTCAGAAAAAGAGATGCCATTGATGTCAAGAATTACATCACCAGTATCCAATCCGGCGAGGTAGGCAGGGCTGCCCATTACAGGATTTCTCAATATTTTATACCCTGAATTATCAGGATTCATGGACGTATAGGCCCCAAAATAAGGTTCTATTTTAGGCTGTTGCAGATTCACCCCAACAGAGTTCAGCAAAGAAACATAATCGGGCATCCCACTTGTATAGATATAGGTGTTGAAGAAATCATCCCCAAACTTCTTCCCGGCAAATGCGTTGAGGGCATCATGAAGGTTTTCTAGGGTGTAGGGTACTTCAGGTTTTCCATATTGTTGCCAAACGGATTTCATGAAATCATCCATGGTAAGACCATTTTCACGCAAAGAGAGGTCCAAGGCCAAACCTAGGACACTGCCATAGGAATAGTAAGAGATAAAGGTATTGTCCCTGTTCACGGGATCTACCGAAGTGGCTGCATCCACAAAGGGCGCTTGATAACTCATCTCAATAGGGTTAAAAAACTTCCGGGCCGGAGAATTCCATACATAATTAAAGGTACCGGTAATGCCCTCTACATACTCCTTTGGGGATATAAGGCCTGCCCTGCACAAGATGAGATTGGTATAATAACTGGTAAAGCCTTCGGCGAACCAAAGTGCACCACTCATATCGGCAGCTTCAAAATCAAAAGGTTCCAATGACTTTGGGCGGATACGTTCCACGTTCCACGCATGGAAAAACTCGTGGGACACCGTACCGATGTTGCGCTCCATTCCTCCATTGGCCAAACTACGGGTGCTGGTTACAATGGTGGAATTTCGGTGTTCCATACCATCCCCGGAAGCATTGGGAATGTAACAGGCCAAAAAGGTATAGGTGTCATGATCAAAATTGGGAAGCTCCCCAAAAACATCCTTTTCCGCCAAGATCACCTTTTTTACTTTTTCAAAATAGGTGTTGGCCTCCGCTTCGGTTCCATTGTGATGAAGGGCTAGCTGAATGGTCTTGCCATCAACCTCAAAAGACCGAAGCATAAAGTCACTGATCTCGGTAGGACTGTCCATAAAATAGTAAAGGTTGGGCGCAGAATAGGTAGTGCCGGAAACCAAGGGTAATTGGGTGGCCACTTCCCAGTTTAAATCCTCTCTAACATCAAAGGTTACTTCAATGTTGCGTTCGCTGAGGGAAGGAGCATACATAAAGGTAGCGGGAATGTTCAAATGGGCATGGGTCTCATCAATTTGGGAATAGGTCCCATCGCCACGGTTGGCAAATAAGGTATACTGAACCTGAATAGAGCCATCATGACCGGTAACTTGCCATTCATAAGGATTGGGCCGATGAACCGATAATGCGTTTCCCTTACTGTCAAAAGCCTTGAAGCCATAGACATTCTTGGCAAATTCGTGCAAGGCATATCGCCCTGGAGAAGTACGGCTCATCCGAAAGGAAATGGTATCCCTCCCCAAATCAGGGAAAATTGCATTTATGGATGCCTCGTGGTGTACGGCATTCCCAAACGAAATAGTATAGGAATTGGTCTGTGCCATGGACCACAAACCGGATAGTATTGCAAAAAAGGAGAGAACAAGTTTCATTTTCAATGGGTTTATGACGCCCTAAGATAGGGCTTAAAAACAGGAAGAACTACATTTGTGTTATGGAGAAATTTTTCGGCAGCTATTTTAAAATATCGACTATTTTAACAAGAAATTGAGCGATTGCGATTTTGTTTGCACACCAATAACATGGAAGAAGAAGGCTCACGAATTTTGCACATTGTACAACATATTCTAGGTGAAAAAGGAATTTTACACAATTGACTCGTTTTTTTTGGAGTCTGATGCCCAAATTGCCAAGGCAAAGCTCGAATCTGAAGGGATTCCTGCCTTTATATGGGAGGAAAACCTAAATTATCATACGGCAACCAGTTATTCCCGGATTCGTCTACAGGTGTACAAATCACAAAAAGACGAGGCCCTGAAGATTTATGAAGAGATCAAAAGTTATGCAAGGGATGAGAACGGAAGTTTGATCGTATGCCCAAACTGCAAGGCCGCCAAGTCTGAGAAATATTATTCCAGAAAAGGGATTTTCCTTAAACTTTTTCCGTTTTTTGAGTCGGCAAAGTACCGATGTATGCAGTGTAATTTTATTACCAGACCCGATCAATCATGAAGTTATTTATAACAGGAATTTCAACAAAAGTTTGACAAACAGACCGTATAAAAACATGCGGATTAATCGAGGTCAACTTTGGAATCATTCTAATCGCTGATAAATAAGACCACGATCCACAGTGGCAAGTAGGAAGTAGTGTTGGGTCAAATAGGCATCAATATATTCATTGTACTCCACCAATTTTTTATCGAATATTTTTTTGCCTTTTCGTGCTACTATAGTCTTGGGTTTCAGGACGTCCATGATATATTGTAATTCCTCCATGCCTGTTTTTCTGGGGTTTTGCATGTAGGGATATAGTTCCTCCCGGGCAATATTACTTGGATGGGTCACGGCTTTGGTGGGAGGATTGACCCCCAATACCCAATACCCAATATGGTACTCGGTAAAAAAGATGTTTTTGGTGTCCAGATCATGGGCTTCAATATACTTGGGAACGTCTATTCCCTCCCCATTGAAAAAAGACCCTTTTTCCATCTTGTTGCCAACAATGTTTACATACTCCAAATAGGCCTCCATGGGGAGTAATAGCAGAAGTACTATGGCCAATGGCTTAAAAATTTTCTTTTCAGGGAGGAGCTTACCGATCATAATTCCAAAAGGAATCAACACAAAAGGATAAAGCTGGATCATATAGTGGCCGTTCACCTTACCGGTTTGCATGAACGAGATAAGGATGGCAATGACAATAACCGTCAATATTTGTAAAGACCTTGACTTAATGTCAATCTTTTTTGAGGCAAACCCTGCTGCAAGCAGGCCAAGAATAGCAACCACAAAAGGCAATACTTTCAATGGGGAATGGAATTTGGAATCGGAATAGGCCAAAGGCGCCTCAAAAATGGATTGCCACCACACTTGTAAATGACCTTCAAGATAATACGGCAATGCTGTGAGGACCAGTACAAACAAAAAGCCTGTTCCCATGAAAACCATTTTTTTTAGGATAGTCCCAAATTGCTTTATGGCAAATCCTTCCCACAAAAAATAGATTCCAACTCCCAAAACAGGATATACCATGTTCAATTTGGACATTACGGACAATCCAAAAAGGATTCCAATTAAAAAATACCATTTTATAGAGTCCTTGGTCAATAAAAGATATACCCCGGCCACAAAGAAAAAGGTACAGATATGTTCGGACATTACCCCTTGTAGGCTGCCAAACAGGCTTTGGAAGAACACACACAACATAGCGACCCAAAAAGCCACTTTTTTGGATGTAATCGTATTGGCCATTCCGTAAGTGAACAATGCGGTGAGGGCTACCAATAAGGTCCCAAACAACCGAATGGCCAAAAAACTCTTGCCGAATATTTTAATAATGACTGCAAAGAACAAAAAGGTAATGGGTGGTTTCAGGTCCCAAAGTTGGGTGTAGGGCAGATGTCCGTTTACCCATGACTGCGCCATGATGATGAACGTACTTTCATCCCGATCTACATAATCTCGGAAGAAAAAGGGAAACCGTATAAAAAAGGCGACAAGGAACAAAATTAGAAGAACCGTTTTCCAATCCAGGGTTTTATAATTGGGCGAGGTAAGGTTGGTAATTTTTTTAAGCACGGTCCCGATTAAGTTTTTTGGCTATTGATTGTCATCTTTGCAAGATAGATAAATTTGAATGTTTAAAGAGACCATTTTTAAATGGTCTCTTTTTATTTTAAGTAGCTACTAACTGTAAGTATGCTTGTTGTAACTTTTTAATTACGATTTTAAGCTCCTCCTCGTTTAAATGCCCATACCCAAAACGTATGGAGCACGTATTTTTATCTTGATAGAGAATGGTTTTTGGCAGGAATACATCCAGTTTTTCAGCTTCTTCGGCCAGTTTTAACAATGATATGTGGTTTTTAAATCGCAACCATATGGCAAGCCCTCCAGAAGGTATTTGCCAATCAAGTGCGTGGTTAAAATATTCTTTTAAAAGACCACATAGAGCATCCCTACGTTGTTTGTAGGTTACTATATTTTTTTTCTTGAGTCGGTATATTTCACCTTCGGATATAAGTTCCGAAAGCATTTGTTCTTGTATGAGGTCTCCTTGGGTATCCAATAATTGCAAGTAATTATTGGCTTCGGAAATTACCTGTTCCGGCGCAACGACAAACCCCGTATGAAAACTTGGAAATAAAGATTGTCCCAGTTTACCCAAATAAATAATATTCCCATTGGCATCTGCACTTGCCATGGGTAGCATGGAGGACCCTTCAAACTGAAAATCATGGTCAAAATCGTCCTCAATTATGGCAAAACCATGCGTTTTGGCCAATTCCAACAATTGCAGTCTTCTTTTGGTGCTCAATGTTGTCGTTGTAGGATAGTCTCTGTTGGAGCAAACATAGATACAGCGAATGCGATCCTGTATAAAATGTTTCTTTATATAACCAATATCCAATCCCTCATCATCTACAGGCACTGTTTTTATCTTTGCCCCAGCTTGTTGAAATATCATGTTGGCCACATAATTACTAAGTTGTCCAACCAGGACCAAATCCCCTGGATTTATTAATACCTGTGAAACAATGTACAGGCTCATTTCCGTACTACGGGTATTTAATAAGTGGGTTGGTTTTATATGGAAGCCCCTGGTGGCATTTAAGTAGTTGCAAAGTTGTGTGCTAAAAACAGAAGGAATCAATGCACTAGTATTATTCCATTTGTTGATCAATGGCTTCCGTTTCATTGCAGCGCTATACCATTTAGAAAATTGGTGCACGGGATGTAATCTTAAATCGGGCTTACCATCGTTTATGGAATATTTGGCAGTACTCTCCTCTTTGGTAGATGCCAAATTAAAGGATTGTTGGAATGGGAATCCTGGAGTTTTTGGATACTCATAAACTTGATTGATATGCTGAATGGTCGCTTTGATCTTTACTTTGAAATCTTCTGGTACTACCACAAAAGTTCCCTTGTTGGGCATGATGTCTACCCAACCTTGCGAGGACAATTCATCATAGATGGCTACTGCTGTATTGCGATGAACGTTCAATAACTCACTTAAAGCCCGTGTTCCGGGCAACTTACTTCCTTTTTCCAGATAACCACGTTGAATGGCGTTGGTAATCTGTTGTGCCACCTGTACGTATACAGGTTGTACCATAGACTTGTCTATAGTTATTAGTTTTACCAATACATCAAAAACCGGACTATTCATTGTTTTAAAACTGGACTAGTTTAATCGTCCGGAAAGTTAGGACTTTTGCAGCATATAATTAATTGACGTAAAAACTTATCGTACAAGCTTACATAATGAAGAAATCAATTTTATTTTCTGCGATTTTACTCGTTGGTGCTTTTCAGCTAAAAGCGCAACAAGACGATGCTGCTATAAAGGTAGATTCGTTAAGCGAAGTTGTGGTGACCGCAAACCGAATTAACCTTCCTTTCAAGGAAAATTCAAGAACCATTAATATCATTTCTTCCAATGATATTAAAAATAGTGCTGCCGTAAATGTGGCAGATTTGTTACAACAAGTTGCGGGTGTAGATATAAGAAGACGCGGTACCGGTGGTAGCCAAGCAGATTTGTATATAAGAGGTGGTGGTTTTGACCAAACCCTATTATTGATAGATGGTGTTAAAATGGACGATGCCCAAACGGGTCACCATACCATGAATGCTGCCTTGCCATTGGAGGTTATTGAAAGAATAGAAATTGTAAAGGGTCCGGCAGCTCGGGTTTTTGGGCAAAATGCATTTGCCGGGGCTATCAATATCATTACCAAGAAGAATTTGGACAATGCTGTTTCCTTAAATGTGGAAGCGGGTTCTTTTGGGCAATTAAATGGCAGTGCAACTGTTGGCATCGATACGGAAAACTCAACTCATATCATACATGTGGGACGGATGACATCCGAGGGGTATAGAAATAACTCAGATTACGACAACGGCAATTATTACTTGAAAAGTATTTTCAACAAGAATGCGCAGCCTATAGAAATGACGGCTACTTTCTTGGAGCGTAATTTTGGAGCTGAAAATTTTTATACCACCAATCCTACATTTCATGAGTACGAAGAAACCCAAAACAGTCTGTTGGCGTTTTCTACCACCTTTAAGAAAAACAAGCTAAAAATACAGCCAAGAATCTATTGGAAACGTAATCAAGACTTGTTTCTTTTGAGACGAAATGAGCCTGGTTTTTATAGGAACATGCATATTTCTAACAAGGTTGGGGTAGAAACCAATGCCTCTTATGCCTCTAAATTGGGAATTACAGGATTTGGGGTAGAGTTTTCTAAAATCTATTTAAGAAGTAATAGCCTAGGTAGCCGAAATCGTTTCATGTCCAATGTTTTTTTAGAGCACCGTTTTAGTATAGCAGATAGCAAGTTGGATATTACGCCAGGTGTGGCGTTAACGTATTTTTCTGACTTTAAGGTTAAAGCATTCCCTGGTTTGGATATAGGTTATAACCTTACCAATACGTTTAAAGTATATGGTAATATTGGTTATACCTACCGTATACCAACGTATACAGATTTGTTCTACAATGACCCAGTTACTAGTGGTAACGAAGATTTGGAGCCCGAAGAAGCCTTTGCGCAAGAAGTAGGCTTAAAGTACACCTCTCCTAAATTTAATGCCAGCGTTGCCGTTTTTAATAGAGACGCAGACAATCTAATAGATTATATTAGAAACGATGTTTCTGAGGATGTGTTTGTGGCTACAAACATTACGGAAGTAAACACTAAGGGCCTAGAGTTGGATGCTGCTTATAATTTTAAGTTCAAAGACTTTGCGCAAACCTTAAGTATGGGCTATGCGTTTTTAGATGACAATATTTTTGATCAAAACGAAGAACTGTCCCGTTACTCCTTAAACACGCTAAAACACCAATATACCACGCGCTTAAGCACGCAATTGTTCAAAAATGTTCGTCAAAACATAATTTACAAGTATGCAGAACGTACTACCGGACAAACCTATAATGTTTGGGATGCATCATTGGCGGTTAGAGTAAAACAGGCGGAGTTTACCATTACAGCAAGTAATATTTTCGATGCAGATTACATAGAGTCTGGTTTTGTGCCTATGCCACCAAGTAATGTTTTGTTTGGTTTGCGATATAGTTTTAAATAGAACGGAAACGAAGCTGCTAAGCAAAAAGTAACTTGGTGTCCAAGGAATAAGGTTTAGGTAAGCATTTCAAAACCTTTTATTAATTTAGTGGTTTCAAACTCCTTGAAATCTTGAAGCTAAATCTTGAACAGATACCTCGGGAAAAGACCCTGACCAAAAGGGAGTTTCTCAAAAAATATTTCAAGCCCCAGAAGCCTGTAGTCATTGAGCGCTTTATTGAGGATTGGCCTGCGTATTCCAAATGGAATCTGGATTATATGAAGGAAATTGCTGGGGATAAACAGGTACCACTTTATGATGATCGCCCCGTAAAGCACGATGAGGGCTTCAACGAACCACATGCAAAAATGAAGATGGCCGAGTACGTGGATCTTTTAAAAAGGGAACCGACCAAGTACCGCATTTTTCTTTGGAACGTCTTAAAGGAAGTGCCCCAGTTGCAAAAAGACTTTTCGTATCCCGATTTTGGACTTCGGTTGATGAAAGGATTGCCCATGTTGTTTTTTGGGGGAAGTGATTCGCACACGTTTATGCACTACGATATAGACTTGGCCAATATCTTCCATTTTCATTTTGAAGGGAAGAAGCAATGTATCCTATACGCGCAATCCGAAACCAAGTTTTTGTACAAAATCCCACATTCCCTGATTACAAGGGAGGATATTGATTTTGCGGACCCCGATTTGGAAAAATGGCCTGCCTTGCAACAAGCCAAAGGACATGTGGCCCAATTGGAGCATGGTAATGTGCTTTACATACCCGAAGGGTATTGGCACCATATGAAGTACATAACCCCAGGATTTTCCATGAGTCTACGAGCCATTGCGCGAAAGCCAAAAAACTTTGGTAAGGCCGTGTACAATATTTTCTTTATGCGTCATTTTGACAATTTTATGCGCAAAATGAAAGGGCAAAAATGGATTGATTGGAAAAATGAAAAGGCCGTGACAAGAACACAGCGATTGGTGGCGCAGAAATAGGGCCTAGATCAGCTCATGGAGCTTTTCATAGACTAAGTGGCTTTCCCATCCACGGTAAAATAGGTAGTCGGCCAACTTCTTTTTTCTTTTTTGAAGGTTACTTTCCTTGATTTGGTCCAAACGTTTTTTGGCAAGTTCATCCAAGGTGGTAAGGTAGTCTTCCTCATTGATTTCCGCGAGGGCACTTTTAATGTTGAATATGGAGATTTCACGTTGCTGCAATTCTCTTACAATGCGTTTTCTGCCCCATTTTTTGATATTGAACTTCCCCCGGGCAAAACTCTTGGCAAATCGTTCCTCGTTTAAGTAGTTTTCTTGGATAAGGTGGGCAACAATATGATCAATGGCCTCTGGAATCATGCGCATCCCTTTTAATTTCTCCACAACCTCGTAATGACAGCGCTCTTGATAGGCGCAATAACGTTCCAATTTTTTTGTGGCCTCAGGGAGGGTATAGCTTTTGGTATGATGCATTTGCCAAATGTACATAAAACAAAAAAGCGGCCCCATTGCGGAGCCGCTTCTTATTTATATATGTAATGTTTTGCCGTCTTTATCCTTAAAACGGTATTCAAGGTATTTGTAAGCATCCCTTGGCTGGATCTTTATCCATTTTTTGTTGTCCATAAACCATTTGGAACGTATGGACGGGAATCCCTTGGTCAGGTAAGCGGCAATGAACGGATGTATGTTCAAGACAATGCCATTGTTCGCTTGCTTGCTTTTTAGGATTCGCTCAAGATCTACTTGGATTTTGTCTATCAAGACAATGGGAGCTTCCACTTCGGCACCACTGCCATTGGGATTTTCCTCACTGGTCTTGATGTTCATTTCGGGACGTACCCTTTGTCTGGTAATCTGGATAAGACCAAATTTACTGGGGGGCAAAATTTTGTGTTTTGCCCTATCGTCCTTCATTTCTTCCCGTAGATGATCAAATAACTTTCTTCTGTGTTCACCTCGGGTCATATCTATGAAGTCTACAACGATAATTCCTCCCATGTCACGCAGGCGTAATTGTCTTGCAATTTCGGATGCGGCCAGTAGGTTTACCTCCAAAGCGGTATCTTCTTGGTTCTTGGCCTTGTTGGAACGGTTACCACTGTTCACGTCTATGACGTGGAGAGCTTCGGTATGTTCTATGACCAGATATGCCCCACGGCTCATGGAGGCCGTTTTTCCAAAAGAGGTCTTGATCTGACGTTCAATTCCAAATTTTTCAAAAATGGGGGCGGAACCGGAATACTGCTTTACAATGGATTCCTTTTCGGGTGCGATCTCGTGTACATAATCTTTGATCTGATTATAAAGAGTTTCGTCATCAACATGGATTCCGGTAAAGGAATCGTTGAAAACATCCCTCAATATGGATGAGGCCCTGTTGACCTCTACCAAAACCTTTGAGGGGTGCGGTGCTCTTGGCAATTTCTTGCACATTGCTATCCATTTGGATACCAAGTTCTGAAGATCTTTGTCCAGTTCTGCAACCTTTTTGCCTTCTGCAACGGTACGGATAATAACACCAAATCCTTTGGGCTTAATACTCTTTACAAGACGTATGAGCCTGTCCTTTTCTTCCTTGCTCGCTATCTTTTGGGATACCGAGACACGATCGGAAAATGGAACCATGACCAAATAGCGACCAGCTATGGAAAGCTCGGAGCTTATCCTGGGTCCTTTGGTGGAAATGGGTTCTTTTACAATTTGTACCAATAATGACTGATTGGCTTTGATCACATCATTGATGCTGCCATTCTTGTCGATGTCTTTTTCAAATGGAAAATCTTTCAGGGTATAATCCTTTACCTTCCCTGTTCTTGCTTTTTTGATGAATTTCAACATGGAAGAGAGTTGCGGGCCAAGGTCATGATAATGCAGGAATGCATCTTTTTCATAACCTACATTGACAAATGCCGCATTGAGGCCGGTAACGGGTTTTCTGATCTTGGCTAGAAAGATATCCCCTACGGAAAAGTTGTTGTTGTCCTCCTCTTTGTGTAATTCTATAAGTTTTCCATCCTTTAGTAAGGCAAAATCGACTGCTTCGGGACTAGATCGAACAATTAATTCTCTATTCACCTGAATCGATTTTATATTTATCCCGATAGTTAGTGTTTATGGGATAAATGATTAAACAATATATATGGTATCGGTTTTATTTCAAACCGATTGAAATTCGTTTCTTGAATCTCTATGTCAAAGAACGTGTTTTTGTAAAATGAAAAAGTAGTTGCAACAACTACTTTTTCTTGTGTCGGTTAGCTCTTCTACGCTTCTTGCGCTTGTGTGTAGCTACCTTATGTCTTTTTCTTTTTTTACCACTCGGCATAGGGCTCTTGCTTTAGTGTTAGTTATATTATTTTACTTGTACATTACTTTTTACGCCTTCTACAAAAACCTTTGCAGGTTTGAAGGCAGGAATATTGTGTGCAGGAATTTTGATGGTAGTGTTCTTTGAAATGTTTCTACCAGTTTTTTCCGCTCTTGTCTTGATGATAAAGCTTCCGAAACCTCTTAAATACACATTGTCTCCATTCTCCAAGGACGATTTTACCTCCTCCATAAATGATTCAACTGTTGCCTGAACGTCTCCTTTCTCAATACCTAACTTCTCTGAGATTCTAGTTACAATATCTGCTTTCGTCATTTCTCTTGATTATTTTTCTTATTTTTTTGGCTTGCAAATATAAACATTAAAATTAATCTTTCGTTTAAAGCCTTTAATTTTAAGTATATAAACTAACACATTCCCACAATCGTATTTTTCTACATGTCTTTTTCCCAGGAAATTTTAAAATGGTACCACCAAAACAAACGCGAATTACCTTGGAGAAACACCAAGGATCCCTATAAAATCTGGCTGTCCGAAATCATACTTCAACAGACTAGGGTGGTACAGGGAACACCTTATTACCACAAATTTTTGGAGGCTTTTCCAACAGTTCATGATCTGGCAAGTGCGCCAGAGGAAAAAGTATTGAAGCTATGGCAGGGGTTGGGGTACTATTCCAGGGCTAGAAATTTGCATGCAACTGCCCAAATCGTGGTCAATGAATGGAACGGGGAATTCCCCCAAACCTACAAAGGCCTAAAATCCTTGAAAGGGATAGGGGATTATACCGCCAGTGCCATAGCTTCCATATGTTTCAATATACCCGAACCTGTTGTGGATGGTAATGTATACCGAGTATTGGCACGGTATTATGGCGTGGATATGCCCATCAATAGTTCTGAAGGGATCAAACATTTTAAGGAATTGGCACGAAAGGTAATGGATGTTGATGATGCCAGGGATTACAATCAAGGCATCATGGAGTTTGGCGCCATGCAATGCGCACCCAAAAAACCATATTGCATGCTATGTCCCTTGCAAGAGAGTTGTGTGGCCCTGAAAGATAATAAAGTGGATATCCTGCCCATAAAGCTGAACAAGACCAAGACCAGAACACGATACTTTAATTATATGGTCTTTTTGGATAGTAATAAAAACACCTTGTTGGAACAACGGACGGGGAAGGGCATTTGGCAGAACTTATATCAGTTTCCTTTATTGGAATCTGAAAAGGAGATCAATGAAAAGGAACTGGCCCAACATTTGGAGGATGGTTTTCCATCCAGGGTTTCTTTGTCCGTTTATAATGAAACACCCGTTGTACACAAACTGTCGCATCAGCATTTATATACTAGATTCTGGATCATTGAAACCAAGGAGCTTTTATCTGATGGAATTTCATGGGAACAGCTAGTGGAATTTCCCGTTCCAGTTTTGATCGCGGATTTCATCCAAACATTTAAAATTTAGTACTTTTGACTAATTAAAGAGATATGAGCGGAACATTGAATAAAGTAATGCTGATCGGGCATTTGGGAGACGAAGTGAAAATCCACTATTTTGAAGGAGGTAATTGCATTGGTCGGTTCCCCTTGGCCACCAATGAAACCTATACCAATAGGCAGACCGGTGAAAAAGTGACCAATACGGATTGGCATAATATTGTGGTACGGAACAAGGCTGCCGAAATCTGTGAAAAATATTTAAGCAAAGGGGATAAGGTATATGTTGAGGGAAGGCTTAAAAATAGACAGTGGCAGGGTGAGGATGGAAACACTAGGTATTCCACCGAAGTACATGTCCAGGATTTTACCTTCTTGACCACCAAGAAAGAGAGTATGGCCAATGCCCAGCAGATGCCGGACAATTCTCCCAGACAAGAAACGCAGAAGGTCTCTGGGCCTGCGGCACCTATAGATGAGACCGAAGAGGATGATGACCTGCCATTCTAAGAATATAAGTTAAAGCAATACAATTTGGATCCCGAGCCCCATTGTTTGGCGTTTTTCTTTACTACCCTTAATGGTATTTTCACCATAAAAGTTATCGTGCTTTTGTTTTTGTTGGGAGGATCGGCCTTGATTTCAGCTGCCGAAGTGGCTCTTTTTGGTCTGTCTCAGACCGATTTGAACGAAATGCAAGAAAAAGATAGCTCCAAGGGCAAGATAGTTGCACAATTGTTGGACAAGCCTAAAAAGCTCTTGGCCACGATACTGATTGCCAACAATGCCATCAATATAGGGATTGTCCTCTTGTTCAGTTCCATTGGGGAGACCATTTTTGCGGGGATAGATGGTACCCTCCGTTTTTTGTTGGAAGTAGTGGTGGCCACCTTTCTCATTTTGATGTTCGGGGAGATCTTACCCAAGATCTATGCCAATAGGAACCGGGTGCAGTTTTCCTATTTTATGGCAATACCCCTAAAGGTTTTGAGCACGTTGTTTACACCCTTGAGCGCGCCGATGCGTTCCAGTACACTATACTTGGAGGATAAATTGGGAAAACAAAAATCCAATCTCAGCATAAACCATTTATCGCAGGCATTGGAACTCGCTTCGGAAGGGGATACCACCAAAGAGGAACAAAAAATATTGGAAGGTATCGTGACTTTTGGCAATACCGATACCAAGCAGGTGATGCGGCCCCGAATCGATATTTTTGCCCTGAACGAGAAGATGAAATTTCCTGAGGTTCTTGCGGAAATCAAAAAAAACGGCTATTCCAGAGTTCCCGTGTTTTCGGAAAATATGGACAATGTGTTGGGGGTTCTATATGTAAAGGACCTGTTGCCGTACATTGAGCGAAAAAGTTTTAGTTGGATGTCCTTGGTCAGGGAACCCTATTTTGTTCCTGAGAACAAAAAACTGGATGATCTTTTGTTGGAATTTCAGGAGAAAAAGAACCATTTGGCCGTAGTGGTAGATGAGTATGGAGGTACCTCAGGGATTGTTACTTTGGAGGATATCATCGAGGAAATTGTTGGGGATATCAGTGATGAGTTTGATGACGAGGACCTTATTTTTTCAAAACTGGATGACCTCAACTATGTCTTTGATGGCAAAACGGCATTGAAGGATTTCTATCGGGTGACCAAAATAGATGATGAGGAAGAGTTCGAGGCCAAAAAAGGGGAGTCCGAGACCATTGCCGGGTTTGTTTTGGAAATTTCAGGAAGCTTTCCCAAACAAGGAGAGAAAGTACTCTTTAATAAGTATCAATTCATCGTGGAAAGTCTGGATAAAAAAAGATTGAAACGCATAAAAGTCACACTGCCCCATGAAGTATAGTCCTTTGGTTTGTTTTCTGATTGCAATGGTTTTTGTGGGATGCAAGGAAGATGTGCTACCCAAGCCTAAAGCGATGCTGCGTTTGGAATACCCCAAGGCGGCCTACACCAATGCAAATACTGACTGTGCCTATACCTTTGATCAAAATGCTCTTTCTTCTTTAAAGGAAAACAAGGATTGTTCCTTGGAACTGGACTACCCCATGATGAAGGGGTCTATTTTTTTGACCTATAAAAAGGTGGACGGAAATATCAGGGAATTGCTCATTGATGCGCAGAAACTCACTTATGAGCATGTGGTAAAAGCGGACAATATTGCCCCTAAGGAATATGTCGATTCGGAAGCAAAGGTATACGGGATGTTCTACGAAGTAAGTGGCAATGCCGCTTCCCAATCTCAGTTTTATGTGACCGATAGCACCAATCACTTTGTAACGGGCTCATTGTATTTTTATGCCAAACCCAATTACGATTCCATCTTGCCAGCGGCCATGTATCTCCAAAACGATATCCGAAGAATTATGGAGAGCCTCAGATGGAAAGAATGATCATTATTGGGCCAAAAGTGCTTCTGCCCGTTCTATACTGCCATTGATCTGCTCTTTAAGGGCTTCTACCTTTTCTTCTTCCTCATTGAGCCATAGTTGTTTCTGTTCGGTAAGCTCCTTTCCATTCAAGATTTCATCGGAATCAAATCGATCCCCAAAACCTTTCATCCAGTCCATCATGGCCTTGTTGGCCTCTTGAAGGTCTTTCATGGCTTTTTCATATTTCTGCCCTGCTTCCGTGGTGTCCACTTTTGCCTTGAGTTCACCCACAAGCTTTCCCAGGGTTCCCATTTTGGGCATTACCTCGTCATGGACGGCCATGACCTGTTGCATTTGCGTTGGACCTTCAGGGGTCTTTTTTTCTTGTTTGCAAGAGATGCCCATGAACAAGATGGCACATATAAAAATGGAAACTACTTTTCTCATGATTTTTTGTTTACCCACAAAAATAAACATATGTCAAACACCATCATATAACTATTGTCTAAGAAAAAATTAATAGATGATAATTCTCATAAAAATAGCGAGAACCGGATTTTATCTTTGTTTCTCAAATAAATTATGTTGCTACGAATAAGGGCCATATGTAATCCAAAAGGAGTTTTTGTTTGTCTTTTTGCCTTGTTGATATTGATGAGCAACCTCCGTTTTTCGTCCATGTATGTGTATTACAGCTTGGATCGGGAGGACTTTATTGAACGACTTTGCGAGAATAAGGATAAACCGGAGCTTAATTGTGATGGTAAATGTATGTTGGCCAAAATGCTCCAGGCACAAACCGATGAGGATGAGCAACCCATGCCCATCATAGGTTGGGAGCAGGTTTTGGTCTTTTTTATGGATTTGCCCGTGTACGATGTGCAACTAGGCAACACGGAAAAAAGTAGCGCATTTTTTTATAGCAATTCTTACTCCTATTGCTTCAGTGAGATGCCCATTAAACCGCCTATGGTTTAAGATTTTCCAAAAAACGGCAAAACACCCTTTGCCGTACCTGTATAAATCTTAAACATAAAATCAAAATGAGTAAAAGTGCAATGGCAAAACTCTGTGTTTTGCTTTTTGGGACCTGTGTGTCCTTTGCGCAGGTGTCAACTGTGCAAGATTCCCTGACCAAGCAACCCATACAGTTGAATGAGGTTCTGGTGGAAGGAAAAAGTAAGTCCGATCCCGTTTTTTCAACCTTTAAAAGTGAACCTGAGAAGAAGATCGTCCAATCCAAGAATGTGGCCGACCTTTTTAAGGACATCAATGGGTTTGCCTTGATCAAAAGAGGAAATTATGCCATAGATCCATCCTTTAGGGCTTCACAATATGAACAACTCAATGTCCAGTTCAATGGCGGCACCAAGGTGATGCATGCCTGTCCCAATAGAATGGACCCCATCACCACCCATGTGATTCCTGAAGAGATAGAACGTGTGGAAGTGGTCAAAGGACCTTATACATTTAGGTATGGACCCACCTTTGGTGGCATTGTTAACTTGGTGACCCAGGAAGTGGAAAAGCAGGAAAAGGGATATCACGGCAAAGTGAACTTTGGAGGGGAGAACAATGGCAATGCCATCACCAGCTTTGCCAATGTCAAGTATGTTGGGGAACAATTTGATGCCAATTTCAATTTCGGGTTCCGGGATTTTGGAAATTATGAAGATGGGGATGGAAATGAGGTGCCGTCGTCCTTTAAAAGCACCGATTATGGCATTCAGGTGGGGTATAACCCAACTGAAAACCAACGGATACAGTTGGGATTTAGACAATCTTTCGGACGGGATGTGCTGCATGCCGGATTACCCATGGATACCGAAATAGACGATAGCAATGTACTTTCTTTGGATTATAAACTGGATAATATCTCCAAGGGATTAAGGACGTTGAACGCAAAAGTGTACCGTTCCAAGGTGGATCACGTTATGACCAATGAACTAAGGCCAACATTTATGATGATGGAAGCCGTATCTGAGGTAGATGCAACCACCTTGGGTGGTAGAATTGAATTGGAATGGAGACCCATGGAAAATTTTAAGCTATATACTGGGGTAGATGCATTTTCCGTAGGGAGAACCGGTAACAGGACCCGCTTGGTCAAACGGAATATGATGACCGGGGAGTTACTGCCAATGCCCATGACGTTTACGGATGAGGTATGGCAAGATTCCCAAATAGATGACTATGGGGCATTTGTGGAGGGAAAATACCCCCTGTCCGAAAAGTTTTTGCTGAATATTGGAGCAAGGTATGATAGGATACATTCCCAAATAGACGCGCCAGCAGATGATTTTGTTGCGGAATATCCTGATCTGGGAAGCCGTACGGAGCATAATGTAAGCACAACGGCTTCCGTGAAATATATGGCAACCTCCAATCTTTTGTTTGAATTGGCCTATGGCAGAGGGGTGCGTTCCGCGAACATGATTGAAAGATTCATCAATCATTTTACGGTAGGTCAAGATCCATACGAGTATGTGGGCAACCCCTATTTGGATGCCGAGGTGAACAATCAGTTTGAATTGGGAATGAAGGCGAAGACCAATTTTGACGGTTTTGCTTTCAATGGGTTGGATTATGGCGCCTCGATCTATTATTCGATTTACGACAATTATATTGTTGCCGTGATAGATCCTACATTGGACAAGAAGTACATGCCCATGCAGGAACCCACCGAAGTGAAAAGGTTCAGTAATTTGGACAAGGCATACAAAACAGGATTTGAGATCTTCGGCGAATTGGCTTTTTTGAATGACTTTGCATTTAAAATGGAATTGTCCTATGTGTATACCAAGAATCAAGATTTGGACGAGTCCCTTCCATTGACACCGCCTTTGGTGACGCGTATGAACCTTAGTTTTGAAAGGGAAAAAATATGGGCCAGGGCTACCTATACCTTAACCTCCAAACAAACGGATATTGCCTCCTCCTTCGGAGAGCGTACAACGGATGGTTACGGTGTTGTGGATTTAAGTTTCGGAGTGAAACCATTTGAACACTTATCTATTGGTGTGGCCGCCTCCAACATTTTTGATGAGACCTATAACAACCACTTGAACTTTTCCTTTGTGAACCAAGCGGATTATGGTAGGGTTCCCATTAATGATCCAGGGAGAAACCTATCTGCATTTGTTCAATACAGCTTTTAGGTTGTAAAGTGAAAAAGGCGCCTTATAAGGCGCCTTTTTTAATGATTTGTCAGGATTATTTAAAGTCCTCGGGCGTTACCCCTTCATTCACCTTGATTTCCTTGACCAAGAACTCAAAATTCTGGGGACCCATTTCTTGGGTCAGTTTAAATGGAAACTTGATTCCGGATACATCTTGGTAATTGTCGTATCCCACGGTATTTTGCATTTCTTGGCCCTGAACCTCCTCTATGGAGACTTCTTGGAGCTTAAGCCCGGTTTCCGTATCATAAAAGGCCGATTTCTTATCGGTAATCTTTAATCGGTATGCTTTTCGGTCACCTACACGCTCTATCCCTTCCAAGTCAATGTTGCCAGCGGCCAGATAGTTCAGTTCTGGAAATGCTGCGGATTCTTCCTTGATCTTTTCCAATTCATCAGGGGATAGGTCTTTTCGTTGCCCTTGTACCACCATGTACCCTTTGTCTCCATCCAAAACCTGTTTCTGCATGGAATTGCCCATTACCTTTACGTCTTGCATGAATTGGTCCTTGGAGGTTTTTTTCATTTCCAGTTCCAATGTCATGCCCTGCATTACCGCTTCGGCTACCATGGCATAGGATTCAACGCCGTCCAATTTGGTCTTACCTCCTATGGCGTCAATGTATTTCTCCAAAACGGTTTCAGCAGTTACCCCTTCCGGAACAGCTTCATTATAAATGGGTTTCTCTACTTTATTGGCATACTTATCATAATAAAGTACAGGGACCTTTTTGCCCTTAAAAGAGACCTTTTCCAAGTTCTCTAGGACATCGCTTCCTTTTCCGGTGACCACAACCCGGGCATTGGAAGTGGAAAAGTGTTTCTTGGCTGCATTTTGTATATCGGCAATGGAAACCGCATCAATGCGTTCCAGGTAGGTTTTGTAAAAATCTGAAGGGAGATTTTCGGTTTCAATGTTCAATGCATAGTTGGCAATGGTCGCCGGATTTTCCAGGGCCATTACAAAGTTTCCAGCATAGAGGGCCTTGGTGTTGGTCAATTCCTCTTGGGTGACCGGCTCCTGAATCATTTTATCGATTTCTTCCAAGATCTGTACCACCGAACTGTCCGTCACCGCATTACGCACTTGGGCATAAGCATCAAAACGCATGGGGCTGTATTTGTTGTCCCTGATGCCAGAATACGATCCGTACGTGTATCCTTTGTCTTCCCGCAGATTTTGGTACAGTCTGGCCTGGGACCCCCCGCCTAAAATCCTATTGGCCAAAAGCGAGGCCAAATAATCATCATCCTTCATTTTCAAGTGGGTGATGTTTTCCGCGGCCACTTCAGATTGTACAGCGTTCGGAGTGTCCACAAAATTAATTTGGGTGTATTGCACATCCGTTGGGTCCGTATAGCTAAAGGACGGTGGCACCGCCTTGGACCATGGGGTAAAATACTGGGTGACCAGCTCTTTTACATTGTCAAACTCAACATCACCAATGACCACCAAATACGCATTGGCGGGTACAAAATAATTGCGATAGAACTGTTCCACATCGACCAAGGACACATTATTGACCGTCTCTTCGCTGGTGATTTCGCCAAAAGGATGGTTTTTGCCATAGGCAAGGGCCAATTGAACCTGATTGGCTATCGCGGAAACATCCTTTTCCTGGGATTTGAGTCCGGTTAGGATACGATCTTTCTCTTTGTCGAATTCCTCTTGGGTAAAGTTGGGGTTCAGAGATGCATCGGCCATAAGCTCCAGTATTCTTGGGAAATATTTGGAAAGTGAACTCGCAGAGGCACTTTGACTGCCTACACTGATGGAGGCTCCCAAGAAATCCACTTCTTCATAGAAATCATCCTTTGAAATGGTTTTGGACCCTTTTCCCATTAGGCTTGAAGTCAAATCGGAGACCCCAGCCTTGTCCCCTTGCAAAATAGGTGGATTGTCTATGGTCAGGTGGATGGATACTCGTGGTAATTTATGGTTTTCCACCACCATTACCTTAAGTCCGTTCATAAGCTCAAACCGGGCTGGTTCCTTCAAATTTATTTCAGGAGCAGGTCCTCTTTGAGGTTGTTTGGTACGATCTATCTGTGCATGGGATACTGCCATAAAGAGGGACAGTACCGTTAATACGATATACTTTTTCATCTTAATTGGCGTCTTTTTGTTCTGGTAAATATTCAAGTTCCACCCGTTGGTTCACTTTCAGGTATTTTTTGGCAGCTTCCCTGATTTCTTCCCGGGTAATGGATCGGTAAATGTCAATTTCAGTGTTGATGAGGTTGGTGTTGCCACGCAACAGGTGATTTTCCGCCAGCGAATTGGCAATCCCTTCAACACTACTGTTGGCACTCACAAAATTGTTCTCGAACTTGTTCTGGAGTTTTTGATAGTCTTTTTCGGAAATCAAATCCGTTTGGATTTTCAAGATTTCAGCATCAATCCCATCCTTGATGTCCTGTATGGTGTTGTCCCCAACGGGCAATCCACCTACAAGGTAGGCGCCATAATCTTCGGCATCAATGGGGAAGGAAAAAATCTGAAGGGCTTTTTTCTCTTCGTCCACCAATTTTTTGTAAAGTTTGGAACTTTCCCCGTCACTGAGGTAAGTGGATATCATGTTGATGACATAGGCATCCCTTTTAGCCTGTCCCGGAGTTCTGTAGGCCAAGAATATGGCCGGAATTTGAATGTTCGGGTCGTGATAGGTCGCCTGTTTGGTAGTGGTGATAGGAGTGTCCTCTATGTGCTTTCGTTGAATTTCCGCCCCTTTTGGGATAGGGCCAAAATAATCGGAGACCATTTTTTTGGTCTTGTTGATGTCGATATCACCAGCAATGACCAGTACGGCGTTGTTGGGCACATAAAAGGTCTTGTTGAAATTTTTGAAATCGTCCAAGGTGGCACTGGCCAAATGGTCCAAGGACCCAATGACGCCCCAACGATACGGATGCTCCACATATAGATTTTTGAGCATCTGTTCAAAAAACGCCCCATAAGGGGAATTGTCCACGCGGAGGCGCCGTTCTTCCTGGACCACCTCCTTTTGGGTATCCACACCCACTTGTCCTATGATGGGGTGCATCATCCGTTCGGATTCCAACCACAATCCGACTTCCAAGCTGTTGGAGGGGAAGGTCTCATAATAATAAGTGCGGTCCAAAAAAGTGTTCGCATTTCCCCGACCCCCATTGCTGGTCACAATTTTGTCCCATTCGCCTTTGGGAATGTTCTGGGTGCCTTCAAACAAAAGATGCTCAAAAAAATGGGCAAATCCTGTTTTTTGTGGGTCTTCGTCCTTAGATCCCACATGGTACATGACCGAAGTGGTCACAACCGGGGCAGTGTTGTCCTGATGTAGGATCACATGCAATCCGTTGTTTAGATCATACTCTTCAAAAGCTACCTCCTGTGCTGAAATGAAGTGGCCATTGACAAGTATGAAAAGTGCTGACAGCAGAAATCTTTCCATAATGTTTTATTTTATGTTGATGTAATCGATGAGGTTGGTATGGATTTTTTGATTGATGTTACGCTAAATATAGGATAAAATTTGAAAGTCAGATAAATATGACAGAAGTCTTTGGGGATAACTGTGGCATATGTCGTAAACATTCAGTAAATTAAACATCATTTCAAAACTAAAATGAGATGAAAAATTTAACACTTCCTATCCGTTATGGGATTGTCACCAGCGCCATCCTCATTGCTTATTTTTTGATTCTGTCCCTTATGGGAAAGCATACGAATGTCTTTTATAGTCTTTTCAATGGAGTAATTACCGGATTTGGCATTTATGAGACGATTAAATACACTAGGATAAGGCAGGGCAAGGGTTTTAGCTACGGGAGTGGTTTCACGGCGGGCATAACCACAGGGTTTGTTGCATCGCTATTGTTTACCATTTTCTTTGCGTTCTACGCGACTGAACTCAACAGTCATTTTTTGGATGAACTCTCCAAGGTCTGGGCCAAGGATTATAAAAATTTCCAAGGAATTGTTTTCTTCACGGTGGCCGTAATGGGTTTTGCCACCACCTTGGTTTTGACGCTATCTTTCATGCAGCTCTTCAAATCTTCCAACAATCCAAAAAAATTATAGGGGAAAAGCTTTGGATTATACTTGTGGATTAAGGATTTAGCAGTATATTTGCACCCGCTAATTTGATAAAGCGAACCTAAATTAATTTTAATTAACGCATTATGTACGCAATAGTAGAGATGGCAGGGCAGCAATTTAAAGTTGCAAAAGACCAGAAAGTGTACGTTCACCGTTTGCAGGAAGAAGAAGGGAACAAAGTCGTTTTTGACAAAGTTCTTCTTTTGGAAGATGGAGGTAACGTTACCATTGGCGCCCCAGTCATAGAAGGTGCGGCTGTTGAGGCCAAAGTTGTAAAACACCTTAAAGGTGATAAAGTGATCGTCTTTAAAAAGAAAAGACGTAAAGGATACCAAAAGAAAAATGGTCACAGACAATATTTAACTGAGATCGTTGTTGAAGGTATCGTGGCCAAAGGTGCCAAGAAAGCTGCTCCTGCCAAGGCAAAGGCTGATGAAAAACCAGCTGCCGAGCCCAAGAAAGTAGAGGCTAAAAAAGCAGCAGCTCCCAAAAAGGAAGCTCCAAAGGCAACCGAGGATTTAAGCTCCAAAACGGTAGCTGAATTGAGGGATTTGGCAAAAGCCAAGGACATTACCGGATATTCTTCCATGAAGAAAGCCGAGTTGGTCGAAGCGTTAAGCAAATAAAAGAATAGAACTAAAATTTAGATATCATGGCTCACAAGAAAGGTGTAGGTAGTTCAAAAAACGGTAGAGAATCAGAATCGAAACGCTTAGGGGTTAAGATTTTTGGTGGTCAGGCCGCTGTAGCCGGTAACATCATTGTAAGACAACGTGGTACCAAGCACAACCCTGGTGACAATGTTTATGCCGGAAAAGATCATACTTTGCATGCCAAGGTAGACGGCATTGTTAAGTTTGAAAAGAAAACTGGAGGAAAATCTTTTGTTTCCATAGAGCCTTTTCAAGCATAAGAACCACCGTTTAAAACGATTAAAATAAGGCCCCGCAAAGCGGGGCCTTATTTTTTTACCCTTCCTTCAATTTATTTTTTAATGGTTTAATAACCTAATGGTGATATGTGACCAACAGTAATTGATTTTATTGTCCCTTCTTAATTTGGGTCACGTTCCATGAAAGCAAGTTTTGGCGCCTTTTGTACATTGGTTTTTGGGGTAGTTCTTATCCAAACTCAGGGTCTTGGGCAAGAATTCCAAACCGATTTCAGCCCAACACAAACCTCCGACTCCACTTTTCTGGTACTTCAAAAAAGGTTGGAAGCTTCCAAAAAGCGTCCCGATCAACCTAGGGAAATTGTACAAAGCCACATTGGATTGGGAGAGTATTACCATGCTTTGGGATTGTATTCAGAGGCCATGGATCAATACAATGGTGCTTTGGAACAAATGGGGACCGCCCTTTCGGATACGCTCTATATCACACTGAACAACAACATTGGAAGAGTGTATCTCTCCCTAAACAATTTTGAACTGGCCGAGCAACATTTTACAGATACCATGAACCGCTCCTTGGAACTTACCTATAGTATGGGCCAGGCCAATTCCATGGCCCTTTTGGGTGCTTGCTATGAAAAGCAGGGAGAATATGACAAGGCCTTGGCCTACCAGAAAGAAAGCCTTTTGCTGTTTGAACAGCTAGGGGATAGGTATGGCGTGGCCATTACCAATGAGAATATCGGCAGCATTTATGAGGATTTGGAACAGTTTGATGTGGCCCATCAATATTTTGATAAATCATACGGCTACGTGAAGGGTTCCGAAACGATGGAGGAGGTAAACGTACTCAATAATCTGGGGGATTCCTTTCGGAAAACGGGGGACTATGATTCGGCATTGACACATACCCAAAAGGCCTTGAAGATTGCGCAAAAACTCAACGACCTCCATCAGTTGGAAAGTGCCCATAAAGATCTTTCCAAGACCTATGCACTCATGGGGAATTTTGAAAAGGCCCACGCGGAACTGATACAATCGGAAAGGTACAGCAGTGCCATGCTCATGGCTCAAAACACCAATCAACTCAATGTGCTGCAAACCATTTACGAGACCAATAAAAAAGAGGCCGAAATACAGTTGTTGAAGGAGCAGAACAAAGTAAGTGCGGCCAATCAGAACCTATTATGGGTGGCCTTGTTTGCCATTGCCGCCATTCTTACGATCCTATACAACTATCTGGGCAGAAAGCGAAAGGCCAAAATAAAGATACAGGAATACAAGCAGCGGATGCTCAAGGCCGAACTGGACAAAAAAGCCATAGAGGAAAGGAATTTGCAACGCGAAGTACAGCTAAAGACCGCATCCCTGTCCCGTTATAGCCTACACCTGTCTCAGAAGAACAAAATCTTACTTGATTTGGCCAATACGTTGAGAAACATTGCTTCGCGAAGGAATATGGACACTTCGGAGAAAATTAAAGCCTTGGTTAAGGAAATCGATTTTAACCTGCAGCAGGAGCACGAGTGGGATGAGTTCATGAATTTTTTCAAGGAGATTCACCCAGAGTTTATCAAAAAACTCTCAACCATGTCACAAGACAACCTTTCCCCGGCGGAGCTACGGTTGGGGATGTTGCTGAGATTGAACCTGACGTCCAAGGAAATCGCATCCATCTTACGGGTTACCCCGGATAGTGTTCGGGTGGCTCGCCATAGACTTCGGAAAAAACTTCCCATAGACCAAAAAGAAGAACTGGTAAACTTTATGATAGAACTTTGACCCCCTTTTTTGTGCCATTTTTTAGAAAAGGTTAGCCCCATGTAAAAAAAATGTAATTGTTGCCTTCTTGTTTCCGCAGTTTTAGAGATTTGTTTCCTTTTTGTTTCCCTTTAATTTAAACCTTAATAAGTTGATATACATAGTTTTGGAATGCATACTAACGTAAACCAAAATGAAATCAATGAACTTGAAAAAACTACTTTTTGTAACGCTTTTTTTGATGCTCGGACTCGTGAACGCCCAAGCACAGACAGGCAATATACAAGGAACCATTACCGATGAAAACGGAATTTACGTTCCCGGGGCGAATGTATATATTGAATCCCTATCCAAGGGAGCTATCACTGACTTTGACGGAAGATTTACCTTGGTGGGAATAGCTGCGGGGACCTATACCCTGAATATTTCTTACTTGGGCTATGCTGATGTGGAGCAAGAGGTTACTGTTTCCAGCGGACAAACTACCGCAGTGAGTGTTGTGCTCAACCCTTCCAATGTGGAATTGGACGAAGTTCAGGTAAGTGCCTATGGTCTTAGTGGGCAGGCAAAAGCCCTGAATACCCAAAAAACCAATTTGAACATTACCAATGTGGTCTCCACGGACCAAATTGGAAAATTTCCCGATGCCAATATTGGGGATGCCGTAAAACGGATTCCTGGAATCACCATGCAGGTGGACCAAGGGGAAGCCCGTAACATTATTGTTCGTGGTCTGTCGCCCCAACTAAACTCCGTGACCCTGAACGGTAGCCGGATTCCTTCCGCGGAAGCGGATAACCGAAATATTCAGATGGACTTGATTCCTTCGGATATGATCCAAACCATTGAGGTGAACAAGGCGGTTACCCCGGATATGGATGCCGATGCCTTGGGGGGTTCGGTAAACTTGGTTACCAGAACCGCTCCACAAGGGTTTCGGGTTTCAGCTACGGCCGGATCGGGAGTCAACTTTATTACCGATAAAAGAATTTGGAACGGATCTATCTTGGTGGGAGACCGTACCAACGACGGAAAATTCGGGTACATGTTTTCTGCAACCATCAACGACAATGATTTTGGTTCAGATGACATTGAAGCCGAATGGACCGATGAGTTTGAATACAATACTGGTGAAGAGGATGACGAAGGGGAGCCCATTTTGGAGGAAGTGGATGTGGATCCCTACACCAATGTAACCGAACAACGTACCTATTTGGTACAACGGGTAAGAAGGAGCTTTGCGGCCAATTTTGATTTTCAGATCAACCCAGAAAATAATATCTATCTAAAAACCATGTACAACTGGCGAGATGATAGGGAAAGCCGTTTTAGATTGGAGCAGGAGATTTTGGATGGAGAAGACATTGAAGCTGGGGATTTTACCATTTCCAATGGTATGCTTACACGTTTCCCTGCAGAGATCAAAAGACAGACCAAAGGTGGTGTTGCCGGAGGGCGTAACAAGAACAGACGTTTGGAGGATCAGCGGATGCAAAATTATACTTTGGGAGGTAACCATTTGTTGGGATCTTTGAAGATGGATTGGATGGGGTCTTATGCCAAGGCTTCAGAGGAACGTTTGAACGAGCGTTACGCGGAGTACGAATCCGAATATATCGTGAACAATGATAACAGCAACCCCAGATATCCCATAATGACCGCTGCCAACGCATCCGATTTTAACGATTTGGGCAACTTTGAGTTTGGTGAGATCACCAACGAAAATCAATATACCGAAGAAGAAGACATGAACTTCTTTGTCAATTTTGAATTGCCCGCCAATATTTTTGGCCAAGGGGATGGATTTATAAAGTTTGGTGCAAGGGGTAGGTTCAAGACCAAGGAAAGAAACAATGATTTCTTTGAATACGATTTGGAGGACGACTTTCCAACCTTGTTGGATGTCCCCACTAAAGATTATACCGATCCAGAGTATTTGGCAGGTGAAAAATACCAGGCAGGTAACTTTGCCAGTGCGGAATGGATAGGCTCTTTAAACCTGAACAGTTCCAATGGGGAAGCCGTTCCCGATGAATTTTTGCCAGGTAATTTTAAAGTGAAGGAGAATGTGTTTGGGGCCTATGCCATGATGAACCAAAGACTTTCCGATAAATTGAGCGTGTTGGCCGGTGTTAGGGTAGAAAGCACCAAATTGGAATCTGATGGTAACCGGGTCATCTACATTGAGGAAGATGAGGATGCCGGTATTGAAGAGGGCATTGAAGTGGAAAAGGTTTCGGATGAAAACACCTATACCAATGTGTTACCGGGCGTTCACTTTAAATATGATGTAACCAATAATACCATTCTAAGGTTTGCATGGACCAATACCTTGGCTAGACCCAACTATGTTGATTTGATCCCAAGGGCAGAGATAGTAAACGAAGATGCAGAAGTCATTGTTGGGAATCCAGAGTTGGATCCCACAACGTCCATGAACTTTGATTTGAATGCCGAGCATTATTTTGAAAGCGTTGGAATTGTTTCGGGCGGACTCTTCTATAAAAGGATAAACGACTTTATTTACACCTTCATCACGGAATCTGAGGATGATACCTTTGGTGCTGGAACCACAGGGTACGATATTTTCCAGCCCTTGAACGGGGATTCTGCATCCATTTTTGGAGCTGAGGTATCTTTCCAGAGACAATTGGATTTCTTGCCCGGGTTTGCACGTAATTTCAGCATTTATTTAAACTATACCTACTTGACCTCAAGTGCCGATGGTATCCGTAACGAAGATGGGGACGAACGTACCGATTTGGACTTGCCCAACACCGCTCCGAACATGTTCAACGGTTCATTGGGGTATGCAGATAAACGTTTCAGCGCAAGGCTTTCTGCTAATTTCTCGGATTCGTATGTAGATGAAATTGGGGGAAATGCTTTTGAGGACAGGTATTATGACACCCAGTTTTTTCTGGATTTCAATGCCAGCTATGCCGTCAATAAAAACCTGAGGATCTATACCGATGTAAACAACATCACCAATCAACCCCTGCGTTATTTCCAAAGTGTAAAGGACCGTACGCAGCAAGCGGAGTTCTATGATATCCGTTTCACTTTCGGGTTGAAGTACGATTTGTTCAAAAAGTAATTCAGCAGCTAGTATTTTGAACAATGTCATGCCGAGTGCCTGCCCTATTTGGGCAGGTACTCCAACTGACGAACCCTTTTTAAAACTATTTTTATGAAAAAAATCTATATCCCTTTTATATTGGTGCTAGGCATGGTCTCCTGTAAAAAAGGGAGTAAGCTTCCAGCCATAGCACCGGACATTATTACTGAAAAGACACCAAATGACACGGATGATCCTGCCATTTGGATCAATCCAGAAGATGCCTCAAAAAGTATTGTTTTCGGAACCGATAAGGAGACCAATGGAGGCGTTTATGCCTTTGACCTCAATGGAAAGATCATTGAGGAAAAGTCCATCAAAAATATCCAAAGACCCAACAATGTGGATGTGGAATATGGTTTTCAATTGAATGATTCCGTTGCCGTGGACATAATTGCTTTCACAGAAAGGGAAAAACAACAAATAAGATTGTTTTCTGTACCGGATATGAAGCCGCTGGATGGTGGTGGGTTTCCCGTTTTTGAAGATGAGACTGAGGTGGAACAACGTTTGGCCATGGGCATCAGTTTGTACAAATCACCAAAAGATTCATCTGTATATGCCATTGTTGGTAGAAAAACTGGGCCAAGCGGCACATACTTGTACCAATATAAATTTGAATCGGATAGCACGGGAGTTTTAGCCCAATTGGTGCGCAAGTTCGGAAGCTTTACGGGAGGAAAGGAAATTGAGGCCATTGCCGTGGACAATGAAATGGGCTACGTATATTATTCCGATGAGGGCGAATGCGTTAAAAAGTATTACGCAGAACCCAGTATGGGCAACGAAGAATTGGCCTGCTTTGGTGGAGAACACTTTTTGGAAGATATCGAGGGAATTGCCATTGCAAGGTACCCCAACGGGGAAGGGTATATTATTGTATCTGACCAGCAACGTGGACAGTTCAATATCTTCTCCAGAAAGGACAATAGCTTTATTAAGGCCGTAAACCTATCCACCACAGAAACCGATGGTTGTGATGTGGTTACCGTGCCGTTGAACGATACCTTTCCAAATGGTCTTTTTGCTGCAATGAACGACCAAAAAGACTTCTATTTTTACGATTTGGACAAAGCGTTGGACCTGGAATAAAATTCAAATGGTAAGTCTTCTTTTTCGAGCGGTAATCTCCCAAGTGTCGATTTTTTTGCCGTTTTCGATTACGGAAACTTCATCATGAAGGTTAACGGTAGGACAAATGTGGTAGGGGATGCCGTAAAGGACATCACCTATGTTTAGGGCGTCCCAATCCGCTACTTTGATCACACCATGCTCCTCACTTTGTGAAAGCAGTTGGTAATCCTCAAGATTGAGGAATTGTATCCGTTTGTCAACGGGGTTTTCCGCGGCCACGGATTTATGCCCCATATCCACGGTAACAATGCCTTCGGTGGGTTTGGAGATAACACGGGTCACCACTAGGGCCGCATGCTTAAAGTTTTGTTCCGTTAATTTTTCCCCATATCCCCAGTCCCACAGCACGCAGGTGCCCGGACTGGTAATCCTTTTTTCTTCCATACGATGTGAGGTGAAGGAGGGCGTTCCTCCGCAAATCATTCTTAGGTTTGGATGGGTGTTTTTCAAGGTGTCGAAGTAGTCGGTGACAGATTCCAGCCCCTGTTCAATTTTTTGATTCCTTTCTGAAAACTCAGGGTCGCGAAGATGCCCATCGTACACATGGAATCCTTCAAACTGTAGGGATTTGCATTCATCCAAAAAGGCTATCAAGGTATCGAGCTCTTCTCCTATTTTGATTCCGGAGCGGTTCATCCCGTTATTGATGTCAATATAAATTGGAGTGGTCAAACCTTTGGCCTTGGCCTTTTCATTCAACAATTTGGCCGTAGGCACAGCATCAATCAGTGTGGCAAAACGGGTAGTAGGAAAATGGGCGGTCAATTCAAGGAAACGGTCCACTTTGGGTCCTACCAGTTGATGGGCAATCAGAACAAAATCAGCACCCGCCTCTGCGGCAATTTCCGCTTCCGCAATGGTGGAAGCCTTGAAGTTGGAAATACCGGCATCCAACAATCGCTCCATGACCTTGGGCATTTTATTGGTCTTGATGTGGGGCATCAAACGATTGGTGTCCCCATGGACCAAGGAAAGCATTTCTTTGATATTGAATTGTAAATGGTCTACATATAAAGCAATTGACGGCGAATCTACCGTATCCACATTTTTGATCTCATACCAATTTTGGGCCATTTTCCTAATAGTTTGAATTGGGAAACAAGGTACTGATTTATGACTGAAGGGAAGTTGAATTCTTTTTGTAGCTTTAAATACATTAACCATAAATCTTCATATCATGAGAAAAGTTATCAGTTGTTTGTTATTGTCCTCTGCCATTTTGTTTTCAAGCTGTTTGGGGTCGTTCAAGGCCTTCAATAATTTGAAAGATTGGAACCAAGGTGCCACAAACAGTAAGTTTTTGGACAATTTAATTTTTTGGGGATTGAACATTGTGCCAGTGTATGGATTGTTCTTTCTTGGGGATGCCATAATCTTCAACGTGATCGAGTTTTGGTCTGGATCTAATCCCATAGCCATGAAGCCCGGAGAGTCCGAGACCCAAATGGTAGAGCATGATGGCAATACCTTTGAAATGGTGGCCACCCAAAACAGGGTTCAGATTACTGTGGTGGAAGGCCCCAAAAAAGGCAAGAAATTGGATTTGGTGTACAAGCCCGATGAGAAATCGTGGAACGCGGTTCGCCCCAATGGAGAGATTATAAAACTATCTTCTTTCGAGGAAGGGTTCTACATTGTGTATATGCCCAATGGGGAGCAAATCAAAATCGATCCCATGAGCACCAGAGAGGAAGGGTTGGCCATTCTCCAAGAAAGCAAGACCTGTTATTATTCGGAAAGCCTGCTGGCAGATTAATAACAAAGCACTTCATAAAAAAAGCCATGGCAACGACCATGGTTTTTTTGTTGGTAAAACTTTCAAAATACTCCAAAACGAGGATTTTTGTCTGGAAAATGTTTTTATCTGTAACAAATCAACTATTTCCATGACCTATTGTCGTTGGAAATATTTTAACCATATATTAGTCGGCATAATCAAAAACATTCAGTAAATCATGATAAAAAAATTAGCCTTACATGCTTTGGTGCTCGCAACGGTTTTTTCTTGCGGTGTCAAAAATCAAACCAACGATCTAGCCACGGATACCCCCATAATGACGTCCTTGGATTTGGTCAATATTCAAGATGACAAAGTAAATGTAGTGATCAATCCAGGGAGGTTTATCCAGGATACGGTTACCTACAGATTGCCCAGAGTGGTTCAGGGAACCTATGCCGTATCCGACTTTGGTAGATACATAGAGAATATCAAGGCCTTTGATTATGAGGGCAATGCCATGCCGATCAACCAAGTGGATACCAATACTTGGACCTTTGCCAACGCCAAGAATCTGGATAGGATAGAATATGCCGTGAATGATACTTTTGACCAGGAAGAGCAAGGAGGAATCGGCGACGAAGTTCCTTTTTCACCTTCGGGAACCAACATAGAGCCCAAGCAGGTGATGTTAAACCTGCACGGGTTCGTAGGGTATTTTGATGCCCTAAAACAGAATGCCTACCAGATTGACATTAAATCCCCTTCGAGTTTCAAGTATACTTCCCCCCTCACGGAGATAAAATCGACCCAGAGCGAGGATGGTGCCATCAAACATTCAGTGTTCCTCGCCAATCGATATTTTGAGGTAACGGACAATCCCATGATGTATGGTGAGACCGAGGTTGAAGAGTTCATGGTAGGCAATATCAAGATTGTATTGAGTGTTTTCTCTCCCAATGGAGTACACAAAGCTTCGGAAATCAAAGAAATTATGGCGGAGATGATGCAGGCCCAAAAACAATACCTGGGAGATTTGAACAGTACCCCGAGGTATGACATCCTACTGTATTTGTCCGATACGCAGAAACCAGATTCCCCAAAAGGTTTTGGAGCTTTGGAACACCATACTTCCACGGTGGTAGTATTGCCGGAACAAATGGATCCAGAAGCATTGGCAGAATCTATGATCGATGTCGTGGCCCACGAATTCTTCCATATAGTCACACCACTTTCGGTACATTCTGAAGATGTGCATTATTTTGACTACAACAACCCAACGTTCAGTAAGCACTTATGGCTATACGAAGGAGTCACAGAATATTTTGCGCAACATTTTCAGGTGTATGAAGGCTTGATAGACCCGGCTGAGTTTTATGTGAGGACCACTGAAAAGATAAATACTTCAAGGTCCAATTACGATGACGCTATGAGTTTTACCCAAATGAGTGAGAACATTTTGGAGGACCCATATAAAGACAACTACGCAAATGTGTATATGAAAGGGGCGTTGATCGGTATGTGTGTGGACATTTTAATGCGTGAAAATAGCGATGGCCAGCGTAGCCTACGCTCGTTATTGGGAGAGTTGTCCGTTAAATACGGTAAGGACAAACCGTTTGAAGATGATGCCCTTATTACTGAGATTACCGCAATGACCTATCCTGCGGTAGGCGAGTTTTTAAACACCCATGTGGTAGGTAATACACCTATAGATTATGGCCAAATGTTGGATAAGGTTGGATTGTATTTCGCTGAGGCGGAAGTGGAGACCAACTACATTCAAAATGCAGGCGAATTGATCTTATCCGCAGACCCTGCAAGGGGAGGCGTCAAGTTCAATGACCTTGTGATGAACAACAGTTTTTGGAAAGATAAAGGGGTACAGCCCAATGACTTTATAAAATCCATCAATGGAACGGAAGTTAGCTTGGCCAATGCCAACCAGATTTTAGCGGAAGTATATGCATGGAGCTCTGGCAAAGCCATACAAGTGGAATTATTACGGGGAGATGGGGAAATTCTCATTGATACCACAACAACACCCACATATACCAAAGCGGTTACCCTATTGGAAAACCCGGAGGCAACAGAAGCCCAAAAAGAATTGCGAAAAGCTTGGCTGAAAGGCTAGGTCTAAGTTTTACCAAATAAAAAAGGCCCCGATCATGATCGGGGCCTTTTTATTTATAGATTGTTCAGAAAATTAATACCTGTAATAATCGGGTTTAAAGGGGCCTTCCACCTTTACACCGATATATTCCGCTTGATCTTCCTTCAATTCGGTCAATTCGGCGCCCAAACGAGCCAAATGTAATTGGGCCACTTTCTCATCCAAATGCTTGGGAAGCATATATACTTCGTTTTCGTATTTATCACTATGGTTCCAAAGCTCAATCTGCGCCAAGGTTTGGTTGGTAAACGAGTTGCTCATCACAAAACTGGGGTGGCCCGTGGCACAGCCCAAGTTCACCAATCTGCCTTCGGCCAAGATGATAAGGTCTTTGCCGTCAATGGTATACTTGTCCACTTGGGGCTTGATCTCGTCCTTGGTGTTTCCATAAGCGCTATTTAACCAAGCCATATCGATCTCATTGTCAAAGTGGCCAATATTACAGACAATGGCCTTATCCTTTAGGGCACGGAAATGCTCTTCCCGGATGATGTCCTTATTGCCCGTAGTGGTAATTACAATATCTGCATTGGAAACAACGGTTTCCAGTTTTTTCACTTCATAACCATCCATACAGGCCTGAAGGGCGCAGATAGGATCGATCTCGGTTACGGTAACAATGGAGCCCGCACCACGGAAAGAGGCAGCAGTACCTTTTCCCACATCACCATATCCGGCCACAACAACACGCTTTCCGGCCAACATGGTATCCGTGGCCCTACGGATGGCATCCACGGCGCTCTCTCGACATCCATATTTGTTGTCGAATTTGGATTTGGTCACGGAGTCGTTCACGTTGATGGCAGGCATGGGCAAGGTGCCTTTCTTCATGCGCTCGTACAAACGGTGTACCCCAGTGGTGGTCTCTTCGGAAAGGCCTTTCACACCTGAAGCCAACTCAGGGTATTTGTCCAATACCATATTGGTAAGGTCACCACCATCGTCCAAGATCATGTTCAAGGGTTTTCTATCCTCACCAAAGAACAAGGTTTGCTCAATGCACCAGTCAAACTCCTCCTCATTCATTCCTTTCCAAGCGTAGACGGGGATTCCGGAAGCGGCAATGGCAGCAGCAGCATGGTCTTGGGTGGAAAAGATATTACAGGAGCTCCAGGTCACTTCGGCGCCAAGGGCCACCAAAGTCTCGATCAATACCGCTGTCTGAATGGTCATATGCAGACAACCGGCAATACGGGCTCCTTTCAAAGGCTGCTCTTTTCCGTATTCCTCGCGCAATGCCATCAGTCCTGGCATTTCGGCCTCGGCAAGCTCAATCTCTTTTCTTCCCCAGTTGGCTAGGGAAATATCTTTCACCTTATAGGGTACATGGGGAATTGTCTTTGTGCTCATACGTATATAAATTTACTTTCGTAGCTTAGCTTTTATAGTGCAGCAAAGATACAAAAACACCTAACTACTAGTCGTGCCCATTTACAAAACCATAACAGTTTCCCCAACCACTTCGGTATATATATGGAAAGTTACCGAGGCAGAAGAAGAATTGTCCAAAGGGATAGAGCTTACCCCACACTGCCAGAATAGAATGGATGGGATGAAATCCGAAGCTCACCGGAGGGCTTTTTTGAGTATCAGGCATTTAATGGCCAAAGCTGGGTATGTGGACAGCGACCTGTTCTATGATGATTTTGGAAAACCCCATTTGAAGGATGGCAACCATATTTCCATTACGCATTCGCACGATTTCACGGGAATTATTGTCAGTGAAACGGATGAAGTGGGTATAGACATTGAAATGCAGCGCGATAAAATCCTGAGAATTGCACACAAGTTCACTCCCATTGAAGAGTACAAGACCTTGGCCAATGTGGAGGCCATCATCAGAAAGCTCACCATTGTTTGGGGTGCCAAGGAATCACTCTATAAGATCTATGCGCAACAGGGGTTGAGTTTTTTACGGCATATCGATGTGATGGACTTTACCTTTCAAGATGCTCGCACCGTGGCCGAGATCCTGTACAAAGGCAAAAAATCCCATTATGATATTGAGTTTTTGGAGTTTGAGGGATTCACCTGCGTATATGCCCTTAAAATGATGGGGGGATGACAGGTACTTTTTACTAGATTTGTTTCGGAATACAAAAGTGCCCCCATGAAGATATCCGTTGAGCTTACCTTGACCCCCTTGCAAGATAATTTTGAACTCCCGATTATCAATTTCATTAAAAAGTTGAGGTCTTCAGGTCTTACGGTGCTGGAGAATCCTTTAAGCACACAAGTCTTTGGGGAGTATGATAGGGTTATGGGGTTGTTGACGGATGAAATTAAGGTGGCCTTTGAAAATATTGATCACGTGGTATTGGGGATGAAGATTGTAAAATCCGACAGGAGCGACTATGAGCCCCATTTTTGATTTTTTTATTGGTCCGTACGAAGACAGGGAACTTTCCTTGGTCATTCTTGAGGCTACTGCCTTTTTCTTTGGAATAGCCAGTGTGGTCTATGCCAAGATGGAAGACATTATGGTCTATCCAACAGGTTTGGTAGCCACGGCCATTACTACTTACATTTTTTTCGTAGATCGATTGCTGGGCGATATGATGATGAACTTCTACTTTTCCATCATGAGTATTTATGGATGGTGGAACTGGGCCCGAAGAAAGCAGGACAGGGAATTTATTGTAAAGATTTCCCGAACCAATACCAAGGAAAAATGGATAGGGGTTGCACTGTTCTCCATTACTTTGCTGGTCACTTTCGGAGTATACAAGGCTTTTGGGGCCGAAATAAAGACGACCAACTACGTGGATATCGTCACCTCGGGCATTTTCTTTACCGCTATGTGGTATATGGCCAACAAAAAATTGGAAAGCTGGACCCTTTGGATTCTGGGAGACTTAATAACCGTACCTTTGTACGCCTATAGGGGATGGGGCATGTTCTCATTGCAATACCTCATTTTCACCGTATTGGCCATTCAGGGATATGTAGCATGGAAGAAAGACTTGGGCAGGAGCCCTCAAACCTCATAAAAGTAGTTCTATTTGGGCCGGAATCTACAGGAAAGACCACCTTGGCCCAACAGCTGGCCCAACATTATCAAACCGAGTGGGTGCCGGAATACGCCCGGGAATATCTTCAAGATAAATGGGACCGGGAACAAACCACCTGCGAGCCTAAAGATCTTGTACCCATAGCGTATGGGCAGATGCGCTTGGAGAACCACTTGGCCAAAAAAGCGAACAAGATTCTCGTTTGTGATACGGATCTTTTGGAGACCAAGGTATATTCAGAAGCATATTATACAGGAAGTTGTGATCCCGTTTTGGAAAAATATGCCCTCCAAAACAAGTACGATCTATATCTACTGACCTATGTTGATACCCCTTGGGAAGCGGACGACCTTAGGGACAAACCTGACGAACGTGAGGAAATGTTCCAGTATTTCAAGCAAGCTTTGGAAAAATATGATCGAAATTTTGTTATTTTAAAGGGGGACAAAGCGTTCCGGCTTTCAACGGCCATACAAGAAATCGATAAACTTTTTAAGACGCATGATTGATTTAAGTTCAAAAGACTTGGAACAATTGGAAAACAAAGGGATTTCCAAAGAAAAAGTAGCAAATCAGATAGAAACTTTCAAAGAAGGGATACCCTTTGTGAATTTGGTCAAGGCTGCAGTGGTCTCCAACGGAATCCTGAGGTTCTCGGACAAGGAGCAAGAAGAACTTGTACAATATTTTGAAGAGAACCGAGGTCATTTGGATCTGTTGAAATTTGTTCCAGCCTCTGGGGCCGCTTCTCGCATGTTCAAGGCGATGTTCAACTTTTTGGATGCCTTTGACCCCAAAAAGGAGACCCTTTCCAAATATTTGGACCGAACAGGCGATTCCGATGCAAAAAAGTTTATCGACCAAATGCATAAGCTGCCCTTTTACGGTTTGATCATGGATCGTATTAAGGATAATGCGTCCAATAAGAGTGAAGAAGCCTACCTTTTTGTAAAGGAGATGTTGGGAGAGGATAGGTTGAACTATGGATTCTACCCCAAAGGGCTATTGCCTTTTCATTCGTACGATTCAGGTAGCGCAACTCCCTTTGAAGAGCATTTGAAAGAGGCTGCGTTATATGCCAAAACAGAAGGCAAGGCCCATCTGCATTTTACCGTTTCCCCGCAACATGACGAGATGTTCAAGGACGAAGAGTCCAAAGTAGGCCCTAAAATATCCGAAGCAACCGATACAGAGTTTTTAATTTCGTATTCCAATCAAAAACCATCCACGGATACCATAGCGGTGGATATGGAGAACAAACCTTTCAAAAACGGGGATGGTTCCATACTGTTCCGTCCCGGAGGACACGGAGCCCTCATTGAAAACCTGAATGAACAGGACACCGATATCATTTTTATCAAGAATATAGACAATGTGGTGGTCAACAAGAACTTGGAAAAAGTGGCCAACAGCAAAAAAATGTTGGCTGGAGTATTGAGAAAGGTACAGGCCAAGGCTTTTGATTATGCAAGACTTTTGGAAGAGGATAAGGTATCTCCGGAAAAATCGGATGAAATAAAATCCTTTTTGGAAAAGGAACTGAATGTTCGGATGCCCAAGGATTATGATGATTTGGATGTTAACGAGCAGCTATCCATTCTAAAGGACAAATTAAATCGCCCCATACGTATCTGTGGAATGGTAAAAAATGAAGGCGAGCCCGGAGGAGGTCCGTTTTGGGTGAAAGATGCCGAAGGGAATATTTCCCTTCAAATCATAGAATCGGCCCAGATTGATCTTTCCGATCAGGAACAGGAGGCCATACTCAAAAATTCAACCCACTTCAATCCGGTAGATTTGGTATGTGGGGTAAGGAATCACAAGGGAGAGAAATATGACCTTTTGGATTTTGTAGACCCAAAACAAGGGTTTATCACCGGAAAGACCCAAGAGGGCAAAGAATTAAAGGCATTGGAACTTCCAGGACTTTGGAATGGGGCCATGGCATTTTGGAATACTTTGTTTGTTGAAGTTCCCCTGATAACGTTTAATCCCGTAAAAACAGTGAATGATCTTTTAAAACCTACGCATCAAGCTTAGTGTAAAGGAAATACAATATCCAAAATCCGTTTCAGATCCTTGAAGCGGATTTTTTTTTGCCCTTTATGTGACCCCCCCAAAAAAACAGTGTCAAAAAGATATAATGGAAAACGGATACATTGTTAAAAGAATTAAATGTTACTAAAATCATAGTAAGATCCTTGCGGGAACCTAGATTTTAGGTTGGTTGATTTGGTTGGAAGGCCGTACACTATGTACGGCTTTCTTTTAAAACTCTTCAAGGCAATGTTTACTGTGGAAACGAGAAGGTTATGTTATTTGGAATAGTTCTGTTCTTCAATATAGTTTCACTGGCCATGGTCATATACCTTTTGGTGTCATATTTAAAAAGTAGAAAGAGAATAATGCATAAAAAAAATCAGGATGATGCTATATAAACACTATCCATTGTATTATCCGTTGTTGCCAACCTATTCATAATTTTCTTCCTTGGGATTATGATTTTGGCACTTTTGAAAGGCTGCTTCGGCGGCCTTTCTTTGTATAAAAAAGACACGTTTTTTACTTCAGGTAAACAGATTTACACAATGTCTTTTGACAGTTGTTATTTTTAAGTGACAGTTTCTCAGAGGATTGGGTAAATATGGCAGTAAAAGCGAATCTTGGCATTGGATTTTCATGGTATTAAGTGAGTTTAACATTATAAAATCATATACCATGAAAAATTTAGTTATCGCAACCGCACTATCATTTGTAGGACTTACAGCTATCGCCAATGAGAACACCCCAGAACTTAAAATGGATGAAGCAACGGTATTCGTTGTTCAGGACTTTGAGGAAATCAGTGTTTCCGATCTTCCTGAAGCCGTTACAGCAGCAGTGAAAAAAAACTACCCAACGGCCAAAGTGGACAAGGCCTATAAGAATGAGAAGGACCAATTTAAATTGGAACTGTCTTTGGAAGATGGGACCAAGGGAACCGTTTATGCCGATTCTGAAGGAAATTGGATAGAACTATAAATAGTTTATGAGACCGTGTTAGGTTAGTTGGTTTGATGAAAAGGGGTTGCTGTGGCAACCCTTTTTTTTGTGATAATTTTACCAAATTCCCATCATCTTCATGGCAACGGGCATCGTATATACTATTGAGATATGCCCAAAATCTTGATCATCGAGGACGATACTGCTTTTTGTCAAATGCTATCCAAGTTTTTGACCAAGCACGGCTATGCCGTTTCTTCAAGCTATACCGTAAAGGAGGCCCAAGAAAAGCTCAGCGCTTCCAATTTTGATGTGATTCTATCTGATGTTAGACTCCCAAAAGGTAACGGGCTGGCTCTCTTGTCCACTGTTAAGAAAACTTCGCCAAATACCCAAGTGATTCTGATGACGGGATATGCCGAGGTGAAAACAGCGGTAAATGCCATGAAAAAAGGGGCGTATGATTATATCTCCAAACCCTTTACGCCAGATGAAATTCTGTCGGTTATCACCAATGCGCTGAATACTCAAACTTCCGGCAATACACAAAAGTCAAATGAAAGTTCAATCAAAAAAAAGGATGCGCCGAATCAATTTTTGGTAGGTAAGAGTGAAAGCTCCCAAAAACTGCAACAGTATATCAATTTGGTTGCTCCTACCAATATGTCGGTTTTGCTGATCGGGGAAAGTGGAACGGGAAAGGAAGTGACCGCAAAATCAATCCATGATGCCAGTAAAAGAAGGGAGAAAAATTTTGTGGCCGTGGACTGTGGTGCCATTCCCAAGGAGATTGCTACCAGCGAGTTTTTTGGGCATGTAAAAGGAAGTTTTACCGGGGCCATTGAAGATAAAATGGGACATTTTGAGGCCGCCAACGAAGGGACCCTTTTTTTGGACGAGATCGGGAACCTATCCTACGAGCACCAGATACAATTGCTTAGGGCCATCCAAGAACGAAAGATAAAACGAGTGGGAAGCACCAAAGAAATCCATTTGGATTTAAGGATCATTGCCGCTACCAATGAAGATTTGACCCAAGCTGTAGAGGAAGGAAGCTTTAGGGAAGATCTTTACCATAGATTGAACGAATTTTCCATGACCATTCCTCCACTTCGGGAGCGGTTAGGGGATATCATGCTTTTTGCCGATTATTTTTTGGATAGAGCCAATGAGGAACTGGGGAAGAACGTTTCCCGTTTTTCAGCGGAGGCCCAAGAATATGTTGAAACCTACTCTTGGCCGGGAAATCTTAGGGAAATGAAGAACATGATAAAACGGGCAGTTCTTTTTACCGAAGGGGATTCCGTAATGTCAAGTGCTTTTCCCGATCATATGATCCACGGCACTGAAAAAAGAAGCACTTCAAAGTTTTCAAAATCCGAGTATGAAAAGGAACGGATTTTGAATGCCTTGAAACAAACCAACTTCAACAAGAGCAAGGCGGCCAAATTGTTGCAAATGACTAGAAAGACGCTTTACAATAAAATCAATCTGTACCAAATGGAAGTGTAGTTAAGTATTGGCAAATGGCCTTTTCAAGTTGGTCAATACTGGTTTTTAAATCCGAAAGTGTTTCAAACACTTTTTTTCCATGGGTTTCATCAGGCAGATGCTCCAACCTTTCTAGGATGTCAATGGCCTCCTGAGCCTCCAATTGCCGGAACATGGGCAACATTTTATGGGAAATGGATCGAATACGTGAAAAATCCACATCCCCAATGGCCGAAAAAAGCAATTCCAAATTCTTTTGGGTATTCTCCATAAAGACCTCCAACACCTCCCGTACGGCATTCGGACTGTCCAAAAAGGCTGAAATCTGGGCAATCCGGAACAAGGGAGAATGGGATTCCGGTATCGTATCCGTTCTGGACAAAGGAATTGGAGATTCTAGATTGATTTTGGATACAGCTCCAACTGCTTTTAGCAATACATGACTGGAAAAAGGTTTCTGTAGCACGTTGGTGAAACCCGCTTTGGTATAGATTTTCTTGTCCACTATTTTTTGCCCTGTCATGGCAATTATCGGTTGACCTGAGTAAAGATGGTCATCCCTTTCCTGTAGTTTCTGGAGCACGGCAAATCCATCGGTATCCGGCATTTGTATATCGGTAAGAAGAAGGTCATAGTTTGGATTTTCAGTTCGTGCAAGATCGTGATAACTTAAAAAGGTTTTAACATGGATATGGTTCCTCTGGCAGATTTCACGCAAGAGTTCCAACAGGGTTTCATCATCATCCAAAATATAAACCGTTAAACCTTCCTGATAAGTAAAGTTCTCTGCTGCCTGGGTCAATGGTTCCTTCAAAAACTCAAAGGGGAGCTGTAGGGTAAATGTGCTCCCTTCACTTTTTTTGCTGGCCAGGGTCAGGGTTCCACCCAACAGTTCGGTCAGTTTTTTGGAGATGGTGAGCCCCAAGCCATATCCGCCATAGTGTTTTTCGGTGGTATCTTCGGCTTGGGCAAATTCCTTGAAGATGATTTCCTGTTTCCGGGGCTCAATGCCGATGCCAGTATCCGTTACACGAATGGTTAAATAGGAATTGTCCTTGCTTTTCTTGGTGCCCGCTTCCACTTTCACATAACCTGAATGGGTAAACTTAAAGGCGTTTCCAACAAGGTTGGTCAAGATTTGACGTACACGAAATGCATCACCAATGATGGGATTTTTAAGTTCCTCGGCGATGTCCAAATGTAGCTCAACCCCTTTTTTGGACTGTGTTTCCTGAAAGTGGGATGTCGTTTCAACAATGAGGTCGAAAAGAACAAATGGAACCTTTTCAATATGTACCTTCCCTGCTTCCAATTTAGAGAAATCCAACAAGTCGTTCGCGAGGTTCTCCACATAGTTGGATGCGGATTTCATATTGCCGAGGTATTTTGATTGCTTCTTGTTGAGACCGCTTTGTTCCATGAGTTCTGTATAACCACTGATGGTATTCAAGGGGGTCCTTAAGTCATGACTTACGGTGGAAATCAATTGTTCCCTGCTTTTTAAGAGCGATTCCGAGTATTTTTTCTCCTCTTCCAATCGATCCCGGTATTGCTGCACCTTCCAAAAATCCTTGGAGATGAAAAAAGTGAACAAAATTATGCCCAAGAGGCCCAAAGCAATGGCTGCGGCCGCCAAGCGAATACTTCTTTGCAACACCCTCTTTTGTTTGAGGTTATCCAAATAGGTATTTTGGATGATTTCACGTTCAAACGAGGAAATTATACTTCGCATTTTTTGGGAAAGCTCCAGATCGGTCCTATAGATCTGAAGTTCTTTTTGGGATACCGAGCGTTCAGAAGCGGCGGTTTCCGTTTTGGCTTTCTGTAAAATCGATTTGGAAACCTCAAGGATGGAATCTATATTTTTGGCATCGGTGTTTCCATTGGGGTCTGGAATGTTTTTGTTGAGAATGGCCACATATTCCTTAATGGATTTTTGGGTTGCCGGGGACAACTGGTCAAAGTTGGGAGCAAAAGTCTCTGGGGTGATTCGACCCATATCCACCTCCATTTTGTGGAACGCCCGTAAGATGGAATCTATGGGTGCGGTGTTCTTGTTTTCAACCTTTAGTTTTCGGAGTTCGGCACTATTGTACATTTTTTGCTGAAGCAGTTTTTGTACGCTGTCCAATTTAGAAACTTGTTTGACGTTCCGTGCAGAAACCATAGGCTTTAAGGAATCTATCAGTGTATTTATGGAATCCACTTTTTGTGTATAGACCTTTAGGTTCTTGGTACTTTTGGTCTGTAGGGCAAGTTTGGACAGATTCTCGGCCTCATAAAGGCCAGTGAGCAATCTGTTGGTCTTTAAAAGCTTAAGGTTGTCCTCATTTTTGTCCTGGGATGCGGTATAGCTTTTAAATTCAGTATAGATAAAAAAGGCGGCCAATATCCCCAAAGCCCCCAAGGTCAAATAACTGAAGATGATTTTTAAAGTGAATCTGTTCTCGGATTTCCGGGCCATACATCATTCTTTGATATGATATATACGCATTCAGGTATACCACATAGTTGTTATCAAAAGTTAATTTCCAGGGTTTCTTATGAAAAATGAACGCGACATAGTACATTTGCGGCCATCTCAAAGGGGTGCTTTGCATGGCAAGGCTGAGATTATACCCAATGAACCTGGGCGGGTAATGCTGCCAAGGGATTGCGCAAGGCGCATCTTGGAATTTCATCGTTTCTATAGAGAAACAAAATCTAGTACTAACAAGAATAATGGCCCCTTTTATTCGTAACATTTTTTACGAATGAAAACTTTATTCACAACATTGGCCGTTTCCGGGCTGGCGCTGAGTATGAGCGCGCAACAGGAACCAACAGATTCTTTGGAAGGTAAAAAGGTGGTATTGGACGAGGTCCTGGTCCAAGCCGTACGGGTAACCAAAGAGTTTCCCATTACCTTTTCCAACTTGGACAAGGAGGAGCTGACCTCTAGAAACTTAGGGCAGGACGTGCCAATTTTAATGAACTTTTTGCCGGCCGTGGTCACCACTTCCGATGCAGGTGCAGGAGTGGGATACACCAGTTTCCGTGTGAGGGGGACCGACTCAAGAGGCGTAAATGTCACCATCAATGGTGTGCCCTACAACGATGCGGAATCCCATGGGACATTTTGGGTGAACATGCCCGATTTTGCTTCCTCGACCCAGAGCTTGCAGTTGCAGCGTGGGGTAGGTACCTCCACCAATGGTGCGGGGGCGTTTGGTGCAAGTTTAAATGTTTTGACCGATGCATTTTCTGAAGAGGGCTACGCGAAGGTTTCTTCTTCCGTGGGGAGTTTTAATACCCTGCGGAACAATGTAAAGTTCAGTACCGGTATGCTGAACAACCATTTTGAATTTTCAGGAAGGTTGTCGCGCATTACCTCTGATGGCTATGTGGACCGAGCCAGCTCTGAGCTGGATAGCTATTTTATGCAAGGAACATATCGTAGTGACAATACTTTGCTAAAGGCATTGCTTTTTGGAGGGCATGAAGTTACCTATCAAGCTTGGAACGGGATTACCGCTGAAGAATTGGAAGAAAATAGAACCTACAATTCCGCCGGAAGGTATACCGATGAGAATGGAAATGTGCAGTTTTATGATCGGGAAGAGGACAATTACAAGCAAAACCATGTGCAATTGCATTGGAACCAGACCCTAAGTCCGGAATGGAGTACCAATTTGGCTTTGCACTATACCCGTGGGAGAGGCTATTTTGAGCAATATAGGGAAGATGATGATTTTTCAGATTATGGTTTGGACCCCATTAGCTTGGGTGGAGAGACCATCAACACTACAGACCTGATTCGAAGAAGATGGTTGTCCAACCATTTTTACGGCACCGTTTTTTCGGCCACGTATAACAAGGAAAACCTGAAATTGATCTTGGGTGGAGGATACAATGAGTACAAGGGAGACCACTTTGGGGAAATCATCTGGGCACGTTATGCAAGTGGTAGTGAAATTAGGGACAAGTACTATGATGACAATTCCACCAAAACGGATTTCAATACCTATGCAAAGGCCAATTATCAGTTGGATGACCAATGGTCGGTTTTTGGGGATATGCAATACCGAAGAGTAGGCTATGAAGCCAATGGGGATGATACGGGGTTGGTGGATGATACCTTCAATTTTTTCAATCCAAAGGCAGGGATTACGTTCAATTTGAACCCCAACAACAATTTTTATCTGTCCTACGCCAGGGCCAATAGGGAACCCAATCGGAATGACTATGAAAACGGCAGTCCCAAACCCGAACAGTTGAACGATTATGAATTAGGGTGGCGTTTTGTCTCCCCTGACATCCAGTTAAATACCAATGTGTACTACATGCGCTATAAAGATCAGTTGGTGCTCACTGGGGAGCTCAATGATGTGGGAGCACCGCTACGGGCCAATGTGGGGGACAGCTACCGATTGGGGTTGGAAGTGGATGCCAACATCCGATTGGGGCGCAAATTTAGGATACAGCCCAATGTGGCCTTGAGTGATAATAGGAATGTTGATTTCTTCTTCCAACGCGATGGGGTACTTCAAAACTTGGGGAACACCAAAATTGCGTATTCACCACAAGTGATTGCAGGAAACATCCTTGCGTTTCAACCCAATGCAAATCTTCAGGTGTCGCTGCTTTCAAAGTTTGTGGGCAAGCAGTATATGGGGAACATCGATTCAGAAAATTCAACCTTGGATAGCTATACCCAAACCGATTTCAATGTGCAATACGTGATCGAGGCCAATTCGTTCGTGAAAAGCATTGTGCTTTCTGGATTGGTAAACAATATTTTTGATGCCGATATTGTTTCCAACGGGTATTTTTACACCTTTGATGATGATTATTCCAACCCGGGAACCGTCACCACCATTGAGGGAGCGGGATACTACCCTCAGGCGGGAATCAACTTTCTGGTAGGGGCCACCATCAATTTTTAATGACCATATAGTAAATGGGATTCTGTATTTTTATGCACCATGACAGAATCCCATTTTCATTTTTCTAAAGAAAAGCCCCTCCGATGGGGTATTATTGGTTGCGGTAGTGTGGCCGAAAAGAAAAGCGTTCCAGCATACCAACTTATCCCAGAGTTTAAAGTACATATGGTAATGCGCCGTGATGCCGAGAAAGTCCAAGATTATGCCCAAAGGCACCAAATAGCGCATTGGACCACCCATGCGGAAGAGGTAATCCAGAACCCGGAAATCGATGCCATTTACATCGCCACACCTCCGGACACCCATAAACTGTATGCTCTTCAAGTAGCGAAAGCAGGAAAACCCTGTTGTATTGAAAAGCCCATGGCACCCAATTATCAGGACAGTTTGGCCATTTATGAGGCATTCAGAACCATGAACATTCCACTTTTCATTGCGTATTACCGTCTTTCCTTGCCTAGATTCCTTAAAGTGAAGCAATGGTTGGATGAGGGGTTGATAGGAACGGTAAGGCACGTAAATTGGCAAAAATCCGCACCGCCCAATGAGGTCGATTTAAATGGAGGGTATAATTGGAGAACCGATAAAAAAGTGGCTCCCGGTGGCTATTTTGATGATTTGGCCAGTCACGGTCTGGATTTGTTCAACTTTCTTTTTGGGGAGATTAAAAAAGCAAACGGAGTGGCCTTGAACCAACAAGGATTGTATACGGGTTATGATGCTGTTGCGGGGAGTTGGTTACACGAAAATGGAGTGACAGGAGCTGGCTTTTGGAATTTTGGTACCCATCATCGGATGGATAAGGTAGAAATCTTTGGTTCGGAAGGAAGCATACACTTTGCGGTCCTGGACGAAGCTCCTATTGAACTGGAAAATGCCTCGGGACATGAAATTTTGGAAATCCCACATCCGGAGCATGTACAACAATACCATGCGGAAAACATCAAAAACCATTTATTGGGAAAGGGTGAACATCCCTCAACAGGAAAAACAGGTTTGCAAACCAGTTGGGTAATGGATGCTATCTTAAGTAACCTTTAATTGGAAATGACAACAGTGTTTCCGCTTTGCGTGGCCCTGTAAAAAAGCAGATCATAATACCGCCCCCCATCATCGGGTCTGTCCAATTGCTGTCCCGTAAATAAATTATAGGTATACCCCTCGCAATCACAGACCACGTTCTGTCCATCAATAGCCATAGTGGAACAGCTATTGGGGGCATGGTTGGGGCAACTGGCCTCCCACGCCACGAATTGGGCACCGCTCAATCCGGCACGCATTACAAAAACACCTCGGGTGCCCACTCCATCATTGTCTACAAGAACAGGATTGCCAATGTTACTGAGCCTATTATAGTATGGTAAATTTAGGTTTAGATCAAACCTGAAATTCACTTCTTGAAGGTATGGATTTCGATTGGTACTGTCTGAACTACAGGATATTATGAAAATAAGAAAGGCATAACCCAAAAAGCGCCTCATAGTATGGAATTCAAAATGTTAGCGCAACAAAGTTGAGCAAAATTTACCTATATTTGCGTTAAATCCTCGCAAAAAACCATGCAGGGGCATGGAATTCGTTGGGGATTTTTGTATTTGTAGAGCAGAGACCATTGGGGAAATTTTTTTATTTTCTTCGATGTTCGTATGCATTAAAACGTGACGATATGAGTAAAGTATCTTATTATACAGCCGAGGGATTAAAAAAATTGAGGGATGAACTCAACCAATTGAAAGACGTTGAACGTCCCAAAGCTTCCCAAGCCATTGCCGAGGCAAGGGACAAGGGAGATTTGTCCGAAAATGCGGAATATGATGCTGCCAAGGAGGCTCAAGGTCTTTTGGAAATGAAGATTTCCAAGATGGAGGAAACTCTGGCCAACGCAAGGTTGATAGACGAATCGCAACTGGATACCTCAAAGATTTTGGTGCTTTCCACGGTAAAACTGAAAAACCAGGCCAATGGCATGGAAATGAAATATACCTTGGTGGCCGAAAGTGAAGCAGACCTTAAGTCGGGCAAAATATCGGTGACCTCTCCCATTGGAAAAGGATTGCTGGGAAAATCCGTTGGTGATGTGGCTGAGATCAAAGTGCCCAACGGAACGTTAAAGTTGGAGGTTTTGGAAATCACCAGACAATAAAAGACACTAAAATCCCTATATTTAATCCCATCCTTCGATGGGATTTTTTTTAAACCAAAATCAACATGGCCAGTATTTTCACCAAGATCATCAATGGGGAAATTCCCTGTTATAAAATTGCAGAGGACGCGGATAACTTTGCTTTTTTGGACATCAACCCCAATGCAAAGGGGCATACCTTATGTGTGCCCAAAAAGGAGGTGGATAAGCTACTGGACTTGGATGAGGAAGCCTATATGAAACTTATGGCCTTTTCCAGAAAAGTAGGCAAGGCTCTTGAAGCCGTTGTTCCCTGTAAGCGAGTGGGTATGTCCGTGATAGGCTTGGAGGTGCCCCATGTGCATGTGCATCTGATTCCTCTTCAAAGCATGAAAAATGCCACATTTCAGCACAAGGAAAGCCTTAGTGCCGAAGAGTTTGAAGCCTTGGCAGAGAAAATCGGTGATGCCTTAGATAAGTCCTTCTAGATATAAATATATCGTTGCCGCCACTACGCCAATGGCTGCTATCACAACTACAAAGAACAAAGTGGTAAAGCGGATGGATGACCTTTCGGGGGTCACCAATTTATTGTAGTAATCAAAAACGCGCTCAATGTCCGGCGTCCAACTTACCGGATAAATGATGGATTGGCATTTTTTGCATTTTATTTCGTGGGTCACTTCGTTGGTAGTGACGTGGAAAAATGTGCCAAAGGTGTGTTTTTGGTAGAAAGTGAGCATCAACTCTTGATTAAAACACTCCGGGCAGTTGTTTGTGATTTCGGCTTCCTTTAGTATGATCTTTTTTTCCTTTGACATGACTCACGATGCATTGGTTCTTAGGGAAATTTGCATGATTGTTCCTTCCTTACTGGACGAAAATACTTTAATTTTTCCTTTATGGTACTCCTCAACGATTCTTTTCACCAAGGAAAGCCCCAATCCCCAGCCTCTTTTTTTGGTGGTTACCCCAGGATTGAAAATGTTCTGAAAATCACTTTTGGGGATGCCTAGTCCTGTATCCGAGACCAGAATATGCACGTTTTGCCCCTTTTTTTCAATCTGGATGCCAATGTTTCCCTTGCCCTTCATGGCATCGATGCCATTTTTCACCAAATTTTCAATACTCCAGTTGTATAAAGGGGGATTCAGCGGCACAATGAGTTCATCAATATTGGTACTGAACGAAAAATGCACCAGTTTGGAGCTACGCTGTTTTAGATAGTCGTATGCTTTTTTGGTTTCCGCAACAATATCATGGTTGCCCAATTCAGGGATGGACCCAATTTTGGAAAACCGTTCCGTAATGGTATGCAACCGATCAATATCCTTGGCAATTTCCTTGGTGATATCCGGGTTTATGTCCTCTGATTTCAACAGTTCGTTCCAACCCAAAAGGGACGTGAGTGGTGTGCCTATCTGGTGTGCCGTTTCCTTGGCCATCCCGGCCCAGAGCTTGTTCTGTTCCGAGGCTTTATTGGTCCTAAAGAAAAAGAAGATCACGGCACCAAACAGGAAAATGATCAACAACAGGGCCAGGGGATAATATTTGAGTTTGTTCAGGACTTCGGAATTCCCGTAGTAGAGCGTCTCCAAAAGCTCCCCATCCTGAATGATTTGGATGGGCTCATTTTCACTTTCAAACTGTCTGATTTTTTTTTGGATATACACACTGTCCATGACCCTTTCCTTTGGAATGTTGTGTGTTTTGAACGAGCCCTCCTCATTGACCAATATCATGGGGGTAGAGGTGTTGTTGCCCATGACCTTAAGGGTCAGGTTACCCAGTTCCTGATCTACGGAAGATTGGATGAGTTCCAACTGGGCCGTGGCCCATATCTCCATTTTCAATCGCTCTTCCTCCTTGAACTTTTTAAAGAAACTATTGGTGTTCCAAAGGATAAGGCTCACAATCACGAATGCCGATATCAGCAAAGTAATGTTGGAAGCTTTCCGTTTGGGATTGAAGTTCATTTTTAGGCTGAATTGTGATTAAAGATAGCGGAAATGAAAAAATATGTTGATAGTTAGTTGAAATAACGGGTTTCTTATGGGTTTCATTTTATGTACATTTGAATTTCATTGAAAATTAACATACATGGAAGTTCAGGGAAGAATCAAAATGATCGAAGAGACCAAGACTTTTGGGAACAATGGGTTCCGAAAAAGGGAAATGGTCATTACCACGGAAGAACAATATCCCCAACATATTTTGGTGGAGTTTATACAGGATAAGTGCGATTTGCTGAACAACTATTCCGTAGGACAGCCGGTGAAAGTGAGTATTAACCTTCGCGGTCGTGAATGGACAAACCCTCAAGGGGAAACCAAATACTTTAACTCCATACAAGGATGGAGGATAGAAAACCTACAGTCTGAGGCCCAAGGGGACAATATGCCCCCGGTTCCACCCATGGAAGCCTTTGAACCTGCTGATGACCTCAATGAGGAGGACCACGACGACCTTCCATTCTAATCCAATTTGGGCCTTACCAAGGTCATAGAACATATTTTTAGGAGGTACTTTCCCTCCCCTTTTACCATTGCGGTTTTGCTTACCCTCCTGACCATGGGGCTGGCTTTGGTCTTCACGGAGAACACTACAGGGGAAAACCATTTTTTTGCCATCCTATCGTACTGGGAAAATGGCATTTGGAACAATGCGCTGTTGGTGTTTGCTTACCAGATGATGCTTATTCTGGTGTTGGGCCATGTTTTGGTCCTGAGCAAGCCCATGGAACAATTGATCCTGCGGATAACGGGATGGGTGACCAATCCATCAAGTGCTGCAGTATTGGTGGTCTTGCCCACGTTGTTGGTTTCTTTTTTCAATTGGGGGTTGGGATTGATTTTTGGTGCCATTTTGGCCCGAAAAGTAGGGGAATATGCCCAATTAAAGAACATAGCTATCAATTATCCATTAATCGGGGCGTGTGGGTATTCCGGTTTGATGGTGTGGCATGGAGGAATCAGTGGTTCCGCTCCCCTTAAAGTAGCCGAAGCCGGACACCTCAAAGGCCTGTTGGAAGGAGTGGCCGATGCCAAAATCCTGCAAACACTGCCGGAGACGCTATCCACAGCCTACACCATTTTCAGTTATTGGAACTTGATTGTATTTGTATTGGTGACCTTATGTATAGTGATTTTAGCCTATTACTTGAGCAAAAGAACGGAACCTACTCCACTAGACCTGAAACGATATGAATTTGCGTCACTGGAGCGAGAAAATAGCGAAGGCGCCGAGAGATTGGATCATTCCCCTTGGGTTTCCATTCTGTTTGGGATATTGGTTTTGGCAGCCTTTTTTGTCCAGTACCTCCCCGCCCTCAAAACATTGAACCTTACACCCAATATGCTCAATTTTTTTATGTTGGGGTTGGCCATTCTGCTACACGGGAGCTTTAAGCGTTTTTTAATGGCAGTAGAGGAGGCTATTGGGGATACCGCAGGTATTCTGATTCAATTTCCACTCTATTTTGGGATTATGGGGATTATGGCTGGAAGTGGTATGATCAATGAGGTTTCCAACTTTTTTGCTTCTATAAGTACCACCACTACCTTGCCCATTTTTACATTTTTCAGTGCCGGATTGGTCAATATTTTTGTGCCCAGTGGAGGGGGGCAATGGGCCATTCAAGGACCTTTGGTGCTTCAGTCTGCCATACAATTGAATGTTCCGTTGCCAAAAGTGATCATGGCCTTGGCCTATGGAGATCAAGTAACCAATATGTTACAACCTTTTTGGGCTTTGCCTCTACTGGGGATCACCAAACTCAAAGCCAAGGAAATACTACCCTATACCTTATTGTTCATGGTAATTGGTAGTCTTATCTATATAGCCGGACTTCTTATTTTTTAACCTATTGCGTATCTTAGTAAAAAGAGCGCTTTGGAAAATAACGGAAACAACTTTCCCCTGGCATTTCTGGGAGACCGTTTGGAGTTCCCTCCTGTGCATATGGCAAACGAAGATGGGCTTTTGGCCGTGGGCGGTGACCTGTCCATGGAACGATTGCTGCTTGCCTATAAAAGCGGAATTTTCCCATGGTTCAATGATGATGCCCTTATTCTATGGTGGAGCCCAGATCCACGTATGGTCCTTTTTCCCAATAAAATCAAAGTATCCAAAAGTATGCGCAAGGTGTTACGGGATGGGAAGTTGCAATTGACCCAGAATACTTGTTTTTCAGAGGTGTTGGAGTACTGTGCCAATATGGAGAGAAAAGGTCAGGAGGGTACGTGGATTACTCCCAAAATGAAATCGGCTTATATCGATTTACATAAAAAGGGATGGGCCAAATCCTATGAGGTATGGGAAGACGGTGTTCTTGTAGGTGGACTGTATGGTCTGGATTTAGGGCATGTGTTCTGTGGTGAAAGCATGTTCAGCTTAAAACCAAACACCTCCAAGTTTGCCTTTGTGAAAATGGCGCAAGAGCTTCAGGAAAAAAATTATCATCTCATTGATTGCCAAGTCCATACCGACCATCTGGAAAGTTTGGGCGCGGAATTGATTCCCAGAAAACAATTTGTGGAAATCTTAAAGGGACAGCTGGGCAGTGGTTAGTAAAAAGACCACATTTTGAGGCAAGCCCGAGGTATACTCTTCCAATCGGTATTCCACACCAAATTGAAGCTTTAGATTCGCATCCAATTGCCACCCTATAAAACCGGTAAGTCGGGTGTCGTACTGGGGAGAGGCACTTCTAGCGACACTCAATAAATTTTCAAGCGTTCCCACAAAATAAGGTTCCCCTATATCCAGCTTTTCACCCTTCAAGGGAAAATCAACGGCAAATCTGTATCGAAATCGATGCACGGTGGCAGATTTTGTTATGCGCTGTTCCGAACGTATCCGGTGTCCAAAACGAACCACATAGGGTTTTGAAGTAAGATTGAATTGCTGGGTGAGGCGCAGTTCATTTTCAGAATCCTCAAAAGCTTCCCTGAACCTGTATAAGATACCCAATGCAATACTCTGGTTGTTTTGCACATTTATTTTGGAAAAATGGACCACATCCAAGTGACGGGTTTTGATTTTGGACTCACCCTCCTGCACCACATAATTTCTGTTGATCACGGAAAAATTATGGGAGTAGAGTGGGGTTACATCATAATCTATGGCAAACTGGGGCTGCCAATATCCTGTAAGGTTATCTTGGGCACTCACCACTGCCAATCCAAAGAAAAAGAATAGGGAAAGCCACTTAGTACTGGATATGGTCATAACTTGGGGGAAATGATTTTTGGAGTTTGACCAATTTGCCCTCTGAATTGAACAAGGCCTCATAGGTTTGAAAACGGTTTTCTTTTTTAGCGGAAAAAACCAGTTCGTAATTAACGTGGGGCAGGATTAAATTTTGAAAAGCATCATGAAGGGTCTTTTTGGGATCCTGATGGACCAAGGGATGTTGCTGTTGAATTTTTCTAAGTCGAAATTTTGGAAAATGCGTATCAAGATAACTTAGGATATTATGCCATGTTTCTTCTGGCACATCATCTTTTTTGATGATAAACTCTACATCTTCCAAAGTGCCGTCAATGTCAAACTCAACACTGTACCTCAGTCTGCCCTTTTTGAATTTGGCCTCATAACTTTCCTTGGTACTGTCTATTTCCCTGTAGAAACGTATCCGTTTTGCTCGATCCAAATATTCTGACAGAAGTGCATAGGCCTTCTGGGGAAATAGTTCTTGCGTTATCCTATATTCCTGTTCGTATTTGCTCTGCTGTCCCCAACCCAAATGGGAAAGGCACAAAAAAAACAATATGATCGGACTATACTTCATGATACCTAAAACAAGCGGTTTCATGATCGTTCACCATGCCTGTGGCCTGCATATGGGCATAAATCACCGTGCTGCCCACAAACTTGAACCCTCGTTTTTTTAAATCTTTACTGATGGTGTCCGATAAAGGTGTGGTAGCTGGTGCCATTTTATAATTTTCCAAGCTGTTTTTAACAGGCTTACCATCCACAAACCCCCAAATGTAGGCGCTAAAGCTTCCAAATTCTTTTTGGATATCCATAAATGCTTTTGCGTTGGAAACAGTGGCATGCACTTTCAATTTGTTTCGAATAATACCTGGATTATCCAAAAGCTCATCGATTTTATCCTGACCATACTTGGCAATCTTTTTGTAATCAAAATGATCAAAAGCTTCCCTAAAATTGTCCCGCTTTCGCAATACGGTAATCCAACTTAGGCCGGCTTGGAAGGTCTCCAATATCAAAAATTCAAAAAGAGTGGCGTCATCCTTTACGGGAACGCCCCATTCCTGATCGTGGTAGGCTTCATACAAAGGGTCGCCCAAGCACCAACCGCATCGATGTTTGTCCATGGTGGAAAGTTTTGGATAAAGGTAAAGAACCCGCGAAACATCTGGTAACGAAAACAGCAGGATTCAATAATTAAGTTGATAAGGGAATACGTGTAAGGTTTTGACATGGGATACAACCAATGACAAAAATCAGAAAACGCCCAGATTGTGGAGCGTACTTTTGTAAAAAGTATTTGAGATGGAACTATTGGAAAAAAAGATTGAAGAGGATAAGGTCACCTTGGTGAGACAAGGGATTTCAATGGGAATGGATTATGAAAAGTATCGGGATTTGGTCCATCACTTGGTGGACACCAAACAAACCACTGGTTTGCCCCAATCCGAAGCGAACATTGAATATACCCAGCTCAACGACCGCCGAATGAAGCGATGGGACAAGACCTTCAGACTACCTGAAACCGTAGCGCAAAAGGTCTCCAATATTCCCTCTAGATTGAAGTTTTTGGTTTTGACCGAAAGCTGGTGTGGGGATGCTGCGCACAGTATGCCCATAATGAACAAGATTGCCGAAACGAATCCAAATATGGAGTTCAAAGTTTTGCTTAGGGATGAAAATCCCGAGCTTATGGATGCCTTCTTGACCAATGGCAGTCGTTCCATACCCAAATTGGTGGTATTTGATGCGGATTTGAATGAAATTATAGCGGAATGGGGACCAAGACCCAGCATTGCCACACAAATGGCAAATGATTTTAAAGCAACGCATGGAACATTTACCCCAGCGTTCAAACAGGACCTTCAGGTTTGGTACAATAAAAACAAGGGAGAAGATATTTTAAATGACTTGGTGGGACTACTTCCTTTGGAATAGATAGGTAATAGTGCCTATTTGCGAGGCTTTGGAATCTGGACTGAAACGTGCCTTTAGGGCATATGCGATGGCATTGTCCACCAAGCACCCGTTGCTGGTGCCCGAGCTTTTATCATTAAAATCGGCCTCGGTAACATACCCGTTACCATCCACTTTAATGTTGATGACCACCTTGCCTCCTTCAATGCAGGTGTAAATGGGAGGGGGAAGATAATAGGCGTTTCTGTCCACCAAGGAAAAGGAAATGGAAGTACGTCTATCTTTTAAGTAATTGGTAAATTCTTCTTTTTGGGCGTCCCGCTCCCCTAGTTTTTGTTTTTTCTCGTCCCGTTTGGCGGCCAGTTCTTTCAGTTGATTGGCGAAATCGGCGTCGTTTCCGGAAAATTCTCCCTCCTCGCTGCTCATGGCACGTTCTTCCAAAAGTTCTTCCAGTGTTTTTAAAGGCTCGGGGTTTCCAATGGTGGGCTTTGCGGTTTGGTTGAAGGCCATATGGCTTTTAATGGGGTCGTTGTTGGCCAATTCCTCCATTCGCTCTTCCTCCTCTTTCAGCAATTCCTCGATATCCTCATCGGCCAAACTCATCTCAATGACATATTCGTCTTCTTGCATGCTCCCTAAGTGAATGTTGAACAACAACAAAACCACCAAGGCCATGGAGAAGAAGGTTATGATAAGGGATAACTGGCTTCTGTTCAAGTTCATGGTTCTAGTATAACCGCTTTTTTTTAAAATTATTTTACCCAATAGCCTTCATAAACCTATTGCAGTGATGGCCACAGAGCCATTTTTGCTACAGATTTTCCTTGAAGACCAAGGGGGTTGTGGCATTATTTACGTTGAAATCCCCTATTTTGGTTCTTCTCAAGGCTGATAAATGGGCTCCGGAATTCAGGGCCTTGCCAAAATCATAGGCCAAGGAACGGATATAGGTCCCTTTGCTGCACACTACCCTAAAATCCACCTCGGGCAGTTGAATTCGGGTGATTTCGAACGCTGTAATCGTAATTTTCCTTGATTTGATTTCCACTTCCTTTCCCTCACGGGCCAGTTCGTAGAGTCTCTTGCCATCTTTTTTCAGGGCAGAGAATACTGGAGGCACTTGCTCAATCTCCCCTAAAAATTCCTTGGTGGCCTCTTTTATGGAGGCTTCCGAAAGGTGCTCCGTAGGGTAGGTTTGGTTTACTTCGGTCTCCAAATCGTAGGAAGGGGTGGTAGCCCCAAGCGTGAAGGTTCCGGTATATTCCTTGATCTGTCCTTGTAACTCCGGAATTTTTTTGGTGAACTTTCCCGTGCAGATAATCAAAAGCCCAGTGGCCAATGGGTCTAAGGTGCCGGCGTGGCCTATCTTTATTTTCTTAAGGTCGAATTTTTTTCGGATGGCCCACTTTAAGGCATTCACCGCCTGAAAGGAACTCCATTCCAAAGGTTTGTCGATCAAAAGAATTTGACCGTTTAAAAAATCTTCCTTGGTTTTCAAAGGTTTCGGGATTTGGATAAAGGTAACAATCTATCCCCAAATGCTCCAGGCAACGGCGATAAGTCCCACAATAAGACAATATATGGCAAAATAGGTAAGCTTGCTCTGGCGCACGAGTTTGATCATCCAAGTACAGGCAGCAAGACCGGCAATGAAGGCCGCAATAAACCCAGCACCCATGGCCACGGCTTGATCACCATGAAAATTGATTTCACCTCCCATGAGGTCTTTGGCCACTTTCCCCAAAATCAGGGGAACGACCATCAAGAATGAAAAACGGGCCGATTTGGCCTTGTCCACCCCTAAAAGAACAGCTGCCGAAATGGTGGCCCCACTTCTGGAAATCCCTGGTAATATGGCCACGGCCTGTGCCATTCCAATGACAAACGCACTTCTGAACGAAACCCCCTTGTCCGTAGTCTTGGCCAAATCGGCCAAATAGAGTAGCACTGCAGTAATGATGAGCATAATGCCCACTATGATGATGGCGCCGTCAAAAAACACTTCAATAAAATCATTCAGAAAAAGCCCGACCAAAGCGGCGGGAATCATGGAAATGACAATCTTGAGTGAAAACTGGGTCTCTTCGTTCCATTTGAACTGGAAAAGGCCTTTTAAAATCTCAAAAACGTCCTTTCTAAATACGACCAGAGTGCTCAGTGCGGTGGCAAAATGTAAGATTACCGTGAAGAGTAAGCTTTCCTCGGGAAGGGCATGTGCGCCCAAAATGGCTTTCCCCAATTCCAAATGTCCGCTGGACGATACAGGTAAAAATTCGGTCAACCCTTGGATGATTCCAAGGATAATAGCATCAATAAGCTCCAATTATTCTTTGTTTTTGTTAGGGTTCAACAAAATGGCATAAATCTGTATGCCCAAGCCGATCAGTACCAAAGTGGGTGCCAAACGAATTCTCCTAAAACTGTAGATATCTGGATTGAAGACCTCGGGGTCATCACTGCCACCCCCAGCCATCAAAATAAAACCCAAGGCAATAAAAGCCAGTCCTATGAAGAGGAACAGGTAGTTCTTTTTTTGAAAAATAAACTCCTTGGTGGGTTTTTGAACATTCTTGTTTTTCTTGCTCATGCAGCAAATTTAAGGAAAAGTTTCCCAGAATATTTTCTGAACCAACAATATGGGAAGTTATGAGTCCCAAATCTATCAGCGTAGCGGTCCAATATCTAGAATCTAATAGTAAAGATCGTCTGTCCTTAGATTTAAAAAACGTTGGGTGGCAAAATGGGTGCTTGCCCATGAAATGACAACCCCAAGTCCAAAGACCCCGACGAACAAAAAGATCAATACCAAATAATCCTGTAGCAGGTTCAATTCGGGAAAATTTTTGTTGATGTAATAGATGAGTATACTTAGGGAAGCCAACGCCACGGCTGCGCCTATCATACCCAGCTTGATATTGGCCCAGATAAACGGTCTCCTGATAAAGGTCTTGGTGGCACCTACCATCTGCATAGTCTTGATGATAAACCGTTTGGAATAGATGGAAAGTCGGATGGAACTATTGATGAGCAGCACGGCTATGACGGTAAAAATGGCACTGGCCACCAATATCCATAAACTTATCTTTCGGGCGTTGTCGTTAAGCAGGGAGATCAACGGCTTGTCATAGCTTACTTCGTCCACGTAGGTTTTTGTGGCAAGATCATCGGCAATTTCCGCGATTTGCTCGGGAGAGACAAAATCGGCCTTTAAATGCACGTCAATGGAATTTTTTAGTGGATTGTAGCCCAAAAACTCCACGAAATTCTCTCCAATGTCTTCACTATACTGCTCTGCAGCATCCTCTTTGGAAATGTACTCGGCAGATTTGGTATATTCGGCCAAGGCAAGGCTTTTTTGCAATTGGTCAATCTCTACCGGTTTGGCATTGTCCTTCAAAAAGACCGAAATGGTGATTTGCTCCTTAAAGTGGTCTGCCAGTTTTTTGGTATTCAGGACCAAAAGTCCCAAAACGCCCAAGAGGAAAAGCACCAATGCGATGCTCAAAACCACGGAGAAGTAGGAGGAAATCAACTTTCTTCGCTGATATCGTTCAATATATTGGCTCATAGAGTGGAATCAGTACGTAAAAATAGAAAAGTAAATTGTATTTAGGGGATTAAACCTATTTTTGCAACTCGAAAAGAGATACAGTTTTTTGTCATTTCGAGGCTGGATGTAATCTTGGCGAGAAATCTCTTCCCTTATACTTGGGGCATCTAACGGAGTTTATCCTGAGCAAAGGTGAAGGGCTCGATGTGACAAAGTGAACATAAAAAAGTATGATGAACTACGATTTCCGTGACATTGAAGCCAAATGGCAGAAGTACTGGGCAGAAAATGAAACCTTTAAGGCAATCAACGATTCCGACAAGCCCAAATTTTATGCCTTGTCCATGTTCCCCTACCCTTCTGGGGCAGGATTGCATGTTGGCCACCCGCTGGGGTACATTGCCACGGACATCTATTCCCGTTATAAAAGACATAAAGGGTTCAATGTGTTGCACCCCATGGGGTACGATTCCTTTGGATTGCCTGCGGAGCAGTACGCCATTCAAACCGGACAGCATCCTGCAATCACTACCGAAAATAATATCAATAGGTATCGCGAGCAGTTGGACAGGTTGGGCTTTTCGTTCGATTGGAGCAGGGAAGTGCGCACTTCCAATCCCGGATATTACAAATGGACACAATGGATCTTTATCCAATTGTTCAACTCGTGGTACAATAAAAGTTCCGATAAAGCTGAAGCCATTGAGACTTTGGTCTCCCTTTTTGAAAAGGAAGGAAATACAACGGTGGAAGCCGTTTGTGATGAGGATACACCCAATTTTGGTGCAGCGGAATGGAACGCATTTTCAGAGAAGGAGAAACAAGGGATTCTTTTAAAATACAGACTGACCTATTTGGCCGATACCGAAGTGAACTGGTGTCCGGCTTTGGGAACGGTTTTGGCCAATGATGAAATCGTAAACGGCGTATCCGAGCGTGGAGGTCATCCCGTCATCCGAAAAAAAATGACACAATGGAGCATGCGTATCACGGCTTATGCCCAACGCTTGCTCGATGGATTGAACAAGATTGATTGGCCACAGCCCCTAAAAGATTCCCAGACCAATTGGATTGGTCGTTCCGAAGGCGCTTCGGTGACTTTCAATGTCATTCCAAATGAAGGTGTCACTTCGAGCGCAGTCGAGAAGCCGGACACGATTGAGGTCTTCACCACCCGCCCCGATACCATTTTTGGGGTAAGTTTTATGACTTTGGCCCCTGAGCATGATCTGGTGGGGAAAATCACTACCCTGGAACAAAAAGCCGAGGTGGAAGCCTATGTGGAGGCCACGGCAAAGCGTTCCGAGCGGGATCGTATGGCCGATGTAAAAACCATTTCAGGGGTGTTTACCGGTGCGTATGCAGAGCATCCGTTCACCAAGGAGCCTGTTCCTGTTTGGATTGGCGATTACGTTTTGGCCAGTTATGGAACTGGGGCAGTAATGGCTGTGCCTTGTGGTGACCAACGGGATTATGATTTTGCCAAACATTATAATATAGCCATCCCCAACATTTTTGAAGGGGTGGATATTTCCGAAGAGGCTTTTGCCGATAAGGCGACCACCATCATAGCTAATTCCGACTTTTTGAATGGGCTTTCCTATAAAGAGGCCACCAAAAAGGTGATTGCCGAGTTGGAAAAAATTGAACATGGAGTGGGTAAGATCAACTATCGCCTTCGTGATGCCGTGTTCAGCAGGCAACGCTATTGGGGAGAACCCTTCCCGGTGTATTATGTGGATGGTATGCCCCAGATGATTGCCTTGGAACACTTGCCATTGGAACTCCCCGAAGTGGAGAAATACCTTCCCACCGAAACCGGCGAACCGCCCTTGGGCAATGCCACCACTTGGGCTTGGAATGTTGAAAAAAGTGAAGTGGTCTCAAATGATTTGATTGATCATAAAACCGTTTTTCCATTGGAATTGAACACCATGCCGGGTTGGGCAGGGAGTTCCCAATACTTTAATCGATATATGGACCCGCGCAATGATGAGGCCATCTTTTCTCCAGAGGCCATTGGATATTGGCAGGATGTGGATCTCTATATTGGCGGTAGTGAACATGCCACAGGCCACCTGTTATATTCCCGTTTTTGGCAGAAGTTTATGTTTGATCGAGGTTATGTGCCCAAGGACGAGTATGCCCAAAAATTGATTAATCAAGGTATGATCACGGGAACTAGTGCTTTTATCTATAAAGATTTGGATTCCAATAAAGTGTATTCAAAAGGTTTGAATGAGGGTAAAAATGTTATTCCGATTCACGCCGATGTTTCTTTAGTAAATGCATCCGATGAGTTGGATGTGGAAGCCTTTAAAAAATGGCAACCGGAATACGGGGATGCCGAGTTCATCTTGGAAGATGGAAAATATATTGTAGGTCGCGAGGTGGAAAAAATGTCCAAGTCCAAGTACAATGTCGTCAACCCCGATGCCATTTGTGAGGAATATGGAGCAGATTCACTACGTCTGTATGAAATGTTCTTGGGGCCCTTGGAGCAATCCAAACCTTGGAACACTGCAGGAATTACGGGAGTACATTCCTTCCTTAAAAAACTATGGCGTCTTTTTGAGGTCATTGAGGATAAAGAACCCACGGCGGATAATCTGAAAACGCTGCACAAGACCATCAAGAAAGTGGAGGAGGATATCGAGAACTTCTCGTTCAATACTTCCGTGTCCACCTTTATGATTTGCGTAAACGAACTTACCGCTCAAAAATGTACCAGCAAGGCTATTTTTGAACAGTTGGCCATTTTGGTGTCGCCCTACGCACCCCATATTGCCGAGGAGCTTTGGGAGCGACTGGGACATGCCGAGTCCATTGCCGAAGCGCCTTTCCCAAAGTTTGAGCAGAAATATCTAGTGGAGAGCAGCAAGGAGTATCCTATTTCATTCAATGGAAAAATGCGTTTCAAATTGGAATTGCCTTTGGATATGGGCAAAGAAGAGATAGAGGCTGCAGTCTTGGCCCACGAAAAAACCCAGGAACAGTTGCAGGGGCGTACTCCCAAAAAAGTCATTGTGGTGCCCGGTAAGATTGTGAATATCGTTGGGTAAAAGGGCATCTATTCCAGATGATGGAATAGTGCTTTTAAGGCGGACTATTTTTGTTTTTCAAAACAGTAAAGCCCTACATTTAGGGTAAATAACCTACCATGGACACTATTGAGATCATTGGCCTTGTTGCGGCCACCCTTACCACCAGTGCCTTTATCCCGCAAGTATATAAGGCCTGGCGGCATAAGTCCACACGGGATATTTCCCTTACCATGTATTTGGCTTTCTTCATTGGAACCATGCTGTGGCTGTATTACGGTTACGTGCATGGGAGTCTGGCCATCATATTGGCCAATGGTTTAACAGGACTACTGGTCATAGTGATGCTGTTTTTAAAACTAAAGCACAAGTAACCCCTATTTTTGATGGGTATAACATGTCATTTTGTATAATAATTATTATTTACCCCCTAAAAAAGTAGGGTATAACATGGTTTTTATATAAAATTTAACTGACAACCCCTACATTTTATCGATTTCATTTCGTTGATTCCGGTTTTTATAACAACTTTGGGTATAGTAACCATAAAACACAACAAAATGATTGTAGGGGTGCCTAAAGAAATCAAAAGCAGTGAAGGCCGGGTTGGCATGACGCCAGCTGGGGTTTTTGAATTGGTGAAGAACTACCATACCGTTTATGTGCAATCGGGTGCAGGTGAGGGCAGTGGGTTTTTTGATAAAGATTACCAACAGGCCGGAGCCACTATTTTGGATACCATTGAGCAGGTGTATGCCAAGAGCGATATGATCGTGAAGGTCAAGGAACCCATTGCCAAGGAGTACGATTTGATCCAGGAAGGGCAGATTGTTTTTACCTACTTTCATTTTGCTTCGAGCGAGGCATTGACCCAAGCCATGATCAAAAGCAAGGGTGTGTGCATTGCCTATGAAACTGTGGAGGATGAGGAGGGCACCCTGCCTTTGTTGACCCCAATGTCTGAAGTGGCGGGAAGGATGGCCATTCAGCAAGGGGCTAAATATTTGGAAAAACCAGTGAAAGGTCGTGGAGTGCTTTTAGGAGGTGTTCCCGGGGTAGCCCCCGGTCGTGTCTTGATTCTAGGGGCGGGCACTGTAGGCATTCAGGCTGCAAAAATGGCAGCTGGGCTTGGCGCACATGTTACCATTCTGGATGTCAATATGAAACGGCTTCGCTATGTAAATGATATCATGCCCAGTCATGTGGTCACGGAGTTTTCCAATGAGTTCAATATCAGAAAACATATACAATCCCATGATCTTATTATAGGAGGGGTGTTGTTGAAGGGAGCCAAGGCGCCCAATCTGATCACAAGGGATATGTTGAAGGAAATGCGTCCTGGAACGGTTATCGTTGATGTGGCCGTGGACCAAGGAGGGTGTGTGGAAACCACCAAACCCACTACCCATGGCAACCCCACATATATTATTGATGATGTGGTCCATTACTGTGTAGCCAATATGCCTGGAGCCGTGCCGTACACCTCAACGGTGGCCTTGACCAACGTTACCTTGCCCTATGTGCTTAAATTGGCCAATATGGGCTGGCGAAGTGCCTGCAATTTGGACAAGACCTTGGCCAAAGGATTGAATATTGTTGAAGGGGAAGTGGTATACGAAGAAATCATTAAGACGTTTCATTGGGAATCTGCCGTGGCGTAAAAGCATACATTTTGTCAGTAGAAAGACCCCGTCAAAGCTTGGCGGGGTTTTTGTTGTAATATGGTATATTTATAAGAGCAAAAATCGAATAATTATGATGACATATTATATATTGATTGGTGGGATTGCACTGGTCAGCTGGTTGGTGAGCAATAAACTTAAAAGTAAGTTCAAGAAATACTCCCAGGTACATCTAAGAAATGGTATGAGTGGTGCAGAGATTGCCCAAAAAATGCTGGATGACCATGGTATTCGGGACGTGAAAGTTATTTCTACTCCCGGAATGCTTACCGACCACTACAACCCAAAAAACAAGACCGTTAACCTTAGTGAAGGCGTATACAGTCAACGTAATGCAGCCGCAGCTGCGGTGGCGGCCCATGAATGTGGGCACGCGGTGCAACACGCCCAAGCGTATGAATGGTTGACCATGCGGTCCAAATTGGTTCCAGTGGTGAGTGTAACCTCGGGAATGTCCACTTGGGTCGTATTTGGAGGTATAGCCTTGATGGCGGCAACAGGTGTGGCAGGCGGAATAGGTTTTTATATTGCAGTGGCCGGTTTGGTCATGATGGGAATGGCTACCTTGTTCAGCTTTGTTACCCTTCCGGTGGAGTACGATGCCAGCAAACGGGCCTTGGTGTGGTTGAAGCAGAAGAACATGGTAAGCCAACAAGAATATGCCGGGGCCGAAGACGCTTTAAAATGGGCGGCCAGAACCTATCTCGTAGCAGCATTGGGTGCTTTGGCTTCCTTGCTCTACTGGGCAGTACAGGTGTTTGGCAGTAGGGACTAAGAATCAAGATCTACAATATTTACAAACCTGTTCAACTAGGATTGAGCAGGTTTTTTTGTGCCCTGTTGCGGGAGTAAATTATGTTTGCTATATTTTTAGTAGCTTTGCTATTAAAATAATAGCAATATGAAAATACCTAGGCCTGGGCTGCCTGTTCGTGGGTCAAAAACAGGACAACCCATCATGGCTTTATTGGATCTATTGGGAAGGAGTTGGGCCATGGGAATCATTTGGCACCTGTACAATGGGCCTAGCACGTTTAGGGGGTTACAGGATTATTGCGAATCCATTTCTCCCAATACACTCAATACCCGGATCAAGGAATTAAGGGATTGTAACTTGATCAAGAGAACTATGGAGGGTTATGCCTTAACAGAGTACGGGGAAGAATTGTTTGAGCTATTGCAGCCCATGGGTCCATGGGCCAGGAACAGGTGGACCGAGAGTTTCAAAACCGATGACCCAAATTCATTATGAAGCAGCATAAATAAGATTATACAAACTAAAAACGGGGCCATCGGCCCCGTTATGTTTTATAGGATATGGATAATTTATTCTATCCAGTTGCCCACTTGATTGTCGATCATTTGAAGACCAACACCCTCTGTTCCGGTCACTTCGATCATATCCAGAATGTCCCGGATGGTGTTCTCTTCCTCAACCTGTTCCAATACAAACCAATCCAAGAAACGTTCTGTGGCAATATCACCCAGTTCACGTGCTTTTTTCACAATATTGTGAATGGATTTGGTAACGGCCACCTCATGTTCCAAAGTGCTCTCGAACACATCAACAATGGATGAGTAGTCATGGTTGATACCGGTAATTTCTGGAGATAAGGGATTTCCCCCAGTATCGATCAAAAATTCAAAAATCTTCATCATATGGCCGCGTTCTTCTTCGGCTTGCTTATAGAAGAATTTGGCACTGGTAAAAAACCCGTTCTGCTCGCACCAAGACGCCATGGCCAAATAGGTGGCAGAAGCATGGGCTTCCATTTTTATCTGTCCGTTGAGCAGATCCATGGATTCCACTTTAATGCTCATACTTTGTCTTGCTATATCTTTCATGTATACAGGGTTTATCGTGTTAGTATATCAAAAATAAGGAATTTGATTCCGTTTTGGAAGTAACTTCCTTGTTTTAAGGCAGTTTTAGATTGAATAAAAATAGATGGAAGAAAGGGGTCTAAACGGTGACGGCTTCACGTTCTTCGGAAAGCCCCATGGCCACAAAACCTTGTTCAACCATGTGTTTAAGGTCCAGGATTTCCAAGGTGTTCAGGACCAAGAGGTGTTCTTTGTTGCAAAGCATCAATACCTCAAAGCCATGTTTGTTCAAATCCCCGTCAAAATGATCTTCAATGGAGATGGACAATACCTTATGTCGAAGGGAAAGCAATTGGCAAAGCGACATTCGGACCAATTTTTGGCCAAAATCCACATAGAAGCAACGTTCCTTCACGGATTGATATAAGGTGTAATATGTAGATTGATAAACTACATTCATGGGCACAAATGTAAAGTTTATTTAGATTGAATACAAATATCAGATTTGAATTTGTCGATCTATTTGCTGATCCAAGGAAATGAAGGTTTCTGTTCTTGAAACCCCTTCGATTTGTTGGATTTTTTTATTGAGCACTTGCATCAGGTGTTCGTTGTCCCGGCATAGGACTTTAATGAGGATGGACCAGTTTCCCGTGGTATAATGGCATTCCAGAACTTCAGGGATTTTCTCAAGTTCGCGTACAGCTTGCGGATTGGCCATGGCCTTGTCCAAAAAGATACCGATATAGGCCATGGTGGTATACCCCAGTACCTTGGGGTTGATGATGAATTTTGAACCGGACAAGAGACCTGAACTTTCCAATTTCCGCAATCTCTGGTGAATGGCTGCTCCGGAAATACCAATGTTACGGGCGATTTCCAAAATGGGCCTTCTGGCATCTTCCATCAAGAACCTTAGGATTTTCTTGTCTATGCCATCAATTTTAACCGAACTGTTATGGTTTTTCACAGAAAAGATTTAAAACTGAAGCTAAAGATATTGAAAAAATGCATAAGGCTAACTGGCCACCGAATCTGGATTGTATCCCAAATAGGGCACTTCGTATTCCTTAAAATGCATTCCGTAGGATTTGAGTTCGTCAAGTATGGGTTGGTATACTTCCATACTAATGGGAATCTGAACCCCTGGGGTGGTGATCTTTTTGTTCAATATCTGCAAGGTGGCAATGGCCACTGGCAGGCCAACGGTTTTGGCCATGGCTGTGTAGGTTCTATTTTCCCCAATGACCACCATGTTGGCATCAATCTGTTTTTTAATACCGTTTAACTCGTAGCCAAATTTGTGGTACATCACGATCATATCCTTTTCGTCTTCTTTCAAGGTCCAACTATCCTCAAGGATATATTGAAGGATCTGTGCAGGCGAAGCATTTTTCAAGGGGATTTTTTTGGTAGCGTCAAAGAGATTCAACTCCAATAATTTACCCCAACGGATATCATCTTGATCTATCTTAAGGTAGTACCGCAATTTCAATTCCACCGAGTCTGTAGGGGAATAGGGCAAGAAAAGGTTTATAAACTCCCGGTAGGACATGCCTTCGGAGTTTTCAATGGTGTAGCTGTCGTCCGTCATCCCCAAAACGACAAACATCTGCCACGCTTTGGAAAAACCTACCCTGCGCATGGTGCCCCTAAAAAGGGTAAGGGCATCTTGGAGGCCATAGGCTTCTCTATATTTTAAGGAATCGCGGTTGGCATAGGCCTCAAACTTTCCATGACCCTCCACATCCAAAAACTCGGTTCTCCTAAACAGTTTTTGGTAGGGGATGTATTTATAGGTGCCCTCTTGGATGAATTTGGCAACTCCACCTTGACCGGCAAGGACCACGTTTCTTGGATTCCAGGTAAATTTATAGTTCCATAGATTGGAATCGCTTTCAGGGGCCACCAATCCGCCGGTAAACGACTCGAACAACAACATTTTTCCGCCTTCGGCGCGGATACGATCGATCACTTCCATGGCACTCATATGGTCAATTCCTGGGTCAAGGCCAATCTCATTCATAAAAATGAGACCGTTCTTTTTCACCTCCTCGTTCAGGGCTTCCATTTCCTTGCTTACATACGATGCGGTGACCAAATGCTTTTTAAACTGAATGCAATCTTCTGCGATCTTAATGTGCAAACTGGCCGGAAGCATTGAGATGACAATCGATGCGGACGATACGGCTTTTTTGCGGTCATCATCATTGAAAATATCCAACGTGATCACATCGCAGTTGGGGTGTGATGAAAATTGCTCTGGAATGTTCTTGGGTTGTAGGTCGCCAATGACCAAACGGAGGTTTTCACTATCCGAATTTTTAAGCAGATAGTCTAATAGATAGGAGGTTGATTTTCCTGCCCCCACAACTAAAATAGTGCGGACCATAGGTTTTGATTACTTTTGATTAAAACGGACACTAAGGTATCAAATTGTTATATTTCTAAAAAAATTAGTCAATAAAGTTATGAACAGAACAATACTATTAACGGGAATCCTATTCGGTTTATTGGCCATTGTGTTGGGTGCCTTTGGAGCGCATGGCTTGGAAAAGTTGGTGGATTCTGAATCAATTGAGGTGTTCGAGACCGGAGTGAGGTATCAAATGTACCATGCATTGTTCCTGCTTTTTTTGGGGATTTGGCAAGGGTTGGACAAAAAAGGGAAAAAAGTGATTTACACAATGGTACTGATGGGTGTTGTGCTGTTTTCTTTTTCCATTTATGCCTTGGCCCTGAACAGTCTTACGAGCTTTGATTTTAAAGTCATTGGATTTTTAACACCAATTGGAGGTGTTTTTCTGATTTTGGGATGGTTTCTTTTAGGATACCGTATTTTAACCCATAAACAGGCTTAAATAAACCACAAACAGAGGTTTAAAAGTTATATTTTTCTAGTTTTGCAGTATATAAAAAACGAACCAATGAAAGCTTCCACATCAGCTTCGAAAACGATTTCGCTTAAATCATATGGAATAGATCATAAAAACTTCCATTACCAACTTTCCCCAGAGGAATTGCACAATATTACCTTGGAAATGGGCATGGGAAAAGAAGCCTCTTCTGGGGCTTTGGCCGTAAACACTGGGGAATTTACCGGAAGGTCGCCCAAGGACCGTTTCATCGTCAAAGATGCCATTGCCGAAGATAAGGTGTGGTGGGGCAATATCAACATCCCTTTTGAGAGTGAAAAGTTTGACCAACTCTATGATAAGGTCATCGCATATCTTAACGAAAAGGAGTTGTTTGTACGGGATTCCTATGCTTGTGCGGACCCGGCATATAAAATGAACCTAAGGGTCATTAACGAGTACCCGTGGTCCAATATGTTTGCCTATAATATGTTCTTACGGCCAACAGATGAGGAGCTGGATGGTTTTGAACCGGAATGGACCGTGGTCAATGCGCCCGGTTTTATGGCCAACCCTGAAGTGGACGGGACCCGTCAACATAACTTTGCCATTTTAAACTTTACCAGAAAGATTGCCCTGATAGGAGGAACCGGATATACGGGAGAAATCAAGAAGGGTATTTTCTCTGCCCTGAATTTTATACTTCCAGTATATAAAAACACGCTACCCATGCACTGTTCCGCAAATGTTGGAGAAGAGGGTGATACGGCTATTTTCTTTGGGCTTTCGGGTACGGGAAAGACTACCTTGTCCACGGACCCCCATAGAAAACTTATTGGAGATGATGAACACGGATGGACAGAGGCCAATACCGTTTTCAATTTTGAGGGAGGTTGCTATGCCAAGGTGATTGACCTTTCCGAAGAGAGTGAACCCGAGATTTATGGAGCGATCAAAAAAGGGGCCATTTTGGAAAATGTAATCATGGATGATGCTGGAGTAGTTGATTTCTCAAACACCTCAATAACACAGAATACCAGGGTAAGCTATCCCATTTATCACATAGACAATATACAGGAGCCATCGATTGGGGAAAATGTAAAGAATATCTTTTTCCTTACCGCCGATGCCTTTGGGGTGTTGCCTCCAATTTCAAAGTTGACACCTGCCCAAGCGGCCTATCACTTTATATCAGGGTATACCGCAAAAGTGGCCGGTACCGAAGCTGGGGTGGTTGAACCCCAACCTTCCTTTTCAGCATGTTTTGGTGCGCCGTTTATGCCATTGCATCCTACCAAATATGCCGAAATGTTGAGCAAGAAAATGAAAGAATCCGGAGTGGACGTATGGTTGATCAATACGGGGTGGACCGGTGGACCTTATGGAGTAGGTACACGAATGAAGTTGAAATATACCCGGGCCATGATCCATGCGGCCTTGAACGGGGAACTTGGCCTCTATTGCTATGACAGATACCATATCCACTCGGTATTTGGTGTGGCACAACCCAGGGAATGCCCAGGGGTTCCCACCAAGGTGTTGAGCCCAAGGGCTACTTGGAATAATGATGAGGCGTACTACAAAACGGCCTTTAAATTGAGCAATGCGTTTAGGGAGAACTTCAAGAAGTTTGAAGCCTATGCCAACGAAGAGATTAGAAGGGGCGGTCCCCAACGCTACGCATTCTAATGATAACAAAAAGCCCGGTCAATACCGGGCTTTTTTATAATATGTTCCAATAAAATCTTACTTATTTACGCTGGTAATGTATTTCTGTAGCGCCATGGTCATGGATGGTGTTTCCGGGGTTGGAGCTTGAATGTCAATTCGAAGGCCGGCATCGGTAGCAGCTTTTACAGTGCTATTGCCAAAAACGGCAATGCGGGTGTTGTTCTGCTCAAAATCCGGGAAGTTCTTCAGAAGGGATTCAATTCCAGATGGGCTAAAGAAAACCAAAACATCGTAATACACGTTTCTAAGGTCTGAAAGGTCACTGATGACGGTCTTATAGAAAATGCCGCGTTTCCAATCTACGCCCAACTCGTCCAAAGCTTGGGGCACTGCTGCCTTAAGGGCATCGGAGGAAGGTAAAAGGAATTTTTCGTCCTTGTATTTTTTGATAAGCGGCACCAATTCATTGAAGGTACGCTTGCCAACGTAGATCTTACGCTTTCTATAGACCACATATTTCTGCAGATAGTAGGCCACGGCCTCTGACTGACAGAAATATTTCATGGTGTCAGGAACCTTAAAACGCATTTCCTCGGCAATCCTGAAAAAATGGTCGACAGAGTTTCTACTCGTCAAGATGATTGCCGTAAAATTGTTCAGATCGATTTTTTGCTGCCGTACATTTTTGGCTTCAACTCCCTCTACATGGATAAAAGGCCTAAAGTCTACTTTAACCTTTTCTTTCTCGATCAATCGTGAGTAAGGAGAGTTTTCGATTTTGGGTTCTGGTTGGGAAACCAAAATTGTTTTTACTTTCATAAGCTTTTCAATCTTTTAGATAGCTTCCAATTATCACCAAGGGCGCAATTTCGAGTGCGCAAAGGTACAAAATAAAATAGACAAAATACGGAAACACAGCTTTTTGATAGTTCTTCAACAGCTTTACGATTCCTATGCCATTTATAAGAAGAATTAAGACTATGGCGGTATAAACTACGGTTTTTGAGTCTTTTAGAATATATATTAATATGGTATTGGCCACACACAATATAAGGCTTCCATAATTGAAATAGGAAGTTTTGCTAAAAATCAAACCTGATACAAGTTCTTGTGTGTTAAAAGCATATGCCTTTAGAAATTGGACGGCGAATTTTAGCAATTGGAACAAGGCCAAGAAACCCATAAGCACAAAGAAGACTGTCAGTGGGTTGCCTTCGGGCATGGCATTGAAGATGCTTAGAGCAATAAACACAAACAAGGAAAGATTCACCAATTGGAATAGGGTAAGCAATATGTGGAACCAGTTTAAGAGTTGCCCTTTTTTGTTATGCAAAAGCACATATTTGTCATTGAACGGTAAAATCACAAAATTAAAAAACTTGCTGTGGTACAAGTACTTTCCCAAGGCAAGGATCAGTAGACCAACGAATAGTACAATCGTCATCCAATCCAAAGAATTTATGGTCTTCTCAATGGGAATCATTCTTGTATTTTTATGGGTTTTCCATTTAAACCGGGAGGCAAACCATGTTCTGATATGCCTATCCTAAAATACACCGGGTTGTCCATTGTTTTTGGCAAAGGAAGTTCAAACGTGTAAAAAACGGTATCCTTTGTTTTTAATATGGCACGGTCCGGGGATAGGTTGCCCACTTTTAAAGGGAGCATTTCCTTGACCTGCTTGTATGCGTTGGAATACGAAATGGTATATTCTAACTCTTCAAGGGGAATATCAAATGAATAAGGGTTGTACACTTTTAAGGTGTGCTCTATTCCTATTTCCGGCTTTTCAACAATGCACTCCAATTTTCGATACGGTTGGAAGTTTTCCATGAATACCCCATAAAAAACCGTACTGTCAGGTTGCCTGTATTGGAGGTCACCACTTTTTCGGTATTTACTTACATAGACCACTTTTTTTCCTCTTACCTTTTCTTCGGAATCGTCTATGGAATATTGGTTCTTTCGATACATGAAATTGTTCAGTGAAATGGCCGGTACCCTGGTATTGAACTGGTATATGGGCGCAAGCCGGTATGAATTTTCAAAGATAATGGGAGCATCTCCTGCCTTGGCATGGAGCTCCTCCACCCAACCTTCATTGGCATGGGTCTCATATAGCATGGGAAACAGGGGCTTGTACACTAGCCAAGCCCTGGCATAAAGCAATAAAACCACACTCGCCAAGCCTATTCTGTACATCCATTTTCTGCTTTTGGAATTTTCTATCAAGTAATTAAAGGCAATGATCGCCAAAGGGATGGAAATGACAATGGCCCATTGCGCCTGTACCCGCCTATTAAAGCTCGATATGAAAAAGAAAATTACAATTCCGTAGACGAGGTATACCAAAGCCTTGGAAAAGGTATCTGTGGCCTTAAATTTAAAAAAGGAGGCGTAAACCCAATAAAACAACAGACCAATAATAACGATGAGATTTAAGAAATATCCTAAGGTAAACCCTTCAAAGGAATAGGCTTGATTGGGGCGCTCATACAAATGAAAAGTGATCGATACAAAATCGTTTTGATACAACCAGACAAAATGCGGGGTGTAACAGATCAATGCCAAAGCCACGGCCAGCCAAGCTTTTGGATTAAAAATAAGCTTGACATTGGAAAGGAATACGAACAGAATCACCAAGACCGCATGGTACTTGCTATACATTAAGGCCGCCATGACCAGACCCAGAAGAACCGTGGTCAAAATGGAAGGGTCTTTCAGAAAACGTTTGTACAACCAGAGGAAGAGAGCGGTGAAAAACAAAAGAGGGGTATCCGGAAGGGTCAAAAAGCCATAGGCGTTCATCAAGGTAAAGGAGAACACCAATAGAAAAAAGTGAACCACATAATCCTTCTTTTTGGGATTGTCAATCAGTAACCATAACAAGATATATGTGCCAACCGATAGAATACAGCTCATAAAACGGACTCCAAGTTCCCCATCAAAAAACAGACTGCCCATCTTTATTAAAAAAGCCACCATGGGCGGATGGTCAAAATATCCCCACGACAGGTTTTGGGCGTAGTACCAATAGTAGGCCTCATCATAAATAAGTTCCGTAAAATATCCTTGAACAAGATTTAGGACAAAAACTATGGACAGTAGTACAAGAAAAAGTTTAGGAAACTTTTGGGTCATTAAATGGATTTTTGATGGCCAAAGTTACAAATATTGGTGAACAGGCTATCTAGGCATGGGTGGAACAAGTTGTTTTGGCAAACAAGAAAACCGTATTTTTGAGCTTTAATTGATATCGAATGGCGGACGGCTTGGTGATTATACCCACTTTCAACGAGATTGAGAATATTGAGGCCATTGCAAAAACGGTTTTTGACCTTAAGAAGGATTTCCATGTTCTTGTGGTGGACGATAATTCCCCCGATGGTACGGCCCAAGCGGTCAGGTCTTTGCAGGAAGAATACCCCGATAGGTTGTTCTTGGAGGTTCGTAAGGAAAAATCGGGCCTGGGAACGGCGTATATCCATGGGTTTAAATGGGCTTTGGAGCGGGATTATGAATATATTTTTGAGATGGATGCCGATTTTTCGCACCGTCCTGCAGACTTGTCCCGCCTTCATCGTGCTTGTCTTAACGGAGCCGATGTGGCCGTGGGTTCCCGATATAAAAAGGGGGTGAATGTGGTCAACTGGCCGCTTTTTAGGATTCTGTTGTCCTATGGGGCATCATTCTATGTGAAATTCATTACCGGGATGAAGGTGCATGATCCTACGGCAGGGTTCATATGTTACAAACGCGAAGTTTTGGAAAAAATCAAGTTGGACAATGTCAGGTTTATAGGATATGCCTTTCAGATTGAAATGAAATACAGGGCTTACCTCCAAAAGTTCAAGATAGAAGAAGTGTCCATCATTTTTACCGATAGGGTCAACGGGAAATCAAAAATGAACTCGGCCATCATCCGGGAAGCCATATTCGGGGTCATTGCCATGAAATTTAGAAGCCTTTTTTTCAGAAAGAACTTTTAGGAATGTCAAAAACACTATTGAAGAATGCCAAGGTGGTCAATGAGAACCACATTTTTGAAACCGATCTGCTGTTGGAAGGGGACTTCATTGCACGAATCGATTCAGACATTTCAGATGCCAATGCGCAAGTCGTGGATTTGAACGGAGATCTATTGTTGCCGGGCATCATAGACGATCAAGTGCATTTCAGGGAACCCGGGCTTACCCATAAGGGGACCATTGCCACGGAAAGCAGGGCGGCCATAGCAGGAGGTATCACCACCTTTATGGAGCAGCCCAATACCAATCCACAGACCACTACCCTCGAAAAATTGGAGGAGAAGTTTGCCATTGCCTCCACGGACGCTTATGCCAACTATTCGTTTCTGTTTGGGGGCACCAACGATAATTTGGAGGAACTCAAACGACTGGATAAAAATGCTTGTTCCGGAGTGAAACTGTTTTTGGGATCTTCCACGGGAAATATGTTGGTGGACGATGAGGCGGTTTTGGAAAAGATTTTCAGCAATACGGAGATGGTGATTTCGGCACATTGCGAGGATGAGGGGACCATTAGGGCCAATATGGCCAAATATCAAGACATGTATGGGGACAATATCCCTGTGGAGCTCCATCCTATAATTCGAAGTGCCGAGGCCTGCTATCTATCGTCTTCCAAAGCCATAGCCTTGGCAAAGCGGACAGGTGCCCGTTTGCATGTTTTTCATGTTTCCACAGGAATTGAAACGGATTTGTTCACGAATGCCATTCCCCTCGAAGAAAAGAAGATCACTGCGGAGGTTTGTATCCACCATTTGTGGTTTTCTGATGAGGACTATGCCGAAAAAGGCACCTTGATCAAATGGAATCCTGCGGTGAAGACCAAAAACGATCGGGAAAAACTCTGGGAGGCTCTTTTGGATGATAGGATAGATGTTGTGGCCACTGATCATGCCCCCCATACCTTGGAAGAAAAACAAAACCCATACACCAAGGCCCCATCCGGAGGCCCATTGGTGCAACACGCCTTGTTGGCCATGCTACAAAAGGAACAAGAAGGTAAGATCAGTTTGGAGAAGTTGGTGGAAAAAATGTGCCATAACCCCGCAAAACTCTTTGATATTGATAGGAGGGGCTTTGTGCGTGAAGGCTATTATGCCGATTTGGTGCAGGTGACCCGTAATTCACAAAACGAGGTTAAAAAAGCCAATATTTTCTATAAATGTGGTTGGTCTCCCTTTGAAGGGGTTACTTTTGGTTCCGAAGTGGCACGTACCTTTGTGAATGGGCACTTGGCTTATGATCATGGGATTTTTTCCGAAAAGAAAAACGCCAAAAGACTCACGTTTAACCGATAGGGCATGAGAAAGCTTGTTTTGTTCTTGATGGGAATCTTAATCCTTTCGTGCGGCGAGAAGGTGGTGGAAAAACCGGAAAACCTTATTCCAAAGGAGAAAATGGCCGATATTCTGCATGACTTGGCCCTTATGAACGCCGCTAAATCAGCCTTTAGCAAAACATTTGATGAAAATGGGATTGAGATCATGGATTTTATCTACAAAAAGTATCAAATAGATAGTGTGCAATTTGTGGAGAGCGACCTGTATTATGCCTCAATTCCTTTGGAATACCAATCCATCTATGAAGATGTGGAAGCTAGAATTGATGAACGCAAGAACATGATGGATAGAATGACCAAAAAAAGAAATGATAGTATTAGAAGGGCCCAAGAAAAACGGAGGGATTCCATTAGGAGTGCAAAGGACAGCCTTGTAGACCCCTAATCAGGAAACTTGGAACAACAAAAATCAATTGCGGTATCCAAGTCCTCAAAGTCAAAATCAAGTACTTTCTTCAATTTTTGATGGCTGTAGATGTCTTGGTGTCGTAGCCCCTTGACCATAGCTTTGGTGAGTCTCCGCCTTTTTCCCAATAAAGAGCTTCGCAGTCCGTCCAAACGCCACATAAGTTCCAACATCCAAAAGGATACTTTTTTTGTGGGGGATGATACCCCCAATTTTGGAGCAATTTTATGGAACAGTTCCCCATACGTTAAATTTTCACTGACCAAGATGAACCGCTCTCCAGTGATATTGGATTCCATTAGGGTTTGCATAGCCTTGACCACATCATTGATGGATACAAAACCGGTACCACCAGGGATATAATTGGTTTTGCCTTTGGCAGCATAGGTGAAAAAACTTCCACTTCCAGATTTCCAAAATCCAGGTCCAATCACCACACCAGGGTTCACAATAACTACTTTTAGCCCTTCCTGTGAGGCTCGCCAGACCTCCAGCTCTGCATCGTGTTTGGTAATTCCGTATACCGAAGCATTGGTGTTGTTCCATTCATTGTCCTCAGTCACTTCTTTGTCCATTTTGGAAGAACCTATGGCGGCTATGGAACTTACATGGCAAAGTTTTTTTACGCCATGCTTGAGGCTTAGGTTTACGATGTTGGCCGTTCCCTCTACATTGGTCGCGACCAAGGTTTTGTACATTTTGGGATCAAAGGAAATTAGGGCAGCACAATGGTACACCTGTTCAATTCCGTGAAACAGCTGGTCCAAGTCGCCAATATGGGTGATGTCTGCCTGTACCCATTGTATTTTTTCCAGTAACGTATCGGGTTGGTCTGTGTAATAGCCAAAGACCTTGGCCACTTTTTGGAGTGCATCCTTGCTTCTATAGTTGGCTCTCACCGCATTTCCATTTTTTATCAAGTGGAAGAGTAAGTGCGAACCTATCAATCCAGTGCCTCCTGTTACCAATATCATATGATAAAAGTACCTATTTGTACTGAATTTATTGAGGTAAGTGGCAACTTCATTTTATATTTGCAGCTATTCAAAAAGTCGACCATGGAGAAGAATTTTGTTCAGGAACTGCAGTGGAGAGGAATGATACACGATGTAATGCCCGGTGCCGAGGAGCATCTTATGGAAGCTATGCGTGCTGCTTATGTGGGAATCGATCCCACAGCGGATTCGTTGCATATTGGGCACTTGGTGGGAGTGATGATGCTGAAACATTTTCAATTGGCCGGCCATAAGCCTTATGCCCTTGTGGGTGGTGCCACGGGAATGATCGGGGATCCCTCAGGAAAATCGGCCGAACGGAATTTGTTGGACGAAGAGACGCTTCGACATAACCAAGAGGCCATAAAAGGGCAGTTGAGTCGTTTTTTGGATTTTGAAAGTGATGTGCCCAATGCTGCGGTATTGGTGAACAATTACGATTGGATGAAGGATTTCTCATTCTTGGAGTTTATACGCGATGTGGGAAAGCACATTACCGTCAACTACATGATGGCCAAGGATTCGGTTAAAAAACGACTTTCGGCAGACGCCAAGGAAGGAATGTCCTTTACAGAGTTTACCTATCAATTGGTGCAAGGGTACGATTTTTTACACCTATATCAAGCGCATGACTGTACCCTTCAAATGGGTGGAAGTGATCAGTGGGGAAATATTACCACGGGCACGGAACTGATCAGGCGAATAGGGAACGGAAAAGGCTACGCCCTAACCTGTCCTTTGATTACCAAGGCAGATGGAACCAAATTTGGGAAGACCGAAGGGGGAAATGTTTGGTTGGATGCAGAACGGACCTCACCCTATAAATTTTACCAGTATTGGCTGAACACCTCGGATGAGGATGCCGAAAAGTATATCAAGATATTTACGTTTCTGAGTCAACAAGAAATAGAAGACTTGGTAGCAGCACATAAAGAGGCCCCCCATTTAAGGGAACTTCAACGGAAATTGGCGGAAGAGGTCACTACCATGGTGCATTCCAAGGAAGATTTGGAAAATGCCATAAAGGCCAGTGCAATTCTCTTTGGTAAATCCACTTCCGAGGATTTAAAGCAATTGAACGAAAAGACCTTTTTGGATGTTTTTGAAGGGGTTCCCCAAGCGCAAATAGCAAGGGAGGAGATAGCTTCTGGCTTGGATATGATTGGAGCCTTGGCCGCAAAAACCGGTTTTTTGGGATCTAATGGCGAAGCAAGGAGGGAACTAAAACAGAATTCCATTTCGGTGAATAAGGAGAAGGTAAAGGAAGATTACTTAATAACCGAGGCCGATTTGATCAACAACAAGTTTGTCCTGTTACAGCGGGGCAAAAAGAACTACTTTGTTCTGGTAGTGGAATAAATGATAAGGGCCATCTTTTAAGATGGCCCTTATTTTTAGGCGATGAAGGAAATTCCGTAACGGCCACAGATTTCGCTTACTTTGGCGAAGTCTGGTGGACCTGGGGGCAGATTCCCCAACTCTTCGAACATGTGCTCCAATCCTGCAGGGAAAACACTTAAAATGGTTCGGCAATCTTGATCACCCACTACTTTCCATGTATGAGGGACATTTTTAGGGGCAAAGGCAAGGTCTCCTGCTTTTAAAACAGTGGTTTCATTTCCAACGGTAACTTCAAGCTCACCTTCCAAAACTTTGAATATTTCATCCTCTTTGGTGTGTACATGGGGAGGGATCATGGTGCCGGGAGGATTCACTTCCTCAATCAATGTGAACATGCCATTGGTGTCCTCTCCAGTAAGTTTAAAGGTTTGTTGGTCTCCAATAACGTTTACCTTCTTGCCTTCGCCCTTGCGTACTATTTTAGGGGTCAATGGATTGCCTCCTTTATCGGAAGTTGTTGAAAAATGGGCAAATGAGGGCAAAGATGCAAGTGCGGCGGCCGAAAGGGCACTTCTTTTTAAGAATGCATTTCTATCCATAATTGTTGGTTTGTTTGATTATGCCTATCAAATTACATAAAACTTTGAAACCACGGATAATGGATATATAAGGTGGTTGGATTTATGTGTGGATTGATGGAATTCGTTACTTACCCTGTCAAAGGACCAGAAGGTTACAGCCCCGTATGTCCGAATTGTCAAACCTGCCCAGAACTTCAAAAGTTCCATTGGCATAGGGTTTTCCCAAGTCCTGTGTGGCAATAAAAGAGCAGGAATGGATGTTGGCCAGATCAATGACGTTTATACCACCTGTTTTACCGTGGGATTGAAGGCTTAAAGGGTCTTCCGTGTCGCGGGTCAGGATTTTCATCCATGGTGGGGCCTTAAAAATACCATTGCCTTGTGAATAGGCTTGGGACAAAAGCTCCGTCATACCATATTCGGAATGTATGTTGGGAACCTTAAAGGCATCTTTTAAGACGTCATGGAGTTCGGTACGAATCAATTCCTTACGACGCCCTTTCATTCCACCAGTTTCCATGATGGTGGTATGTTTTAGGGAAATGGGAAATTGCTCGGCCAAATCCAGAAGGGCAAAGGAGACACCAATCAATAAGGTCTTGGAACCAGAAACCTCCTGTGCTTTCAGTTTTTGATGAAGGTCCTTAAGGTTGTACAGATAAAATCCACTATCGGGATGTTGCGAACGGGATACCAGTTCATTTACCATATAGACCAATGACGACCCAGAGCGCTCCAAATAGGAAGGTAATAGGGCCAGAACACATAATTCTTCCACAGGTCCATAAAACAATGTAAAGGCTTCCATAAAGCTACGTTCATACAAGCTTAGGTCGGCCACATAATGTTTACTTGTTGTATTTTGGGTAGTACCACTGCTCTCAAAAATGGCTTCCGGTTTCTTTGGGGAGGAGACGACGTTTTTCGACTTAAAAAACTCGATGGGCAAAAAAGGGATTTCCGAAGGGTGGAGAACATTGGAAGGGCTTTTTCCCAAGTGATTGCAATACGTGCCATAAACGTTGTTGGCACTGTACTGGAAACGGAATATTTCCATGGCCAAGGAATCAAATTCATTGGAGTTTTGAATGGAGAATAGTTGTTGAAGGTCCGTGTTGTCCATTGGGCCGTAAAAGTACCCAAAAATAAAAAGCCCCACGTTTAGAGTGGGGCTTTTAAGATATGTTTTTTACTTCACGACCAGCTTTCGGGTCATGGTTTTTTTCTGTTCGGTTACTTGCAGGACGTAGACTCCAGGTACCAGTCGCGAGATGTCCAAGGTATTGGTGGATATGCGATCGGTAAGGACAACCTCACCAAAAACATCATACACTTTTATCTGCTTGGTCCCGTTGGATTCCGTGGTAATGTACACTTCTTCGCCATAAGCAGGATTGGGGTACATTTTAAAACCCGTGAGTTCTTGTAGGGGCTCAGTGTTTACACTGACCAACTCTTGACCGTAGGTGAATATAGGTAAAGCCATAATGAGAACAAAGTAGAGTTTCTTCATGAATGCTGATTTGGGGTCTATGCAATGTAAAAGTATGTAAATCAGTAGGGAAGGGCTACAAAATGTTGTGAAATGGGAGTTTCTGTAGGTGAAAAGGTAAAAGTTGTGGTGTGTGGTGCTTGTAATGTGGTGAAAAAGCCCGAATTACTTGACAATAAGCTTTCTGGTAGCCACTTTGTTGTTTTCCAAAACCCGCAAAATATAAACACCTTTGACCAAACGGGAAAGGTTGAGTTCCTTGCCTAAAATGGTGGTTTGGAGTACTTGGGTTCCCAATACGTCAAAAATAAGAATCTGTTTTGGGGCGTTATCCTTTGTCTCAATAAAAACCTTGCCCTGGGTCACGGGGTTTGGATACAGCTTAAACCCATCAATATCTGAACTAGAGGTAGTTTCCTGCGAAAAACCAAGAGTACAGACAAAAAAGAAAATGATAAGGTAAAAGTGCTTCATAAAGTATTGATAACAAAGGCTGTGCCACAAATATAAAAAAATATGTCCGCGATGCTGGAGCCGTTCAACGAATTGTATTTCTTTTTTCGATGAAATGCAAAAAAAGAGCCCCACGATCGTGGGGCTCTCAATATAATGTAGAAAATCTATGTGATTATTCAATACCTACAGTCCAACCTGCAGCCCAATCGGGTTCGCCGGCACCGTTACCGGCACCTGTGTTGTCACCTACAGTCAAGAAATCTTGATTCAGTCCAGCATAGTTGGTATTCACAAATCCCAAGGCTGGAGATGCAAACTGGATTGGGGTGATAGAAAGGTCGTCTGCCTCAATACGAACAGCAGCTTCAGCATCCGTACCGGTTACATTTACTCCCAAATCAACACCACTGGTGTAGAAGTTGGTAATGGTAAAGTTACCACCACCTTCTTTAAAGAAAAGAGCACCTTCAGTAACAGGACCAACCACAGTGATATTGCTCAAAGTAGTAGTGGTCACAGGAGTGGCATCGCCATCATCACCGTTGTTGGAGCCTTCGATACCCGCTTTGGCACCACCGGCAATATACCAGTAGCTACCGTTACCGGTCCATCCGTCAGCAAAGTCAATGGAATCATCACCGCTGCCTATGGATACCAAGTAGTTTCCGTTTACGGTACCACCAAAGAACTCGATACCATCGTCACCTCCGTTGTAAGACTGAACATACTCGAAAGTAGTCCCGGAACCAACACCGAACAAAGAAACTCCATTGAATTCTTTATCATTGGAGAATGTGGCACCAGTATATTCAACACGTAGGTAGGTAATGGAACCAGAGTCATCATCGGAAGTATTTCCACCATAGGTAAGGTCACCCACTTCTGTGGTTACATCTTCACCTTTGTTGGTAGGGGCATCACCAGCAATTACCAATCCACCCCAATCACCTTGTGCAGGAGTTTCGCTGGAAGAAGTCATTACTACAGGAGCAGCAGCAGTACCGTTGATAAAGATCTGGGCACCTCTTTCAACACCAATAAAGGCAGCAGTACCACCAGAAGCTTTAATGGTTGTACCGGCAGGAATGGTCAAGGAACCACCTGATTTTACAACAAATCCGCTAGTCAAGAAGTATTCCACGGAAGCGCTCAATTCTACATCACCAGTGATTTCACCGGCCAAGTTTTCGCTTGAGGAAGCGCTATTTTCCAAACCTGTGGTCCAGCCGGCAGCCCAATCAGGGGATGCAGCACCGTTACCGGCACCTGTGGCAACACCTTCAGTGTAGAATGCTTGGTTAAGACCTGTATAATCTGTAGCCTCGAAACCAGTTGCAGGATCTGCAAACTGAATGTTGGTGATAACCAAATCGCCATTTTCTATACGAGTGGCGGCAGGAGTGTCACCATCGGTTACGTGAACGGCTAGGTCAATGTCAGAAGCATAAAAGTTGTCGATGGTAAAGTTACCACCACCTTCTTTAAAGAAGAGGGCACCTTCGGTAACAGGACCAACCACGGTAATATTGCTCAAGGTAGTTGTGGTCACAGGAGTGGCATTACCGTTATCCCCGTTGTTGGAACCTTCAATACCGGCTTTGGCGCCACCGGCAATGTACCAGTTGCTACCGGAACCTGTCCATCCATCAGCAAAGTCGATGGAATCATCTCCACTTCCAATAGATACCAAGTAGTTACCATCTACAGTACCACCGAAGAACTCGATACCGTCATCACCACCGTTGAAAGACTGAACGTACTCGAAAGTAGTCCCGGAACCAACACCGAACAAAGAAACTCCGTTGAATTCTTTGTCATTGGAGAATGTGGCACCGGTATATTCTACACGTAGGTAGGTAATGGAACCAGAATCGTCATCGGAAGTAGAACCACCATAGGTAAGGTCACCTACTTCAGAAAGTACGTCTTCACCTTTGTTGGTAGGGGCATCACCGGCAATTACCAATCCACCCCAATCACCTTGTGCAGGGCTAGCAGCATCTGAAGTCATGATAACAGGAGCAGCAGCTGTACCGTTGATGAAAATCTGGGCACCTCTCTCAACACCAATAAAGGCAGCAGTACCACCGGAAGCTTTGATGGTTGTACCGGCAGGAATAGTCAAAGCAGCACCTGCTTTTACAATATAGGAGCCGGTTAGGGTATATTCTTTGGAAGCATCCAATTCGGTATCCTCGGTTACTTCGCCTGAAAGTTCAACGGGTGGCTCAACACAAGCAGTACATGATCCCCCGCAGTCAACTCCGGTTTCATCCCCGTTCTGAATGTTATCTGAACACGTGGCTACCGGGTCTGGGTCAGGAGCAGGGCCATTGTCATCGCTCATACAAGAGACTACCAAGGCCGCTGAAGCGAAGCTTAGGACAAATTTTAAAAGTGATTTTTTCATTGTTATAGTTTTAGATTTAAATATTTGGATTAATATTCATTTACTGGTTGATATTCAGTGTGTTTAGAATTTATAGGTCAAGGATAGACTAAAGTCAACCCCTTTTTTGTATGATAAAGCGGTCACTGGACCATCTTCCAAAAAGCCAGGAATAGCTGGGTTTTCGGTGTCCAAATCCCCTTCTGCATTTTCATTGACCCTTTCAACAGTTGGGTTTAGGAGGTTTCTCATGTTCAATCCAATTCCAAAATGGTCTCCCAATTCCACGGCGGTAATCCAATCAAGGGTAACAAAACCTTTGTCTACCAAATGCCCTCTACCGGTACTTCCCAAAGCGTAAATACGGTCAGAGAAATAGTTGGCCGCAACCGTAGATCTCAGGTTTCTATTCTCGGAAAACTCCGTGTAGTAACTGGCATCGAGATTGAAAATAAAGTCAGATGCCCCTTGCAACGGCGCTTTTGTATTGGTGAACGCAGCTGCAAACATGGTTTCATCCGAAACTTTTTGGTAGTCCAATTCTTGATTGGTGTTCAAGTAGGAAACGTTACCGCCAATAGATAGTCTGTCGGTCAATATGCTTTCGGCAGTTTCCCTTTCATTTTCTATCACGTCCAGTTTCACTTCCAACTCAGCACCAAAGGCCGTGGCATGGTCGCCGGTATTGGCATAACTTAAATTGTTGGCGGCCGATACGATCAAGAAAGTGTTGATGGGGTTTTCAATATACTTCCCAAATACGGCAAAGGATACCAATTCGCTTGAAGAAGGGAACAATTCCCATCTTAAATCGAAGTTGTAGTTGGTGGAATTCTGAAGGGCGGGGTTACCTTGTGTATCTTGGTTGATCTCTTCCTGGAAAAGGAAGGGTGCCCGTTCCTTGAATTGTGGCAATGTATAGGTTTTACTGGCTGCAAACCTTAGGTTTTGCTTTTCGTTCAACTCATACTTGAAGGCTAGCGAAGGCAAGAACTCAAAGGTGTCCAATTCGCTACTGTCGTCTCCTTGGATAACGGTACTCCAGTCAATGTTCTGGGTGATTTGCTCACCCCTTGCGCCGGCAAACAGGGTGAATTTAGGAGAGAACTTGTATTCCAAGGTCAAATATCCTGCATGGATCTGCTGCTCCCCACCGTAGGTCTGCGGGTCAAGGGCACCTTCCGTGGAAGCAGTTCCCCTAAAAGTCCGTATTTGCCAAAAACCGGAGTTGGGACCATATTCATCAAAATAGGCATCGATGTTGTATGGGTCAACGAAGGGTTGGTTGGCCACGTTCAATATTTGGTAGTTGAACTGGGTGGCATCAAAAGCAACATTTTTTAAACGACCGTTGTATCCCACGGTAAGTTTTCCGTCAAATCCGTCATCCTCATTTTTCTTGAATTTGAAAGAAGTTGAAAGGTTTGCAGAGACTTCCTCCTCTTGTAGCTCTTGGAAAAACCTATGGTTTGCCGAGGCAGCGGAAACCAATCTAAAGGATTTAGGTCCTTCGGGGTCGTTGTTGGAGTATGGCAAAAGAATATTTTGACGACGGTCTGGAATCAAGTTCTGTACATAGTTGTATCCCAAGCCCCAGTTCACTTCAAATTTTTCACTTACATCGTGGCTTCCCAATAATTGGTTAACCGCAAGCAAGGTCTTCTCAAAAGTATTCCGTTGGATGAAACCTCCTCCGTTGGGGGCATCATCTTCCCTATCCAAAATACCGTTGAACTCCTCATGTTTTTGCTCGGTATTGTTGAGCAATAAATAGTTGTATCGGATATCATGGGCACTACCTAAACGAAGTCCTACATTACCCATAAGGGTAGTGGCCGTTTTGTAGCTGTATTTTTGATAATCAAAGTCAGAATTGGGCAATCCGGTTCCTAAGTTGGGGGCACCTCGGTTCACACCTTCCCTGTAAGAGTTTCCATTGCTGAACGAACCAACGGCAAAGAAGCTCAATTTGGAGTTTTCACCAATATTGAAGGAATCCCCTCCCTTAAGCGAAATGTTGGAATTGATGGGTGTACTCTTACTTTCGCGGTCCCAACTGGTATCAAAACTATTGTTGAAGGCCCCACTAGGGATGGATTTGTCATAAAATCCGGTGAAATTGGGCCCATCGAACAAGTAAAAATCATCAACACCAATAGCTTCGGTGTTGACTCCTGAACCTACGCCAAGCTCCATAAAACCGGAACCGGTATAGTTACGGGATACAATATTGATGTTCGCCCCACCAAAGTCACCATAGTTTTGTGCATTATAGGTCTTGTCTATTCCTATGGATTCAATGATGCTGGTGCCAAATAGACTTAGGTCAATATTCTTTTTGGCGGTGTTGTTGGAGGGTAATGGAAGTCCGTTGAGGGTGGTAATGTTGAATCGGTCTCCCAAACCTCTTACATAAACATTGTTGGAACCTTCTTCGCGGGAAATCCCAGTAACTTTGGTAACGGCCGTAGCGGCATCACTGGCCCCTTTTCTGGCCAATTCCTGGGCTCCAATGGAGGTTTCCAAGGTAATGGCCCTCTTTTGGTCCAAAAGCAATGCAATTTCTGAATCCTTCCGGGCAACGGTGGTCACTACAACTTCGTCCAAGGCCAATCCGGAAGATGCACTCATGGGAACGTTTACGCTGGTTACTTTGCCAGCAATTACTTCCACATTTGGAATTTCAACAGTTTCATAGCCCAAATAGCTATAGGTCAACGTGTAGATTCCGGGCTCAACGCTTGGAATCTCATAGAGACCATCAAAATCTGAAGTGGTACCCATTGTGGTACCTTTAATAAGTACATTTGCAAAGGCTAAAGGCTCATCATTGAGCTCTTTGTCGGTCAGCTTACCCACTATACTTCCAGTGGTTTGCTGCGCTACTACTTGCATGGTGCATGCAAGGGTAAAAATCATTAAAAAATATTTCATTATCAGCTAAGTATTTGGCGCAAAGAACGCCACGGCCTGTAAAAGCGATGTTAGCTGTATGTTAAGTGTTTATTGGAAAACCGTTACAATAATGTTACGGGATTAAATCAACGTTAAGCATTTATGGCATTATAGTATTATCTTTACATTTGGGCGATTAACTTAGAAATACCATCCCATGAAAACTAAGGATATTAAGATTTTACTTGTTGATGATGAGCCTGATATTCTGGAGATTGTAAGCTACAATCTTTCTTCTGAAGGCTATGAGGTCTTTACTGCCAAAAACGGCGTGGAGGCTGTTGCAAAGGCGAAGAAGAAGAACCCGCATTTGATCATCATGGACGTTATGATGCCAGAAATGGACGGCATTGAAGCCTGCGAGGTGATCCGTAACACCCCAGGATTGGAAAATACCATCATCACATTCCTTACTGCCCGAGGGGAAGACTATTCCCAAGTAGCCGGTTTTGATGCGGGTGCCGATGATTACATTACCAAGCCCATAAAACCAAAGGTCTTGGTGAGCAAGGTGAAAGCCTTGTTGCGAAGGTTGAAGGAAGAAAAGAAAGATCTTGAGGAAATTGTCAAGGTGGGTAATATTGTCATCAATAGGGAAGAGTACAAGATTATCAATGATGGTGAGGAAATTGTACTGCCCAGAAAAGAGTTTGAATTGTTGTCACTTTTGACATCCAAGCCCAGCAAGGTTTTCAAAAGAGAGGTCATTTTGGATAAGGTTTGGGGCAATGAGGTGGTCGTTGGAGGACGTACCATAGACGTGCACATCAGAAAACTTCGTGAAAAAATAGGCGATCATCACTTTAAAACCGTTAAGGGTGTAGGGTATAAGTTTGTTCTATAATGGCCATTCAGATACGGAAATCCTATAAGTTTGCCTTAAGGTCATCCCTTCTTATCACCCTATTTACCACAGCCTCCATTATTGCCTTCCAGTTTGTAAAGGGGCAATTGGAGTGGTTGTATACCATATTCTATGCCGCGGGCTGCTTTGTGATTTGTTTTGCGGTTCTCCAAATGCGGGTGGAGCGTTTTATCTACAGACGTATCAAGAAAATCTACGATGATGTCTCTTTGCTGGAATCTTCCTCTTTTTCTTCAAAGCCCGTCACTACGGATATGAAGACCCTTACCGAAGAGATAGAAAAGTTCGCCGAGGGCAAAAAAATAGAGATAGATACCTTGAAGATCAGGGAGGAATACCGAAAAGACTTTTTAGGTAACGTATCCCACGAATTGAAAACACCCCTTTTTACCGTGCAAGGCTACATCCTTACGCTACTGGATGGAGCTATGAAAGACAAAAAAATCAGGGAGAAATATCTGCAACGCGCCAACAAGGGCGTGGAGCGTTTGATCTACATTGTAAAGGATTTGGACCTGATTACCAAATTGGAAGTAGGGGAGCTAAAACTGGACCGTGAGAATTTTGATATTATTGAGCTCATCCAAAACGTGTTTGATCTTTTGGAGATGAAGGCGGCCCAAAAAGAGATTACCCTCACGTTTGATATGGAATACCCCAATCCCATTTATGTCAATGCCGATCGGGAAAAGATACAACAGGTGATCAGTAACCTGTTGGTGAACTCCATCAAGTACGGTTCTCCCAAAGGAACCACGGAAGTAAGCGTGGAAAACCTGATCAAGAACAAAGTCATCATAAGGGTAACGGATAATGGCGGAGGTATCCCAAAGCAACATATCCCCAGACTTTTTGAGCGGTTTTATCGAGTGGACCAAAGCGGTAGCCGTAGCGAGGGGGGCTCAGGATTGGGTCTTTCCATTGTAAAGCATATCATAGAGGCCCATGGAGAGAAAATCTATGTGGAAAGTGAAGAGGGTATCGGGTCCGAATTTTCATTTACCCTAGAGAAAAAGACCGAAAACAAATCCGAATAATCCAGTTCCGACTCGAATTGGTTCAACCCTTGGAAATCATCCATTCGGCTTAAGTCTTCCAAAGTAAAATCCTCTTGATGGCTGTAGGGGACCAATCCATGTTTCTCCAACCGCTTGGCCAAATATTCTTGCTCATATTGACCCGGGGTTGGAATAAAAAAGGCCTTTTTTTCCAGTTTGGCCAAGTCCATTACCGTGGTATACCCCGATCGGCACAATACCTTTGCACTTTGATTCAAGGCCGTTTGAAGTTCTTGCGACTGCATAAAATTATACAGCAAGATGGAACCTTTTGGGGTTGATAGTTTTTCTTGGGTCTGGGCTTCCTCTATTTTCCCCTTCACAAAAAGTATGTTCCCCTCAAAACCTTGGAGTTCGGACAATAGTTTTTCTTCCAAAAAGGTTCTTTGCGGCTCCGGACCGGACAGCAAGACCATAAGATCATGGACCATAGGAGAATGCTTTTTTTCAAACCGGCTCAGAGGACCTAAATACCGAATGTTCAATTTGGATTTTTTTAGATGTCCCAATTTTCCGGTAAGGTTGGGTTTGTCCTTCACATCGGGCACCCAACAGGCATTGAATTTCTTTATGATTTTTTGATGGGCCTTGGAACTCATCCATGTGGTGTTTCCAGAAAGTACATTGAGTTGGTGGGTAATAAAAACACAGGGCACCTTTTTATAGAACACCCCCAATCGGTTGTCGGAAATGATACCGTCCAACCCATACTCCTTCACCAACTGCTTTACGGCCTTCTTTTCATCGGCCATGGCCTTGAGAACTTTGGGTGAATCCCAGATCATTTTGATCTTAAAGTTCTTTCCTTTTTCGGCATAGGTGATTTTGTAGGACGGCAATTCGAACGAAGGCAATTCCGGAAATTCCTTTTGTAAAAGGGATAGGGCAACCCCATCCGAAGCAATAAAAGGCTGATGGCCATGGTTCAATAAAGCCTGTATAATGGGGATGCAACGTGTGGCATGACCCAATCCCCAATTCAATGGGGCTACCAAAATGCGTTTGGAACTTTGCATAAATGCAAAAAAACAAAATCCATATTGCTTGTGGATTTCCTTAGTTTTGCCAAAACATTAAATTATTGCTCAATCTGTAAGCGGTGGGAAGTAAGAACAAACTAAAACGGTTCAGGGAAAACGAAACTTTTACCAATGTGGTACAACCTACAAGGGATGAGGTTTTGGAAGGATTTGAATGGAAAGGCAAATGGAACGCTTTTTTCAAGAACAATAACCCCATTGTCCTGGAATTGGGCTGTGGAAAAGGGGAGTACACAGTGGGTCTGGCCCAACGCAACCCGGACAAAAATTATATTGGGATAGATATTAAAGGAGCCCGGTTCTGGCGGGGAGCCAAGTCCGCCTTGGAACATGGATTGGACCATGTGGCATTTTTGCGCACCCAAATTGAGTTGGTAGATCAACTTTTTGGCGAAAACGAAGTGGATGAAATCTGGATTACATTCCCAGACCCACAGATCAAGTACAAACGCACCAAGCACCGTCTTACCAACCCCGTGTTTCTCCAAAAGTACAAGCAGATTCTTAAACCCAAGGGAGTTGTCCACCTAAAGACCGATAGTGAATACATGCATGGGTACACCTTGGGACTTTTGCAAGGATTGGGGCATGAAATTTGCTATGCCAACCATGATGTGTACCGAAATGAGGGTAGTCCATCCGAAGTTTTGGAAATACAGACATTCTATGAAAATCAGTATCTTGAAGCAGGAAAACCGATTACCTATATTCAGTTTAGGATCAACTAACCAATGACCCATATTATCATCCTCTTTTTTGCCACGTTTTCGGCAGCCTTCATGGCTACAGTGCCGCCAGGTTTGCTCAATATGAATGCGGCCAAGACCAGTGTGGAAAAAGGAAAATTAAATGGCATTGTTTTTAGTTTGGGGGTTTCCTCAATGATCATGGTACAGGCGTATGTGGCCGTGCTCATTTCCAAGTTTTTGTATAGAAATCCAGAGGTAATAGACCTACTGTTAAAAATCGCCCTTGTGGTGTTTGCGTTTTTTGCAGTCTTCTTTTTTGTCACGGCTAAACGAAATAAAACACAGAAAATCAAACAGGTCAACGTCAGTAAAAAGAACAGTTTTTACAAAGGTGTATTATTGGCGGCTTTGAATTTACTGACCATACCCTACTACAGCGGGCTCAATGCCATGTGGAACGAAGCCGGATGGATAAAATTTGAGGCCAAGGACATCACCACATTTGTAGTGGCTGCCGGTGCCGGAACCTTTTCGGTACTGTATTTGTATACCTTCTATTTTGATAAGTTGGAGACCAAGACCAACCGATTCTCAAAAAACTCGAACTACATTTTAAGTGCGCTCATGCTCGTATTGTTGGTGATTACCCTGATTCGAATTTTTTATCGCTGATATGGAAGAAGAGAGCTTTTTTGACAAAGTCTATCAAGTGGCCCAACAGATTCCGTATGGCAGGGTCACTTCGTATGGGGCCATTGCCAAGTATTTGGGAGCGGCCCGAAGTGCCCGTATGGTGGGCTGGGCCATGAACAATTCCTCAGCAAAGGATGTGCCTGCACACAGGGTGGTAAACCGGGTGGGGGTATTGACCGGAAAACACCATTTTGGCGGAACCAATCTCATGCAGCAGCTTTTGGAAAATGAGGGGGTCCAGGTGAAGGATAACCAGATTGTGGATTTCCAAAAATACTTCTGGGACCCTATGAGGGAATTGGGCTGAAAACCTGCATAAGCAGTACCAATCACACCATCTTCATTTTCAATGGGCAAACTTCCAATAATCCATGCCTAAGGCGTATCTTTGTAATTTAGAATCAATACAAACGACTGCAGAAAAAATAAGATTGATGAAGCTGAAAAAAGCAGATATCCTAAAAGCGTTGGAAAAAATATCCGCACCGGGTGAAGGCCAGAATATTGTGGAAAGCGGTGGGGTGACCAATGTCCAAGTGTTTGGTGATGAGGTGGAAGTGGACGTGACCATAAAAAACCCAAGTCTTCAGGCCAAAAAGAAGACTGAAGTGGAGATTTTAAAGATCATCCATAGCGAGGTCTATGAAAAGGCCAAGATAAAGGTCAACCTAAAGGTTGATGCCCCGGCCAAGCCCAAGGTGAACCAGATAAAGGGAAACCCTATTCCTGGCATCCAGAATATTATCGCCGTGGCCTCCGGAAAAGGCGGTGTGGGAAAATCCACGGTAACGGCAAACTTAGCGGTTACCTTGGCCAAAATGGGCTTTAAGGTTGGGCTTTTGGATACGGACATCTACGGACCGTCCATGCCCATTATGTTCGATGTGGCCACAGAAAAACCTCTCTCCATCAATGTAAACGGCAAGGCCAAAATGAAACCCATTGAAAATTATGGGGTCAAATTATTGTCCATTGGTTTTTTTACGGAACCCAACCAAGCCGTGATTTGGCGGGGACCCATGGCCGCAAAGGCGTTGAACCAGATGATTTTTGACGCCCATTGGGGCGAGTTGGACTTTTTGTTGTTGGATTTGCCTCCCGGGACCGGGGATATTCATTTGAGTATCATGCAATCCATGCCTGTAACAGGGGCCGTAGTGGTAAGTACTCCACAGGAAATCGCATTGGCCGATGCCCGAAAAGGGGTGGCTATGTTCCAGCAGGAAGCCATAAACGTACCTGTTCTGGGAATCGTGGAAAATATGGCCTATTTCACTCCAGCAGAGCTGCCTAACAACAAATACCATATCTTTGGGGAAAACGGGGCCAAAAATTTGGCCGAGGATTTGGGAGTTCCCTTTTTGGGAGAAATTCCGTTGGTCCAGAGTATTCGGGAAGCAGGGGATGTAGGAAGACCGGCTGCATTGCAAACGGCAACCCCAACAGAAGAGGCTTTTGAAGAACTTACAAAAAGTGTGGTGCAGGAGTTGGTCAAGAGAAACACGGACCTTCCTCCCACCGAGGCAATAAAAATTACAACAATGGCTGGTTGTGCCGCCGTTAAAAAGAAATGAGCATGACATCAGAAGAGATTAAAACCAATGTAGAAAAGGCGTTGGATGAAATCCGACCTTTCCTTCAGAGTGATGGCGGGGACATTACATTGATTTCAATAGATAACGACAGTTCCGTAAAGGTACGTTTGGAAGGAAACTGCATTGGATGCAGTGTCAACCAAATGACCCTCAAGAGTGGTGTTGAAATGACCATCAAAAAATACGTTCCACAAATAGAGGAGGTCATCAACATTAGTTAGATGACAAAAATCATGAATCCTTTCCAAAGCAAGTGGTAAGTTGCATCCCTCAAAATTTTTGTTGAATGATTAAGACCGATATACTGATTATTGGAGCGGGACCTACGGGTCTTTTTGCTGTTTTTGAAGCGGGCCTATTGCAACTCAAATGCCATTTGATCGATGCCTTGCCACAACCCGGAGGACAATGTGCCGAGATATACCCAAAGAAGCCCATCTATGACATTCCTGGTTATCCAGAGGTGTTGGCTGGGGAATTGGTGGACAATCTCATGGAACAGATAAAACCCTTTCAACCCGGATTTACCTTGGGAGAACGGGCAGAAACCATAGAAAAGCAAGAAGATGGCTCTTTTGTGGTCACTACCAACAAGGGAACCCAACACCAAGCTCCCGTAGTGGCGATTGCCGGTGGACTGGGTAGTTTTGAGCCTAGAAAACCGTTGTTGGAAAACCTGTCCAAGTATGAGGACAACGGGGTGGCCTACATGATCAAAGAACCCGAAATGTATCGCAACAAAAAGGTGTTGATTGCCGGCGGAGGAGATTCTGCGTTGGACTGGTCCATCTTTTTGGCCGAGGTGGCCGATGAGGTAACTTTGGTACACCGCCGAAACGAATTTAGAGGGGCTTTGGATTCCGTGGAAAAAGTGCAGCATCTCAAGAACCAAGGGAAAATCAATCTGATTACCCCGGGCGAAGTAGTAGCCTTGCATGGTACGGACCAACTGGAGAAAGTAACGGTCAAGAATACGGATACGGACCAAGATATGGATGTTGAGGTAGACCATTTTATCCCGCTCTTTGGACTTTCCCCAAAATTGGGGCCCATTGCCAACTGGGGACTCGAAATTGAGAAAAATGCCATTAAGGTGGACAATACATTGGATTATCAGACTAATATTCCAGGGATTTATGCCATTGGAGATGTCAATACCTATCCAGGGAAATTGAAACTGATTCTATGTGGGTTCCATGAGGCCACATTGATGTGCCAAAGTGCCTATCAACGTATCCACCCTGATAAAAAATATGTAATGAAATATACAACGGTCGGAGGGGTAACCGGTTTTGACGGAAGTAAGAAAGAAGCCCCCAAAGCCGTGGTCAAAGCAATAGATTAGCTTTCAGGAATTAGGAGCTAGGATCTAGGTATGGCGGTTCAAAGATTTGAAGATTTAATTGTTTGGCAAAAAGCCCAAGAACTTGGTGTGATGATTTATACCGAGTTTCAAAATTGCAATGATTTTGGATTTAGGGACCAAATAAGAAGAGCTGCTGTATCCATTTCCAATAATATTGCTGAAGGGTTCGAAAGAAGTTCAAATTCAGATTTTTCCAAATTTTTGTTTTATTCCCTTGGTTCCAATAGTGAAGTTAGATCAATGCTCTATCTTGCCATAAAATTGAAATTAATTGAGAAGAAAAAGGCAGATTTGTTAATTGATGCGACCAATGAAGTTTCAAAACTATTATACGGATTGATAAAATCCATGAAAACCAATTCCTAACCCCTAATCACTTTTTCCTTTACGAATGAGCGATATTAAGATTACAATTACTGACAGAGAAGGTGTGGCACACGAAGTGGATGCACCAACAGACATGAACATGAACCTTATGGAAGTGGTCCGTTCCTATGAATTGGCCCCTGAGGGCACCATCGGGATTTGCGGTGGAATGGCCATGTGTGCCTCCTGCCAGTGCTATGTGCAGTCGGACCATCAGCTTCCAGAAAAGTCGGATGATGAGGACGCTATGTTGGCCGAGGCCTTTTTTGTAAAGGATAATAGTCGCTTGGGTTGCCAAATCCATATTACCGAAGATTTGGACGGTCTTAAAGTGGAGCTTGCCCCAGCGGAAGATTAGTTCTGTAACGGAACCAGAATTCTAACAAGCAACAAAACCCTATCTTTAGTCTTTCTTGTATGACAACATGAGAAAGGCACTACTTTTCCATTTTTTTCTTTTGGTGTCGGTTTTGGGCTTTGCCCAACAATCGTATCCGGACTTGAGGGCCATTGTTACCGATAGTGCGCAAATCTTTACACCGGAACAGCTTAGCTCATTAACGACCAAACTCAACCGTTTTGAATCGGAGACCACCAACCAGTTGGTGATTCTTACCATTACCGAATTGGGAGATGAAACCATTGAGGGATATGCCAATGGTACGTTCAACCAAAACCGATTGGGACAAGAGGACAAGGACAATGGCATTTTGATACTTTTCTCGCAAAATGACCGGGAAGTACGCATTGAGGTTGGATATGGTTTGGAACCCCATATCACGGATGCCGTGGCATCACGGATCATCAGAAACACCATGATCCCCAAATTCAAGGAAGAAGACTATTTTGGTGGGCTGGATTTGGCCACGGACCAGATCATTGAATTTCTCCTTGACCCCGAAGCCCTCGACGAGTTTAACGCAGCAATAGAGGCCGAGAATGAAATGCCATGGTGGGCTATGGTGATCATCACTGTATTCCTTTCGGTTTTTATAGCGGCAGGGGGATTTGTCTTTTACAAGGCATATACCGGATTTTTGGAAATGTTCAGGGGTATGTTTATTGGGAAGTTGGGACTGTTTCCCGGTATTTTCATGATGGTTTTTTCACTGATGCAGATTGCTTTCGGATTGGTATTTATTCTAATGCCCTTATTTTTTCTATCCATGTTTTATGGATTGGATTTTGATCCTGAACAATGGTCGGGAGACCTTTCATGGCTCTATTACGCATTAGGCGGATTTATATTGTTCACCATTCTTCTAGCCATTTTGAAAATCAAGTTAAAGGGAGAAGAGAACTTCAAGTTATCTTGGGTGAAATCGGATAGCAGTTATATGAGCAAGACCTTTTCCTCATCGGGCACCCACTCCTTTGGTTCTAGCTCGGGGGGCAGTTCCAGCAGTTTTTCGGGCGGAGGGGGAAGCTCTGGAGGAGGCGGTGCCAGCGGCAGTTGGTAAATCAATGGGAATTCCTGTATTTTCACAACATAAACAAACTACCTCAAAATGAGAGCATTCCTTCTATCTGCTTTTTTAGTACTGGCTTCCTGCACGCCCAAGCCATTATCAGAAATTGAAAAATGGAAAGCACAGGCCAATGATATCACCATTATCCGAGATGACTTTGGCGTGCCCCATATTTATGGAAAAACGGATGCGGATGCTGTTTTTGGATTGCTATATGCGCAATGTGAGGACGATTTTAACCGTGTGGAGCAGAATTACATCTGGGCCATAGGTCGTTTGGCGGAAGTTGAAGGGGAAGAAGCCTTGTATAGCGACCTAAGGGCCAAGTTGTTCATGACCGAGGAAGAGGCTAAGGCCAAATATGGGGAAAGCCCGGAATGGTTGAAAGAATTGTGCAATGCCTTTGCGGATGGCATTAACTATTATCTATATACCCATCCTGAAGTAAAACCCAGGTTGTTGACCCGTTTTGAGCCATGGATGCCTATGTATTTTAGTGAGGGTTCCATTGGGGGGGATATTGAACGTATTTCCATCCCAAAGATCAAAACATTTTATGAAAGCGGGATGGAAATCCCGGAAATGGAATTGATCAAACAGCAACAAAAAGAGGAGATGGCAGAACCCCAAGGATCTAACGGGATTGCCATTTCAGGAAAACTGACGCAATCGGGTAACGCGATGCTTCTGATCAACCCACATACCTCGTTCTATTTTAGGGGAGAGGTACATGTGGTGAGCGAAGAAGGGCTGAATGCATATGGAGCCGTGACTTGGGGTCAATTTTTTGTATATCAGGGTTTCAATGAAAAAACAGGATGGATGCACACATCAACCTATACCGATGTGATGGATGAATTCAAGGAAACTGTGGTCAAAAATAACAACAAGTTGTTCTATGCCTACGGGGAAGAATTGCGCCCCGTGGATTCTTTGGAGGTGACCTTAAAATACAAGGAGGGCGATAGCATGAAAGAGAAAATCTTTCCGATGTACCGCACTCATCACGGACCCATAACCCATATGGTGGATGGCCAATGGACGGCAAGCGCCATGATGTGGGAACCGGTCAAAGCCTTGGAGCAATCCTATATCCGAACCAAACAGGAGGGGTATGATGGGTTTCGGGAGATGATGGACATCCGTACCAACTCATCCAACAATACGGTCTATGCGGATGCCGAAGGGAATATTGCCTATTTCCATGGGAACTTTGTTCCCAAACGGGATACCATTTTTGACTTTACACAACCCGTGGATGGGAGCGATCCAAAAACCGATTGGCAGGGTCTGCACACAGTCGATGAAAATATTCTAGTGTTGAACCCCAAAAACGGCTGGATCCAGAATTGCAACTCCACTCCATATACTTCGGCATTGGAATTCAGTCCAAAACGGGAAGATTATCCCAAGTACATGTCTCGGGACCAAGAAAATTTTAGAGGAATCCATGCCATTGAACTATTGAAAGGAAGAAGTGGTTATACGTTGGACAGTCTTATCCATTTGGCCCATGACCCTTACCTACCCGCATTTGAGGCTTTGATTCCCGGTTTGGTGCGTGCCTTTGATGCCCAGCCAACTTTAGAATTGAGAGGACCTATCGAAGTTTTGCGTGGTTGGGATTTCAGCACCTCCAAAGAATCTGTGGCCATGACCTTGGCCCATTATTATGGGATGGCATGCTATAGCAAAGCGGAGCGGCCAGAAGGTATGTATTCTATGCAATGGGTCGAATATTGGGGAAGTGATTGGCCAGATGAGAAAAAACTGGAAGTTTTTAAAGAGGTGGTAGAAACGCTCGAAAATGATTTTGGTACTTGGAACATGCCGTGGGGCGAGGTGAACCGATATCAAAGGTTAAATGGGGATATTCGTCAAGCTTTTGACGATGCCAAACCCAGTATTCCCATCGGTTTTGCCAGTGGCACTTGGGGAGCTTTGGCGGCCTATGGGGCACGATACGACAACAACACCAAAAAAATCTATGGCACTCGGGGCAACAGTTTTGTGGCTGCGGTGGAATTTGGGGACAAAGTAAAGGCCAAGACCATGTTGGCCGGAGGGCAGAGTGGAGACCCAGATTCACCCCATTTCAATGATCAAGCGCAGCGATACGCCGATATGGAATTCAAAGACGCGGCTTACTACAAGGAAGATGTGCTAAAAAGGGCCAAACGGACCTACAAACCTGGAGAGTGATCACTCGTCTTCCTTGACGATGATCAAACTTGCGCGTGAACCGGTTGAGAGGTTCCAGCGGTTATTGTGGATGACCTCGCCATTCTCATCGGCCACTACCACTTGGGCCGTATTGGGCCCCGAAGATCCTTGGTTGAGGGCTTCAAATTCAATGCGGTTGAATCCTTTTACCAAATCAATATTGATGCCTTTAAAAGAACCGGTGAGCAAAAGATTGTATTCCACTACATCACCATTGAGGTAGATTTTGATACGGTCCCCATCCACATATTCGTGATCTCGGCAAACAATGCCCACAAATTTTGATGTGGTCTTGAAATCTCCCAAATATTGGTCCCCAAAATGCTCATTGGAGCTCTTTTTTTCCTTTTCCCCTACTTTGGGATCAATGACCATATCATGACCCGCTTGTAAAAGTTCTCTGTCCGGCAGCATTTTAACTCCTGGCTTGTCATTTTTGTCCGAAAGGTTTTCATCAAGAACGGAAGGCATGCGTAGGAGCGTCCCTTGATTGCTGGACTTGATGTCCAAATCATTCCGTTCACCAATTTTTAGGGGACGGGTAGTGGGAAGATCGGATTGCGCTTTCAAAACACTGATTCCCAATAAAAAACCCAGAAGAACAAAAACCAGCTTTTTCATAGCAACTTGGTCGATTGATACTTGTAAATGTAGCAAATACCTTGCCATGAAGATGATAAAGCGGCGTTAAATCGTTAAGCTGCAAGCAATTCTTTTCGTTTTGCTTTTAGTCCGAACAGTGGATGTAGCCAAGGAATCCTGAGAATGATCATATCATAGATCAGCCAACTGATACCAAAAGTACCCACTACCAAAATGACTGCCTTTGGGAAAAACCCCCAATCCAAATCCATCAAATAGTAAGCAATGGTAATGGTCACCGTTTGGTGCAAGATATAAAAGGGATACACTGCTTGGTTGGCATAGGCCAATGTCTTGCTGGGCCGATTCAAGTATTTTGCGGCATAGGCAAACAAGACCAGTATCCAACTCCAAAGATTGGTCACCTTTAAAAAGGCTTCGGTAAAATGTCTAATGTATCCATCCTCAAATTGCCAGCAAATGATGAGCCCCGAAAAGCATATCAGCCCAATGATCAGAGCTTGCTTTTTTAGCTTTTCCACACTTTTCCAAAAAGTATCGCCCAGTGCAACCAAGATAAAGCCGTAAAAGAAAAGCGTGCTGTAGTTGATCACGGCAAACCAATCGTGGATAAGATCATGGGTAATATCAAAAAAAGGTTCCACCAAAGCTTCCCACAGATATAGCGGTAAAATAAACCCATATAAACCCAAAGGTTTTGCCACAAGGTGTTTTATCCATCGTACAAATGTGCCCGGACTTTTTCGAATCCGTTTAAAAAATGGGGACAACACCCAAGAAAAGGCAAGTAAGTAAGGTAAGAACCATAAGTGGTGCCATGAGAAATTTCCTTTTGGATATACCCCATTGCGGGCCACCGTGGTAAAAAATTCCCAGTACGAACCCGTGAACTGGCCATTGGCCAAGCGCTCGAAATACACCTGTGGTGGAACAATGAAGAACATACCAAAAATGAGCGGAATACCTAACCGTTTGAGGCGTTCCCTATTAAACTGTAAAAGAGTCCGTTTTCCAAAAGCATAATAGGTGCCCATACCTGAAATGACAAAAAGAATGGGTAAACGCCATTGGTTCAAAAAAAGCATGGGCCATTTTAACCAGTCATAGATGACATTGTTTTTTACGTGCCATCCCCATGGCACAAAGAACATGCCCACATGGTAAAAAATAAGGAGCCCAAATACAATGACCCGTAACCAATCCAAATCGTAACGTCTGATGTTTGCCTGCATGATTGATGCGTTTTGTCCAAAGATGCAATAGACTGCCAGAACGTGGCAGTTTTAGGGATTGCAAAACGTCCAGAATTACAATTTGGGAGAAATTACAGGTGTTTTTGCCCCTTTTTCTGTTTCATATAGCTCGAAGGAGAACTGCCAACATGTTTTTTAAAGGCATTGTAAAAGGCAGATTTGGACCTGAAACCAACACTGTGCCCAATGGCCTCTACGGTTAAATGGAGAAATTCGTCATCCAACAGACGGGTTTTGGCCAATTGGATTCTTTTTTGGTTGATAAAGTCATTGAAATTCATGCCGGTCTTGGAGTTGATCAGCTTGGAAATGGTATTGGCGTTGGTGTTGAGTTCCCCCGCCAAGTTTTTTAGGGATGCATCCTGGTTGCAATAATAGGCCTGATCGTCCAAAAACCGATCCACTTCTTCAAATTGAAGTGAATTGGATGAAAGGGTATCATATTTATCCGCAATCCATGATTTTTCGAAGAAACGGGATTCCGAAAGAATCAAAAAAGAAGTGATAAAGATGGTAATGGTACCAAAAATAGCAAGATAATGGTCGCCGCTGTCATCGTCGTAGTTGAGGAAAGTCAAGAAAATGAATACCAATAAGAACAGTAAGAATGAAACCAGGCTTCTGGAAAAAGTGTATTTGTCCACTTTACTGTTCTTTGAAGAAAACTCTTTCGTTCGCCAGGAGCGTAGCACTAATCGGACTGAGAGAAAGAGGTAGAATGCGAAACTGAAGAGCAATATCCACCGAAATTCATCTTTGATGACATGGTACGAATAACTCACATCACCGGGGACTTCCACAAAACCCAAATCACGGTGATAAGCTCCTAGATAAGCGTTTAGTTTTACCTCCATCGGACTTATGGAATAGGGTATTTGGGACACTGAATATGCTAAGGGAAGGATAAAATGGAACCAGTTCTTTTTTAAGGTAAAAGGTTCGCGCCTCAGCAAGGAATGCAAGAAAAAATAAAGTGTGGGAGCAATGAGCAATACGAGAGGTTCGGTGGAATCGTTCAGGAACAGTACATGTTTCATGAGCCCGGTATAGCAGAGGTATATATCGGAAAATACCAAGCATTGGACGAGCATGGCCCAACCAAAAAGCTGAATCGTGGACCTTCTTTTGGTCCTTAAAAAGATGACCAAGCTTAAAAATAGCCCTTGTACAATTCCAAGCAGTATGATGTGCGAAGCCAGATCAAACTGAATGGGAATTTGTTCCAATATGGTGTTCGCTTGATTCATATTGATTTAATGATCCATATAATCGACCAACCTTTCCGGCCCTTCCAATAATACCCTTACAATTTGTAAGGTACCATCTGCCTTGGTATCTATATGCCATTTGATGAGGGAAATTTTCCCATTTTCAAGTTCTATTCCAGTAATGCTTCTGGGGTGCACACAGCTTCCGTCGTTAAAGAATGGTATTTGGCCCGGTTCCGGAAATCGAGGTCGATGTGTATGCCCCGCAATGGTGATTTGTAGATGATTGCGCAGAATCCATCGTTTGATGCGTTTTTCGATACGGATGAGTTCCTTGTAATTTTTAGCGGGACTTGTGGGGTCTGCAATACCTACCACTTGGAGGGGTTTCCAAAGGATACGCACCAAAAATCGTCCAATGCGCCAACACACATAGTTCCACCAATCCGCTTGATGTCCATGGACACAGAACAGTTTTTGACCTGTTCCGGTATGTTTTAGGATAAGGGCTTCATGAAAGGTGATGCCCTGAAAAAGGGCTTTGTCCGATCCATCAATCGGCTCAAAATAGTGGGAAAGGTGTTTGTCCACATATTTTTTGTCGCTATAGACCATGTCATGGTTTCCCCAGAGCATATGCAATCGTTTTTCCAGATGGAAGCGGCGAAGCAATTGGTACACATTTTTGTGGGCCTCAAAAATGGAATCGAACCCCATGTTTTCCCAAAGTTCATCGCCATCCCCAAGTTCGCAATAATGGAATCCTTGGCGATAGTAATGGCTAAGGGCATGGAAATAGATGTTCCTGTTATTGGCAAAATCATCGGCAAAACTATTGTCCCCCCTATGGCAATCGCTGAAAAAAATGAATTTGGAGTCGTCATCAAAAGGGATGACCTTGGCATTTGCATAGGCCCGATCTAATCTGGCATTGGAGGACATGGGATAATTTTTACTAAATATCCTTAAAAATGGCGATTAATCCATAAAAATCTCCTTTATGGAAAGAACAGTGTCGGTTTTTGTAACTTTACCTGTTCAATTTCGACCAATATGGGTATGGTGCCACATTACAATGCCGAAAGTCCAATGGTGCAGTTGGTTAGTTTCAACAAACTATTGGAACATTATGACAAACAGCTCAATAGCAAGGATAAATACCTTGCTGAACGTGCGAGGTATGTCTTGGATGCACAGGCTCCTTACCCGGAACTCAGGGATGGGTTCAAGGATTTGGAACTGTTGGAAAAGCACAAGGAGGTCATAGGCATTATTTTGGCCGATACTTTTTCGCCGGTACTTACCCAAAATGAGATAAAGACCGCTTCCACTCCTTTTGAGAACCTGACCTTTAACTCTTCCGAACGGTTTAAGAGGATATTGAAGGATGCAGGGGAAGATTTTGAGTTGGAAATCCGAAATATCCCCGATGAGTTGAGCTACATCATGAAATGTACGGTAATCCTCAGCTTTTATTACGGGTTTAAACTGGATTTTAAACGACCCTTTTTCTATGATATTCCCGATGCGAACGGGGTAATGCACCATTATCGTATCCTATACAATGCAGATTTCATGGAAATCATCCCAACGGAACATTCCAAGGAACTTACACAGGATGATGTGGATGAGCTTTTGGAGAACTTTGAGAATATGGAACTTTGGAAAGAAAAGATCCCGCCCAATAGTTTCATTGCCAAAGGTTTCGTGATCTCCAATATGTTCGACGTTACGGCAGAACACTCCATTTCAGAAATCAAATCTACCCTTATAGGAAGGCACAAGCATGTGCAAAAGGATTTCATGGAGAGTTTTCAGGATACCTTTAGGTCGCTGTTCAGGCTCAAGGAGATCAAGGTTGGATTTGCGGGATATGATTCCAATGCCAACCATTTCTTCAAAATATATGGGAAAGGCATGGAGAGTTTTATCCTTCATGGAAAGGACTCCGAGCCCTGTGACTCAATGTTGTGTGATTATTCCCATGGAAAACTTTTTAGGGAAAGTAAGTATTTCGCCATATCCAATGTGGAGAAATCATTGGTGAGGTCTCATGAAAGCCAGCCGTACAAAAGTTTGCACGAGCAGGGGATAAAGAGTGCCATATTGGCGCCCATATCCAATGATGGGGAGCTATTGGGGGTTTTGGAGCTGGTCTCCAATACAGTGAATGAGCTTAATAGTGTCAACGCCAATAAGTTGGACGATGTAATGCCATTTATCATCTCGGCGGTACTCCGATCTATTGAGGAGGAGGAAAACCTTATCGATGCCATTATCCAACATGAGTGCACCACAGTCCACCCATCTGTATATTGGAAGTTTCAGGAGGAAGCCAAGCGGTTTATGGCCGATGAACTTGCGGGACATCAACCCTTGTTCAAGGAAATTGTGTTCAAGGATGTGTATCCATTGTACGGTCAGATTGATATCAAGGATTCCTCGAAAGAACGCAATCTGTCCATTCAGCGCGATTTAATGATCCAACTTTCCGAAATCAATGAGGTTCTCGGAAGAGCGACCCAAAAATATCAACTGCCCATATACGAAGAGTTGATGTATAGGGTGGATACCTACCTCAGTGAAGTCAGGGAAGCATTGTACACCCATACGGAGCAGGCCGTATTTGACTTTGTGAAAGAGGAGGTCGATCCCATTTTCAAGCATTTGAAAAAGGAGGATAGAGAACTCAAAGGCCTTATCCAGAAATATGAATCCAAGATAGACGAAACCACCGAATCGTATTATGACCACCGACGCAATTATGATGATAGCGTTATGGAGGCCAACATGCAATTGGCGGCCTTGTTGGATAAAAAGCAATTGGAAGCCCAAGAGATGTTCCCTCACTATTTTGAGAGGTACAAAACCGATGGGGTTGAGCATAACATGTACATAGGTAGCTCTATTGCACGCGATAGAAAATTCAACAAGCTGTATTTGAGCAATTTGAGGTTGTGGCAGCTTCAGGTGATGTGCGATATGGAGAATAAATACTATGCCATGAAACCGCATTTGCCCGTAAAGTTGGATGTGGCTTCGTTGATTTTGGTGTACAGCACCTCCTTGGCCATCCGTTTTAGGATGGACGAAAAACGTTTTGATGTGGATGGCACCTATAATGCCAGATACGAAGTGATCAAAAAGCGTATTGATAAATCCTATATCAAGGGCACCAATGAGAGGTTGACCCAAAAAGGAAAACTGGCCATTGTATATTCCCAACGTAAGGACGAAAGGGAATACATGCGCTACATACACTTTTTAAAGGCAAAAGGATACTTTACCAACAATATTGAAATTGTGGAGTTGGAAGGACTTCAGGGGGTAACCGGCCTTAAGGCCATCCGAGCGGAGATTCTGTACAAAAAGGACAAGAAATCGGAGCAGACCTATACGTATGATGATTTGATGGAAGAGCTGAAATCTTGATTAAAACGTAAGTCTTTCAGGGCCAAAAAAGCGAAAGGCAATTCCAAAAGCCAGTACCGAGATGATCATGCCCAACATAAAAATGTTGTAGGTAATCCTTAGAATTTTATACTTCTTGTTCAACACTAGTCCCAAGTAATAGAGGTCCTTGGTCAGTGAGGAATATACGTACTCCTTGTCCTTGACCAGTTCTTGAAGGGCCCATTCGTATTCCTCCAGTTTCATTTTATGGAAATTACCAAAGAACAAAAGGTTCACCCTTTTTTGTTCCACGTCTTCCTTGGTGAATTTTCCAGTGGTGACATTGGGTCTTGTGGCCAAAACCGATAAAATCATGGAAGCCACACTGAACAGGATCAAGATAAACGTGGGATAAATGAGATAGGTATTGGAGGGATTATCCAGTTTGGTAAGTAAATTGGCCAAGACCAAGGAAATGATAATGGCATTTACCGACAACAGGATGTTGGCCTTGGTATCGGCAATATCGCTCAGTTTCAAGTGGTTTTTTAGCGTAACACGATACAAGGTCTGTACACTCCTGTCCGGACTCTCTTGTTTATATTTAGCCTTTAAGGCTTCTTTTTTCGCAATGTCCTTTTCGGTTTTTTTCTCCTTTACCAGCTGTTTTAGGTTGCGTTCCTTGCCCTCTTGCCAATTTTCTTTGGCATAGTCGGTATAAAAGCGATGCTCATTTCTAAACATTCTAATGTTTTCATCCCGCCATTCTTTTGGGGAATAATCGGCAACATCCAGTTCTTTCAATTCTTCCCGTAAAAAATCGGTGGTTTCCCAGTAGCTTTTTTTGGCAAAGTGGGAAGAATCCGCATCGCGGATGATCTGTTCGGGAAGTGTTTCGGGTTCGTAGTGTCGTTTTGTGGCCATGATCAAGCGGCATACCTCTTCAATATCAGCAGCTTTATAGCCATTTTCCTTTAGGAAATCGGAAGCGGTCTTGCAACTGGCTTCCTCATGATTGAGTCTTCCGTTTACATAGCCGGTATCGTGCAGCCAAGCCGTCAACAGTAGCTTTTCTTGCTCCGCTTCCGTTAAGTCATAGAAATTGAGCAATTCTTTAGTACTTTTAACTACACGTTGCGTATGTCGTAAGTTGTGGTATAAGAATCTGGGATCAAGATCATTTTTCAAAAGTTTCGAAGCGAAAAGTTCAGCTTTTTCAACAATTTCCGACATAACTACATATTTGAACATCCAAAGTACAAAATTTTGGAGTCAACCTCATGAATATGAAGAAACATTACTTGCTTGCATGCTTATTGATCTTGGCCTATGGCTGCGCCACTTATGAGGCAAAATATGCAGACTCGATAGGGAGTGATACGTCGTTGGGAAAAGAGGTTGACCATACGTTTTATTTGATTGGGGATGCGGGAAAATCGCCCATGGGAGAGATGAATCCCACCCTAAAACGCTTCAAGTCTGTTTTGGACAAGGCCAATGCCAATAGTACCGTACTGTTCTTGGGGGATAATATCTATCCTGCCGGATTTCCTGATAAAGATGAGGATCCCATGGGCCATGAAATGGCCAAGAACCATTTGGACGCCCAATTGGAGGCAGTGAAATCCTTCAAGGGAAACACGGTGTTTGTTCCAGGGAACCATGATTGGTACAGCAAGGGATTGGAGGGTTTGGAACGGGAAGAGAAGTACATTCAAAAAGTATTGGATAGCAAGGAAGTGTTCCTTCCGGACAACGGTTGCCCCATTGAAAAGGTGGAGGTAAGCGATCAAACCATGATCATTGCCATTGATACGGAGTGGTACCTTACCAATTGGGACAAACATCCTACCATGAATGATAATTGTGAGATCAAAGATCGCACTAGGTTCTTGGAAGAACTGGAAAGTCTCATCAAGAAAAATTTGGACAAGACCATCGTAATTGCCTTGCACCACCCCATGTTCACCTATGGGGCGCACGGCGGACAATTTTCTTTTGCCCAACACTTGTATCCCAGTGGTGGAAAGGTCCCACTTCCCGTTCTTGGATCGGCGGTGAACTTATTGCGCAGAACTTCCGGGGCCACTGTGGAAGACCTTAGTAACAAAGTCTACAATGATTTGAAAAAACGTATTGTGACCCTGTCCCAATATTCTGATAAGGTCATTTTTGTATCAGGCCATGAGCACACCCTTCAATATATTGAAGAGTTCGGAAAGCCACAGATTGTGAGTGGCGCAGGAGCTAAGACCGGGGCCACGCGATTGTTGAACGGCAGCAAGTTTTCCACCGGACGAAATGGGTATGCCATCCTCAAAGTATACAAGGACGGCTCGAGCAGTGTCAATTTTTTTGGTGCGGACGAAGCGTCGGAAGAGCTTTTGTTCCATACCCAAGTATTACCTCCAGACCGATCCACGGAGCGAGTATCCCTTCCTGACGACTTTCCTCCATTTATGGAGACCTCGGTCTATACCGATGAAGAAATCGATAAAAGTGGATTCCATAAGTTTTTATGGGGAGAACGCTACCGAAAATATTATGCTGCCAAAGTAAAAGTGCCAACAGTGCGTTTGGACACCCTTTTTGGGGGACTTAAAGTGGTTCGTAAGGGAGGAGGTAACCAATCCAATTCCTTGCGTTTGGAAGATAGTCAGGGCAGGCAATATGTAATGCGTGACCTTCGGAAAAGTGCGGAACGTTATCTGCAGGCCATAGCTTTTAGGGATCAATATGTTATTGGGCAATTTGAGGGCACCTATACCGAGGACTTGCTCTTGGATCTTTACACCGGCGCCCATCCCTATGCGCCTTTTGTGATTGGTAAGCTATCTGACGCGGTGGGGCTTTACCATACCAATCCTACACTATACTATGTGCCCAAGCAGTCCGTTCTGGGCGATTTCAATACCGATTTTGGCAATGGACTCTATATGATTGAGGAACACGTATCCGATGGACACGACAACTTGGAGAGCTTTGGAAAGACCAAAAAGATTGAAAGCACTTACGATTTCATCAACAAACTTCGGGAAGATGAAGAATATCGTCTGGATCATAAGGAATATGTAAAAGCGCGCTTGTTCGATATCCTTATTGGGGATTGGGACAGGCACGTGGACCAATGGCGATGGGCCGAGTTCAAAGAGGGTGGTGACAAGGTGTTTAGGTCCATACCTAGGGATAGAGATCAGGCTTTTTCGCGTTGGGGCGATGGATTGATTATGGGTTTTGGTTCAAGAGCGGTTCCGGGGCTACAAATTTTTGAGGGGTTCAACGAAGAAATCAGGAGCGTAAAAGGATTTACTTCGTCCCCACGGACTTTTGCCTTGGATATGGCGCTTCTCTCCGAGTCTGATTTGGATATGTGGATAGAACAGGCGGAATTTATCCAAAAACGCATTGATGGGGCGGTAGTGGACCATGCTTTCCTGGATTTCCCCGAAGCGGTCAGGGATTCATCCCTCATAAAAATAAAGAAGACCTTGATGGCCAGAAAAGATAACTTGGTGGATACGGCCAAGGAATATTTTGCGGTTCTGAATAAGTATAGTGTAGTGACCGGTACTGATAAGGACGATTATTTCACTATTACCGCCTTGCCCAATGGGGGTGTTGAGGTTCTTGCCCATCGCATCAAGGGAGGAGAGAAAGAAGACCTGTTCTTTACAAAACAATACGACCCAGCTTTTACCAAGGAGATTTGGATTTATGGATTGGATGATGATGATGTCTTTGATGTGAACACCCCTGCATCCAAAATTAAAGTAAGACTGGTTGGAGGGCAGAACAATGATGTGTACAAGATTTCGGAAAATTCAAAAAAAGTACATGCCTACGATTTTAAGACCAAGAAAAATACCTATGACGAGGCGTTTGGGGGGCAAGTCCACCGGTTGAATGACTATGAAACCAACACCTATGACTTTTTGAAAGTCAAGGCGAGTAATAATCAAATTTTACCCACTTTGGGTTTCAACCCAGATGATGGGATGCGGATTGGGTTCACCGATACCTATACCTTCAACGGGTTTAAGCAGAACCCATTTACCCAACAACATGTGGTGAATGCTGCTTATTATTTTGCGACAAATGGGTTTGATTTAGGGTATACAGGGGAGTTTGCCAATGTATTCAACAATGTGAACTTTGAGATGAAGGTACGATTTACCAGCCCCAATTTTACCCTCAACTTTTTCGGTTTTGGCAATGAAACCGTAAACAATGATGACGAGGAGCCTTTGGGGTTGGATTATAACCGGGTAAAGCTACGGACCTTACGATTTACCCCATCCTTGGTGTGGAGGGGGTATCTGGGCTCCGAGGTGCGGTTGGGGATCACGTATGAAAGCATTGAGGTGGAAGAAACCGATGACAGGTACATCAACGAGTTTTATCTGGAAAATGGAGAGGAAGGCCATCAAAATTTTGTTGGGGTTGATGGAGAATATCAATATTCCAATACCGATAATGAGGCATATCCAACTTTAGGGATGAGTTTTTCCTTGCGCGGTGGCTATAGGACCAATATCGAGGAATCCGGCAGGTCTTTTGGATTTGTGGTTCCCGGTCTGTCCATGGACCACAGAATCTCTTCGGATGGCAGATTGGTGCTGGCCACCAAAGTACAGGGACACTTTACCATAGGGGATGATTTTGAGTTCTATCAAGGCGCCAGCATTGGTGGAAACAATGGCCTTAGAGGGTTCCGCTTTCAGCGGTTTACGGGCAAAACGGCCTTTTACCAAAATACGGATATCCGATATAGTTTTAGGAGCAGACAAACGGGATTGCTTCCGGTGACTCCCGGAATCTATGGCGGATTTGATTATGGGAGGGTATGGTTTCCCGGGGATGCTTCAGACAAATGGCATAATTCCTATGGAGGTGGTTTCTTTGTAAACGGTGTGGATATCATCACCGCCAATTTTGGATTGTTCAATAGTACCGATGGGCTTCGGTTTGCCTTTGGAGTGGGATTTGGTTTCTGATTTAAAAGTCACTTGAGTCTTAACCGATACAGATTACGACCTGTTTTTTTCCTTTCCTCATCAGCGAGCAATAATGTGCCATTGTCCAAAAATCCGATGGATTCTATTTGGGTATCACAATTGAGGTCTATAGTCTTGGATTGGGCCTTTGATAAATCATGAAAATCAAAATCGGTCAGCAAAAAAACAAAGCCATAGGTCAGAAGGGCGATGGATTTTCCATCTGGTGAAATGTCGGCCCCTGTTACCGAGCAATGGTCTTGGTCCATGCAAAGGAACAGACTTCCTAAAAATTCAGCATCATAATCCCCCTCCGTGTCGGGAACCCTATATACCAAAGTTTCTCCAGTATAGGGACGGGTCCTGTTCTTTGTGAAGATATACAGAAAACCTTGCCAGTGAAAAAAACCCTCCGTATCAAATAGCAGTTTGTTTTTTTTGGGAGGAAACCGTTTTTGTTCAGGATAGTTGAACCGTATCTTTTTGGCATTGGGTTCCTTCTTGTCCAATTGTGCATGGGACACTTTGTAGATGGTCAAATCTTTCCGTTCATTGGAGTTGTTGCCAAAGTCACCAATATAGAGGTTGCCTTGTAAATCCATGGCCAAATCTTCCCAATCCTTATTTTTGGCATGGTCAATTTTATAGGTTTCAAGAATCTGGGCTGTGGAATCCACTTTGTAAATTTCATCCTTGTTGCCACTATCTTGGACCACCCAGATGTCGCCATGTGAATTGGTTTCCAATCCTGATACCTCGGTAAGTTTTGAAGGGAATTCCCCTAACCATTCCAATTGACCGTAATAGGTTCTTTGGGCACAAGCTTGAAGGGCGCAGAAAGCCAATATGAATGAAATTCGGATCATTCAGACTCTTTAAGGGGCATATAAACTTCGGTTTTCCACATCAGTTCATTTCCACCCATGTTGGGGTTGTTGAAAAATACCTCGATAGGTTTTTCTTCCACCGGAATGTTTCGGGCTTGGGCATAATTCAAAAGGGTATACCAAGCTCTGTCCGAAGTGATGTAATTGCCATTATAAATGGCTTTCAGTGCTTTTTTTGGAAAAATGCGTTTATAAATGATATTGGGGTTTTTAGGCAGTCTTTCTGAACGGATGATAGGGTAGCAAAAGTTATAGGATAAATGATCCTTTTCCACACTCCAATCCACAACCTCAATAAAGGGGGATCCATTGACCGTAACTTCATTGTCGGCCAAAGTGTTGCTTATGAAGGTGTAGTTGGCCATCATGCCAGAGGCTTTTTCGTTTTGGGCACTTTCCAAAGGAACGCAGGCACAGAAGGTGGAAAATAGTTCATCCTCCCCCAATACGGTGACTTTAATGCTATTGAGATGGTTGCTCAAATATTCGTTAAAGCTCAAGAGGGTTTTGCGGGATCCTTTTTCAAAATCCGTATCTGAAAAAGGAATCTTGATCTTGTTCATGAGGGAGTGGTCCAAGTCCTTGATGCTAACATCAACCTGACTGAGGGAATCATGGATTGGTGTAATGTCCCAAACGTATTCATGGATGGAGTCTTTCACAATGATGGTCTGCTCAAAATGGTCTACACTTTGATACCTGACGGGGATGTTGCTATCCAGAGTTTTGTTCCATGCCCGTACCGTTTCATAGATGATTCCCGGGACGGTCTTTGCCTTAAAACTAACCTGATAATCCTGAGGTTTCAGGAATAGGTACCATGCCAGTAAAAGCACTACAAGAGCAAGAGCAGTGATATAAACTTTCCTCATAATTACGGATAAAGATAGGGAATCAACCTTTGGTCATATCCAATTTGTCCACTATATATTTCCCTAGACTCCTACCTTGTTTGATCCCAACCTCAATGGCCGCACGATAATGTATTCCTCCATACATTCGGCTTAAAGCGGCTTCATCAGATGCTTGGTTAAAAGAGGAAAAGGAGCGTACGGGTAAGCCGTAAGCTACTTCGGTATCGTCATCAAAGGCAAAGTTGTCCCCAAAAATGTCCGTAAGTGCTATGGCTGCCGCACCGGATACTACGCTATGTCCGCTGGTATATTCAGGGAACGGAGGTGTTTGGAGTACAGGCTCCCAACTATCATCGATATATTCATTGATGACTGTTTCAGGGCGAATAAGGTTACTCCTGTACTTTTCGTCCCAGCAACTTATAAAGCCATCGGCAATGGCAATGGATGTTTTGGTATAGGCATACACTGTTTTGGCAAAATCGGCATCCGATTTTCTGGCGGCTATCTTGGTAATACCGATCCAATGGGCCCCTGGGGTTATTTTCTTGGTAGCGAACATCAGGTGACCACGGGTTACGGAAACATAGGGGTTACAGTCCCAAAACTGGGCAATGGCTATTTCATCCGATTTATCCCCTTTGCCGATCATGCTCTTGCGGACTTCATAGACTTCCATTACTTCTTCATAAAATTTGGAACCTTCTTCCATGGAAAAATCTGGTGGGGGAGCGGGCTTAAATTGATCCGCGGAATCAATGGCAAACGGGCGAATTTTACTCCAGTGGGGCTCCAGGCCATTCATATAGGCCGGAGGTGTGGGCTGCCAACGTGAAGGGTCTTCCGAATTTACCGAGAACTTGGGCATGGTCCGCGTTTGCTTGTAATTGTCCTTGTTCATCCAGGCGGCAATATGTTCGGCGACTTCAAGGCCGTAGGCCTTGGAGGCGTTGAAAACAGGTTCATTCTTATCGGCCCAAACAGCATATAGGCTATCCCGGTAGCTTACAATACGGTCTTCGGAAAAAATAAGGTTTTTGTCGAGTTGCATATGCGCAACGAGGGCGGCGACTTCAAAATTGATGCTATCCCTTGTCTTGGGCTCTGGAATTGGGGTTAAATCGTGTATCTGCCCTGCCAAGGATTTGTAGCGATCATCTTTTTGGGCAATGATCTCATAGGCGGCAATGTTGGGATAGGCAAATATTCTACTGGCCACAGGCGGGGAGAAGATATCATGGATCATCACTTCGATGACCTTATCCACAGATTTGTGGTATTCTTCCGGAGTGATGATAATGGCTTCATGCTTTTTTTGACAGCTGGTGAAGACCATCAACACTACCGCAAGTAAACTTAATCTTTCTTTCATGGTTCCTTGTTAATTATTGATTTTATAGACTTGTGTTTTGTCATTATTGAATATGGCCAGTAAATACTTTTGTCCGTTCAGGGATATTGTTCCCAAATGTCTCATGGATTTTTTGGTAAAGTCCAAGCCCAATTGATTTCCTAAAATTATGTCATTTTCACTGTTGAGCAAAGCCCCTGGAAAAGAATCCAAACGGCCATGGTAGGGTTTTATCCCAAAGTAATTGCCTCCAATCAGTACCTCGGCTTTGCCGTCGCCATCAAAATCGGCGGTAGTGAAGGCCATAATCGGGGAGACCTGTAGTTCATTGGTAAAGGGGACAAAACTGAATGTCCCGTTTTCGTTTCTCAGAAAACCGGATGCAAGGGTATTGACTTCCCAAAGGGTGGCTTTGTCCAATAGCTCCTTTCCAAAAAGTTCCTCCATGGTCTTTCCGGCGAAGGAACGGTAATTGGGGTACTTTTTCTTTAAGAAAACCAGTTGCGAAGCAAGTCCGTCCAAAGATTCCAAAGGATAGTACTTTCCATTTTTCCCAAGGGCGGTAACCGTTTCGGTCTGGCCATTGTCATCAAAATCATTAAAGAACAACTTCATGGGATATTCCTTGCTGGCGTGGAATTTGGAGTTGGTTCCCCAGTTTCCCAGAAGATAATCCGTATCCCCATCACCATCAATGTCAAAAGGCTGGATACGTTGCCAGAGCCCTTTTACATCCATGGGATTGGACTCTACAAAAGCCTCGTTTTCGTATTTCAGAAATTTGGGTGACATCCATTCCCCAATCAGAATAAGGTCCGTGGAGCCATCTCCGTTGAAATCGTCCCATACCGCATCGGTGACCATGCCCTCAATCTTGAGATCCTTAAAAACCGTGAACACCCCATTGTTGTTTTCGAGAAGGTATGAAGCAACCGGAGTTCCAAAGTGCGCGGTAAGGGTATGTCCGCCTACAAACACATCCAAATCTCCATCCCCGTCAAAATCAAAGGGCCGAACCACCGATGAGTTTTGAAAAAAATTGGGTATTTCCACAGCGGAGAAACTGGAATCGGTCTGTACGTAATAGGCATCCAAAAGAGCTTCGGATTCGCCAAAAAAGTCACCACCACCAGAAGTGACGAACATGTCGTTCTTGTTGTCATTATTGAAATCTGCAATGGTTGCTGAAACGGGCTCCTTGATGGAGTCATTGGCAATTTCATCAAAACGTTTTGCAACAAATACGGAATCTTGTTGAAGATAGATTTGTGGGACCATGAATTTTGATCCACCCAGAAAAATATCCGTTTTTCCATCTTGGTTCAAGTCTCCCATGGCAAAGGCAGGTCCTCTGTCTGATACTTGGTAGGGAATCAGTTTTTCACGGTTAAAATCCGTGTAGTTGTCTTCCACATGGGTAAAATCCAACCCTAGGTTGTTGCTGACCGGGGTGAACAATTCCTTGTCCTTTTTGCGCAAGGTATCGTAATCGAAAGGCTTGGTGTTTTCTGGTTTCAGGATAAGGGTTTGGTTCACGGGAACGTTGGTGAGTACCTGATAGGTTTTGTTGGGCCATACCACCTTAAGGGAATCCACTTGTTGGATGTCTTTTGGGTATCCGAAATGGATGATGGGTTCCGAAGATGCCTGAAATCCTCTCGTAGGGAACAATTCCTTGAACTGGAGTCCCCCATTTTGATAAGAATATACCTTGGTGCCTATCCCGAAGGTATTTTTTGCGGTGAACTGGAACCTTATTTTTAGGTAATTGCCCTTGTCCGAAGCTTTGCCGATATACAAGGATGCGGGTTGGTTGATGTTGTTGGTCACCAAATCCAAGTCCCCGTCATTGTCCAAATCGCCCATGGCAGTCGCCCCGGAAATCAAAGTGTCTTTGGTGATCCAATTGTTGGACATGTCCTGGAACATGAGGTCTTCACCGCCCCTAAAAACATAATTGTGCACATTACCCGAAGGCATTAAGTTCAAAGCTTCTTGGTCCACAAGTTTGGTGTTGTCCAGTTTTTTCTGGATTTGGTCATTGGAGACAAACTTGATGAAATCCAAATCGTTTGGTCGCTTGGGAATCCCATTGGAAATAAAGACATCCTGATGTCCGTCCAGATCATAATCGCCAAAAAGGGCACTCCAGCTCCAATCCGTGGCGGCGACACCGCTCATCAAGGCGGTTTCCATATAATTGCCATCAGGCTGGTTCACAAACAGCATATTGCGGGTAAACTGGTAGTGGTATCCATACCGGTCCACGCGGAGTTTTTGGGTCTGTATATTGTCATCCCCTTCCGATGATTTCAAGGCCACTTCATCTTCAGGCAGCATGTCCAGAGACAGGAAATCGGGCCTACCATCATTGTTGATGTCGCCCACATCATTCCCCATGGAGAATCGACTGGTGTGTCCAAAATATTTTTTGAGGCTTTCGGTAAATGTGCCATCCCCATTGTTCAAATAGTAGTAATCGTCTTCATGGAAATCGTTGCCCACATAGATGTCCGGATACCCATCCTGATTAAAATCGGCAATGGCCAGACCCAAGCCATATCCGTTTACACCACCATAAATTCCCGCTTCTTCACTCACATCGACAAATTGGCCATCATCGTTCCGAAGGAGCTTGTCCCCGGTTTCGTAGCGGCGCTCAAACCGCAGGTCAAATCGCCCAAAGGAATTCTGCGTATGCACGGCATGGTTGAGGAGATATAGGTCAAGGTCGCCATCCAGATCGTAATCAAAGAAAGAGGCATTGGAGCTGTACGAGTCAAAATCCAACCCATATTGGGCAGCACTTTCGGTAAAGGTATTATCTCCATTGTTGATGTAAAGCTCGTTGAACCCGTTGAACCCATTGATGCCCACCACGGCACAGACGTAAATGTCCAGAAGGCCATCCCCATTCACATCGGCCATGGTAACCCCGGTATTCCAACTGCTGTTACCTTCAATACCTGCGGTATTCGAAATATCTTCAAACTTGAGGTCACCCTTGTTCAGGTACAGTTTGTTCTTTACTTGGTTTCCGGTGAAGAAAATATCAGGGAGCCCATCATTATTGATGTCCCCAATGGATACCCCACCACCATTGTAAAAATAGAGGTAGTCCAAAATGCTGAGGTTGTCCGTGGAAGTAAGGGTGTTGGTAAAAGTAATTCCAGTGGCCTTTGGGTCGGGATTGTCAAAAAGATCACCTCCTTTTTTACATCCTCCCAACATCAGGGCCGTTAGAAATATGACCAACAGTTTATTCATTGATGGCAAATATCTTGGGTTTATTGTTATTGATGGCGGCAATGACAAAAGTTTTTCCATTTTTATCCTTGAACTGCTTCAAATATTTCACCTCGTCCTTGATTTTAAAGCCGCTCATGTCATAATTCTGCCATTCAAAGCCCAATTGGCCATCACCCAGTAGAAGGTTTCCGTAGCTGGCATCCAGCCTTGAAAATTGGGGTTTGAATTCATAATTGTTCCCAGCCATGATGAGATCTAGGTTGCCATCGTTGTTCACGTCTGCGCAGGTAATGTCACAAACACAGGACAATTGCACCCTTGGAGGAAGGTTCTTAATGGTGAATTTTCCACCCCCTTCATTTATGGCAATGACGGATGCTGAGGTTTCCACTTTCTTTACAATGGATTTGTTCAATACCTCTTCTGGAAAAAGTTGATGTATGGTCCGATGCGCATAATCCGATGCCTTTAGGTTTTGTTTCTTGAGAGGTGGCAGTTGTTCCGTGAGTTCCCTTTTTTGATGGATGGGGTAATCCCCGCCATCTTTTTGCAAAGTAAAAATCTGTTCAATGGTGCCGTTATTGTCATAGTCGTTGATCCACATTTTCATGGGTTGCCCATGGGAAGGTTTGTAGTGTAGATTGAGCCCTTGGTTGCCCAGAATAAGGTCTAGGTCACCATCTCCATCCAAATCTGCGGTTTCGGCCGTGTTCCACCATCCATAAAGGCTGTCCAGTGAAGAAGGCATTTTGGTAAGTCTTCGTCCTGTATTTTTATAAATTTTTGGGGTGTCCCATTCCGCCGTTACAATGAGGTCGTCCTTACCATCCCCGTCCATATCCGCCCATTTGGAATCGGTGACCATACCGGCATCCTTGAGGTCAAACGCCAATCGCTCCGTTACGTTGGTAAAGGTTCCATCCCCCATGTTCTCAAGGAATAGATGGTCTGGGGAAAGGCCATAAACACCCACTACACTGCGTGAGCCTATAAAGACATCCATGTCTCCATCGTTATCAAAATCATAGGGTGAAATGGTTGAAATGTTCTTGAAGGTAGAAGGTAGTTCGGTTTCAGATTTTGTGAAATTGCCCTTACCGTCGTTAAGGTACAAACGTGGTCTGTAACTTCTTTGTAGGTCCAAGTTGTTACCCCCGGAGCCTACCATAAGGTCTAGGTCGTTGTCCCCATCCGCATCAAAGAAGGCTGCTGCAACATCCTCAAAATGCCTATCCTCATCAAAAGCTTTTATTGTTTTTTGTTGGACTTTTCCGTTTCCAGTATGCAGGTATAGGATGCCTGGCTGTCCGTGGGCACCTCCAATAAAGAAATCTTCGTTGCCATCACCATTGATATCCGCCACGGCCAATGAGGGTCCTTCCTGCGATAATTTTTGGTAAATAAGGCCTTCGTAGTCAAAATCATTATAACCATCCTCTTCATGGGCGGCAATGCTACTGGAATCCAATTCGTTGAGGAAGGATTTTGTGGTTTCTTTTTTCGGCAGGACATACATTTCCAAAGCTTGGGCGTGGTCCAAAGTCATTACCTGATTGACCGCTACATTTTCCAGCTTTTGGGTTCGATTGTCAGGCCAAACGATGCGAATGGAATCCAAGGTTTCGGTTTTGCCCAGTCCAATGTTCATTTCATAGCCCATGGAAGATTGGAAACCTCGGGATGGGATCAGTTCCTGGTTGACGATGTTTCCATCAAAATAGAATTTGGCCAGGGTGCCCACCGCAAAAGGGTTGTTCTTGGGCCCTTTGAACTTTAGCTGGAGGTAGTTATTGTTCAGCTGTGATTCCGAGTTGTTCCTATACAAAAAGGTCTCGGTATTTACGTTGTTGATAACAAGGTCCAAATCCCCATCATTGTCCAAATCCCCATAAGCGGCACCATTGGATCGTGATGGTAGATCAAATCCCCATTCTTGATTGGCGTTCGTAAAGCTGATATCGCCATTGTTTCTATAGGCATAATTAGGTTGTGGTTTGATCGGCATTTTGCTGATGATGGAATCAATGGACTGTTTTTTTCCGGTCAATGCCATTTTTTGCACAATTTCATTGGCAAAAAAGTCCACAAAATCCAGATCGGTCAGGTCATGGTTGATCCCGTTGGTCACGAAAATGTCCTTTAGGCCGTCATTGTCCATATCGAACATAAGTCCGGCCCAGCTCCAATCCGTGGCATCAATACCACTGTAATAGGCCACTTCCGAGAATGTACCGTTCCCATTGTTAAGCTGTAGGGTATTCTGGATGTATTGCTGGTAGAAGTCTTTGCTCTGTTTTAAGTTGAAGACGTTGTAGCCTTCAAACTCCATGACCGATTTTACCCGGTGTTCTTCCTCGGGGAGCATGTCGGTGATAAAAATATCGTTGTGTCCATCGTTGTTGATATCGGCAATATCTATTCCCATTGCGGAAAGGCTCAAATGCGAGGTCCAATCCTTGATTTCTTCCTTAAAAGTACCATCTTGTTGGTTGATGTAGAGATAATCCCTTTCGTAAAAATCATTGGAAACATAAATGTCTGGGTAGAGGTCTCCGTTAAAATCGGAAACCAGTACCCCCAATCCAAAACCGATAAGACTTCCATAGATGCCCGCTTCTTCACTGACATCCACAAACTTGCCGTTATCGTTGCGTAAGAGCATATCGCCAACCCCCCTAAAGATATCAGGGACATTTTCCCAGTCCTGGGCGCGTACTTCGCGTTGTTCCGCATACCCCAAACTGCTCACGGGAATATTACTGTTGTTAAGGATATAGGCATCCAAATCCCCATCCTTGTCATAGTCGAAAAAAGAGGCATGGGTCGTGAAGCCGGTCTTGGCCAAATTGTATTCGTTGGCTTTTTCCGTAAAGGTGAGGTCTCCATTATTGATGTAAAGATCGTTGTCATGGTTGTTGCCTTCCATGTTTCCCGCATTGCAGACATAAATATCCAAGAGGCCATCTTGGTTTACATCCACCATGACCACACCAGTGGACCAAGGTTTGTTGCCCATGACCCCAGCACTTTCCGAGATATCCTCAAATTTAAAATCACCTTTGTTCAGATAGAGGCGGTTGGGGACCATGTTCCCGGTCAAATAGATGTCCGATAGGCCATCATTGTTGATGTCTCCAATGGCAACACCACCACCGTTATAAAAATTTCTATACTTGAAAATATTGAAGTTCTTCTGATTTTCAACGGCATTGACAAAGGTAACCCCGGTTTCATCCTGTGGCATTAACGTGAAAAGGGTCTCTTTTACGTCATCTTTTGAATCGGATTTTTTTTCTCCGCAGGACGCCAGTGAAATCAATACAAGGCATAGAGTCGCATATCTGAGTTTCATTCCGTGTTCTGTTTTTTGATTAAGAAAATGGGAGAATCGTTGTTTAGAGTGATGATGAATTCCTCGTTCCCATTTCGTGTAATTTTCTCAATTTTCCGGGCTGGTCCGGAAACGTTCAAGTTTTGCTTCCAAGTTATATTCCCTTGTGCATCATTTTGTAACAAAAGCCCATGCGAAGCATCTAATCTACCAAGTTGGGTGCTTATCTCAAAATTATTCCCGACCATTAATATTTCATTAATCGTTTCTTTATCAATCTTTTCAATATAAATATCATTAACCGTTGAGGATTGTGCCAAAAGAGGCAATTCCTTAATCGAAAAATGACCGTTTCCCTCATTTTGAAAGTAGGAGGTATTCAGTAGATACACCTTTCGTTGTGTGGCGGCATCCAAACTTTCTTTTCCAAAAAGTGATTCCAGGGATGCCTTGGCAAAATCTTCGTAAAAGAGAAACTTCTTGTTCAGGAAGGGCATTTGCTTGGCCAGTTCGTCCTTTGAGGAAAAAACGGTTTCCTTATCCCCATGAAAATAGGTAGCTACGGTTTCTATGGAGCCGTTCCCGTCAAAATCACGGATATAGAGCGTAATGGGTTTTTCCTTTGAGGCCCTGAACTTGGTATTGAGGCCCCAGTTGCCGGCCAGAATATCCAAATCCCCATCCTTGTCCAAGTCTGCCAGTGCAATGCAATTCCACCAACCATGGGTGTATTCCAGTCCGTTGTTTTGTTGTTTGGTGAGTTGTTTTCCGTCATTAAAGAAGAGGGTGATGGGGGTCCAATGCCCTGCAACAATTAAATCGGGAAAGCTGTTTCCATCAAGGTCTGCCCAAACAAAATCCTTTACGTTGCCCACCGATCCAAAATCAGGGGCAAAGGAAGATGTGATTTCGGTGAACGTTCCCTGGCCATCATTTTGAAAAAGATATTGTTTTGATGTTTCACCAAATTGCGTGGGCAGGGTGTTTGATGCAATGCAAAGATCCAGGTCCCCGTCTTGGTCAAAATCCACGGCGTCCACTTTTGAGGCATTGGTCTGTATTTGGGTAAACTGCCCATCATCTTTGATAAATGTTCCTTTATCATTCCGATACAATCGGGGTTGCAGGGGTCTACCACTTGTAAATTCATTGCCGCCGCTCACCACCAATAGATCAAGGTCGCTATCACCATCGGCATCAAAAAAGACATGGTCAATATCTTCGTTGATGGCATCCATTTCAAAAAGTCCGGGTTGATGTGAAGTGAAAGTACCATCCCTGTTTTGGAGGTAGAGTACGGAAGCCTGTGTTTTGGCCCCGCTGATGAAAAGGTCTTCCAATCCATCATCATTAACGTCGGCCACCGATACGGAAGGCCCTTCATTGGCATAGGAAAAAGGAACCAATGGGTTCCGGTCAAAGTCCAAGGAGGGCTGTTCTTTATGTACAAAGTCCAAAGGTTGGGTGGCACTTAAAACAGGAGTGTCAGGCCGGTTGGACTTCTCCTCATAATAGTTGCCAGAGGCATTATTTATGGACACCTTCAAGGTTTGATTGGGCTCAATATTGCGTAAGGTTTGATGTGTACCACCGGGCCACACGATTTGGATGGAGTCAATGATACTATCGTTACCTACCCCGAAATTAAGACTGTTGTCCTTTGCGGAGAGGAAGCTGCGTGTGGCGATGTTCTCTTGAACGGCTCTATTGTTTTTATGAAACACGATGGCCTTTGCACCTATCCCAAATTTGTTTTGTGGGGAACCTTTAAATGTAATCTTGATGGAATTTCCATTGGTGAGCGTATTTTCAAGGATAAAGGCCTCCTCATTGACGTTATTGACCACTAGATCCAAATCCCCATCGTTGTCCAGATCGGCATAGGCACACCCGTTACTGTACGAATCTTTTTTAATGCTCCAGTCATCGGTGACATTGCTGAAGGTGACCCCATCCCTATTTTTATAGAAGTAGTTGGGCACTTTCTTTTTGGGCAAGCGATCAATGAGATCCATGTCCTCATCCGATAATCCCGAAGTAATATTTTTTTGAATTTCCTCGTTGGAGATATAGTTGATATAGTCCATATCATTGGTAACCCCCACAATTCCATTGGAAATGAACAGGTCCTTGAAACCATCATTGTCAAAATCGGCAAATAGAGCGCCCCAAGACCATTCGGTGGCTTCGATACCACTTAGATTGGCGATTTCCCCAAAGCGCTCCCCATCCAAATTTAGGTGGAGTGCATTTTGCATAAATTGCGGCGCAAATCCATTTTTCAAATATTGCTGGTATACCGGGTAAGGGTATTCCGCACCGGAAGTTTTAAAAGTTTCCAGATTTTCGGGAAGCATATCCAAAGAGAGAATGTCGGCCAAACCATCGTTGTTCACGTCGGCGATGTCGTTGCCCATGGAGAAGTGGGTGGTATGCCCCATTTTGTTGGGGTCTTGTGATATGACTTCTTGGAAAGTCCCATCTTTTTGATTGATGTAGAGGTAGTCGTTCTCAAAAAAATCATTGCCCACGTAGATGTCCGGGTATCCATCATTGTTGATGTCGCTTATGGCCAACCCAAGTCCATAGCCAATGCTTCCTTGAAATATCCCTGCTTCTTTGGAGACATTTACAAAAGAACCTTCGTCATTCCGAAAAAGAATATCGCCAGACTTGGAATCCACGAGTTTTCGTTTGGTACCTTTTCCATATGAGCGATTGGGGTTCACGGAATGGTTCAGCAGGTACATGTCCAGATCTCCATCGAGGTCATAGTCAAAAAAAGCAGCTTGGGTGGAGTATCCAATAAAATTCAAACCGTAATCGGCGGCGGCTTCCTTAAAGGAGGGTATCCCATCCGCATTTGCCCCTTGATTGATGTAGAGTAGATTTTCGCCCCGAATTGGACCATGGTCCCCAACTTTACAGATATAAATATCCAATAGGCCATCATTGTTGATGTCCACATGGGTAACGCCCGTGGTCCAACCTGTATCATTTTTGATTTGCGCAGCTTCGGTAATGTCCTGAAACTTGAAATTTCCTTTATTGAGATACAGTTTATCTGCACCTTGATTGGAAGTAAAATACAGGTCCACCAATCCATCCCCATTAAAATCTCCGGCAGCTACCCCTGCGCCATTGTAGAAATAGAGGTAGTTAAGGATATTGAGTTCCGGAATCTGGTGGAGCGTATTGGAAAATGTAATGCCTGTTTGGGATGATTTTTTTTGGACAAAAAGGGAATTGGGGTCAGACGTTGTACAGCCAATGACCAACAAAAGTCCTAGCAAAACCAGCCTGTATGTTTTTATGATTCGGTTCATGGAGGTAGACAGTAAGGTAACCATTTCCGTAGGAAATTGGAAGAGGGAAAGGGTTAACAATTGCCTAATATTTGGTAAATAATTGTATAATGTGAGGGTTGGCCTAATAGGAAAAGAGGCCGCCAATTGGCGGCCTCTTTATATATAAACAACTCAAACTTTGAATCGCTGAGCTTAGTAACCTGGGTTTTGCACCAAATTTGGATTGGACAACAAAGCGTTGGTTGGAATTGGGAAATAGTTCTTGGTGTCATCACCTACAGAACCTGCATCCTTAAATTCCCAATCTTTGGTATACTGTCCAAAACGAACCAAATCGTTTCTTCTCCAAAACTCCTTATAAAGTTCCCTTCCTCTTTCATCGATCAAATCTTGAGCGGTAACAGAACCAAGTGGTGTTGCTTGTCTGATTGTTCTGAGTTCATTGACCAATGCAGTGGGATCTCCACCGCCTCTCAAGATGGCTTCTGCTTTCAAAAGATGGGCATCGGCATATCTGAAGACAATCTCGTGACTGTTGAAAGAACGTCCACCTGCAGGGTGATACTTAATGGTACGGATACCTGTACGCTCATTGTTACCGGCCAATCCGGGGATTTCCTTGGTGAAGGCCAATGGATTTCCTGGACGGTCTTTCAGGGCAACACCATTTGCATCATACATTTGGCCAATTAAGAACCCGTATCCAATACCGAGGTTTACATCATCGGCATTGCTGGCATCGGGAACCCAGCCTCTTCTTTCCTCTTGTCCATCGCCAACATAGTTGCTATTGGGGTCTCCTTCAAATAGGTCGTAGAATTCGGCAAGGGTACTGAACCCGTTCCATCCACCACCGGTATTGTCCGGTGCCACGATATGGTAGTGCATTCCATTCCAAATCCTGTTTCCCACGGAGGTGCTGGCCCACCAAATGGTTTCGGTATCGGCCTCTTCTGTAAACATTTCGAAGTAACCATCCTCTAGGGCATATCCCTCGGCAGCGATGGCATCGATCAAATCAATTACGGCATCGTAATCTGCGGCAGTGCCGGTATAGCGTTCCCCGTTCATCATGACCTTGGCCAATAAGAATCGACCAGCCGCTTGGGAGGCCTTGCTCAAACCTTCTGCTCCAGCTGCTATGGGAGGTAGGTTAGGGATGGCTTCCGTTAAATCGGAAACAATGAAGTCGTAAGCTTCTTGTTTGGTCATTACTGCAGGATTGATGTTTGGTCCGTCGTCCAGTCCCCTGAATGGCACCTGACCGTATAGATCCAACACAAAGAACATACTGAAAGCTCTTAAGAACTGCGCTTCGGCTTTTTGCTGTGCCGAAGGGGAGCTTCTACTGTCAATAATTTCCGAAGCCCTGTACACATTCTGGTTCAGGTTGTTCCAAACGTTTAGAATGTAGAGGTGCTGTGGATCCCAAGTATGGGTATGCAGGGTACGCCAAATTCCATTGTCGCCCCAGTCCGTACCACGGGTCGGTACCAACATCTCATCTGTGGACACTTCGTTGAGAGCAAAGAAATTCGCCTGATCTCCCAATTGTCCGTAAACATCGTTATACAGGTTGTTGAGGTTACTCTGTGCGTTAACGCCACCAAACCCTCCTGTGTCCGCCTCGTTAAAAACGGAATCCGTAGGTTCAACTTCCAAATTTGTACATGCAAGCACAAGGACAGTCGAAACAAGAATCGATAGATTAATCTTGATTATTCTTCTTTTCATGATCTTTTCAATTTTTTATTAAAAGGTAGCATTTAGTCCAATGGTGAAAGTTCTTGGCCTAGGGAACGCCGTGTAATCGATACCTGCAATTGGAATACCGTTCAATAGGTCCGTGGAACCGTTGGAGTTACCTGGGGTAACACTTACCTCGGGATCTAGACCGCTGTAATCGGTAATCAAGAATAGGTTTTGTCCTGTAACGGATAACCTCAAACTTTTCAGGACGTTATCACCGCTCAGCGGAACATTGTATCCAAGGGTCAGGTTTTGGAGGCGAACAAAATCCGCACTTTCCAAAAACCTGGTGGACACGGATGCTTCGGCCAAACCAGATTCATCGCTGGCAGGTACATCTGGAGTCACGTTACGGGCATTTTGAATGGCCCCTGCGGTGAAGAATGCGTTGGCAGTGTTGTTGTACACCGCTGCTCCAAACTGACCACTCAAATAAGCTGATAAATCCCAGTTTTTGTAGCTAAGATTTGTGGAAAAACCTCCAGTGATATCTGGCAGTGCAGTTTCGCCAACGTAAACTTGGTTATCGATACCTCCTGTGAAGATGGGCTGTCCATCGCCATCGTATCCTTCAAACTGTCTCAAGAAGAATGCGAACAAAGGTTGTCCTTCTTCCAAGCGCTGTGAAAAAGCGTTGGATAGCCCTTGTCCACGAATCTGCCCGGATGGGATGATTACCTGTCCTCCGAGTGGGTTTCTAAGTTTTTTGATCTGGTTGTCGTTATAGGCGACGTTAAGACCGGCACTCCAATTGAAATCGGCACTCTGTACCAAATCATAGTTTATGGAGAATTCCACCCCTTGGTTTATGATGGAAGAGTCAAAGTTTCCAAAAAAGAACTGTTGAGGGGCGGGTTGTGCAGAATTTACACGTAAAAGCACATCTTGAGTGTCTTTTCGGTAAAAGTCAACCGAACCATTCAACCTGTCATTTCCAAAACCGAAATCAAGACCAACACCATATTGGACGGTTTCTTCCCATTTCAAATCATCATTGGGGAAGGCCACGGTTTCCGTTCCAGGAATGTTGATGTCACCACCATCTGAAATTACCTGATCTGGAACAGCGTATCGTGATCTAAAGATATAGTTGGCATGGCCCAAACCATCCTGGTTTCCTGTGATACCAAAACTCAACCTAAGTTTAAGGGTTGACACGGAATCACCAATGAAATCTTCTTCGTTCAATTTCCAGGCAAAGGCGGCAGAAGGGAAGTACCCATACTGGTTGTTTCCACCAAATCTTGAAGAACCGTCCGCCCTGACCGTTGCTGTGAACAAATACTTGTCTGCGATGGTGTAATTGACCCTTGCAAAGAAGGATTGAAGCTCGTCTGTAGTGTCAAAAGTATCCACAAACAAGGAATTCACCCTTGTTCCGGTAATCGTTCCAAGGTTGTCGGTGACGATATCGGGAACCAATCTATTGACAAATACCCCATTGGTGTTGGGAGCATATCCGTATTGTTGGTATCTACCATCTATATTTTGTTCGATAACGTTGACCGTTTTATTAAGGTGGTCCGACATTTCATTTAAATCGGTGGTAGCAAATCCGAAACCTCTTGCATTTCTACCGGAATTGGCAAAGTCTTGGAAGGAGAAACCTACTATCGCATCAAGGTTTGAGTTTTCAAATTCCTTTTTATAGTTCAGGGTGGCCTCGATCAATCTATTCTCTATATCCAAATTGTTGATGGCACCACGTCCATTTCCGAAGGTCCCCCTATCAAGGTTTCGTCCCAAGGAAGAAGCGACAGCATTTCTAGTAGCCTCTGACTTATCGTATCCTAAATTGATTTTACCAGTAAGTTCAGGTGTGAAATCATATTCGGCTGAGAAATTGATCAATGCCCTATTGGTATTGCTCAAAGATTGTATATAATCTGTAAGTACCCGTGGGTTCAATTGTCCGCCTGAGTTATAGGAAGCACTGTTTGGCCAGGTAGGGTTTGCGGAATAGGCGGCACCCAAAAGGTCTCCTCTAAATCCGGCACTACCACTGAGTGCTGGGGATTCATCGTTTACTCGGGACATGGTTCCCTGTAAGTTGAGTCTTAATTTGTCATCCAAGAACCGATGTCCCCAATTGACTCTTCCTGTAATTCGCTCCATGGAAGAGTTTTGTACAATACCAAATTGTTTTCCGTAACCAAAAGTGGCCCGTATATTACCTTTTCCGTAATTGTTTGAGTAAGTGATATTTTGATTTTGCGAAACGGCCCTTCGTGTAACAACATCTTGCCAATTGGTGTTTGCACCTGCATCTTGGGCTACTCTATCCCCGCCAAACTGTTCCACGGCATCAAGAAAAGCTTCTCTGCCTAAAAGAGGCAAATCATTGGCCGGGTTTGAAATACTTAAAGTGGAATTGAATTCGAATACGCCACCTTGGCTACCCTTACCACTCTTTGTGGTTATGATAACGACACCGTTGGCACCCCTAGATCCATAAATTGCGGTAGCAGAAGCATCTTTAAGGATACTCATGCTCTCAATGTCGGATGGGTTCAAGAAAGCCAATGGGTTTTTTGAGCCACTGGTACCAAAACCGATGTTCCCGGATTCGGGTGCCGTGTCACTGGTAAGAGGAATACCATCCACAACAAAAAGAGGGTTGTTATTGGAACGGACCGATGTTGTACCCCTGATACGGAGTGCGATTCCAGCTCCCGGTTCACCACTGGCTTGGGTAATCTGAACACCAGCCGTTTTACCTTGGATCAATTGTTCGGGAGATGAGATGATACCTCCATTGAAATCCTCCGAGGTAACAGCGGCAACCGCTCCGGTTGCATCCTTGATCGTGGTTTGTCCATAACCGATGATAACTACTTCATCCAAGGCTTGTGCATCCTCTTCCAAAGTTACATTTACCGTAGATCGCCCATTGACACCAACCTCAACGGTCTTATAACCTATGTAGCTGAATACCAAAACAGAGGAATCCTCAATGCCATCCAAAGTATAATTACCATCAAAATCGGTCTGGGTACCATTGGTAGTACCTTTTACAAGTACGCTTGCCCCGGGCAACGGTCCAGTTGCATCCGAAACAGTACCTGACACTGTCTGAGCTTTTGCCAAGCCAAAGCATAAAAATGCCCCAAGCATCAAAAAGCTTTTTAGTAGCGTAATCTTCATAAATAATTAATTTTAAGTTTAGTTAATTTTAATTCAAGTGTTAAACATATATAAAAAATATGTTAATTAAAATCTAAGCATATCCGCAATATCAAACGAAAACGGTTTCGTGTTAATAACTTTGGATATGTATAAGGTTGACAAAACTTAATGGGTTGGTTTATGTATATTACAAAATAAGATAAGAAAAATAAGAATTCTGTAATATGTCGCTAATATAGTATTTTTTATTTTTACAATGCTTTAACATTTCTATAAGAATTTTTAAGAGAGTTCAAAAGTATTGTGTTAAAAAACATATTTTGGTCAGCCCCCTTTTCTATAATGAGTAATTTCCAATTTATTATTAAATCAAATCCCTGATTGTTGAAAGCAAAAATTACCCTAAAAGATATAGCAAGAGAACTCGAAGTATCTATTTCCACAGTATCAAAGGCATTGAAGAACAGTGAGGAAATTAGCCGGGATACCAAGGAAAAAGTACAGGCGTTTGCCAGACTGTACAATTACAAGCCCAATAATATAGCCATTAGCCTTAAAAATAAGAGGACCAAGAACATTGGGGTGGTCATTCCTGATATTGTGCACCATTTCTTTACCACGGTGATCAGGGGCATTGAAAAGTATGCCAATGCTAGGGGGTATAATGTAATTGTATGCTTATCGGAGGAGTCCTTTGATAAGGAAGTGATCAATATGGAGATGCTGGCCAATGGCAGTATCGATGGATTTATCATGTCCTTGTCTTCCGAAACACAGCAAAAAGGGGATTATAACCACCTTAAGGAAGTAACGGAACAAGGGATTCCTGTAGTACTGTTTGATCGTATCACCAATGAAATAGAGTGCGATAAAGTTGTCATTGATGATGAATTGGGAGCTTATATGGCCACCAAAAAACTGATTGAACAAGGAAGAAAGAAAATAGCGCTCATCACAACCGATGATTACCTCAGTGTGAGCAAGGCCCGAACAGTTGGATACAAAAAGGCCCTCACCGAAATGGGAATTGGGGTGGATGAATCCAAAATTCTAAAATTGCCCACCATGGAAATGGATGAGGCCGGCATTAAAAGCTTTTTGGAAACCCAAAAGCTGGATGCCGTGCTGTGTGTCAATGAAATATTTGCGGTCTACAGTATGCGATTGGCTCAAAAGAGCGGTCTCCGAATCCCTGAGGATATCTCCTTTATTGGTTTTACGGACGGAGTTTTATCCAAATATGCCAACCCAAGCTTAACGGTGGTGGCACAGCATGGGGAAAAAATGGGGGAGATGTCTGCCCAAATGTTGATCGATAAGGTAGAAAGTGAGGAAGATGAAGAGACCTACCAGACCAAAATCCTCGAACCCACCTTGGTAATTCGGGATTCCATAGTCCATTAACATAGGATTTATGGTATAAGTATCTTTGCCATTACATTTATCTAAAGCAATGAATCAAGAATACATAACAGCACACCCTTGGTCCATTATCGAGGAAGGATTTGACCAAGAATTGGTACAATCGTCGGAAAGTTTGTTCAGTCTTGGGAACGGAGCCATGGGACAACGGGCCAATTTTGAGGAACACTATTCCGGGGAAACCTTTCAGGGCAGTTATATTGCAGGGGTCTATTATCCTGATAAAACCCGTGTGGGATGGTGGAAAAATGGTTACCCAGAGTACTTTGCCAAAGTGCTCAACGCTCCCAACTGGATTGGTATTGATATTTCACTGAATGGTCAACCCTTGGATTTGGCCCAATGCAAGAAAGTGGATCACTTTCGTAGGGAGCTAAATATGAGGGAAGGGTGGTACAAACGCAGTTTTGTGGCCATCCTGCCCAATGATTTGGAAATTGCGGTTGAAGTGACCCGTTTTTTAAGTCTGGATCTGGATGAAGTCGGCGCCATACAATATACTATACAACCGCTCAATGGAGATGCTGATGTTATGGTAACACCCTATCTGGATGGAGGAATAAAAAACAGGGATAGCAATTGGGACGACAAATTCTGGAACATCACTGGAGTAACCTCCGAAGAAAATCGTGCCTTTGTGGAGTCCCATACCATGAAGACCCATTTTAAGGTCTGTACCTTCATGCAGAGTGAATTGTATGTGGATGGAGACAAGGTTGATGAAAATCCTGCGGAAAAGAAAGATGAAACTTCCGTAGGCCATACCTATTCGGTAAGTATAAAAAAAGATGAAACCCTTACCCTTGTAAAGTATGGGGGCTACACAGTGGACAGGAACTATCCGGAAGACCAACTTCAGGAAGCCGCCAACAAGGTTTTGCACCAAGCTTCCAAACTTGGTTTTGAAACCTTGCTGCAAATGCAAAAGGAAGCATGGGCCCAGATTTGGGAAATGAGTGACATTGCCATTGAGGGCGATGTAAAGGCGCAACAAGGAATCCGGTTCAATATATTTCAACTCAACCAAACCTATCTCGGTAGGGATTCCAGATTGAACATTGGTCCCAAGGGGTTTACCGGTGAAAAATATGGGGGAAGCACCTATTGGGACACCGAGGCCTACTGCTTGCCATTTTATATGGCCACCAAAAACCAACAAGTGGCTTGGAACCTGTTGGAATACCGCTACAACCATTTGCAAAAGGCCATTGAGAATGCGGAAAAATTGGGGTTCAAGAATGGTGCGGCCCTCTATCCCATGGTTACCATGAACGGGGAGGAATGCCACAACGAATGGGAAATCACTTTTGAGGAAATCCATAGAAATGGGGCCATTGCTTTTGCCATTTATAATTACCACCGTTTCACGGGAGATTATAGCTACATTCCCAAAATGGGATTGGAAGTCTTGATCGGAATTGCGAGATTCTGGCGCCAACGGGTCAATTTTTCAGAAGAGAAGCAGCAGTATGTGATGCTGGGCGTGACCGGACCCAACGAGTACGAGAACAATGTCAACAACAACTGGTACACCAATTATTTGGCCAAATGGTGTATGGAGTATGCTGCGGAGCAGGTTAAAATAGTTTCCAAAGCCTATCCAGAGGATTACCAACGTATAGTTTCCAAGGTCAAGTTGACTTCGACTGAAGTTGAGGACTGGAAGCAAGTGGCGGGTAACATGTATTTTCCTTTTTCTGAAAAACACAAAGTGTTTTTACAGCAAGATGGGTTTTTGGATAAGGAATTGGTTCGGGTGCAAGATTTGGACAAGTCCGAAAGGCCCATCAACCAAAAATGGAGTTGGGACCGCATCCTTCGGTCTCCCTACATAAAACAGGCCGATGTACTCCAAGGCTTCTACTTTTTCGAAGACCATTTCAGTCAAAAAGAGTTGGAGCGCCATTTCGATTTCTATGAGCCGTTCACGGTGCATGAATCCTCACTTTCGCCTTGTGTGCATAGCATTCAGGCTGCAAAATTGGGAAGAATGGAACAGGCCTATACCTTTTACTTGAGAACATCCCGATTGGATCTGGACGATTACAACAAGGAAGTAGAGGAAGGACTGCACATTACCTCCATGGCCGGCACTTGGATGAGCATTGTGGAAGGTTTTGGCGGAATGCGGGTCGTGGATGACGTACTGAATTTTACGCCTCGAATTCCAGAACAATGGGAATCGTATGCCTTCAAAATCAATTTTAGGGACCAAATCGTGATCATGACGGTTTCGACCCAAGGAACGGCCTTTACAGTTTCCGGGGATAAAGCCATGACCATTCAGGTAGATGGGAAACCTCTACAGTTGATGCCTGGGGAAACGGTACATGCCTAAAAGTTCCTTTATTTTACGGTTGGAAAAACCACGAGACCCCATGAAGAAAAAAACCATAGTATATCAGGTCTTTGCCCGACTTTTTGGAAACACCAATACCCATAACATTCCATGGGGGACCATTGCAGAAAATGGACTGGGGAAGTTTGCGGATTTTACTGAAAAAGCTTTGGGGGAAATCCAAGATTTGGGGGTCACCCATATCTGGTATACCGGAGTGCTACACCATGCATTGGTCAATGATTACAACGCTTATGGCATTTCCAATGACGATTATAATGTGGTCAAGGGACGTGCAGGCTCACCGTATGCGGTAAAGGACTACTACAATGTGAATCCTGATTTGGCCTTAGATCCGGCCAAGCGACTCGATGAATTCAACGAACTTGTCAAAAGGACCCATAAATTGGGAATGAAGGTGATCATAGATATAGTTCCCAACCATGTGGCCCGCAAATATGAAGGGACCAATAACCCTGAAGGAGTGGTGGACTTGGGCGCCCATGACGATGTTACGAAGGAATACGATGTCAACAATAATTTTTATTACATCCCTGGTCAGCGGTTTCAGTTGCCCCATTGGGAACATGGATACGCTCCTTTGGGCGGTAGGAATCTTCCGTTATCCAATCAAAAACTTGAGGAAAACCCTGCCAAATGGACCGGAAATGGGTCCCGAATGGCCCAACCCCATTTCAACGACTGGTATGAAACTGTAAAGATCAATTACGGGGTACGACCGGATGGCATCAAGGATTTTGATGAATTGCCTTGGGATTTCAAGGGCAAGGACTATACAGAACACTTTCAGTTTTGGGAAGATAAAACCGTTCCCGATTCTTGGGCAAAGTTCAGGGATATTGCACTGTACTGGCTGGATTTTGGTGTGGATGGGTTTCGATATGACATGGCGGAAATGGTCCCGGTGGAATTTTGGAGCTACCTGAATTCCAACATCAAAATGAAGAAACCGGAGGCCTTTTTAATGGCTGAGGTATACAATCCAGACCTGTATCGGGACTATATCCAACGGGGAAAAATGGACTACCTGTACGATAAAGTGGATTTGTATGATGGTTTAAAACATATCATGAAGGGGTATGGCTGGACAGACCATATTCCCGTGGTGCAGCAAAAAGTGCTGGATATTGAGCACCACATGCTCCATTTTTTGGAAAACCATGATGAGCAAAGAATCGCCAGCCCGGATTTCGTGGGTAAAGCAGAAATTGGAAAGCCGGCCATGGTCGTTTCGGCCACTATTGGGACATCACCCACCATGATTTATTTTGGACAGGAGGTAGGCGAGCCCGCTGCAGAGGATGCGGGTTTTGGAAAGCCCACACGTACCTCGATTTTCGATTATATTGGAGTGCCCCACCATCAACGTTGGATGAACCATAAAGCATTTGATGGAGGTCAATTGTCACAAGAAGAAAAGGAGCTCCGGGATTTTTATGCCCGCCTTTTGAACTTTACCAAAGAAAGCTCGGCTTTGATGGGCGAATACCAAGAAATCCATTTTTATAATAAGGAACGTACCGAGAGCTATGATCATAGGGTCCTTTCCTTCGCGAGATGGACCGATGGTGAAAAACTACTGGTCGTTTCCAATTTCGATGCCCATAAAAACTATGCTTTTGAACTTAAGGTTCCGGAAGATCTTATAGCCAAATGGCAATTGAAAGATGTGGTTTACGACCTTTCCGAAGAACTATATGGAAAAGTGGAATCGACCTTATTGGTGGAGAATGGGCAGGGAAAAGTATGGGTGGAACTACAGCCTTTGGAATCCTATATTTTTAAGTTGATACCATAAAAAAAAAGCGGATTGCAAAGCAATCCGCTCCAGTTTAAGGTTGGTTAGTTGCCTTACGATTTTGCAGCTGTTTTTTGGTAGATCAGTGCAATGATGGCTCCTATAATTCCGTAAAAAACAATGTCCAGAACGGCTTCAACAATATGGCCGGTCATATCCATCAAGCTCATGGTGGCATAGGCAATTAGCCCCGAGCCCAATCCAATAAGAGCACCTATCCATGCCCCGAACTCAAATCCTTGGCCTAAGGAGTGATGGCCCCGGGCCCATTTGCTGTACAAGGTGCTGAGGATAAAGGAGGCGATAAGATTGGCTAGAGCTATAATCCCAAGATCGGGAACTTCTTTCATGGCGTTGACAATGGTATGTTCGGTAAAAAAGTCTACAGTGGCGAGACCCCAGATGAGGTATCCCAGAAAAAACATGACAATCGTTGCGACCAAGGTGGCCAGCAAATTGGATTTTGAAAACATGGTTGTAGTTTTTTATTGGTTACGAATATGATAAATGTATTAAATAAAATTTAACAAATCGATAAAAATCAGCGCTTTAAAAAATTGATATCATTCTTTTTGATGGACTAATTCGTGAATTTTTCATTTTTAAATGTAGTTCCCAGATTCAATTTTCATGTTGTATTTTTAACTACCATAAAATCGGAAAAATGAAAAAAAATCTACTTTGGATATCAATTGTCATAATACTCTCTAATAGCTGCGGAATGAAAGAATCAAAACCATTGGTCATTGGACATAGAGGTGCCATGGGCCACGAAACCGAAAACACATTGGCGTCCGTTCAAAAGGCAATGGACTTGGGAGTGGACATGATAGAGATAGACGTTTTTCAAATAGAAAGTGGCGAAACTGTGGTGTTTCATGATGATACCGTGGATAGATTGACCAATGGAGGCGGTAAAATAGAAGAGTTCAATGTGTTTGACATGAAGCAGCTTATTTTAGATGGGGGACATTCAATTCCTTTGTTGCAGGATGTACTGAAACTCATTGACAACCAAGTAGGATTGAATATAGAGTTGAAGGGAGCGGGAACATCGGAGAGAGTGGACTTTATTGTGAAAAGTTATATTGAAAACAGGGGCTGGTCACCAGATAATATTGTCATTTCCAGTTTCAATTGGGACGAGCTCAAGGAAATGCGAAAGCTCAACAAGGATATCAAGATAGCGGTACTTACCGGCGAGGATCCCATAAAAGCCATTGAAGTGGCCAAAGAATTGAATGCTGTGGCCATAAACCCCAGATACACCACCTTGACTGCTGAGAATGTGGAACAAATGCAGGACGAAGGATTGAAAGTCTATACATGGACCGTCAATGAACCTGGGGATATCCAACGAATGAAAGATTTTGGGGTGGACGGTATCATTACCGATTATCCTGAACGGGCCCATTAATGTTCGATGTAATTATCGTTGGCGGAGGTGCTGCCGGTTTTTATGCCGGAATCCATATTGCGGAGCGGGCACCCCATGCCAAGATTGCCATTTTTGAACGAGGGAAGACTGTACTGTCCAAAGTAAAGGTTTCGGGAGGTGGCCGGTGCAATGTGACCCATGGCGAATTTTCCCCTCGGGAACTTTCCACCAACTATCCACGTGGGGAAAGAGAGCTTCTGGGGCCTTTCCACAATTATGCCCCCATGGATGTCATGGCCTTTTTTGAAGAACGGGGAGTGCCCCTCAAGATTGAGGAGGATGGACGCGTATTTCCCCAAAGTGATTCTTCACAATCCATTATTGACTGTCTTGTGGGTGAGGCCGAACGATTGGGCATCACAATTTTGCGGAACAGCTCCGTAAAGCAGTTTGAAAAAAACGGGGAGGAATGGCAGGTGACCACCATGAACAAGCACTACCATGCCAAAAAGCTACTGCTTACTACAGGGAGCAACCCCAAAATATGGGAGCAGTTGAAAGCAATGGGGCATACCATTGTCTCTCCCGTACCATCCCTTTTCACGTTCAATATCAATGATGAACGAATCAACGGAATCCAAGGAATAAGTGCCTATGTTTCTGCTGAAATCCCTCCAAAGAGAACTTTCTCTTCCGATAAAGTCCAACTGAACCTAAAGAGTGCTAAAAAGGAGGAACCCGTTTTACAGTCCGAAGGCCCTTTGTTGATTACCCACTGGGGATTGAGTGGCCCGGCCATCTTAAAACTGTCCGCATGGGGCGCCAATATTCTGAACAAATACAACTATGCATTCCGGTTGAACATCAATTGGACACCAGAGTATACAACTGCTTCCATGGAACGACTACTCCGAAAAATAAAGGAAGTGGAACCCAAAAAAACGGTTTTGAGAACCCATGCCGTTGAACTACCCCGCCGACTTTGGGCAAAATTGGTCCATGCGGCACGCATCAAAAAAGATGAAAAATGGGCTGACCTTACCAAAGAGAAACTTCAAAATTTGGCCGAACAACTCACCGACTCCTCTTTTAAAGTGGAAGGAAAAAGTACTTTTAAGGAAGAATTCGTTACTGCTGGAGGGGTGGATTTGAAGGAAGTCGATTTTAGAACGTTCGAAAGTAAAATCATTCCCAATCTCTATTTTGCTGGGGAAATTATCAATGTGGATGCCATTACGGGCGGATTCAATTTTCAAAATGCATGGACAGGAGCCTATTTGGCCGCACAGGCCATAGCCTCATCCGAATGATTATTGTAGGAGCATGGCAATTCCGGCAGCCAATGCCGCACCCAATATTGGGCCTATGACTGGAATCCAGGAATAACCCCATCCGTTGGACCCCTTATTTTTTATGGGAACCAAGGCATGGATGATCCGAGGCCCCATATCCCTGGCCGGATTGATGGCATAACCCGTGGTGCCTCCCAAAGACAGACCAATGCCCCAAACAATCAAGGCTACGGGCAACGCACCCAATGAGCCCAGACCAATAATGGTATTGTCCGAGGACATCACAGCATCGGTAAAATACAGTACGGCAAATACCAAAACAAAAGTGCCCAAGATTTCGGTCAAAAGGTTTAAAAAGGTATTGGGAATGGCCGGAGCATTGCAAAAGACGGCCCGCTTTGTGTTTCCATCGGCAGTGGCATCAAAATGGTCTTTGTTGATCAGCCAAACCAAAAAGGCTCCCAGCATGGCCCCAATGAACTGTGCTGTAATATAGCTTAGGATGGCATCAACGGGGAATTCCCCTGCCACCGCTAGACCAATGGTAACGGCTGGATTGAGATGGGCGCCACTATAAGGCCCTGCAACTACAACCCCGGTATAAACCGCAAAGGCCCATCCGGTGGTGATCACCATCCATCCAGAACCATTTCCATAGGTTTTTTGTAGAGAGACATTGGCATTGACACCGCACCCTAAGAGAATCAAAAGGAAGGTGCCCACAATTTCGGAAATGAAGGGAGTCATATGGATTTTGGTTTAGTGTTTACAAAGGGTTAATTTATGGGTTTTCCGTCCAATGTTCCAAAGCTTTTATGGCCCGGTACCATCCTTGTATGTCTTTATCTATGTTTTCCCGTTCCTCGGCAGGCTGAAAATGTACATCGGCCTGCCAAATATCCTGTATTTCCGAGGTGCTTTTCCAATATCCAACGGCCAACCCCGCCAGATAGGCAGCACCCATGACCGTGGTTTCCACAATTTTTGGTCTAACCGTAACGGTGTTCAGAACATCGGCCTGAAACTGCATGAGCATATCATTTATGGTAGCACCGCCATCTACCCGAAGTTCCTTGATGGAAATACCAGAATCAGCTTCCATGGCTTTTAGGATATCCATGGTCTGGTAAGCAATGGATTCCAAAGCGGCCCTCGCAATATGGGCATCGGTACTTCCGCGCGTCAACCCAAAAATGGTGCCTTGGGCATGTTGATTCCAGTGCGGAGCACCCAAACCGGCAAAGGCAGGAACAAAATAGACTCCATCCGAACTGTTGACCCCTCCAGCCAGTTGTTCAACTTCCGAGGAGGTTTTAATGATTTTTAAACTATCCCGAAGCCATTGTACCACCGCTCCGGCAATAAAAATGCTCCCTTCCAGGGCATATTGGGTCTTTCCGTTGATTTTCCATGCCACGGTGGTCAATAGATTGTTTTTGGAGACTACGGGAGTCTCCCCAATGTTCATGAGCATAAAGCAACCTGTGCCATAGGTATTCTTGACCATGCCTTTTTTGGTGCACATTTGGCCAAAGAGGGCTGCTTGCTGGTCTCCGGCAATTCCCGCAATGGGGATTTTGGAGGCAAAGAAATTAGGACTGGTGAAGCCATATACCTCGCTGGATTGATGTACTTCCGGGAGCATGCTCTTCGGAATGGTGAGCAACTCCAGCAGCTCATCATCCCATTGCATGGTGTTGATATTGAAAAGAAGGGTGCGCGAGGCATTGGTAACATCTGTGATATGCAACTTGCCCTCTGTCATTTTCCAGATAAGCCAGGTGTCAATGGTACCCATGATCAAATCACCGGCTTCGGCCTTTTCCCGGGCACCTTCCACATGGTCTAAAATCCATTTTACCTTGGTTCCGGAGAAATAGGAATCAATGACCAGCCCCGTTTTTTCACGGATCATTTCTGATTTCCCCTGCTTTTTCAGTACATCGCAGTAGTCGGCTGTGCGCTTGTCTTGCCATACGATGGCATTGTAGACCGGTTCCCCAGTGTTTCGGTCCCAAACCACTACGGTTTCACGCTGATTGGTGATGCCAATAGCAGCCATTTGTTCCCCTTTCAATCCTTTTTTGCTCACGGCTTCGGCGGCCATTCCCGCTTGGGTGGCCCAAATTTCGTTGGGGTCGTGCTCTACCCATCCCGGTTTTGGGAAAATTTGGGTGAATTCTTTCTGGGCCACTGAGATAATGGTTCCCCTTTGATCAAAGATCACGGCCCTGGAACTGGTGGTGCCTTGATCCAAAGCAAGGATGTATTGGTTCATTTTAGTTAATTTAATGCGATTGAATTTACTAAAATTAATTTGGGTAGCTTTTTAACATGATGCATAACTACATAGCACTTTTAAGGGGAATCAATGTGGGTGGCCAAAAGAAGATAAAAATGGCAGACCTAAGGGAAACCCTGATCAAAACAGGATTGAACCATGTGGAGACCTACATTCAGAGTGGCAATGTGGTTTTTGGCAGTGAGGAATTGAACAAACGAGTGCTTGAAGACCAAATCCAGAAGGCTATTTTGGTGGATTTTGGATTTGAAGTGCCCATTTTGGTAGTGTTGGAAGAAGAAATCAAGAAAATTTTGGAGAACAATCCATTTGCCCAAGAAGCTGAGGAAAACAAACTCTATTTTGTGTTGCTTAAAGAGACTCCAAAAAAAGAACCTGTTCGTGAATTCAATGAACTCCATTTTGATCATGAAGATTTTCACATCACGGATACTTGCGTTTACCTATTGTGCAAAAACGGTTATGGAAATGCCAAGCTCAACAACAACCTCTTGGAACGTAAACTCAAGGTGGAGGCGACCACCCGAAACTTAAGAACCATGCAAAAACTACTGGATATGGTCCAAAAAAGTAAGTGAAACAGCCTCGCGCCCATGCATGATATTACACTTGAACTTGCGCTTGGATTTGAACTTGAACTAACCCTAAGGGTTAAGTTCCCAGACCTTATAGTTGAGAACGGCGGCAAAACAAACCCATAGTAAATAGGGTACCATTAAAATGGCGGCAGCTTTGCTCACTACCTTGAACCATTTAATCGTTAACATGATTAAGGTGAGCAATACCAAAATTACCAAAAGGCCCAACAAAGGATTCTTCAACCCAAAAAAAACAATGCTCCACAAAGCGTTGAAAAGCAATTGAAATACAAAATGATATAAGGCTGTTTTTACCCAAATGTGGTGGTAGCCTTTGGACCAGACCACCCCGGCCGCAACACCCATCAACACATAAAGCACGGTCCAGACAGGAGCAAAAAGCTCATTAGGTGGGGTAAATGAGGGTTTGTTTAGGGTAGTATACCATTCATTTACAGAGCTTTGTGTCGCAAAACCTGAAAGGAAGCCGATGAGTAGACAAACGGCGACACTGATGGCAATGTAAATGATTCTTTTTTTCATGGCTGGCACTAGGTCAACTAAAATAAGAATTTATTTGAATCCCCTTTTCGGTAAGAGGCACGCTATCTTATATTTGTCCAAATATTTCCCATGACCGAAAAAGACTTTTCCCAAAGTACCTATTCCAATTTTCCAAAGAAGGGAAAGGTATCCTATAAGGCTCCCAGCAATATCGCCTTGGTGAAGTATTGGGGGAAATTGGCCCATCAGATACCGGCCAATCCATCCATAAGTTTTACGTTGGATGCGTGTGCCACCACCACTTCGATGGCATTCGAGAAAAAAGGGGAAAGCTCGGATACGTTTTCTTTTGACCTTCTTTTTGAGGGGAAACCCAAGGAAGATTTCAAACCCAAAATCCAAACCTTTTTTGAACGCATTGAGGCGTATGTTCCTTTTTTAAAGGAATACCACTTGGTTATTGAAACCTCCAATTCCTTCCCGCACAGTAGTGGAATTGCTTCCTCCGCAAGCGGTATGGCGGCATTGTCCTTGTGCATCATGGACATTGAAAAGCAAATGAACCCTGATATGGACAAGGCCTTTTTCAATAAAAAAGCGTCTTTTTTGGCCCGTTTGGGTTCCGGAAGTGCCTGTAGGAGTATAGAAGGTGATTTAATTCAATGGGGAAAACATGAAAACATACCAGAAAGCTCCAATCTATACGGGATTAAATATCCTTTTGAGGTACATCCGGTATTCAAGAACTATCACGATACCATTTTGTTGGTCCACAAAGGACAAAAACAGGTCAGTAGCACCGTAGGGCACGAATTGATGCACGGACATCCTTTTGCTGAAAATAGGTTTCGGCAAGCCCATGAAAATTTGGATGCGCTAAAGTCGGTCTTTGCCCATGGAGATGTGGAGGAATTCATCAAGATTGTGGAAAGTGAGGCGCTTACCCTACACGCCATGATGATGACCAGTATGCCCTATTTCATTTTAATGAAACCGGATACTTTGGAGATCATCAACAAGATTTGGGCCTACCGCTCGGAAACCCATGTTCCCATTAGCTTTACCTTGGATGCAGGGGCCAATGTGCATGTACTTTACCCAGAGTCGGTCAAGGAAAAAGCCATTCAATTTATTCAGGATGAATTGGTTGAACATTGTGAGAATGGGCACTACATTTGTGACCGAATTGGCCAAGGAGCACGAAAAATACTGTAAAACCAACCCAAGGAAACCGTTTTTTTGCGTTCTTTGCCCCAAATTTTGATGGTGACACAAGATTTTGAAGGGAAAACAGTTTTGTTCATCGGATTAGTTTAACAATCAAACAGATAGTTTGTATCTTAGCACTAGCATATGAAGGGCCCTCTGTTTTATTCCAAGATTCTACTTTTCGGAGAGTATGGTATCATCAAAGATTCCAAAGGGCTTTCCATTCCCTATAATTTTTTCAAAGGAGCTTTAAAAAGCGGTAAAGATTTATCTGGGCAAGCCCTTAAATCCAATGAAAGTCTTAAGGCTTTTGCAGGCTATTTGCAGCAGCTCCAAGATCAGGAAGAAGGTCTGGTGTCCTTCGATACAAAAGCTTTGGAACAAGACATTGCCAACGGAATGTATTTTGACAGTTCCATTCCCCAAGGGTATGGGATTGGCAGTAGTGGTGCCTTGGTGGCGGCCATTTACGATAAATATGCAAAGGACAAAATTACGGTGCTTGAAAACCTGACCAGGGACAAGTTGTTGAAGTTGAAAGAGATTTTTGGAAAGATGGAGTCGTTTTTTCATGGAAAATCTTCTGGTCTTGACCCTTTGAATAGCTACTTGAGCCTACCCATCCTGATCAACTCCAAGGATAATATTGAATCCACTAGCATACCCTCCCAAAACACCAATGGCAAAGGCGCCGTATTCCTGTTGGATAGTGGAATCACGGGAGAAACTGCCCCAATGGTGCAGATTTTTATGGAGAAGATGAAGCAGGAAGGATTCCGGAATATGGTCAAGAACCAATTTGTAAAACATACCGATGCTTGTGTGGAGGACTTTTTGAATGGGAACATGAAATCGCTTTTTGGAAACCTGAAGCAACTTTCCCACGTGGTCTTTGATCACTTCAAACCCATGATTCCGTCCAAGTTCCATCAATTATGGAAACAAGGTATTGAAACCAACGATTACTACCTTAAACTTTGTGGATCTGGTGGTGGAGGATATATTTTGGGCTTCACCCAAGATTTGGAGAAGGCCAAAAAAGCACTCAAAGACTACAATTTAGAGGTGGTGTACAACTTCTAAAATCATCCCATGTTACTCAGTCGAAAGAACAAACTCTTGCTTTTTAAGCTGTTGAGTCTGTTTTCTGTGGTTCGCGGATATAACATTTTGGTGATTACCTTGGCCCAATATCTGGCCTCCATCTACATACTTTCACCAGATGTCCCGCTTCGGCAGGTGGTGCTTGATCTTAATCTTTTTTTGATCGTTACGGCTTCTGCCTTGGTCATTGCCAGCGGATATATCATCAACAATTTTTATGACGCCGAAAAGGACCTGATCAACAAACCCACCAAAAGCATGTTGGATCGGTTGGTGAGCCAGCGGTTTAAGTTGACCACCTATTTTATCTTGAATTTCTTGGCGGTCTTCGCGGCGAGTTATATCTCATTTAGGGCAGTACTGTTTTTTTCGGCTTACATTTTTGGTATCTGGTTCTATTCCCATAAGCTGAAACGCATCCCCTTTTTGGGTAATCTGGTATCGGCCACTTTGGCCATTGCTCCCTTCTTTGTGGTATTTGTGTACTATCAGAATTTTAAGACCGTGATTTTTGTACATGCCCTGTTTCTATTTCTTTTGATTTTGGCCCGTGAAATGATCAAGGATTTGGAAAATATGGCTGGTGACATGGCGCAGAACTACAAGACCATTCCCATTATTTATGGCCCAAAGGTTTCCAAATTTTTGATTGGTCTGCTCATCGTCCTGACCTTGGTACCAGCCCTTTTGCTGATCAAGACTTTTGATGTGGGCTACATGTACCTTTATTTTATGGCCTGTATTGCACTGCTTTTGCTGTTTTTGGTGCTCTTGTGGAAGTCACAAGGGAAGCGGGATTATGTTTGGCTGCATAACATACTGAAGTTTATCATCGTAGCAGGCGTTTTTAGCATTCTTCTGATTGATGTGGACCTCGTGCTGAACCGAATCCTGTAATTGTTTGCCGTAGAGGTTTTTCGGGAGGTAAAAACACTACATTTGCAAAAAATTGATGACTGATGACGAGATCGGACAATAGCGGGAACAGGAGAAATCCAAAAGGCGGCAACAGGAGAGGAAACGACCGAAAGCCCTTTGCCAAAAAGTACAACACCCGTGAAAAAGGAAATACACCACAGAAAAAATCCAACCCGGATGAGATTCGGTTGAACCGCTATATTGCCAATGCGGGCATCTGCTCCCGTAGGGAGGCCGACACTTACATTGCTGCCGGTAACGTATCCGTGAATGGAAAGGTGGTCACCGAAATGGGCTATAAGGTGAAACGCTCTGATGACGTCCGGTTTGATGGGAAGCGATTGAGTCTCGAAAAGAAAGAATACATCCTTTTGAACAAGCCGAAGAACTTTATCACCACGACCAGTGATGAGAAAGGAAGAAGGACCGTAATGGAGTTGGTTTCGAGTGCCTCCAAGTCCAGATTGCTGCCCGTAGGACGGTTGGACCGTAACACCACCGGACTTTTGCTCTTTACCAATGATGGGGACCTTACCAAAAAGCTCACCCATCCCAAGCATGGGGTCCGAAAGATATACCATGTGCATTTGGATAAAAGCCTGAGTTTATCCGATCTGCATAAGATTGAGGAAGGCTTGGAACTGGAAGATGGGCCTATTGATGTGGATAGTATCAGTTTTATCCAAGGGGCGCCCAAACGCGAAATAGGGGTGGAGATCCACAGTGGAAGAAACCGTATCGTACGCCGTATTTTTGAGCATTTGGGATATGAGGTGACCAAATTGGACCGTGTTATCTTTGCCGGACTTACCAAAAAGGATTTACCCCGAGGTCATTGGAGGCATTTGACCGAGCAAGAGATTATTAATCTACGAATGATCAAATAAGGTTTGGAAAAAGCAAAGCTCTACCATATCCGGTTTTGGTTATTGGCACTTTGCTTCTTTACGCTTGCCGGTGTTTTTGAGTTTTTCCTGGGCCGATCGTACTTCGATATCAATATCCATGACACCTATTTTGTCATGGCTCAGGCGGATTTGTTCATATTGACCGGACTGTGGTTTGGTCTCTGCGGATTGGGGTACTGGATTCTCTTCAGGTTAAAGATAAGGGTGTTCCCATGGATGCATTGGGTGCACTTTGTACTGAGTCTTTTGCCTTTTTTGATGATGTCCCTTACCAATTATATTTCTCCGGAACCCAGCTTTGAAAATTTGGCTTTGCTAAAGCGTATGGATTATGCGTGGTTTCTGGTAGTGTTGGGATTTTTGGTGGGTCAAACCCTGTATTTCCTTAATATTTTTGCTTCTACCTTGTTGGCAAAACGATAATCCACTCTTATAATTTACCCATATCCTCAAACAAGGTCCACTGGTTGGGGTCCAATACAATGGAATCCGGTTGGTCTTTGGACTTGATCTTGAAACTTTTGGAACGTTCGTCCATTTGAATGGTTTTAATGGTGGTAACGCCATCTTTGACCAAACCAATTTCCAAAGGAAACAGAAACGTGTGGTGTTCCTGTATTTGCGAGAGCTGAATAATGACCTCCCCTTTTTTATATTCCCACTTCCATTTGAGTTGGGGATGCCCCGTGGTGAACAGCCATTGCTGAAAAAAGTTTTCCAAATCTTGACCTGAAATAGCTTCCATCACCTGTTGGAAATCGCCTGTCAAGGCATTGCTGTTTTGATAGGTGGCGTAGTACTTGCGGATGCCTTTCCAGAAGGTCTCGTCACCCAATGTATACCGAAGCATGTTCAAGACCCAACCGCCCTTTTGGTAGGTGTTGGTGCTTAGCACTCGCATGGGATCTTTAATGGTAAGGTCTATAATGGGTGAGGGATTATTGCGATAGTAGTCAAAAATCTCTTTTTTGTCGATGGCCAGTTCTTCCTTTCTTCGGTCATCACCATACACGCTTTCCAGATAAAGAATACAGAAATAAGTGGCAAAACCTTCGCTGAGCCACACATGGTTCCAACTTTTCTCGGTAGCCGAATTCCCAAACCATTGGTGCGCGATCTCATGTGCGATCAAAGGTTCCACCGTCTTGTTTCCGGTCACCGAATTCTCAAAATAGGCGATGGTCCCGGCATTCTCAAGACCACCCCATTGGGTTTTGGCCTGCATATTGGCCAGTTTGGCATAAGAATAGGGTCCAATGGTATTGATAAAATAGTCCAGCACGTTGGTAGCGACCGAATAATCGCCAAAACCATCCAAGCGGTTTTGCGGGTACACCCATGCAGACACCTCAATGTCATGGACATCGCCTAGTAACCTAGAAGCAAATTCAGTCACCCCGATGGTCATCACCTTGGTGGCCACAGGAGCGGGTTCTTGGTATATGGTGAGTTTGTAACCATTCTCAAGATTACTTTCTTCGAGTTTTTTGCCAGTCGCCACCACATCATATTGGTCTGGTGCGGTGATTTGGAATTCCACACTGGCCTTATCATACGGATGATCTACGGAAGGAAGCCAATGCCGGGCCAAATTGGGCCAGTTGTCCCCAAAAAAGGAACGGTTCCCATACTTGGTGGTGGAAATGACCAGACCCCGCTCAGGAATACCATGGTACTTTACGGTATAGGTCTGGGTCTTGCTTTCGGATGTAGTAGGAACGATGTTGATTTTGTTCTCAGTATAGGAATACTTCGCAGGCGATGTCCCTTCCAGAACCTCGGTGACTTCCATGCCAAATTCCCCCGACTTTTCAATGAGATCCAAAGCAAATGGAACAGTTTCGGATTTAAAGGAAACCACAATTTGAGCCTCTCCCTGTATCTCATTGTTTTCGTCATTCAAGTGAAGCCCAAAAACATAGTTTTGCACATCTACGGATCCATTTTTGGGATAGAGGTCTTGTGCCTTTGTGGATGGCACAAAAAATAAAACGGTCAAAAAGTAAAGGTAAATTCTATGGTGCATTGAACAGCTTCTAATTATTTGCACGCCAATTTATCCAATTTACCCCAATAGTTTCTCCATTTTTTCCTTTATCTCATTCAAACACAAATTCCCCAAACTACCTTCATGGGAGTGTTCAATGTCCCGTTTGGGTTTAAAGTTGCCATTCTCTATGGCTTTGCCCATGGTCTTGTAGGCATCTCGGAACGGCATGCCGCTTTTTACCAGCTCGTTTAAGGTGTCCACACTGAAAAGGTAATCGTATTTGGGATCCTCCAAAATGTTCGGGTTTACCTTGATTTCCTTGAGGCTGAAGACCATCAGTTCCAAACAAGCCTGCATGTCCTGCAAAGCGGGAACGATCACTTCCTTCACCAACTGAAGGTCGCGGTGATAGCCGCTGGGCAGATTGTTCATGATCAAGATAAGCTGATTGGGCACCGATTGGATCTTGTTGCATTTGGCGCGGATCAGTTCAAACACATCCGGGTTTTTCTTGTGCGGCATGATGCTGCTTCCCGTGGTCAACTCATTGGGGAAAGAGATAAAATCAAAATTCTGGCTCATGTACAGACAGATGTCCATGGCCATTTTAGAAAGGGTGGCGGCTACACTGGAAATTCCAAAAGCCGTGGCTTTTTCCACTTTTCCACGGCCCATTTGGGCGGCCACCACATTGTATTTTAGGGTGTCAAAGCCCATTTCCGAAGTGGTAAAGCTCCGGTCTATGGGAAAAGAACTTCCGTATCCGGCGGCACTTCCCAAAGGGTTTTGATCGGCAACCTTATGGGCGGCCTCTATAAAATAAAGGTCATCCACCAAACTTTCGGCATAGGCCGAAAACCAAAGCCCGAAGGAAGAGGGCATGGCAATCTGTAGGTGTGTATACCCGGGCAACAAAACATTTTTGTGTTTTTCGGCAAGGTTCAACAATAGGTCAAAAAATGTTTTTACTTGGGCCTTGATATCGCTTAACTCATCCTTGAGATACAATTGCATGGCCACCAGAACTTGGTCGTTCCTAGATCGGGCCGTATGGATCTTTTTTCCGGTATCACCCAATTTTTCAGTCAACATGAATTCGATTTTGGAGTGCATGTCCTCAAAATCGTTCTCAATGGTAAATTTTCCTTTTTCGATATCCTTGGCGATATCTCCCAGTGCCTTTACCAAATCCTTGGTTTCCTCTTCGGTGATCAATCCCACTTTTCCCAGCATCTTGGCATGCGCAGTTGAAGCGATCACATCGTATTTGGCCAAAACCAAATCGAGTTCACGGTCGTTGCCTACAGTAAAGTGGTCTATTTTTTTATCGGTACTAAAACCTTTGTCCCAGAGTTTCATAATTTCAATTATCAGTTGTCAATATGCAATAAACAATGGTTGATTGTAAACTGCTAATTGCTTATTGTATTTGTTTATTGCAAAAATCCTGAAAGGATTTTTATGTAAAGGTCAATCCCCTCTACAATTTCGTCTACATAAATAAATTCGTCGGCCGAATGGGAACGGGTGCTGTCCCCAGGCCCCAATTTTACCGATTGGCAGCTCAGGGCCGCTTGGTCGGATAGGGTCGGGGAGCCATAAGTGCCCCTGCCCAATGCCAATCCACTTTTTACCAGGTCATGTCCTGGATCAATGGAGGAGGAGTTCAAGCGTAGGGAACGGGGTGTCATTTCACAAGGGGCTTCTTTCTGTAAAAGGTCTGCAATTTCCTGATTGGAATAGCAATCGTTCACCCGGACATCCACGACCAAATCAACTTGGGCCGGCACCACATTGTGCTGTTTGCCCGCATTGATTTGGGTCACGGTCAATTTTACTTCGCCCAATGCTTCGGAAACTTTATCAAAGGAACAGTCCTTGAACCATTGCAATACATCAATGGTATTGTATATGGCATTGTTGTTATTGGGGTGGGCGGCGTGTGATGGGGTTCCCTTGACCACCGCATCGAAGACCACCAATCCTTTTTCGGCAATGGCCAAATCCATCAAGGTGGGTTCTCCCACAACGGCAACATCAATGGTGGGAAGAATGGGCAATAGGGAACGAATACTCTTTTCCCCGGCATCCTCCTCTTCGCCGGTTGCCGCCATGATGATATTGTGACTTAATCCTTCGGCTTCATAAAAATTAACAAAGGTAGCAAGAAGGGAAACCAAACATCCACCGGCATCATTACTGCCCAAACCGAACAGTTTTCCATCTTCGATATGAGGGTGGAAAGGGTCTTTGGTATAGGCATTGTTGGGCTTTACCGTATCGTGGTGTGAGTTCAGTAACAGAGTGGGTTTGGACTCATCAAAATATTTGTTGAAGGCATAGATGTTGTTATACTGTCTGTGTACCTCAATGCCAAACCCTTCAAGGAATGCAGCAATGGCATCCCCCGTTTTGTCTTCCTCCCCAGAAAATGAAGGAATGGAAATCAACTGCTTTAACAGTTCAATGGCTTTTTGGGTCAATTGGTCTTGGGAAATTTTCATAGCGTTAGTGTGGTAAAATTTGAATTGCCTTCTTCGAGCATGCCCGAATCCCCTATGCAGACTTTGGATACTTGGTTGCGAAGGGCGTAAAAGCAATTGTGCATTTTGGGCAACATTCCATCAGAGATGATGCCATAGGCCAACAGTTCATCATACGTTTTGGTATCGATATGTTGAATGACGGAGTTTTCATCCTCTACGTCTTGTAGGACACCTTTCTTTTCGAAGCAGTAATATAGCGTGGTATCAAACTGATCGGACATGGCAATGGCAATTTCTGCCGCGATGGTATCTGCATTGGTGTTGAGCAATTGGCCTTTGCCATCATGTGTCAACGCACAGAAAATAGGGGTGAAACCTGCCTGTAGCAGCTTAAAGATGCCATAGGAATTCACAATGTCCACATCGCCCACATAGCCAAAATCAACCTTTTTTATGGGTCTTTTATGCGCTCTTATGGCATCGGCATCGGCCCCACTCATTCCAATGGCATTGGTGCCAAAAGCCTGCAATTGGGCCACGATGTTTTTGCTGACCAAACCTCCATACACCATAATGGCGATGTCCAGACTGGCGGCATCCGTGATTCGTCTACCGTTGATCATTTTGGTCTTGATCCCCAATTTACCTCCCATTTCCGTGGCCTTTTTGCCACCTCCATGTACCATTATCTTGTTTCCCGGCATTTTGGAAAATAGTCCCAAAATGTGGTAAAACCCTTTCTCGTCCTCAATCAAATTGCTTCCTACTTTTACTATGGAAAGTGCTTGTTTCATACTATACATTTAAAATTCCTCCATCTATGGTTATTGCGGTACCAGTGATCCATGAACTATCTTCTGAGACCATAAAAAGTGCAAGTTTTGCTATATCTTCAGGAGTTCCCAGCCGTTTTAGCAAAGTGGCTTCCTTTGCCTTTTCCACGGCCGTCTCCGGGTTGTTGAAAGCTTTTGCGGAATCCCATAGCAGAGGCGTGTCCACCGGCCCTGGACAAATGGCATTTACCCTCACTTTTGGGGCGTAGTCCACGGCCATTTGCTTCATCAATGCCAAGGCTGCGGCCTTTGAAGCACAATAGGCGGGGTGGTTGGGAAAACTCTTGAATGCTGCTATGGATGCGTTGATCAAAATATGGCCCTGTTCCCCGTTTTGCAAATGGGGCACTGCATATTTCGATAGGTAAAAAATTGAACTCAAATTGGTGTTGATGGTTTTGTGCCATTCGGAAATGGGAAGTTCCTTTACATTCCCGAGACCCAGTATACCTGCGTTCAGGGAAAGCATATCCAATTTTCCGAAGCGGTCCATTGCCGTTGACACCAATTGTTCGTTATAGGATGGGTTGGTAATGTCACCAGCCAAGAACACTGCTTTCGCGAGTTCTTTTTCCAAGGCTTGGCCACGTTCCTGATTACGACCGGACAGCACCAATTTGGCGCCCTCCATGGAGAAGGCTCGAGCTATGGCTTTTCCCATACCACTGGTGGCTCCGGTAACAATACAGACCTTGTCCTTTAGTTTCATGATAGGGTTTCCAATAGTTTTTTGAATACAAGTTGTACAGCGAACACCCTGTTATGGGCCTGTTCCACGACCAAAGACTGATCGCTATCCAGCACGGCATCGTCCACAACCATATTTCTTCTTACGGGAAGGCAATGCATAAACTTGGCCTTTCCCAATTTCTGTTCTGTCATGGTCCAGTCAAGGTCCTTGCTCAACACTTGACCATAATCCGAGTAACTGCTCCAGTTCTTTACATAGACAAAATCGGCATCTTCCAATGCCTTGTCCTGATCATATTCTATTTGACACCCTTTTGTAATATCCGGATTGAGTTCATATCCCTTTGGATGTGTGATTACAAAATCGGCATCTTGGAGTTTCATCATATCCACAAATGAATTGGCCACTGCATGTGGCAATGCTTTTGGATGCGGAGCCCACGACAAAACCACTTTGGGTTTTGGTTTTGCATTGTGCTCGGCCATGGTAATGGCGTCTGCCAAAGCCTGCAAAGGGTGTCCCACGGAACTTTCCATGTTTACCACCGGAATGGAAGCGTACTGGGCAAATCCATTGATGACCTCTTCGGCTTCATCCTTGGCTTTGTCTACCAATCCGGCAAAGGCCCTAATGGCCACAATGTCACAATATTGGGAAACCACCCGTGCAGCTTCCTTGATATGTTCCGATGTGCCTTGATCCATAACGGTTCCATCTCCATACTCCAGGGCCCAGCTCTCATTGCCAAAATTCATGATCATCACTTCCATTCCCAATTGCATGGCCGCTTTCTGTGTGCTTAAACGCGTACGTAGACTGTTGTTGAAAAAAAGAAGACACACGGTCTTTTGCTTGCCCAAATCCTGAAATTGATATGGGTCTTTCTTTAAAGTAATCGCTTCATCTACCCATACGGGGAGAGAATCTATATCGTTTATGGAAAGGTAGTGTTTCATTTCAATACAGTTTTGAGGGCTTCAAAAAATAGGTCGATGTGTTCTTTGGTTATGTTCAATGCCGGCAAAAACCGAAGTAGCTTCTTGTTTTTGGCACTTCCCGTGAAAACATGCTGGTCGTAGATCATTTTCTTGCGTAACTCGGCCACTTCGAAGTCAAATTCCAGTCCAATCATCAACCCTCGGCCTTTTATGTTTTTTATCTGGGGGATTTCGGCCGCTTTTTCCTTAAAATAAGCGCCCAAGCTAGCTGCGTTGGCAATCAAATCTTCATTTTCAACGACATCCAAGACCGCCAAACAGGCCGCACAGGCCAAGTGGTTTCCTCCAAAGGTAGTGCCTAAAAGCCCATATGAAGGTTTAAATGTTTCATGGAGCAGTACGCCACCCACGGGAAAGCCATTTCCCATACCCTTGGCAATGGTTATGATATCAGGTTGGATATTGTGGTGTTGAAAGGCGAAGAACTTCCCACTTCGGCCATACCCGGATTGTACTTCATCCGCAATCAGGACCACATGGTTCTCCTTGCATTTTTGGGCAATGAACTGATAGAATTCCGTGGAAGGTTCATCCAATCCACCTACCCCTTGAATGGCTTCCAGAATCACCGCACAATAGGCATCGGAGGTAATGGCCTGTTCAAAGGCCTCAAAATCATTCAAGGGAAGAAAGGTCACTTCCTGTTGCTGGTTGATGGGTGCATTGATGCTTGGGTTGTCCGTAGTGGCCACAGCCGCCGAGGTCCTACCGTGAAAACTGTTCTTGAACGAAATCACTTTGGCTTTCCCAGTATGGAAAGAGGCCATTTTCAATGCATTTTCATTGGCTTCGGCTCCCGAATTGCACATGAACAGGTCATAATCCGTGCAATCGGACAATTTCCCCAATTTTTCTGCGAGTTCTTCTTGAAGCGGGTTTTGTACAGAATTGCTGTAAAACGCCATCTTATCAAGTTGGTCCTTGATTTTTGCCACATAATGTGGATGGGTATGCCCAATGGAGATTACGGCATGACCCCCGTAAAAATCCAAATATTTTTGCCCCTTATCGTCCCATACCTCAATGCCTTTGGCAGATACAGGGGTAACATCATAAAGAGGATATACGTCAAATAATTTCATAATCTTTTTACTGGTCACCTCGAATGGATTCGAGAGATGGTTTTTTATGGTTGAAGGTCGGATTGCGTACGACCTGATATTATTTTTAACCTTTTTTAATTTGGCTTATCTTCTCATAAGAGCTCACGATTCCGCGAATCAGGGAAGAACTCAATCCTTGGTGTTCCATTTCATTCAAGCCCTCAATAGTACACCCTTTTGGGGTGGTTACCCTATCAATTTCTTCTTCGGGATGGCTTCCGGACTCGATCAAAAGGCTTGCGGCACCGTTACAGGTGTGCATGGCCAGCTCTTGTGCTTCCTTGGCATCAAACCCCAACTGAATGGCCCCTTGGGTGGTAGCACGTATCAAGCGCATCCAAAAGGCAATACCACTTGCGCAAATAACCGTAGCGGCCTGCATTTGTTCCTCGGGAATTTGCATGGTGTGTCCCATACGGTTAAAGATGGCCTTTGCCAAATCAACCCGTTTTTTACCCAATTCGTTGCTGCAGATACAGGTCATGGATTTGCCCACGGAAATGGCCGTATTGGGCATGCTACGGATGATGAATTTGTCGGCACCAATGATCTCTTCAATTTTAGGAATGCTAAATCCTGTAATGGTACTGATCAACACATGTTTTTCCGAAAGTAGGTCTTTGATATCCTTTAAAATGGTAGCAAAATGCCCAGGCTGAACGGCAAAAATCAAGATATCGGAATTTTTTACCGCTTCTTGGTTATCCGAAGTCACCGTGACGTTTCCGTACTTTTCAAATTCTTGGATGGATTTGGTATTTCTTTTGGTGAGGTACATGGTGGTGGCCCCATTGCTGTGCAAAATGCCCTTGGCAATGGACAATCCCAAATTTCCTGTTCCTATGATGGCTATTTTCATTTTTTCTTAATTAGGGGTCTCGTATCTCGATTACGCTCGATATGACAGCTCGACCTGAATTATTTTTAAAATACTCCCGCTTTTAACAATAGACCTTCGGTCTCAGGGAAACCGAACATCAGGTTCATATTCTGCACTGCCTGACCGGACGCACCTTTCAATAAATTGTCGATGGCAGAGGTGATCAAGATCAAATCCTCATGCTGGTGCAGATGGATATGACATTGATTGGTATTCACTACTTGCTTTAGGTGGAGGGGTTCATCAGAAACATGCGTGAAAACCGCATCTGCATAAAATTCTTTGAACAGGGCATTGGCATCTTCCAAACTTCCTTCAAAGGCGGTATAGGCCGTGGCCAATATTCCCCTTGTAAAGTTTCCGCGGTTTGGCAAGAACAAGAGTTTACCCACAGGATTTCCGTAGGAGTCCAAGCTCTCTCCAATTTCTCCCAAATGTTGGTGCGAAAAGGGTTTGTACCATGACACATTGTTGTTTCTCCAGCTAAAATGGGAGGTGGACGATAACCCGACCCCTGCGCCGGTACTTCCGGTTACGGCATTGATGTGCACCTCATTTTTTAATAGCCCTGCTTTGGCCAAGGGTAACAATCCCAATTGGATCGCAGTGGCAAAACATCCGGGATTGGCAATGGCGTCAGCAGAGGTTATGGCCTCCTTGTTCAGTTCGGGAAGTCCATATACAAACTCTTTTCCATTAAAATGGGCATCGGCCTTTAGTCTAAAGTCGTTGCTGAGGTCTATGATCTTGGTACCCTTTGAAAAGGTGTTCTCCTGTAAAAAGGAGGTGGAATTGCCATGTCCAAGGCATAGAAAAACTACATCCACATCTGGATTCACCTCGCCGGTAAAGGCCAAATCTGTCAACCCCAATAGGTCTTGATGGGCCGAGGTAATGGGTTTTCCAGCCCTAGTAGTGCTGAACACAAAATCAATTTCGGCTTGGGGATGGTTCAATAGGATTCGGATAAGTTCCCCACCAGTGTATCCGGACCCGCCTATGATGCCTGCTTTAATCATTGTTCTGGTTTACGTGGTTCGCAATTTTACCGGAATTGGATAGAATTTTAATGAATCCTTTGGCATCTTCAGCCGTCCAGCCCTTGTTCATTTCACCATAGCTTCCAAAAGAAGCGTTCATGAGGTCATGGTCTGAAGCAATTCCGTTGAGTTCAAATCGGTAGGGATGAAGCGTAACAAAAACGTCGCCGGAAACATTCTTTTGGGTATCCGCCAAGAACGCTTCGATGTTTCGCATCACTTCATCCAAATAGTTTCCTTCGTGCAACAGCATGCCATAGAAATTGCCCAATTGTTCTTTTTGGTATTGTTGCCATTTGCTCAAGGTGTGTTTTTCCAAAAGATGGTGCGCTTTGATGATGATCAAAGGTGCGGCCGCCTCAAACCCAACCCGCCCCTTAATGCCGATAATGGTATCACCTACGTGGATATCCCTGCCAATGGCATATTTGGATGCGATGGCCGAAAGCTTTTCAATATTGGCCACAGGGGTATCTTTTTCTCCATCCAAAGCCACAAGCTCTCCTTTGTTGAAGGTCAATTTTAGTCCTTTGGGCAGCTCTTTTTCCAGTTGACTGGGGTAGGCACTATCCGGGAGGGGCAAATGGGATGTCAAGGTTTCCTCTCCGCCCACGGACGTTCCCCATAAACCTCGGTTGATGGAGTATTTTGCCTTTTGCCAAGAATAATCAATACCGTTTTGCTGTAGGTAGTTGATTTCCTCTTCCCGGGCCAATTTTTTATCCCTGATCGGGGTGATGATTTCAATTTCAGGGGCCAAAATTTGAAAGATCATATCAAATCGCACTTGGTCGTTTCCGGCACCGGTACTACCATGGGCAATGTACTGTGCTCCTATTTTTTTGGCATGGTTTACAATTTCGATGGCCTGTACAATCCGTTCCGCACTTACCGAAAGGGGATAGGTATTGTTCTTAAGGACATTTCCGAAGATGAGGTACTTGACCACTTTTTCATAAAATGTGGCAATGGCATTGATTGAGGTATAGGAACTTGCGCCAAGGGCCAAGGCCTTCTCCTCGATTTCCTTGATTTCTTCCTTGCTGAAGCCTCCTGTGTTCACACTCACGGCGTGTACTTCAAAACCTTGGTCCTGTGAAAGATATTTTGCGCAATATGAGGTGTCCAATCCACCGCTATAGGCCAAAACTAATTTTTTCATGTTGTATTTCTTCTATTAATTGATCTTACGAAGACAGTGGAAAGTATACCATTCTCGACTGCGCTCGAACTGACATTTATTTTTGTTTCTTTTTTAGGAAGAGGGCTTCTTTGATTTTTTTCAATCTTTGAAAGGCTTTTTCGTTCCATTTTTTGGTTTCCGGTTTTTTGGAATTTGGATCGTACAGCATGCCGGTGCACAGGCACATTTTTTGTTCTGTGCGGGTAAGAATGTCAAAATTCTTACAGGTCTGACAGCCTTTCCAGAATTCAGGGTCATCGGTCAGTTCAGAAAATGTAACGGGTTTATAACCCAGTTCATAATTCATTTTCATCACGGCCAACCCTGTGGTGATGCCAAATATTTTTGCTTCGGGGAATTTTTTTCGGGACAGGTCAAAAATGGCTTTTTTAATTTCCTTGGCCAATCCTTGGTTTCGGTAATCTGGATGTACGATCAATCCAGAGTTGGCCACAAAGTCCTTGTTACCCCATACCTCTATATAACAGAACCCTGCGAACTTGTCGCCGTCAAGGGCAATTATCGCGTTCCCATTTTGTAACCGCTTCATGATGTACTCTGGGGTACGTCTGGCAATACCGGTACCTCTGACCTTGGCAGATTCCGTAATGGTATCACTTATGATAGGAGCGTATTTAAAATGTGATTCGTTAGCAACTACAATTTCCATTGCAAGCGTTTATACTGATAAAAAAATTAGTGAAAGATGTTGGTTGTTTTTGCGGAAATGGACTCACCTATTTCCATAAATCATGCTGCACCCTTACGGGCGACGGCGGGGAGAAAATGGACGTACTGGAGCAGGGATGCTCAACGTGTTTGCTATGTATTGTTGTCCTTTCATTTCGGGGTTAAAAGTACGAATTAATTCCAATTGACCTAAAAACCGATTTAATTTTTAGGGAAATATAACTTTTTTGAACCTTTGGTTATCATTTCATAAATAAAAATGCCCATGACCAAAATGTATTCAAAGGCCAACAACCAAAGATTCTCCTTGTAATCCGGATTGGAATAGGCTTGATAGCTGAGTACAATGGCAAAGGACCACACCAAAGGAAAGCGGTATTCGGTAAGTACGGCAATGCCCAAAAGAAATACAATATACCAAGGATGCACGGTGTTGGACATAAAGTAATACAAGGAAAGTGCAAGTAGTATGGAGGTTATTAGGGTCTGTAGGTTTTGGTTTTTCCGAAGGAACGTGAGCAGAAGGATAACAATGGTCATTATTTTGATAACCACTGTACCGTATGATTTGATTAACTCCCAAGGTTTTGCCTCATAAAAATGCACCGCTATTTTTTTGATTCCGTTGTAGATTCCGGCATTGAATTCAAAATTGGAAAACCATAGTCCAACAGTATCGGAATAATTTTCTAGAAAAGATGGGGAGTAAAAGGGAAGGAGCAATACTATGCAACCCAACCCCACCAAAACATAGAAGGCCACACTTTTTTTGAACCCCAAGTATTTCAACAAAATGGGCAAGAAGAGTATTGGGACCAATTTCACCATTATGGAGATGGCGTACAGCGGAGCTGCCCACCACCATTTGTTGCAAGAAAACAGGTATAGGGCCCACAGAAAGAAGAAGAGCATGGTGCCTTCAAAGTGAAGGTTTCCAGTAAGCTCAATAATGACCAATGGATTCAGAAAATACCAAAATGCCATGTGACCGGGCCTGTTGAGCTTTTGGAGCAACTTTCTCCCAAAATAGAGGACGCCCAAATCCCCCAAAATACAAATCAAGCGAAGGACAATGATGGAGCCGAGCATGCTGCCACCGCCCAAAATGGATGCCAAGGCAAAGAAAAATTGGTTTACCGGGGGGTAGTTGCTATAGTGCTTGCCATGTAATTCTCCCATGCCAGCATAAAGTTCATCTGCATTTGCAATGCTGAAGTTGGATTGCTCCATAAGCTGGTCCGGGGTATGCAAATAGGGGTTAATGCCATTTTTGATAAGCTCCCCATCCCAAATGAACCGGTAGAAATCTTGGGAAAGATTGGGTTCGGCAATAAGGAAAATCAACCTAAAAAGAATTCCCGCCACCAAAAGGAACTTAAAGTTCCATTTTTCAAATTGGATGATTTTGTAGCAGAAAAAGAACAGCCCGCAGAAGAGGGTCAGCAGTTTTATATAGTCGGTACGGTGCAGGTCATAGGCGAAACTGGCATAGAACAACATACTCCCGATGACAAGGAGTATCGGGTATTTATGCAGGCGCCAGTAAGATAGCATGGTCTATGCCTTGGAGGTCAATGATTTGAAGAATACAAAGCCAAAGCCTAGGAACAACATCAAATGGAATGGGAAAAGTCCATAATCATTCAATGGGATGGCGCTGTACATACCAAACAGGAAATAGACCATCAAGGCAAATTCCAAAATCATGTTGGGCGATAGTTTCTTGGCCAAATATTTGTTGCCTTTCCACGTATCGGTAAGGTTGTTGATGTTGAACTTGGGCGTACGCACAAATTCACTGCGCTTGCCCAAATGCCCCTCCAAAACGGCAACGGTATTGTGCAAAGAGAAGCCCAATGCCACCGAAAAGAAGGTAAAAAAGAGTTTGATGTAGTCCACAAAATTGTCAAAACTACTGCCTTGGATACTCTTGTAGGTAAACCAATAGCAGACAAACAGGATAATGGTACTGACGATAAAGAAACTGGTCACCTCAAAGATCCAGCCCAAATGACCGTACATGTTTTTGATGTACAGCATGGGAATGCTCAAAAGGGCAACGATGAACACGCAGAGGAACATGGAACTGTTCAACAGGTGCATGACCCCATGGAATTTGGTTTTAAAAGAAATATTTTTGGCGGTGATCACGCTCCAGACTGTTTTTCTGAAGTTTTCCGCGCCACCTTTGTTCCAACGGAACTGTTGGGAACGTGCGGCACTGATCACAACGGGAAGCTCGGCAGGGGTCTCAACATCCTCCAAATATTTGAACTTCCAGTTTTTCAATTGGGCACGGTAGCTAAGATCCAAATCCTCGGTCAAGGTGTCGCCTTCCCAGTTGCCAGCGTCCAAAATGCACTGTTTTCTCCAGATGCCGGCGGTACCATTAAAATTGATGAAATGTCCTTTGGAGTTTCGTCCCACTTGTTCCAAGGTAAAATGTGCATCCAAGGCAAATGCCTGGATACGGGTAAGGGTAGAATAATCACGGTTGATGTGCCCCCAACGGGTCTGTACCACACCGATTTCCTCATCCTTAAAATAGGGAACGGTCTTTTTGAGCCAATCGCTTTCTGGAAGGAAGTCCGCATCAAAAATGGCAATGAACTCTCCTTTGGCTATGGCCAAACCTTCTTTCAAGGCACCGGCCTTAAAGCCTTTTCGGTTTTCCCTTCGGATGTGTTGGATGTCCAGTCCCGTTTTTTGGAGTTCCTCGATGCGTTTTGCGGTTTCAATGACCGAGTCATCGGTGGAATCGTCCAAGACTTGAATTTCCAGCTTGCTTTTGGGGTATTCTATTTTGGCAATGTTGTCCAACAAGCGCTCCATTACGTATTCTTCGTTGTAGATGGGTAGCTGTATGGTAACAAAGGGAATTTCCTTTGGATCTAGCAGGTTGAACTTTGGGGCCTCTTCGTTTCTTTTTTTGTAGCCGAGGTAATTGATCAAGAGATTCAATTGGGCCAAGCTGTAGAAGAAAATCAAAATCAAGGCGGTACTATAAATGGCAATGATGATAAGAGCGATAGTAAGTCCCATGTTATTTTATGCTGTATTTAAAGATCCAACCCAAGATTTTTATGCCTGCAAATATAGTACCTTTTACCGTTCCTGAAACTTTTGACACGCCTATTCGTTGTTTGTAACGTACTGGTACTTCGATATATGTCATTTTTTTTCTCAAAATTTTTAGCTGCATTTCCACGGTCCATCCATAAGTCGTGTCCTGCATCCCCAATTCTTTGAGTTTTTCGTATTTAATTGCCCTAAAAGGACCCAAATCCGTAAATCTGGACTTAAATAACAATCGCATTAAAAAAGTGGCCAACCCATTGCCAAAAACCTGTTGCGGGGTCATGGAACCTGGTTCCCGAAGCGCTTTTTTTCGCGCACCTACCACAAAATCAATATTATTCTCCAAAATTGGGGCGACTACGATATCCAGCTCTTCCGGATAATCAGAGTAGTCTCCATCAATAAATACGATGATATCGGGTGCTTTGGATTGTTTGGATATGTAATCTATTCCTTTTAGGCATGCAGAGCCATATCCTTTGCGAGTTTCCGTGATTACGGTAGCCCCTGCTTTTTGGGCATTTACTATGGTATTGTCGATAGATCCATTGTCCACCACAATGATTTCAGAAACATGTTTCGGCAATTCGGAAACCACCTTGCCTATGGAATCTCCTTCATTGATTGCGGGAATGATTACCTTGATGTTGGCCATAGGCTTTCTTGGAATTTATCTTGAGGTTGCCAAAACTACATTATTCCACCGATTTTTGACTTGATGGATATAATCCAATGGAAATTATTTTTGGTTCACCAAGTCCATGAGGTCAACGTCGTTCCCCAACAACACTTGGTTGCTGTCAATACGCCCTTTCTGTGGACCATTTTCCAATTTCAATACCCCTCTTGGGCAGACCGCTGAGCAGATGCCACATCCCACACAGCTGGAACGGACAATGTTCTCCCCTTTCTGGGCATAGGCACGGACATCAATTCCCATTTCGCAATAGGTGGAGCAGTTTCCGCAGGATATGCATTGGCCTCCGTTGGTGGTGATGCGGAAACGGGAGAACAAGCGTTGTTGAAAACCAAGTATGGCGGCCATGGGACAGCCAAATCTACACCAGACCCGGTTTCCAAAAATGGGGTAAAACCCGGTTCCGATCACTCCGGAAAAAATACTACCGATCAAAAAAGAATAGGATTTACGAAGGGTTTCGGATTTGAATAGGAACACATGCCCCTCCCCACTAAAAAAATGGAATCCGATCAAGGCCATAATAATGACAAAATAACCAATGGCCCCATATTGTGCATCTTTTTGAAGCTGCTCCCTTTTGAAGAGCATTACCCAACCAAAGACCAAGGTCAATAAGGTAGCTACACCAATTAAAAAGGTGCTTTTGGTAAGCCAATATTTGCTTGTGTCCGTTCCCAAATAGGAGTAGATGACTGCAGTGGTCATGAGGGTCACAAAAACCACTACGCTGTGTACCACCCATCGTTCAATTCGCCATGCCTTTACAGATTTGTCGCTGAGTTGTCGGAAGGAATCCCCGGCAGTTTCGGCCAATCCACCACATCCGCAGACCCAGGAACAGTACCAACGTTTCCCGTATTTGTAGGTGAGGATGGGTGTGATTACAAAAATGGAAAGAATGCCAAAAATCAACAGGGCAAATCCAATATCCCCAGAACTTAAAAATCCTTTGATGCGATACCCTTCAAAATTATAGTAATTGAGGGGCCAGACATTTTTAAGATCGTAGTAGGGCAGACTACCGCCATTTAATAGTTTGTCACCGTTCAAACGGGCCATCAATTCCGGAATGATAAAGGCAAAGGCGGTTTGAAAGAACATCACGCTGAACGTTCGTAATCGCTCATATCGATTGTGACGATATTTCCACAAAAATTTTACCCCAAAGGCCAAAATGGCCACCGTGTATAGGGTTCCATACACAAACCATTGGCTGGCCGGGTTTCCGCTCAAGGCTTTGCTGAGTGGGTCAAACAGGGCAATGACCCCTTTGTTGCCTCCCTTGCTGGCCAATCCCAAATATTCGGGATAAAAATAAAGTATGATATAAAATCCGGTGAGGGCAATTCCAGCCATCCAGCCCCAAAGCCCTTTACTGGAAATGGATTTGAACCAAACCCCATCATTCTTAATACCAGGAAGTTTTTGGGAATAGGCTTCCCATGAAAACCAGAGAATACCCGAGAACAGCGCGGATAACGAAATGGTCAACCACAGTGTCTTGTTGGGGAAGGAGACATTAAAGGCGGCCAATAGCATCACGGCCAAACCGAACATCCCCACCAAGGTGGCCAGTTTTTGGTTCCTGGTAATAGTTTTAGGCGGTTGGCCGGTAAGGGCCATGCTTCTGTCGTACGTGCTCATACTATGGGCTTAGGCAATTTGGAATATGCGTTTTAAACTTTTCTTTTTGGGTTTAATGGAGGTTCCATAATCAGCATTGTACTTGGAAACAATACCCGACTCATGTTTTTTATAGAATTCCGGGTCAAAATTGGCATCTGCCAAGTGTTCCAGGACAAAATCCACAGTGCGTTCCTCGCTGAGCCAGCGGTCAAATACCTCATGACGCATCCGGATACCAAAGGTATTGATGCCCAAAAACTGTCTGGAATCTTGGTGAAAGGCAATCGTTATGCAGATTTTTTCTTCTGGATGTCGCCAGTGGAAATGCATCTCATGGGCTGCTTTTCTTCGCTCGGAAAATACCCAACCATAAGTTTGGTACTCAATGTCCAAAAACTTGGCGGAGTTGAACCAATGTCCGGGATTATAGGCAATCCGGTTCCCGCAAATGGTCTGGGCCAAGGTTTCGCCCATCATGCGGCCAGTATACCAAACTGCCTCGATGGGTCTTCGGTTGCCAATGGCCTGATGCTGTTCGGCACAATCGCCGATGGCATAAATATCCTTGATATTGGTTTCGAGGAAACGGTTCACTTTCACACCGCGTCCCAGTTCAATGCCGGAGTCTTTTAGGAAATCAATATTGGGGGTGACCCCCGCGGTAAGGCCCACCAAATTGCATGGGATTTCTTCATTGGTGTCGGCAATGATCACGGACTTTACCCGTCCATTTTCATCCGAGACAATTTCTTTGAGGTTGGTGCCCAATCGTAAATCAATATGATGCTCCAAGATATGTTCGTTGATCATTTGGGATTCGCCGGAAGGGAGCACCCCGTTCCAAAAACTGGTCTCGCGTACCAAAAAGGTAACGGGAATATCCCTGCTTCGGAGCATTTCTGCCAATTCAATACCGATCAATCCCCCGCCCACGATCACAGCCCTTTTACAAGCTTCCTTGTTGGGTGCATTCACTTCCAAAAGATCTAAGTCTTGCTTGGAATACAGGCCCTGGACTCCGTGAAGGTCCTGTCCGGGCCAACCAAATTTATTGGGTTTGGAGCCTGTGGCAATGATGAGCTTATCGTAATGAAGCGAGCTTACGTTGTCTATGGTGAGTTTCTTTTCTTTTGGATTGACTTGGGTAACGTAGCCACGTACCAATTCTATCCGATTCTTTTCCCAAAACCAATCTTCAAAGGGTTGAATGTGCTCGAACTTCATATGGCCCATATACACATACATGAGGGCAGTTCTGGAAAAGAAATGGTCGGTTTCCGCAGAAATGATGATGATGCGCTTATTGGACAGTTTGCGGATATGCCGCGCTGCCGTGACGCCGGCTATCCCATTCCCAATAATGACAATGTTCTCCATAGGATTAGATTGATTGTGGCTATTGTGTCGTTTTTAAAGATAGGAACTTAACCCTTTGGGTTAATTTAGAAAGGTTTTAATTAACAGGAACCTAACCAATAATGGATTATTTTAGGGAAGTACATTTCAAAATTATGGTGCGATTTACATTTTTATGGTGCCTTATCCTCTTTTCCTGTAGTGGGCAAAAGCAGGAGAAAATCAATGGGATTAGTTTTGTGGGATCTCGCGAAGAAGTATTGCAGGCCCATGTGAACCCTGTTCTGGATATCCATGCCAATTATGCAGCGGTAATGCCCTTTGGTTTTATAAGGGATGTGCAATCTCCCGATTTGGTGTTCGATACGGAGCGCCAATGGTATGGAGAGACCAAACGAGGGGCCAAGCAATACATAGATATGTTGCACCATAATGGGATCAAGGTAATGTTGAAGCCCCAAATATGGATTTGGCGTGGAGCGTTCACGGGAAGTATGGTCATGCAGTCCGAGGAGGACTGGCAGGCTTTGGAGAATGCGTATGCCAAATTCATTCTGGCGTATGCCCAACTGGCCCAGGAAGCACAATGTGATATGTATTGTATTGGTACCGAACTGGAGGAGTTTGTAAAGAACCGGCCCGAGTTTTGGCAGGATTTGATTCTAAAAGTGAAAAAGATCTATAAGGGCAAACTAACCTATGCGGCCAATTGGGACGAATATATGCGAACCCCGTTTTGGGACCAGTTGGATTTTATTGGGGTAGATGCGTATTTTCCATTGTCCGAGGATCGGGAGCCTTCACAGGAGCAATTGCGAAATGGTTGGCAACCATGGAAACAGCAATTGAAGACGCTGTCCGAAGAGCTGGAAAAACCCATCCTTTTCACGGAGTTTGGATATCGGAGCATGGATTACACTGGAAAAAAACCCTGGCTGGTGGACCGCAACCAAATGGAGGTGAATCTAGAAGCCCAAGCAGCGGCCACCCAAATGATTTTTGATGAGTTTTGGGATGAGGATTGGTTTGCCGGAGGATTTGTCTGGAAATGGTTCATACATCATGAGAGGGCAGGGGGGCATGCCGACAACAGATTTACACCCCAGAACAAACCTGCAGAATCGGTGATACGAAAACACTACGCCCGGATTAAGAAATTGAGGCCCCAAGGTTAAGGAAAGGAATTGTTAAGAATTTTCCCATAATCAGGCACGAGCATAGCTATTTTTTTGCCATATTTGTAGAGCACCCTCCCCAAAAAAGAATACAAAAATGAGATTACTGCAAACCCTTTTTTTAGGGGTCTTTGCTTGCTCTGTTATTTTGGCGCAAGAGGACCATTATACGGTAGTTGCCGAACAGGGTGACGGGATTTTCTCGCTTTTGAGAAAGCAGGGGTTGGACCCCGTGAAGCACTATGGCGAGTTCCTTGAATTGAATTCTGAAAAAATAAAAAATGGAACCCAGTTGCAGGTAGGGGTTGGTTATGAAGTGCCTAGGGCCAAGGATTCCTTTAAGAACACAGGGGTTACGGTACAGACCCAAGATGGCGTGGAGGCCCCAATTTTTGATGCTGAGTTGGGTCAGATGTCCCTGAAGAGCGAGACCTTGAAAAATGCAGTGTATTACCTGATTGTCGAAAATGTGGAGCATACGGATACCTACGCTAAGGAAGTTACGGAAAATTTGGCGGCTGATTTGATGGTTCACGGTGCCCAAGTCTATGTTTTGGGACAAGAAACCACTGACGCCATTGGTTCAGACAAACCTCTGACCCAAATGGAGAAGATGGGGAATTACATTGCGGCCATAAACAAAAGATACATTCAGAATACTGGAAAGTACCAAAGAGTGTTGGTGATACGGACAACGGGCGTCAACTCAGGGAACAACATGGATGTGGCGGTATACCATTACAACAAAAGTGAGTTGGGACAACGTTTTGCCAATAATATCCAAAATGTTTTTAAGGAAAACAGTGTGTCCAATCATACCTACAAGGATGTGGATATGATCTTTGATGATAAAAGCAGTCTCTATTTGGCACGAAACATTCTTCCTGCGATTAGCCTTATCACTTTGGAGAACACGACGAAAAAATCAAACGAAAAAATTGCGGTGCAGTTGGACCGAAAACGGTTTGCCAACCTCCTTACCAATGGTATTATGAACGATTATGCCGACTTGGAGATTGAGGAATGAACCTTGGCCGTGATGTGTTCGGTATAGTAGCGATATAATTCTTCGGGCCCTGCCCCAGTGAAATGCTTTAGATGGATCATGGCAAAATGAAACTGCAGCCGCAGCCATCCTACTTCATTGTATTTTCTTGCAGAGGTAACTACGTCATGGGGCAATACCTGGAAACGGGTATTGCGGTACAACCGTTGAATGAACTCGGTATCTTCATAAATTGTATAGGTTTCATTGAATCCACCCATCTTTTCAAAAAGACTCGATTTTATAAAAAGGGATTGATCTCCGCCCCTGCATAGGATATGGTTGATGCGGGAAAACCAGGCACAGCATTGTAAAAATGGATTTTGGGTGTCAAATTTCATCCGAAAACACCCAGTTTTATGGCCGTTTTTAATCGCGTTCAAGATCAATTGGTCGAAGTCCTTGGGAGGAAAGGTATCCGCATGCAAAAAGTAAAGCACATCACTTTGCGCATGTTGGCCCCCAAGGTTCATCTGTTTGGCCCTCCCTTTTTCCGAATGGACTACCCTTGCACCATGTTTTTTTGCAATGTCCACGGTGTGGTCCGAGCTGCCTCCATCCACGCAGATAATTTCACGAACAAGATCGGGTGAGGATGACTGCAGGATATATGGGAGCAAAGCTCCAAGATGGCGCTCTTCATTGAGCACAGGGATAATGATGCTTATGGACAGGGGCTTAACGGGCATCGTTCAAGCTCCAATCATAGTCCAAGTAGTCTATTTTAACATCTTCGGGAAGTGAACGATTTACATAAGGGTTGATGTACTCCCGAAGCGATCCTTTTTCCGTGAAATCGCCCTTGTACCACTTGAAAATTTTGGATAAGTAAGCGGTATTGCCTTCAAAGCGGTTCCGTTTGGGGTCATTGATGAAATCCAAAGCCGCTTGGTGCAGTTGGGCTTCCATGTCCTCAGCGGTAAAGGCGGAATTGAGCAACTTTGGGCAGGAGTAAGATGCGCAATTGATGGCAAAATGGATGCGGGCTTCGTGCATTTTCCGAAGGATCTTATGCTCAATATCATTTAAAGATAGAACATCGCTTCCCACCTTGACCCATTCCTTGTCCCAGCGGTTGGGAATGTCCTTGATGCTTTCCACTGGGTAATGGTCCACGATCAGTTTAACCGTACCCGCATTGTACAGATTGATGTAATAGGCCAATTTTTGGTTCTTGGACCAGGATGTGGCGGGTGGATTTTCTGAAAGTCCTTCCAAATACGCATCCAAACGGGACACCTCTTTTTTCAATCCGCTGTAATCCACATTTCCATTTGCATCCACATACTGTTGCACCAAAGTGTTCCATTGGTTGTGTGATGGAGGGGTTGAGGCTTGTTGATGCTCAATCTTTACGTTCTTTCCGCCGCAACAAATCAGAATCAACCCTAAAACGATGTGCAAAACACTGTTCATGGCCTACAATCATCTTAACAGCATCCGCCACCGTTATAGTGCCAGGTGCTTTCACTGATATGGATTTCATCCGATGCGCTGCCCAGGGCGGCTGCGGTTTTATCACATACGGCCAAGGGTTGGTTCTGGAGGAGCACATGCCCTTTGCCATCGTCAAAATATTCTTGGTCCCCATAATAAATGGCCGTTTTTCCAGTGAACATGCAAGGCCCATCTTCTGGCATGGGGTCTTTTATGGCCGCTATTTCAATGGACTCAATATGGATGAGTTCATCAGTGGGGTAGTGGTTGGGAGAGAGTACCCTGTACGACCTACGCCCCCTAATTTCAATGGTGCCAAAACCGGCATCGGTCAAGACTTTTACATAATCCTTCAAGGGGATGCTGCCACTGAGGCATTGCGCACGAAGCCTGTCATCGTTCCGTAAGTCGTCGTTCATGGGCTGTTCGCAGATAGGGTCGCTCATGACCAAACGACCATGGGGTTTAAGGACCCGGTACATTTCGGCCACGGCCTTTTTCAGGTCCTCCATTTTAAAGATGTTGAACAGACAGTTTTGCGCTGCAACGTCGATACTTTCGTCGGCAACGTGCAAGTTTAATGCATCACCTTTTACGAGATCCACAAACTCACTTTTGAACCAATCATTTTCCGTTTCGGCCACCTTGAAGTTTTTTCGGGAGGCTTCCAGCATTTCGTCCACGGAATCCACTCCAATGACGCCGCCTTTTTGTCTGGAAAAATAGGAGAACTGCAGCAGTTCCATTCCACCCCCTACGCCTACGTAGAGAATCTTGGGGTTGTTCACCAAATCTTGTGCGGAAACGGTACTTCCGCATCCGTAGTTCATCTCTTGCATGATCTTGGGAATGGACAGTCCGGGGAACTGCCAAATGGGGTTGGTGGTACAACAAAGTCCAACATCCGGGGTCAGTGCAGCCTCTTTGTAGAGGTCTTGGGTGGCATCTAAGTAACTCATATTTCCAGTATCAATTCTTTAAACAGTTGTATCATTTTGGGTTCGGTCTTATTGGCAATGGCTATGATTTCCTGAATATCAACAGGTTGCAGATTGTCAGGGTCGCATTCATCGGTCAAGACGGAAACCGCTACAATGGGTAGTCGTAAATGATTGGCAACAATTACTTCGGGTACGGTGCTCATTCCAACGGCATCGGCCCCCAATATCTTCAACATGCGGTATTCGGCCTTGGTTTCCAATTGCGGGCCTACCACGGAGGCATAGACCCCTTTCTGAAGTGATATTCCATTTTTCTGGGCGATGTGCTCAATTTTTTTGCGCATGTCCGCATCGTAAGGCTCGCTCATATCCACAAAGCGTTCCCCAAATCCGGAAACCCCTTTAAAGGCCAGGGGAGATCCTCCTTGCAGGTTGATGTGGTCTTCAATGAGCATCATATCCCCTTTTTTGAAGTTGAGGTTGATGGCCCCTGCCGCGTTGGACACGAACAGTTTTTTTATACCCAGTTGATGCATGACGCGGATGGGATAGGTGACATCCACAAAATCATACCCTTCGTAGAGGTGGAACCGCCCTTGCATGACCACCACTTTTTTTCCGGAGATGGTCCCGTAGATCAGTTTTCCTGAATGGAACTCCACGGTGGCCAATGGAAAATGGGGAATGTGGTTGTAATGGGCCTCCACAGGGTCTTCTATGTTGTCTACCAATTGTCCAAGGCCGGTGCCCAGGACAATGCCAATTTCTGGGGCTTCAAATCCCCGTTTGTTGAGGTAATCGACGGATTCGTCAAGTTGTGTTTGGGTCATTCTTTCATATGTTTTAAAAAAGGCTGAAACGCCTCTATATCCTTAATGTCTTCGTAGTGATCCACATCATTCTTTTCGGGGAGCATAAAAACCGATTCGGATCTTAGATCCTGCAGGGTGTTGGACAGCACCGTGTCCGTTCCCCATGTTTTGTCCTGGAAGACTTCCTTTTTCAAGGTCGTCATCCCCAGAAGATAGTACCCCCCGTCTTCTGCCGGCCCCAAAACAATGTCATGGTCGTCCAATCTTGAGAAAGCCTCTTCCATATCGGTTTGGGATAGTTGGTACATATCACTCCCAATAATAATGATTTTTTCAAAGCCTGCCTTGAACCCTTGTTCAAAAGCATTCAACATTCGCATTCCCAGATTAGGACCTTGCTGTACCTTTTTTGTGTAGGTGTAGTTGTCCCAAATATCGTTTTCCCAAATGTCCTCGGAATAGAAAACCCATTTTTCAACAGCCAAGTTTTTGGTGAACGAAACGGTATGTTGGAGCAGGAATTTGTAAATGTCCAGTGCGGCCGTATCCCCCACCTTGGCTGCCAAACGGGTCTTGCACTTGCCCAGTTCCGGGTTTCGGGTAAAAATCAATAGGAGGCTATTGCCCATTGGTCTTGGTTTTGGAGGTGTATACTTTGTCGGCATTGGTCAAAAAGCGTCCCCAATACTTACTAAAGGCATGTACTTTTTCGGTCTGCTGTTGATTTTGGTCATAAACGGGATGGCCTTGGTTTTTCCATTCAAATATGCCCCCGTATAAGTTTTTCACGTTGGTGTATCCAACCTTTTCCAGTTGCTCCCCAATCTCTTCGGACCGAACTCCCAGGGAACAGTAGACCACAAGGGGCGTTTCCTTGTCAGGGACCATTTCTTGGACGGTTTCCACATCGAAATCCGAATAACCCACCCATAGGGCATGGTCCAAATGGCTTACCTCAAACTCTTCCCGTTCCCGGGCATCCAGTAGCAAGGGAGTGTTCAGGGTATCCAAGGAGGCCACCGTTATGTATTCAACCGTATGGTCGTTGTACTTTTCAAGCACATCGGGAATGGACTGTGCACAAGAAACCACGCCGAGGACCAAAAAAAGGAGAAGATGTAGGTGTCGCTTCATGGATTTTGGATGTAATCAAAGATACTCCTTTCTAATGTTGATTCATAGCGAAGCGATAAACGTCAAGAAGGTAATCGACCTCGATACAATAAAAAAGGGCGTCCTAAAAAAAGACACCCTTTGGAGAGACTACGGTATTACTAATTGGGAATTTTCGTGAATGGTGTTTAGTATAGCTTAGCTGATATAATTGTACAGACTGCTGATAAAGGAAACTACGGAAATGGCAATGACAACATACCAGAAAAGGTAACCCAGTTTTACTTCTACAGTGTTCATTTTACAATAGTGTTTGTGTTCGGTTGTGATGTTCTGTCACCGAAATTACTAAAAGCATGGTCCTGTCAATCCACAATTTTATTTATGGCAGTAAATGGGATATAATTGGTACAAATTGTTTTGTAAATGGAAAAAACCACATTTTATAAATGTGCGTCCGTAGAAGGGAATGGACCTTATTTTGTATTTATGTAACTAAAAATCAAATAGTTGATGTGGTTTTGTGGCGGGGAAGGCCCCATATAAAAAAGGAATGGGGCCATAAGCATACGTGCTCACGGCCCCATTCCTTCCTTTGCGGAAACCTTGCTCTACACTAGAGGGGTCCCTTTAAGGCGTTTTTCAATCTTCTGCTTTTTCAGGGTCAAATTTTTCATGACATCCATCAATTTGGAATCCTTTGTTTTCTTATAGATCTCATTAATGGAAAGTATCAGTTGTTTGGCTTCCCTTGAAGCTTCAACCCTATCGCTGGTAGACATGTGGCTCAGAGGTCTGTTTTCAAACTCTTGGGCCTTTGTAAGTAACTCTTGAGTCATTTTTGTTTAAAATTAATCTGAATTGGCTAAATATAAGGGTTTGTTTTATAGTTTATGCTTATAATGCCATTCGATTTTTGTATTTATGAAAACCTTAAGAGAAAAAAGTCGTTTTAACTTTTTTTTCTAAGTTTCAAAAACGTGGACGGGTGAAAAACAGCCCTTTAAAGTCACTTGGCCCGAGTTTGGGTAGGCGCTAAGCGCTCCTGCTCCCTACGGATTTTGGAACTGCACCCCTTCTATTTTCACCACCACGGGATTGGGCCACGTCTGGTCGTTGTAGAGGCGTTGCGATCGCATCACGCTTATGGTAAGGCCCCCTTCCGTGGACAAGATCTTGGGTGATGGGTCCGTGTTCGGGGCGTACTCCAACACCTTTCCATTCTGTCCCAAAACACTGATCTTGGTATTGGGGCCCGCTTTTACGGAATTTAGGGTAAACGCCTTTCGTTTCCCAAAGGGCATGGCCTCTTTGGTGATAAAGGCATAAACGGTATTCTGGTTCTTCTTTTTGGTGAACCAGATGTTCCCTTCGCGGATCACGCCCCAAGATTCCACCTCATGGATGGACTCCCCGTTCACAAACTGCCAAAGGGCCACTTCGCGAAGGCGCTCTTCCTGTTCAATGGGCAATGAGCCATCCGGTTTTGGGCCCACGTTCAGCAACCAGTTGCCGCCTTTTGCCCTGATCTCAATAAGTTGCTCAATAATATCCTTGCCGCTTTTATAGGTCTCGTTGGTGGGTTTGTACTGCCATTGGGTACCCATGGTGTAGCAAGCCTCCCAAGGGGCGGGCATGGGTTCGTTGGGGGTGTTCTGTTCCGGGGTGTGCATTACGCCGCGGGTCACCACAATGTCCGGGTCCATGGACCAGGCCACTTTGGCCAGTTCGGTCTCGGCATATTGCTCCATGCCGTCCAGAAAGATCAGGTCTACCTTACCGTAGTTCTTCAACAGTTCGCGCAACTGCTTTTTGGCAAAAGCGTTGAGTTGTGGGTTGCCGGAAGCCTTGGCCTTGGGATCTACCCTACTGATGGTAACGCCCTGCTCATATAAAAAATGAAAATCGTCCGGGGAAAAGTATACGCCAATTGCAATGCCTTCTTTTCGGAACGCATCAAAGACCTCTCGGGTGGCGTCCCGCCCAAAGGGCGTGTTCATGATGTTGTAGTCCGTGGTCTTGGTATCGTACATACAGAAGCCGTTGTGGTGCTTGGTGGTGAACATTACGTACCGCATCCCGGCCAGTTTGGCCAGTTTGGCCCAATTTTCGGGGTCAAATGCCTTGGGGTTGAAGGTCTTTGGTAGCTCCTCAAAATAGCGTTTGGTGTAATCTTCCGATGCCCCAACAAGGGAGTGGCTGATCACGGAGCCCAGTTCCACATCCACACTCCAATGGATGAACATGCCAAAACCTTGCTCGGAAAACCAAGCTTCCCTTTCCGGTTTGTTCAGGTTAAGGACTTCTTCTTGGGCGTGTAGGGAAACAGGCAGCATCAACAATATACAGCCTAAGATCTGGATAAAACGGGTTGTAACGTATTTCATTTGGGTATTAAGGTTTGGTATGGGCCGCTAAGATACGACTTGAAAGGAAACGAAAGAAACTAATACCCAATGTTGGCTCCACGGCTTACCCGCAACAAGGGGCACAGCAGTGGTTGCGCACCAGTATGCCTTGGTACACGTGGGTTACCTGTAGCCGTAGAAAGGGGTCCGGGGGGTCTATGTAAAAGGAGAGCTGCAGTTTATCATGGTCCACATACCAACTGCCTTGGTGCAGGGGGCGGGGCAGCTGCAGCATGTGGCCCTCATGGGGCCCTTGGGCACGGGGCATGGCAAATTGGAAGGAGAAGGGAAACACCATATAGTCCAGCACCGTTATTTGGGCCATGCCCTCTTGTGGGGTTTTCTGGAGGATCAGATGGCCCTGCGGCCTATGCACCCGTTGCAGCAACTGCCCGTTTTGGTGGTTTTGGATCTCCAAGCTGGCAAAGCCAAGGTGCAAGGGGGCGTGGGAGTTTTGGTGAAGAAAATCATTAATGGTTTGTAGGGGGCTAGGATTTGGCTTCCGCCAGTTTTTAGATAAAAATTCTGAATGTTCCATGATTATAAAGTTGACATACATGTTTACCCTTTCAGCGAATATAGAAACTAATATTGACATCTATGTCAATAACCGACGAAATATTAATCGCCTACCAAAAGAAATTAGGTCAACGCATTAAAGAGGTCAGAGAGGGTAAGGAATTATCTCAATTGGATGTAGCTTCTATTTGTGATTATGATAAGACTACCATATCAAGAATAGAGAATGGAAGAACCAATATAACTTTAAAAACATTGGTGACTTTAGCTCTGGCAATGGAGGTTGATATTTCCCAGCTTTTTGAGTTTAAGGATTGATTTGGATAATAAGCTAGTCTGATTATCAGGGTATTTATTCCTATTTTGGGGGTATATAGATGTAAAATACATCTATATAAACAAGTTAGGTGCAATAAAAATAAAGAATGAAAATATACCCATTTGATAAACTCTCAAACTGCGATTTAATCATTGATGCTGTTTATGAAGGCGGTAATAATGGGAACGTTGGTGATGACCCTATTAACAAAATATTGCCAGTTGGAAACCAAGGAGGTTTCAGGTATGCAGGTAGTCTGAGTAATTTAAAATATATAATCTTATATACTTCAGGAGAAAATATAGACTGGCCTGATACAATAGATACTGAAACTGGTATATTTCAGTATTATGGAGACAACAAAAAACCAGGTCACGAATTACACGACACAAAGAAAAATGGGAATACAATTCTGAAAAATTTATTTGAATCACTTCATTCGCAAGAATCACCTAGAACTAATATTCCTCCAATTTTTATTTTTAAAAAACACCCTACTAAAAACAGTAATAGATCTGTTCAATTTAAAGGTTTATGCGTGCCTGGTACGATTGATAAAAATCAACTAGAAGATTTGGTAGCGATTTGGAAAACAACTGATGGTTTAAGATTTCAAAACTACTTGGCATTCTTTACCATTCTTAACATCGCAAAAATTTCTCGAGCATGGTTAGATAGTCTGAATAATAGAGTTATTGACTCAAAGGAAGAGCCTGTTTCTTTCAATAAATGGATAAAAAATGGTAAATACACCCCATTAACTTCTCAAAGAACAATTAGTATTAGAACAATCAATGAACAGCTTCCAGATAACAAGATTGAATGGGACTTACTAAAATTCATATATGAGTATTTTTCAAGCGACCCCGCTCTATTTGAATATTTAGCAGCAGAAATATATAGGATGACCGATTCTAAAATAATAATTGATGAAGTCACAAGAGGAACAATTGATGGAGGAAGAGACGCTATTGGTAGAATAAAGCTAGGACTTAATGACGACCCGATTTTTGCCGAGTTCGCAGTTGAAGCTAAGTGCTATAATCCGGGAGTATTAGACAAAAAAATAAATACTGTCGGTGTTAAGGAAGTTTCAAGGCTTGTTTCAAGGATACGAAATAGACAATTTGGAGTTTTGGTGACTACATCTGCTGTAGCTAAACAAGCTTATGAGGAAGTTAGAACTGATGGTCACCCAATAATCTTTTTAAGTGGAAAGGATATTGTGAAAATTCTAATTGAAAAAGGAATTAATACAATACCTACCTTGATAGAATACTTAAGTAAAAATTATAAAAAAAGCACCTAACGCTGTATATTAAATCATAGCAGCCTTTGGGATGCTACGCTTCATATACTCACCGTTGTAGCACATTGTCGCACATCATCCAAAAAAATCCTTAACTTCATAATCAACTGTTAACCAATTAAATATAGTATTATGAAAACAAAATTGACATTTCTATTGATTATGATTTTTGGAACCATAATTACTGGTTGCAAACAAAAAGAAGAAGCAAAGATCGAAGTTAAGGAAGTAAAAATAGACCTATTGAATGACGAATTCCCAGAAGCTAAAGCGGAAGTCATGGCTTTGATGGAGGAATTAAAACAGACTATAAAGGATGGAAATGTGGACAAATTGATTGCCGGGCATGGTTACGGACCAAAATTCACTGAATTCAAAGATGGGGAGCGCAGAAATGGTGATAAAGAAAACGAAGAGTATGAGCGTGGAATTTTTAGTAATGTGACCGAAGTGGTAAAATTTGAATATGATGATATGAAAATAGCAGTATTTGGTGATGTGGCCAATGTAACCCTTCATACCGATTTTCATTTCAAGTTTGGAGAAACTGATGCGATTGTAAAGGACCAAATGACATTACTTTTAGTTAAGACGGCAGATGGATGGAAGTGTGTTCATGAACATCACTCACCATTGAACAAAACGGAGGAATAAAAACGTGCTACAACACTGGCTATAATTCATTGCCCCGCCCCAGCAATATGGCATCTTGAAATAAACGATAAGTTGAGAATGCCTTTGTTAAGTGGTTAGTGAAGGGAGCCATAGCTTGTAGGGCTATGATTATTGTAGATACTCTTTCAGGAGATCACATTTTGAAGATTTTTTTAAACGGGTCAGTGCCCTTATTTTAATTTGTCTCACCCTTTCCGTTGTGAGGTCCAGGTCATAGGCAATCTGATGCACTGAAAGGGCTTCTTCCGTTCCAATTCCAAATAGCATCCTAATGATATAAGCCTCACGGAGTGTGAGAATTTCCAATAATTCACTTATTTCTTCCTTTAAAGAATCCTCAATTAGATTTGACTCGGGATTGTTCTGGTCACTCGACGTCAATCTGTCATAAAGAGTTGCGCTTCCTTCTTCTGGTCTAAGGGTCTGATCCATAGATAGTGGCCAAGACGAATGTTTCATACAGACTTTGATTTCGGACAAGGTAATATCGGTCATCTCGGAAACTTCTTCGGCGAAGGGAGGTCTTTGGTGAACCTGTTCAAAATAAGCCGTGACCGTTTTTATTTTATTGATCACATTTATTTTGTTCAGGGGCAACCGTACCATTCTTGAGTTTTCCGACAAAGCCTGTAATATCCCTTGACGAATCCACCATACGGCATAAGAAATAAATTTGAATCCCCTGGTCTCATCAAATTTCATTGCCGCCCTTACCAATCCAACGTTGCCTTCATTGATGAGATCATGTAGGCTCATTCCCCTTTGTTGATATTGTTTTGCCACGGATATGACAAACCGAAGGTTGGCCGTCACCAATTTTTCCAATGCCTGGGAATCCCCATTCCTGATACGGATTGCCAAACCTACTTCCTCATCCTCAGTGATCATGGGAATACGGCTCACATCTTTTAAATATCGGGATAGAGCCGGGCTTTCCCGGTCTGTCAACTGCTTGGATATGGTAAGTGGTCTCATATGTGTTTATCTTTGACTTAGGACAGGGCCCTCACGTAAACAAGATTTCCATTGCCTTTTGGGTTGTTCCTTTGGCCTATCTCTATTTTATCTATGGATTTGACCAATGGCATCAATTTTCTGAAACCATAGTTCCTTGCATCGAAATTGGGCTGCTTTTTCTGTAAAAGAGCGCCAACTTCCCCCAGAAATGCCCATCCGTCCTCGTCCTCGACATCGGCAATGGTGGCAAGGATCAGGTTTATGACCTTTGGGGTAACTCTATCGATTTTGGTTTTGGTTTCTTTTGATGAAGAGGCTGATGCTCCAGCATCGGTCTTTTGTAAAATCTCCAAGTATATGAACTTGTCACAAGCTACAATGAATGGATTGGGGGTCTTTCTTTCCCCTATTCCAAAGACGGTCATTCCCGCTTCCCTCAATCGTATTGCCAATCTTGTAAAGTCGCTATCACTTGAAACCAATGAAAACCCATCTACCTTTCCTGAATAAAGAATATCCATGGCATCTATGATCATTGCACTGTCCGTTGCATTTTTACCTGTGGTATAACCATACTGTTGTACGGGGGTAATGGCGTATTTAAGCAGTACATCTTTCCATTTTGCCAAACTTGGCTTTGTCCAATCACCGTATATTCTCTTGACACTCGGGTTTCCGTACTTTGCAATTTCTTCCAACATTTCCTTTACATACTTGGAAGGTATATTGTCGCCGTCTATCAAAACGGCAAGGTTTAAATCTTTGTCCATAAAATTACTCCTCCATCTTTTTCAAGTATTCGTTCCGATATTTGGCCTTGGCAATCTTTTCCCTGTTCATTTTGGACTTCTTTGTGAATTCTTGATTGTCTCTTATCCGCTGTAACTGTCGGGTGTTCTTTACTTTGCGCTTGTACCTTTTCAGGGCTCTTTCTATATTCTCTCCTGGAACTATTTTTATTTTCAACATATATTAAGTTTTTATCTATTCCATACAGACATTTGAGGGGAAGTATCCACAATGACCACCGTGAATTTTGAAATGAAACTGATGACAATTGCAATCTTTGGTTTTGGCCTAAAAAGGCCGTCAAAACCCAAACATTGGTACTAGTAAAAAATAATTAAGAAGTGGCCTCGGGGGTAATGGAGAATATAAGTTAGGAGGGCTGTCTTTTTTATTTAAGGACTGGCATTATCTTCGTCCAAAGTCTGTAACGTGCAGTAAAGGAACACATTTTAATCTGAAATAAATCCTTAAATGTCATTTATTTAACTTAACCGGACCTCGAAAGTGTGTCAATGGTCTTTTTCTTCTCCTTTTTGCTTTGATAGTAAACCGATTTAGCTGATAACTGGATTATCGACCAATAAACAAAACCCTGGGCGCCATTATGAAGTTGAGATTTTGTGGTAGAAGCTCTAGGTTATTGTTTCTCCAAAAAACTATGTTTTTTCCAGCATGAACTTCGATTCCGTTTTGTTCCAAAACAAAAGCCCATCCAAATTGGATGGGCTTTTTGTAGTTGCCACTTTGTGGTCTGGTGCCTCTGGGCATTGCTATGCAATGATCGGTTTTATTTCTATTTTGGGGGTGTGTGGGGGTGTGGGTGTGGGGGTGTGTTCCATATAAACAAGTTGTGGTGCATTGTCGCACATCATCCAAAAAAATCCTTAACTTCATAATCAACTGTTAACCAATTAAATATAGTATTATGAAAACAAGATTGACGTTTCTGTTGATTATGATTTTTGGAACCATAATTACTGGTTGCAAACAAAAAGAAGAAGCAAAGATTGAAGTTGAGGAAGTAAAAATAGACCTATTGAATGACGAATTCCCAGAAGCTAAAGCGGAAGTTATGGCTTTGATGGAGGAGCTTAAACAAACCATAAAGGATGGAAATGTGGACAAATTGATTGCTGGACATGGTTACGGACCAAAATTCACTGAATTCAAAGATGGGGAGCGCAGAAATGGTGATAAGGAAAACGAAGAGTATGAGCGTGGAATTTTTAGTAATGTGACCGAAGTGGTAAAATTTGAATATGATGATATGAAAATAGCAGTATTTGGTGATGTGGCCAATGTAACCCTTCATACCGATTTTCATTTCAAGTTTGGAGAAACTGATGCTATTGTAAAGGACCAAATGACATTACTTTTAGTTAAGACGGCAGATGGATGGAAATGTGTTCATGAACATCACTCACCATTGAACAAAACGGAGGAATAAAAACGTGCTACAACACTGGCTATAATTCATTGCCCCGCCCCAGCAAAATGGCATCTTGTGGTCTGGTGCCACCGACACACCCTTAAAAGGAAACGAAAGGAGCCAACACCACAGATAGGGGTGCAAGGTGTTGAAATTCATATAAATAACAAAAGCAGCAATTAATGTGATACGCCGAGGACCGCTCCCTGCAAGGTGAGGATTTCCATATTTTTGTTTGTACATCAAAACAATACATTACTTATGAAATATCTTATTTGCGCATTGGTTTTGGTTTGTTCCGTGGTAAGGGCTCAAGAGCTCCCTTCCCGGTGGGACGAATTGACCGCTTCGGACTGGGAAAATGCACTTGTAAAGTCGAACTATACGTGCATATTGCCCATTGGAATTTTGGAAAAGCACGGGCCGGGCGTTCCCATTGGTTCGGATCTGATCCGTGTGCGGGAGTGGTCGGCCAGGGCCACCAAACAAGAATATGCCGTTGTGTTCCCGGATTATTTTTACGGACAGGTCAATGAGGCCAAACAGCAGTACGGGACCTTTTCCCTGCCAAGCCAATTGGCCATGGAATTGTTGGAGGAGACCACAAAGGAAATTGCCAGAAACGGTTTTAAGCGGATAATCATTATCAACGGGCATGGCGGGAATCCGCAAATGATCCGATATTTTATTCAGAACCAACTGGAAAAGAGAAGGGACTATGCGGTGTATTTCTTTGAGCCCAATGTTCCAAAGGAGGTGGCCGATAAAATGGCGTCCATTAGAAAATCCGACCCGGTCACGGACCAACACGGAGGGGAAAATGAAGCATCGGCCATATTGTACCTAAGGCCAGATTTGATGAAGCAGGAACGGAGCACCCAAGAGTCCGGGGCCAATCAAGGTAGATTGAACCTTTCAAGCAATATCTACACGGCCATTTGGTGGTATGCCGCTTATCCCAACCACTATGCGGGCGATGCCAGTGTGGCCACCGTGGAGTTGGGCAAGGTGATTACCGAGAATGCCATTTCTTCATTGGTATCGGCCATCAAGGAAGTCAAAAACGATGTAAACACCTTGAAGCTGCAAGAAGAATATTTTGACCGGGTCAAGAAATAGGTTATCCAATGGAAGAGGTGGGGCTTATGGTCCGTGGAACTTTACTGAAAATACAAAAGCCCATCCAATTTGGATGGGCTTTTTGTAGTTGCCACTTTGTGGTACCTCCAGTACTAAGTTGTTGTTTCATTCTGAAACATATTTAATGACAATCGCTCATAATGCGTACTGACAAGGAAAATTTGACTTTCTGTCATTAAATAAATTTTAAAATTTTTCGAAATAATTCAAATGTCAAGCACCCTCTCAAGCACCCTGCTTTGGCATGTTATTGGCTCTATATAGCTAAGAATAAACAATTATGAGTATGAAAACAACATTGACCAGTACACACGGAGTATTTAGATTCGGATTAAAGGATTCAGTAAAAAGCTTAAAGGAAAGCCCAAAAAAAGAAAGTCTTATCATGTTGCATTTTGCATCCAAAGGGAAAAGGTTCAAAAAGAGTATAGGCTTTAAAAGCTCATTACAAAATTGGGACTCTACTAAACAGCGTATTAAGACGGGAAAGGGAATGATGACAAATGCGTATAAGATAAATGCTTTCCTTAATGATATTCAGACATTTGCAGAGGAGGAATTGTCAAGTATGGTTAAAAATGACAATTCAATAAATGTAAATAATTTGTCTGAATTGATAGGGCATAGAATAAATGGGACTGAAAAAGAGGAAGCCGTAAATGAAAATGAAAGATTGGTTCACTATTCTGAAAATTTACTTGAATCCAAAAAGAAGCGCATAGGTGCTACTACCTATAGATCATACAACCAAACATTGAAGCTATTGAAACTTTATGAGAAACAATATAAGACTACTTTGACCTTTGATGAAATAGATCTTAATTTCTACAGAAGCTTTGTGGATATGTTGGAAGACGAAGGTTTTAGCTTAAACACCATAGGTAAACACATTAAAAATTTAAAAACCTTTTTAAATGATGCTTTGGTAAATGGGGTAAGTAACAATATCATCTTTAAGAATCGGGAATTCAAATCTCCAAAGGAAATAACAACGGATATTTATTTAACCAATGAAGAAATTAAAGTACTTGCCAAGAAGGATTTTTCAAAGAGGCCACTTGTGGAACAGGCAAGAGATATCTTCCTTATAGGTTGTTATACAGGTCAAAGGGTCAGTGATTATAATGGCCTCAACGATGAAAATATTGAAGATGATAACGGTCACAAATTAATTAAGATAAAGCAGAAAAAAACTGACAATATAGTTTATATCCCTGTTATTAAGGAGATTATGGAGGTCATGAAAAGATATGACAACAAATTCCCGCCTAAAATGAGTGAGCCCATTCTTAGAAAAAATATTAAGACTGCCTGTAGTGCCGTAGACTTTAAAGAACTAGTAAAGGTTTCATGTACAAAGGGAGGAAAATTAGTCCAGGGTAAAGTGCCTAAGTTTTTACTTGTAAAGACACATACGGCAAGAAGGAGTTTTTGCACTAATCATTATGTTGCTGGAAAATCAGTACAAAATATAATGATTTTCTCTGGCCATAAGACCGAGCGAGAATTCTATAAATATATCAGAGTTGAGAAGAAACAAGAGGCTTTGGCAGCTATGAAGAGTGGATTTTTTGATTGAATATAGGACTCAAAGAATTAATGAATGGACATGCTCGCCAGCTAACTTAAGTGGAATATAATATTAATACAATATCGATTCGTTTAAAGCCGTTTTTTGGTTATGGGAAAACAAATATATACCTATAGGTTTCCGAAGGGTGAGTTCGATGCTCTAAACGAGTGTTGCATCGAATATCCAAAAATTAAAGATTTTTGGGATAATGAAAATAAAAATAGTTATCCATTCGCAGAATATACTTCAGATTTGATAGACCAATTAAATTCAATCGTGAAAAACAATGATAAAAAATTGGCTGCAATTAAAGGAACAGGTATTATTGGTCAACTCTCAAATTTTCACTTTACAAAAGAACTGGAATTATACCAGATATTAAATTGGTGTCCGAATGATGAAAGAATGTTAATGCTGCTCCGTTATATGGATAGATTGACGGATGAGGAGTACTGGAAACAATTAAAGGAGTCCTATACTACACAAGACTATGTAAGCATACCATACGAAGAACTTGAATATATGTTCTTAGCTGAGAGAAGCTTTAAAGAGAACATAATGGATAAGGATGAGAAAAAATTACTCGATTCACTTCCTGAATTAGTGACTGTTTATAGAGCAATGAGTATTGAAGAAGCTAAAAGTGGTAAATATAGATTGTCTTGGACTCTTGATATGAAGGTGGCTGAAAAATTTGAAGAACGCAATAAAATGAATTATGACTCTCAGATGACCATAACGAAACTGGAGATACCGAAAAAAGACATTATTGCAGTTTTTTTAGATCGGAGTGAGCAAGAAGTAATCTATATTCAATAGTATTAATTGATTTGAAAACTTGGCCTTGAGAAAAGTGCTTAGAGTACAAGACTTGTCAAGAGTTTATAAAGTTTTGTATTTATCTTAAAAATTAAAAGAAGAAATGGCAAAGTGTATTGAGTGCGGGGAGTACACTAAGTATGAAGATAGTGTCTGCTATGACTGCTGGCATCTAATGGATGAAGAAGATGACGATTTAAACTCAGAGCAATGGCGTAAAGATCTTAACTTCAATTATCAACTGATAAAAGGTAAAATAGCCGAGGTGATCATTGAAAGGTTGTTCATTACAATGGACTTCGACGTGCATAAGTACGGTATGGAGCACTCTGTTCCAATGTTCCTAGATTCATTATACGATTACAAAGATAAAACTGCTAAGGAGATTACTTCAATGCCTGATTTTGTAGTTACCAACCGAGAAGAAAAAACATACTACGTCGAGGTTAAATATAGAAAAAGTGGGCAATTCTCCTATTCAAAACTCGGGGAAGAATATAAATATGATTCTGGGATTTTGATATTAGTGACAAAGCAAAATATTTGTTCTATTGCAATTGAAGAATTAAAGAGGGTCGGTACCGTTAGAGACTGTGATTTATATAAGTTGGAAAATCAAAAAGAATTTGGTTTTGATGATTTAGACCGAGCAATTATTGGACAGTTCAAGAAAATGGCAATAAGAGCATTTAAAGAACTATAAACTAATATATACTTTCGTTTTTTCTTAAAACTTAATTTCCTATTTAAGAATCCAATCTCTTAATTTTAGGCAATGATATATTTTTTTAACCAAGCTATTCCAATTCGATCAAACAACTAACATAAACCTTATCACCAATGGTAAAAGTGTTATGCTCTATTATTTTTACACCATCCGAATCTGAATCTTCCTCTAAACTCAGACTTCTATAGTTTCCCAAGCCTTCCACGTTGTTGAAATTTTCTTTCATTTCATAAACTTTGATATATCTGTGTTTCATAGCGAAATGTAATTTATTAGTTGAATTGAATATTTTTGAACGCAGGCTTTTTAAAATCTTTTCTCACTATTGTTCAATGGCATAAAAAACCCTGTTATTCCATAAACTTACAAACTTTGCTCAAAGAATGGAACTTGCTAGAACATTTTAGCTCTTTTGAAGCTCCTAGTATTTTTTAATTCAAGTTGCATATTGGGTGATAGTTTAATAGAAAATGAATTGCCTATATTTAGGATGTAGTTCCAGTTGCAATGGATGTTGATCTCTAAGAGAGGTTTTAATTCAGCAAAATAACTGCCTCTCCCCCCTTTTTTAAGAAGAAATCAGGTGATTAATTTTGACGAACAAATAAATGATGCTATTCGAAATCTCTTGAATTATTTCAAGAAGTATGACCGTGAAATAAAATCCGAACCTAAGATTTTACAAGGCGCACATCCTATTATTAAATTAGGAGAAGTTAAAAATCTAAGATACTCTCATATAGATTTGGTTGGAAAGAAAACCGATCGTTTCAAACCTATAAATAAGTCTCAGCAAATAGGTTTTAATGAAATGGATTACGAACATGTGATTAGTGCGGCAGAAAAGGTTTTTGAAATACCTGAGTTCAATAAATATGCTTCTTTGGATTTCATTGAGGAGGCAATATTTGAGTGGGTTGTCCAGAAAAATGGAGATGACGCATTTAATGAGCAGCCATTAACTTATTTCAGAAGACATCTTGATGATAAAATCGAAGAATACATATTCTATTTTCCTTTAGTTGCAATTGAAATAGAGAAAAATTTTGAAATTGGAAATTGCCATTTAGTTTGCTTTGATGAATATTTTAAACAAAATGAACATGAAAAATTTGAAAGAGGAACATCGGAATTTACGGAGGAAGATTTTAATTATGTTATCTCTCGGCTGGAAAATCGGATAGTCCTAATTGCGTGCGCAACAGGCATTCTGGAAAGAGCAGAAAAAGAAGCAAAATATAAAGCTGATTTAGCGTTGAGTCTATTCAAATCCTTTTTAATAGACGAGTCTGTTAACCCATATACCACAATCTGTGAACTGGAGTATAAATCCATCACTTTGCCTAAATATAGTCTATTTTATCAGACATCTAATCCTCATTTTGATTTAGGATCAGGAATACGATCTAACGAGGGAGTTCAACCAGTAGAAATTACATCGGAAATTTTGCAAAGAATCTATGCAAGAGGGTTTCCAAAGTTATCACACTATTTGAAAAATTCGATGCAAACGGATTTTGACGGAATTATAAACAATACCATATTACGCATAGGTAGTTATACCTCTGAGACAAATATTCACGAACGAATAGTAAAAATTGTTTCTGTTTTCGAAAGTGTTTTTCTGCCTAAAAAGAAGGGTAAAGGAAAAGGATTGTCCATAATGAAACAAAAAGTATTGCCCAGAATTATTTCAGAAATTGATTTAGAAAGAGGTATCTCATTATTTATAGAACATTATAACATAAGGGATAAGTACATTCATAATAGAATAGAGCTTAGAGTAAATAGGGACAGACTTTTTGAGTTTCAGCATATTCCCATTATCCTGTTGGATAAACTCCTGCTTTATCGAAAAGATTGCAAAACCGAAGAAGATCTAATCAAACTTTTTGAATTATGAGTAAATAATTTTTTAAGCTATAAACACTGTGACAGAAAGTGAAATTAAAATCAATGCTTACAAGTTTGTAGAAAAACTAATAATTACAGGTGATTTTCCATCAGTTGAAAAAGAGCAAAAACTAAAAGGTTCATTAGAGCACTTGCAATTTGTTGACTGGTCAGACAAACTGGCTGAAGGGCCAGTAATTCAAAGGCAAAAAGCATCAGAAATTAATGATGAAGTTCTTCAAATTTCTTTAGATAGAAAGACCTATGGATTTGAGATTAAAGATTACCCGCCTTTCTATAAATTTATTTATGAATTATCCCAGTTTAATAATTTAAAATCGAAAGTTTCAATAAAGTTCCTCAGAACTCAAACACTTATTTGGATAATTGATGTTTTTCAAAATAATAGAGCAAGGCAGGATTTACTGCACTATTTGTATGAAAAATTGGAAAAGGAAATCAAGAAAGTCAGGTACTATTACCCTATATTAAATTTAACAATAGAGGAACCTTTTAGTATAGGAAATATAAAAATCACCTATTTCACTAAGGAGTACTTTGATAAGTATTGGGAATGCAATAGGGAACTATTTATTGAAAATGAGGAAGTATTTGATTTGACATATAGAAAATACCAAGGCAGGGTATTTGTTGAAACAGAGGCTTTTGCTGAATCAGAAAAAGGGGAAGAGATTTCTTATGAACTTGCTTCCCTTACTTCTGATATTGTTGTTTTATTGTCACCGACAATAGTACATCCAGATGAAAACTGCCTTATTGATTTAGAAAGAAGAATGCCTTGGGAGTCAGAATTTCTATCAATTGAATCGGGTAAAGAATATGATTTGTCAATTACAGTTTCTGCAAATAGGGAAACTTTTCACATTTCAAAGGAGATGGTTTCAAGTATTGAAAATAACATGCTGTTTTTATTTGGAAAAATTTTAAATGGTAATCAGAGGTGTGAAATTGATTTCCTTATTGTTGAAACTGTAAAAATGGTGGCTAGAGCAATTCGTGAAACTGATTTACATCTAAGAATTTCTTTATTGATTATAGTGATTGAAAGTATCTTTTTATTAGCGGAAGAGAATCATAAAATGGAGAAAAAATGTAAACGCAGAATGTGTGAATTATTAAAACCAAAAGGAGGTGAAACACATCAAAAACTAATGGACAGTTTATCAAATATGTATCAAGTTCGTCACAAAATGATTCATAAATCAACCAGAATATACATTGAACCAATAATTCTTAGTCATTTTCAGATCAATGTTGTTGAAGTAATTTTACAATTATTGGCAAATAATAGCCGACTTCAAACCAAAGAAAACCTAATAAGAATGCTTGATACGAAAGGAATAGCAAATGCCGAATAAAGTAATTAAGTTACATTAATCTATATCAAACCATATTATGTATTGTGAGCCTAACTTATGAAGAAATATTAACCCTTGAAGATTTAAACTGCTTTGAGCCAAATCAGGCCGTGTATTTGCTTGGATTGATTTTTGAGACTGGCAGGGAATATGGAAGAGTAGGGGATATTAAGATTGGATTAAAATTCTCTGAAAAACAAAATCTTAGAAATTTTTCAGATGATGATAAAATGACTTTTCATTACAATTTAGCAAATGGTTGGTCATATCTTCAAGGCTTGACTCAAAACTTGAATTCGGACGATTTTTGGAATTTTGATTTAGTAGAACTAGACCAGCAGATAATTAACTTAAGGCAGTCACTTGTTTTTTCCAAGAATGCCCAAGATAATTTTAAAAAGTGTGAGGTTTTGACAAATCTTGGCAATCTTTTTAGTCATATTGGTAGGTTTTCAGAAGCCCAGTTATATTGGCAATCAGCATTAGAGATTGATTCGTCCTTTTCTATGGCAAAGGGAAATATCGGTTTTGGACTATTTCATTATGCTAAAATTTTATACGACGATGGTCATAAGTTTTTGTTTTTTCAATTTGCATACAAATACTTGAATAAAGCAATTGTTTCAGATATTTATGATGAGGCAAAAATTGGTTTTCAGGGCATTGTTGATTTACTGGAGTCAAGATTCCACAAAAAAGACTTGAAGAAAATTCAAAACTTAACTGATTTTTCAATAGGAGATACAGAACTTGAACGGGAATATAGGATTTGGAGCCTTCAAAACCGACTTTTTCTTAATCCACTTAATGACGTTATCACAGATAATATCGCTGGGAGCGATTGTTTACTTCTGCCGACCATGACTTTAAAATTTGACAAGCCTCCAATTTATCAGACAATTTTTAACCAAATAAAACAAGAATTTGTTACCGCCAGGCATTTTTTGTTTGAAAGTGTAAATCATAAAGAATTACATTATTCAGATAAGGACAACCTACAACTTGACATACTAGATAGTGCTATCTATTCATTTAATACTGAAAAAATTAAAACAGCCTTTAGAATGTGTTATTCAATCTTAGATAAAATAGGTTATTTAATCAATGATTATCTGAATTTAGGTTTCAAATCTGACCGTGTAAGTTTTAGGGGAATATGGAATGTGCATGATAAAAAATCAAATAAGCTCCAATTGAATGATAAAATAATTAAAACCCAGAATTGGGCATTTCGTGGTTTATACTGGTTAAGTAGGGATCTTTATGAAAAAAACCCTGAATTCTCTTATCCCATCGAGCCTGAAGCCAAAGAATTGGCCCAAATCAGAAACTTTATTGAGCATAAATCCTTTAAAATAATTGAACATGGTGAAAGTGGGCTTTATGATGATGGGTTAACACTGGTGGTACATCGAGAGGAGTTTGAGAAAAAAACATTAAAGCTAGTTAAACTGATAAGAGCTAGTATGATTTATTTATCTCTGGGGATTAATTTAGAAGAAAAAAGGAAACACATATCAAGTCATGTATTTCCAATTGAATTTGTGAAATATAGGGATGAATTCAAAAGGTGAAAACTAATGGCAGAAATGAAGATAACAAATGAAACTGCTATCCTGTTTTAAATTGAAATCTGAAATAAATGAGCTGGACCAAAGAATATCAAGGAACATTAGATGATATTGAAATCCCTAAAGTGGTTTATAAGTATCGACATTGGGAATTTGAACATCATGATAAGTTTATAAAAAATCGTGAAGTTTTTTTGGCTTCGCCTGAATCATTCGAAGATGAAAAGGATTGCAGAAACCCTATAAGATATGATCTTTTGGATGCTAAACAAACTATTGAGTTATATGAAACTGTTTCTCGTAGAGAACATCCGTCCAGAACAAGGTACCAGCACCGAAATGAAGCCAGAAAATGGGCAAGAAAAGGATTTCTAAAAGACAAAAATTATCAAAAGGAATATGAGCAGCATTATAACAAGGAAATGGATAAAAGACAAGGGGTCTTAAGCCTGACGGCTGAATGTTGCTTAGATGAGATGTGGAAAAAATATGCAAAGGATGGAGAAGGTTTTTGTATAGGTTATAATTCGAGAATCATGTTTGAATATCTGGGTGGCGGAGCAGCAGTAGAGTATTTTGATAAATTGCCTGCAATTTTACCAAGACCATTTATGCCGTACCATCAAATTACTTATTATAAGCTCTATTGTAAGGAACTTAAGTGGAAATTTGAAAGGGAATATCGAACAGTAAAGTTTTGGGAACAACCAGCTTCTATTGAGGATAGGAAGGTAATACTTCCAAAGGAGGCTTTTAAAGAAATAATATTGGGGGATAAAATCTCTGGGAACAACAGGAAAGAAATTATTCATGCTGTAAAAACCAATATAGGGGATATACCAATTTTGGAAAAAAAAATCAAATGTTTTGATTTGGCCCTCTAATGTATTCCTAATGGTTACAAAATTCAATCTACAAAATTCAATCTTCCACCATTGTACTCGTTTATGTACATGTCATCCATGTCCTCTCCTTGATGTTTTATGACCAGATAGGCAAATTTTCCATTGGAATTGAAGTATTGCTCCTTGATTTCCTTAGCGTTAAGGTTCTTTCCATCTTTAGTAGTTATTGCCTTATTGGTTTCGGTTGTCTTTTCTTCTGAATACGTAAGTTGATTTGATGCAACTGAAAGTTTGATATTGTCATATAATTCTATAGCTTCAGCCCCAGAAGTGGTTTTGTGAATGCTAATGTCCACAATTGTTTCAGAATTATTTTTATTGTCACCACTTTCAATATGGATGTAACTATAATTGGGAGATTCAATTTTAGTGACCAAATGAATTAATTCCCCATCCTTAAAGTAATGCTCTATTGTCTTTACCCCAACTAAATCCAATCCGTTAAAATCGAAAGTATAGTCCTCATTCTTTTGGAAAACCTTAAATTCCAAATCTTCTTTTTCATAAGCCTTTAAAAGCTTACTGTATTCATCCCATGTCCCCATATCTATAGTTTAAAAATTTATTAATAGTTCAGGTTACAGTGTTTTTAGCTGTTGTTTTATCATATTTGGTAAGGAAGATATCAATAAGGTTGAGTTCGCCCTCTGGTGGGGTCTCAATCTCTTCAAGTGAGTTGATACGGTCAATGGTTTGGTTCAATAGGTTCATCCAGGTTCTCCACATTGGTTTTTTGGTCTGAAGGCACCGACATAAAAGGTACAGTAGCATCCCATATTTTGCATCTATTCGGGCATGGTCTATTATGGCCAAATACTCTTGTTTGGTGGGTTTTCTGTTGCGTGGTATGTTTTTAAGATGTTTCATATTGAACATTAATTGACCCACGTAAATTTGTGTTCCATTATTCCGTTTTCTTTATCAAATACATCCCAAGACTCAAATTTTGGTTCAATTCCTTTCGTGTAATCACACATGGCGACTAGCTCACCATCTTTAACAAAGTGAACTATCCATCTCTTACATTTTCCGTTATGTATATTTTCGGCATTGTTGGAATATTTTAGAATGTGGTTCCCACCACTAGAAGTTCTAATCAATTCCCCGCTTAGTGCTCTTTCCTCTAATTTTAAAAACATTTGCTGCGCATCCATATCTAGTATTTTTCTTACAATATACTGAAAAAAGCAAGGTAATTTAGAGATAAGTTATTGATTGTCTTAGGTTTTATGCCTGTAATGTTGATAATTCTGTTAAGAACCGAAGTGGGAAAAATTTCACAAAATTGTGATATGGAGATATATTGCTGAAATAAAATCATTTAAAATGAGTGAATACCAATATAACAGGATGGTTATTGTCGGAAATGGTTTGGATTTGGCATTAGGATTAAAAACCACATATACAGATTTTTTAAGATGGTACATTTTGGCTTGCCTTGAAAAAGCAAGGGATTCAAAGTATTCTGATAAAATGGTTCAGGTTGATAGAATAGCAAATGTCAACCTTCAAATGCTTAATGAATGTGAAACTTTTGAAAAGCTGATTGATAGGTGTAAGAGTATCGGGCATTTACGAATGACTTATAGAGGTTTTCTAGTTTTTATTTTGGATCATTTGCAGCTTGAAAATTGGGTTGACATTGAATCATTATATTTTGATACTCTTATACCTTTAATGGATGAGATAAAGAAAAATCCACCGAGTTATAGGGATTTTGAAGTTATTAAAGAGGCTTTGAATAGTTCTTTTCAGGAAATGTCGGACAGGCTGGGCGAATATATTTTTGGGATAAACCAAGCACCCTTATCACAAAATTTAAGTCTGAAATACTATGATTTTCTTCAAAAGAGTTATAAGAAACAAATCAATGAAGACACCTGTTTAAACCATGAAGTGGGTTACAAGCAATTAGGCGATCCAGAAAAATTATTGTTTTTAAATTTTAACTATACGAATTCAATTGACAAATTATTTATAGGGAATGGATTGAACAAATTGCATCAATCAATTAATATACATGGTGTTGCTGGAAGTATAAGTAATCCAATTATTTTCGGATATGGGGACGATACCCATCCTTATTATGCCAAGATAGAGGAAGAGCGTTCTAATGTGCCTTTGGAATTTATCAAGTCATTTTATTACAATCGCACGACTGATTATCATGAAATGCTTGGCTTTATGGAATCGGGACCATTTGAGGTTTATATAGTTGGCCATTCCTGTGGTCTGTCAGATCGGACTTTGTTGAAATCAATATTTGAGCATAGAGATTGTTTGTCTATTAAAATCTTTCATCGTGGAACAATTGAGGAACATGTTAAAAAGAACATGGCTATTTCCAGACATTTTGATAATAAACAATTGTTGAGAAAACGGGTACTTCCCTTTGATAAATTTGCGGTGATTCCACAAGTAAAATAATTAATATGAATAGATATATCAAGGCAATGGAAATTGGGATGGCCCATGAGAATATCGGTATTACCTACAACAATTTGATTGATAAAATACAAAAGGATTCAGGTAAGATGACCATATATGCGGAATCTACCTTTTATTATTGGTTCGTGGAAAATTTCTCGGCAACCAACATTGAAGCAAAGCTTTATACAGGATGGAAAACAAGTTTTCAATACTACTATTATTTCAAACACGGTATCACTAAACCTAAAGGCAACTTGACCGAAAGTGGAGAATCACTGTACAGGCAATTAGATAGTTTGAAGTGGTTCCTCAATGGGGAGGCATCAAAACAATATGTCGACTATTTGGAGTTACAGGAGTCAAGGCAAACTGCCCAAGATGCCCGTGAAGCTTCAAGGGAGGCAAATGAAAAAGCTGCTAAATCCATAAGGCTTGCTATTTGGGCAATTATAGTCAGTGCAGCCGTGGGGATATTCAGTGTCATTATTGATTTGGCGGCTTTTAGCAAATCCCCCGTACCACCATACGATGTCAAGGTCATAGAGGACAAATCAAGGGCAGAACAGTTGGAAAGGGAAAATGGGGAGCTAAAGGATGAGTTGTACAAGGCAGAAATGATGTTGGAAGCCTATGAATCCGATTCGGTTAATTCAGGAACCTAAATTTACTTTCTTTGATTACCCCTTTTTCTGAGACCGTGATGATTTTATCCTCAAAAACTGATTTCATTATAAGCCATGTCTTATCGGTTTGTGTCCAGCGAAGGTCTTTTTCCTCAATGACCCCAGTAATGACTATACTTTGAATCGGAGTGGACTCACTTGTTTCAATGTTGTTCAGTGAAATATCTTCAAATTTATATTCGATGGTTAGGGGTTCGATTGCATTTTCTTTGTGAAGCTGGGCATAGAAATGGTCTATCCATTCCTTTAAGGGGCTTCTTCTTCCTTTTGAATCTATAAGTTCAATCTTACTTATTTCTACATTTTCATCACCTCTATTTGCTCCCTCTTTACTAATCATTTGGAACTGTATAATTTTAGGGCTGCGAACTTTTGAAGAAATGATTTCAAATATTGGTAAATCTCTGCCATAATCTTCTTTTTCGACCTCTCTTAACAATGCTAGTCCGATGTTTTTGCTTTTGGCATAAGCAATGGCATCAGGAGTAAACCCTTTTTTTGAAATAACTATGCCTTTGTCAATATTGGTTTCATTGATAATTGAATGTATTTTCATCACTGTATCCTTACTAATCGTATTTTTCCAGTACTTACATTCAATGGCTGTTTTATAAGTATGAATTCCATCTGAATGGCTTGCCAATACATCAATCTGATGCTCTACTCCCGAATTCCCTATGACTTTACAGCTATTTCCATAACATTCTATTTTCACCCCCGATTCCTTGCCAAGGGTTTCATAGATGTCCTTTGTTATTTTTTCATAATCCTTCCAATCCATCCTACTAATCTACCTAACCTATTCTATTGATGATAAGTGATTGAATAAATAAATCAATCCATTAAGCCATTCTATTTAAGGGGGGGAGCTCACCAAATTCCCTGACGTAAGACTTCAGTTTTTCCCGTTCAAGCTCCACGCTCTTGTCCGTCCCATGGAGTTCGATGTACAGATGCTCATAAGGGTACTTCTCCTGTAAGATTTCAGAATCTTTGTACCTAACACCGCACTCATGGTTTGAAGAGGTATGATTGGGGGATATGGACTTCTTAAGCTCTATTACCCGATCCAAGAAACTCGTTGCCCTTCCAATGTATAGTGTACCGCTCTTATCTGCTTTTAGCATTCTCTGTACTGGCACTATATTCGTTTTTGGTAACATGCAGTATAGTTCGTATGTGCCACCACCGTTGCCGTATTGTTTCTGTATTTTTTCCCAAAATCGTTTGTCGGACAGTCTGTAACTGCTGTTCCTTATTTTCATAGTCGGTCTGATTTATTGGGGGAGCGTAAATATATGGTTATCAGCAAAAAAATACCTATACTAATCGATTACTTAGGGGGTTTTTGCCACGTACAAGCCGATTTGGTCACTACAATAGAGATTCTTCGTGATATATGTTTTGGTTAATCATCACTTTTGTTCATGCCCTTTATCAAAAAATACAGGAAGACAATCCCTATAACGATTCCCAACGGTGTTGACCACATGGATTCGCCGCCTCGTTCAGCTTTTAAATCTCCCAGTACACTTGCTTGCAATGCTATTGTGCATAAAAAATTGACCATTTTATCCTTGTTTTTTCGTGTAGTTTCTTCTTATTCCATTTGAATCTTGTAGCACCATACTTTTATTATCGATCTCTATGATCTGAAAAATAGATGTGCCAGTAACAGAGAAATTGATGGTGAGAACATCTGAATCCAAACGCCATGACAGGCGGTGCCATTGCAAGTCTTCATCACTGTCATCATAAACATAAACTTGTGACTCCCCTGTTCCGTCCTCATTGAATATAATATCAGTTTCGTCAATGGTCCATGTTCCTATCAGGAGTTCTCTGGATGTGCCATCATTGTCTGAGGAGTTGTCCTCATTATCCGAACTACAACCTACCAAACACATCAACAACATAAAGACAAGTACATTTTTTGCCAATAATTTCATCTTTTTTGATTTTGATTTATACATATAAACACAACGATGTGTCCGATTGTTTATTGTAGTATTTGGATTTTGGGATGTGTTTAAAGAATATACATCTGGGGATAGAAAACTCATCAAAAAAGTTGGTGAAAGGGTAAGGTTTCTACGTGAAAAAGCTGAAAAATCACAGTTCCAACTTTCAATTATTGCGGAGATTCCAAAAAATCAGATAGGAAGAGTGGAAAGGGGTGAGATAAATACCAGCCTTGTTACGTTAGGAAGAATTGCTGATGCCTTGGGGGTGGAGGTAAGTGAACTTTTCGATTATTAATTGAGAAACCATCCCGATAAAACTAGGGCTACCAGTATTCCCATTTTATTTCTGGCTCCAGCCCCAAAATTTCGAACACCTTTTTTTTCATAAACAACTCCACTTCTTTTTCATTGCCGCTGGTTACTATAATGCTATCATGTATAGTTGCCATAAACATTTTGAGGTTTTGTTTTGACAACTCTTTTGTGATTATGTCTAACATTATGAATGCTTCCAGTTGCTGTAGAAACTTGGCAAATAGTTTTTTAGTTTTTTGGATTTTTTCTCGCTGTCTTTTAGTTCTTCTTTTTTTGCCTTGACGTTTTGGGATTTCCAATTCCTTACAGTATTTGAATTCATAAATAAACTTGTTGACAGCATCGGGAAGGACTTGATTTATTTCATTTAAGCGTTTCTCTGTGTTTTCTGCGGATGAGTACATATATTCCAAGGTCAAAACCTTGCAATAGCCTCTAAGGTCTTTAAAATGCTTCTCTTCCTTCCGATTAGTGGTCGGACTATATACCTTATCGACATAACCTTTTTCATCTTTTAATTTTTCTATAAAATTCGAGTTAAGGTTTGATGCAATATAGTTGTAGATGTCTTGATTGCAAACCAAATTTATGTAGTGCTGTAGCCCAGCTATTACAGAGGGTTCAAGAGATATAGAATTCATTACAGAGGAGAATTGATTCTTTACATCTTGACTTCTCAACCCTGATTTCAGATACGCCACTTTCTCAGTTTCTTCCAAGAGGATTAGATTAAAGACTCCTGCTAAAAGGAATGGTTGGGAGGACTTAATATCAAGGGATACCAAATTCTGTGTTTTGTGGGATACAAATTTCCGTAATTCCGAAGGAAGATTAGTAAGATTACTGTGGAGCCTATTGTCATTAGTGCTTCTAAGGTAATACCAACATCCAAACCATATTTTGTTTACACTGTATGAATATGAAGTTTTCTGTTCCATTGACAAATCTTTTGAGTGGTCTATAAAAGTAATGGCACGTTCCCTATTGATTTGGATACTTTCCGCATTCAACCATTTTGTTAAATGTTTGGTGCTTTTATCTGCAACCGATTTTTTATGTTCAATTTTAGCATGTTTTTCCAAAGACTTCGATAGAAACGTTTCATAGGTTTGACTCAAAAATTCATAAGCTGAATATTCTTCTAAGGATTCTTCATTTGATTTCTTTGTTCCCGAAAATGAAACCAAGTAACCATAAGACTTGGACTCGTCCTTGCTATAGGGAATCGTTTTGATATAGTTATGTCCAATAAGAAAATCCTTGTACTTTCTAAGCTCCTTTTGCAGATAAATGTTTAAAAACTTTGAAGGTATTCTGATATATCCGCCATTAGTGATTTCATCTTTTCTGAAACTTCGTTGGTAGCGGATGTAGTCAATAAAGAAAACCGCTTTGTCCATCATTATTTTGTTGGGGTCATCTTTGGAATAATGCAAATTGTGTTTGTTTATAGACTTTTCTAAGTCCTCAAAAAGGGATTTTTCAATAGTTATATATGTGTTTTTGTATCTCATAATATTTTAGATAAAGTAAGCCAAGACGATTCCTGGCGGTATGTTGATACCGTCTCGGCTTTAGATTAAAAATTGTTGAAAGTTTGCTTAGAGAATGCTAAGCGTTAGTTTTTGAGAAATTGAGCAAATCGCTTTTGAGGTAAAGAACTTTACCATTTAAACGCTTTGCGGGTAAAACTTGGGTTTTATCCAAATTCCAAAGTGTGGTTTCGGATATTCGAAGAAATTCCGCAGCTTCTTTTCTGCTTAAATATTTATCTCCAGACTCATTCCGTGAGTCATTTAGGAGTTCTTTGTGTTCTTGCAGTACTTTGGCAACTGCTTTCCCGATGAGTGATTGGAACCGTTCCATATCAATCCCGATTAACTGAACTGTCTGTAATGTCATTGAAATCTAATTTTACATTTTACTTGCTATTATTAATGATGTAAAAATAATTTCAATGGTTTTGAAACCTTTGGAAGTACCGTACTTTTGGCGTACTCAAATAATGCTTTGTTTTAAATTTTCCAGTCTGGTCTTATAAAAATCGCTTAAAACCCCTTTGTTCTGTGCCTCAGTCGCAATTATGATAAGTTCATTGATCCGAAATTCTCTAAAAATATTCTTGTCATCATCACTTTCAGTTTTTGTGCGGCTCAAATAAGGTTTAATGGTTTGTGGTTTGATTTCGTGGTTAAGTTCTTCAGCGACAAGTTCGCTCATTACTTTTTCGACTTTTATCAAGTTGCCTTTGAAATAATATCGGCCATTTTTATCGATAATAATGGTTCCATTGGCCATTAATTTGGCAATCTGGCACCAATTTCTCAACTCAGATTTTGAGGTAGATTTAGCTTTAGTTGTATTTATGGAGTAGACTTTTTCGAAATCTTCTCTAATGGTTTCTTTTAGGTATCTAAGATTTTCTTTTAATTCATTCATTATTTCCTTATGAAGCCAATTCAATATAAATTGTTCCGAAATTAAGGCCATGTTTTTTTCCAACTCGTCAATTTCCTCATGGAACCGTTCTAAAAAATAATGCCCTTTAAAAACAGTGCAACGAAATAAAAATTCCCTCACAATATTTATGTCGTAATCCAGACGTTTTTGAGCCCACTCATCAATTTCAAAATTCTCCTTGTCAAAATCTACTGCTAATTGTTCGCAATCAAATAATTGTAAATCAAAGATCTCGCTACTTTTCTCTTTTTGATTTGAATTAGCATTTTCTCGTGGGATGTAATTGATTTTACCATCAGTAGTTAGGTACAAGTGCGGTTTTAAATACTTTGATTTGAATTCAAATGGGTCTTTGCTTTCATTTTTGACGAAATCCTTAATAAATTCATTGATTTTAAACCAATTGAAAGGGTATCTCTCAACAAACTCCTTTAATAATTTTTGAATTTCTTCCATAAGCCTTTTGATATGCACATAATTTTCGTTTTTGGGTCTCTGCAACGATGCTCCCTTTACCCCCTCTTTTTTAACTATTTTTCTTGATTAATATTGGACTTTATTTGATGGAAATTATGTGCTACGCACACGTATGTGTTTTTTGTAGTCTTAAGAGAAAACTGAGAATAGCCAAAAAAAGTACAAAAAAGCATCGATAACCCCCGATTTGCCAAAAAATCGCAGTTTTAACCAAATTATGGGTGTTTTTTATTGATAACCTTGTTTTTACTAAACAAACGTTATAGCTAGATATAGTGGTAGGTTCAGGAGATTTTCAGAATTCCTTGCGTATGTGTGAAACGTAGGTTTTTACCAAATTTTTAAAAGAGTGATTGTGTTCAGATAAACCATCAGAACACAGCTCTGTAAAAGGTCGATTTTTTGAACGTCCCCTACCACTTTACAATGATCAACTTAAATCAATTCAATTGTTTGGGAATATAGCATAGAATACAAGAAGAATTTAATTGGTAGTTGGTCTAATTGAATTGTTTCCTACTGCAAAACTTTGTATTTTTAATAGGTCGGAAAGTGACATTTTTTCTTCAAAGTTCATTATAAGCACCCTCTGGAGCACCCTGCTAAAAACAAAAAACTCGCAACGCTACTGTTTATAGTATGTTACGAGTTTCTTAAGTGGTACCTCCAGGAATCGAACCAGGGACACACGGATTTTCAGTCCGTTGCTCTACCAACTGAGCTAAGGTACCATGCCGTTAAGCGGGTGCAAATATAATTTCAAAATTAGGATTTACAAACAAAATCTGGAAAAAGGCGGTGGTTTTTTTTCAATTCTCGATCTTTGTGTCATGAATTTGGTCGTCGATGTAGGGAATACCCTTGTGAAATATGCTGTTTTTGAAAACGGTAGGATGCTCCATGACCAAAGTTCGGAGTCTGGCTTGTTCCTTTCCCAGATCAAGGAGCTTTTTGAACAATACCCCAGAATTGGGCAAGCATTGATCAGTTCGGTAGGGAAAATGGACAAAAAAGAACATGATGTTTTGTCCCTTTTTTGCAAGGTGCATGTGCTCTCCAATAGCTCAAAGGTGCCTTTTAAGAACAGCTACGCCACGCCCCATACCCTTGGCGTGGACAGGTTGGCCTTGGCCACTGCGGCCTTTTATCGCAACCCTCGGGGCAATACTTTGGTGATCGATGCCGGAACCTGCATTACCTATGATATGGTGAACAATGCGGGGGAATATGTGGGAGGGGCCATTTCGCCGGGTGTCCGGATGCGCTACCGCGCCATGCACGAGCAAACGGCAGGACTGCCCTTGCTGGAACCGGAGGAAGTTTTGGACTTTATAGGCAATTCTACCCAGACTTCCATGCACAGTGGGGTGATCAACGGGGTGTCGCGGGAGGTAGATGGCATAATAGACCAGTATGGTGCCCGCTTTGAACATTTAACAGTTATTTTAACAGGCGGTGACTCCCATTTTTTTGCCAAAAGGCTAAAAAACACCATATTTGCGAACCCTAAATTTCTCTTGGAGGGACTAAATTACTTGCTGGAATACAACAAAAGCTAGATGGTTAGGAAATTTTTGATTGCTTTTTTTTGCGTGGTTGCCCATGGCATTTTTGCGCAAAACGGTACAATATCACCGTACTCATACTTTGGAATAGGTGACCTAAGGAACAATGGGACGGTAGATAACCAAATGATGGGAGGAGTTAGCATGTATGGGGACAGTATCCACATAAACCTAACCAATCCGGCAGCATATTCAAAGCTGAAACTTACAGCATATACAGCCGGGATTTCCCATACCGAGTACCGGTTGAAGGACTGGTCCGAACAACAGAACACTTCTGTGACCAACCTGGATTATTTGTCCATTGGTTTTCCATTGGCCAAAAATGTGGGTATGGGTTTTGGATTGATGCCACTTTCTTCCGTGGGATATAGCCTAAGGGATGAAAGAACTACCACAGGGGGTGCTTCCGTTACCAATGTTTTTTCCGGAGATGGAGGCCTTAACCGAATATATGCCTCAGTTGGGTTTGAGTTGATAAAAAACTTGAGTCTTGGGGTCACGGCGAGCTACAATTTTGGTACACTCGAGTACAGGAGGATCCAAAGCGTGGAAGATGTGCAATTTGGAACCTTGGAGGATCGTGAGTCCCGCATCAATGGGTACGATTTTAAATATGCCCTGAACTATACCCCCACCATAAAGGATAAATATACCTTATATACTTCGGTCTTGGTGAGCACCCAAGGGAACCTCGTTTCCAAGAACTCGGCCAAGTTGGGGTCTTTCTCGTTGGTCACAGGGGAGGAGATAGAAGTGTTGGATGTTAATTTGGATGCGGACAACCTTAGGAACACCGAATTGAAAATACCGACCCGTGCCACGGTAGGTCTGGGTTTTGGCGAGGATAAAAAATGGTTTTTGGGAGGAGAGTACAGTTTTCAACAGTTCGGGGATTTTGAAAACACCTTCCTGGGCTTGGAAAATGTAACCTATAATGATGCCGCTACCTATTCTTTCGGAGGGTATTTTGTTCCGGACTACCGTTCCATCACCAGCTATTTTAAAAGAGTTACCTATAGGGCAGGTTTGCGATACGATGTAAGCGGCTTGGTAGTGAACAATAAGGAGATAAACAACTTTGGCATAACTTTTGGACTTGGATTACCGCTGGGCAATTCCTTCTCCAATCTTAACCTCGGTTTTGAGCTGGGAAGAAGAGGAACCACGGATGCGAACCTTATCGAGGAAAGTTATTTTAAGGTCAATGTTGGGTTATCCTTAAATGACCGATGGTTTGTTAAGAGAAAAATAAATTGATACCATTTTTTTAGAGAATTCATAAATAACCACCCATATAAGTCCCTTTAACAGGATTTTTTAATGAAAATTTGTACTTTAACCACTTTAAAATTAGTAAGATGAAGAAGAAACACTACTTAACGATGATAGCGGTCATTATGACGACGGGATTAAGTATGGCTCAAGCACAAAATCCCGAGTGCATGACCAATCTTTCCATTTACGCAGAACACGCTAAAGTAAAAAACTATGATGCCGCTTACGAACCATGGAAAATGGTTTACGAAAGCTGCCCAGACATCAACAAAGCCAATTTCTCCTATGGTGAGAAAATCTTGGCACACAAAATTGACAACTCTACCGGGGCCGATAAGGATGGGTACATCCAGGAATTGTTGTCCCTGTATGATAACAGTGGAAAATATTTCCCAAAAAACTATCCTACAGCCGTAACTGAAATTGATAAGGCCCTTTTACTGTACGATAACAAAATGGCATCCGATGATCAATTGTTCGAAATGTTGGACAAAGCCTTTAAGGAAGATCGTGACAATTTCAAGAACCCCAAAGCCCTATATCTATATTTCTCAGCTTTGGTGAACTTGCATGATTCTGGTAAAAAAGACCTTCAGGATGTTTTTGATACCTATGATGATGTAACCGAAAAGGTAGAAGAGGAAAACAAAAAGTTGACAGACGTTGTTACCAAATTGCTTCCCAAGGATTCTGCAAACACCATTACTTCCAAAGAGAAGAGAATGCTAAGAGTGGCCAGTACAAACTCAGAGTCTTATGGAAAGGTAGGAGCTAGTATCGATTCCAAATTGGGAGCCTTGGCTGACTGTGACAACCTTATCCCTCTATACGAAAAGAGTTATGAGGAAAAGAAAGGAGACGTAACATGGGTGAAACGTGCCGTGGGAAGAATGTTCTCCAAAGAGTGTACAGATGACCCCATGTTCCGAAAATTGTTCGAGGCCCAGTTGGCCCTTGACCCTTCAGCCGATGCCTATATGTATGGTGGGGTGTTGAAGCAAAAGTCGGGAGACAACAAAGGAGCTATCGCAGACTTTAACAAGGCGGTGGAATTGGAAACGGATTCATATAAAAAATCCAATATCCTATACAAGATTGCCACTATTGTTCGCAGAAGCAGTAAATCACAAGCTAGGAGCTATGCCCTAAAAGCTATTGATGCCAATGCAGCCAATGGAAAAGCGTATTTGTTGATCGCCAACCTATATGCAGGTAGTGCCAACGATTGTGGAACCACTGCATTCGAGAAAAGAGCCATCTATTGGAAGGCCGCTGATATGGCAAGAAAGGCTGGAAGGGTAGATCCCTCTTTGAGTGGTCATGCTAGTCAGACCGCAGCCAGCTACAATGCCAAAGCCCCAACCAAAGAGATGATCTTTAGTTCTGGAATGGCAGGTAAGACCATTACGTTCAGCTGCTGGGTAGGAGGTAGTGTTACCGTACCTAATCTGTAATGTGAAACAGACATCCAAAAATATTTTAAAGTGTTTTGCCACGGTTTTTACCGTGGCAATCCTTTTTATGTCCTGTGAGGATAACTACGAACGCGTAGGGGAAGAGGCCATTAAGCCGGTCTTCCCACAAAGGGTGGCACAAAACTTTACCTTTACCTATACCGAGACCGTGGAAGCCATGAGCTCACAGGATTCGGCCAGATCCAAAGTCGTTGCGGTGCTGACCAGTCCATTGTCCGAGGATTTTGACAATCAAAACTTTAAGTTCCAGACCTTTCCAGAGGGACTTCAGGTGGAGTTTTTTGATGATAAAAACCAAAAAAGTGTGGTCACAGCAGATTACGGAATTGTGTATTTGCAGACCAATTTGTACGATTTACAGGGCAATGTGGTCATTGAAACCCATGATGGGAAGAAGCTGGAAACGCCACAATTGTTTTTTGATAGAAAAAATAATTGGATCTTTACCGAGGAAGCCTTTACCTATACCAACCCCGAGGATGGTACCGTAATGGATGGCGAAGGGATGGATTTCAATCGGGATTTTAGTTTCTTCAAGGCCCACAAAACATATGGTCTCATGACCATCAAGGAAAAAGAAATAGAAGAGTAGACATGATAAGAATTTTACGATACACCGAATACCTCTACTTGGCCGTGGCCGTGGTATCCATCTATAAGATCATTACCCTTTGGAGCGTAGCCCAACAGGAAACCTATATCTTTATCTTCTTTGCGGTAGTCTCCATAGCCATGTTTTTGTTCAGGAGGAGATATCGCAAACGTTTTGAACAACGACAAAAGGACAATCAGCAATAGCTTTGGACTTCTCTTTTACCATAATAGCCCTGTCGCTGTTATTTTCAGCATTCTTTTCGGGAATGGAGATTGCTTTCATTTCCGCAAACAAAATCCATATTGAAATTGAGAAAAAGCAAGAAGGCTTTTTGGCCAAAGTATTGACCTTGCTTACCCAAAAACCTTCAAAGTTTATTGCCACCATGCTTATTGGAAACAATATTGCCTTGGTGGTATACGGACTTTTTATGGGTGATGTGCTCATGAACTGGTTCCAAAGCCTGTTGCCCACGTCCTCTGACTTTTTAAATGCCTTGTTGACGGATTTCAGCCTGCTGTCACAGACCGTGATTTCCACCTTGATCATTTTGCTCACCGCAGAGTTTTTGCCCAAGGTGCTCTTTCAGATTTATTCCAACACCTTGTTGAAGTTCCTTGCGGTACCGGCCTATGTCTTTTATGTGCTGTTCTCGTTTATTTCGAGCTTTGTGATCAAGATTTCGGACATTATCCTAAAAGTGTTTTTTAAGACCGATGGTGATGAGGTGCAGTTGTCCTTCACGAAATTGGAATTGGGGGACTACATTACCGAGCAAATGGAGACCGTGGAGGAAGAGGACGAGGTGGATTCGGAGATCCAGATATTTCAGAATGCATTGGAATTTTCAACGGTCAAGGCCAGGGAAGTCATGGTGCCAAGAACGGAAATCACGGCCGTTGAGTTGGGTGAAACCCCAAAGAACCTTGCAAAATTGTTCTCCGAAACAGGCTATTCCAAGATTTTGGTCTACAAGGAAAACATAGATGAGATCATAGGGTATGTGCATTCGTACGAACTCTTTAAAAAGCCCAAGACCATTAAGAGCATTCTGTTGCCCGTGGAGTTTGTCCCTGAGACCATGCTCATCCAAGATATCTTGAACGTGCTCATCAAAAAAAGGAAGAGTATGGCCGTGGTGTTGGATGAATATGGCGGTACGGCCGGAATCTTGACTGTGGAGGATATTATAGAGGAATTGTTCGGTGAAATTGAGGACGAACATGATAGTACGGACCTTCACGAAGAGCAGCTCAGTGAGAATGTCTATAAGTTTTCCGCGCGATTGGAAGTGGACTACATCAACGAGAATTATAAGTTGGAACTTCCGGAAGGAGAAGAGTACGAAACCTTGGGTGGATTGATCATGAACGAGACGGGTGAGATTCCCGAACAGGACTCCGAGGTGAAAATTGAAAATTTCACTTTTCACATTTTAGAGGTGTCCAACACCAAAATTGATTTGGTCATGGTGCGCGTTCATACTGAGGATTAATAAATTCCACGCTTTTTTAAGCTTTCCTATTTGAAAAGAAAGTGGTATTTTCGCCCACCGTAAATAAAGAAAACAAGCAGTAAAATGGCAATATTAGAGAATATTAGAAAACGGACGACCGTACTGATCTTGATCATTGGTTTGGCGTTGTTCGCCTTTGTAATATCTGGGGTCTTTTCCAGCAACAATTTTGCAGGAGGGGGCAAAGTAGGTTCCGCAGTGGCTGAGGTAAATGGAGAAAGTATTTCCATTGATGATTTTAGAAGACAGGTGGAAACCGCCTCTAGACAGTTTGGCCCCAATTTCTCCTCCACCCAGTTGGTAAACACGGTATACGACCGGGAAGTGAGAAAAACCATCCTGAACCAACAGTTCGAGGATTTGGGGATTGATGTGGAAAGTGACCAGATCATTGAGTTTGTAAAAACTTCGGGCTATGCCCAGATTCCGGATTTCTTGGATGAGAACGGTATCTTCAACGAGGAGGTCTTTAAAAGTGCCATTGCCGATTGGAAAGTGAACGATCCCCTACGCTACGAAGCTTGGTTGCAAGATGAGCAAGCCATTATTGAAGCTGCCAAGGAGCGTTTGTACTTTAACCTGATCAAAGGGGGCGTTGGTGCCACCCTTACCGAAGGGGAATTCGATTACAAATTGGCCAACGAAAAGGTGGATATCCAGTATGTTCGGGTACCTTATACCTCCATTGCCGACAGCACCATTGAAGTTTCCAAAAGTGAGATTCAGGCATACATCAGCAATCATCAAAAAGAGTTCGAACAAGAAAGGGCTCGGGATGTGCGCTTCATCTATTTTGAGGAAAAACCATCCGCTGAAGATGAAAATGCCGTAAAAGAAGCCATTACTTCACTACTTGGCGATACGGTTGAATACAACGAAGATAACGACACCACGGATACTATTCCCGGGTTTAGGAGCACCACGGATATGGCTGCTTTCTTGGATAGGAATTCCGATACCAAATATGATACGATTTATAAAAGGAAGAACGAACTGCCAGCTATTGCCGCAGATACCCTTATGGCCATGAATGTTGGTGAGGTCTATGGTCCTTACAAGGATGGGAATTTCTTTAAGGTTTCCAAGGTTATGGACAGAAAGGCCAATGGAACGGTAAAGGCAAGTCATATTCTATTTACATGGGAAGGGGCCGAGCGTGCCAACCCAAGCATTACAAGGACCAAGGAAGAAGCGGAGGCCAAAGCCAAGGAAATTTTGGCAGAGGCCAAAAAAGAAGGCGCTATCTTCACATCTTTGGCAAGGGAACATTCAGATGGACCTTCTGCACCTAGAGGAGGTGACCTAGGTTATTTTGAAGAAGGTGTAATGGCCGATGAGTTCAATGATTTTTGTTTTGGAAATCCTGTTGGGACCATTGGTTTGGTAGAGACCCAGTTTGGGTTCCATATCATCAAAGTGGATGACAAGCAAGATGTGCTTAGAGTTGCCACCCTGTCCAGGGAAATAGAGCCTTCTGAAGAGACCATCAATACGCTATTTACCAATGCCACCAAGTTTGAAATGTCGGCTTTGGATGCCGAACCAGAGAACTTTGGGGACATCGCCAGGGAAAGCAGCTATACGGTAAGACCTGTGAACAAGATCAAGGAAATGGATGAGAACCTTCCTGGTTTGGGCTCACAGCGTAGTATTGTGCAATGGGCCTTCAACGAAGAGACCAGTGTGGGCGATATCAGACGTTTTAATGTCAACAACGGCTATGCCGTGGTACAGTTGACCAAGAAGTACAAAAAAGGCCTTATGACGCCTGAAGATGCCTCGGCAACGGCTTTGCCAGAAATCAGAAAGGAACTGAAAGCAGAAAGGATTATGGCAGCCAACCAAGGAAAGGCCATGGATGCCATAGCCTCCAATAACAACGTGAGCTTGAGCAGTGCTACGTCGGTGACCCTTAAAGCACCCACTTTGGCCGGAGCCGGAAGAGAGCCTTTGGTAGTGGGAACCGCTTTTGCCCTCAACCAAGACCAGACCTCTGGATTGATCAAGGGAGAATCTGGGGTTTATATGGTAAAGGTGACCAAAAAAGAGGATGCCCCTGCCATGGAAAACTTTAGTACCTATGCCAACAGTTTGCGCACCAGTGCCGCCAACCGTGTTAATACTGGGGTGTACAATGCCCTTAAAGACAAGGCGGAAATTGAAGATAACAGGGCTGTGTTCTACTAGGACACAGTTTTGAACCCTATAAAAAAAAGCGCCCCGTTTAACGGGGCGCTTTTTTTATGATCGGTCCGGGACATCCCATTTCATTTTGTAGCGCATGTCCGTGATTTTTCCTTCGGAATCTACCTGTATTTCAAAACCTTGTTTAGATCTCATATACGCATCACGTAGAAAGTACCACTTACCGTCTTTGAAGAAGAACTCCCTTTTGTCCAGTTTCCAACCCTCCACGGGATATAGAATGTCCAACAAATCTTGAAATAGGGGAGCGGTCGCAGGGGTCAGGGAAAAATCCTCATGAAGATGATCCAGAAAGAAATCCATGGAGGTGTTTTTCCTGAACTTCTGACAACTTTGTATGTCCGTTCCATCATCAATTACAATAAACTCATCCAGGTCCTTTCCGGAATCGTCATAGATATTGGTGGTCTCCAAGGCAATACAATATACTTTGTGTCTTAAAATCTGTTCGGTGGCATCGGACACCAATGCTGTAAAGGTGATATTGGAATTCTCTTTTAGGAACCGATCAAGTCTTGCGGAAGCGCTTTTACTTACTTGGGAATATCCATTGAACATGGAGATGAACAGTCCCATTAAGAGATAAAGTACAGAGAGTTTACTGAACCGTGACATGGTATTGGGTTTTGGTTTATTGATTTAAACCTAGCACAAAGTTCCATGCTTTAGGTGTGCCAATTGACGAATGCCCTGTTTGGGTTTATGGATAAGTGTATTGAATGTAATGAAATAAAAAAAGCTGCCCATTATGGGCAGCTAGGTTTCTTGAAATCAAAAAAAGGGAGCTTGGTTAGTGTTCATCTGCCGCTAGACCCGTTCGTCTGTAGCCTGCCAACTGATAAATTGTCCCAGGATTCAAATCGTCGGAAAATTCAGCTTCAAAGTAAATGCTATCAACAACGCTTCCTCCGGGGGCAATGGTACCTTCCTTAATAATCAAGCCATTGGTGATGTTGATGTCCACTTCATAGCCATCTACGTTACTGGGCAAATTGGCTCCTGAGAAACTTAAATTTTCACCATCTGCAGGACATACAACCTTAAAATCCCAAATATGATGATGGTCATCAATCCAAAGGGAGTTTACATCTGCACTGTTTGTGGTCGTGATTAAACTATACTCCAGTGCTTCTTCATTATTGATAAAAAGACGGACGTACCAATCACCGCTTAAATCTTTCAAGGCAGTTTGATCCACTTCCAGAGCTTCATGTTTATCACAGGACAAGGCCGACACCAATATTGTAGTGAGCAGTACCGCTTTTAGAATTGTATTTTTCAGAATGATTTTCATGGTAAGGGATATCAAAATTGAACTTGTTTTAATTGTACATGGAAGACTCCATTGCCAAAGTTTGCTGTTCCGGTAAAGGCGATGGTCCGTCCTATGGGGTTAACGGTAAACTCGGTAATATCGGCAACGTTGCCAAAACCAGGAAAAATTGCTTGGGTTATGGTAAAGTCATTGGAGGGAATATCATTTACGGTAATTATGGAACCTCGTGCTGCATAATTTGGGCCATAGCCACGACCAAAGTCATAATAACCTCCAACCGCATGGGAAATTTCATAGGTGTTATCCCCTGTTTTCCAGATAAGCACATAGGTTAGCCCGCTATACTGTGCCGATGGTGTAAAATCAGGTGCTCTTTGCACATCTGCCAAATAAAGCCCCTCTATGCTGTTGACCAAATCTCCGGTATTGGCTACCCAAACGTTTCGGATGGCGGTGCCATCAAAGCCATCGCTATTTTCAGCGGAATAGGTGACCATATAGTTGTCCGGTACCGATGTGTCCACGCCTGCCGCGCCTTGGTAAGTGCCACTTCCAAAACTAGTCATGGTGGTTACGGATACATCCCCCGCAAAGGCAGAAGCACCTGGATCTACATATTCTGACCCGAAAGGGGCCAAGATTTCGGCATTACCGTTAAGCGTGATTACGGGGAAACTGGTAAGTCTTGAAACATCTGCAGTTTCATCTTTAGTGCAGGAGGTAATAATTCCTGCCAGTATAGTAAATAGTATGAGTGTATTTTTCATTGTGTCTTATTTTTAGTTAGCATACCAAACTTTCTCCGTCAAGGCAATTTGTGACGGGGTATTGGGATTTCGCTGGGCCTCATCCAGAGGAAATAGGAATCTTCTTGGAAACAATCCATTAGTGTTGGCTTCTACGGCATAGGTGAGTTCCCCGGGTACATAGGCTGGATCGTCACCCGCTACACTACTAATGACCGGATAACCTGTCCGGTTCTGTTCAATAAAGCTTTCATAGCCATTTCCAGGATAGAAGGATACCCATTTTTGGGTAATAATAGCCTGTATGTTTTCTTCACTGGTACCATTGGGATAGGCGTATGCCGCATTGACAAACGGTGTGCCATCCAACCCAAATTGGGCAAAAGCAGCTATGACACCATCTTCATACAGTGCTTGTGCGCCGTTACCATTCATATAGCGTACACGGGCCTCAGCTTGAAGAAATTTGCTCTCTGCTGCGGATATAAAATAAAAAGGATCTGTTGCGTTCAAGAGGACAACGGATGTGCTACTGGAACCATCGTCAAAGTCGCCTTGCAATTGAAAAGTAGTGCCATCATAAAAGGAAGCAAGCCTGGGATCGGAGTTGGTGTCCAAAAAAGTTCCCATAGTATGACTTGCCCTTAGGTTGGTACCCACATTGAGTTGTCTTTTCTCATTTTCGTACAAGGGGTTACTTCGGCTGGCCTCATCCACAAATTGGGTTATCGCGGCGGACTCATCCAAGAAACTGGCCCCTGAGTTCATAAGGGCGGTAACCCCTGCAGAGGCAACAGATGGTCTCGCATTGGATTGCCTTAGGTATAACCGAAGCAGTAAGGTATTGGCAAACTGTGTCCATTTGTCCATATCACCGGCAAACAACAGATCTGTTTCACCAGGGACATTATCCAAAGGAGAGTTGGAAAGATTTTTGGACAGTGCTTCTTGAAGATCGGAAACCATCAAATTATAAACGGTTTCTGCACTTTCAAAAGTTGGGGTCAATATAGCCGTGTTGTTGGACTCTGTATAAGGAACCGAGCCATAGAAATCCACCAAGATTTGAAATGCATAAGCTTCAAGCGTTGAGGCAATCAAATAGTAATTCCAATTTCCTTCAGTTTCTGCATTGGCCTTAATGTTTCGGATATCGGTCAAAGCATCATATAATTGGGACCAACCGTCATTGATAAATGCATGGGAGTTGGCTATCGCGTAGCTGTCTATAGTACGATATTGGTTGGCCACGGCACTTTGGGTCCAAAACTGACTCCAGAATCCACCGGGTATCGCAAAATAGGTTCCTGCCGCCGCTGCTATTCCTGTTTGTGCCGCAGGTAGTTCTGCAGACATCGGGATTTGTTCAGGTGTGAGGAGGTCTGGGTCCGTATTGATGTCCAACTCATGATCACAAGAAACCAAACCGGTTCCTGCAATGATATATAGGCAGTATAGAATGAATGTCTTTTTCATTGTTTTATTTTTAAAATGAGAATTTTACGCTAGCTCCGTAGGAGCGCTGTGCTGGGTTAGTGGCAAATTCACCAAACTCACTTCGTATGCCCCTTCCATATGAAGTGGTTTCAGGGTCTACATAGGTATTTTCACTTGGTGTCCATAAAAAAAGGTTTTTGCCATAGAATGAAAGTGACATACCTGAAAGGCCTACTGACTGAATGAACTTTTGAGGGAAGCTGTAGGTTAGGGCTACAGAACGCAGTCGTATAAAGGATTTGTCAATAATGTGTTCTCCTTCAATAGCTTGGTTTTGGCTTGCGCTATAAAAAGCGGTTACGTTTTCATAGTCAACATAGGTAGTATTCTCCTCATAACCAGTTACGTTTCCTTCGTCATCTGTTACGGGCACTACGGAATTTGGAATAATAAAGGGCTTTCTGTCGTTATAGGTGGTTTCCTGGGCATTCCCTACAAAATAGCTGAGCCTTTTGGTGTAGGAGTACATTTTACCTCCTTTTTTCCAGTCCCAATTGGAGGAAAGGCGAAATCCTTTAAATTCAAAGGCATTTTGTAGCCCCATAACGAAATCACGCTGGGAAGTTCCCAAATATTGCTCTTCACCGCTATAGGTATAATATCCCGTATTGGGGTCGGCGATGATTTGTCCATCATCAGTAGTGTCGGGTTTAGGACCATAAAATACACCCAGGGGTTTTCCTTTCTCAGCATAAAAGTTGATGTTGTATGCTGAGTAGATGGAAATTTTTGAGCCTTCCTCACTATCTTCGTCACCCACAACATTGGTTACCTCACTTTCGTTTTTGGAAAAAGTGTAGGTTAAGTCCCAAGTGAAATCTTGTGTCTGGATAGGTTTTGCTGAAAAGGCCAATTCAATACCCCGGTTGCGCAAATCAACAAAGTTGCCAGTAATCTGGGAATACCCTGTAGAGCGTGGAACATTTAAATCTACGATCAAGTCTTTGGTGTCCCGATTATATACAGCAACATCCAGACCCAGACGATTGTTAAAGAATTGGGTTTCAATCCCAAGCTCAATCTCATCGGTGACTTCAGGTTTCAGGTTTTGATTTTCAATTCGTCCAAAAACCTCATAACTGTTCAGACCTGCAAAAGGGTATTGGATGGAACCAAAATATCCTGCATTTGCTGCTTGGCCTGCTGTGGAATATACTTGATATAAACCGGTATCGTTACCAATACGTGCATAAGCCCCCCGTAATTTCACAAAGGTTGAGCTTCCATCCACTACCACGGCAGCCAAAGAAGCTGAAGGATAGAAATACGAATTATTTTCAATAGGAAGGGTCGAGGAAAAATCATTTCTTGTGGTAAGGGTCAAGAAAAAACGGTTCATATACCCTAATTCTGCACTTGCATAGATGCCCAACACCCTTCTGAGATAATCACTTTGCCCAAGGGATGGTGTGGAGGCAGAATTACTGAGTTCGTAAAAATTGGGCAGGTCCAAATCGGTCACGACAACAGATAGTGAATTACCAGCTCTTTGGTTGTAGTTGAAACCGCCAAGAACATTTAGATTAAGGTCATCTGTAAAATCCTTATTGTAGTTTAGGTTCAAGTAGGTATCCAATTCGGTGTTGGTATATTTATACTCGCCAACTGCTCCAACTACACCGTTCGCGCCAGCCAAATCTTGTGGAGAACCTTCTATATATTCAATAATGGCTCCGGTTCGTTTGATATATTCATTGTCCACATCCCCACCAATTTGCCAAATAACATTAAGATTATCTGTTATGGCATAATTAAGATTAATGTTGCCAAAGAATCGATTTTTTAGAGAGTGTACCTTATTGCTTTCCAAAGTAACATAGGGATTGGCAGCATATGGGGTATAGAAGTAACTGGGAGTATTGAAAATATTGGATTGGTCTTCCATATCTACAATACTGATATCATTGGGCATCTGAAGTATTTCTTGAACCAATGATTTTCCAAAAGAAGCATCATCCCCTTGACCTGAAGGTATGGCCCACTGATCCTTAAAAGCATAGTTGGCACTTGCCTTAAGCGCAAGACGTCCTGAAGAGATGCCCGCGTTGAGCCCAAAGTTATCTTTGATAAAAGAATCTGAATCAGTAGGGAATACTCCATCAGAATCTACTCTGGAATAGGTGAGGGCTACATGTGAATTTTCATTGCTACCACTGATGGTCAAGGAATTGGTGTAGGTTTGCCCTATGTCAAAGAACTCCCTAACATTATTTTCAAGTGGAACATATGGTTTAATTAATTGGGTATTATCCACGATGCGGCTCCAAGCCCTGACCTCCCCATCAAAGGGAGCTCCCCACGAGCCATTTTCATTACTGGCGGCCAAAGGACCTTCCCCAGAAACGTTGGAATAAGATAGACCTGACCATCCTGTTCCAAATTTTTGCTGTTTGTCCACCAGCTTTCCTACTTCGTTATAATCTATGGAAGAAGTAAAATCGACCCTGATTTTTCCCTTACCGGTTTTGGTGGTTATTATTATGGCTCCGTTAGCAGCTCTGGAACCATAGAGTGCCGTTGCTGCTGCTCCTTTTAGGAAGTTGATACTCTCTATATTGTTTGGGTCCAAATCGACTACTCCCGACCCAACATCAAATGAACTTGATGTGTCAATGGAACCATTGGAACGGTCCAAAACAGGTGAGCCGTTGATTATATATAAGGGTGTATTGCTGCCAGTAATAGATCCAAAGCCACGGGAAATGACTTTTGTTGATGCTCCGGGTTGTGCAGGGGCGGAGATGTCAACACCTGGGATGGCACCCGAAAGAGTTTCTAAGGGGTTAAGGGTTGAAACTTCCGTAAGTTGCTCAGCGGTGACTTTGGTTGCAGCAGATCCCAAGGAACGTGCTTGTTTTTTTATGCCAAAGGCACCAACCACCACAACCTCTTCCAAAGCTTGGGCATCTTCCTGCATCTGTACATTGATGACATTGCGGGTTCCAATGGACATACGAACATCCTGCTGCCCCAAATAAGTGAACAATAAGGTTTTACCTTGGCTGGCATTGATGGCATAGTTTCCATCAAAGTCGGTTTGGGTACCGGTATTGGTTCCCGAAACAACAATATTATCGCCGGGCAGGGGCAATCCATTTTGGTCGGTAACCGTTCCGGTAACCGTTTTTTCCTGTGCAAGTGCTATGGTACAAGTACATATGAACAGCACTAGCATCATCCATTTTTTTGCTCTCATTAAAGAATTTTTAGTTAATAGTTAGTTAGTGCAATCCATCAAAGCAGGAGATAGAACATCATCTTAAATCAAGCTAATTCAGCACACTTGTAAGAACAAAACCTGTTGTTGTATGGGAAGGTTTTTGGTACTCCCGCCCTGAAGATTGCCGAGCAAAAAAAATGAAAGAAAACAGGGGGCTTGTTAAGGTTTAAGAACCTTTACTAAGTCGCCGAAGGAGATTAACATTAACAGATGCCAGATTAAGAAAGCGCATTGGAAATGGGACAGGGGTATCATCCATGGGCATTCATTACCATTTCATCCAAAAATTCGGTAGGGGTGGTGTGGGTAAACTTTTTAAAGGCTTTGTAGAACGATACCCTATTGTTGAAACCGCATAGGTAGGCAATGTCGGAGATGGATTGGGAAGAGGTTTCAAAACCAGAGGAACACAGCTTGTTTTTTGCTTCTTCTATTCTGTGGGCGTTGATGTAATCATAAAACCCCATATTAAAATGTGCGTTGATGACTTGTGAGGCATGATGCCTGGAAACATCAAGTAAATCTGCAATGTCATCCAACCTTAGTTCGTGGTTTAGATAGGGTTTTTTGGTGACCATCATCTCCTCCAGTTTCTGTTTCAATTCCAAGGAAAAGGTTTCGGAGAGGCCTGTTTTTTCATATTTGTTCCTTGGATTGGCAAATAAGTTTTCTTCTTTGGTTTTTGCAATATCAATGGTTCCGTTCAAATGACCATAAATCATAATGGCATAAAACATCAAAGGGATGAATTGGACATAACTCAGAAGTACAAATAGCCCATCATTAAATTTGGTCCAACTGTAAAGGGTCAATAAAATGTTGTAGAGTACAAAGGAGAAGAATAGGAAGAACAACTTTTTGGACTTTTTTTTCCGTTCTTTCAGAAGGAGTGTCATGGCCAACAAGAGGGCCAGCAGCGAAAACAACAATAAGGTATATTCCCAGAATAACATAACGGCTTCTTTTTATAGAATTAATGGGCAACAGCTATGTATGGGGATTCGATTCCAAGATGTGAAAAAACCTTCAATCTTATGGTCGCCAATTGACGGATACCCTGTTTGAGTTCACGAAATGGCCAAAACGGGAGGTTTTATGTAAAAATGTATCGGGAGTACAAAAGTTTAATCCACAAAGAGGGCCGCGGTAAAATCAAGTAAGTCGACATTGCCGGGTTTTCCATGTCCTGGGATAATGGTACTTGCCTTGGGATATTTGGATTTTAGGTTCTGAATGGTCTGCGGCCACGCCGCTGTATTGGCATCTTCCAGATTGCCTTTTCCTGCTCCCAGTGATTTTACCAAACATCCGCCAAACAACACTTCTTCACTGGGGAAGTAACCGATACTGTTGTCTTTGGTATGGCCTTCGCCCACATAGTCCAGGATTACTTTTTTATCCCCAAGATTCAGTTCTTTGGTGCCTATAAATCCATTTTGAGGTACGGGATGCCCCTTTGCAGTGGCCAATTGAATGGTTTTTTCAGTGGCATATGAGGGAATATCTCTTATGTGAAATGCTTGCAATCCTCCCAGACAATCGGTGTGGAAATGGGTGGTAACGATTCCTTTTACTGTACAACCCAGTTCTTCTTGGACCCAGTGAATGAGTTCTTCAGATTCGGTATCCGTGTTAGGGGTGTCAAAAATGATGGCTTCGCCTTGATTGACCACAATCATACCGTTGCAGGCCACTTTCCCAAAATCTTGGGTGTTCAGATAGGTAATGTGCTGAAAGGTATGCTCGGTCAGTTGCTCTACCACAAGTTGGTCGCTTTCATATCGGATGGGAGTTTTTTTCGACGTGCAGCCCAATAGGACTAAAAAGAAAATAGCGTATAGATGAAATCTCTTCATGATGGAGTCTTTAAGGAAAGGGTAGGTCACAATACCATTTTGGAAAAAGGGACAATCGTTTGGAACCCTTTACCCCTAAAATAATCCAAAGTGTTCTCATTTCCCACGGCCAATACAAAATCGCCGCCCCAAGCTCCCAGACTTTTAATGGCATGGGGGTAATCGGGGAAAAGTCGTGATTTCACCGTTGGGATTTTGAGCGTATGGGATAGGATGGCCTCGTGTTCTTCCATCAGGCCTTCAAATTTGGTCAAATCGTTTTCCGAGACCATTTTTTGGGTGATCGTGGAAATGCTGTCCAGCAAATTATCCTTGTTGAATTGCTGTTTCCTATAGTTGGCAATGGCCTCTTTGCTGCTTTGCTTTTGGTTGAGGTGCACAAAATAAAGGGACTCCTTAAAGATGGGGTCAAAGGCTACTTCGTTGACTACCGGTTTGCCATCTTTCAATTGGTAAGTAATAGGTAGATTATGTTGCGCACAGGCAACATCATACCCACTTCCCCCAAAGGCGTTCCACAACAATGTATAGGCATCTACTTTTGCCCATTGTGCCATGTTGTTGATCAATGTTGATGAAGTGCCCAGCCCCCAAGACCTTGGAAAATCAAGTTTTGTGTTCACTTGTGCTCCTTTACTTGTCAATAAAAAATCGGGGTTCTGTGTGCTGGCTTCGTTAATTAGGGCTGTCAAGGTTGTTGCAATCTTCCCGTCCGAAGTGGAAATGGTTTTAAAACCATCCAAACCCAATACCGCCTGAAACCAGATTTCGCCTTTTTCATTATAACTGTTCCATTCCAGCAGACCTGTTTCGGTAGTCAATACTTCAAGGGATTGGCCATATTGTGTAGGGACGGCCAGACCCAAGGCCCCATCCAAAATGGCGTACTCGCCCGAGAGCAACAACTTACCATTGCTATGGAATTTGGTCTGCATTATTGGGACTGTATCTTTTCCAACGCTTCTTTTACCGAAGCATTGGTCACGGTTCGGTCCTTGAAATGCTGGACCAATTGTTGTTTTTCACTTTCTGAGGCCCCCATTTGGTTGAGCATGTTCATCAAGTGCATTTTCATATGCCCTTTTTGGATGCCCGTAGTGACCAGTGATCGCAGTGCTGCAAAATTCTGTGCCAATCCAGCAACGGCCACAATCTGCATCAGTTCTTTGGCAGTCGGGTTTTGAAGGATTTCCAGTCCCAATTTCACCAAGGGGTGCAAAGAGGTAAGTCCACCCACTGTACCCAATGCCAAGGGCAGTTCAATCCAAAAGGTGAAGGTTCCATCTTTGATGGAGGCATGGGTAAGGCTGGAATATTGCCCATCTTTGGAAGCATAGGCATGTACCCCGGCTTCCACGGCCCTAAAATCGTTCCCAGTGGCCAAGACCACCGCATCCACCCCGTTCATAATTCCTTTGTTATGGGTCACGGCACGGTAGGGTTCTACTTTGGCGATATTCACGGCCTGCACAAATTTTTCCGCGGATATCCCGCCCTGTTCAAATTGTGAAACAGGACAGCTTACTTCGGCCTGGACCAAGCAATGTGGAACGTAGTTGGAAAGAATACTCATCACCACTTCAATCTGCTGTTCCTCAGGACTGAAGTTGGCATATGAAGCTGCTTCATCTTTCAAGGTCTTGGCAAACTGCTCCAAACACGAATTGATGAAGTTGGCCCCCATGGCATCCAAGGTCTCAAACGTACAATGCAATTGATGGTAGCCTTCTATTTTGTCACTTAGATCTCGTAACTCTATATTCTTGATACCCCCGCCACGTTTTTCCATGTTTTGGGTAATGGAAGACACACTCTGGATGAGCTTCGGTTTTAACGCCTCAAAAAAGCGTTGGAGTTTTTGAGCATCCCCTCTATATATAAAATGTACCTGTCCCACCTTTTCAGTGTCAATGACTTTGGCCTTGAACCCGCCCCGGTCCAACCAGAATTTGGCAGCCTTGCTGGCAGCGGCCACTACGGAACTTTCCTCAATGGCCATGGGAATGACGTACAGTTTTTCGTTGATCAAAAAATTGGGTGCTATGGCAAAAGGGAGGTAATAATTGGAAATGGTGTTCTCTATGAACTCGTCATGCAGCTTCTGGACCGCAGGGTCCGGATTCCAATACTGCTCCAGTAATTTTTTGGAGGCTTCGGGGTCTTTGGTGAAGTGCTCGGCAATATAGGCTATCTTTTCGGCCTTGGAGCGTTTGGAAAAACCTTCAACAGGGGTGTCCATAGTGTTTGGTTAAAGGGTTCAAATATAAAGATAATTGTACTTTGTCGATATCCAGATTGTCCTGGGGATGGTCTAAAAAGGGCTTTTTGGGGAAATCAATTCTTGTTGCAAATGCAACATTTAAGTTTATTTTTCCGATAAATATTAGTAAACTTGACGGTTTTAAATAATTTTTTCTTCACATGAATAAACAGTTCCTCCTGATCCTGTCCCTTTTAGGATTTTTGACTTTTTCAACTGCCCAAAAGAAAAAAATCACCCTCGAAGAAATTTGGGGAGGGGAATTTAGGACTGAGCAAATGGACGTACTCCGTTCCATGAAAAATGGAAAACAGTATACCATATTGAATTTTATGCGTTCTCCCTGGACCAGTAGTTTGGATAAATATGATTATGAAACCTTGCAAAAGGTGGAAACCATAGTGACTTCGGGAGGTGCGGTTCCTTTTTTTACATCGTATGCCTTTAGTGAGGATGAATCCAAAATTTTGTTGGCCACGGAGATGGAGCCCATTTTTAGGAGGTCAACCTTGGGAATTTATTATGTGTACGACATTGCCACCAAAAGTTTGACAAAGGTCAGCGATACCAAAATTCAAGAACCCATGTTATCCCCGGATGGATCCCAGGTGGCCTATGTGGATAACAACAACCTATATATATTCAATGTAGCCTCCAAGACGGTACAACAAATAACCACGGATGGGAGCAAGGGGACCATCATCAATGGGGTCACGGATTGGGTGTATGAAGAGGAATTTGCCTTTGTCCGTGCCTTTGAGTGGAACAGTGAAGGTTCCAAGATTGCCTTTTTACGGTTTGATGAAACCGAAGTCCCCATGTTTTCCATGGATATTTATGGTCAGGGACTCTATCCTTTTCCTTACGAGTTTAAATACCCCAAGGCGGGAGAGAGCAATTCCACAGTAACCTTGCACATGCTGGATGTAACGTCAGGTTCCATAACCAAAGTGGATTTGGGCAATCCCTACTATATTCCCCGCATCAAGTGGATGAACAGTCCCGATCACTTGAGCGTACAGACCCTCAACCGACACCAAAACGACCTTAAGCTACTCGATGTGAATGCCAAGGACAACTCGGTTGCCATTTTGTTGGAAGAAAAGGACAAAGCTTATGTGGATATTGATGATGACCTTACTTTTTTACCGAATGATAGTTTTATTTGGACCAGTGAAGGGGATGGATATAACCATCTGTACCTACATCATAAGGATGGCAGGCTGAAGAACCGTATAACCGAGGGGCCTTGGGAGGTGACCCGGTATTATGGATACGATGGGGCCAAGGATAAGATCTACTATCAATCCGTGGAGAACGGTTCCATTAATCGGGATGTGTACAGTATCTCGAGCAAGGGAAAGAAAAAGAAAAGACTGAGCACCAAAGCAGGAACAAATGCTGCGGCCTTTAGCACGGATTTCACCTATTTCATCAATACGTTTTCCAGTTCCGAAACGCCTTATGAATTTACACTTCATACCGCATCCGACGGAAAATTGGTGAAGGCCATCAAAGACAATTCAAAACTTGGGGACAAACTTGAGGGTTACGAGATCGCCCCAAAGGAATTTTCCACCATTAACATCAATGGGAATGACCTAAACATGTGGATGATAAAACCGGCAGACTTTGATCCGAATAAAAAATACCCCTTGTTCATGTTCCAATACAGTGGTCCAGGTTCCCAAGAAGTCGCCAATAGATGGTTGCGCGATAAGGATTATTGGCACCAGATGTTGGCCAGTGAAGGGTATATTGTGGCCTGTGTGGATGGAAGAGGTACTGGGCTAAAAGGGAGTGATTTTAAAAAGATTACCCAAAAGGAGCTTGGTAAATATGAGGTGGAAGACCAGATTGCAGCGGCCAAAAAATTGAGCGAACTCCCCTATATCGATGCGAATAGAACTGGGATTTGGGGCTGGAGTTATGGTGGATTCATGTCTACCAACTGTATCTTAAAGGGCAATGATGTATTTGAAATGGCGATTGCCGTGGCCCCGGTAACTTCGTGGCGTTTCTACGATACCATTTACACCGAACGTTATATGCAGACCCCGCAGGAAAATCCATCAGGGTACGATGATAATTCCCCATTCAATTATCCAGAATTGTTGAAAGGGAAATATTTATTGGTGCATGGCTCCGGGGATGACAATGTACACGTGCAAAACACCATGCGAATGATAGAGGCCTTGGTGCAGGCCAACAAGCCTTTTGATTGGGCCATTTACCCCGATAAAAATCATGGCATCCATGGAGGAAATACCCGATTGCACCTGTACACCAAAATGACCAATTTCATCAAGGAAAATTTGTAACCAAACTAACTAGATATGTCGGAAGTTATTAAATCTACCACAGGCAATAATAAGTTTAGCCATCCTAAAGGGCTTTATGTCTTGTTTGCTGCTGAAATGTGGGAACGTTTCAGCTATTACGGTATGAGGGCCATCCTTATTTTGTTCATGACCACGGATGTTGTGCAAGAAGGTCTTGGCCTGACCACGGAAACGGCGGGAGCAGTGTACGGACTCTATACAGCTTCGGTTTACTTAATGACATTGCCCGGCGGTTGGTTGGCCGATAATATTTTTGGGCAGAGAAAGGCGGTTTTTTATGGAGGTGTCCTTATCATGATAGGCCATTTGATTCTTGCAATACCAGGATCTCCGGCAATATTTTTTGCAGGTTTGGCCTTTGTGGCTTTGGGAACTGGGCTGTTAAAGGGAAATATAAGTACGCTGGTGGGAGAGCTTTATGAAAATGAAGATGGAGCCAAGCGTGATGCTGGATTTTCCATATTCTATATGGGAATCAACCTTGGGTCATTTTTCGGACAAATTTTTGTGCCGCTTCTAGCTGAATATAACTGGCACTTAGGTTTTGGACTTGCTGCATTGGGAATGTTGCTGGGCTTGATAGCATATAAGTATTTTGCTCCAAAGCATCTTGGTGATATCGGTGTCGAGCCAAAAGTCAAGCAAATGGAGAAAACAAAAAAATCAAATAGTTTGGTCACATATGCCATAATTGCGATTGTATTGATACTGTTGGTGATTTTACAGTTATACAATTATATTGATGTTACCACGGCTACTGGAATTGCACAAGCTCTTGGTTTGATCATTGTTGTCATTACAATGGGATATTTTCTAAACATACTTTTCAATGGGGGGTTGTCTGTTGAGGAAAAGAAAAAAGTGTCAATTATTTTTATCCTTTTTGTTGGGATTGCCATTTTTTGGTCTGGTTTTGAACAAGCTGCGTCTTCACTGAACTTGTTTGCCAGAGACTTTACGGATCGTTTTATCGGTGGTTGGGAAATGCCAGCGGGCATGTTGCAATCTTTCAATTCTGGATTTATAATCATTTTTGCTCCAATCATTGGAGCACTTTGGGTAAAGTTGGCTGCGAAAAATATTAACATACGCACCCCATTTAAATTTGCCATTGGACTGATTTTACTTGGATTAGGGTTTTGGGTTATGGTAGAAGCTGCACATGTGGCAGCTAGTGGTGCCAAGGCAGGAATGTTTGCATTGATCCTTACTTACTTTTTACACTCCATAGGTGAATTGACAATTAGTCCAGTAGGTCTTAGTGCGACGAGCAAATTATCCCCTGGAAAGTATCTGGGCCAAATGATGGGAATATGGTTTGTGGGTGCGGCTTTAGGGAATTTGATTGCAGGACTGATCGGAGGTAACTTTGATCCGGAAAATGTGGTTGAAATGCCAAATATATTTTTGAATGTAGTTTGGGTTTCCGTTGGAGCGGGACTAATATTTTTTGCGGCAAGTCCATTTATCAAAAAATGGATGGGGAACGTTAACTAATCAGATTTAGCAATTAATCATTGAAATAATAAGCTCCCTTTTCACCAGTATGGTGGAAAGGGATTTCTTTTTGGGTGCAAGTCCGTTTCCAGCGAGATACATAACTGGGATAATTACTGCCATCGGCCAGTACCATTTTGGGACGAACGGAGTCCAATAAACGCTCCAGATTGATTTTTGGGGACTGGGTGAGCAGCACAAAATCTTGGTTTTTGTTTTCTGGATAAATCCCCAAACTATCCATGATGTACAACTTTTTTTGTCCGATGGAATAGCTGTTCTTGAGCTGTGTGTTGTCAATGGTCTTGATTCGTTCTGCTACCGAATAATCCCGAACAATGCTACCTGAATTAAGGCTATCCTGCGCATATATATGTAAAGCATTCCCCAACTGGTGCAGCAAAATGGTGTTTTGGGACTTGTGGACCAAGACCAAGGCTTCTTTTTGCTTGAGTTGTATCTGGTTCCAAATGCCCCAAGTTTGGAAAGCAATGATGCCAGTGCATAAAATCAGAGCAGGTTTTCGCTTAGTATGGGATAGGAATACAACCACGGAAATGACCAGTGCGTAGCCCAAAACCAATTGTACACCATCAAACGGAATGTCCTTGATTACAAATTCCTCTTGTTGGGCCACCCAACCCACAATGGAATTTATGGTTTGTATGACCCAATTATAGGAAACCACCAAAAAAGTGGGAAGTTGATTCAGTAGGGCCAAAGCCATGACCAAAATGCCAAGGCCCAAAATCAAACCCAAAAAGGGAATGATCAAAAGATTGGATACAAAAAACAAGGCCGGAAATTGATGGAAATAGAACAGGCTAATGGGTAAGACTCCCAATTGGGCGGCCAAGCTCACAGATAACAATTGCCATATTTTGCGGACGATGATGTGTTCCGGGAACCAAAACCGCTGCAATTTTGGATAGATCCAAACAATGGCAAAAACAGCAGCATAACTCATTTGAAACCCTACTTGAAATAAGAAAAGAGGCTTTATCAACAAAATAAACCACATGGAAAGTGCAATGATGTTGAAGGCGTTGGTAGGCCGGTTCAAATAGAGGGCATAGGCCACAAAGGAAAACATGGTAACGGCCCGTACGATGGAAGGGGAGAGTCCGGCCACAAAGGCATATGCCCATAACAGGAAGACCACGCCGACCAGTTTCAAGGTTTTTCCCTTTGGGAAACGCTCCAGAGGCGATAAAAGAAATTGGAAGATAAAAAGGAGGATGCCCACATGCAGTCCGGATACCGCCAAGATGTGTATGGCCCCTGCTTTGGAGTAGTTGTTATAGGTTTCCTCTGAAATGTCGTCCCGTTGGCCTAATAATAGGGCTTGGATTACGGCCAATTCGTCTTTGCCAAAAGGATGCTCTTTCAATTTAGCGATGAGGTGTTCCCTAAAACTCGAGGCCAACCCAACCATGGTCGAAGTGGATGTTTCTTGCACAACAATAGATTCATGATTGGTCCGTATCTGATGAAAGATGCCCTGCTTTTTCAGGTAGCCTTTGTAATTGAATTGATATGGATTCAGGGGAGGTTGTATGGTTTCCGCCTTGGTGAACACAAATAATTTCTCATCAATTTTAAAGTTCTCCTTAGTGGAATCCACAGGAAGACTCAGCAATAGTTTACCTGTTGCCTCCTTTTGTTCCAGACCTTCCGCTTCAACCACATAGCGTTGGGTGTAGGGATTGGGTTTTAAGATCTCCTTTACCTTCAGTTGCCATAATTGGTCCAGGGTAAAATTGTTATGGGAATAGTGGTTTCCCAAATTATTGGAGAGCGATAGACTAACCACCAACATACCTAAGGATGTGGTTATAAGCAGGGTGGTCAACTCAAAAAAGGGAATACCATCTCTTGCCTGCCTTTTATAGGTAAAGTACAGGATGGGGAGCATGATACAAATCGCAATGAACGGGATGCGGGGGGCGATATCCAGATAAAAGCCCAAAACAATCCCCACAATGAGAAATATTGTGAGTTTGATGGACACAAAATTAAACGAGCGCACTACAAGATACGCATGGCCTTTACAAAGGCATAGTTCCAATATCCCTCCCGTAATGAGGATACCAGAACGCCTCTTGAGGTCGTGGCATGAATGAATTTAATGTCGTCTCCATCCACATCCACCACAAGGCCCACATGGTTGATGCGTTTTCCTGTTTTACTTGTCTTAAAAAAGAGCAAATCGCCCTTTTCTACGTCTTCCACCTGAATTTTTTCGCCCTCTAGTGCCATTTGGTACGAAGTTCTTGGGAATAGGATTTCGTTTTCCTTTAAGGAAACATAGACCAATCCAGAACAATCCATACCTTTTTTGGTGGTGCCCCCGTATTTGTAGCGTGTTCCAGAAAAGCCCATAGCGGTGGAAATGATGGCCTCGGCCTTGGCATTTTCACGTTCTTCCTTTTCTGGTTTTTCTTCGGGGGATGTCTCTTTGGTGGACCCCTCTACCGTAACGGTTCGGGTCTTGCTGTAGGTTCGTTTTCTCTTGCCTGGGCCGCAGCCGATCAGGGCAAAAAGAAACAGTAAGAAAATGGTTTTGCGTAACATCCAAGAAATTGTATTGCTTTCTTGGGCGTTAAATCTAAGCATTTTCAACGATTAATCGGGCGGCTAATTGACTGGCACCTTTTCCGCCTAATTTTTCGCGAAGTAATTCATAGTCTTCTAAAATGCGTTCCCGCTCGGGGCCGACCGCTATTTTTGAAAGCTCTTTTTTGAGGTTTTTGGTGGTCAGGTCATTTTGGATGAGTTCTTTGACCACCTCTCTTCCCATAATCAGATTGACCAGTGAAATAAAGTCGAGTGTGATGATGCGTTTGGCAATTTGGTACGAAATCCAATTGCCCTTGTAGCATACCACTTGGGGAATGCCAAAAAGGGCCGTTTCCAAAGTGGCTGTCCCACTGGTCACTAGTGCCGCATGGGAATGTTTGAGCAAGGAATAGGTTTTGTTGGATACATAACCCACCCTGTTTTCCTTTAGGAAAGGAGCGTAAAAATCGTCGGGTAGGCTTGGGGCTCCGGCAATCACGAATTGATATTCGGAAAAATCACCTTTTACGGATAGCATCACGTCCAACATCTTTTGAACCTCCTGTTTTCTGCTTCCAGGAAGTAAGGCAATAATAGGTTTCTGGGCGTCCAATCCACTTTCTTTTCTGAAAGAGGCCTCGTCCACCAAAGGGGTGTTCTCTATGGCATCGATAAGGGGGTGACCCACAAACTGTACGGGGTATCCATGCTTTTTTTCATAGAACTCCTTTTCAAAAGGAAGGATAACGTACATCGCATCAATGTCGCGCTTGATTTTTTGGATACGGCCCTCCCTTGAGGCCCATATTTGAGGGGAAATGTAGTAGTTGGTTTTAAAACCGTTTTGTTTGGCCCATTGGGCTATCCGAAGGTTGAAGCCGGAAAAATCAATAAAAATGACCACATCCGGATTGAATTTTTTGATGTCTTCCTTGCAAAAAGCGATGTTTTTAAAAATAGTGGGGATGTTCATGATCACCTCAAGAAATCCCATAAAGGCCATGTCCTTGTAGTGCTTGGCCAGCTGTCCTCCGGCCTGCTGCATCAAATCACCGCCCCAACAACGGATATCCGCGTCAAGATCTTCTTGCTTCAGTGCCTTGATAAGGTTGGAGCCGTGCAAATCGCCGGAAGCCTCACCTGCTATGATATAATACTTCATCGTATAATGCTCAAGTTCAATTAGAACAAAACTTTGTAGGCCAAAATCACCAAGGCGGTCAACAATGTGGCAATCATGACCCCTCTTGCCCTCAAATCCCTTTTGATACGGAGAAACCCGAAGAATGCAATCAGGTTCAAAATGGCACCCAAGGCCAATAAACTGCCAATATGGCCTTGTTCCACGGCAGCATTGAAGGTATCCACAATACCGATATCGGAAAACAAAAGAATGTATAGTAAAGTGCCAAAAGTGTTTGCTATGATGCCCACAGCAAAACCGATAATGATTTCCTTTTTAGTGTCCATTCAAGTTCCAGTTGTTTATGTTCGATATGGCGTGGTGGGCCGTAAGGTCAAATTGGGTGGGAACCACCGAAATATAACCGTTGGCCAACGCCCATTCATCCGTATCCTCTCCTTTGTCCAAAAGCTCAAATTCGCCTGTTAACCAGTAGTAATCCTTTCCGGATGGACTGGTACGCTTGTCAAACTCCTCCTTCCAGTTCCCTCTTGCCTGTCTACAAACCTTGATGCCTTTGGGCTCTTCAGAGGTTTTGGGAATGTTCACATTGAGTACGGTTCCCTTGGGTATCCCATTGGCCAAGGCCTCGACCACAATCTTTTTGATGGGTTTTAAGGAAGGCTCAAAATTGGCCTCCCATGAATAATCACACAGGGAAAACCCAATGGCAGGAATACCCTCGATCCCTGCCTCTATGGCAGCACTCATGGTGCCGGAATAGATGACATTGATGGAAGAGTTGGAACCGTGGTTGATGCCACTCACGCAAATATCCGGTTTTCGCTCCAAGATTACTTTAAGGGCCAACTTTACACAGTCCGCTGGGGTCCCGCTACAGCTATATTCAAACGGAGCGCCCTCTTTATGGTCTACGACCACCTTCTTGGAGAACAGGGTACTATCCACGGTAATGGCATGTCCCATGCCCGATTGGGGGCTGTCCGGGGCCACAACAATAACGTCCCCTATTTCTTTCATGGTCCGTATCAAGGCCCTAAGGCCCGGAGCGGTAATTCCATCATCATTGGTGACCAGGATAAGTGGTTTTTCCATTTCGTATAATTAATGGCATAAAAATACGTTTTTCATAAGGATATGATGCCCCGACCGTTTAACAAAAAATTAAGCGGACCCATAAAGAACTGGCACGGTTTTTTCAGTATCTTAGGGAATTCATACAATTAAAAACGACGGAAACCGCAACCTAAATCCAGCCTCTTGGGGGAGATAGTTTCGGTCCGATAAAAACATATTATGAAGAAGAACTTCGTTTTGGCACTTTTGGTGATCCTTGTAGCGGTCGCCTCTTGTAGCTTTACCAATAAGTCCTTTGAGAACGATGATAAGGACAAATTACTGTTGGATTTGATTACCTATGTCTTGGAGCGGGGCCATTATGAGCCCAAAGATTTGGACGACACCTTTAGTTCCAATGTTTTTGATGACTTTATTGATATCCTGGACCCTACAAAAAGATATTTCTTGGAAAGTGATGTCAGGGAATTTGAAAAGTACCGGTTCATGATCGATGATGAGATCAGAAATACGGAAATCACATTTTTTAATGTGGTCTACCAACGTTTGATGGTACGGATGAACGAGGCCAAAGAGATTTATAAGGAAGTGCTTGCCGAACCATTCGACTATACCCTTGACGAGGTGATTGACATTGATTATGACAAGCAGGAGTTTGCCACCAATAAAAAACAGCTCAAGGAGCGTTGGAGAAAACAACTCAAATACAACACTTTGGCCGTTTTTGAAAACAAAGTCGAGAATCGAATTTTAGATGCCACACAGGGGGATGGTCCCCAGGCTTCCGCAGATGTTTTGGTGAAATACAACGAAATCCCAACTTCTGTGGATAGGGCATTGACTGAGGAAGAGGCCCGTGAAAACACCAAGAACACTTTGGATGAGTTCTTCGATTTTGTGGGTGATTTGGAAAGAAAGGATTGGTTTGTACAGTACATCAATACCATAGTGGAAGAGTTTGACCCGCATACCTTTTACTTCGCTCCAGAAGAAAAAGAGCGTTTTGACATTGGGATGTCCGGTAAGTTTGAAGGTATCGGGGCCCGTTTGCAAAAAAGACCAGAAGGTGCAAAAATTGTGGAAATCATTTCAGGAGGTCCGGTTTGGAGAGACCAGACTTTGGAAGTAGGGGATGAAATCCTAAAAGTAGGACAAGATGGCGAAGAGCCTATTGATATTGTGGGAATGCGCCTTGATGATGCTATTAAATTGATCAAAGGCCCCAAAGGTACTATTGTGGACCTTACTGTGAGAAGGGTCGATGGGACCATTGAAGTGGTCTCCATTGTCAGGGATGTTGTGGAGCTGGAAGAGTCCTATGCCAAATCGGCGACCATAAAGACAGATGATGCCCACAAGTTTGGATTGATCAACTTGCCGAAGTTTTATATCGATTTTGAGGACTATACCGAAAGAAATGCCGCCACCGATGTGGCCAAGGAAGTGGAGCGTCTCAAGGAGGCAGGAGCAGAAGGTATTGTTCTAGATCTAAGGGACAATGGCGGTGGATCACTGAAAACCGTCGTGGAAATGGCCGGATTGTTCATCAAGGACGGCCCTATAGTCCAAGTGCGTTCCTCAGGACAACGCAAGGAGGTACATGAAGACAAGGACGAGCGTATACAGTGGGATGGTCCATTGGTGATTCTTGTCAATGAACTGTCCGCATCGGCATCCGAAATTTTGGCCGCGGCCATGCAGGATTACAAGCGTGCCGTAATCATAGGAAGCAAGCAGACCTTTGGTAAGGGAACCGTTCAAAATGTAATTCCTTTGGACAACATTGTGCGAAGCAATGAGCATGGTGATTTGGGAGCTATAAAATTGACCACCCAAAAGTTCTATCGTATCAACGGAGGCTCTACCCAATTGGAAGGGGTAAAGAGTGATATTGTGGTTCCGGATAGATACAGCTATATTGATTTGGGAGAAAGAGATCAGGAAAACCCATTGGGTTGGGATAAGATCACCCCGGCCGACTACAAGGTATGGGATGGTTACATCGATTTTGAGACCACCGTTGCCAATAGTAAGAAACGGATGGAAAACAATGCCCAGATCAAGCTTATCGATGAAAATGCCAAGTGGTTGAAAGAACAACAGGATGAAACCGTAATTTCTTTGAATTATGATACCTATATCGGTAGGGAAAATGAAGCGAAGAAACGCTCTGAAAGTTTTAAGACCTTAAGGGATTATGATTCCAAATTGGCTTTTGAGTCTTTGGAGTATGAAACCGAATTGTTTACCCAAGACTCCGTATTACGGGAGAAAAGGGATAGATGGCACAAGAGTCTGGCCAAGGACATCTATGTGGAAGAGGCCGTTAATGTGCTCAAAGACCTTAAAATGAACAACATCAAGAACAATGAGCGCAAATTGGCCAGCGTAAAAGGATAATAAAAATTATAGATAGATATTAAAAGCCGACCCAACTGGGTCGGCTTTTGTCTTTTAGGGCATGCTGTGGAATGTAAAAATCCCGATGATCAAAATAAATCAATGGATAGGCTCTTCTTTATTTTTTTGGATGATAAATTATTGTTCAACTTTGTAGTGAAACCAATAGAATGAAAAACAAGACCGTCTTTGCCCTCCTTTTGGCCGTTTGTGTGATAGGGTTCTGGGTATTTGAAAATTTTTATACCCCGGCCACCTACACGGACCCCAACACCAATGGCGAGAAAACCAATGGGGTCCTTTTGCCAAGCTCAACTACGGGAGAGGTGGTCCATCACCAGTATTTCTCCCTTTCCTATAGCGAGGCCCATGAGCAGGCCGAATGGGTGGCTTATGAACTTAAAAAGGAGCACCTGACCTATGATGACAGAAAACGACCTTATTTTATAGAAGACCCTGAGGTCCGGACCAAGTCGGCCGATTGGAAAAATTACCGGGGGTCTGGATATGACCGTGGACACCTATGCCCAGCAGGGGACAGACGCTTTTCCGAGTATGCGTATAACGAGACTTTTTATACCAGCAATATAAGTCCGCAGGACAGGGATTTTAACGCGGGGGTTTGGAACCGTTTGGAGCAAAAGGTAAGGAGGTGGTGCAAAAAACATGGGGATTTATTTGTGGTCACAGGAGGTGTTTTGGAGCAAGGTCTGGAGGAAATCGGGGAAGAAGATGTGGATGTGCCTCGGGCATTCTATAAAATCGTGTTCAATACAAAGAATGATTCTAGGGGAGTGTTGGCCTTTTTGATTCCCAATAAGGAGAGCAACGCGCCCTTGCATACCTTTTTGGTCCCTATTGATGTATTGGAGGAAAAAACGGGACTGGATTTTTTTGAACAACAACCCAAAACATGGCAAGATGCCCATGAACATCAGATCAATACATCGGGGTGGGACTTTTAAATACCGTCCTTTAAGCGGTTGGAGTCCAATTTCAAAAAGATAAAGAGCAGCATTGTAAAGAAAATGAGCCCGGAACCTCCATAGCTAAAAAAGGGCAGCGGTACACCAATGGTGGGCAACAGTCCGATTACCATGCCAATGTTGATAAAATAGTGGAACACTAAAATGGAAATGACCCCATACCCGTACATGCGGCTAAAATCACTTTTTTGTCGCTCCGCGATATAGATCAATCGTAAAAAGAAAACGGAAAACAACAATATTACGGTTGCAGTTCCCAAAAACCCCCATTCCTCGCCTACGGAACTAAAAATATAATCCGTATGTTGCTCGGGGACAAAATCACCTTTGGTCCGGGTACCTTCCAAAAACCCCTTGCCAAAGAAACCTCCGGATTCAATGGCCTTTTCAGATTGATAGGTGTTGTAGCCAATGGTCTTTCTGATTTCCTCCAGCTTTTTCTCATCCTTTTCCAGACCCAACCATAGCGTGAAACGATCGCGATGGCGCTGTTCAAACACATTTTCGTATACAAAGTTCACCGAAAGGGAAAACAATGTGGATATGATAATGACCCCCAGCACCGGCAGCAATGGAATCTTGAGAGATGCCTTTTTAAATGTAAATACCAATAAGGCGATGACTACCATGCCGATAGTGACCCATACCGTTCCAAACATGAGGGTGGAAACAAAGAGTGCCACGATGAACAGCAAAATACCGAGATAGTAGAGGGGAAACCCTTCACGAAAAAGCACAAAAAAGAAGGCAAAATAAATCAAGGCACTTCCGGGATCGGGTTGGGGCAATATGAGAAAAGCGGGCAGCAATATAATGATCAAGGCATACATTTGGTGTTTGCGGGTCCTGATATCGGTCTGTATATCACTCAAGAATTTGGCCAATGCCAATGCGGTTGCCACCTTTCCCAACTCCGAAGGCTGTAAGTTAAAAAAACCAAGGTTGTACCATGATGTGGCCCCGGCTATGGTCTTTCCAAAAACAAAGAGTCCAGCCAACAGCAATAAGGATACCACATAGAAAATGGAGGAAAAGCGTTCAAAAAAGTTGGATTCCACAAAAAGGACCAAGATTATCCCTAAAAGGGATACCCCGATAAAAAAGAGTTGCTTCCCATAAAGCGTGGAAAAATCAAAAATGGAAGTGCTTTGATCGGTTAAGGAGGTGGAATAAATATTGATCCATCCTATAAAGACCAAAAGGGCATAAAGAATAATGGTGATCCAGTCTATCCTTCCAAAAACCCCTCTACCAAACATATTCGTTTATCTTGAAAGGTTCTCCACTATACGGCTTTGCATATTCGTGTTCCAAGGTCTTTTCCAACATGCGCTTCTCCAAGTCTGTTCTTGTGATTTCGCCTTTGATGTATTTTTCAATAAGAAGCGAAGCAATATGCCCGGCGTAGCGTGCGCCATAATACCCATTTTCAATATATACCGCCAAGGCAATCTGAGGGTTTTCCACAGGGGCAAAGGCCACAAAAACAGAATGGTCCGTAAGCTGCATACGTTCACCATCAATGCGGATGAAATTTTCTACCGTCCCTGTTTTTCCGGCTATTTCAATGTCGGGAATCTGTATCCATCGGGCTGTTCCATATTTGTATACATTGGCCATGCCTTCAATAACAGGATCAAAATATTTCCGATCTATGGTAGTATAATGGGGTTCCGTGTATTTGGGGTCTATGGCTCCCGAATTACCAATGTTTTTGATGACATGGGGAGTATAGAAATAACCGCGGTTGGCAATAGCGGCGGTCATATTGGCCAATTGTAAGGGTGTAGCGGCAATCTCACCCTGCCCTATGGAATTGGAAATGATGGTAGATGCAGCCCATCGGCCATCACCATACCATTTGTCATAATAAGCTTTGTCGGGTATTCGGCCGGGGGCGCCAGTGGGTAAGTCGGTTCCCAGATAGTTGCCCAAACCAAAGCTCTTCATATGTTTTTCCCAGGCATCCATGCCCTCATCCGTGGTGCGATATTTATCGTAGATTTTTCTAAAAACCCCGGCAAAATAGGCATTGCAGGATTGTTGAATTCCTGAATTTAAATCGCGTACCCCGCCACCGCAGTGACAGCCTCGGAGTGTGTTGCCCACATAAAAACCATGGTAACACCGAAATTTGGTCTCAGGTTGTATGACCCCTTCTTGCAATCCAATCAGGGCATTCAAGGTTTTAAATGGGGACCCAGGCGAGGGTTGTGCCAAGATGGAACGGTCCCATGTGGGTTTGGAAATGGTGTCAAAGTGAAGCTTACTGTAGTTTTTGGAACGCTGTCTTCCCACCAAAAGAGCAGGGTCATAGGTGGGACCGGAGATCATGGCCAGGATTTCGCCGGATTTTGGTTCTATGGCAACAATACCACCATGCTTACCGTGCATAAGTCTTTCTCCGTATTCCTGAAGCTTTTTGTCCAAGGTGATATGGATTTCCTTGCCTTGTTCAGGAAGTGTGTCCAGTTTTCCGCTTTTATAAGGGCCGATATCTCGGTTAAAGCGATCTTTCTGAATGTGTTTTACTCCTTTTCGACCCCTTAAAACCTCTTCATATTGTTTCTCAACACCTGTATGTCCTTTTAGTTCTCCAGCCACATAGTTGGGATTATTCTTGAGTTCCCATTCATTTACCTCACTAATGTACCCTAATACATTGGCGGCACTATTGGTGGCGTAATAGCGCAGGGAACGTTTTTGGATATAGAACCCGGCATAATGCCTCATTTTTTCCTGTAATTTGGCATAGTCCTCTTTGGAAAGCTGGGGGACCATTACCGAGGGAAGTCTTGGGGAATAGGTTCTTGCTTTTTCCATTTTATCCAAAAAATCGGCTTTTTCAATACCCAAAAGATCGCAAAATTCCAAAGTGTCCAAAGGAGTTACTTCCCGTGGTATTACCATAACATCATAGGCAGGTTGATTGCCCACCATGAGTTCCCCATTGCGGTCATAGATATATCCCCGTTCGGGATAATCGTAGATTTTTTTGATGGCGGGATCATCCAATATTTGATCGGGAGAAAAACGAAAAAGCTGCAAATAGGAAAGTCTACCTATAAAGGTGAATCCTATTAAGATGACCACGGAAGATAGCAGCAGTTTTTTCATGGACAAAATGGTTTAAGGTCTAAACCTCTATAGTTCAACGTGACATTGTCTTTTTTATTCGCTTGTTGGGCTAAAAAGAGAACTAAAGAGCGTACATAGTACCAAAGTTACAAGACCTGTGGCAAAAACTTTTTTCAAAATTAAAAGGATGTGGGCAAAACTTAAAATTTCCAACGAAAAGAAAACAAGTTGATGGATCAATATCAACAAAGCCATAAAGGTGATGCGCTGGACTTTGGTGGTGTTTTTAAAACTGAAATTTTGAAACTCATAGTTCACTCCAAAACAAAAACGCATTATCACGGGTCTGGCATAGGCAACGGTCAAGGAAGCAATGGCATTCAGGGCCATGGTGTCCGAAAAAATGTCCACCATGAATCCGAGTAAAAAGGAAATAAGCATGAATAAGGTACGGTTTCCCTTGATGGGATACCAATAAAAGAAAATGACATAGACCAAGGGATTGATGCTGTCCATAAAGTTCATGGCATTGAAAATCAATACTTGCGCCAATATCAGCAGTACAAACCGAAGACTATTTAAAAATACGGTGTTATTCATTTAAGGTTCGTGCCTCCAATGCTTTTATTTCTTCCTTGTTTTTGTTCTCTATAAGGTACACATTCTTTATGTTGGCCATATCATTGAACAGCTCAACATCAATATTATAAAAACTCCCTGCCGCGTTAAGATCGTATTTTTTGATGGTGCCAATAGGGATGTTTTTCGGAAATATGCTGGACATGCCGCCGGTGACAATGGTATCGCCAACCACTAATGGGACCAATCGGGGGATATCCACCAATTGGGCAATGGTATAATCCTCAGCGGTCCAGACCAATGACCCAAAATATTCGGAGTGCTTGATCTTGGCATTGATGTTGGATTTGGTATTGAGCACGCTCTGTACCGTGGCGAAATTTGAGGATACGTTTTCAACAATACCTAAAATGCCTTTGGTGGTGATGACTCCCATGTCCTGTTTTATCCCTTGGTTTTCCCCTTTATCAATGGTGATATAGTTTCTTGGGGAGGTAAAACTGTTCTTAATCAGTCGGGCACTGAGAACTTCGTAAGCGGTCAATGTAGAATCCAAGGGCTGTACACTGTCAACTTTCATATTAAACAGCATTTTTCGTAGCTGCTCGTTTTCCCTGACCAGTCTATTATTCTCTTCTCGAAGTCCGAAATAGGATGAAATATCAGCAGCCGAGCCATACACGTTGCCCGTCAACCATTTGGAGGAATTAAAAAATTTGGATTGATGATAGGAATGCGATCTAATGGTGATCACCAATGAAATAAGCAGGAGAAAACCATATAGGAAGGCATTTCTATTGCGTAAAACAAAGTTGATGATCCGTTGCATGCAATCGTATCGTTATGAGAGTTTAAACGCCCTTAAGCGAATTGAAAACCACTATGTCCCGATTATTTGATCAGGATGCTTTTGTAGCGTTCCAAATTTTTCAGTGCTATGCCCGTTCCACGAACCACAGCTCGTAAGGGGTCCTCTGCAATATAGACTGGAAGGTCCGTTTTTTGGGAAAGTCTTCTATCCAATCCTCTTAACATGGAACCACCCCCAGCCAAATAAATACCAGTGTTATAGATATCGGCTGCAAGTTCTGGAGGGGTCTGGGAAAGAGTTTCCATTACCGCATCCTCTACCCGTAGAATACTTTTGTCCAAGGCTTTGGCAATTTCACGATAAGACACCTGCACCTGTTTTGGCTTCCCTGTCAACAAGTCCCGTCCTTGGATGGATTTATCCTCTGGAGGTGATTTGAGGTCCTCAGTGGCCGATCCAATCTCTATTTTAATGGCTTCAGCAGTAGTTTCCCCTACATAAAGGTTGTGTTGGGTACGCATGTAATAAATAATGTCGTTGGTGAACACGTCACCTGCAATTTTCACTGATTTATCACAGACAATACCCCCCAAGGCAATTACCGCGATTTCGGTGGTACCCCCACCAATGTCCACGATCATGTTTCCTTTGGGCTGCATAATATCCAATCCAATACCAATGGCTGCGGCCATGGGCTCATGGATGAGGTATACTTCCTTGCCATTTACCCTTTCCGCAGATTCCCGGACCGCACGCATTTCCACTTCGGTGATTCCGGAAGGGATACAAATGACCATTCGCAACGCTGGCGGAAACCATTTTTTCTTTAGGGCCGGAATGTTTTTGATGAACATATTGATCATCTTTTCCGAAGCATCAAAGTCGGCGATAACCCCGTCCTTCAAAGGCCGTATGGTCTTTATATTTTCATGGGTCTTTCCCTGCATCATGTTGGCCTCGCGCCCCACCGCGATGATTTTTCCGGACACGCGATCCCTTGCCACAATGGAAGGGCTGTCCACCACCACTTTATCCAAGTGGATGATCAGGGTATTTGCAGTACCAAGGTCAATGGCAATTTCCTCGGTCATGAAATCAAAAAATCCCATAAAAAGCGTTTATTTTCGGATTAACGGTAAAAAATTACCGGCTAATGTACTAAAATTAATGTTTAAAATGCCGTGTGCCTGTCATTACCATGGCCATTCCGTTTTCATTGCAATAATCAATGCTCAATTGATCTTTGATGGACCCTCCCGGTTGGATGACACTTTTAATACCTGCCTTGTCCGCAATCTCCACACAATCAGGGAAAGGGAAAAAGGCATCACTGGCCATTACGGCGCCATTTAAATCGAAATTGAACGACCCTGCTTTATGGATGGCTTGGTTCAAAGCGTCCACACGTGAAGTCTGACCTGTTCCACTGGCACACAGTTGTTTGTTCTTGGCCAAAACAATGGTGTTGCTCTTGGTGTGCTTGCACAATTTGGAAGCGAAAATCAAATCTTCGATTTCCTCTGAAGTCGGTTTTTTATCTGTAACAGGATTCAAGTCCTCTTTGGCATCGGTTTTGGAATCTTTGTCCTGAACCAAGAATCCGTTCAAACAAGTGCGGACCAAAGTCTCAGGTAGGTTTACTTGGTTTTGAACAAGGATGATACGGTTCTTTTTTCCTTTTAGGGTTTCCAGGGCTTCATCGGAATAGCTAGGTGCAATGACTACTTCGCAGAACAGGTTGTGGATCTCCGCTGCGGTTTCAGCATCAATTTCAACGTTGGAAATCAAAATCCCGCCAAAAGCAGATACCGGGTCACCGGCCAAGGCATCCACATAAGCTTGTTTGATGGTGCTTCGGGTGGCAAGACCACAGGCATTGTTGTGTTTTAAAATGGCGAAAGTTGGATCGTCGTTTACAAATTCCCCCATCAGGTTCACCGCGGCATCCACATCCAACAAATTGTTATAGGAAAGCTCCTTGCCGTGCAGTTTGGTGAACATGGCATTAAAATCCCCAAAGAAGAATCCTTTTTGGTGGGGGTTTTCGCCATAACGCAACACTTGTCCTTTGGTTTCACTGATTTTAAGTACGGTCTCTTCTTTTTCCGCATTGAAATAGTTGAAAATGGCCGTGTCATAATGCGAGGAAACGTTGAATGCCTTGGCGGCAAATCGCTTCCGGTCTTCCATAGTAGTGGTGCCGTTTCCTTCGGAAATGACGTTGAGGAAGTCTTCGTAATCCTCCATGGAGGAAACACAGAGTACATCCTTGAAATTTTTGGCAGCGGCCCTGATTAGGGAAATACCACCGATATCGATTTTCTCGATAATATCTTGTTCCGAAGCGCCACTGGCCACGGTTTTTTCAAAAGGGTAGAGGTCCACGATGACGATGTCCAATTGGGGAATGTCAAACTCCTGCATTTGGGCCACATCGCTTTCGTTGTCCTGCCTATTTAAAATGCCGCCGAATACTTTGGGGTGCAACGTCTTCACCCGTCCACCTAGAATGGAAGGATAGCTGGTAACATCTTCCACAGGTACCACATCGATACCGAGATTGCGGATAAATGTTTCGGTTCCTCCTGTGGAATAGAGGGTTACGCCGAGTTCATCCAATTTTTTTACGATGGGCTCCAAACCATCTTTATGGAATACGGAAATCAGTGCAGCGGAGGCTTTTTTGGCAGTCTTCATGGGTATCTTAAAAATCAATTTCTTAAGCCCACAAAAGTACTTGTTTTGTTGCTAAAAAGTAGAATGGGTTATCAACAAAATGGAGGAGTTTTACAGAATTCCGGCCACTTTTTTGTTGATGAATTCCAAAAACCGCTCATCCTCTTCGGAAAAGGGGTCGGGGGTATTGGAGTCGATATCGATTTGTCCCACATTTTCCCCATTCACGAACAAGGGGACCACAATTTCCGCTTTAACGGTAATGCTACAGGCAATGTAGTTGTCCTGCGCAGCCACATCGGGGACCACAAAATTCTGGTTGCTCACCGCCACCTGTCCGCAAATGCCCTTGCCAAAAGGGATAATGGTATGGTCCGTGGGTGCACCGGCATAGGGTCCTAATTTCAGCTCTTCCTTGTTGCCGTTTCTGAAGTAAAACCCCACCCAATCGTAATAGGATACTTCGCTGCGTAATAGTTCACAGATTTCACCCAAACGGGTGTCCACGGTTTTCGAATCATCCGTTATGATGGAAAGTACTTTGGGTTGAAGGGTTGCCAACATACATCTATTTTTTGCAAAGGTATGGAATAGGGGATTTGTTCGATATAAAGCAACAAACTTACGGGGCCGTATTTTTAAACTTCTGTTAAACAAAACAATAAATCGCTAAATTTTGTAGTTTTGTAGGGAAATGAAACAGGTTTTTCATCAAATCATGTCGTCTGTAATGGCCCTCTTGGTCTTGGCCTCAACGGTTTCTTGGACCGTGGACAAGCATATTTGTATGGGTAAGGTTCAGGATATTTCCTTTTTTGCCCATGCGGATGATTGTGGTATGGACATGGAGATGGAAAAATCTTGTTGTGATGATGAGTCCTTCACCGTTCAAGGTCAGGATGACCTAAAAATCTCTTTTGATGATTTTAGTGTTGGACAACAGTTGTTTTTAGCAAGCTTCGTCCATTCGTATTTTTACCTTTTCGAAAACAATGTGGAGGAGGTCAGTGCCTTTAGGGACTATGCTCCACCCCCACTGATACAGGACGTTCAAGTGCTGCATCAGACTTTCCTTATTTGATTTTAACGTTGGTTGATTGTACCCGGCCCCTTGTGGTTGGGCGTGCCCTTTTATGCACTTTTTTCTTGATCCAATTGTTTAAATCAAACCTTTATGCTGAACAAGAGCATCAAATTTCTCATAGAGAACAAATTAGTGGCCGTTTTACTCCTAGTCCTATTTGTAGGATGGGGTACGGTGAACGTTCCATTTGACTGGGATACTGGCTTTTTGCCCAAAAACCCCGTTGCGGTGGATGCCATCCCTGATATTGGGGAAAACCAACAGATTGTGTTTACCCAGTGGCCCGGAAGGTCACCTCAAGACATGGAAGATCAGGTCACCTATCCGTTGACCACTTCGTTGTTGGGTATCCCGGGAGTAAAGACCATACGGAGTTCGTCCATGTTCGGACTGTCCAGTATCTACATCATTTTTGAGGAAGATGTGGAATTTTATTGGAGCCGGAGCCGTATTCTGGAAAAACTGAATTCTCTGCCCAATAATCTTTTGCCCAGTGGGGTAAATCCGGCATTGGGCCCGGATGCCACTGCCTTGGGGCAGATTTTTTGGTACACGTTGGAAGGGCGCGATGAAGAAGGTAATGTTACTGGTGGATGGGATTTACAGGAACTGCGGAGCGTTCAAGATTACTATGTAAAGTATGCCCTGTCATCGGCCAGTGGAGTTTCAGAAGTCGCCTCCATTGGTGGTTTTGTACAAGAATACCAAATTGATGTAGATCCAGAATTGCTCAAACAGTACAAGATTGGATTGGATCAAGTGGTGAAGGCCATAAAGCAGAGCAATAGGGATATTGGGGCACAGACCTTGGAAATTAACAAGGCAGAATATTTGGTCCGTGGACTGGGGTACATCAAATCCTTGGAAGATATTAAAAATGCTGTGGTCGCTTCAACGGATTATACCTCCATAAGAGTACAGGATGTGGCCCATGTTTCCTTGGGACCGGCGGTTCGAAGGGGTATTTTGGACAAGGAAGGTGCCGAGGTGGTCGGTGGGGCCGTTGTGGCACGATATGGGGCCAATCCCTTGGAGGTGATCAACAATGTAAAGGAAAAAATTAAAGAGCTCAGTGCCGGATTGCCGTCCAAGGAATTAAAGGACGGTACTACATCGCAGTTGACCATCGTTCCATTTTATGACCGCACGGAACTCATCCAAGAAACCTTGGGCACTTTAAATGAAGCATTGACCTTGGAAATACTGATCACCATTTTGGTGATTGTGGTAATGGTCTTCAACCTGAGGGCTTCGTTATTGATATCGGGATTGCTCCCAGTGGCCGTGCTCATGGTCTTCATTTCCATGAAACTGTTCGGGGTGGATGCCAATATTGTGGCCCTTTCCGGAATTGCCATCGCCATTGGTACCATGGTGGATGTTGGTGTAATCCTTTCCGAAAACATTATCCGGCATCGGGATGAAAACACCCAAAATCTACCCATAAACAATGTGGTCTACAACGCCACATCAGAAGTTTCTGGGGCCATATTAACTGCCGTGCTGACCACAATCATCAGTTTTATCCCGGTATTTACCATGGTAGGGGCAGAAGGGAAGCTGTTCCGCCCATTGGCATTTACCAAGACCATGGCCTTGACCGCTTCGGTAATTGTGGCCCTGTTCCTCATTCCGCCGTTTGCGGCCATCATTTTCAAAAGAAAATCGCAAGGGCCTCTCCTAAAATACATTTGGAACGGAGTACTTGTGGCATTGGGATTGACGGTCATCGTTTTTGGACAATGGCTTGGCCTGACCTTGGTGGCTTTCGGGGTTTTGGGCATTTTAAGGTTGAAAGAGTTGGTATCTGAAAAAGAGGTTACGTGGCTCAATGTGGTCATTTGCATCACTACCATTCTGTTTTTATTGGCGACCTATTGGCGACCCCTTGGTTTTGATAGGAGTATAGCCATTAACCTATTTTTTGTGGGGTTGATTTGTGGGGTATTGTTGGGAGTGTTCTATCTGTTCCGAAAATATTACCATCGGATTTTGTTATGGGCTTTGGAGAACAAACTACTGTTTCTTTCAATTCCCACGGTGATTGTGGTCTTTGGGTTTTTAATCATGCGTAACACAGGTCAAGAGTTTATGCCCTCCCTTAACGAAGGCTCATTTTTGTTGATGCCCACGTCGCTCCCACATGCCGGGGTAGAGGAAAACAAAAGAGTATTGCAGCAGTTGGATATGGCCGTGGCCACCATCCCGGAAATTGAAACCGTAGTGGGGAAATCGGGAAGGACCGAATCGGCCTTGGACCCCGCCCCCCTCTCCATGTATGAAAATGTGATCCAATACCGCTCTGAATACGAGAAAAATGAATCAGGATCACCACAACGTTTTAAGGTAAATGAAGATGGGTATTTTGTGTTGAAGAACGGAAAAGTGGCCGCCAATCCCAATCTTGAAGTTCAGAATGAGACCAACTACGCAAGCTCACATGTAAGCGAACCATTGCGGATTGACAGAAAGCTGTTGACTCCAGATTCGGATGGGGAATATTTTAGGAATTGGCGTCCAGAGATCAAAAGCCCGGATGATATTTGGGATGAAATTGTGAAGGTGACCCGATTGCCCGGAATTACTTCGGCTCCCAAATTACAACCCATTGAAACCCGTTTGGTGATGCTTCAGACCGGGATGCGCGCTCCCATGGGAATCAAGGTCAAGGGGCAGGATTTAAAGGAAATCGAAGCCTTTGGGATGCAGCTGGAGTCCATCCTCAAAGAAGCTGATGGGGTGAAGGACGAGGCTGTCTTCGCCGATCGTATTGTGGGCAAACCCTATTTGCTGATCGATATTGACCGTGAAAAATTGGTGCGATACGGTGTGGTCATTGAAGATGTACAACAAATCTTGGAAGTGGCCATTGGAGGTATGACCTTGACCCAGACCGTCGAAGGAAGGGAACGCTATGGGGTTCGGGTGCGCTATCCCCGGGAACTCAGGGAAAACCCAACGGATATCGGCAATATTTATGTACCGGTTGAAAAGGGCAATCCCGTTCCGTTGAGCGAATTGGTCACCATCAAATACGAACAAGGTCCGCAGGTCATTAAAAGTGAAGATACCTTTTTGGTGGGCTATGTGCTTTTTGATAAGTTGGATGGTTTTGCGGAAGTGGATGTGGTGGAAAATGCCCAAGCCAAGATCTTGGAAAAAATTGATAGCGGTGCGTTGGTAGTACCCAAAGGAATCAGCTATCAGTTCACGGGGACCTATGAAAACCAACTCCGGGCGGAAAAGACATTGTCCGTAGTGGTGCCCTTGGCGCTATTGATCATTTTCCTCATCCTATATTTTCAGTTTCGGTCCGTAGCCACTTCCTTGATGGTGTTCACGGGTATTGCTGTGGCCTTTGCGGGAGGGTTTTTAATGATATGGTTGTATGGGCAGGATTGGTTCTTGAACTTCAGTTTTTTTGGCGAAAATCTACGGGACCTATTCCAAATGCATCCCATTAATCTGAGTGTTGCGGTCTGGGTAGGGTTCATTGCCCTTTTCGGAATTGCCACGGATGACGGAGTGGTCATGGCCACCTATTTAACGCAGACCTTTCGGAAAAATGCCCCTACCTCGTTGGAAGCCATCAGGGAATCAGTTTTGGAAGCGGGGGAGAAGCGTATTAGACCTTGTTTGATGACCACGGCGACCACCATTTTGGCCCTTTTGCCCGTGTTGACCAGTACTGGCAGGGGAAGTGATATTATGATTCCCATGGCCATTCCCAGTTTTGGGGGAATGCTGATCGCCTTGATCACCCTGTTTGTGGTGCCTGTATTGTTCAGTTGGAAAAGCGAGTGGCAACTTAAAATGCAAAATCGATGAAAAAGAATCTCATTTTTATGGCATTTACCCTGTTGACAGTTGGAATGAATGCCCAGACATTGGAACTGTATCTTCAGGAAGCGGAGCAGAACAATCCATTGATCCAGGCTTTGGAACTTCGGTACAACATCGCCAAGGAAAAGGTGGAAGAGGTGAACACCTTACCCAACACGACCATAGGTGCGGGTTATTTTGTGAGCGAACCTGAAACACGGACCGGTCCACAGCGGGCCAAATTTTCAGTATCACAGATGCTGCCCTGGTTTGGAACCATTACGGCCCGTGAAAACTACGCCAGTTCCATGGCCGAGGCCGAGTATGTGGAAATTGTCATAGCCAAACGCAAATTGGCATTGTCCGTAGCCCAATCCTATTACCGATTGTATGCGCTGCAAGCAACACAAGGTAAGCTCGATGAGAATATCGCTTTGCTCAAAACCTATGAACGCTTGGCCCTTACCTCAGTGGAAGTGGGAAAGGCTTCGGCAGTGGATGTGCTTAAACTCCAGATCAGACAGAACGAACTTCAACAACAAAAAGAAGTATTGCAGCAACAATACCTAGCGGAACAGGCCGTGTTCAATAACCTATTGAATCGGGATGAGAGCATTTCGATTGAGGTGGTAGATGAAATGGGTATTCCGGAGGAAGACCCCATTCTTGAAAAGGAAGCATTGACCCTGAACCCGGAACTCCTCAAGTACGACCAATTGTACGAATCCGTGGTGCAATCCGAACTGCTCAACCAAAAGGAGAATGCCCCAAGTCTCGGATTTGGATTGGACTATGTAACCGTTTCGGAACGGCCCGATATGAGCTTTAACGACAATGGCAAGGACATTGTAATGCCCATGGTCACCCTTTCCATTCCCATTTTCAACAATAAGTTCAAGTCTGTGACCAAACAAAACCAAATGCGTCAGCAAGAGATCGAGCTGCAAAAACAAGAACGGTTGAATGTATTGGAAAATACTTTCGCCAAAGCACTTTCGCAACGCAACGAGGCCCGGATTGCCTATACCATCCAGGCTAAAAATCTGGATCAGGCCAAGGATGCCGAGGAAATCCTCATCAAAAATTATGAAACAGGCACCATTGATTTCAATGATGTACTGGACATTCAAGAGTTGCAATTAAAATTTCAACTCAATCAAATACAATCTGTGCAGATGTACTATGTGCAATCTGCCTTGATCAATTATGTAATCAACAAGTAATTTAATTTCAATAAAAATGAGAACAAACATCAGAACAATTATCGGAATCGCATTTGCATCAGCATTGGTATTGACCATATCTTGTAAAGGAAAAACAGAGGAGGCAAAGGAAACTTCCACCGAAGCGACCATGGAGCATGAAGGGCATGATATGGACAACATGAACCATGAAAATCATAACATGGGTGATATGGAAACCAAGGATATGCAAGGCAAGGAGTATACATCCACGTATGTATGTCCTATGCACTGCGAAGGCAGTGGCAGTGATACAGAAGGGAAATGCCCGGTTTGTGGGATGACCTATGTTTTGAATACGGAGCACATGAAGGACGGGCATACCCATAATTAAGCTTCGAGAACTTTACCCACCCACTAACATCGAGTATGATCATTAAAGTCAAAAATATGGTGTGCGACCGCTGCAAGAGCGTTTTGAAAGACGAGTTTCAAAAGGCGGACATTGTCGTGGTGAAAATGGATTTGGGTGAAATCCAGTTCTTGGATGATGCATCGCATCGCATGGACGATATTCGGGAGATTTTGGTCAGCAATGGGTTTGAGCTGATCGAGAATCCAAACGACACCCGCATTGCTGAAATCAAAAAGCATGTACTCATGGCTTTGAATCATGGGGTGGACCGGAATCTCTCGGAGTATCTGTCCGACAAAATGAAAAAGGAATATTCGGTGCTAAGCAAACTTTTCAGCGCCACCGAGGGGATGACCATTGAAAAGTTTTTCATCAGGCTCAAAATTGAAAAGGCCAAGGAACAGATCCAAATGGGAAACAAAACCTTTTCGGAGATTGCCTATGATTTAAACTATGCCAGTGGTAGTCATTTGGCCAAGCAGTTCAAGGCCATCACCGGAATGTCCATGGGGGAATATCAAAAACTTCAGCAGTGGGACAGAAAGGCTTGGGACCAAATTGTATAACAATTAACCAAAATTGTAAAAGTAGTTGACCGGAGGATGCGGTAGTTTCGACATAAAAACAAAAACAATGAAGCACACCTATCACATACACGGAATGACCTGCAACGGATGTAGGGGCCATGTGGAAAAAACCCTTTCCGAGGTTGACGGGGTGATTTCCGCTGAGGTCAATTTGGAAAAGGCCGAAGCCATTATTACCATGAAGGAACATATTCCCTTGGAACGGTTTCAACAAGCCTTGGAAAAGGATGGGGGAAGGTACAGTATCCATATGCCCGGTCATCACCATCCACCCCAACCAAAAGAAAAACCCGCAGTGAAAAATGGAACAGGGGTCTTTTACTGCCCCATGCATTGCGAAGGGGACAAAACTTATGACCAGCCTGGTGATTGTCCGGTCTGTGGAATGGATTTGGTAGAGGAACAGAATTTGTCCGCTTCCTCCTCAGAACAATGGACCTGCCCCATGCACCCGGAAATTGTTCGGGACGAACCCGGTAGCTGCCCTATCTGTGGGATGGATTTGGTCCCCAAAAAGCCAGATCTTTCAGCAGAGGAGAAAACGTATAAAAAATTGATCAAAAAATTCTGGCTGGCCTTGGCATTTACCTTGCCTATTTTTTTGATCGCCATGAGTGAAATGGTGCCCAACAATCCATTATACACCATTTTATCACAAAAATATTGGAACTGGGTGCAGTTTGCGCTGTCCCTGCCCGTGGTCTTTTACGCCACTTGGATGTTTTTTGAACGGGCCTATAGAAGTATCAAAACCTGGAACCTGAACATGTTCACCCTCATAGGTATTGGTGCCGGTGTGGCTTGGACTTTCAGTGTTTTTGGGATGCTTTTTCCGGATTTCTTCCCGGAACAGTTCAAAACAGAAGCTGGTACGGTACACGTCTATTTTGAGGCTGCAACAGTAATTCTCACCTTGGTGCTTTTGGGTCAGGTATTGGAAGCTAGGGCCCATAGTAAGACCAATTCCGCCGTAAAGGAACTATTGAAGCTCGCCCCGAACAAAGCGGTCAGGGTAGTGAACGGGGAAGAGGAGGAAGTTCATATTGATGACATTCAGTTAGGGGATATTTTGAGGGTAAAGCCCGGTGAAAAGATTCCTGTGGATGGTATGGTGATGGAAGGTCAGACGGCCATAGACGAGTCCATGATCACGGGTGAACCCATTCCTGTGAACAAGGAAAAAGGAGATAAGGTAAGCAGTGGTACCATCAACGGGAACACATCATTCTTAATGAAAACCGAAAAAGTGGGGTCGGACACCCTATTGTCCCAAATCATTAAAATGGTGAACGATGCCAGTCGCAGTAGGGCGCCTATCCAGAAATTGGTAGATACCGTATCTGGATATTTTGTGCCCATTGTGGTGGCCATAGCCGTGGTCACATTTGGTGTTTGGGCCATTTGGGGACCAGAGCCCGCCTATGTATATGCGTTGGTCAATGCCATCGCCGTATTGATCATTGCCTGTCCCTGTGCCCTTGGATTGGCCACACCCATGTCCGTTATGGTAGGGGTGGGTAAAGGGGCCCAACATGGGGTGCTGATCAAAAATGCCGAAGCATTGGAAAAAATGAGCAAGGTGGATACGCTTATTGTGGACAAGACCGGTACCATTACCGAAGGGAAACCCACCGTTGAAAAAGTAGGAACATTCGGCGACAATGATGAGAACACGGTTCTGCAATACATGGTTTCCTTGAACAACCTTAGCGAGCATCCCTTGGCACAGGCTACTGTGAATTATGGAAGGGAAGAGAAAGTTGATTTTTTAAAGGCTGATGGATTTGAAGCCGTCACCGGAAAAGGGGTCCAAGGAACCGTAAATGGAAAGAAGACCGCTTTGGGCAACCGTAAGATGATGCAGCAAATGGACATAGAGGTGTCTGAAAAGATGGAAGCTGAGGTAAAAACCTATCAACAGCAAGGAAAGACCGTTTCCTATTTGGCCATCGATGGAAAATCAGCGTGTTATGTGGTCATTGGCGATCGCATCAAGAAAACCAGTGCAAAGGCCATCAAGGCGTTGCAGGATAAAGGGGTGAGTGTGATCATGCTTACGGGAGACAACCGGGATACCGCCCAAGCCGTGGCCAATGAACTTCATTTGTCCGACTTTGAAGCGGGTATGCTGCCCGAGGATAAACTTAAAAAAGTATCGGAACTCCAATCCCAAGGTAAGGTGGTGGCCATGGCCGGAGATGGTATCAATGATGCTCCTGCATTGGCCAAAAGTGATGTTGGGATTGCCATGGGAACAGGTACCGATGTGGCTATGGAAAGTGCCTCTATTACCTTGGTAAAAGGAGATTTGCATGGTATTGTCAAGGCATTCAACCTGAGTGGTGCCGTCATGGGCAATATCAAGCAAAACCTGTTCTTTGCCTTGGTATATAACACCTTGGGGGTTCCTATCGCTGCGGGAGTGCTCTATCCTTTTTTTGGATTGTTACTCTCTCCCATGATAGCGGCCTTGGCCATGAGCTTTAGCTCCGTATCGGTCATTGCCAATGCACTCAGACTTCGAACTAAATCAATCGACTAAATAATGGTAAAACGACAAACAGCAATCAAAATTCGAAAGACCCACAGGTACTTGGGTATCTTTTTGGGGATCCAATTCCTCATGTGGACGATCAGTGGGATGTATTTCAGTTGGACGGATATTGATGAAATCCATGGAGATCATTTCAAACAAATGCCGCCCAAGATCACATCTTTTTCCAATCTTTTGGGAACGGATAGCCTAAACGGTGTCAACGGGATTGCATCCATGGAGCTTTTGGAGATTGCTGGTCAACCCTATTATTGGATCAATGGGGCACAGTTGTTCAATGCCAAAACCGGGGAACAAAAGAAAAGTGTAAGTGAAGAAGAGGCCTTACAAGTGGCGGCCGATCATATGCGCCCTGACCTTAAGGTCAGTTCCATTGTCCAGATCAATGAAGTGGGGCCGCATCATGAGTATCGAGGAAGACCCTTGCCCGCTTATGAAATTTCGTATGGGACTTCTGAAGAATTAAAGGCTTATGTGGCCCTCAACAATGGGGCATTTCAAACGGTACGGCACAGGGATTGGCGTTGGTTTGATTTTTTATGGATGACACATACCATGGACTATCAAGGTCGGGATGATTTTAATACCCTGTTGCTCAGGGGGTTTTCTTTATTGGGACTGATTACGGTATTGAGTGGTTTCTTACTTTGGTTCACGTCTTCCCCATCCGTTCGAAAAGTGGTTAAACAAAAAAATAAATAGCATGAAAAAGAATAGTGTATTTGTTGCAGTTGCAGCCGTGGTTGGACTTCTTTTAGGATATCTGATTTTTGGTTCAAACGCTAGCGATGAAGGTTCTGCCGATGGACATGATCATAGCGAGGAAATGACATCCGGTCAAATGTGGACCTGTTCCATGCATCCCCAGATCATGCAGCCGGAACCTGGCGATTGTCCTATCTGTGGTATGGATTTGATTCCGGCAAGCTCTTCAGGTGAAGGTCTCGCCATGGGACAGATAAGAATGTCCAATAATGCCATGGCGCTCGCTGGTGTGGAAACCGTGACCGTGGGGGCTGGGATGACAGGGGAAGGCAGTGTGAAACTCTCTGGAAAAGTGGCTATCAACCAAGAAGCGGATGCCGTGCAATCTGCCTACTTCAATGGGAGGATGGAAAGGCTCAACATCAATTTTGAAGGCGAAGAGGTGAGAAAGGGGCAACAACTGGCCACTATTTACTCTCCCGAGCTGGTCGCTGCACAACAAGAATTGATTACGGCGGCCAATTTGAAGGCTTCCCAACCGGCGCTTTATGCCGCGGTTCGAAACAAGCTTGCCTTTTGGAAACTTTCTGAAAATCAAATCAATGAAATTGAAAACTCAGGAAAGGTTCGTGAAAATTTCCCGGTATATGCCAATGTTTCGGGAGTGGTTTCGGAAATCATGGTCGAAGAAGGGGATTATGTAAGCACCGGCTCACCTTTGGTGAAAGTGGCCAACTTAAATTCGGTTTGGGCCGTTTTCGATGCCTACGAGAACCAATTGTCACTTCTTAAGAAAGGACAAAGCCTTGCGGTGCGGACAAAGTCGTACCCCAATGAAGCTTTTAATGCGAAGATTTCCTTTGTGGATCCCTTGTTGAACAGTTCCACCAGGACCCTTGAGGTGCGTGCGAATTTGGATAACAGAAAAGGGTTGCTGAAGCCAGGGATGTTTGTTACGGCCGAAATCCAATTGGAGAATAATACCAAAACGGAAGCCCTTACCGTTCCGGAAAGCGCGGTTCTTTGGACCGGAGAACGTTCGGTGGTTTATATAAAGCCAAATTCCGAAGAAGGGATTTTTGAGATGCGCGAAGTGACCTTGGGAAATTTGGTCAATGGCAATTATGTGATAGCTGCTGGATTGAGTTCAGGGGAGGAGGTTGTCGTCAAGGGAGCCTTCACCGTGGATGCGGCTGCACAGCTCCAAGGGAAAAAATCCATGATGAACCAAGAGGGAAAAACTATGGGAATGAACCAAGATCATCATTCAAGCATGGGAGGTGGTATGAAAATGGAGTTTTCCGAAGAGGCACAAAATACGTTTGGAGATTTGCTAGAGGTATATTTAGAGTTAAAAGATGCTCTGGTTGCTTCGGATCCGGTGCAGACCCAGAAACTTGCCCAGAAAGGAGCGGGCATGGCCTCAACCATTTCGGGCTTGCCAATGGATGGTATGGGGAAGAGCCATATGTCACAATTGGCCATACAATTTAAGGATATGGCTTCAAAAAGAGATTTGGAAGGTCAACGGGATGAATTTGTTCTTCTTTCCCAAAATATGATTCAAGTTGGGCAACAAATGCAAGGGTTGAATGTAAAACTATATGTACAACAATGTCCCATGGCCAATCAAAACAACGGGGCAAATTGGCTGAGTTTAGATGCCGAAATCAAAAATCCCTATTACGGTGAAGCCATGTTGAAATGCGGAAGTGTAGTGGGTGTAATAAACTGATAATCAAACTATAAAAAATATTTTATTTCCAGTTTAGTTAATATTTAGCCAATAAAAATCATTGAATTGAAAACTGATATACATTTACTTCAGTTTTTAATTTATTGACTCATGAAACAAGCGAAGTCAACTGGAAAGTCATCTCCTGCCAAAGCTGTAAAAAGCAATGCCAAGAAGACTACCCAAGCTACTGGTAAGAAGAAGTAACTTGTGGTTTTTTGGCCCAAAGGGCCATAACTGAAAAAAAGAAAACGCCCTGATTTTCATCAGGGCGTTCCTATTTTAAATCCCGAAAGGATATTACATCATTCCTGGCATTCCGCCACCACCCATTGGAGGTCCGGCAGGAGTATCTTCCTTGATGTCGGTCAATGCGCACTCAGTGGTCAAGATCATACCTGCAACCGAAGCGGCATTTTCCAAAGCGATACGGGTCACTTTCTTGGGATCGATGATTCCAGCTTTCAACATGTCAACATATTGATCGGCCTTGGCATCGTAACCAAAGTCCTTCTTACCTTCCAAAACCTTGGAGATTACAACAGAGCCTTCGCCTCCAGCGTTTTCAACGATGGTACGCAATGGAGCTTCAATGGCCTTGGCCACGATCTGAACCCCAGTGGTTTCATCCAAAGATTCGGTTTCCAATTTCTCAAGGACTTTCTTGGCGCGAACCAAAGCAACACCACCTCCGGCAACAATGCCTTCTTCCACAGCGGCGCGGGTAGCATGCAAAGCATCGTCCACACGGTCTTTCTTCTCTTTCATTTCCACTTCAGAGGCAGCACCTACGTACAATACCGCAACACCACCAGCCAATTTGGCCAAACGCTCTTGCAATTTTTCCTTGTCGTAATCTGAGGTTGTAGTCTCGATTTGAGCCTTGATCTGGTTTACTCTGGCTTTGATGTCAGTCGCTTTTCCTGAACCGTTTACGATAGTGGTATTGTCCTTATCGATGGTTACGGTCTCGGCAGTACCCAACATATCCAAAGAAGCATTTTCCAAAGAGAAACCTCTTTCTTCAGAGATAACGGTACCTCCGGTCAAGATAGCGATGTCTTCCAACATGGCTTTTCTTCTGTCCCCGAATCCGGGAGCCTTCACAGCGGCAATTTTAAGACCACCTCTCAATTTGTTCACTACCAAAGTGGCCAAAGCTTGTCCTTCAACATCCTCTGCGATGATCAACAACGGTCTTCCTGACTGCGCAACGGGCTCAAGAATAGGAAGGATTTCCTGTAGGTTGGAGATTTTTTTATCGAAAAGAAGAATGTAAGGACTCTCCAAATCGGCAATCATTTTGTCAGTGTCGGTCACGAAGTAAGGAGAAAGATATCCTCTGTCGAACTGCATTCCTTCCACAACATCTACGTAAGTATCGGTACCTTTGGCTTCTTCTACGGTGATGACACCTTCTTTACCTACTTTTTCAAAGGCAGTGGCGATAAGGTCACCAATGGTGTCGTCATTGTTGGAAGAAATAGCGGCAACCTGCTTTATTTTGTCTGTATCGCTACCTACTTTTTTGGCTTGTTTTTCCAAATCGGCCACCAAAGCTTCAACAGCTTTGTCAATACCGCGTTTCAAATCCATGGGATTGGCACCTGCAGCAACGTTTTTCAAACCTTCTTTTACAATTGCTTGTGCCAAAACAGTTGCGGTAGTGGTACCATCACCGGCTTGGTCATTGGTTTTGGAAGCAACTTCCTTCACCATTTGGGCACCCATATCTTCTAGGGCATCCTCCAATTCAATTTCTTTTGCAACGGATACACCATCCTTGGTCACTTGGGGAGCGCCAAAGGATTTACTGATGATCACGTTTCTTCCCTTGGGACCCAAGGTTACTTTTACGGCTTCGGCCAATTTATCAACGCCTCGTTTCAGGCCGTCCCGTGCATCTATATCAAACTTAATGTCTTTTGCCATTTCTTTTTAGTTGATTTTTAATTAAACAATTGCCAAAATATCACTCTCGCGCATGATCAAATAATCCGTTCCGTCCAATTTAAGTTCGGTTCCGGCATATTTTCCATAGAGTACGGTATCTCCAACCTTTACGGTCACTTTTTCATCCTTGGTACCAGGTCCAACGGCAACTACATTGCCTTTTTGGGGTTTTTCCTTTGCATTGTCCGGGATGATGATACCGGAGGCAGTTTTGGTCTCAGCCTGAAGAGGCTCGATCAAGACCCGATCCGCCAATGGTTTGATGCTTACTTTAGCCATATTTTTACTTTTTAGGTATTTGTTTTTAAAATTCTCGAAATATTGGGGCAGAAATTATGCCATTGCCCAAAAACTGACATTATGGAAAACAAAAATGCCAGCTTGTCATTCAAGCTGGCATTTTTGTATCTGTTGTCATTGTTCTTAGTTGATCGTGTCAGCGGGATTTGTGGTATCTGCCGCAGGAACCTGCTCTGGAACTTCTTCAGGAAGCGCTTCCGGAACAGCTGTTTCCGTACCATCACCTTGCAATAATTTGGAATCTGCTTGGCTGTAGCTTCCCTTTAGGGAAACGTTGGAAAGCAAAATCAAAACAATCAACAAAGTGGCCAAAGTCCAAGTACTTTTATCCAAAAAGTCCCCTGTCTTTTTTACACCACCAACAACTTGGTTTCCGCCACCTCCAAAAGAGGAGGACAACCCACCACCTTTAGGGTTTTGGACCATGATGACCAAGACCAACAAAAGGCACACGATAATGATCAATATCAAAAAAATGGAAAACGTGCTCATTGTATATTATTCTTTTTCTTTCTGCAGCTTCTTCACCGCCCGAATTTGGTCTGCAAAGAAACCACTTTTTTCTGGATATTTCAAACTCAATATTTTAAAGGACTGAATGGCCTTTTTGTACTTCTTTTGTTCCAGATAGACCTTGGCCAAGGTCTCTGTCATAAGCTCGTTTTTATCGAACTTGGTGGACTCCTTGATGTTCACCTTGGCATTGGCATTTTCTGTAGGGACAATTTTGGGATTGTTTTCGATAAACTTGTCCAAGAGCTCAAATTTTTTCTTTTTCTCCAACTCCTCCATGACCTCCTGTGTCTCTTGGGGCTCCTCCGCTTCATGTTTGGAAGTGAGTTTGAGCCATTCGGTAAAGGAATGCTTTTCTTTTTTGGTAAAGGGAATGGGCTTGCCCAATTGCAGTTCGGCTTCTGGAGTGGGTTCTTCCTCTTTGTTTTCCTCTGAAACGGAATCTTCGGGGGTTTTGGATTTGAACAGGGCCGGATTCAATATTTGTTCGGCATCCTGAAGGTTTTGGGGCAAAGCCACTTCTTCGGCATCCACCAGCATGGCTTTTACGGTCTCACTGGGTTCAATTTCCTCTGAAACGGCATTTTGATCTTCCAGTTTACTTCCTCTTCCGGCAATGGTGTCGGCAATATTGTTCTGTACAAATTCTTGGGATGTAATGTAATCGAACAACACCTCACGGTCCGCCGTATGGGCCGCGGCCACTTTTAGGGCCCCATTGTATTTGTAGCTGTCCAGATTTTTAAGCCCCTTCAAGTGCAGTGCCCGTGCGGCTTGAAAATAGGGATACTCCTCAATAATGTCTTCCAGCTCCCTGGTCTGCTTTGGGGACAGGATCGTGTTCGATTTTTGAAGAATATGTATAAAATCCGATACGTTCATAGTCATTACCAATTTCCTAAGGACGCGTTGAAAATGTCCTGGGTAAGGCGTTCAAAAATTTCCTCGTGCGCTGCTGCTTGGATTGACGTCAAAGAAGCCGCTGCATCAAAATCATAGAAAAAGGAAAATCGTCGTTCAAAATCTGAGTCATCCTTTGTGGTATTGTAAAACCGAACATTCACGCTCATGGTCAATCGGTTTTGAGCCGTTCTTTGGTCCGAGGTTGCCGTCATGGGAATGACCTTGTATTCCACAATTTCACCTTCGTATAATAAATCTCCATTGCTTCCCGTGAGCGATAGACTTGTGAGGTTGTTGATCATGTCCTGTAGAGCCAAGGTAAAATCGCGATCCAAACCGGGCACAATGGTAGAACCAGGGCTTTGGTCGGCATAATTCTGGAAAAAATTGACTTGAAAACTGGTGGCCGTTCCTATATCCGCTCCTGAAAAATTATAGGCCCCACAACTATAAAAGCTGATGATCAACCCTAAAAGCCCAACTTTAAAACCATTTTTTTTCATAAATCCCATTACAGATCGTATTGTTTTATTTTTCGATACAAAGTCCGTTCCGAAATGCCCAATTCGGTTGCGGCGGCCTTGCGTTTTCCTCGATTGCGTTCCAAGGATTTTTTGATCAGCTCTATTTCCTTTTCCTGTAAAGATAGGGTTTCTTCCTCTTGGATCTCCTCGGCAAAATGGTACCGGTCTTCTTGGGGCTGGGACACGACCACCGGGTTTTCCACTACGGGTTCCGGCAAGTGCAGTACCTCGGCCATGGACTCTTCTTCCTGCTCAAACTCTTCTTCCTTGCCTCCGTAAATTTTACGGATCAAGGTCTCATTTTCCTCCTGTACCTTTTCGGAATTGTCGTTCTTCAACAGTTCCAAGGTCAATTTTTTTAAATCGTTGAGGTCACTTTTCATATCGAACAAGACCTTGTACAAGATTTCCCGCTCGTTGCTGAAGTCGCTTTCCTTTTTGGTCTGCCCTACCACTGCCGGTAGATTGGATCCAGTTGAATTGGGCAGATAGCTGTTCAAGGTTGCCGCAGAAATGTTCCTGTCTTCCTCAAGCACCGAAATCTGTTCCGCTATGTTCCGCAATTGCCTAATGTTGCCCGGCCAACGGTATTTCAATAATAATTGAACCGCATCATCCTCCAGTCGGATGGTGGGCATTTTGTACTTCTGTCCAAAATCCGAAGCAAACTTCCTGAACAACAAATGGATATCGTCCCTGCGTTCCCGAAGGGGAGGGATACCAATTTCCACGGTGCTCAACCTGTAATAAAGGTCTTCCCGGAACTTTTCCTTTTTAATGGCCTCGAACATATTGATGTTGGTAGCGGCCACAATTCTAACATCCGTTTTTTGGACTTGGGAAGATCCTACTTTTAAAAACTCACCATTTTCCAAAACACGGAGCAACCGCACCTGGGTGGTAAGGGGAAGTTCACCCACCTCGTCCAAGAAAATGGTTCCACCATCGGCTACCTCAAAATATCCGCTTCGGGTCTGGGTGGCTCCGGTAAAGGCCCCTTTCTCGTGGCCAAACAATTCACTGTCTATGGTCCCTTCCGGAATGGCCCCACAGTTTACGGCAATATATTTGGCGTGTTTGCGGTGCGATAGGGAATGGATGATCTTGGGAATGGCCTCTTTTCCCACCCCACTTTCGCCGGTCACCAAAACCGAGATGTCCGTGGGGGCTACTTGGATGGCCTTTTCTATGGCACGGTTGAGCTTGACATCATTGCCAATGAGCTCAAACCGTTGTTTAATGGATTGAACATTCTCCATATATTAGTTGTTCTTTGAGTATTCCAAAGCCTCGCCGATGAGAGTGGCAGAGGTACAATCATTGATTTTTACGTTCACAAACTCACCCACCTGATAGTTTTCCTTTGGAAAGACCACCACCGTATTTTGCGAATTCCGGCCCATCCAGTGGGCATCGGATTTTTTGGAGGGCCCTTCAATAAGGACTTCCTCTATTTTGCCCACATGTTGCTGGGTGCGGTACAGACTGTGTTTTTGTTGTATTTCGATGATTTCCGTAAGGCGTCTTTTCTTGACGGCTTCAGGAATATCGTCCTCCATCTTTCTTTCGGCCAAGGTTCCGGGCCTTTCAGAATAGGCAAACATGAACCCAAAGTCATATTTCACATACTCCATGAGGCTCAAGGTATCTTGATGGTCCGCTTCGGTCTCTGTTGGGAAACCGGTGATCATATCCTGACTAATGGCACAATCGGGGATGATATTTTTAATATTGTCAATAAGCTCAAAATATTCCTCCCGGGTATGCAGGCGGTTCATCTCCTTTAAAATGCGGTTGCTGCCACTCTGTACAGGTAGATGGATATACTTGCAGATATTTTCATATTTGGCCATGGCCTCGATCACATCCAAGGTCATGTCCTGCGGATTGGATGTGGAAAAACGGATGCGCATTTTAGGTTGGGCCAAGGCTACAAGCTCCAAAAGTTTGGCAAAATTCACTGAAGTGGCCTTCTGCATCTCGGAAGCCTTATCAAAATCTTTTTTGAGTCCGCCACCATACCAAAGGTAGCTGTCCACATTTTGGCCCAAAAGGGTAATTTCCCTAAAGCCTCTTTCCCAAAGATCGTTCACTTCTTCCAAAATGGACTGGGGGTCACGACTACGTTCCCGTCCTCGGGTAAACGGAACCACACAGAAGGTGCACATATTGTCGCAGCCTCGGGTAATGGATACAAAGGCGCTGATACCATTGGAGTTCAAACGGACCGGCGCCACATCGCCATAGGTTTCATCCTTGGATAGGATAACGTTTACCGCATTGCGGCCTTCGTCAATTTCTTGGATAAGGTTGGGAAGATCCTTGTAGGCATCGGGTCCCACTACCATATCCACAATTTTTTCCTCTTCAAGGAATTTGCTTTTCAAACGTTCGGCCATACAGCCCAAAACCCCTACTTTCATTCCGGGGTTGGTCCTTTTTACGGCATTGAACTTTTCCAGTCTTTTGCGCACGGTCTGCTCTGCCTTTTCACGGATGGAACAGGTGTTAACGAGTACCAAGTCGGCTTCCTCAAGCTTCTGGGTGGTATTGAAACCTTCCTTGGCCAAAATAGAGGCCACGATTTCACTATCCGAAAAGTTCATCTGGCACCCATAACTTTCTATATAAAGTTTACGGGAGTTCTTTTCGTTGTTCTCTAGAGCCAAGGTGCTTCCCTGCTGGCTTTCGTCTATAATTTTCTCTACGCTTTCGTCCTTGATCATATAGCTACAATGGGCTGCAAAGATAGTGCTTATTCCATTTTAGTGACAATTTGGCAGTGTTTTTTAATGATCCATTAGGTTTTTTTGGTTAATGTTGATGTAGGGTTTGCCCAAATCATTTGTATTATGAACTTTACTGATTTATCCCAACGCATCGAACAAAGCAATTCCTTGGATTTTGGAAGCATATTCAATGCAACCATTGAACTCTTTAAAAAGGTATGGCTTCAAGGATTTATTACCTTGCTCCTGACTTTTGTTTCCATCCTACCCTTTTATATTGTCCTGTACAGTCCCTTGATTGCTTATGGCATAACCGATCCCGCATCCTTTGAAAATGGACAGGCGCCTCCAGGAGCCTTGATTTTTATGTTTTTGTTGATGCCCTTTTTCTTCCTTGCGGTAATGACCATAGGTCTTTGCTTGAATGCGGCCTTTCTGCGGATATGCAAGCAGAACGATCTTGGGGAAGTAGAAAAGGATGCTTACTTTTTCTATTTGAAGAAACCGTATTTGGGGAAAGCACTGATGCTATCCCTTATCATGCTGGGATTGGTTTTTTTGGCGATGCTCACCTGCGGATTGGGAATCATTTATTTGATTGTTCCCATGTCGCTCTTCCCCGCTTTTTTGGCTTTTGGTGAAGATTTAACGGGAATGGAGATGGCAAAGGCAGGATTTGCCTTGGGAAATAAAAACTGGGGAATCATCATTGCCTTGCTCTTGGTAACAAGTTTGGTAGCCCAGTTGGGAGTGATACTGTGCTTCGTGGGAGTATTTTTCACGGCCATGTTGAGTAAGATACCTGTCTATTTTATCTATAAGAATACCGTTGGTTTTCAAGATGATATGGAAGTTTAAGGTAAAATTTGCGCAACTTTCTTTTTAGGGTTTCATCTAGGGTAATAAAAAACAACACCCAATGAAAAAGAAAATTCTATTCCTATTTTCCTTGACCCTATTGCTTTTTGTTTCCTGTGACGACGATGAACCTAAAGGCGAGTATACCGAGTACTTGGTGGCCAAACCCATTGTGATGAGCCAGGCCGAATTCTCTGAAAGTGTGGATGTGATAGCACCACGCCCCATTGAAGAATCTGGAAAGATATATACCTATAAAGACTACATTTTTGTCAATGACAAGTATCAGGGCATTCATGTGATCAACAATGCCAATCCACAGCAACCCGTAAAAATTGGTTTCATCAGAATTATTGGAAATGTGGATATCTCCATCAAGGACGATTATCTGTATGCGGACAGTCTTATGGATTTGGTGGTTCTTGATATCTCGGACATCAATACTATCAATCAGGTGGCCCGATTGAAAAATGTATTGAACAACAATCAGGGTTTCTTTCCATTTGAAGCGGATGTAGTGGAATATGATGAGTTTAACAATATTGGGGATGGAATTCTTGTTGGCTGGGAAGTGGTTTCAGAGCGCCTTACCGAAAAGGAATACCAGACCCGTTTCGGAAATTATATGATTGCCTTCGCTGAAGATGCCAACATGGCCACTGATGCAGGGGGAGGAACTGGGCAAGGCGGTTCTTTGGCCCGGTTTAAGATTGTGGACGATTACCTCTATGCGGTGGACAGCCATAACATCAATATTTTTAATATTTCCGATTTGGACAATCCGGAAGAGAAGGAAGATGTCTATGCTGGATTCGATATCGAGACCATTTTCAACAAGGACAACCATCTGTTTTTGGGCAGTATGAGAGGGATGTACATTTATGACATTACCAATCCTGCGGAACCTACTTTTGTTTCTGAATTTGAGCATGGTACCGCTTGCGACCCAGTAGTGGTGGATGGGGACTACGCCTATGTTACTTTGCGGGGCGGCAATTGGTGTGGAGCTACGGAAAGTGGGTTGTACATAGTGGATATTTCCAATATTGAAAACCCCGAGTTGGCCATTATCTATTCCATGGAGGGACCTTATGGGTTGGGAATCAAGGATGAAAAACTTTTTATCTGTGATGGGGATGCTGGTCTTAAGATATATGACAAGACCGATATCAATGACCTTCAGGAGTTAAATCATTTTGAAGATATTGTTACGTTTGATGTTATTCCCTTGGAAGATCATTTGATTATGGTGGGCGATGAGGTGCTGTATCAATATGAGTATTTGGAGGATGGAATAAAGCTCATCAGCCAGATAGGGCTTAACTAAAAAACACATCATGTTACACTTGAATATCCCGTTTTCCACGGGATATTTTTTTGCCCAAAAGTTTGGAAAAAATTCAAAATCGAAATTTTGATATACTTTTGTTACCACAAAACCCAGTGCATGCCAAAGAATTTAGTGATTGTTGAGTCCCCCGCAAAGGCTAAGACCATAGAACGTTTTTTAGGAAAAGAGTTTCAAGTTGAATCCAGTTTTGGGCATATCGCGGATTTGCCCTCCAAGGAACTTGGTGTAGACGTAGAAAACGATTTTAAGCCAAAATATACCGTAGACAAGGAGAAGAGGGCCTTGGTAAAAAAGCTGAGGGACTTGGCTAAAAAGGCGGAAACCATCTGGTTGGCCAGTGATGAGGACCGAGAGGGAGAGGCCATTTCTTGGCACTTGGCAGAAGAGCTGAAATTGGACAAGGACAAGACTAAGCGCATTGTTTTCAATTCCATTACCAAATCGGCCATCCAAAAAGCCATTGAAAATCCCCGGGACATCAACTATAACTTGGTGAATGCGCAACAGGCCCGTAGGGTCTTGGACCGTTTGGTGGGTTATGAGCTTTCCCCGGTACTTTGGAAAAAAATCAAACCGGGACTTTCTGCAGGACGGGTGCAATCCGTAGCCGTTCGTTTGATTGTGGAGCGGGAACGTGAAATTGAAGGGTTCACCCCCGAGGCATCGTTCAGGATCAGGGCCGATTTTAAGACTGCAAATGGGAGTGTATTTTCTTCCAAACTCAACAAAACCTTTCCTACCAAAGAGGCTGCGGCCACTTTTCTGGAGCAAAACATAGGAGCCGATTTTTCGGTGGCGAATCTGGATAAAAAACCGGCGAAAAAATCCCCGGCACCCCCGTTCACCACTTCCACACTTCAGCAGGAAGCATCCAGAAAACTCTACTTTTCGGTGAGTAGGACCATGCAAGTGGCCCAACGACTATATGAGGCCGGACTTATTACTTATATGAGAACGGACAGTGTGAACCTATCCAACGAAGCATTGAGTGCCGCCAAGGAGGCCATCGTTCAGAACTATGGGGAGAACTACAGTCAAGTACGGAACTTTACCGGGAAATCCAAAGGGGCACAGGAAGCGCACGAAGCCGTTCGCCCCACGGATATGAAATTACAGTCGCCCTCCCTGGAAAGGGATCAGGCCAAACTCTACGAACTTATTTGGAAACGTACCTTGGCCTCCCAAATGAGCGATGCCCAATTGGAGCGTACCAATGTAAAGATCAAGGCCAATTCGCATAGCGAAGAATTCACGGCCAATGGAGAAGTGGTCAAATTTGATGGATTCCTAAAAGTATACTTGGAAAGTACCGATGAAGAGGATTTGACCGAGGAACAGGAAGGCATGCTTCCGGCCATGCAGGTCGGTGAGGCCCTTCAGAATGTTTTTATATCGGCCACAGAGCGTTTTACAAGGGCGCCTTATCGCTATACGGAAGCCTCATTGGTGAAGAAACTCGAAGAATTGGGTATAGGAAGACCATCAACCTATGCCCCTACCATTTCCACCATACAGAATAGGGGTTATGTGGAAAAAGGAACCGTGGAAGGTTCAGAACGCAAATATGTACAGTTGGTCCTTGAGGAAGGGAATATTTCCGAAAAAGGACTTTCTGAAATGGTGGGCTCCGATAAGGGAAAATTGGTGCCAACGGATATCGGAATGATCGTTAATGATTTCTTGGTGGACCATTTTACCAAGATTCTCGACTATAATTTTACCGCCCAAGTAGAGGAAGATTTTGATGAGATCGCCGCAGGGGAAGAGGATTGGCAAGAAATGATGAAAACCTTCTACAAGGATTTTCATCCCAATGTACTTGAGGTTGAGGAAAATGCGGAACGTGCCAGTGGGGAACGTGTTTTGGGTACCGACCCAAAAACAGGACGGCAAGTAGCAGCCAGATTGGGACGTTTTGGTCCCATGGTCCAAATTGGAACCGTGGATGAAGAAGAGAAACCTTTGTTCGCGAGCCTTTTGCCCGAACAGTCCATAGGCACCATTACTTTTGAGGAAGCCATGGAGCTTTTTGAATTACCGCGAAAATTAGGGGAATATAAAGGAGAGGAAATTGAAGCCAATGTAGGTAGATATGGACCTTATGTACGTTTTGGAAAAAAATTCATTTCCCTTGCCCAAGGCGAAAGTGCTTTTGATGTGGATTTGGACCGCGCCATAGAATTGATCAAGGAAAAGGAAAAAGCCGATGCCCCGATTGCCAACTATGAAGGTAAAGAGGTGACTAAAGGTACGGGAAGGTTTGGACCTTTCATCAAATGGGATGGGATGTTCATCAATGTGAACAAAAAATACGATTTTGACAATCTTTCCCAATCCGATATTGAACAACTCATCGAGGATAAAAAGAAAAAGGAGGCCGAAAAGCTGGTACAAGAATGGCCAGAGGAAAAAATACGCATAGAAAAAGCCCGATGGGGAAGGCATAATATCATAAAGGGAAGAATCAAAGTGGAACTCGCCAAGGATGTGGATGCCACAAAAATTTCCTTGGAAGAGGCACAAGCCCTTTTGGAAAAGAAATCACCTAAGAAAAAAGCCAAAGCAAAAGCGAAAAAATAATATGGCATTCGATTTTTTGGTCCCCGTCAAGGACAAGGTATTGGCATTTTCCGAATTGTTGCCACCACAGGCACTGGGAAAGAATATCCATATGCATACCGAAAAGGACGGGCTTCCCGTCTTTGCCCACGCCGATGTGGCCATATTCGGAGTAAAGGAATCCAGAAATGCCTTTGAGAAGAAAACGGAAAAATTGGATTTGGAAGAAATCCGGATTCAATTGTACCGACTTATGATGGGCAATTGGAACTCCACCATCATCGATATTGGGGATGTGGAGGAGGGTGAGACCGTTGAGGACACCTATTTTGTGGTCAAAGAAATCGCGGCCGGACTGCTGGAAGAAAACATCATACCTATTATAATAGGATATACCCAAGATATTACCCTGCCCACATACAGGGCTTTTGACAAGATCAGGGATATGGTGAACCTGGTCTCCATAGATAGCCGTTTTGATTTTGGGGAGGATGAGGAATTGATTTCCTCCCATTCCTATATGAGCCGTATCATCACGGACAAGCCCAATAATCTTTTCAATTTTTCCAACATAGGATACCAAAGCTATTTCAATGCGCAAGAGGAAATTGATCTTATGGAGCGCTTGTTCTTTGATGCCTATCGGTTGGGGGAAATAGCCTCCAACATTGAATTGGCCGAACCTGTTCTACGAAGCAGTGACATTGTAAGTTTGGACCTGCGCGCCATTAGGGCGGCCGAGATGGGTTCGCACAAAAACTTTTCCCCCAATGGTTTTACAGGAAGGGAAATCTGTGCCATTGCCCGTTATGCCGGTATCAGTGATCGTGTATCCCTGTTCGGTATCTACGAAGGGGAAAACTCGTACCAGGCCTTTCAAATGATTGCCCAGATCGTATGGTACTTTATAGAGGGGTTGAGTTTTAGGATTCAAGAAAAACCCACATCCAAAAGTGAGGACTTCACCAAGTTTACCGTGCCCACGGATACCGAGGAACTGGTCTTTTACAAAAGCCACGTTACCGAACGTTGGTGGGTTGAAGTTCCATCAATTTTACCCCAACATAATAAAACAAATTCGGTGGCGTTATTACCTTGCACCGAAGGGGACTATTTGGATGCTTGCAACCAGAACATTCCAGAAAGGTGGTTCAAGGCCTATAGAAAGGGCCTTAACTAAACAAATTAATTTTTAAGCATTGATTGTTCTTACACAATAAATTATTCAAAAAATAGTTTTGAGAGTAATGAATTTGTGTTGCACCGTTTATAATCTTGAATCGAAAATTTAACCTAAAGTATGAGAAAGCTATTCATTTCATCTATAGCACTTGTTTTTTTGCTTAGCAGTTGCGGCTCTAAATCGAGGTCGAAAGGTGAACTAGTTGGGGCCCCTGGAAAGAAATGGCATCCCGAGAAACCCTATGGAATGGAACTGATTCCACGAGGTGCCTTTGTTATGGGTAAAGCCGAGGAAGACCAGGCCAAAGTATTGAATGCTCCCACAAGAACGGTTACCGTACGTTCTTTTTATATGGACGATACGGAGATCACCAATAGTGAGTACCGTCAGTTTGTGGAGTGGGTAAAGGATTCCATTGTACGGACCAGATTGGCCATCTTGGCAGATGAGTTGGGGATTAGCCCAGAAGATGAAGGTATTGGAGAGTATGCTTTTAAGGATACGGACACTACCGAACTTTCGGTCTATGACAAGTATATGTTGGACAACTACGCAGGTCTGGGGGAAACCGGATATGAGGGACGTGGTTTGAACAAAGATGTGGATTTGGTATGGGATACTTCCGAGTATCCAGATGAATACTATGCCGAGGTAATGGATTCCATTTATCTTTCAGAAGAGGAAAGCTACAACGGTCTACGATCTATTGATGTTACCAAACTAAAATATAAGTACAGCTGGATGGATATTGAGGCTGCCGCACGAGCCCGTGCTGGTAGCAGAAAAGAGTTTATCCAGCATGAGGAGTTGGAGATTTATCCAGATACCACCGTGTGGATCAGGGATTTTGAATATTCCTATAATGAGCCCATGCACAACGATTACTTCTGGCACGATGCCTATAGTGATTACCCTGTGGTTGGGGTAAACTGGATGCAGGCCAAAGCGTTCTGTAACTGGAGGACCAAATTCAAGAACGATGATCAAAAGTCTCGTGGAAGACAATTTGTGAACCAGTTCAGATTGCCTACCGAAGCCGAGTGGGAATATGCTGCCCGTGGTGGCATTGAAGGAGGTACTTACCCTTGGGGTGGTCCTTATGTAATCAGTGATACCGGTTGTTTTATGGCTAACTTTAAGCCACAGCGTGGAGATTATGCAGCAGATGCCGCTTTGTATACCGTAGAGGCCAAATCGTTTGAGCCCAACGAGTACAACCTGTACAATATGGCGGGTAACGTATCGGAATGGACCAGCTCCAGCTTTGATCAAGGCGCTTATGAATACCTGTCCACCATGAACCCCAACGTAGGTTCTGGACAAAACCAAAGAAAAGTGATCCGCGGTGGATCTTGGAAGGATGTGGCATACTTCCTTCAGGTGAGTACCAGGGATTATGAATATCAGGATTCCGCCAGAAGTTACATCGGTTTCAGGACCGTACAGGACTATATGGGTGAAGAGGATTCCACCAACGGAAGCAGAAGCGGATTATAACAATTAAGAATTAGAGAGAACATTATATAAATAAACCAGTAACCAAATACTTATTTATATAACTTAATTAAAACTAGAATTATGGCACAGTCAAAATCAACAAAAAAGCTGTTTAACATGGCCTACGGGCTTGGAGCATCGGTGGTAATCATTGGTGCATTGTTCAAGATCCTTCACTGGGAGTTTGGACCCCTTACAGGTGGACTTCTTCTTGCGGTAGGTCTTATTACTGAAGCATTGATCTTCGCTATCTCTGCATTTGAACCTGTGGATGACGAATACGATTGGTCCTTGGTGTACCCAGAATTGGCCGGTGGTCAACAGAGTGCTTCCAAAAAACAGGACGCCAAAGAAGCCCAGGAAGCTGAAGGACTTCTTTCCAGAAAATTGGATGACCTTCTTAAGGAGGCCAAGATTGATTCTGAGCTTTTCTCCAACTTGGGTGAGAGCATCAAGAGTTTTGAAGGTGCTGCCAAGAATATCACTCCAACCACAGATGCTATCCAACACACTAAAAAGTATTCTGAGGAATTGTCCCACGCCGCTGCCCAAATGGAGTCTTTGAACAGCTTGTACAAAGTACAGTTGGAAAGCGCCAGCAGACAAGCTTCCATCAACGAGGAAGTTGTGCAGAATGCAGGAGCCTTGAAAGACCAAATGGAGTCTTTGGCCACGAACCTTTCCTCCTTGAATGGAGTTTATGGAGGTATGCTTTCCGCCATGGGTAGCAAGAACTAATTAGGATATCGATTAAATGATATCAAACCCCAAATCAAATTAATTTATAATTCTAATTAGATAAACATGGCATCAGGAAAACAAACACCACGTCAGAAGATGATCAACCTTATGTACTTGATCTTCATCGCGATGTTGGCACTTAATATGAGCAAGGAAGTACTTGCCGCTTTCGGACTAATGAACGAAAAGCTGGAAACTTCCAACACTAGAATGGACTCCAGTAATTCCGATTTCTTGGCAAGCTTGGGAACCAAAGCTGAAGAGAATGAGGCAGAGTACGGAACATTGTACCAAAATGCTCAGCAAATCAAAGAACTTTCCGATAAGTATTATACCTATCTGGAAGGATTGAAACAAGAAATGACCAAGGATCTTGAAGATCCCAAAGACTATGTGGTCATGGACAAATCTGACTATTTGGACCAGAAGTTTTTCCAGGGAGATAACCTAGGCCCTGAAGGAAAAGAGTTCATGAAGCAGATCAACGATTACCGTGAAGGTGTTGTCAATACATTGCCCGAAGGGAAGTTTACCGCTGTTAAAGAAGCTGTAAAGACCCGTTTTGCAACTGGTGACGCCGATGGTAAGGTAGAGAAAAGGGACGGTACACGTCAAGATTGGATCAACTATCACTATGAAGGGTTCCCATTGGTGGCCTCTTTGACCAAGTTGACCCAATTGCAGGCCGATATCAAGACTACTGAGCAAGAGGTATTGAAAAACCTTTTGGAAGGTAACTTGACCGCTGCCGTATCCTTGACCAATTTTGCCAGTTCTTTGGCGGCCCCTAAAACGGCCTACTACTCTGGTGAAAAGTATGATGGTAAGATCATTGTAAGTAAAACCGATAAGACATCAACCCCTGTTAAAGCAGAGTTGACGTTGGATGGTAGAACTTTGGCCGAAGGTAAAGACTACGCTTTGGAAGCTGGAGGTATTAAAATGTTGATCAGTGCCGGTACCCCAGGTGACCACACCATTAAAGGAACCATGTACTTCATGCAGGATGGAAAAGAAGTGCCCGTTGAGGTGAACAATACCTTTGCGACCATTTCCATGCCTAATGCTGCAGTTATCTCTGCAGATAAGATGAACGTGGTGTATCGAGGTGTTGCCAACCCAATGACCATCTCCATTCCTGGTATTCCAGATAATAAGGTATCTGCATCCGCTGCTGGTTTGACCAGAAGAAGTGGTAGCCAGTACGTTATGAACCCAGGTACAGGTAGGTCCGTTACCATTACCGCTTCAGGAACATTGCCTGATGGTAAAGGTATCTCTACCAAGTCTGAGTTCCGTATCAAGGATATTCCAAGACCCGGTGGTACGGTTCGTGGAGAGTCTGGTAGCGTTAAGATGCCAAGAAAGAATCTTGAGATCTCTACCATTGGTGCCATGTTGGAAGACTTCGATTTTGATTTGAACCTTGCCGTTGGGCAGTTCAAGTTCAAAGTGCCTGGTCAGCCTACCGTGGTTGTAAATGGAAACAAATTGGACAACCGTGCCAAGTCTGCCTTGCAAAGGGCACAACGAGGCGATGCGGTTCAGATTTTCGATATCCAAGCCTATATCACCAACAACAAGAGCTACAAGTTGAAGAAAGTATCTCCGGTTGTGGTTGAGCTTACAAACTAATAAAGTATAGAAGTGATCATGAATTGGAAAAATGTATTTATAATCGGATTGTTGGGCGTATTGCCCGTATCAATGATGGGACAGGCGAACATTTTGAACGCCAAGTTACCAGACGATATTGGCAAAAAGACCGAAGCTCAGATTGAGCAGGACAATGACGCTCCCCTCGAGTACGGTTATGTGGATGATAGGGACATCCTATGGTCCAAGACCGTTTGGGAAACCATTGACCTGGATGAGCGTGTCAACTTTCCGTTGTACTATCCCACCGATACCATAGGTATTGGGGCGGACCGAAGGTCTTTGTACCACGTGTTGATGAAAAACATCAGGAACGGGAAACTGACCGAGGTGTACACAGATTCGTACTTTACCGAAAAAAGGAGCTTGGCCGATTTATCCGCCACCTTGAGTAAAGTGGATACCACCGATTTGGGATACGAGCAATTGAACGCCGGTGAGCGCATTTCCCCTGAGTTTATCAACCAAAGGGATTTGACCGCGGCCGATATTGAAGAGTATCGTATAAAGGGAATCTGGTACTTTGACAAGCGCCAAGGGGAACTAAAGTACCGTCTATTGGGGATTGCCCCAGTTGCTCCGGACGTAAACTTTATAGACGATGAGTCCATAGACCCGGGAGAGAACAAAGTAGAGCTGTTCTGGGTTTGGTATCCTGCCGCGCGACAAGTGTTGCATGAAGCCAAAGTGTACAACCAAAGGAACTCCGCAAGACCCATCTCGTATGACATGCTGTTGAACGCAAGACGTTTCAATGGGGTGATCTACAAGGAGGACAACGTCCACGGAGATCGTAAGATAGACGATTACATTTTTGACAATGCCCTGTTCCAATTACTGGAAGCACAACGAATCAAAGAAACGATTCGCGACCGTGAACAGGATATGTGGGCGTATTAAAAATGCTCAACTTTGAAAGCCCTCAAGCGTATCAAAGTTGTTAGCAGAATTAATCCCGATGAAAATCGGGATTCCCACCACAAAATTTTCCAATTCAATAGAAACCAAACGCCGCACATTTGTGCGGCGTTTTTTGCTTGTTTAGGTATGTTGACCATGATTACGTTTTAAGGGTTTGACTCTTTTCAGCCAATGGTCCCTGACCTTCTTTCAAGCTTATTTCGTTGTCTAATCTTTTCTATTTTATCATTCCTGATTCCTGAAGGTTTTTTGCTTTGCCTGATCTTTTTCTTTTGTCATTCCTGAAATCTTGTTCCTTTGTGTAATCTTTTCTTTTGTCATTCCTGCGGAGGCAGGAATCCATTATTAAAACCACTCCTTGGCCAAATCAACCCAATGAGGGTTTTGCTCCTCAATAAGTCGTATTTTCCATGAACGCTTCCATTTTTTGAGTTGCTTTTCCCTAAGAATGGCATTGGAAACGTATTGATGAAATTCATAGTAGACGAGCATATGGAGACCATATCGTTGTGTAAAACCTTTTAATTTTCCGCTTTTATGTTCTTGTATCCGCCGTTGTAAGTTGTTGGTCATGCCAATATACAGGGTGCCGTTTTTGTGGTTGGTAAGAATATAAACGTAGTATTGGTGAATGTTGTGGGGCATGTTTGGATGGGATGTGGTTTCCTGCCTTCGTAGGAAGGACATAAAGTATGTTTTGGTTTTTGAGCTAGTAGAACGGACGGTAAACAGCGATCTTCCAGAACAATACAAAAAGAACGCCGCACATATGTGCGGCGTTCTTTATTATAAAGAAGTTAACTTTTAATTGTCCAGGGCAGGGGTGTATCGCCAGAAAGTTCTTAGTTCTTCATAGGCTCCTGGACCAGATCCACCCAAAATATAGACATGCTCTCCTACCACTACGGCGGCAGCACCTTGTCTTCCTCCTCCAGGAAAATTGGTTTTTTGTGTCCAGCTATTGGAACCTGCATTATATTCCCAAATATCGTTGAGGTAGGATGAATCCTGTCCTCTGCCAAGGGCCACATAACCTTTACCCCCAACGTTGAAGCCAATGGCTTCTGTTCTGGACATGAAGGGCAATATACCTCCTACTTCTGTCCATGAATCATTGGCAATGCTGTACCTGAACATGCTGTCTGAATACAGGGTTCCTTTTCCTGTGACAATATAACCCTGCGATCCAATACTAAATCCCACGGCATCAAGATTACCTTCGTTATTTTCTTTAAATCCGGTTAAATCGGTCCATGTGTTACCGTTAAATGACTTAAGTTTGCCATCATCTCCCAAGGATTGTATACCATATACATAGCTTACACCATTGTTCACAAATGAAGTCAATCCACTTCCCCATGTAGATGCCATCCCATCCCAAGTAGATGTAGCTGGATCATAGTACCAACTATCAGTGGCATTAGAGCCAAGATAGGTGCCTGTTATAATATACCACTTATTATCTATTACAAAAGATGTTGCTCTGTGTCTTCCGGAACCAGGACTATCAACACCATTTGACCAGCTTTCAGTCTCAAGGTCATAGACATATACCTCATCGGAATCGGTAGAATAATCATTAATCTGGGTGTATTTACCAAACCCATAATAGATTTGGTCTTTGTTGTTAATATCCTTTAACACATTCATGTTTCCTCCTTGAATGTATTTCTTGTTGTTCATCCACGAAGGGATGCCCAGTTTCTTCCAAGGTCCCACGGTAAATTCTGTTGTACTTTCCACGGTCTGTTGCCCCACGGTAACGGTAATGGTACCTGTGGTGGCCCCTTCGGGCACGATTACGGTTAGGTTTGTGCCGGTGGCAGCGGTTACTTGCGCAGCAACGCCATTAAACTCAACCGTATTTTCACCCTCCATGGTACTAAAGTTTTCGCCTTCTATAACCACTTGGGCACCCACATTTTCTTGGTCTGGGGCAAACCCGCTTATGGAAACAGTTGTTGGGTCCAATACGGTAAAGTCGGTGCTGCTTTGGGCAGTCTGTCCATCCACGGTGACCGCAATTTTACCGGATGTGGCCCCATTGGGGACTTCAACAGTGAGTAGGGTGGCACTTGCAATGCTCACCGTGGCCTCGGTTCCATTGAATTCGACCGTATTTTCAGTTTTTACGGTACTGAAGTTGGTCCCAGTAATCTCCACAGTGGTACCGGGAGTACCTTCCGTTGGGGAAAAACTTGCAATGGTGGGCGTATTGGCCGAAGGCTCGGTCACGGTAAAGGTTCCTGAGCTTTGTGCGGTCTCTCCATCCACGGAGACACTAATTTTTCCGGATGTGGCACCATTGGGAACACTCACGGTAAGTTTGGTGGCCGTGGCAATGCCCACGGAAGCGCTGGCCCCATTGAACTTTACCATATTTTCGGTCTTTACCGTACTAAAGTTGGTTCCTATGATCTCCACAGTGGTGCCGGGAGTACCTTCCGTTGGGGAAAAACTTGCAATGGTAGGTGGGTTGGTGGTTGGGTCATCGGGCGGGTTGGGGTCGTCCTTCCCACAAGAGGTAAGGACAAGGGCGAGGCCCAAGCATAAGTAGTGTATTTTTTTCATGATAAAATTTGTTTATCAACAAGGTATTGGTAATCAATGGGTCTTTAGATGTGCAATTAACGGATGGGTGTTTTGGGTTGATGAATGGCTGTTTTGGGTTGATGGCACAAATCGTAGGGTTGTGGTTAAAAAATCAACAAAGATCAATACCTTGGCCCTATGGTAGATTATATCGTAGTAGGTCTGGGATTGGCGGGAATCTCTTTTTGTGAGGTTCTGGAGAAGGAAGGGAAATCCTTTACAGTAGTTTCCGATACATCGCAACAAGCCTCCCAAGTTGCGGGTGGGCTTTACAATCCAGTTATTTTAAAGCGGTTTACCTTAGCTTGGAAGGCCAAGGAACAAATGGAGTTGGCCCAACCTTTTTATGCCGGATTGGAGCGGAAATTAGGGGTCCAATTGGATTATAAAGTTCCGGTATTGCGCCGTTTTGCTTCTATTGAGGAGCAGAATAGTTGGTTTGAAGCTGCTGATAAACCGGGATTGGACCATTTTTTATCGACCACTATCTTACCCAACTCTAACACCTGTTTGGATGCTCCCCATGGTTTTGGGGAAGTCAATTACACCGGAAGAATAGATACGGGCACCTTGGTGGAGTTCTACTCGACCTATCTGGATCAGAAAGGAATTCTGGAACGGGAATCTTTTAATTTTTCTGACCTAACTATTGAAGAGGGACAGGTTTCGTACAAGTCCCTACAGGCCAAACAGGTGGTCTTTGCCTGTGGTTATGGCCTTCAAGACAATCCTTTTTTCAACTACTTGCCCTTGAACGGCACCAAAGGGGAGCTTTTGACCATCAAAGCGCCAGCGTATAAAGAAGACCGAGTGATCAAGTCTTCCGTATTCACCATTCCGCTGGGAGAAGACTTATATCGGGTGGGGGCCACCTATAAATGGAAGGATAAGACCAACGAACCCACCGAAGCATCCAAAAAAGAACTTCTGGACAAGCTCACCACTTTTTTACGATGTGATTTTGAGGTGGTGGACCACGTGGCAGGCATTAGGCCAACAGTGGTAGATCGCAGGCCTTTGGTAGGTCGGCATCCAGCACATAAAAACCTGTATGTGCTCAACGGCTTCGGGTCTAGGGGCGTGCTTATTGCCCCCTATGCCTCGACCCAATTATACCAAGCGATAGAACACCAAAATCAAATTGACCCTGAAATGGATATCCAACGGTTTACCAAAAAATACTATCGGGATTAACCCTTAGCCACGGTATGTTTGTGCGAAGCCGCGTTGGGGTCGTATTTAAAAAAGAAATTTACCCAGATGTTGCGCGATAGCCGTATGATCACCGGCATAAAAACAATCATGGTACCCACAATGGCAATAAACGTAGTCACCAAGGAAGCTCCGAAAAACAAGAAGGCAATTACAAAGGCAGCCACGGCAAAGGCAATGCCCACAGCATAGCTCACGTACATGGCGCCATAGAAAAACGAGGGTTCTATCTTGTACTTGGTGCCACAGTGCGAACAGCGCTCGTTCATGTTGAAAATTTGGGAAATCGCGTACGGATTGGTGTTTTCGTACATGCTCTCTTCATGGCATTTAGGACAACTTCCTGTTAAAATGCTGTACAGTTTGGTTCCTTTTTTTAACATTTGCACCGATTTTTATACAAAAATACGCAATCAGGTAGTTTTGTTTTGTAATTCAGGTCACATAAAATGCTAAATGTCCATAATCTTTCAGTAGCCTTTGGAGGTGAATATCTTTTTGAAGAAATCGCGTTTCGTTTGAATTGTGGGGACCGCGTAGGTCTTATTGGTAAGAACGGAGCGGGTAAGTCCACCATGCTCAAGCTTTTGTCCAAGGATATGGCACCCGATGAGGGGACCATCGCCATGGAAAAGGACATAAAGATTGGCTTTTTAAGACAGGATATCGATTTTGAACAGGGCCGAACCGTATTGGAGGAATCCTATCAGGCATTTTCGGATATCAAATCCTTGGAGCAACAGCTGGAGGAAATCAATACGGCATTGGCAGAGCGTACCGATTATGAAAGTGACGGTTATCACCAATTGATGGTGGATTTGAGCGAAGTCACCCACAGATATGAAATCTTGGGCGGATACAACTACCAAGGCGATACCGAGAAAGTGTTGTTGGGGTTGGGGTTCAAGCGCGATGATTTTGATAAGCTCACGGATACCTTTTCAGGGGGATGGCGTATGCGTATAGAGTTGGCCAAACTCCTATTGCAGAACAACGACGTATTGCTGTTGGATGAGCCTACCAACCACTTGGATATTGAATCCATTATCTGGTTGGAACAGTTCTTGAAAACCTATGCAGGTGCGGTGGTGATCGTTTCGCATGATAAAATGTTCCTGGACAATGTCACCAATAGGACCATCGAGATTTCATTGGGCCGTATCTATGACCACAACAAGCCGTACACCAAATTTTTGGCGTATCGAAAAGAGATCAAGGAACAGCAACTGAGCGCCCAGAAAAACCAAGAAAAGCAGATCCAGCAGACCGAACGCTTGATCGAGAAGTTCCGAGCCAAATCGAGCAAGGCGTCCATGGCACAGTCCCTTATTAAGAAGCTGGATAAAATAGAGCGTATAGAGGTGGATGATGAGGACAATAGTGTAATGAACCTTCGTTTTCCCGTTTCCATAAACCCTGGGAAGGTAGTTGCCGAACTGGAAAATCTCTCCAAAAGCTATGGCAAAAAAGAAGTTCTAAAAGATATTGATCTTTTGGTGGAACGAGGTACCAAGACCGCTTTTGTGGGTCAGAACGGACAAGGAAAAACCACCTTGGCCAAAATCATGGTGGGGGAGTTGGACCATACCGGAAACCTAAAGACCGGACACAATGTACAACTGGGGTATTTTGCCCAGAACCAAGCAGAATATCTGGATGGTGATAAAACTATCTTGGACACCATGATCGATGCTGCCAATGAGAAAAATAGAAGCAAGGTCAGGGATATTTTGGGCTCTTTTCTATTTCGTGGGGATGAGGTGGAAAAATATGTAAAGGTACTCTCTGGAGGAGAGCGAAACCGATTGGCCTTGGCCAAAATGTTGCTTCAGCCGTTCAATGTGTTGGTGATGGACGAACCTACCAACCACTTGGACATTAAATCCAAGAATGTGTTGAAAAGTGCGCTTCAGAATTTTGAAGGAACCTTGGTCTTGGTGTCCCACGACAGGGATTTTCTCCAGGGACTCACGGATAAGGTCTATGAGTTCAAGGATGGTGGCATCAAAGAGTATTTGGGAGATATCGATTTTTATCTGGAACAGCGCAAGGCAGAAGATTTCAGAAAAATTGAAAAAGGGGAGAAAAAAGTGGCTCAGAAGGTGGAGATGGTTTCCAAGGAGAACGACTACCAATTCCAAAAGAAACAAAAATCGCTCAAGAACAAATTGAGTGGAGTGGAAAAGAGGATTTCACAATTGGAAAAGGAGATTGCCGACATAGATCATGACCTTTTAATGGATTATGACAGTACCATTGCCCGCCCTAATTTTTTTGATACCTATCAGGGCAAGAAGAAAAAACTGGAGACCTTGATGGGGGACTGGGAAGACCTTTCCCACGAATTGGAGGCCCTGAACTAGCTAAAAGTCCATTTACATACCACATATTTGGCCTCGTTCACAACAAATTACCGTCGGTTCGCCGATTATATTTGTAGGTTTTTTCGTCTTTTGATTACTTTGTAGGTAAATTCTTTAGGATAAAATAAGTAATCAATGATTCGATTGGCCGTTTTCTTCTTATGTATACTGGTTTCCGTGTGTAGGACACACGCCAACCAGGAAATCCCCCAAGAGGAGAGGAATGCCCTTGTTGACCTATTTAACAACACCAAAGGAGACCAATGGAAGGTTTCCTGGGATTTGGAATCCCCGATCCATACTTGGAAAGGTGTTGAGGTAAAGGACAACCATGTGGTGGGATTAACCTTGTTCATGAACAATTTGGACGGAGTGCTTCCCGAAAGTATGGGAAAACTCAAATACCTTACCCAATTGAATTTGGCTTTCAATAGTCTTACAGGTGTTCTTCCCAAGGATATTGTAAAGTTGAAAAACCTAAAGGTGCTCCGTTTGGAAATGAATCGCTTCAAGGGATCTTTGCCAGAAGGTATTGGTGGAATGAAGCGGTTGGAGGTACTCTCCATGTTCAATAACTTTCTAAGCGGCCCCATACCGGATTCGTTCGGAAACCTCACTAACTTAAAAGAACTCAATCTCTCCAGCAATAATCTGAAAGGAATCATACCAAAATCCATTGGAAATCTGACCCAATTGGAAGCCTTGGGCCTTTTTGAGAACAATCTGGAAGGGAATATCCCTTCGGAAATGGGGAACTTGACCCACCTAAAGGAATTGGTATTGGCCAACAACCAGTTGGGCGGTGAAATTCCTACAGAGTTTGGTCAATTGGCAAGCCTGCAAGTGCTGCAATTACAAAATAACAGATTTGATTCCTATACCGGACTCAAATTAATGGACACAAAACAGTTTTTGGTCTTTGATACCGATGATAAGACCTTGACACCACGATTCAATGACATCCATTTTGAACGTACGCGTATGGCGGACACAAAATTTGAGGATGACAACGAAAATGAGTAGTTAGTTATTACTTTAGTTTGTTTGGTTTGGGGATACAGGCGTGTATCCCCTTTTTTTATGCGTTTTACGAACAGAAAGGAAAGAGTTTGTCCCTTACGGATATTGGGAAAGGTTCTGCCTTTTGTGTAACTTCACCTTGATCCATTGTTTATCGTAAACCAACAGACGTATTGTGCTTTCTTTTGCCTTTAATATTTTTCGATTTGCCAAAGCTATCCTCAAAGGAATCCGAAATGATGATGAGTTTAAATTCTTGTGCTTCTTTTTGATGTTTTTGTTGATAGGTTCTACCCTTTTTTATTCCCAAACCGAACATTGGTCCGTTATTGATTCATTATACTTTTCCGTAATGACTATGGCGACGGTAGGGTATGGCGATTTTGTGCCAACTACTGATTTGGGCAAGATTTTCACAATAATATACGCATTCCTGTCCATTGGAACTTTCGTGGCGTTTACCGCAAAGATTGTACGGTTGATTTTGGAAGACGGCAAGAAGAATCGATGGATCAAAAAGGAAAGTAAAGAATAAGCACGATGAATTGACGGTTGATCCATGTTTCAACAAATAAAAGAGTACCTGCTCAATAAATCAATGTTGACCGATGCAGAGATTGGCCATATCATAGGACATTTCAGCGTTAAAAAGGTCAACAAGAATACACTATTGCTCGATGCTAACGAAACTTGCCGTCATTTTTACTTTATCAACAAAGGGGCGGTCAGGATTTATTCCCTTACCCATGAAGGAGTGGAACTGTCCCGTTTTTTTGCTTTTGAGGATACGTTTTGTACCGCTTTGCCCAGCTTTATAGATCAACAACCTTCCTACGAATATTTTCAGGCCATTGAGAAGACCGAACTCTTACAGATATCCCGCAGTGATTTTTACAAACTGGTTGGCGAGTTCAATGGTTTTGAAAAGATTTATCGCGAAATTCTGGAGTTAAGTTTCATAAACAACCAAAAGCGCATCTATAGCTATCAAGGGTATTCGGCTTTGGAAAGAATCAAACTTCTTATGAAAATGCAGCCTAACTTTTTGTTCCGCGTTTCCAATAAGCTGGCAGCTTCCTATTTAGGAATATCGCCCTATACCCTTAGTAGGTTGAAGTCCAAGCTCTAAATGTTGCCCTAGGGCAATGTTTTACATTAAATTTAAGTCGTTCTTTGCCCCCTGCAATCCATAATGGAAGCTCACCTATGAAAACAGCGAAGATGAAAATACAAATAGTGGCCCTGTTCCTGTTGGCAAGTATAGGGTTTACAGCCTGTAAGAGCAAGTCTAAAGTTGGGTTCGATATTCTGATTACCAATGCCAATATTGTGGACACCCATTCTGGGGAAATATTCCATGGGCAGACCATAGGAATCAACAAAAATACCATTTCCCGGATCGGGGCATTGGAAGAGGCAGAACATTGGACTGGTGTTGAAACTGTGGATGCCACAGACAAATATGTGGTTCCCGGTCTTTGGGACATGCATGTTCATTTTGGGGGTGGTGATACCTTGATTACGGAAAATAAGAATCTTTTGCCTCTATATATTGCCAATGGTGTCACCACGGTCAGGGATTGTGCTGCGGATATTAGCCCGGATGTCCTAAAATGGAAAGCGCAGATTGATGCGGGAGAGTTATTGGGGCCATCCATTTTTACCGCTGGACCAAAATTGGAAGGGAAGAATTCTATTTGGCCCGGGGATCTGGAAATTGAAAATGAACAGGAATTGGCGCTGGCGCTGGATTCTTTGGATAAGCTCCATGTGGATTTTGTAAAGATTACCGACAATGCCCTTGAACCGCAGTTGTTTTTACAAAGTATTCGGGAAGCTACAAAACGGGGATACAAAACATCAGGGCATATCCCTTTTGAACTTACCATCCAAGAAGCCTCGGAGGCAGGACAACGTACCGTGGAGCATATGGGGTATATGCTAAAGGCGGGGTCTTCAAAAGAAACGGAGATTATTGAGCGATTTAAAAAAGGGGAAATAGATCGGGGCACTGCTCAAATACAGTTGGATGAAACTTTTGACCGGAAGGCAGCTATTGGAAAGTATAGGAAGTTGGGGGAGAACGGTACTGCTGTGGTCCCAACTTTTATAGGGAGTAAGATCATCTCCTATCTGGAGCAGGATGATCATCTTTCGGACCCGGAACTGAATTATTTGGGACCAGGGCTCATCAAAACCTATGACTGGCGCATAAATAGGGCCAACCAGGCGACCCAAATGGAGATAGAGGCCAGACACGAGCGATATCAAAAAATGGTAAGCTTATTGCCAATGGTACAAGAATCTGGGATGGATATCATTGCTGGTACGGATGCCGGTTTCCTGAACTCCTATATTTACCCTGGGTTCGCTTTGCACGATGAACTTCAGATTTTTGTGGATGGAGGCCTTACTCCTCTACAGGCATTGCAGTCCTCCGTAATTAATGGGCCAAAGTATTTTGGTCTTTTGGATGCCTACGGTAGTGTTGATGTGGGAAAAGTGGCGGATTTGTTGATTTTGAACAATAATCCTGTGGAAGATATTGGGGCAACAAAAGATATCCATACTTTGATTAAGAAAACAAAAGTGTACAGCAAGGCTCAATTGGACCAGCTCTTGGAGGAATTGGCCCAAATGTACCAGTAGTCCGATGCTAGTTTTCCTTTTTTAAATATAAAGTGGAGTTGGTCTAAGCATCATTCCATCATCTGCCCCAATGTGGAGCTAGTTGTCTTTGCCTATTTTACTGTCTGTATCATTTAACTAAAAACCATCATGCCCAATCTATAGTGGTATAGATGGTTTGAACTTATACCTAGCTTGGTTCTGGTGTAAGGTTGAAGGTGTTTCCGGCATAGACAAAAGGGTTTTTAATGTAACTATCTTTTAATGAGTTGATTACGGTTTTATGAACTTCAAATAGCTCTCATTTTTATTGCACATAATACAATTGTAAGTATTTAAGTACATTTTTTGTTGATTTCACAACAAAAAAAAGGAATCTCACTAGCTGTTTCATATCTTAAATACAGAAATTCAGACACTTACGTTTTTATGTGCAGGCGAACCAGTAAAATAGTCACAACACTAATATGCTGTCTTGGTATTCATTTGGGTATGGCCCAAGTAAAGATCGGTGAGAATCTTCAAGTATTGGATGGGGCATCGATTTTGGAACTGGAAAGTACAAGTAGGGCCTTGGTGCTTACAAGGGTAAATCAGGCCCAAATGAGTGCCATGACACCACTACATGGAGCATTGGTCTATAATACCGATGCCGAATGCATTTTTGTCTTTGATGGAACCGCATGGAAAAGCCTTTGCGGTGCAGGAATGGCGGTAACAACATCTAGTATGGCCCCAATCGCCAATCAAGTAGGGGATGTTTGGATTGATACGGCCCAAAACAATGTAAGCATTTGGGACGGTTCAGATTTTGTGTTGATCAATAGAAATCCAAAAAGTGGCAATGGATCCCCTTCTACCATAACCGTAAACGACCCTTTGGCGGGCGATATTTATGTAGACAAAAACTCCGGTGATCTCTTTACGTATGATGGGACCAACTGGATAATACAGGGGAATGCCGTACAGGCTTTAAATGGGATAACGGAAACCTCTACCAATACCATTGAACTGGGAGGAGCGTTGACAAGACCCACTAGTCTACAATCAAATTCAATCAACACCTTGGCTATTGAGGGATTACAAATGTCCAACAACCCTGCGGATTTGGTGGTTGTCATGGATGCATCCACCCAAGTGTTGAGGCAAATGGACAAATCATTCCTTTTACAACGTGAGGAGACTTTGGTGGTGGCCAACAATGGTCAAAACCAGTTTGCTACCCCCTTGGCCATTACCGACACCAAAAAAATAGACGTGTATCGCAACGGAATCAAAATCAACTTTACCGCTATAGGAAGCAATACCATTGCGTTGGATCCGGGCATCATCTGTTTTCAGGACGATGAGATTCGGATAGTCCAATTCTTTTAAAAACAAAAAACCTAGAATCCAAATGTAAATCACAATCACTATGAAAACTCCAAATTGTTCTATAATCACCAGAATGGCCCTATTGGTCCTCGGGATAGTATCCTTTGGGACGGCCAGTGCCCAGCAGACCACGGGCGATGTTACCAAAGCAACCGATATTGTCCCGGGCACCACTACCACAGGTGGGGCCGTACGGGTAGTGGATAACAGGGGAACCATTAAGTACCTCCAATCCATCAATGGGATTACCATGCTATCCAACACCACCAATGCTGTGACCACAACTACCTGGCAGCTGGGAGGCACGCTTACCAATGATACTTTTATTGATGTGGATGGCAATGTATTCGGTCTTGATGGAATTGAATTGATTTCAACAGAACTGCCCTCCACGAACGCGACTACGGAATCGGACCATGGAACCGGAACCGGATATACCATTTTGGTAAGGGATGAAGCTACAGGCGCGGTAAAGAAATTACTTTCATCCGATTTGAACCTTATCCAAAGCGGTCAGGAGAGCTTTACCGCTATAGCAGATCAAACTGCCTATGCGCTTACCGGAAGTCCAACTTTACCAGCTTTCAGCCAGGTTTGGGTGTACCGGAATGGAGCCAAGTTGGTGGCCAATGTGGATTATACGGTGGCAGCATCCACGGTTACCTTGGTGCCCGGAGGGTCGGCTCCCAATGACTGGGCCGTATATGCCGGGGATGTCATTGAGGTACACTATGTAAAGTAGCGTGTTACAGTGGGCAGTTCCTCTTGTTCCTGCTGTTGTACTACTGGACCTAAAGGATTTCAAAATGACAAAATCCCGGCGTCTTAACATAAGCATTGCACTCCTGTTGGTGTTTGGAGTGCCCTTTTTTGTCCATTCGCAAGAGGTCAGGGTAATTGATAACAAGGGGACCAAAACCACCGTGAGAAACACTACTGTCACTACAGGAAGCACGGCTCCGGTTACCCCTGTATTGAACGACATTTGGTTTGATACTACCGACACGAACCATCAACGGGCCATGATATGGAATGGCTCTTCTTGGCAAGAAATCACCTTTACAGGAACCCCAGGCTCAGTTTTTTTTGCGGCCACCGATGGAACCCCAACGCAGAACAATGCACAGCTTTTTTGGGATGATACCAACCATAGATTGGGGGTGAGCACCAATACGCCTTCCCAATCCTTGGATGTGAATGGCTATGCCCGGGTGCGGACAATGGATAATGCCGAAACCACAGACCAAGTGGTAAAAACGGATGCCAATGGGGTAATCCATACTTCCAAAGTCAATTTTGGAGGGCGTTGGACCAATACCAATACCTCCACCAACCTCAACGTAAACAATACCGTTGCACCTATTTTTGGGTCCAATGACTATGTGGACGATGGTACCAACCTTTACGAAGTCAGTGGAAACACCTTGATTGTAAAAGAGTCAGGGAGATATGATATTCGGGCCAACTTGGCCCTTGTGGGCATCGATGACAGTATTTTGACCGATACAGAGTTCGGTACCAATGTCAATGCCCGCATTGCGGTGAATGGGACTGCTGTAGGTGCCTTGGGAGCATCGGGCTATATATCGTTTAGCTTGCTACAGGGGCATAACCATTCCAGTATCCATGTGAGCGAAATATTGGAGCTGAGTGCCAATGATGTGGTTACCATCGTCACCTACAGAGAGGCCAATTCCGGTACGGTACGTTTTGAAGGCAGTGGTACATCGAGTTTTGTGATCAATAAATTACGCTGATCCGTGAAAACCTATTGCATCATATTATTTTTTCTTTCAAGTCTATGCCTTGAGGCACAAGATGGGATGCGCAATTGGGGGATGTTAAAAATCTATACGGGTGGTGGGCTTGGCTTTCATGGGAATTTGATCAATGATGGCATTTTTGATGATAACGAGGGGTTGGTGGGATTTTATAATGATGCTCCTATCTCAGTTTCGGGAAGTTTTGCACCACTGTTCAATGATATGGAAATTTTGGTGTCCAATGGACTGTCCTTGGATATTGACATTGGAGTAAAGAACAATGTCAATTTTATGGAAGGGAACATCCTGACTCCCAGAACAGATTCCTTTGTGACCTTGGATTTTGGACCCGATGCTTTCCATACCGGGGCAACGGATATGAGCAAGGTTGATGGTTATGTTTCGGTACAAGGAAAACAGAACTTTACTTTTCCTGTAGGGGATACCGAACAGCTAAGCCCTTTGATTTTGAACTCGGAAGCCGTGAATCCTACCGCCCTTTGTGCCTACTTTTATGAAGACCCGAACAATCCGACCATTTTTTCGGAAACCTTCAATACAAACGCCAGGGCGATGGGGTTGGGAAATGTCAGTACCCAAGAATTTTGGCATTTGGAGGGATCTATACCTTCCACGGTACAAATTTCGTGGAACGAACGCAGTGGAATATCGCTTTTGACCAATAACATCGAAGAAATTGCCGTTGTGGGTTGGAACGGGTTGGACCACCAATGGGAAAGCCTAGGTGGTATGGCGGTGGGTGATTTTTCCCAAGGGATGGTGGTTTCGAACACCTTTGACCCCAATGTTTATGAAATCCTGACTTTCGGTACCGTGGAAACCCCAAACTTCATTGTGGATTTACCCAATTATTTGATTACTCCCAACGGCGATGGCATCAATGACTCTTTACAAATAGATGAGTTGGAACAATCCCCGAACAACCACATGCGCATTTATGATCGTAATGGCCTATTGGTTTTTGAACAGACCAATTACACCAATGGATTCAATGGCTATGCCACAGACGGTAAATGGGTCATCGATAGGAACCGTGGATTGCCATCGGGGGTCTATTTTTATCTTCTTACCATGGATGACCTCGATCTTGAGTTTCAAGGATTCTTGTATCTGGCCCGCGACTGATTCAATAAATAATGGAATCCGAAGCAATTCGCGGAAGGGTATACCCGCCATAATCCACCTCCAATCCTTTATGGATTTCTTTTGGACCATCCGAAGGCAACGAAGTCCCAAAAACATATACTTTTTGCAGGGATGGGAAACTTTCCAATTTGTTAAACACGTTTGAAGTGATTCCGGTGCGGGTCAGGTTGAGGTGTTTCAAATGCGAAAGCTGGGATAATTCCTCAATGCCTTGGTCCGTGACTTCGGTTTGTCCCAAGTTCAGCACGGTCAAGTGGGGTAAATGGCCCAAATACGGATAAATGGAATCATTGATGGCCGTATGGGACAAATCCAATTCCACGATAAAATCGTTTATGGGGGTCAAGGCCAATGTATCCATCAAAGAAAAGCCAGGTTTGTTGATGGCAGTGACCCGTAACCAAGGGGAATCCTTGCTGAGGTACTCCACATGCAATCCTGTTTCCTTCACGGAACGTAGACTGTCCAAGGGCAAAGCTGATAAAGTGGCCTCGGGATAAAAATCTTCCACATCCTTGGGAAAGAAGGGCTCAAACAGGCTTTCATCCAATCCATGCGATGCGATACTGCCGTCAAAAGGGTGCCCGGCCTCAACCCAAGCTTTTAGCACGGCAACTTCTTCCTTGGTCAGTTGCTCTTTTTCCTTGGGTGGCATATGGCCATCCGCATCTTTGGGTGAAATAATCCGGGTAAAAAGTTCACTGCCATCGGGGTTTTGGGCCATGATCACCTCTCCGTTTTCACCACCAGAGAGAATGCCATCTTCCAAATGTAGCCTTAACTCTCCTTTGGCCTGTTTGGGACCATGGCAGCTTACACATTTATTGTTGAGGATGGGATGCACCACTTCGGTATAGAGGTCGGCGTTCTCCCATGAATCTTCGGTCAATGTTATGGGGAGTTCTTCAAAAACCGGAATGCCCAGTGCTTTTTTTACCCCTCGGGGAAGGGGTTCGGTAAGATATCCTTCACCATGGGTGATATTGCCTCCTTTATGCCCTGTGATGGAAATCAACACCAACCCTAAAACAACCATGACCGGAAAGGACACTTTTTGCAACACTGCTACGGAATCCGACTTCCATTTTAAATACAATGCAAAGCAAAACACGGCCGTGATGATTCCAAACCACAGGTGACCCTTGACGGTATCAAAGCCATAGCCCTCATTTTGGTATAGCAGGAATCCACTTATGCAGGCCAAGACCGAGACCAACCCCGCCCAAAGGAACAAGGTGGCCAATAGCCCGGTGTACTGTTTTGTCTTACGGTCGGTCCAATATAAAAGTACGCCCAAGACCAAGAACCCAATGGGCAGGTGTACAATTAGAGGATGCAGCCGCCCCAATAGCTGTGAAAGAATATCCATTTAATCTATGCCGAGTCTTTGTTTTATAATGTTCATCATATAGACATTGGCCTCCCATTGGTCCGATACGGGAAGTTGGGTATACGGTAGGGCGGGCATGTAATAGGGTGGCCCAAATTCCGAGGTAACCGTCATAGGGCGATTGTTTTCCGCCCAAAATTTTCTGATGACCTTTTCCCAGATGTCCAAATGGCGATCAACGGCTCTTTTCCACTCTGGAGCTTTGGGGTCGTTTACTTGGGGACTCTCGGCATGGCCTACGCGTGCATGGATATGGTCGGTCTTTGCAATTACATCGGAAAGCATGGCATCCCTGCCTTCCAATAAGGATTCATGGACCACCATCCAATGGCTGATGTCGGCAGTAAGGCGTAAATCGGATATCTTTTTTAAATAGTCCAATGTAATGGGCAAGGTGTAGCTGAACCGTCCCCGATGGGTCTCATGATAAATGGGAATGCCCGTTTCCTTGCTGATGGCATTGGCAGCTTTTATGAAAGCGGTGTTCTGCTCCATGGAGAAAAAGTCGCTACCGGTTTGACTATTGATGACCACGGGTTTCCACGACACCAATACATACAATTTCTTTTTATAGGCCTCCAAGCTTTCCTCAAAGGGAAGGCTATTGTCGGTCCCATGCATCAAATTGAGCTTTAGATTATGCTTTTTCAATGCAGCTTTCAGTTGCTGTTGACTTTCTGCCTCATTCGGAAGCCAAACATCAATACCATCAAAACCTGAGGTTTTGGCCCGTTCGCAAAATGCATCCCAGCTCAGGGTGTTTCCCCAGTTGGTCTGAAAAAATAGGATTTCCCCTTTTTGGGGATAGAGAGTAGTGGCAAAAAGAATCATTGCTAGATAAAGGTGTTTTTTCATGAGTATATTAAAGTTTGGTTGCGATTACGCCAATATTTCTTTGATGACTTCTCCGTGTACGTCGGTCAATCTAAAAGGTCTTCCCTGGAAATCGAAGGTGAACTGTTCATGGTTGAAGCCGAGCAAGTGGAGCATGGTGGCATGGACGTCGTGCACAGAGACTGCCCCATCCACTGCGGAGAACCCGATTTCATCGGTTTCCCCATGGCAGGCACCTTTTTTGATGCCCCCACCGGCCATCCACATGGTAAAGGCATCACCATGGTGATCGCGGCCCATAAAGCCCATTTCCTTGCCTTCACGGTTTTCCTTCATGGGAGTACGGCCAAATTCACCGCCCCAAACCACCAAGGTATCATCCAAAAGACCACGTTGTTTTAAATCCAATAGGAGAGCGGTCATGGGTCGGTCTATTTGTCGACATTTGTTCCGAAGTCCCAAATCCACGGCAGTACTGTGGTCTGTTCCGTGACTGTCCCAGCCCCAATCGAACAATTGTACGTAGCGTACCCCTTGTTCCACCAGTTTTCGCGCCAGCAGACAGTTGTTGGCAAAAGATTCCTTTCCAGGTTCCACCCCGTACATTTCCTTGATATTGTCCGGTTCATTGTTGATGTTCATTACTTCTGGAACGGCAATCTGCATGCGATAGGCCATTTCATATTGGTTGATGCGGGCCAGAATCTCCGGGTCGGCATATTGGGCGTATTCCGCCTTGTTGATTTTATTGATGGCATCAATAGTGCTCTTTTTTAGGTCACGGGACATGCCTTTGGGATCATCAATATAGAGTACAGGGTCTCCTTTGGATCTACACTGTACCCCTTGATAAACCGAAGGCAAAAATCCACTTCCCCAAACACTTTTTCCCGCACTGGGTGCCTGTCCACCAGAGGTGAGTACCACAAAACCAGGTAAATTCTGGTTTTCAGACCCTAGTCCGTAGGTGACCCATGATCCAACACTAGGTCTTCCCAAGCGTGGGGTTCCCGTATGCATGAACAATTGGGCAGGTCCATGGTTGAACTGGTCCGTATTCACGGCTTTTAGAAAAGCTACTTCATCCACTACTTTTTTGAAATGGGGCAGGTTTTCCGAGACCCAATTTCCACTTTCACCGACCCGTTCAAATTCGGCTTGGGGCCCAAGAAGTTTTGGGGTACCCCGGATAAACGCAAATTTTTTGCCTTGCAAAAGCGATTGTGGGCAATCTTGGTTGTGTAATTTGGCCAATTCGGGCTTATAATCGAACATCTCCAACTGCGAAGGCGATCCTGCCATGTGCAGATAGATGACCGATTTCACCTTGGGAGCAAAAGGGGGAGGCAATGTGGCCAAGGGATTCAGGTCCCTTTCGGTCAATTGCAAGCCTTTTTTTAGGGCTGCTGCAGGGCCATTATTTTGAAAATTACAGGAAGCCAAGAAACCGCTCAATGCCAAGCCACCCATTCCCGTGGCGCACTGTTTCATAAAATGTCGACGGGTCTGCGCCTGTACTTCACGCATCAGTTTTTCGTGGATCAATCGGTCCAAAGAATCTTTGCTCATGACTTTGTAATAAATTCATCAAGGTTCATAATGGCGTTGGCCACAACGGTCAACGCGGCCAATTCTGCATCAGCGGTTCCCAAAAAGTCATCCATGGCCTTCGTGTCCATTTTAAAGGTGGCCAAGGATTCTTCATACAATTCGGACAACGCCTGTTTTTTATCTGGGCTCAATTCCCTAAAGACGGCCTTTTCATAGCCCCGGGCAATGGCGGTTTCAATATTTTCCGCTTTTTGCATATCCTTGGCCAGTTGGTGGGCCGCCTCAAGATATACAGGGTCGTTAAGGGTCACCAAAGCTTGTAAAGGGGTGTTGGTGACGGTTCTTCGGATGGTACATACCTCACGACTACTAGCATCAAAACTCATAAAGCTGGGATATGGACTAGTGCGTTTGATATAGGTATAAAGACCCCGTCTATAACGATCCTCTCCTTTACTTTCCGCCCAAGTCTCACTGCTGTAGACGGTCTGCCAGACCCCATCAGGTTGTGGGGGCATAACACTGGGACCATACATTTTTGAACTCAACAGTCCCGAAACGGCCAAGGCTTGGTCCCTAACCTGTTCCGCAGTCAAACGCAATCGTGGGCCACGGGCATAGAGTCTGTTCTCTGGGTCTATTTGGTGCAAGGTTGGATTGCCTTCAGAACTTTGACGATAGGTGCCGGACATCACGATATCCTTGATGAGCGACTTCAACTGCCACTCATTTTCATTCATTAACCGGAGTGACAACCAATCCAGCAAAGCTGGATGTGAAGGCGGTTCGGATTGTGACCCCATATCTTCAAGCGAAGCCACAAAACCATTTCCGAACAATTGATGCCAAACCCGGTTTACCAAGGTGCGTGCCGTTAAGGGGTTTTCCTTACTCACCAACCATTGCGCCAGACCTAATCTGTTTTTGGGCCACTCCTGTTTCCAGGGGTTCAATATCGCCGGGGTGGCCGGTGTGACGGTATCGGTCAAGGTGAGCCAATTTCCCCGTTCAAAAACTCGGGTTGTACGGGTCATATAATCCGGATTTTCTATCATGATGGGCACCGTTGGCGTAACCGTGTTCAGGAGATCCAGGAATTTTTTCTGGATTTGATCGTGGCCAGGTTGTCCTTCGCCGGGAAGGTCGGGCAAAAAGGCAAACCAAGATATAAAACTGGTCCCTGTCTGTTGGGGCAGCGTTGTGTTTTCAGCTTCAAAAAACAAGCGAATCGAATCTTGTACCTGGACAAATGGCACTTTACGGATAATCTCTCGAGGAGTCTTATCAATATTGAAACGCGCCAAGACTTCGCCCGTATCATTGTCTTTTCGAAGTGTCATGACCGTGCCATTGTCATTGGCCCAATACTTAAAATAAAGGTTGGGCGCACCTTGGGTATATATGTCATCATAGTAACAGGAACCATTGGGCCAAAGGGAGAGGTATTTGGTGTCGGCCAGTTCGCCATTGACAAAGTTCTTGGCGTGGTGAACCTGATAAAACGGCTCGTTGTATATTAAAAATTTATTGAATTTATCGGCTACTTCCTGGTTTCCATGTTTTAGATTCCATTGAAAGATCTGATCTAAGGTCTTTTGATCATCTTCGCTGTAGAATTTTAGCACAGGATCCTCATGGGGCGTGTCTTCATCCATGGCATTGTTGAAAAAAGCCATCATATTATAGTATTCCTCATGCCTAAAAGGATCATACGTATGACTATGGCACTGTACACATTCCATGGTAGTGCTTTGCCATACTTGGAAGGTGGTATTGACGCGATCCAGTACGGAAGCTACCCTGAATTCTTCATCTTCTGTACCCCCTTCATCGTTGTTCATGGTATTTCGGTGAAAGGCTGTGGCAATAAGTTGGTCCATGGACGGGTCAGGCAATAAATCACCGGCAAGTTGTTCCGTGGTGAACTGGTCATAGGGCATATTTTCATTCAGGGCTTTTATGACCCAGTCCCGGTATTTCCACATGGTCCTGCCTTGATCTTTTTCATACCCTTTACTGTCCGCGTAGCGGGCAAGGTCCAACCACCAACTGGCCCATTTTTCACCAAAGGAAGGTTGTGCCAAAAGGCTGTCCACCAAAGTTTCATATTCCATTTCCCCTTGGGTATAGGCATCAAACCAGATTGCTTTGGGAGGTAGCCCGGTTAAATCAAAGGCCAATCGTCTGGCAATGATACCTTTTGGGGCGGGTGCATTGGGAGACAACTCATTTTCCTCCAGACGTGCCATGATAAAATGGTCAATGTCGTTCTGAACGAAGTCACTGTTCTCAGGTAAAAAACCAGCCACTTGGTCCTGTTGTGGAACCTCAATATCTTGGGGAGAGGTATAGGCCCAATGCTTGCCCCATTGGGCACCTTGATTGATCCAACGCTCCAATAAATCTATTTCTTCTTGGTTCAATGCCGGTTTTTCATAGGGCATCCGCAATTCAGGGTCGTCTTCATGAAGACGACGGATGAATTCACTGGCACTCGCATTGCCAGGAATAATGGCCTTTTTCCCCGATTCGCCTTCGGCTAAGGCCTCTTCTTCAAAAAGGAAGCTAATGCCACCACTTTTTTTGACCCCTCCATGACAGGTAATGCAATGTTTGTTCAGAATAGGTCTTACCTCACTGGCAAAATCAACTTTTTCACCAGTGTTACAACCCATGAGCATAGCGGACAAAATCGATGCTCCAAGAAATATGCGAAAATGTCGAATCGGCATTTTTTTTGAGTATTTGTAAATATTATATAGAATTATTATGGAAATCTACATTAAATGATGCAAAAAATAGTACTTTTTTTGCCGTTTTGTAAATGTATGTAATCATTGAAGTTTCTTAAGGCTGTACGAAAACTTTTTTGTGGTTTGTTTTTTGAACTTTTGAAAGATTTGTGTTTTTTTCGAAACAAGGAAAATTGCACAGTACTAAACTTGAGGTGCACATAAGTTTTAGGTTGGTAATCTACAAAACAGTGATTCTGGGATTACTTTTTTCGAAGCGAGGATTCCCGGATTACTAAATCCGTTTTAAGGGTGATGGTTTCAAAGTCGATGGCATTGTCTTCATCCTCGATTTGTCGTATCAACAATTTAGCGGCTGCCTCTCCCATTTGGTATGCCCGGTCATTTACCGTGGTAAGGTTGGGTTGGATTACCTGTGATATAGGGTAATTACTGAACCCTACCACTGCTGTTTGTTCGGGAACCTTAAGTCCGGCTTTTTGGAAAACTTGAACTGCGCTGATGGCCGTATAGTCGTTGGAGCAGAAAATCCCATCAGGTATTTGGGGTGAGGCAATGAATTTATGGGCGCAGGAAGCCCCTTCTTCATAACTGAGGTTTTGGGTCTCAAGGACTAAATTGGGGTCATAAGGAATATCATGCGCCTGTAATGCAGCTTTGTACCCCTCAAAACGATGCTTAAATATTGAGGTGCCCTGATTCCCTGCTATATGCCCTATTCTTTGACATCCTTGTTCGATAAGATGTTCCGTGGCCTTGAAAGCAGAGCCAAAATCATCTATGACCACTTTATTGGCCTGAAAATCCAAAGGGACCCGATCGTAGAATATGATGGGAATCCCAAGTTTGACCAACTTTTTAAAATGGGTATAGCTCTTGGTTTCATTGGAAAGACATACAATAATGCCTTCCACCGACCTATTCTGAAGGATCTTGGCAATTTCCTTTTCCCTTTCAATGGAATCCTTGGATTGGAATATGGTAATGTTGTAGCCTTCCCTGTAGGCAAGATCTTCAATGCCACTAATGACCAATGAGTGAAAATGGATATCTATTTGGGGAACAATGACCCCAATGGAGTGGGTTCTTTTTTTTCGGAAACCCGCGGCTATGGAATTGGGTACAAAACCAAGTTCTTCGGCTTTTTTCCGTACCTTTTTCTTGGTGGATTCACTTATGGCAGGATGCCCAGCAATGGCCCTCGAAATGGTGGATGGGGATAGTTGGAGCTCCCTGGCCAAATCTTTAAGGGTTATTCTTGGGTTGGACATCACAATGAGTTACAAACGTTTGCGTTTATTTTAAATGTTGGAATTGTTCATTAATCGAACACTGGACTTTTTTTCCAATTTTACAGACAAATTTAGCGGATTTTTAATGCTAGGGGATTCTTTGGTCCGTTTTGATTCGAAATTATTTATGCAAACGTTTGCATAAATATTGTGCTAACTCTATATTTGGGTCCTAATCATTTTCTGGTTAGGGAAGAATGGGGGAAAACCAAGATAATATAAATGTGTATGCTTCACGAATGGAAGCAGGGGAGGCAGCAGGAAGAGCAGTTGAAGAGCACCTTGTTAAACTTCAGCAGTGGCAAGACGATATCCGGATTATTTTCGCAGCAGCACCCTCACAAGATGCCATGTTGGATTATTTGTCAGCCTCAAAGCATATTGAATGGGGCAAGGTAACGGCTTTTCATATGGATGAGTATTTGGGACTGCCCCAAGGAGCTAAACAACATTTTTCGGAATACTTAAAAAGCAGACTTTTTTCAAAGGTTCCCTTGAAGAAACAAATCTTGATCGACCCATTTGGCGAAGTGGAAAGTGAGCTTTCCCGATATTCAGCTTTGATCAATGAAAAACCAATTGATGTGGTTTGTTTGGGGATTGGTGAAAATGGACACATTGCTTTCAATGACCCTCCTGTGGCAGATTTTAACGATTCCAAGACCATTAAGGTGGTGAAATTGGATGAAGCTTGTAGGATTCAACAGGTAAATGACCAATGTTTTGAGAGATTGGATGATGTCCCCAAAGAAGCCTTGACTTTGACCGTACCCGCTCTGGTCCGTGGAAAAAGAATGTTCTGCGTTGTTTTGGGAACAAATAAAAGTGAGGCGGTAAAAAATACATTGACGGGACCGGTTGCGGAAAGTTGCCCGGCATCTATTTTGACCACACATCCGGATTGCACGTTTTACTTTGATGAGGATGCGTATCAAAAAGTCATGGAAATTTCAATTTAAAAGAAGAAATATGATTTCAAAACACTTATTAAGGACCTTGTTGATTCTGGTTTTATGCCTCAAGGCTCCTCTGACCTTGCGGGGACAGGATAACCCTGATTTTAAGGTAAGAGGTTTTCATATTGACCTAAGGATACAGGTCATGACGCCAGAGGCCTTGAAGGAATTTGCCAAGGAGTTGGCAGATTTTGGGATGAATACTTTGGTCATGGAATGGGAAGGGACCTATCCGTTCAAGAACCATCCTACCATTTCCAATAAATATTCATATACCCGAGAGGAAATTGATGATTTTATCTCCTACTGCGACAACTTGGGTATAAAGGTGATTCCGTTACAGCAGAGTTTGGGACATGTGGAATATATCCTAAGGAATCCTAGATATAGTGAATTGAAAGAAGACCAAAAGGATATTTCCCAACTCTGTCCCATGGAAGATGAAGCGAGCAAAGCTCTATTTACCGAGTTGTTTTCAGACTTGGCGGAAACACACAATTCGGATTACATCCATATTGGTGGGGACGAGACCTATTTGTTGGGGCATTGCCCAAGATGTAAAGAGAAATCGGAAAAGTATGGCAAGTCCAAACTGTTTGTGGACCATATGAAAATGATATCTGAAATCGTAATCGAATTGGGAAAAATACCGGTAATGTGGGCCGATATTATCTTGGAACACCCCGAAGCAGCTGCTGATTTACCAGCGGAAACCATTTTTGTGGATTGGAATTATGGATGGAAAATAAGTCACTTTGGCGACATTCCTTCCCTTCAGAAAATTGGGTTTACCTTTTGGGGCTCTCCGTCCATACGGTCCCATCCGGATAATTGGTATGTGACCAAATGGCCAAAGCATTTTCAAAATCAGAGCGATTTTATTCCTTATGCCAGACAAGCGGGCTACAAAGGTATGGTCATGACTTCTTGGTCCACTTCCGGTGTATATGGTTTTACTTGGGATTCTGGATATGACGTGTTGGATATGGTACAGATAAGGAACAACTATCCCATGTCCGGTTTCCGAATTTTGATCGCAAGCTATGCCCAGGCCTTGGAACAGGATGCCCCCATTGATGGGCAATCCTTTGCTTTGCAATATGGGAAAGAACGGTTTGGTTTAAGCCATAAGGACAGTCAGGTGCTATGGAAATTCCTTTCGGCGGATTCAGAGTTGATTGCGAACGGAAAACCTGAAAAAAGTGCCAGTATTGATGAAGTAAAGGCCAAATATGACCCAATTCGGAAAGAAGTCAACCAGATTGAACCCCGCAGAAACCAGCAGGAATTTGAGCATTTTAAGCTCATGGCCGATTTGCGGATGCACTATTTGGATTTCAAAGCAGTGGAGGCCCGGTACAATTCCAAAGATTTTTCAGTAGTGGAAACTCCAGCTTTGCTTGCAAAATTGGACGCTATTCTAGCTGAAGCCGAAACGCTCAACAAGCGGTTCATGGAGATCAACAAGGGGTTTCTTTATGATGCGGAACTGCAAGAACAGAACAACATACGGGTCCAGCAGGTCAAAGGCCTTTATGACCGACTTGCAAAGGCCAAATAATCTCATAATCAAGATGCAGATACTCGACTGGATTGTTTTGTCTTTCTATTTCCTAATGCTCTTGGGCATAGGTCTCTGGGCCTATTTTCGGGTAAAGAATTCGGCAGACTTTTATACCGCTGGAGGAAAACTTCCTTGGTGGTTGTCGGGTATCTCACACCATGTTTCAGGGTATAGTGGAGCCGTTTTTGTCGCCTATGCGGGTATCGCCTACACCCATGGCTTCAGTTTGTATGTTTGGTGGGCCTTTACCGTTGCCTTGGCTACTTTGATGGCGGCATTCTTTATTGCCCCACGATGGTCCCGTCTCCGTATTTTTTCTGGGGTGCAGTCCCCAACAGAATATTTGCTGAAACGATATGACCTGAAAACCCAACAACTGATTGCATGGACAGGGGCTATCATCAAGGTTTTTGATACTGGAGGGAAATTGGCCGCCATTGCGGTTTTGTTGAATGTTTTCAGTGGAGCTTCCATTAGTTTTGGTATCATCTTGGTGGGAATGATCTCACTTATATACATTACCATTGGAGGTCTTTGGGCGGATGTTTGGAATGATTTTGGACAATTTATGGTGCAACTTCTTGCAGGTATCACCATGTTTGTGGTGATCATCTTAAAACTGGATGATGGTCTCGATGGAATCTTTACCGTATGGGATAGATTACCAGAAGGGCATTCCAACTTATTCAATGAACCCTATACCTTTGGTTTTGTCTGTGTGATATTGATCATTAATTTTTTCAGCTATAGTGGAGGCACCTGGAATTTGGCTACTCGGTTCATTTCTTCCAAATCGGGAAAGATGGCCAAAAAGGCTGCCATATTATCTTCCATACTTTATTTTGTTTGGCCCTTGGTGCTTTTTTATCCCATGTTCAGTGCGCCCTTGTTCTTTGAAAACCTTTCGGACCCCACGCTTTCCTACGGAATGCTGGTCAAAGAGTTTTTGCCCTCCGGCTTGGTGGGCCTTGTGTTGGCTTCGTTGTTTGCCAATACTTTGTCCATGACCGCTTCGGATTCAAATACCGTATCGGCTGTGATCAGTAGGGACATACTTCCTGTGTTGTTTCCTAAAATAAGAACGTTTACGGATAAAAAATTGCTCCGCCTTGCTAGGGTCACCACCTTTTGTTTTACCCTATGTACCATCATTACAGCGCTGAATTCCAGCTATTTTGGAGGGGTGTTTGGGTTGATTGTCAGCTGGTTTGCTGCGTTGTTAGGGCCCATTTCCATTCCCATGATCTTGGGATTGTTGCCTGCTTTTGCCAAAAGTGATGGAAGGGCGGCATTGATTTCCATAGTTGGAGGGCTATTGGCTTTTATGGGATTGAAACTAGTTCCAACACATTCCCTTGCCTTGGAAATTGGAGGTCCGACCTTGGTGTCTTTTTTTCTTTTTGTGCTATGGGGACTGTTGAATAATAAACCTGTACCTGCTGAAGTAAAGGATTTACACCTTAAATTGGATAGCAAGTCAAAAGCATAATACGATGGGAACCCGGTTGCGAGGCACACATTTCGAAAGTGGAAAGGGTATTGAAATCCATTTTGAAAATGGGGTTATATCCAATATAGTGGATGTGCCTTCGGATGAGTCGTTTCATCGGATAGCTCCAGGATTGGTGGACCTTCAGGTAAATGGGTATAAGGGAATCGATTTTAATAGTGGGAACCTCACCAAGGAAGAGGTAGCGAAAGTTGTCCAATGCTTATGGGAAGTGGGGGTCACCACGTTCTATCCCACTTTGATTACCAATTCAGATGAGAATATAAAGAATGCCCTCAGGGCGATTGTGGAAGCCTGCGAAGAAGATAAACTTGTGAATGGTTCCATTGGGGGCATCCATCTGGAAGGCCCGTTCCTTTCCGCGGAAGAAGGCCCAAGAGGTGCGCATCCCCTTGAACATATTAAAGATCCAGATTGGGAGCTTTTTAAAGCATGGCAAGAATATGCCAAAGGCAGGATAAAATTGATCACCCTTGCCCCTGAACGGGAGGGAACTTATGATTTTATTGAAAAATGCGCTGCTTCTGGGGTGTTGGTTTCCATTGGCCATACTGAAGCGACCCCAGAGCAGATCAAGGATGCCGTGAAGGCAGGAGCCCGCATGTCCACCCATTTGGGGAATGCCGCCCACCTTAACTTGCCCCGTCACCCCAATTATATTTGGGAACAATTGGCTTCGGATGATTTGTGGATTTCCCTTATCGCCGATGGGTTTCATCTTCCAGAATCCGTGTTGAAGGTTTTTATCAAGGTGAAGCCTGAGAATAGTGTTTTGGTAAGTGACTGTACCCAATTTGCAGGATTACCTCCGGGAACCTATACTTCCCATATTGGAGGTGCCATTGAACTGGGCAAGGAAGGAAGGCTCTTCATGAAGAAGAATCCAAGGCTTTTGGCCGGTTCGGCACAATCGCTAGTTAATTGCATAGATCATTTGGTGAACTCGGGCTTGGTTCCCCTGTCAGTGGCATGGCGTATGGCCTCCGAAAAACCTTTGGAACTCATGAATGTTCAAAGTTATGGCCTCAGCGAAAATGGAAAGGTCGATCTTGTGGTTTTTGAACGTAGATCAAATACCATTGAAATTGTTCAGACCATAAAATCAGGAAGAGTGGTCTACCCATCAAGTAGTTAGAATTGGTTTTCTTTAAAAGGGCCTAAGGTAAAATAAAGTGCATCCGTTGCGTCCATACGATAACGGGGTTTTATTCGTTCCACTAAAGACCTGGTCTACAAAAATTCATTTTAGACAGATTAACCGAAAAGGGAAAATATGAAGAAACTATTATTGGTCGTATTCATGGTAATTGGTATAAGTGCAAATGCCCAAGAGCACAAAACCTATTATGATACCGGAGAACTGGATGAGGTTGGCGTTTTGGAAAATGGGATGCCAACGGGTACTTGGAAAAAATATTATAGAAGTGGTCAGTTGGCGGCCATAGCCACTATGGAAGCGGGTATGCCGATTGGCGAGGCAAAGGTTTACCATGAGAACGGGCAGTTGGCCGAGGTAAGGGTATATCAGAAAGGAAGGATCCATGGGACATACAAAGAGTATTCGGAGAACGGCCAATTGATTAAGATTGGAAGTTATTCAAATGGCGATCAGCAAGGCACTTGGAAGGAATATTACAAGAATGGACAACTTAAGGAAATAGGGGCTTACAAAAATGACAGACGTGACGGACAATGGGAAATGTACTATGAAGACGGTAAACTTTCGGAGCTGATAAACTATAAAGATCAGGTGCGTGAAGGAATCTATGAGAAATATTATAAGGATGGAACCTTGGAGAAAACAGGGGCATATGAGGACGGGGATGGTTTTGGAGAGTGGAAATATTACCACGGGAATGGAAAGTTGGCAGAGATAGGCAATTATGAAAAAGGGTCAAAGGATGGAGAATGGAAACATTATCACGATAACGGTCAACTATATCATGTGCTTTTGCATGATAAAGGTAGGCTTATGGATGTAATTTCCTGTTTTGATGGAAAAGGAAACCGCTTGGAAAAAGGAAGCTTGGTAAATGGGGATGGCACGGTGAATTACTATGACAGTAATGGGAAGTTACTGGAAACCATCGATTATTTGGACGGATACCTGCCCATTTTCTAGGGATTTTAAAATATGGTTCGTGCAACAAGAAAGGCCGGGATTTAAAATCCCGGCCTTTCTTGTTAATGTCATATTGATGTTGGGGAATCAACTTGGGATTAAGAATTTCAATATTGATCTTTATACGTACAATTCATCTCCTATTTTCGAAAAACAGGAAGGAATCCTGGGGACTACCCTATAAGTTTATCGTCAAAACTCCGATAAACATGATATCACTTCACATCAATGGTAAGTACTACACAATTGAAGATGACCCCGCAACACCTTTACTTTGGGTCTTAAGGGACAGTCTGGGTCTAAAGGGAACAAAGTATGGTTGTGGGATTGGACAATGTGGGGCATGTTCCGTCATGGTGGATGGTGTCTCGATCCGGTCCTGCACATTGCCCGTTGAAACAGTTACAGATAAAACCATTGTAACCATTGAAGGAATAGGGACGGAACATAAGTTGCACCCGGTTCAAGAAGCTTGGATAGCGGAAGATGTTCCCCAATGTGGATACTGCCAGAGTGGTCAAATCATCAGTGCCGTCTCCTTATTGGACCAAAACCCTAATCCTTCCCTTCAGGATATCAAAAAAGCCATGGATGGGAATCTCTGTCGGTGCGGAACCTACAACCGGATTGAAAAAGCCATCTTAAGAGTCAAAAGCATATAGTATATTGATATGGAGCGCAGATTTTTTTTGAAATCAACGAGTTTTGGGGCTGGAGGGTTGTTAATCAGTTCCTTTATTGGTTTTATGGGCTGTGAGACAGAACCCGTGGAGCCATGGGAACCTAACTTCTTTCTAAGGATAATGCCAGATGGTACTGTGGAATTCAGTTGCCCCCAATCTGAAATAGGCCAAGGAACTTCTACCGGCCTCACCCAAATTTTGGCCGATGAACTTGGGGCGGATTGGGACAAGATCAAGATTCAATTGGCGGATGGGAGCTATGAAAAGTTTCCAGGAACCCAAGGGACAGGGGGAAGCAATGGCATCAGAAAGTTATGGGAACCCCTACGAAAAGCTGCTGCCATGGCTCGGGAAATGCTGATTCTGGCCGCATCCAAAAAATGGGATGTTCTTCCTGTTGATTGTTATGCCAAAGATGGATTTGTACATTCAACCAAGACCCAGCTAAAAATAGCATTTGAAGAATTACTCTCTTTGGTCAAAGACGAATACCCATCGGAAGACATTGCTTACAAAAAGGAATCGGACTACCAATACATTGGAAAGTCCATTTCGGGCCACAAAAATAAAAAAATCGTTACCGGGAGTTTGGAATATTCCATGGATGTGACCCTTCCCAATATGGTATATGCCCGCATTGTCCGATGTCCGGTATTTGGCGGTGTGGTGAAGCATTTCAATGCAGATGCCGTTGAAAAGATGCCCGGGGTCATTAAGATTGTCCAAATTGAGCCTATTCCTGTTTTTGAAAATGACTTTGTTGGCGGGGTGCGTTCGGGAATTGCCGTATTGGCCGATTCGTCATGGAGGGCAATCAAAGCCAGTGAGTTGCTGGAGATCACATGGGATTATGGGGCCAATGCATCTTTGGATGAAAATGCCATCTTCAAAGAGTTTGAGAAAAATGAAAAGGCTGTAAACCCCATTGATGGTGGAGCGTTCAGTGATTTTCCCAATGCACTGATAGAAGAAACCATTTCGGCAAGATATACAATTCCATACCAGGCAAACGCGTGTATGGAACCCTTGAACTCGGTCGCTTTTCATAAAGGGTATGAGGTTGAGGTTTGGGCCGGGACCCAATCCCCGCAAATGACCCGGGAAAGAATAGCTGAGCTTACAGGTCTTCCTCTTGCATCGGTCATTATCCATAATAAATTTGCAGGAGGAGGTTTCGGAAGAAGGTTTTTTACGGATTTTGTAGAGGAGGCCATAATACTGTCAGGGAAGGTAAGGAGACCGGTAAAATTGATTTGGACCAGAGAGGATACCATATCAGCATCCAAATATCATCCGTATACGGTGGAATATTGGTCTGCCCATTTGGGAAAGAACAATACCTTTTTGGGTTTTTCCAATAGGGGATATTTTACTCGGGCATCCAATTATCCATCTTACTTATATGGCAAACCCATACGATTCCATGAAAGCATACAGAATTCGGCAAAGCAACTGCTTCCAAGAGCTTCATGGAGGAGTGTCATGGCTTATCCCTGGGGTTTTGGTATGGAATCTTTTATGGATGAGGTGGCCCATAAACTTGGAAAGGACCCCCTTGCATTTCGGTTGGAATTGTTGGGGGAAGCGGATGTTTCCAGCTTAAACAGAAACCCGGAGTCGCCTTACCAACTGGATGCAAGACGGTTAAGAAAGACCCTGGAAACGGCATCCCAGAAGTCTGGATATACAAAAACTACGAAAGAGGGTCGTGCCTTTGGGGTTTCGGCCATAATGTACAACTACTCCTATTGTGCCCATATTGCTGAGGTTTCGGTAAATGAAGGCCAGTTGAAAGTCCATAAGTTCACTTCTGTTGTGGATTGCGGCAAGGTAATCAACCCCAGTCAGGTGAAATCCCAAATTGAGGGGAGCATTGTTTGGGGATTGACGGCATTGCTCAAAGGGTGTATTACTTTGAAAGAAGGCAGGGTGCAGCAGTCTAATTTCCATGACTATCCCTTGTTGAGATATAGTGAAACGCCAGAAATTGAAGTCCATTTGATAGCATCCGATCATATGCCGACAGGGGTTGGTGAGCCAGGGGTTCCTGGAGTAGCCCCAGCGGTTCTGAATGCTATTCACAATGCTACCGGAATACGGTTACGGGATGCACCGGTTTTGGAAATCCCTTCAACATTGGAAGCTCAAGGATAACAGCCCCATTATTTTAGTTCCTCCTTTTTCCCAGCAACAATCGCAACTGTGATCCCCAGCCTCCAATGAGGGTATCATCAATGTCGTCACCGTTTACATCGCCAATGGCAATGTCCCAGCTTCTGCCAAAAGTGTTTTTTGGGATGATTTCTTGGGTCTTGTCTGTAAAATTCCCGTTCCCGTCATTTTCATAGGCATGCATTTGCATAGGGGCAAAAGGAGGGATTTCTATAGCACTCATCAGAAGGTCCATGTCACCATCTTGATCAAAATCTATAGGGCTGCCGGCATAGGTTGAAAAGGTATTGGAAGGCATTTGTTCGGTTTGGTCCTTGAAATTGGCGTTCCCATCATTGATAAGAAGACGGGTTCGGGGGTCTTTTTCCCATTGTCCCCCATTATTGGTGAGATTGGCAAATACAATATCCAAATCCCCATCATTTTCGGCATCCACCAAAATAACTTTTCTAGTGTGGAGCGGAACAGAGAGCTCCAATTGGTCTGCCATTTCCTTAAATGTTCCCTTACCATCGTTTAGAAATAGTCTGTTTGGGGGGATTTCGTTGCCCACGACCATGTCCAAATCCCCATCGCCATCCAAATCGGCTAGTGCTATGCTCTGGGTACCATCATTGATTTTGGGTAACCCTTGTGCCGTATGATCTATAAAGTAACCCGGCTTGTTTTTGTTATTGAGCCAAAGGAAATTTTGTCCGGAAACTCCTGAATTGCCGATTACGATGTCGGGCAATCCATCCCCATTTACATCCCCTACCTCCAATCCATTGCCTTCACTAAAGCCAAGCATTCTATCACTGGCATTTTGGAAGGTGGCATCACCATTGCCCAAATAATATTCATGGTATTGATCATCTTCTGCCACAAAGATGATATCCATGATTCCATCATGGTTGAAATCAGCAATACGTACATGTTCCGTATCATGTGACCCACCTCCAAACACTCCTTTTTTCCAAGTGAACTTCCCCTTGCCATCATTGAGGTACAGCCGATTGATGTCTGATTCCAACGCCAGTATGGCATCCAAATCCCCATCTGCGTCCACATCCAACAAGGCAACATCCAAAGCATGGGCTTCTGGATCATGGGGAATGTGGGTTTCCGTGACATCCATAAAATAGGAGGTTTCATTGGATTGTGAACTTGCACCGGTAGAGATACCCAATAGTGCTATGAAAATGTAATGGTGTGGCTGTACGTTTTGCATGTTCTGTGTTTTAAAGTTTTGAATGCTTTTTAGCCATATCAAAAAAAGGTATTGCCGATAATTGGTCCAACTCAATTGATTTAATTCCCTTTAAACCTTACGGATTTATCGAGGTAGATATTTAAATTGTTTTCGTAAGGTGATGACTCCCTCGCTGGGAAAATCATTGGGTACTCTTTGGGTGACCTTTCCCGAAGCGGCCCATTCCGCCCCTCGAAGCAAGGTAACCTGAAACCCCGTACATTCTGTAGAATACCGAAGTTCAGGGTCGTTCCCTGCATGCCCCATGGCTGTAACAAACACACGTCCTTTTCCATATTTTACGGTCCATAGCATAGGCTCATTTCTACCTGTACCATCCAACTCGGGATCATCATAAGCGGTGGCCAGTACTTCCATATGTTGGGCGGGACCGCGGGTTCTTCCATAAAGTTCGTCCTTGAAATGTTCCCATACGGGTGGAAGGCCTTTTAAAATAGGGTGGTCTGGCTTTCTGTGGACCACGGTAAACGGATGTTGCAAGGCATGATGCCCGGCACTTCCGGGAGCATAATCGTAGACAATCCGGTCATTTTTCCAATATACATAAGGCCCGTCTTTTTCATTACGACCGTTCCATGCACCCAATCCGATCATTTTGTTGTATTCGGCCCAGTCGTCCATGGCCACAATGGAAGAGTGCATGACCACGACGCCTCCTCCTTGGGCAACGTATTCCTCGAACTTCTTTTGGGTAGGTTCGGCCCAAGTGGTTCCCCCATAATTGATCACCACCAAATCATACTGGTCAAAGTTGGGGTTGAACAAGGCAATATCCCCATCCCAATTGGGCGTGGTTTCTATATCGACCGAGAACAGACCGCTGTTCTCCAAGGTCTGTTTTAAGGCATCACTACTGCCTTTCCACCAATGGTTTCCATCTTGCCCTGTGACGATCATCGTTTTGATTGTCTTTTGTGCCTGCATCTGGGAAACACCTCCCAACAATGTAATTAGGCCAAGCAGGGCCATTTTTAGTTTTTTCATGGCTTTTGGGTTCTTAAGATGTTATAAATGGTTTTTATCATGGCTCCTTCCTCGTCGTCGGATTCATAGGACCAGTACATACCTCCCCGCAATCCCCTGTTCAATATGAATTGGCATTTTAATGCTATGGATTCTGGGGTTTCAAACGTATAGACCATCTGGCCCCGTGAGTTGACCAAATAAGAAACCTTGGCGTCTTCATCCCATTTTACCTCATATTTGGTCTGCCGCAGGAGGCTCTTGTAATCCACATCCCCGACTTTGTCCCGATCGCCTTTACCGTAGAGAGGCATACCCATGACTAGCTTGTCCAATGGTACACCAGCTTTTAAATGGGCATCCACGGCTTCCTCGGAGGTTATATTTCCGGTTCGTTTAGATCTGTAGAGGGCTGAATGGTGGTTTGGGGGCATTCCCATATCATAGGCCATGATGTTCACAAAATCGGTATAAGGCATGATGTCCCTAAAATTGATGTATTCCCCAGAGGCCACAGTGGCCAAGGTCAACAGTTTGTAGGGGCCAATGGCATCCCTAATGTCTTTCATCAACAATGTAAAGTTGGCGGTATCGTCAGGAGAGGCGGAAATTTTGGCCAAGTTGCTTGTGGGATACTCCCAGTCGATATCTATTCCATCAAGACCAAATTCCTCCACTACGCGTTGGCAGTCGGCTGCAAATCGTTCTCGATTCCCTTTATCGGCAGCCATTTCACTAAAACGTCCGCTTCCCCAGCCTCCAATGGAGAGCATTACCTTCAGGGAAGGAAATTGCTGCTTGAGGTCCACAATGGTCTGTAAACGCTCCTCGTTGTCAATGCGCACCCCATCAAAGCTATCGGTAACGTGTCCAAACGCATAGTTGATATGGGTCACATACGATGGGTCTGGCAGTCCCTCTTTCCATGAGGTCACATAAGCCACGACCACTTTTTTGTCGAATTCAATCGTATCATAAAACCACTCCACATCCAGATGGTTGCCTTCTTCATCCACAGTAAATGCATCATCCTTGAAATATTTGCGGTAGAGTTCGTATTTGCCATCCTTGTCACGGTCTTCCAATAGGATGTCCCGTTCCGTGGAAATGGTAACCGATGAGGTGTACTGCACTTCCTTGGAGTAGTGATCTAGAATTACATAGTAATTTTTAAAAAGATCGAAGTAGGGGTAATGCCCATTATGCGCACTGAACAACAGTACGTCTTCCAAGCCTGGGTCATTGTCCATCTGCACCAGTTTTGATGCATGAAGCCCAAAGCCCCTTTTTTGGATTCCCGAAGGATAGTGGTCCCAAGTTTTGGGAAGGCTTGTAGTGGCGAATTGTCCCCATCCTGAAAGAGATAGGAGCAATGCGGCGAAACAAAATAGTAGTCTCCTCATTTGTTTTGATTTTATCGATTCATTTATATGGCCTTTATGATCAACCCAAGTGATCATTACAACTTTCTTACGAAATCTTATCCTTGATACGGGATGCAGCGGCAGCATCCAACAATACCTCACAATTGGGGTGCAATTGCACCACCGAAGCGGGAATATCAATGGTTACGGGGCCCAATATGGCCTTTTCCACCATCTCGGCCTTGTGCTCTCCCTTTACGATCAGGATCAGTTTCCGGGTGTGCATAATATTTTTGATGCCCCGGGTAAGACCACCCAGTTCATGATCGGCAGATACATTGGTCTCCCTGCGCACCCGTGCTTCAAAATCAGGATCCATGGGGGAAACCCAGGTCTCACTCTCAAATGGGGTTCCTGGCTGATTGATCCCGATATGGCCGTTGGTGCCGAGCCCCAACATCTGTAGATCGGCCCCGCCCCGTTCTGCCAAACGCTCCTCAAAAAGCTTTGCTTCGGCCTCAAAATCATCGGACATGGTAGGGGGCATGATGAAATTCTCCTCTGGAATCCCTAGCGGACCTGCAATCTGGTTTTTGATCATGGTATAGCAACTACCGGCATACTCACGGGGGAGATTGGTCAATTCATCCACATTGAACAGGGTGAGCTGATCTACCGCAAAAGGGTATTTTTCATGGATTTGGGAAACTATGGCGTGCATGTTGATCGTGGTCTGTCCCGTTGAAAGCCCGATCACAGAATTGGGTTTCTCCAAGATTTGTGCTATGATCCGCCATGCTGCGGTGATGTCAAAATCCGATTCGTCCTTGGTAATGGTAATTTTCATGTATCGTTGTTATGGTTTACTCAATTCGTTTTGAAAAAAATCTTCTATGGCTTGGGCAGCTTCCAATTCGTCCTCACCCTCTATGGTCAGCATTATGGAATCACCCCCTTTTGCCCCCAACATCATCAACCCGATCATACTGTTGAGTTCAATGGGGTCCTTATCTTTTTTGATTTGTATGGTCGATTGAAATTTTCGTCCGATCTTGATCAGGTTTGCCGCTGGTCGGGCATGGATTCCATCTGGATCCGTGATGATGTATTCTTTTGAAATCATATATGTTTTTCGAGATAGTCGGTTATACTTTTTGAATGGTCCATGTTCATGACATGATTCCATATTTCTTTGGCTTTCTTGATATTGTGTTTGCGAATGATATCCTTTACCTCTGGAATGGAGGTACTGCTCATTGAAAATTCCCTCAGTTCCATTCCCATTAAAAGGAGGGTTGCCCTGGTATCAGAGGCAAGCTCACCGCAGACGCTCACCGATATGTTATGGTCATTGGCCCGCTCAATACTCTGATGAACTAGCCTCAACACGGCGGGATCAAATGGGTCGTACAGCTGTTTTATGTTTTCGTTGCCACGATCTACGGCAAGGGTATATTGGCAAAGGTCATTTGTGCCAATGCTGAAAAAATCCACTTCCTTGGCCAGTACATCCGCCATGATTGCAGCTGAAGGAACCTCAATCATGATTCCCACGGGGATGTTCGGGGCAAATGCGATGCCTTCGGAGAACAGCTCTTCCTTGACTTGGTCCAAAATTTCCTTGGCTTTCCGAAGCTCCATGACACTGGAGATCATGGGGAACATGATCTTAAGATTTCCATGTACACCGGCTCTCAGAATGGCCCGAAGTTGGGTGCTGAAGATTTCTTGTTGGTCCAAGGAAATGCGTATGGCCCGGTATCCCAAAAAGGGATTCTCCTCTTTGGGAAGGTCAAAATACCCCAAGGGTTTATCGCCACCTACGTCAAGCGTTCTTACGGTGACCGGAGTGCCTTGGGCATGGATGGCCACCGATTTATAGAATTGGTATTGCTCCTCTTCAGTTGGGAAGGATTCCTTTTCCATATACATCATCTCGGTACGCAAAAGACCTGCTCCCTTGGCCCCATATTCCAAGGCCTTCTTCATGTCTTGGTCATTGGAGATATTGGCCAATAGGGTTATACCAACCCCATCATTGGTAATGGCAGGCACCTCTTTCAACGAGTTTAGATAGGCCTTGTGTTTGATAAAATCCACCTGCTTTTGTCGGTATTCTTCCTTCACATTTTCGCTTGGGTTTACAATCACCGTTCCTTGGGTTCCATCCACGATGATATGATCTCCATGGATTACCGATTCCAATAGCTTACCACAGCCCAACACTGCGGGTACATTGTTGGATTTGGCCAAGATGGCGGTATGTGAAACCGCTCCACCGGTTTCCGTGGCAAAGCCCAAAACTTTTTCCAAATCCATGGATATGGTGTCCGAAGGGGAGAGTTCCTTGGCCAACACAATGGAATTGGGACCAAGAGGAGTTATTACTTTGTGGTTTCCCTGTAGATTTTCCGCAATACGATCTCCAATATCCCGAATATCTGCCGATCGGGCACGTAAATAGGCATCGTCCAATCCTTCAAAGAGCTGTACCATTTTGTTGGCCACCAAGGTCACCGCGTCCAGTGCATTTTTTCTTTCCTCGGTAATGTAGGTTGTGACTTCATCGTTGATCTGTGGGTCTTGTAACAATTCAATATGTGATTCCAGAATGTCAAATTCTTCCAGGTTCGATTTTGCTTTGTCCTTCAACAGCTCAAGTTGCTCCATTGACGTACGGATGGCATCCTCAAACTTTTCGAGTTCGATGGGAATCGATTGGTCGTCAATCAAAATTCCAGATAAAGTTGGTCTGGTCTTGATGATAAGATGGGCGTACCCTATGGAAATGCCTGGGGATGCGGCCACCCCCATAAATCGTTTTTCTATTTTTCCTTCTTTATCCACTTTCACAAGTCTAGATGAATATGTGGAACATGCTTCCCAAGAACCCAAGTACAAGCAGTCCCAATAACAATAGGGTGACTTTCACGTTTTTCTTCAAAAAGAAGTAGGTCAAAAAGGTCAACAACAACGGAATGATCCCCGGTGCCAATTGATCTAAGATTCCTTGCAATGCAACCGTGGAATCCCCTGTTCCTATTTCAATAGGGGTATTCACCGACATGAGCAGGGAGGGCATGGCCCCAACAACCATGAGGCCAACAATGGAAGATCCAAATGTAAGGTTGTCCATTAGCTTACTCCCTGACAGTCGTTGTAAAAAGCGGTTTCCTTGGGTATATCCAATAAAGGTAAGTTTGTACCTGAGCCAAAGGTGTGGACCATTGTATATGATGATAAACAGTACCGGACCTATAATGTTCCCTTGAAGCGCCAGAGAAGCTCCAACACCAGCAGCCACTACTTTTAAAGTGCCCCAGAACAAGGAATCGAATATTCCGGCAATAGGCCCCATAAGACCCACTTTTACGGCATTGATGGATTCCGGGTTGAAATCCTTGGTCTTTGCATTTTGCTCTTCCATGGCCGCGGCCACACCCAAGATCAATGTGGAACCATATGGACTTGTATTGAAAAACTGCAAGTGCCGTTTAAGGGCAGCCGAAATATCTTCCTTGGTCTTGTATAGCTTCTTCAGTATATGGATGATGGAAAATGCAAACCCTGTATTTTGACATGTTTCAAAATTGAAGTTGGCTTCCAGGGCAAGGGATCGATAAAAAATACCCCTCACTTCCTTTTTGGATAGGGAAGACATGGCTTCCTCACCATCTGTGGTCTGGTCCCCATCATCGGAATCAAAATTTTGTTCTGTAAACTTTGTGATGACGAGTGCTATGATGATCCCAATTCCGCCAATGGCGATCATGGGCAATTTTAGATAACTGCTCAGAATAAAGCCTAAGAAGAAATAGTGGGCCACTTTTTTGTTGAACATGACGTGCATGAGCAAAGCAAACCCCAAAGCGGGAAGCATGTTGCCGGCCACTTTCAACCCATCGTTCACCCAAAGGGGGATCATATCCAAGAACACTTTCATGGCATCCGCACCAAGAAAGAGTGCCAAAAAGACAATCAGTCCCATTAAAAGTGGTTTCAGTAGACCAGAAACAATGTGCAGTCGCTGAAATTTTTGAATGTCTCCCGCTTCAGCATACTGTTCAAATTTTTTATTGAACACGGCACGGAAAATAAAGAGTCCACTCAAGATCATTTCCGCCAAAATGGAGATAGGTACCGCCAATCCCAATGCGATGGCAGTTCCCTTGCCGGACATGATGGCAAAGGCGGTTCCCAGAACACCTCCGGTAATGACATCTGGGGGAATGGCCGCCCCAACTTTGATGTTTCCCATAAATATGAGTTCCAAAGTGGCGCCCATGATGATACCTTGGGTAACATCACCCAGAACCAGACCTACGAGAGGTCCCAGCACCAAAGGTCTACTGAGCAGGGTAGTGCCCAAAAAGTCCTCAAAATGCCCGAACACTGCTATTAAGGTTATAAGAATATTGGTTATCATCTAAAAGAAGGGTGTTACAGTAGGGTTTCGATCATTTGCTTTTTGTCCGTGGGAACTTGACGAACCTCCAATTCCACCCCTTTTTCCAGCAGGGTGTGTATAAGTGTGCTATCCTCTTCCGATATGGCCACCGATTTGGAGATCAATCGTTTTCCTTCCCCAGAACGGATACCTCCGAAATTGATTGATTTGATTTCTTTGACCCCATCTACCATGGCAAAAGCATCCATAACTGAGTTGATCAGGATGAGCACTTTCAAGGACTTGTTTTTCTCATCGTTCAAAAACTGAATGGATTCTTCAAGGGAACGGATTACCAATTTTACCCCGGCCGGTTTGGCGAGGCCCAAGGTCATTTTTTGAAAGTCGTCTTGGGCAACCTTGTCGTTGGCCACCAAAAGGCAGTCCACTCCGAGGGATGGCACCCATGTGAATGCGACCTGACCGTGCACTAGTCGATCGTCTATTCTAGTTAATTTAATCATTTTGAGTTTGTTTAGTTATCAATTTGCTCACGTAAACGATTTGCGTTTTTGCATTTTCAATGGCATCATCCAAGACCTTTTGAAGATCTTCGTTGGGGTCTGAAAGGATTACTTCGATCAATAAGGGTAGATTTACCCCTGAAACAATATGTGCATTGCTGGAATTGATCCGTTGTATGATTTGATTCGTAATACTTCCTCCCATGATGTCCGTGAACACGACCAGCTCATCACCTATTTCGATTTCCTTTAAGATGTCATCCAAATGGTCCTGTATGGGACTATTGTTTTCGGTATAGGCATCCAGGACAAAAATGTTGTCCTGTGCCCCGATGATCATATCCAAAGATGATTTTATACCGGATGCAAACTTGCCGTGTGTTGCTATCAAAAATTTTCTCATCAATCTTTTTTTAGGGCCCATTGAAGGGTGTTTTCAAAAAGTGTGGTGAACTCTTGTATTTCAAACAATCCGCCGTGGTGACCGAACAAGAAGTATACGTTTTTGGCTTTCTTGGTGGGATTGGTCCAAATGACCGGATGGTCTCCCATTGTTATGTTTGATGGTGGGTTGTAGCTATTTTCATCCACGGTGGCCAAAACCTTTGCGCCATCCCTTGGATTGCGGTCAAAGGTGTACCATTCTTCCCTAGGGAGGTTAAAGTGGTTGGGAAGCGACTTGAAAATTGGGTGATCCTTCTCCTCAATATGTACTTCTCCATCCACTCTTTTAGCGACATAATCCTTGAACCGTATACCTCCCAAAAAGTTGGAAAACCAGCCCCACATTTCATAACCGTCGAACTCGCCCAAGAGTGCTGCATGGTGGAATCCTATCCATGCGCCCTTGCCATTGTCTATATAATCTTCAAAGGCGGCCTTTGATTCATCCGACCAGCGATAAGGTGGGAAATTCAACTGAAGGAACAAATCATACCGTTCCAAAAAGTCGGTGGAAATGGAATCGGTTTCCGTAATAAGGTCATATTCCAGGTGGTTCGCAGCGCTATAGCCATCCAACCATTCCAAAGCAGCGGCCACAAAGCTTTCATGGATTTCACCCCGCTCGGCAATTACGATCATTCGTTTTTTGGTTTGGGAGTATGTTGAGGTGGTCATCACCAAGCCCAACAAAGCGGTAAACAGTATAGAAATCGTTTTCATTTGATTGATCTTTTTAAGTTGTCATATCGGGAAACAAACCCTTTTTTATTTTGATTCCAAGGCGGTCAACGCTTGTAAAAACCATGCGGTATGGGGAATCCATTGCTCGCTCCATCGCCATTCATTGCCAGAATCCTCATATCTGAAATCAATTCCGCTGCCATCCGGTTTTTCCTTGAAACCGGTAATCCCGTTGGAAATGCCCCCAATACCCGACCCATGCCCATACATGGAGGCCATATAGGGTACATTAACCTGCCCATAACCGTACATCATGCACACCTGATAGGGATTGGTGCCTAAAATCCAGTTTAGATAGGCACTGATGGATTGCTCCAATTCTGCGCTCACTCCCAAATGGGTGGTTGCTGGGTATACCAATCGCCCTCCTTTCAACAATGCAGTGGCCAACGAACCGATCCTGGCATTTTCGCCTTGCCACCACCAACCACTCTCGTTTTCATGCGGGATAAAGAAACCTTTCATGATAGTGCCTTCATATTTGAAGGTCTGTCTGGGATACTGGAACGGATTGGCGGTCTCTGCCGAAATCTGTAGTTGATAATCAATGAATTTTTTAAGGGTACTTAGGGTCTGGCTTCTCAACTCGCTGTCTTTTTCGGCATCCAAATATCGGATCAAGGCTATCAAGGGAAGTCCGGCATCGGAAGCATGCCAAAAGGGTCTTGTCTTTGCATCATCACTCCAGAAGAAGCCTTCCTCGGACTGTCTTTGGACAAGCTTTTCCGCTCTGGCCCTGGCATCTTTTTGGTATTTTGATTTTCCTGTGGCCAACCATAGTTCGGTACTGGCCATTAAGGCAGAATAGTCATCCAAGATGTTTTCGGTATGGTCATCAATGTATTTGGTGCTGTTTTCCAGCAAATGTGCATAAGCCTTCTCGGCCGCTTTCAGATATTCGCTGGGCCTGTACTTACTTTTCCATTTCCATGTGGAGATACGGGCCAATGCGGCCACACCCATGCCTCCTCCTTCGCGAAATCCACTTTGATAATCCGATGTGGTTTTACTATCGGCTAACAATCCCACAACACGTCTTTCCTTGGGGTCTTTTTTGAAGTACGAGAAGAGGGTCATGTAAAAATAGCCTTCGGGGGATAGCGATTTCATGATGTAATCTGCCCCGTAGAACGTTTCTTGGATGAGCGAGTCCTTGATTCCAGTGGCCTCCAAAAGATTTGGAATGGCCTCCACGGTTTCCATCATGGACCAATCCACCAATGGGGTCTGTTGCGGATTCATGTAGTTGGTATACGCCAAATGCGAAAAGTATTTGCTCACATCCCCTGAAGCATCGCACCAGCCGCCGCGAAGGTCAACAGTGTTTTCGCTGCCAAAAAGTTTTACGTTGGCGTCCCCCATGAGCTCTTCTTCGGAATCTGCCCTTTGTCCATAAAAAAATTTGGTGATGGCAGGGATCAAGCTTTTCGAGATTAGTTGGCTATTGATTTCAAAATCAAAAGATTGTAGCGTATGGTCTTCAAGCGTTATCTCAATATTGTAAAAGCCCGGAGTATTGAATTGGGAGAAATTGATGGTGGTATACCAATCATCCGACCAATCCATGACCTGTTCCGATTTTCCAATGGAACCGGTAAATACTTTTTCTCCTGTTCTGGCATCGATCAAAGCGAAAGCTGTTCCAGAAGTAATGGTTTTTTTGCTTTTAAGGACTGCCTCTTTCGGAAGATTGCTGTCATAACCCACCTGATTGACCAGAATAGTGGCTTGGCTTTCCAGAAAGCTATCCATCTGCCTTTCTTCCTTTCCATATTGGTCGGCCGCCCAGTTGATAGCATTTCCCACCAAGGTCCTATAGTTTGGATTGTCGCACGAACTGGTATGGTGGCCAATGCTTATGTATACCGCTTTGTCATAACTTGGATTGGTCCAAACCACGGGGTGATATCCCATAGGTTTTCTGGGTTCGTATGTGCTTTCGTCCGCTATGGCAAGGATGTTAACGGGTGGGGACGGAAGCCGGTCAAACTCATACCACTCATCACGCAGGGTAAAACTGGCGGATAGCCCCTTGGTAATTGGGTGTTCTGAATTCACAATTCGAACCAAACCGTCTTGGAGCGGAGGATGGGGGGAATAGATTACGCCACCCAAGAGATTTTCATACCATTTCCAATATTCTTTTCCCTTTTGGTCAAATTGGGTGCCTGTGAGTCCGGCAGCATGGATTCCGATCCAGCCCTTGCCTTTCTCCATAAACTGCTGAATGGTATATTGTTGGGCAGCGGAAAGATCAAAAGGAGCTACATGCAGTTGAAGGAACACATCGTATTGGGCCAGGTTCAATGGATTGATCTCTGAGGTATCCCGCGTAAAATGTAGTTCAAAATTATTTTTGTTGGCCAGTTGGGCAAACATGCTTTCCGATTTGTCCGCCATGGGCGAGTGGTATTGGTCCACGGCCCCGATGACAAACACCTTGGTTTTTTTGGTGTCATGGTCTTGAGCATGCAAGGTTCCATGGCTGACTACGATCCAGACCCATAGAACAGAGATAAAAAACTGGCGACTTTTCATGGTTTGATCAATTGGTGGGTTTAGTATGAGATACCATCCTGCAATGCGGTTTCGTATTTCTCAACATCTATTTTATATAGGTTTGGGGGCTTGTTGGCCCCTCCTTTTCTCTTCTCGGGAAGCTTGATGAGAAATTCATAGCGCATCAACAATTTGTGGAAATTCCGCCTGTCAAATTCCCGGTCAAGGATGGTTTCATAGAGGTTTTGCATGTCGCGTAGCGTAAACTTTTCCGGTAAAAGCTTGGCGATGGGCAAATAGCGCAAATCTTTTCTTAGGGCCACAAGGGCCATATCCACAAAATCGTTGTGGTCGAACAAAAGGTTTGGAATTTCAGAAATGGCACACCATTGATATTCTTTAAAAGGGGGGGCTATTTTTTCAAAATCAACCAAAGCATAGTAGCCTATTGAAATGGTGCTCTGATAGGAAAGGCTCTCGGTCGCCTCTTTTTTAGAGGATTCCAATACCGCTTTGGTCTGCTCTTTTGAATAGTGTTTGTAGCGATCTACGGCGCCAAAGGTTTGAAACTGCTGTAGAAAAACATTTCCAATACCCGTTGTTTCCTCCAGTACCCTTGATGCGGCCATGCCGAGGGACTCTTTTCGCGAAACCGCACCTCTAGGCAAACTCCAATATTCTGAATCATCGACTTTTAGTAACAAGACTTTGAGGTCTGTTGCATGAAAACCGAAAATGACACAATCCACTGAGACTTCTGGAATATTGATGTTTATATCTGACATTTTTCTTGGTTGGTGAAAACAAATATAACAGTTAGTGTAAATTTTACGCACTAATTAGCGTATTTTTTACGCATTAATATTTTTGAAGAGTTTTGGGTTGTGTAATATGGGTGGCATAAAACCCAGTATTTAGGGATTTTTATGTGAATTAAAAATTGATTTCTGACTTCATCCTTGTCTGAATCGCAGGAGAATTATGGGAAAGTAGGTTGGAAAACGAAAGGATAGGGCAAAAAAAAACGGATTGCAACTGCAATCCGTTTAAATTTCTAGTAGCGGGGACTGGACTCGAACCAGCGACCTTCGGGTTATGAGCCCGACGAGCTACCTACTGCTCTACCCCGCGATGTGGACGGCAAATATACAACCGTTTTTCGGTTATTTCCAAACAAAACCCAATATTCCTAAATCATTTGGGGCTATACTGCTGAAAATCCCTAAATTCGGAGTTTTTGACCCTATGAAAGCAATCAATGATTTTCTGTCCTCTATACTACCATACACTGAATGGCCCATGCTTCTATTACTGATAGGAGGAGGGGTTTTCCTGATTTTTTACTCCAAATTTACGCCCTATCGCTATTTCGGGCATGCCATTGCTGTAGTTTCAGGAAAGTATGATGATAAGAATGCCAAAGGGGATGTGAGTTCATTTCAGGCATTGTCAGCAGCAGTAGCGGCCACTGTGGGCTTGGGGAATATATCCGGTGTGGCCATTGCCATCCATGATGGGGGGCCAGGGGTTGTTTTTTGGATTTGGATGACCGCACTTTTGGGCATGGGTATAAAATTCTATTCCGGTAGTTTGGCCATTATGTTCCGGGATACCGATGTCGATGGAAAATTACAGGGAGGCCCTATGTTCTATATTACCAAGGGAATGGGAAAATGGGCAAAGCCCATGGCCATTTTTTTCAGTATTTGCGGATTGTTCGGTTTTCTTGGCGTGTTTACCGCCAACCAGTTTACCGAAGCCTTTATGGGGGTGATCAAACCCCATGAAACCTTATTGGCTACCAGCGAGTTTAATTGGAAACTGGGTATTGGGTTTGTTTTGGCCATAGTTACCTCCATCGTTATCTTTGGTGGACTCTCCAAAATCGCCAAGGTAGCATCGGCCATTGTACCTTTTATGGTAGGGGTATACCTCTTGGCCGTGATTTTTGTGATGGCAAATAATGCTGGGGAAGTATTGCCGGCCCTTAAGATGATTTTTGTGGAGGCTTGGAATTTTGATACTATAGTCACGGGTGGATTCTGGGGCCTGGTGATAGTTGGGGTACGCCGTGCCATGTTCTCCAATGAGGCCGGTCTGGGTAGTGCACCCATGTACCACGGACAATCCCGTAACGATGAACCTACCAAGGAAGGATTGGTGGCCATGTTGGGCCCATTTATAGATACCATAATGGTTTGTACCTTTACCGCCGTGGTCATTATTTTGAGTGGGGCGTACCTGGAGGATGGCAGCGGAATTACCATGACCATGACCGCTTTTGAAACAACACTTTATGGGGTTGGGGACATTTTGTTAATGGTGATAGTAACGGCATTTGCCCTTTCCACACTGTTTACCTATTCCTATTACGGGGTAAAATGCCTTTCATTCCTTACCAATCCCAAAATAGGGAAGTGGTACAATGTATTTTTTATTGTGATGGTGGTTTTTGCCACGATTGCATCGTTGGATTTAGTGAAAAATCTCATAGATTTATCCTATGCCCTAATGGTCATTCCCAACATGATTGCCGTACTGTATTTATCACCCAAAGTAAATGAGTCGGCCAAAAACTATTTTAAAAAATTGAAGCAAGGTGGCGCATAGATCAGGTTTTGTAAATATCATTGGAAATCCCAACGTAGGGAAATCTACCCTAATGAACGCCTTTGTAGGGGAGAAACTTTCCATCATCACCTCCAAGGCCCAGACGACCCGTCATCGGATTTTGGGTATTGTCAACGGGGACGATTTTCAGGTAATCCTTTCCGATACCCCGGGAATTATCAAACCTGCCTATGAACTCCAATCTTCCATGATGGATTTTGTGAAATCGGCTTTTGAGGATGCCGATGTTTTGCTCTATATGGTGGAAATCGGTGAAAAAGCGCTCAAGGATGAAGCTTTTTTCAAGAAAATACAGAACAGTAAGATTCCGGTGTTGCTATTGCTCAACAAGATAGATACGTCAGACCAAGCAGCTTTGGAGGAACAGATGCAACATTGGCAGACCGTGCTTCCCAATGCGGAGATCCATCCCATATCAGCCTTGGAGAACTTCAATGTAAAGGAAGTCTTTGAACGTATTTTGGAATTGCTGCCCGAAGCCCCTCCTTACTACCCCAAAGACCAATTGACCGACAAACCCGAACGTTTTTTTGTCAATGAGACCATCAGGGAAAAAATATTACTGCACTATAAAAAAGAGATTCCCTATTCAGTAGAAGTGGAGACCGAGGAGTTTTTGGAAGACGAGGATATCATCCGAATCCGTTCCGTGATCATGGTGGAGCGCGATACCCAAAAAGGGATTATCATCGGGCACAAGGGAAGTGCCCTAAAAAGAGTGGGTGTGGAAGCTCGTAAAGACTTGGAAAAATTCTTTGCAAAGCAAGTACATATCGAACTCTATGTGAAGGTCAATAAAAATTGGCGCAGCAACAGCCAACAACTTAAGCGCTTTGGGTACAACAACTAGACCGATTCTCGGGGGAAGCCTGAGACCATTTTCCTGAAAAAATCCTTGAGTTGCTCCATTTGGGGTTTTCCCTTGGATTTTCCCATACGGCCAAAAGCATATAGCCCGAACCAAATCAATACCAAGAAGAACATACCCACCAGCCAAAGGGTCACATCTTTTCCCAACGAATGGTTGGAATAGGCAAATACACCCAAGATCACAAAGAGGGTGCCCACACCAAAATGGAGGAACATAAAAAACGTCCAAAGTGTAGGGTTGGGGCCAAATACCCCATGGATTTGGCTCTCTCCTTCCTCAAAGGAAATGAGTTCCAGATGGAGCTGTGGGGACCAAAAGGTGATTTCAGAGGGTTGGAACCGGATGTAGATGTGCTCGTCCAAACGTTTTACCACAAATTGTCCGTCCCCAACCGAATCAAAAACCTGCTTTATGTGGTCCAAATCGGTTTTCAAGGCCAACTGAAATCGGGGCCTAAGGACAATCTCATTGGTGAAATCACTCATAACATATTGAAATAGATAAAAGAAGGTATCATTTTTTCTTCATAATAAATGGTACTTTTGCCAAAATTTAATGCTGATGGGAGCTATAGTAGCCATCGTAGGGCGACCCAATGTAGGGAAATCCACTTTTTTCAACCGATTGATACAACGCCGTGAGGCCATAGTGGATGCCGTGAGCGGGGTAACCCGCGACCGTCATTACGGGAAGAGCGACTGGAACGGTCGTGAATTTTCCTTGATCGATACGGGAGGATATGTGTTGGGGAGCGATGATGTTTTTGAAAAGGAAATCGACCGGCAGGTGGAACTCGCCATAGGCGAGGCCGATGCAATAATTTTCATGGTCGATGTGGAATCTGGGATTACCGGAATGGATGAGGATGTGGCCAAATTGCTCCGTAAGGTTGATAAGCCTGTTTTCTTGGCTGTGAACAAGGTGGATAATGCACAACGAATGGCAGACGCCGTGGAATTCTATGCCTTGGGATTAGGGGAGTACTACACCCTTTCCAGTATCAATGGAAGTGGAACTGGGGAGTTGTTGGATGCCTTGGTGGAAGTATTGCCCGATGTGAAGGAAGAAGAGAGTGAATTGCCCCGTTTTGCCGTTGTGGGACGACCCAATGCAGGAAAATCGTCCTTTATAAACGCCCTGATCGGGGAAGACCGTTACATTGTTACCGATATTGCAGGGACCACTCGGGACAGTATTGATACCAAATACAACCAATTTGGGTTTGAATTCAATTTGGTGGATACTGCCGGAATCCGAAGAAAATCCAAGGTCAAGGAAGATTTGGAGTTTTACTCGGTAATGCGCTCCGTAAGGGCTATTGAGCATTGTGATGTCTGTATTTTGATGTTGGATGCCACTCGCGGCTTCGATGGGCAGGTGGAAAACATTTTCTGGTTGGCCCAACGGAACAACAAGGGAATCGTGATATTGGTGAATAAATGGGATTTGGTGGAAAAGGAGACCAATTCCGTGAAAGAATATACCGCTAAAATTAAACAGGCCATCGCACCTTTTGAGGATGTGCCCATTCTCTTTATTTCGGTAATGACCAAGCAACGGATCTACAAAGCCATCGAAACGGCAGTGGATGTTTTCAAAAATCGTTCAAAGAAAATCGTGACCCGAAAATTGAACGATATAATGCTCCCTATCATTGAGCATACACCTCCTCCGGCCTACAAGGGCAAATATGTAAAGATCAAGTTCTGTACCCAATTGCCTACACCCTATCCGCAATTTGCTTTTTTCTGTAACCTACCGCAATATGTGCGCGATCCATACAAGCGATTTTTGGAGAACAAGCTTAGGGAGAATTTTGATTTCACCGGAGTGCCCATTACCATTTTTATGCGGAAGAAGTAGGCTTAGTTTTCTGAGGCCAACCGGACCTGGATGGATTGTTCTAGGCGATTGCCCAAATGGTCCGTGGCGGAAAGCACATAATCCCCTGGTTTGATGTCCAGAATCAGTTCGTGGAAATTTTCGGTCTTGCCCAAATAGGTTTCGTCCAGATACCAGTAGACAATGGCATTGGACTGCTGATGCGCCAATTTTAGGACGATATCAGAAGTTGTATTGCCCAAATCCTTGGGGAGCAAAATGGTCTCGTTCCGCTTCGGGTAAAGAAAATCCATAGGTTGGCTTTCCACGGAAGAACATCCGTCCAGATACGGAGGTAGCGGTGCGTAATTGGGGTGCGATGTGGTATAATAGTACTCCAGTACGGGGGGGAGCACAAACCAGGTTTGGGCTACCATGTCTTCCAAAGGGTAGCAGTCGGAATGCACCCGAAATTGTTCCGAGGCATCCAGAAATACCTGCTGATGATAGGGGCAGGGACCACTTCGTGTACCGTGGGTGGGCACATACTCCTTTTGGGTTTCGCTACAGTAGACCGAAGCACGGTAACCACTTTGGGTGCATACCTCCAACTCGATCAGGTCATCAAAAGGTTCTTGAAACCAATTGCTGTAGGGCAGGGCGTCCAGTACATCAAAAAGAATAGGGGCTGCTGCGTTGATTCCTGTTAGGCCAGGTCTGCCTTCCCCATCGGCATTGCCCACCCAGACCCCAATGGTGTATTTGGGAGTGGTGCCCACGGCCCAGGCATCCTTAAACCCAAAACTAGTTCCCGTTTTCCAAGCAATGGGCTGGGAGGAATCAAAAAATTGCCAGTTCTCACTCCCTTCCGGGCGATTCACCTCCATCATGGATTGAAAGGTGCTATAGATGGCTCCCGCACCAAAAATGGATGGGTCGAATTGTTGTTCCCCAAAATCCAGTTTATCCTCTAGAAGATAAGAAGGTTCCAGAAACTCGGTTGGGCGGTAGGTGCTCGAGTGGTCCACAAAATAATTCAAGGTGGAGGCCAAGGCAGCATACGTTTGGGTCACTTCCCATAAAGAGCTTTCGGCTCCCCCGAGAATCAAGGACAATCCATAATACGAAGAGGGGCGGTCCAGTGATTCCAAATTCATTTTTTTGAGCTTGTTGTAGAATTTTTGTAACCCATACTCCCTAAGCAATCGTACCGCAGGGACATTCAAAGAGCGGGAAAGTGCCCTGCTGGCCGGTACTGCACCCGCATGTTTTTTGTCAAAATTCTGGGGATGGTATCCGTTGATGACGGTGGGAACATCCTCGACCAAACTATGGGGCAACACAATACCTTCATCTAGCAAGGAAGCGAAAAGAAAGGGTTTTAGGGTACTTCCCGTACTTCTGTTCTTGGTAATGATATCCACATAATTGGCATGGTCTTTCCCCGAAGGGGAATTCCCCACATAGCCCAAAACCTTTCGGGTTTCCACATCCAGTACCAAAATGGCCAGATTATGGATTTCGTTACTTTTTAATTGCTGATAGTGTCTTTCGGCCAATAGGTTGAGTCGATTTTGTAGGGGGCGGTCAATGGACGTTGTAATGCGTTGTCCCGGGTGTCCATTTCTAATCCGTTCCGTAAGATGGGGCGTCACATCTGGGAGGGGCATGGGTTTTTGGGGCAAGGGCTCCTCCAAGGCCAATTCATAGGTGGTTTCGTCTATCACATCCTTTTCCCATAACTTTTGTAACAACCGGTTCCGCTTGCCCAAAAGCACCTGCTCATTTCTTCCGGGAAAGATCAAGGAGGGTGCATTGGGTAAAATCGCCAATGCCGCCGATTGTCCCCAACTCAATTCATGGGCGGGAAGGCCAAAGTAGCGCCATGCAGCCGTTTCCAATCCTACCACATTGCCGCCATAGGGGGTATGCGAAGCGTATAAATTCAGAATCTCCTCTTTGGAATATCCTAGTTCCAATCGGGTGGCCATAAAAATCTCAATACACTTCTCCCAATAGGTGCGACCCCTGTTTTTCCGACTTAGGCGAATTACCTGTTGGGTAATGGTGCTTCCACCCCTACGAGTTTTTTTGGTAAGGTTGTGTCCAATCGCCTTGACGATGGAAATGGGATTGAAGCCGGGATGTCTGTAAAAATATTCATCCTCAAATAATAGGATACACTCCTCGAAACGCTTGGGAACGGAGTCCAACTGGGGAAACCGCCATTGCCCATCATCGGCAATCCTAGCCCCGATCAGAATCCCATCGGAACTGTTGACGACCGTGGAGGTAGGGTCTTGGAACAGTTTTTTGGGCAGACAGAACAACCATAAAATCAAGACAGCGCCAAGGACACTTATCTTGATTTTATGCTTGGTAAGCGTTTTTCGTAGGGGCGATATGTTTTTTATCCACGCCACATCACTGAACCACTTTAATCCATTGTCCTTTGTTTCGGGCTTGGTAGTTATTGTCGTACATGGCTTCGGCTTGTGCTCCGGGCAGATAGTAATCGCCTAGGAATGAAGCATTCAGTTTTATCGTGAAGCTTTTTGATTTTTTCGGACCAAGGTCAAAATATAGATGGGTACGGTCGTCCCTTGTATCCACATAATCCGCTTTGGAAGCATTACCATTGTCACCACCCGCATAGGAAGTGTCCACGATTTCCCATCCGCTGGGCACAATATGGGTCAGGGCCACATTGTCCACATAATCATTGGAACTGTTGTAAATCGTGATTTTTGCCTGAAACTCGCTTCCTTGCCTAAGCTCGTTCATATTGATTGCGTTTCCAATGGCATCCAGATAGGCCACAGACAGATTCAGGTTTTGCTGTTGGGCCAATTCTTCACCAACAGGAAGTTTTCCGGTTTGCGTGAGGGTGACATAAATGGTATTGCCCTGTTTGTTGTTTATCTGCAATTCATTGTTGAAAGCAGTAATGGCAAGACCTCTTTGGGCAATGGCCCTATCGGTTTTTACGGCCGTTTCTTTCCCATTTTGGATAAAAGTCAAATCAATGGACTTGCCACCGTTCTTCAACACCATTTTAGATAGGGAGAGTAGGGCGTAGGCCGTTTCCTGGGTGCTATACCAACGTTGTGATGATAGGTTTTTGGTCAAGGAAATTGCCAGCTCCCGTTGTTGGGCATCCCCCAAAATGACCAAGGTTTCCAAGGCCATGGCCCGGTTTCGGAACACAGAACCATAGGTTCTGTAATTGTAATTGTTGGGAGTGAAGTCGATGTTCGCCTTTTGTGCAATCTCTTGTGCCACTTCTTTCTTGCCGGCCAAGGCGTAAGCCGCTGCCAAACGCCATTTGGCCTCATTGCTCAAGTTCTTGGATTCTCGTAGTCGGTTCATGGCTGCCAGTTCCGGTTGTTGAGCCAAGGCCAAGGTGTAGAGGCGGTAAGCCTGTGCAACATCAGTGTTGTATCCCGTAGCCTGATTGCTCCATTGGCGGGCCGTGTTCTTTTGGTATCGCAGCCAATTGCTCAAGAAGGTCAATGGCAGTTGATAGCCTTGTTGTTTGGCCTCCAACATAAAATGACCGGCATATGAGGTGCCCCAATCATCGGCATTGCCATAGCCTGCCCAGTAGCTGAGTCCGCCAGATGGGGTTTGAAAATCACCCAATCTGCGGATGGCTGCCTTCACATTTTTCTCGATGTCTTTTTTTCGTTCAAAAGTAACATCCAAGACATCGGCCAAAAATAATTGTGGGAATGCAGCGGATGTGGTCTGTTCCACACAACCGTGGGGGTAGCGCAGCAGATAATCCATTCGTTTTGAAAAATCCATGGGGGGGAGGGTAGAAAACTCCACAAAAGCTTCATTGGTTCCCGAAGTGCCGAAGGTTTCAAAGGATAGGGTCTGCGAACCATTGGCATCAATGGTATACAGTTCACTTTTTGTGGTGATCGGGTTGGGGTTTTCCACATCAATCTCGATTTCACTACTGGCGTTTTCCCCAGCGCCCGAAGCCGTAACCTTTATGGTTTGGTAGGAGGTCGTGGGGTTGACTTTAAAATCAAAATTCACGATCTGTTCCCCAACCGAGTTGAACGTAATACTTTTGGAGGTGCCTTCAATGGGCTCTAAGGCCTTGCCCGCATCAATGGAAACCGTTACATTTTTCACTTTGGGTTCCATGGCAAAGACTGTTACAGGGATGGTCACTTTTTCACCGGGTGACAATTTTCTGGGAATGGAGGTCAATACCATCAGAGGTTTGCGTACCGGAGTGGTTTTTTCGGCATTCCCATAAGCGCTGTTGCGATTTCCGGCCACCACCATGGTACGGACGGCACCCACATAATTGGGCATGTCAATGGTATGGGATGCCTTTTCCCCAGCTTTTAACGTGAAGGGCCCCAAATAGGTGACCACAGGTTTAAAGCGTTGTGCCTTGCGATTTTTGGCCCCAGCACCGATTCCACCCCCACCAATGGCGTAAATATTGTCCACACTGATGGAGTAGGCACCCATGACATCATCAAAAATATCAAAGGTCTTTACCCCCAATGCCTGTCTTGCGTAAAACGAGCTGTGGATGTCCGGAGTCTTGAAACGGGTCAGGTCCAATAGACCTTCATCTACAACAGCAAGGGAATAGGTCATGGGTTTTTTATTGGCTTCGGAAACGGATATTGTATAAGATTTCTCGGGTTGAAGCACCTCGGGCACGGAAAGTTGCGGTTCCAAAAAGGTGGCCGGGTTTTCAACCAAAAGGGGCACCACACCATACAGACGGATAGGCAGATCGTTCTTTACCTGTCCATGGGGCTGCAACAATGAGATATTAATATAGGCATTGGGCGCCATTTCGGCCGTGATGGGAATCGTGGCCTTGGTTTCTTGGGCCGAGGTCTCGATCCATTGTTGGGAAAGGACCTCGGTTCCATTTTCAATACTGATCAATGCGCGTCCACCCCTATCCGAAGGGAAGGTGACTACAGCTTCTTCTCCCAATTGATATTTTTCCTTATCAGCAGAGAAGACCAGGATTTTGGAACTTTCGGTATCCCCGGAAGCGGGTCTCTTCCCCCAATTGCGGTAGAAATAGGCGGTTCTTCCTGTGGCGTGGCCAGAGGCTTCATCAATCACCCGAATCAAGAAACGCCCGCCTTCCTCGTCGGGAACATTGATGTTGAAGTTGGCTTTTCCATCGGCACCCGTGGTTATTTCCATTTCCTTGAAGGGACGGTGTACCGTGGCATTTTCGTATCGTGAGAGATTGTCATAGCCCCGGTTCCACCACCAGCGCCATTCAATTTTGAATACTTGCACCTTTAATTTTCGGTTCCCCGACGGTTTTCCTTGATCATTGACCGACACTACATCAAAAGAGGTATTCTCATCGGTCAGGAAGGAGCCATATCGTTTGGCCTCTGGTGAGCGAAGTCCCACAAAATGTGAAAAGGGGGCCAGTTTTTTGGAAAAGACATCGATGGAGAAATCCCCACCGCCTTCAAACACTTTTGTGGTAAAAGTAGCCTGCAGCATGCCAGGAGCATTGCCATTGATGCTTATTTTTTCGTTGATGTCCAAAACCCCATTGGCATCCAATTTAGAGGTGATCCATTGTAGCTCGGTCTGGTTGAAACTCCGCACGGGATCTTGGAAAACATATCCCTTGAAGTTGGGGAATGCGCTACTGCTTTGTTCCAAGGAGGCATTGATATCGATTTTAAGGTTTCGGGCAGGTGCTCCGTGCAACCATTGAACGGTTGCTTTCCCTTTATTGTTGGTGTTGGCCTTAAGGACTTCATCGTCAAAGGTAAAGTCTACTTTGAGTCTGTTGGGCTTTACGGTGGCTACTTTTAAGCTCTTATTGAACTGTGCCCCTCCCACGATGATTTTGGCATTCCAGGTCCCAGTCGGTGAATTGGGTTGGGTGGGAATGGGGAAATAGTGGAATTTTTCTTCTTTTTTGGCATAGAGCCCTTCAGATATGGGAGCGGCTTCCGCTGTGAGCACATTGCGCTGCACCAATTTGCCGCGGGCATCACTGACCTCCAAGGTTACGGGATGATCTTTGGGCAAGGGATTGCCTTTGTCGTCCAAGACAAAGGTAAGGTGGATGACATCGCCAGGGCGGTGCACTCCTCTCTCGGTATAGATAAAGCCTTGGAGTCCCTTTTGAAGTTCCTCCCCAGAGACATCGAACTTGCTCAAGGAAAGGGCGTTGCCATCCGCTAGTTTGGCATAGGCAAAGTTGTTGTTCTTTTGGGCCACGGCAAAAGCAATGGATGTATCACTGTCAAAAACAGCGAAGCCAGAAGCATCCGTGGTTACTTCGCCCACCAATTGCTGTTGGAAATTGTACAGTTTGATAGGGGTTCCAGCTTCCGGTTTGGTAGTCAATAGATTGGTCACTGCAAAATGATGGGAGCGATTGTTCCCCTTTTTTACAATAAGTCCAAGATCACTGCCCAATAAATTGGTGGAGGCAATGCGGTCGTAATTGTAGTAGGCTTGGTGACATGGATTGTCGCGCTCTTCCCAGTTGTAGCTGTAATTTCTCCAGTAGTAGATTTCATTGTCCCAGTACCGTTCCTCCAACGATTCATCGCTGGAGCTTTGGGAGACGTATTCCTCGACTTCTTCAGGATTGTCCGTATTGCCACAATCATAGGTAGTGTGTTCTTTTTTGAAGCTGAACTCTACCCGGTACAAGGACCCCGGGTGAATCTTTATCAACTCGGAAAGATCTAACGCATGAGCCTTCCAATAGCTTGTGTTTTCACCACCTTTTTTCGCCAAAGGAATCACTTTGTAGGCCACCCTTCGACCCACAGGTCTTAAATCGGGGTCGTAATCTTGGGTGAGGTCATTGTTCTGCAGGTATTGCAGCATGTTGTTCTCATACACCTGGATGACCCTTACTTCAACGGCGGAAAGGTTTACGGTTTCAAAATAAATGGGAGTGGATGCGGCATTGGGCAGGATGGTTCCTTTGGAAATGAGCCGAACGGCAGGCTTTAATTGCTCAAATGAAACCAGTTCGGAAAATGTGTTTTTTAAGGTAAAGCCATACTCACTTTTAATGCCTTCAAATGCATTGACGCGGACTTCCCCCAAGATTCGGTTGGATGGATATACTTTTAGAAGGTTTCCATCGATTTCATAACGGAGACTTTCGGCATTTTCAATGGTGACCAGACCCTTTAGGTTTTGATTGGGTTTAAGGGGTTCCGAAAAGTTTAGGGTCAACACTGCATTGGGAGCCGAAGTGGTCTTGGCATCCACGATCACAAATTTGTTCAAGCCTGGAATCGGATAGGTCTCGGAGCCTTGGTTGTCCACACCCAATGCTTTTCCATTCCAATTGATAAGTAGCTCACTGTCTTCTGTTTTGCGTGAAATACTGTCGATTCGAAAACTGAAATATTGGGCATTTTCCGTGGTTTCGTCCCATGTGATCGGTACGTTGTTGCCATTTTGTTGTACAGAAAGTACTTGAATGGCTTTTGAGGCTTCCAAGATATCGGAAGCATCCAAGGTCCCTGTCAAATATTGCCAATCCTTGCTATAGGATTGCAGGGTGCCCAAATTGATCTTGAAGTTTGGGGCAATGGTCTTAAAGCTGAAGGTATATTTTTTAAAATCTCCCTCAATACCCTCAAAAAGCTTGTTGAGGGCCACTGTGACGGTGTATTCCGTGTCAGGTTTTAGGTATTCCGAAGGTTGGAAGGTAAGTTCCCGGCCATTTTCTATGATCAGTTTTCCATCGACTTTGGGAGAAATCTTGAAATAGTCATTGGGGAGTTCCTGGGTAAGCTCAAATTGATCTAGTTGTTGCGCCAAGGCAAGGGTGATGGGGGTGGAAATACTTTGGTTGCCGTGGGTATGGTAACTGATATACTCCTTGAACTTGAAGAGGTTGTCAGTTGCGGTTTCATCAGATTTTTTCTTACAGGAAACGGTTAAAACAAGTAGGGATACGAAAAGAAATTTACAAAAACGGGACATGCCAAACGGGAATTGATTAAACTAAGACTTTTGCCAGAACCAAGATAGTTAAAATTGGATACAAGGCTTTACTAGTTTACGGATGGCGTCTTAAGATTTACGAGGAGATCTTTTAACAAGGATGTCTCATTATGATATTTTTATGATTTGGGGATATTTGATACCAAATTTTCGTTAAACCGAATGGTTGGCTTTATATAAAATAATATTTTTCTGTAGGAATTATCTCAAAACCAGAAAATAGACAACCATTTGACCAAGTCGTTCATAGTATCTGCTCTCTTTTTTTTATCGTGTTTATCCGTTTCGGCGCAAGATTTTCTTGTTAAGGGGAAAATGGTGGATTCAACCAATGAAACTCCTTTGGAGGGGGCCACTATATATGCAGAGTCCGCCCAAGATAGTACCCTTATTTCATACACTATTACCAATGCCAATGGAAGCTTTGCTTTGGAGGGCAAAACTTCGGTCAAAAGGGTTAGAGTGAATTTTTCCTATAATGGTTTTGAGTCAAAGAGCATTGAAGTACAGCTTAAGCCCATGGTGGATCTTGGCACAATAAAAATGGAAGAACGCTTGCAAGAACTCCAAGGAGTTGATGTAATCGCCGAAAGAGTTCCCATAGCGATACGAAAGGATACTTTGGAGTTCAATGCCGATTCCTTTACTGTCCGACCCGATGCCACGGTGGAAGAATTATTGAAACAGCTTCCGGGTGTGGAGGTGGATAGCGAGGGCAAAATCACGGTAAACGGCAAAGAGGTCAATCAGGTTTTGGTGAACGATCAGGTGTTTTTCAGTAAAGATCCCAAGGTGGTTACCAAGAGCCTTTCCAAGGATGTGATCAGTAAAATCCAAATTACCAATACCAAGACCAAACAACAGCGGTTTATGGGTGAAGAAGGGGATGGGGAAACCAAGACCATCAACCTTACCTTGAAAGAGAACATGAACAAGGGGTACATGGGACGCCTGTCCGCAGGATATGGTACAGATGATCGATACCAGGCCAATGGCTTGGTGAACTACTTTAACGATACCCAAAGGGTAAGCCTGTTGGGAAGTTCCAATAATGTGAACAATCCGGGTTTTTCATTCGATGAGATCTATGATATGGTAGGAAGGGCAAGAGGGAATGGGATGAGATTTGGGCAGAATGGGTCCTTTGCCGTGGGAAACACCTCTTTTGGATTTGGCCAGGGAATTGCGACTTCCTCTACCGTTGGGGCCAGTTATGCCAATCAGGAGAAGGATCGCTACCGAACAGATGGCAACTATTTCTATTCCTATAGCGATTCCTACAACGATGAAAGAATATCAAGGGAGAACATATTGCCCACCGGTAATTTTTTCACCGATACCGAAACCAATTTTGTGGGAACCACCAATTCGAATCAAGCTACGGCCAATATGGAATTTGATATCGATAAGACTACCCGCGTTAGTCTGGAACCTTCCCTAAGTGTAAACCGGACCAACTCAACCGATACGGAAAATACCATATCCAGGAACGAAGCTGGGGATTTGATCAATAGCAATACCTCCCTTAGAACCAGTGATGGGATGCAGCGCAATTTTTCCAATAGGCTCGATGTCATGAAGAAGCTGGATACTTTGGGGAGATTTGTCCGGGTCTATTTCAATAATAACAACAGAATAAATGACACCGAGTCTGCATTGAACTCGGAACGTACTATTTATGGGGATGACCCTAGTGGGCAGATTCTGGACCAGCAGACCGTAATGGACAATGCGGAGGATTCCTATGAAATGGGAATGGTATATAGGCAGCCATTGAAAAAGGACCTTTTTCTGGATTTTGAATATCAGTACAGTGATAGTGACCAAAAAAACAGCCGGTCGGTCATGGATTTTAGTGAGGCAACCGGAGATTATGTCTTTAATCCCACCTTGAGTTCGGATTTTGACTTTAGCACCCAAAAACATGTCCCTGAAGTTGGGATTGTGTCCAATGGGCAAAAAATTAGATTCAACCTTAAGGCAAGATATGAGGGCATTGACCTTGAAAATGAGGACCGTATACAGTCCATTTCGTTTTCCAAGGATTATTCCAAGTTCTTGCTCAGTTCTTATTTCAACTACAATTTGGGGAACAACAAAAGAATCAGTGCCAACTATAATACCAATGTCAATGTGCCTTCCGTGAACCAATTACAGCCTGTGCCCAATGTGAACAATCCCTTGAACATTGTGGTTGGAAATCCGGATTTGGCGCCTCAGGTCACGCATAACATCTATCTCAACTTCAATGATTATAATTGGAAGGAGCGCACCGGAATATTTTTGTATTCCGGGATGAGTTTTGAAAAGGACAAGGTAGTTTCCAGTACGACCACCGATGCCAACTTTATACGGACCACAACCTATCAAAATATTGAGGGCAATTACCGTGGATGGGCGGGAATCAACTATTCAAAACAGATTAAAAAAGACAGTCTGTACACGCTGGGGATTACGTTCAACCCCAATGCCAACTTTAGAAAAGAGGTGGGTTTTACCAATGGCAATAAATTGGAGGCCAGTAATATAAACCTGAACCCGAGGATAGGTTTAAGGTTCAATTATATGGAAATGGTGGAGCTGGAGCCCAATTACACCTTGGGTATGAATGCTACTCGTTATAATTTGGACATGGTGGATGATATTGATTTTATAACACACAGCCTATCGGTTAAAATGACCACTTTCTGGCCCGAAAATGTGGTGTGGGGCAATGATGTGGTATACAGCTACAACGGAAACTTGGGAAGTGGTTTTGATAAAGATGCCCTCTTTTGGAACATGAGTTTGGGCGTACAAATGTTCAAGAAGACGGCAACCCTTAAAGTGTTGGCGTATGACCTGCTCAACCAGAATATCAATACACGAAGGACCACAGGGCAGGATTTTGTACAGGATTTTCAAGGAACGGCATTAAAACGCTATTTTATGGGAAGTCTCACCATCAAATTCAATTCCTTTGGTGAGGGAGGAGGTCCCCAAAGACGCGGAGGTCCTCGTTTTATGAGGCTTTAATGGATTTTTTACCATCCGCCGGAAGCACCGCCTCCGCCAAAGCCTCCGCCTCCGAAGCCGCCACCAAAACCGCCTCCACTGAATCCACCACCGCTTCCAAAGCCCCCGGAGGAACCAGAACTTCGGCCCATGTTGCTGAGGATGATCATGTCCCAAATGTCTAGACCGCTGCCACGGCGTCCGCCCCCTCTGCCATTGTTGTTGTTCTTTCTACTCCAAAGAATGATTAGGATAACAATGAAAATGATAAAAGGGAACAGGGCCTTGAAAGGAAACCCTGGGTTGTTTCCAAAGGTGCGGTCTTCCGTAAACTCCCCGTTCAGGACCTGAAAAATGGCATCGGCCCCTTTGTCCAGACCACTGTAATAGTCCCCTCGTTTAAATTCAGGGATGATGATGGATTCAATAATGCGTTTTGACATAAGGTCTGTCAAGGAACCTTCTACGCCATATCCGGTATTAATGGCGATTCTTCGGTCGTCCCGGGCCAAAAGTACCAACACGCCATTGTCCTTATCCGCTTGTCCAATGCCCCATTTTTGTCCCCATTGGGCGCCCAAATAGTTAATGTTCTCTCCTTCGGTGGAGCTAATAATGGCGATGACAATCTGTGTGGAAGTACTGTCCGAATATCGAATAAGCTTTTGCTCCAAAGCTTGGCTTTGGGGTGCGGAAAGCAGATTTACATAGTCGTATACGCTGGTCTGTTTTTGGGGTTTTTCGGGTATGGTGAATTGACCCCATGACAGGGTAAAACTTAAAAAAGCAAGTATAAGAAGGCTACCCTTTGGATATGGCATCGCTCAATTCGTTCGTGTCGTTATGGTCCCATGGAAAATGGGCCTCCAATTCCTTTCCAGCGGTCAATACACCCTCTACAATCCCCTGTTTAAAGTTTCCATTTTTAAAGTGGGATGCCATAGTGTCTTTGGTGCTGTCCCAAAACCCTTTTGGTACGGCGCGGTCAATGCCCTTATCGCCATAGATCACAAACTTTTTGTCATCCACGGCCACATAGATGAGTACGCCGTTGGCTTCCTTGGTATTATCCATTTTTAGGAAATGGAATAGCTGTTGGGCCCTGCTGAAATGATCTATTTTGGAAGTGGCTTCAATATGCACACGAACTTCACCAGAGGTGTTTTTCTCGGCTTCAACAATGGCATTGATAATCTCTTGCTCCTCCTCTGCTGTTAAAAATTCCTCTACATACGACATGTCTATTCAAAATCGAAGTTGACGTCCGGAGCATTTTCAGCTCCTGGATTGGAAGCGAACAAGGCCATTTCGTCAAAATTGGCCAAACTGGCAATAATATTGGTGGGAATCTGCTTGATCTTGATATTGTATTCCCCGGCCAGATCATTGAATCGGTTCCGCTCCACATTGATCCGGTTCTCCGTCCCCTCAAGCTGCGATTGTAATTCCAGAAAGTTTTGGTTGGCCTTGAGTTCCGGATAGCGCTCCACGGTCACCAAAAGTCGGGACAAAGCGGAGGAAAGACCCGTTTGGGCCTGCTGGAATTCGGCCAATTGTGCTGCAGTCAAATTATTGGCATCTATCGTGGTCGAAGTGGCCTTGGCCCTTGCCTCGATAACATCGGTAAGGGTCTCCCGCTCAAAATCGGCAGCACCCTGGACCGTCTTCACTAAATTTCCGATAAGATCACTTCTTCGTTGATACGAACTTTCCACATTGGCCCATTGCTTAGTGGCCTGACCTTTCATATCAACCAACATATTATTGGTACGGACATACCAACCTCCTATGATTACCCCCAATACAATTAGGATGATAATGGCGATGATACCTTTTTTCATGTTCTATGGTTTTGTGTTATAGTTGTTCTTTAATCTTAATAAGCTCGGCTTTGACCTTTTGCAACTTTTGGATGACCTCAAAGGTGGAAAGGGTCTTTTGCTTCTCTTCCTTTAAATGTGTTTTGGCACCATCCAGCGTAAAACCACGTTCCTTGACCAAATGATAGATCAATTGTAGGTTATGGATGTCCTGGGGGGTAAACTTGCGGTTGCCCTTGGCATTTTTTTTGGGTTGGAGTACATCAAACTCTTTTTCCCAAAAACGAATCAAGGAAGTGTTCACCCCAAAGGCCTTGGCCACTTCGCCAATGCCATAGTACCGTTTTTCGGGAAGGTCTACGTACATTAATCCAGGGATTGGTTCTCTTGATTGGCGAACTTGAGCATGTTTTCAAACTCTTCCGCCGTTAAACTTCCATAATAGAAGTTAATGGGGTTGATGCGCTCACCGTCCTTGAAGACCTCGTAGTGAAGGTGAGGGGCTTCGGAACGTCCTGTATTTCCCACAAAACCGATAAGATCGCCTCGCTTGACCTTTTGGCCTACGGTGGCATTATACTTGCTCATGTGTGCATACAAGGAAACGTAGCCATATCCATGATCAATTCGGATATGTTTTCCGTAACCGGAAGATCTGTTGTCCGCACGGGTTACCTTTCCATCTCCCGATGCATAGATTGGGGTTCCGCGTGGCGCGGTGAAATCCATTCCCCAGTGCATCTTACGGGCTTTGGTAAAAGGGTCGGAACGCCATCCATAACCGGAGGCCATTCGGGTTAGGTCTTTGTTGCTCACAGGCTGAATGGCAGGGATGGCCGCCAGTAATTTTTCTTTTTCCTCGGCCAGTTTGGCAATTTCATCCAAAGACTTGGACTGGATCACCATCTGTTTTTGGATGATGTCCAAACGTTTAGTAGCGTTGGTAATGATCTCGGAGTTGTTGAAACCTTCCAGGGATTTGTATCGGTTGATTCCCCCAAAACCGGCCCTGCGCTGTTCTTCAGGGATAGGGTTGGCCTCAAAATAAAGGCGGTAGATATTGTTGTCGCGATCTTCAATATTGGCCAATACCTGCTCCATTTGCTCCATCTTCTTGCCCAAAATCTCAAATTGAAGCTCGTAGTTCCGCACTTCGCGTTCCAATGAAAGCTCTTTGGGAGTGTTCACCCATCGGGTGTTCAACAGAATGATAAGGCCAAGAAAGCCGAACAAGGCAGAACCCAATAGAAATAGGAAGAGATTCCTATATTTCTTGGATTTCTTCGGTTCGATCTTTCTATAGGAAAGCGTATCCGGGTCGTAATAGTACTTAACTTTAGACATGAATGGATTTTATCCTATTTTTGCTCACTCTTTTTATCAAAACAAGCAAATATAAAAATTGTTTTGCTTAAAGTGTTAAATTTAAGAAAACCCTAGCAATCGCAATGACATCCCAAGAAGTTAGAAACCAATTTTTAAACTTTTTCAAAGAGAAAAACCACAAAATAGTGCCTTCCGCACCCATGGTGATGAAGAATGACCCCACGTTGATGTTCACCAATGCGGGTATGAACCAGTTTAAGGAGTTTTTCTTGGGAAACACCGTCCCAAAGTCAAAACGGGTTACGGATACCCAAAAGTGTCTTCGGGTAAGCGGTAAGCACAACGATTTGGAAGAAGTGGGCAAGGATACCTACCACCATACCATGTTCGAGATGTTGGGCAACTGGAGTTTTGGCGATTACTTCAAAAAAGAGGCCATCCAATGGGCTTGGGAATTGTTGACCGAGGTATACAAAATTGATAAGGACAGTCTGTATGTTTCCGTTTTTGAAGGCAGTAAGGACGCCGATCAATTGGAAATGGACAAGGAAGCCTATGGTCTGTGGAAGGCCATAGTGCCCGAGGACCGCATCATCATGGGGAACAAAAAGGACAATTTCTGGGAAATGGGAGATCAAGGTCCCTGTGGCCCCTGTTCCGAAATCCATGTGGACCTTCGTTCCAAAGAAGAAAAAGCAAAAGTTCCCGGCGCATCGCTGGTCAACCAAGATGACCCACTTGTGGTGGAAATCTGGAACTTGGTATTCATACAGTATAATCGAAAGGCCAATGGTGATTTGGAGGACCTCCCCGAAAAGCATATTGATACCGGAATGGGCTTTGAACGCCTGTGTATGGCATTGCAAGGAGTGAAATCCAATTACGATACCGATGTATTTACCCCCCTTATTCGTGAAATTGATACGATTACAGGTCAAAAATATGGGAAGAATGAAGAGACGGACATAGCCATTAGGGTAGTGGCAGACCATATCCGGGCAGTGGCCTTTGCCATTGCCGATGGGCAGTTGCCGAGCAATACAGGAGCTGGGTATGTTATACGAAGGATACTTCGTAGGGCCATCCGTTATGGCTTTACCTTCTTGGGGACCAAGCAACCTTTTATCTACCGGTTGGTGAACGTTTTGGTGGAAAGTATGGGAAAAGCCTTTCCCGAGCTTTCCAAACACCGCCAATTGATCGAGAATGTGATCAAGGAGGAGGAAAATTCCTTTTTGGGTACGTTGGAGCAAGGATTGGTATTGTTGGATTCGGTCATCAAGTCTTCAAAAAACAAAACCGTTTCTGGGGAAAAGGCTTTCGAATTGTATGACACCTTCGGATTTCCCATCGACCTTACTTCCTTGATTTTGGAGGAAAAAGGCTATCAATTGGATGTGGAAGGATTTGAAAAGGCCTTGAAAGCCCAAAAAGACCGCTCCCGTGCCGCATCCGAGGTTTCCAAGGATGATTGGACAGTACTGATGCAGGATTCCGAACAGGAATTTATTGGTTACGATAGCCTTGAGGCAACCGTAAAGTTGGTAAAATATAGAAAGGTGACCAGCAAAAAGGAAGGGGATCAATACCAACTCGTGTTCAATCTTACCCCGTTCTATGCCGAAGGAGGAGGGCAGGTAGGCGACAAAGGGTATCTGGAGGCTTCCAATGGAGACGTCACCTATATCGTCGACACCAAAAGAGAGAACAATGAAATTGTCCATTTTGCCGACGGTCTTCCCAAAGATGTTTCAGGAAGCTTTAAGGCCGTAGTGGATAAAAAACAGCGCTGGCGTACCGCAAGCAACCATACCGCAACGCATTTGTTGCACCAAGCCCTTCGTGAGGTTTTGGGTGACCATGTGGAACAGAAAGGATCTGCCGTCCACTCCAAATACCTTCGATTTGATTTCTCCCACTTCTCAAAGTTGACTACCAAGGAACTGCGTGATGTGGAAAACTTTGTGAATGCCCGTATTGAAGGCCAATTGCCCTTTGAGGAAAATAGGAATATACCCATCAAGGAGGCCATGGAGCAAGGTGCCATGGCACTTTTCGGTGAAAAATATGGCGATACCGTCCGTACGGTCCGTTTTGGACAATCCATAGAACTGTGTGGTGGGACCCACGTAAAGAATACTGGTGATATCTGGCATTTCAAAATTGTTTCTGAGGGGGCCGTTGCGGCAGGAATTCGTAGGATAGAGGCCATCACCTCCGATGCGGCCAAGGATTTCTACTTCCAGAACAATCGCATGCTTTATGAAATCAAAGATCTGTTGAGCAATGCCCAAGATCCCGTAAAGGCGGTTGCTGGGTTGCAGGAAGAAAATACAGCCCTTAAAAAGCAGGTGGAGCAGTTGTTGAAAGATAAGGCCAAAGGACTCAAAAACGAATTGATTTCCGAGTTGAAGGACATCAATGGTGTTCAGTTTTTGGCCAAAAAGGTGGACTTGGATGCGGCTGGTATCAAGGACCTTTCGTTTGAGATTGGAGGGCAAGTTTCGGATGTATTCCTATTGCTCGCTGCTGAAAATGACGGAAAAGCGTTGCTTTCGTGTTACATTTCCAAGGATTTGGCGTCCAACAAGGGACTGAATGCTGGGAGCATAGTCCGCGAACTGGGCAAGCACATCCAAGGAGGTGGGGGCGGACAACCGTTCTTCGCCACTGCCGGGGGTAAAAATCCCGAAGGCATTCCGGTCGCTTTGGCAAATGCCGAAGAGATGATCAGGACAACAACGTAAGCATGGGCTTCTTCAACATAAAAAACATCAATTGGAAATACATCTTCGGAGAGATTTTCCTATTGTTTGTGGGTATCAATCTGGCCATTTGGTTCAACAATTGGAATACTTCCAAAAGTATGGAAAAGGACAAGGTGGTGGCCTTGGAAAAGATTGAAGGGGAGATCAAGGCCAATTTGGATCAATTGGTAAAAGACCATGAGGTGAACCAAAAAATCCCTTCCTTTTTTTCTGATTTTGATGCCCTAGAGGCTGAAGATGGACGGTTTGTTGCCTCCCCTGAGACCATGGGGAAGCTTCGAGAAAAATATCCTGAGTATATCCGGGAAGTGGACTCTACCGAAGTCAGTGACGGCCAGTATGCCTATCGAATCGATTCCTACATCAATCTAGAGATCACCGATTTGAGCAGTATTGCATGGGAAATCTCTAAATCCACTGGGATATTCCATGAGTTTGGCTATGATTGCCTGTACGATCTGCAATCCCTGTACAATACCCAAGATTTGGTGAAAAACGAATTGAACAAGGCCACGGAAGCCTTGCGCAATACATCCATGAAGGATTTGGTGCGTACCCTGGGCATCTTGAAGCAACTGGAGGAACAGTTGGAAAAGCAATACCGGGACATGCTCCAAAATATCAAGGATTGCAGATAAAACCCTTTTCCATGAAGTTACAGACCATCGTTCCACTTCAAAAAGCAGAATACCCTATCGATTATTCGAGTAGAATACTGCTTTTAGGGTCTTGTTTTGTGGAAAATATGGGAAGCAAGTTGGATTACTTCAAATTTCAACAACTGCAAAACCCTTTTGGAATCCTATTTCACCCGTTTGCACTGGAGAATTTGGTGGAACGGGCCCTGTCAGGTAAAACCTATCATTTGGATGAGGTGTTTGAACAAAACGGGATTTGGCATTGCTTTGATGCCCATTCCGATTTGAATGCACTTTCATGCGAGGATTTGCTTAACCATCTCAATCAGGGTTTGAAAGAAACCAAATCGGAACTGGAAAATGCCACCCATGTGATCATCACATTAGGAACGGCTTGGGTGTATGAACATCAATTATTGGGCAAGACCGTGGCGAATTGTCATAAAGTGCCCCAAAAAGAGTTCGTGAAAAAATTGCTTTCAACGGAGGAGATACGGTCAAGTCTGGACCGTTTGGTGAATTGGGTACAACAAGCGAATCCAAAAGTAAACATCATTTTTACAGTGTCACCAGTTAGGCACCTGAAAGATGGTTTTGTGGAAAATCAACAGAGCAAGGCACACTTAATCACTTCGCTTCATTCAGTTTTGTTATCTCGAGCGCAGTCGAGAGGTATGTTCTACTTCCCTGCCTATGAAATCATGATGGACGAGCTGCGCGACTACCGTTTTTACGGAAAGGATTTGGTGCACCCCAATGAACTTGCGGTGGAGTACATTTGGGAAAAGTTCAAGTCTGTATGGATTTCCCCCGATTGTTATTCGGTCATGGAAGAGGTCGATAGCGTTCAAAAAGGATTGCAACACCGTCCTTTCAACCCCGATTCTGAAGCACACAAAAAATTCAAAACATCGCTCCGAACAAAAATTACGTATCTTCAAGAGAGGTATCCTTTCATGAAATTCGAATAAATGAAGAAAGTTTTGATTGGGGCCGTGATTGCACTGGCCTCCGTATTGATCTACAAATCCTGTGCTGATGAACGGGAACGGAAAACGGTATTGCAGGAGAATTCCATGCTCATCCAACAGGAACTGAAAAATGTCTCCAAACTCATTGTGACCGAAGGCCACTTTGTGGAAGTATACAACTATAAGGATTCCAGGGAATTGTTCGGTTCCTTGGTCACGGCGAATAAAAAAGCTTTGGTGGTGGTAAATGCCGAGGTGACCATTGGTTATGACCTATCCAAGATTGGGTATGAGATGGATGAGGCCAACAAGACCATTCGCATTACGGAGATTCCGCAGCCAGAAGTAAAAATCAATCCGGATTTTGAGTACTACGATGTCACGGCGGATTACTTCAATCCATTCAATGCGCAAGATTATAACGCCATCAAACGAAATGTGAATGTGTCCCTTTCCAAAAAGGTGGAAGCTTCCTCATTGAGGAAAAATGCCGAAAACCGACTGTTGAGCGAACTTTCCCGAATCTATGTGCTCACCAACTCACTGGGATGGACCTTGGTCTATGGCGATGAAAGTGTTGATTCTCCCGAAAAACTAATCGACCTTCAAAAAACTGTGGTCGATTAAGCGAATACCGTCATCAATCAAATGCCCCACTTTGGGATTGTTCCGTTTGATATCCTCCAAATGGGATAGGATTTCTTCCTGAAACCCAATATTGTTTCCTTTTTTGGCCAATTCGTACAGCTCAACGGGCAACAACCAATCATGGGGATGGTTTTCCTTGAGTTCCTGAAATACCTTGTTACGGGAGATGGTTGTGTTCTTTCCTTCCCTGAACTCCCGGATTTGTTGGTAATAGAGTTCCAGTTGTTGGCGTTCTGGACTTTTCTTGGGTTTGATGGTGGTTTCGGTAATCTCATGGGTAATGAGGTCAAAACTGCCCAAATCGGCCGGACCGTTAAAAGCGGAGACCACGTGCTGCCCCACGGCCATATGGTAAAGGCCCCATTGCGGAGCGAACAGCAACTTGCCATTATGGGTCACGGTACAGTTCTCAAAAGTTACCAAGAGAATTTTCCCCCTGAGGTTTCGGGTTCCGGTGATGATGGTTCCTTCAACTTTTACGCCCCCTTCAAACTCCAAAGAGACTTCTTCGCCTTCGTAGATTTTATACGCTTTTAAATCACGGGGTCCCATATCCTCAATGGCAATGTTGATGCCTTTCAGTTTGCCCACGGGCATGCCAAAACCGTCAGGATGTTGTGCCGTGCTGTGCCCCACCAGTTCCTTTTCGCGATAGGCCAGGGCCGTTGCCCCTTTGGTCTGGATGTATATGGGTTTGCCCTCATGCTCGAGGACATCATGGAACTGTCCCGAAACTTGTAGTCCGGTACTCAGTTCAATGGTGCCCAATGCTTGGGATTCAATCAATTTTTGAACCCCCGATAGTCCGCCCTTCCGCAAGGCCATGGTGTTGGCGAAATCCTCCAAAACCTGACTTAAAAAGGCAAAGTCGGGCGTGACGAACAATTGGGGCTGTGGTTTGGTGATATCGAACTCGGTATACGCTGCCTCATTGGAATAGGGTATTTTTTTTACTTGGTTGGTCATACACCATGCGCTTTCGCCAATGGAGGAAAGCAATCCCGCCCCATAAATTTTAGGCGTATCCACCGTGCCAATAAGGCCGTATTCCACCGTCCACCAGTGCAGATTCCTGATCAGGGCCATTTCACTGGGTTTGCCCATGTTTTTTTGAAGGTGTTCTATGTGTTTTTCCGCTTCCTCGATTTCCTTTTCCGGGGTGCCATGGGCCTCCTTGATGATGCTCAGGTGTCGAACGGCATTGTACAGTTCATAATCCTTGGCACTGGAAATGGCCTTGCAGCCTATTTCCCCAAAACGGCGGAGGTACTCTGCGTATTCGGGATTGGCAATGATAGGAGCGTGCCCCGCACCCTCATGGATGATGTCCGGCGCCGGGGTGTATTCAATATTTTCCAATTGTCGGATATCCGAAGCAATGACCAGCACATTGTATGCTTGGAATTCCATAAAGGCCGATGGGGGAATAAACCCATCCACGGCCACGGCGGCCCAACCGATTTCCTTGAGGATTCGGTTCATGCCGTACATATTGGGAATGTGGTCTATGGAAATCCCGGTTTTTTTCAATCCATCCACATACGAACTATGGGCCACGCGGCTTAAATAGTCCACGTTTTTGCGCATCACATAACGCCAAACCGCTTGGTCAATAGCGGTATAGTCCCCATAATTTTGCGGTTTTATGAACTGCTTGAGGTGTTTGGGCAATTTGTCCAGTATAGGATTGGATTCGTAACTCATACGTGCAATTTTGTACTGCCTAAAGATACGAAATCGTTATCGCAAACCAGAAAATTTGGAAGAAGGACCATAAAAAAGCCGCCCAAAGGGCGGCTTATATTTTTAGTTGACGGCAACTGCCGTGGTAGGAGGATATTCCTGTAGGATCTGCGACACAAATTCTTTGATGCGCGCTTCCTTTTTCTCAATATCCTTGGTATTGTTCAAGGTGCCCACACCGCGACCTTGCCATACCAGTTCCTTTTTGTTGGCGTCAATGACATCAATATAAAGAGAGCCTTCGGTTCGGGTGCTCACATTATTGTTGTTCCAGCCCCATCCCCAGCCTGGACCCCAGACCCATGGGTTGTAGAATGCGCCATAACCCCAACCAAAGTTGTTGTTGTAGACGTCCACACGTTCCCGTTCCTTGGTAAAAATGCTGATCAAGACATCAGGGTTGTCGGATTTGACAAAACCACGGGAACCCAATTCGGCCTCAATGGCCCGTAAAATACGTTTCTTGTCCAAGTCTGAAATCTGAGCCTTGTCAATCCCAGTTTTGTAAAAAGCATAGCTTCTGTACGTGTTGAAGTCCGCTTGCTTGTCGTAGTCGGAAACCACCCTAACGGAACTGCAGGAGGCCAACAGAACCACCGAAAGTGCAGTCAAAATGTATAGTTTAAAATTTTTCATAGTACTTTTTTTGAAGTGTTGAGATTATAATAAAAACCACAAAGATTATGCCGAAAACCGGTTTCAGCGCCTTGTGTTCGCTTTCGCACTATAGCCATACGGACAGTGACGGCAGCCACTTTCGCAACAATACCCCCTTTTTAGGTGGTATTGGGCTGTAAATACCTTATATCCCTCCTCCGAAAAGTAAAAATCACCCTCTTCCAAGGGAATACGCTCTTTCATACACTACGGCACCGATTCGTTATTTAAAAGTAAGGCTTATATGGCAAAACCGCTAGGATTTTAAGATTTCCGAAACAGGTTATTCACCGAAAATGTTAATGGTATTGTCGATAAGGTCCATTTTTCTTTTCCGTAAGCTGTTATATTTGTGAGGAACCCTTGAACGTTTTCAAGTGATATTGATCTTTAAACATTTCTTCTACAAAAACTATGTCGGGCTATCGCTCTGGCCTTTCATCATCCTGAAGGAAGGTGCCCTGCGAACCGATGATGTGCTCATCAACCACGAGCGCATCCATCTCCGACAGCAGCGGGAACTGTTACTTGTACCTTTTTACTTCCTCTATTTTTCAGAATGGATTTTGCGTACCGTCCTATATTTGGATAGCTACCGGGCCTACCAGAACATCAGTTTTGAGCGTGAGGCCTATGCCAATGAAAGGGATATGGAGTATCTTTCCAAGCGGAAACGGTTTGGTTTTATGCAGTACCTGACGCGATAAGCATTCACTTTGAACATTCCCAATCAGCATATTGATGTGCCCTTGCTTCGAGAAAAGGGCGTGACGCTCCATATCAAAAGGGAAGATACCATCCATCCGCAGATTTCCGGGAACAAATACCGAAAGCTGAAATACAATCTGCTCGAAGCCCAAAAATTGGGACACCATACCCTGCTCACCTTTGGTGGGGCCTTTTCCAACCATATTGCCGCAGTGGCCTGTGCCGGACATGAAGAAGGATTTAAGACCGTTGGCGTGATCAGGGGCGAGGAATTGCAGGATAAGTGGCAGGACAATCCCACTTTGAACTTGGCTCATGACCATGGCATGCGGTTCCATTTTGTGTCGCGAAGCGATTATCGACAAAAAAGCGAAGAGGGTTTTCTCCGTACTTTAAAAGAGGAATTTGGTGATTTCTACCTACTGCCCGAAGGCGGTACCAATACCCTTGCCGTAAAAGGCTGCGAGGAAATTGTAACGGAGGCCGATTCCAACTTCCACTATATCTGCAGTAGTGTGGGAACGGGAGGAACCTTGGCCGGACTCATCAATTCGGCAAAACCCCACCAGACCATTTTGGGCTTTCCCGCATTGAAGGGTGATTTTTTGAAACAGGATATTCATACATTTGTACGGAACGATCAATGGGAATTGATGACCGATTTTCATTTTGGGGGATATGCCAAAGTGAGTGAAGAATTGATTCATTTCATCAATACCTTTAAAGAAGAAACCGGGGTTCCGTTGGATCCCATCTACACAGGTAAACTGCTTTTTGGTATTTTTGAACTGGCAAAACAGGATTTTTTCCCAAAGGGAACCCATATTTTGGCCATCCATACGGGGGGTCTGCAAGGGATAGCGGGAATGAACACTGTGCTGAAAAAGAAAAATTTACCCTTATTGGATATATGATCAGGCGAATTGGATATGTACTTGTTGTGGCACTGCTGTTGACTTCTTGTGGTGCCAAAAAACGGACCTCGACCCACAAAAAGGGCGCTCCCATTGTCAGGAATAACGAAAACAAGGATGAAAGGCCTGTCGCTGCGGAAGAAAACGCGGAAGGTTCCGATCTGTATCCCATGCCTGCGGATCCAGGAAGGTTTGAGCACTTTCCCATCACAAATACCGAGGAATATATCAAGACCTTTGCCGAGATTGCCCAGTACGAAATGCGTGCCTTTGGCATTCCGGCCAGCATCACCTTGGCCCAAGGTATTTTGGAGAGTGGCTCTGGAAGAGGGGAGCTGACCAAAAAGACCAACAACCACTTTGGGATCAAATGCCATACCGGATGGCAGGGGGAATACGATTTTCATGACGATGACGCCAAAGGGGAGTGTTTTAGAAAATACAACCACCCCATGTTTTCGTTCCGGGACCATAGTATCTTCCTTTCGTCCCGTTCCCGATATGCCTTTTTGTTCAATTACCGTAAGGACGACTATAAAAAATGGGCCCACGGCCTCCGTCAGGCGGGTTATGCCACGGACCGTGCGTATCCCCAAAAGCTCATCGCTTTGATCGAGCGGTACGATCTGCACCAATACGATGAGGATGTGGTTCGAGGAGGGCTGGAAGTGGTCCGGGAACCCAAAAGCTTTGAAGTGCTCACCCATGTGGTGGAAAAGGGAGAGACCCTGTATGCCATTTCCAGAAAATATGCCATCTCCGTGGATGAGATAAGAAGGCTCAACAATCTCAATGACAATATCATTTCCATCGGTCAGGTATTGAACATCCGAAAAGAAAAATCAAAATAAAAATTTTCCTTGTTATATCGAGCTGTCATCCCGAGCGCAGTCGAGGGATGCTTATTGATTGTCGTTTTCGACTGCGCTCGAACTGACATTTTCAATTTCCATGAAAGTATGAGGTTACTTACCTTTGCGGGGAGCTGTTCGAATAGCATGTTTCTGTCATCCCGAGTGCAGTCGAGGGGTGCTTATTGATGTTGTTCTCGACTGCGCTCGAACTGACAATTATGGATTAAAAAGATTCCCGCATTCACGGGAATGACATGGATATTTAAATTTATGATCTACCAACGAAGCAGTGCCTTGTTTGCCGAGGCGAAAAAATACATCCCCGGAGGGGTCAATTCACCCGTACGGGCGTTTAAAGCGGTGGGCGGCGACCCTATTTTTGTAAAGGAAGCCAAAGGCGCCTACCTCTATGATGTGGACGGCAACCAGCTTATCGATTACATTGCCTCTTGGGGCCCGCTGATCTTGGGCCACGCCTTTGAACCCGTGATCAATGCCGTGGTGGAAAAGGCCAAAAAGGGCACTTCCTTTGGGATGCCCACCGAGATTGAGACCGAACTGGCCCAACTGGCCGTTTCCATGGTGCCCAATATTGACAAAATCCGTTTTGTGAACAGTGGTACCGAAGCCTGTATGAGTGCCGTTCGCCTCGCGCGCGGGTACACGGGCAAGGACAAGATCATCAAATTTGCGGGCTGTTACCACGGTCATTCCGATTCGTTTCTGATCCAGGCAGGGAGTGGTGCCGTTACGTTCGGGAGCCCCAACAGTCCCGGGGTCACCCAAGGTACGGCCAAGGACACCCTTTTGGCCACCTATAACGATTTGGCCAGTGTAGAGGCGTTGACGGAGGCCAATAAAGGCGGGATAGCCGCCATTATTTTGGAACCTGTTGCCGGGAACATGGGCTGTATCATCCCCACCGATGAATTTATTCATGGACTCCGAAAACTCTGCACCGAGGAAGGCATTTTATTGCTGTTCGATGAGGTGATGACCGGTTTCCGTTTGGGGAAAGGTGGTGCACAGGAAGCCTTGGGCGTGGATGCCGATATGGTGATGTTCGGAAAGGTGATCGGTGGCGGACTGCCCGTTGGAGCTTTTGCCGCACGTGCCGAGATAATGGCGCATTTGGCCCCCGAAGGGCCAGTGTACCAAGCAGGGACCCTCAGCGGGAACCCCTTGGCCATGAGTGCCGGACTGGCCATGCTCACCGAACTCAACAATCGCCCTGAGGTGTTTACCAGCTTGGCGGAAAAAACCGAGCACCTTCACAAAGGCATTGCCGAGGTGCTTACCGAAAAAGGGGTGGTACACCAGATCAACCGCTATGGAAGCATGATCTCCGTACACTTTACGGACCAACCTGTGGTGGATTTTGCCTCCTCGGCCAAAGGGAACAACGATACCTTTAAGAAATACTTCCACGGCATGTTGGAGAACGGGGTATACTTACCGCCCTCTGCCTTTGAAAGCTACTTTTTGAACGATGCCCTCAGCTACGATGATCTGGACAGGACCATTGAGGCGGTCCGAAAAGTGTTTTAGTCCATTTTAGGCCTACTCACAAACCGTGTTCAGTTCCTGGTAATCCGATTTTGATACGGTGGGAATCTCCTGCCCGGACCCAATTTTGATGCAGTTCAAGGTCGGATTCCTATCGGCACGTAGATCGATAAGTTCGTGGTTGTTGCTCACATCGAGACTGGTCAGCACATTGCTCGAAATATAGAGATGCGTCAGGTTGCTGTTGTGCGAAAGGTCAATGGTTTGGATCGCATTGTCCGAAAGTAAAATAGTCTCCACCAAAGTGTTCTGGCTCAGGTCCACCGTGGTGAGTGCATTGCTGATCAAGAAGATGTTCTTGAGGTTCACCGCCCCGCTGATATCTATGGATGTTAACAGGTTCTGGCCCATATGCAACAACTCCAAATTGGGATTGTCCAATTGTAGATCTTCCACGTTGTTAAAGGACAGGTACAACTTTTTCAGTTGGGTGGCCTCGGACAGGCCTTCAATGGAAGTCAGTTCGTTGGACTCCGCGTTCACCAACAAGAGGTTGGGGTTGTTGGCCAGATCAATATGGGTAAGGTAATTGGCCTGCAGGTACAGGGTGTCCAACTGGGTGTTGGCACTTAAATCGATTTCCTCCAATTTTTGCCCGCTGGCGGCCAGGAACTTTAGGTTTACAAAACCCTCAATACCGGTAAGGTCGGCAATATCGCCAAACTGGCCCGAAGGGCTGAGGTCCAAATAGGTTAGCTTTTCTGCATCGGTGCGCAGCATTTGTTGGTCCACGGTACCGTCCGTGTCTATGCCCTGTTCTACCAGAACGGTCTCAAAATGGGGATCCGGAATGTGCAGGTAGGCGTCTTCGTTGGGATTGGGTTGCTCATCGCTTTTGGAGCATGCGGCAAGTAAAAATAAAGAGAGTGCTACGATAGCGTAGGCTTTTTTCATGTTTAGGTTTTTTGATGATTGCCTACAAGACGGGATTATGCCCCATGCGTTACAGCATAGGTGGGCTTTAGCATTTTATTAACTTTTGTCATTTCGAAATGAGGAACGTAGTGACGATTGAGAAATCTATTGATGTTTTTTGTTTTTGATAGTTTTGAGATTTCTCACACTCCTTTCAGTCGGTTCGAAATGACCAATAAAGTGGAGTTTGTCATTTCGAAGAAGCGTAGCGACTGAGAAATCTAAAACCTGAAAAGCAATGCTCTCACCTTATTTTGTGTATATCACTACCAATGAGAATAGGACAGTACTCTACATCGGGGTCACCAATGCCATTCAAAGAAGACTTTCAGAGCATTATTCCGATGGTGTAAACTCCAAACAATCTTTTGCTGGAAAATATAACTGTTACCATCTAGTGTATTATGAACGATTCGACTCGATTCAAATGGCAATCGCCCGTGAAAAGGAGCTCAAAAAATGGCGTAGGGAAAAGAAAGATAGGTTGATTACTTCATTTAACCCTGATTGGAAATTTTTGGACCATGATGTGGTATAGATTTCTCACATTCCCTTCGGTCAGTTCGAAATGACCAAGAAAAGGACTAAGTCATTTCGAAGAAGAGCAGCGACTGAGAAATCTATTTTTTCTTTTGGTTGGTAACTGTGAGATTTCTCACGCTCCTTTAGCTCCCTCACAAGCTCGGGACTGGGGTTCGAAATGACTGGATTACTCTTTGGAAGGCACCAACAGTTCACATACATCCACGTCTAAAATCTCAGCGATTTTAAATAGATCTTTCAAATGAGGTTGGGATTTGTTGATACACCAGTTGGAGACGGTGTGCTCATTCTTGTCAAGTTGTAATGCCAAGTCTTTTTGGCTAACACCTTGTCTGACCAAGATTTCTTTGATTCTGTTGAACTTCTCATTCATCCAACCAAATGTACAAAATGCCATTCTGCTTTACACTTATGAAAATCTTTATTTCATAAATGTGATTTAAAATGTAAATATTATTTGCATTAATGTAATTTTGTTTTACATTTAAGCATCGAAAATTTAATCAATATGTTTGACAAGTCCCACATCATTCGCCTGATCCAACAAGATTTAAAACACAGCCAACTTACCGAAACCCTCCGCCATATGGGTTTGGACGATGGCGGATTGTATGCTTTGGACCTGATCACTATCGTAGCCCAACTTATGGAAGTACCACCCCACCAAATGGATGACTTTGCAGAGGTGTATGGTACCTTTTTGGACGAGGCGCCACAATACCCCACCACCTATTTGGGCGAAGCCTTGTTGCCCGTGGCAGAGGAATGTTATTTAAAGTTGTTGGGGTGTTTGGAGGGGTAGGCGGGAACGGCACCATTATTGGTAATTGTGAGATTTCTCACGCTCCTTTTCAGTCGGTTCGAAATGACAGGGTTACTCTTTGGAAGGTACCAACAGTTCCCGGACGTCCACGTCCAAGACCTTGGCCATCTCATATAAAATGGGAATGCTGGGCTGTGTTTTGTTGTTGCAGTAATTGGTGACCACCACATAGCTTTTGCCAATTTGCTCGGCCAGCCAAGTTTGGGTCCTGCCTTGTTGTTTTAATACGGCTTTGATTCTATTCATACGCAGATGCGATACCACAGCATATTACTTTGTAATATGAAATTGTACCATATCACAAGCTGAATTTTTATCATATAGCAAAATACAATACAAAAAAATGTTGTGAAATAATATATTATAATATATATTTATATTGAAAAATGATATAAAATGGACAACAGAGAACTTGTGGTGCAGCTCATACAGCAAGATTTAAAGCATAGCCAACTTAGCGAAACCCTTCGCCATATGGGTTTAGACGATGGCGGATTGTATGCTTTAGATCTGATCACTATTGTAGCCCGGCTCATGGAAGTACCACCCCACCAAATGGATGATTTTGCAGAGGTGTATGGCACCTTTTTGGACGAAGCCCCACAGTACCCCACTACCTATTTAGGAGAAGCCTTGTGGCCCGTGGCGGAAGAGTGTTATAAAAAGTTGTTGGGGTGTTTGGAGGGGTAAGCGGTAACGGAGACATTAGGTATAGCCATTGTTGGCAGTGGGTATTTTATTAAATTTCTAATAGGTTATATTCGATTTTCTCTTTTTGAGAAACTGTGTTTATTATTGTTGTTTTAGTCATAGTAACATCCCTAAGCTCTCCAATATGAAACCCTTTCAGAATTTCCGTAAATAGGCTTTCGTATCTTACTGAATAAATTTGACCTGTTTCAATATCTCTAATTTCAATTTTGTTTTTCAAACTCAGAGTGATTAATTCAGCTTGGAAGTTTAAAATTTCTGGTTCTGATACTTCTATGCTTTTAAAAGTGTTCGAGAACATTAAAATTTTGTCTTTATCTCCAATCCATTCTCGCGCTTCATAATCTGGACTTTCCCAAGTCAGTTCAATTTCTAAGTCATCTTTAACTAATTCGTCAAGAAATTTTGAAAAGTATTTCGAGTTTTTAACACCAACTTTCTCAATGTTCTCCATCAACTCCATTTCATTATTCGAAGAAAACAATTCAAATGTGTTCTCTAGAGAATTTTGAATTAAACTTTTACCAAAAATATCAGGACTTGTTTTAGCAGAAATATAGAATATTGTTGAACCACTTGCCATACCCTCAAGTCTTATGTCAAGACTATTTTTTAAAATACTCTCAATCTTTTTTCCTCCTTTTTTTCCGTATTGTAGGAATTGAGAAGTTTTGTAAAGGGCATTTGAAAAGGAATTGGTAATTCCTCCAACAGATTCTAGCGGGAATGTACCAAATCTAGCAATGTTTCCTTTAAGTCTAAGAGCTATTATTTCTTTATTTCTTTTGAGGTTTGCATCGTGTAGTGATTTTTGAAGATTACTTATTTCAGATTTATAATTTTCAATCTGTAACTTCAAAGCAAAGTCGTCCGGATTGCTTTTTAGCAAAGGCAAAAGTTCTTCAATCACAGATTGAAGATATTCTATACTTTTATTTAGCCTGCTAATTGACTCCATATTCAAATCTAGCTATTCCTTTTGGCACTTCATTTCTTGTAAATCCAAACCAACCTCTCCAATAACTTCGGTTATTTACATCGTCGTTTGGACATAGCAAGATATCTAGATCATATCTTATTTTAGTCGTAGCTCGATAAAAAAGACTATTTATTATTCTCTTCTCATCTGCACTTAGCGCATTCATTTGATTTTTATCGTAGACTATAAGTAAATCAATATCATCAGGTTCATCTTTTAATGTTAAAAAAGAACCGTCTAACCAAATTTCAAATTTTGCATTTACCTTAGATAATTCAGTCAAAAAGATTCTCAATTGATTAACCAAATGACTTCTTCTTGTATTGTTTGCAAAATTATCAACGAAGAGATTGTCTAAATTATCCAATTCGATGTCGTGAAATCCTGCGGGTAAAAGTGGGTCGTATTCTGGTTTTGTCATTCGTTTGTTTTACTTACTGCCAACGGTCTCGTATATGAGTAGCTGCGTAGTTTAGCATTTAACTTAGCAAGTACGCATCAAACCGAAAATCCGCTAGGATTTTCAGAAGTAGTAGAGAGCAGTGCCATTACTTTTAGCCATTGTTGTATGACGTTTTTTATGATTTTAAGAAGTCATCAATAAAGTCATTTATTCCAGACGTTGACTCTCTTACAGCGTTATATAAATCATATAGAGAATATTCGTAAGGAAATTCATAAATTGTATTACCATAATTATCTGTTAGCTCCAATCTAATTCTTTCGGACCAATCCCATTCATATTCATCTCGGTAGTGCTTGATATTATACTTATATATTCTAAAGTTCTTATCATTAATATTAGAACTGTAGGCTAAATCAACTAATCTTTCATTTCCATCTGGTATTGTTGGCGAAAAATCAGCTTCGTCCCATTCAACCTCATTTTTTTTAGTTTTCTTAATTAGCTCAAGAATAAATCTCGATATTTTATTTCCGTCTATCATACGTTAATAGATTTAGCGTTGTCTTTTCTTAATTCGGTTAATGATGTTATTAATCCAGATAATTTTACATAATAATCACTAACTATTTCTTCATTGAACTCATTCGATTTCAAAAGCTTATGATAATGTTTTTTAAAAAGAGATAGTTTAGCAATATCATCAGGTAATTTCTCAATTTTTTTTGCCTCCTTTATGAGAGCTTTTGTATTTGAATTATCCTTTTTAAATAATTTTTTCTTGATGCTTTTTGCTATTTCCTCTGATTTTTTTATTTCATTCTTAAGTTCTATTTTTTTGTTGTCAAAATCAGAGATATATTTTGAAATTTTCGATAGTATTTTTTCAAGTTCCTCAATATGCTCTTTACTTCTTACTTGAAATAAATGTTTCTTTTTAAAGTCTAATATTTTACCATCAATGACAAAAACTTTGACTGCTGTAATGATTGTTATAATAAAACCAATAAATTCAAGCCAGTTTGCTATGTTATCTACAAAATTTTTCAAAATGTTAAATATTTTTTCCAAATAGTTCTATTGGTTTTAAATGTTTTACAACTTGTTTATATCAGCATAAAATGCATTCCTATACACCCCAAATGGGTAGGTAACCAATCATGGTCAGTCATCTTTATTTTAAATAAAGTATGTTCCGTTAAGACATGAGGGAGGGGGAGTTGCCGTACAAAATACCACTTTTTCCAAACTGGCGATTGCACCAAAACCTTAAAAAAACTAGGGTTTTTCCATAAGTCCAAAACAAAAGCCGAGACAGATTACCTGTCCCGGCCTTCACACAAACTAACTCAAAAACTAAACCGTTACATTCGAAAACGATAACAAAAGGGGGCAACGGTCCAGCCCAGAGCATCCAAATAAAAATCGTTCGGCTACAAGAGTTCAAACTCAAAGGCCGGGTAGCCCCGTACGCCGCTTTCGTTGGTCAGCGCCGTGAACCTGATTTTGTACAGATTGCCGTCGGTATCCTTGAGCACAAAGAACACATCGTTCTTCAAAGAAGGCAAGGTGCCGGGCCCCCCACCATTTCTCCATTGGCTGCCAATACCGCGTTGGTCGTCCTCAAAAGAGGCTTCGTCCACATCGGCCAAGGCAAAATCGGCATAGGCTTTTGTGGTCGTCTCCACTGGGTAGGCCAATGCACCGCTTAAGCTATTGGTGGTGATAAAATCGGCATAACCGTAGGAGCCATAACCTTCAATCTCGTTGGTGAACACGGTAAAATTAAGGTCCCAACGGTCCGCTTGGGGCTGTACGTCCACCACCTCTTCGGTATCAAAACTAAAGAAGGTAAAGTGGTGTCCCGCAGCTTTTGAGAGGGTCACTTCTTCATGAGTAGTGGCGTCCAAATCGGCATATTGCAGTACGTAATCCTCCCCACTGCGCAGGATGCGTATTTTCTTCCATCCCCTGGCATCGCCTTTGGCGGCTTCGCTACCGATCTCTGGCTCCGTGGTGCCCACGGCAAAGCCGAGGTTTACCAAGTATACGGGGTTATCGGCATCGGTTTCGGAAATAGCGGCAATGGCGGTTCCGTCCAAGCTGCCGGTAACATCATCCACATAGGCGGTGTTGGCGGCATCAAAAGTACCCACGGCCACTTGGGGCTGAAGGGTCTCCACATCGGCTTCGGTAACGGCATCGATATCGGTGCTCTCCAAAGCGGCCACGGCCATAAAAATGGAACCGTTGATGGCTACCCTAAAATCACTTCCGCTATAAAACCCAAGGTCCCAGCTATCACGTTTGGCAGTGGTCTGGGTCAGGGAGCTCAGGTCCACATACACCTGGTTGTCCTCATTGGGACCGCCCACTTCGGGGGATACACTCCCGGATGGGGCCGCTGTTTCGGTAAAGCTTACGGCCAATTGGGTGTTCCCCTGGATCTTGGCATCGGCCACAGTCACGGCGGATATAGTAAAGTTCACGGCCTTGGTGGTGCCTTCAATGGCATCTTGCAACTTGTTGAAGGTAAATGCGGTCCCGGTGGCGCCGCCCGTGAAATCAACGGTCAGTTGGCCCGAAGCCGCAGCGGGTTCGGTGGTGAAATCGGTATCGTATTCCGCATTCTCGGTGGTGAACGAAACGGTAACGGACCCATCCTCGGGGGCCGTGGTGGAAAATACAAGGTTGATCTGCTTTTCGCTGTCCACCGTATCAAAGCTCAGGGACGGGTTTTGAAAGGCGACCACAAATTCCGCAGGGGTCGAGTCTCCACCGTCATCGCTGCTACAACTTGCGCCGAAGAGCGTTACGGCCAATGCGGCTACATATAGAAAATGATTTTTCATAAAAATTGGTTTTGGATTAAGATTAAATTTTGAGGTTGTATAAAAGTTTTACAAAATAGGACCGGCCATAGCCCAATAGCAGCCCCGTATTGGCGGTGGCATGCGTGCCCCCTCCAGACACCGATGAGGTGTTGATGCGGGTAATGTCCAGTAGATTTCGGGCGCCAAGGGTCAGTTGGAGCTTGTCTTCCATAAAGGTTTTTTTGATGGAGGCGTCCATCCACCCATAGCCCTTCCGCTTGGAGCGCATAAAGGTGGGGTCGTCCTGTTCAGGGTCCAATACAAACTGGTACTCGGGCCCGTTGTACTTGAAAAACAGGGAGAAAGTGGTATTGATCTTGGGGATTTGATAACCCACGTTGGAACTCACCTGCAGGGCATAGAGGTAATCGTCGTTGAAGGAGTCCTCGCTGTTCAATACCTTGCTTTCGCCGGAGAGGGACAGGCCCAGGTCAAATTGAAAATCGCCATGGACCAGTTTGTTGGTAAAGGAAGTACCCCAGTTGCGGTATTCATCTATATTGTTGTACTGGAAGGCCAGGGGAGTCTCATTGACGATGGTGAGCTCTATACGATCGTCCACGGTAAGGTGCCAGGCCGATATTTTGGAGCTCAGGCGCCATTTCAGGTCTTTTTGGAAAAAGTTCCTTTTGAGGTGCAGGAAGGTGGATACCCCACGTTCTGGTTCCAAGTTGCTATTGCCCTGTACATCGTGGTTGACATCCACAAAGTAGGTGAAGAGTTCATCAAAGTTGGGATTTCGTGGCGATGTTCCCACCACGGCCCGAAGCTGGTACCCGTTGTCAAAGGCATATTTGGCACTCAACGAATGGGCCATTTGGGTCTTGAACTGGGACGAGAACATGGCCCGTGTGCCCGGTCGGAACGAAAAGCGCTCCCCCAAGGCAAACTCAGCCGTGGCAAAGGCGTCATAGGACTCCAACCTGCGTGCAATGTTGTTGCCACTGAAAGCAATGGCCGCCGAAGAGGAATACCCGTTGATGTTGCTCATTTCGTACCCCAGTTGAAGGCTTGATTTCTCGGAAGTGAAGAAATTGCTGAACGTGCCGCGGGAGTAGAACCCTTTTCGGGATTCGTATTCTTGCGATTCCACATCAAACTTTTCGCGGCTGTTGATGCGATAGGTAAATTGTTCCACATCCCGTTTTTGTTGTTGGTAGGAGGCGGAGATATCGTAGTTGACTTTTTGGAAGAGCTGCCCGGCAACATTAAGGTGGTTAAAGAACCGTCGGGACGTAAAAATATCGTCGGATGCGGTAGGGTTGCTGGTCTGGGTGGAAGGGTTGAAGTTTTCCCGCACCACGGAATCGTAGCGATCCACCTGTTCGTTGAAGTATTCCATCCGATAGAAGGAACGGAAATTGTCCCCGGTATAACTCACCAGTCCCTTGCCCGAATATTGGAGCTTGGGGAGCCATTCGTACCCCCTTCGGCCATCATTTAGGGCATGGAACTCACCCTCGCGATTGTTTTGGTGCCCGGTAAAATCATTGTGGGTCACATTGCCGTTCACATACCATTGGTCCGAGAACCGATGCCCCACTTTTAAGGATTGGATGTGCCTGCCCTGATCAAAAAAGCCATATTCATTGCCAATGGTCTCTTCCTGTACATACGGAGTGATCTCCCACTGGTAATCGGAATCTTTTCGGGTGATGATGTTGATGATGCCCGAAACGGCGTTGGAGCCATATTGGACCCCCATGGACCCTTCCACGATTTCAACCTGTTCAATATCATCCAGATTGATTTGGGTAAGGTCCGTGTTGTTGCCCAGTCCCTCGTCATTGATCAGCGGGATGTTGTCCACCAAAATTTTAAAGTACTGTCCGTCCAACCCAAACAGTTCCACACTGCTCTTTCCAGAGGAGGGGTTGGGCTGTATGCTGATGTTGAGGGATTGGTTGAGTACATCGGCCAAGGTGTTGCCTGCCAAGCGATCTAAAGTTTCCCGTGGGATCACTTTGACTTCAAAAACAGATTTGTCCACACTTTGTTTGTTGATCTGTCCGGTGACCACAACCTCATTCAGGTTTTGCATGGCCATTGAGTCTTTTTCCACGGAAGCGGGTTCTTGGGCCAAGATTCCCACGCTGAAGAAAAATGAAAAATAAATGAACAACTTATTTTTATTTAGACTCATTCTATTTAGATTTGCAGCAAATATATATTTTATTTTTATTCAATCTAAATAAGTTTAATATTTTTGTTTCACAATTTTTAACCGTCTAACTGAAAACTATTATGAAAAAATCATTGCTGCTTTCCATGGCCCTCATGGGTGTCTTTACCGTTTTGAAGGCCCAAGAGAAGAAAGAATTGGACCGAGAGGCCATCATGGATATGTGCGGATGCTACGAGATCACTTTTAAGTACACCGAGACCTTCGCCCCTGAAATCGATTATGAGAAAAAATTGGATTACACGGCCAAAGCGTTGGAATTGGCCCTTCCTATTATTGATGAGGAGAACAAAATTTCGATCCAGCATTTGTTGGTGATCCATGACAGTACCATCATCAAACACTGGAGACAGGATTGGTTGTACGAAAACCAAGAGGTCTTCCACTACGACAAGGACAACAATTGGATTTTTTCAAAATTGCCTGTGGATGCCGTGAAAGGGCAGTGGACGCAGAAAGTGTATCAAGTGGATGACAGCCCGCGATATTCCGGTTCGGCCACATGGGTGCATTATGATGGAAAACATTATTGGGAAAACACTTCGGATTCGCCCCTACCACGAAGGGAATACAGCAAAAGGAGCGATTACAATGTCATGAAGCGTGGCAATCGACAGGAAATTACTTCGTACGGATGGGTACACGAGCAAGATAACGACAAGATCGTTCGTGAAGAAGGCGCTGAGGATGTGTTATTGGCCCAAGAAAAGGGAATGAACATCTATACTAAAATTGCCGATGAAAAGTGCAAGATAGCACAAGAGTGGTGGGCCCAGCACAAGGATTTTTGGGCCAACGCCAGGGCATCTTGGGATAAGGTGTACAATAGACAGGGAGACCTAACCTTGTTGAAAAGCGTGGATAAAAAGCCGCTGTTCATGCATTTTTATGAATTGGAAAAGGCCAATGCCAAAAAGAAGGAAATATCCAAGACCATAGAAAAGTTCATCACCGAAAAAACAAGTGAAAATGCTGAGGGTAAATAAGTTTAAGGTTCTCAGCGGGGTCGCCTTTTTGGCGGCCCTTTTACTTTTTGGGTTTGGGACCCAACAGATTTCATCGAAGCTTCAAGAGAAGATCGACAATGCGGTGCAAACGACTTACGAGGTCTCGGATTTTGGTCTGGAGCATATTTCTGTCAGCAGCGAACTGAATGGACAGACCCCTTCGGAATTGGGTGGGAAAAACCTGTTCAAAATTACCGTGGATGATTCCATTTTGGGTTATGTGTATGTGGGCCAGGCCCCCAGCATGAAGAACATTTTTGATTATGTGGTCTTGTTCAATCCCGATAGGAGCATAAAAAAATCCAAGATCCTCATCTACCGTGAAGACTATGGACGACAGGTGGGCAGCCAACGGTGGTTAAAACAGTTCATAGGCAAGAAGGCAGGTCAGAGCCTGACCTATGGGGAGGACATCGATGGTATTTCCGGAGCTACCATTTCCGCAAAATCCATGACCTTGGCCGTGGGCCAAGTTTTGGAAAGCATGCAGATATTGGATGAGAACCAAGTTTTTTAGTTGAAAAAACCACATATCAATCAGTAAGAGGCCACCTTAAGGTGGCTTTTTTGTTGAAGGGAATCCACATTCTGGTTACATTTGAAAAAAGCCAGTTGTATGACCAGGGATATTTTGGATATCAACGACTTTACCATCTTGGTGGAAGAGGCACGGGTGGGCCAAGCTACGAAGGATGTCTGCACCTTTGATGAGCCCGTCATTGCGGTGGCCTTTTATGGTTCCGGTAATGTGGATCTGTCCGTGAGGTATGGGGCCAAACAAAAGGATTTTCAGAATACCAAAGGCTTGGCATTGTCCTTCTACGCAGATGAACATGTGCAATTTGAGCATACCGTCCATGCAGACAAGCCGCTGGAGTGTATTGTAATCGCCACTTCGCCCAGAAACCTTGAAAAGCTGCCCAATCAGGAAGGGGAACTGTTCTCGAGTATGTTGAACGAACTGGTTGATCCCAGTGACCATTATGTGGAGGGCCCCGATTTTTTGATGACCCCTGCCATGCAGTCCATTGTGGATGGGGTTTTTCACAACACCTACGAAGGGAAGACCAAAATGATGTTCTTTCGAAGCCAGATGACGGCACTGCTGTCCCACTTTTTTGGACAATTGGCCCAAATGGACCGGCCTTCCATCAAAAAAACCGAACAGGAAAAACTTTTTCAGGCCAAGGAAATCCTTTCTGCCCATTTGGAGAATCCTCCATCCCTCACCGAACTTTCGCGGGAAATAGGGCTCAATAGTTTTAAGTTGAAGAAAAATTTCAAGGAACTCTTTGGCGTACCCGTGTTCAAATACCTTCAAAACCAGCGCATGGAAAAGGCACATGAGCTCCTTCGCAACCAAGAAGCCACGGTACAGGAAGCCGCATGGCAGGTGGGTTATGATAGCCTGAGTTCCTTTTCCAATGCATTTTCCAAAAAATATGGATTTCGGCCCAGCGAGATTCGTAAATAGTAGGCTGTACTGCTAAAACACGCCTCTTTTTCATCATAATCCTTTTCAAACAAATCATACTGCTTTTGGAACAAATGGGCCATAAGTGACTGCTCTAGTTTTGTGCCGTAATCAAAAAGTTTAGCAAGATGAAATTTTTTAGAGCAGTATTGATCGGACTTATCATTTGGGTTTTAGGGGTAAGCATTTTTTTACTTTCCTATTTCTTTCCCATCATGAAGGATTTGGATTTCCAGGCCAATCTGGTTCTTTCATTGGTTGTTCTGCCCTTGGTTTGGGCTGGAGCCTGGATGTACTACCAAAAGAGAGACACTATCCATGGCCTTAAGTTGGGCATGGTGTTATTTGCGACCAGCGCCTTGATGGATGCCTTGGTTACCGTGCCTTATTTAATGGTTCCGTTCGGAGGTTCATATTACAGTTTTTTTACGGCACCCGGCTTCTGGCTGATAGGGACTGAATTTATTATCACCACAGTTCTGTTTTGGTATTTCAGGGTGAAGCCCGAATCAGGAAGGACCATCAATATATAAACATTGAAATCAAATCATAAACCATATAATCATGACAAGTAACATTTTAGTTTTAGGAGGAAAAGGAAAAACAGGACGTAAGGTTGTTGAACAGCTTATAAATCAGAAGCAGAATGTCCGTGTGGGGTCGCGCAGTGAGGCCATCCCTTTCGATTGGGAAAACAGGGCCACTTGGCCAAATGCATTGGACGGTATGGACAAGGTGTACATTACCTTTCAGCCTGACCTTGCTGTACCCGGCGCTTTAAAAGCCATTGAAGAATTGGTGAAAGTGGCCCAACAGAAAAACGTAAAAAAGTTGGTGCTTTTATCAGGAAAAGGAGAACGTGAGGCAGAACTTTGTGAGCAGGTGGTAATCCATTCCGGGATAGACTATACCATAGTCCGGGCGAGTTGGTTCAATCAGAATTTTAGCGAGAGTTTCTTTTTAGATCCCATTTTGGCCGGACATGTAGCCTTGCCCATGGCACAGGCAAAAATACCCTTTGTGGATACGGATGACATTGCCGATGTGGTGGTTGAGGTATTGATGAACGACGGGCATGATGGCAAGACCTATGAATTGACCGGGGCCCGTTTCTTGACCTTTGAGGAAGTGGTGGCCGATATTGCAAAAGCAACCGGAAGAGATATTGCTTTCACCCCGATTTCGCTTCCAGCCTATACCAAAATGATGGAAGAGGTTGGTGTGCCCTCGGACTATGTCTGGTTGATCAATTATTTGTTTTCTGAAGTATTGGGGAACAAGGAAAATGAGGTAATTGCCCATGATATTGAGAAGGTGTTGGGAAGAGCACCCAAGGATTTTTCGGAATATGTACAGGAAACCGCCGCTACCGGAATTTGGAACCCAACCGTCTAGGTTTGTGGATGGAAAGATAAAAGAACAGGCCCTTTGGGCCTGTTTTCTGATCAGAGCAATTCTTTTAAATGACTATAAGCCAATCCAGATAGTATGGCCAACCCAAAACTCAATAGTGTACCAATGAGGACATATTCGGTAAGTTTTCTATTTTTTCCTTTGTTGAGGTCGCCAAACCGGAACACAGACTTGGCCGCGATTAACAAGCCTATGGCAGCCCACTGTTGCAATAGGATGAATCCGAACACAAAAAGGCGCTCCAGCATGCCAATGTATTTTCCGGCATTTTTTAGGGAACCCCCTTCTTCCGATTCATCATCGCGGGCGATTTCATCAATGTAGGGCGCCAAGAGCATCCGCATAAGAATACCGCACACAAAAGTGACAAACACCAGGAAAGTGGCGAGTAGGAGATGTTGCTCTGTAATCATGGAGTGGACATCCACCTCAAAAGGGCTTATCCAATGTGCCACGACTCCAAGAACCACTAGATGTAGAATTTGGTCCGCAGCAAAGAGCCATCGGAAGTTTTTTTCGTTGGTCAGGGCCAATTTTCCGATATCGATGAGGTAATGGGTAACGATAATGATGGCTACGGCTCCCAAATGCTGAAACTGTAGGAGAACCAGTAACGTGATCAAATGCACCCCAATATGCCAATAGAGGTATTTGGATTTCCATTTGTGCTGGAGCTTGTCATCCACCCAATGGGCAGGTTGCAGAACAAAATCCCCGATAAAATGGGCGAGTATGAGTTTTAGGGCCAGTATCATAGTTGTGCGAGTTGGGTTCTATAAAAATGGATCATTTTTTGCACTTCGTCAAATCCGGCCTTGTTGAGTTCCTCGCTAATGTTCCCTTGTGACTTGTTCAATATGGAGGCCAGTTCCTTTTGGTTCATTTTGGGATTTTCAATCGCCTTTTGCACTGTTTTGGATATGGCCGGGGTCCAATTGTCCATCGTCAGAAGGGCCAATTCCAGCAATAGGTTGATGTGGTCATCAAACTGGGCATTCGCTGTTTTGATGGCCAGATTTTGTTTTTTGAGATTTTCAAAACACTTTCCCGAATATACAAAAGCAGGTCCGTTGGATTCCGTAATTTTTTGTGCCTCGTAGGTTTTTTCTCCCAATCCAATGGCTATGCGGACATCCATATGGCGAATCTGTTTTATGCAGGCCTTGAGGTATACTGCGGCTTCCAAGGCCTGCTCTGGAATGGTCTGTAGTTGAAAACTGTCCCCACGATAGATTTCCCATTGCAAAGGTTCATGGCCATATTGGTCCAAGGCCTGCTTTAAAAGGGGCAACCACTTCGCGGTTTTATGGTCTGTGGAGTTTTTGATATCTCCCGTAAGAATACCTACCATTTTGGTCTTTGTTTATGTAAAAATATCTGTTTATTGGCAGATAAACAAAAATATCTGTAAAATAGCAGATAATCGTAAATATCTGTTTATGGGCAGATAACGGGAGATATCTGTACAACGACCCCGATCATGGATTGGGAACCTTCTTGTTGTACTTGGGAATCAGTTTACCATCCACCCAACTTAGTTCACGGGTTTCAACGGCAGTCTGTATCCAATTGGAGGAAGCATCCAAGTTTTTCCCTTGCTCTTTCTTATAGAAGATTTTATCAGGGATGCCACCGTGATCATCCGGAAAGATGAGGTTTTCGGAATGATAGTAGTTCCCGGCTTCTGAAACTTGGGAAAGTTGTACTACTTCGGTGAGCATATGGTTGTGGGGAAACAAATAAATGCCCCCATTTTCCCTATCCTCGGTATTGGACAGATAATCAACAAAAAGGATTCCATCCAAATTGGGTACCCCTTTATCGCCCAAGACCGAAATCTTAAAATCGGTGTGGACCAATCGGGTCTTTTTCTCCCAATAGGTGCCGTCCTGTACATGCCTGATGTTCAAAAACACGGTATTTCCCTGTTTGGAAAGTGCAAAATAGTAATGGGTACCCTTCAAGGTTTTCCTTTGGATGGATAGCAGTCCACCAAGGATGTACCCGGTCATTTCATTGTACTTTACTTTGTAAAACGGAGATTCAAAACCGTTGTAAGGCCAAGAATTCGGGGTTATTTCAATGATTTTGACCCATTCCCCGATTTTCAGTTTTTGTAAAACGTCCGAGGAGGTATCCGGGGCTGTTCTCAGCTGTACCTCATTGCCAAAGACATAAACTTGTTGTCCGGGCTGAAATTCGCCAAAACCGGCATGCTCTGGGTTGTGCTGGGAAAAAATGGAAGAAAATGTAAAGATGTAAACGAGTAGTGTGATATAAAAACGTGCCTTCATGATTATAAATTTTAAAGATTAGACTAAGGCAGTTTTTAGGGAGGTCTTTATATATACGGCCAGAAATAGGGGAATGGTTCACAGCTTATGCAAAAAGGGCGAACAGGTTTATAAAAACAGAGAAGCCGCGTCCATGGCAGGCGCGGCTTCTAAAAAATCAACAAAAAACACTATCCTCTTCTTCCTCTCTCCTGCATTTTCTTTTTGCCATGCATGGCTTTATGCTTTCTCATTTTCTTCCAGGTTTGGTATTGTTCATCGTTCAATACCTCTTTCATTTTTTCCTGATGGGCGATTTGGTGGTCCAATCTGGCATTTTCCATTTCAAATCGTTCCTCGGAAGTGGGTTTTGTCCATTCGCCACTTTCTTTCTTGGCTTTCATTTCATCCCACTTGGCTTTTCTGGACTGCGCCTCATCCAGATGTATTTTCATGACCTTTTTTTGTTGGGCATCGGTCAAATCAAGGGCCAACGTCATTTTTTTGGTCTGGAGCGTGGCCATCTGTTCTGGGGTCATATCCATTTTAGGGCCTTTGTGCATTCTATGACCATCTTGCTTTTGCGCCATGGCACCAAGGCTTACCAATAGTGCCATCAATACTGCGAATCGTTTCATATGTTTAAATTTTAATGATTTGTTCCTAGGACAAGGGTTTTGTCCCATGGTTTAATCACTAAAACAATATTGTGAAGCTTTTAACAGTAGTGGGTCAAAGGGAAATCACTTTTGATCTTCCTCAAAATCAAGTTGTGGGTTTTCAGGCTCCATTTCATCTTGGAACTCTGCCTCTACGAAGGTTTCGGAATTCATTTGCTCTTGGAACTCGTCCTGTTGCTCAATTTGGTAATACACCAAAGAGGCAACCACAAAGCACGAAAAGTAGATAAGGCTTTTTGTTTTGTAGGTCATGATTTTGAGATTTGGGACTACTAAAGTAGGTAATCCAAATATCAAACCCTACGATATGTTGTGAAACACCTCGATGTAGATGTGAACGGGATAAAAAGCATGGTATAACCGATAAAATGCACGGTTTACCCCTCAAGACCCCATTTCCAAAGTAAATTCTTACAAAGGCTTTGTGGCTATTTTGGCTCCAAAATCTGGTCAATACGTTCTAAGGCATCTTGCAAGTGGTACCGGCTCATCGTATCTGAAATTCTACCCAGACCACTTCGGATATCGCTTTTCAAATTGTTGAGTTCGGCCCTGGCCACAGAGCGAATATCGGACTGGCTGGTATTGACCACTGTCGATTTTTGATACCCCCCAAAATCAGGAAGCTTACCCAAATTATCCGCGGTCATCAAGTATTCCAAACGATCGATATGGGCTTTTTGGAGGTTCCTTCTATACGTATCAATGGCCTTTCCACTTCGGGTTTCGGACCAAATGCCCCTACGAAGGTCACGCATCATTTCCAACAGACCGTAGGCATTCTTGCCATTAATGGTCTCATTTTCGATGATTCGGGCCAACTTGCCCAAATGCAGAACGGTGTTCAAATACCGTTCCTGCATGGCGCGGATACGGTCCACCGAACCTGAATATTGGATTTTATTGATAATGTTCTGATCCAACAACCATTCAGGGGTTTCAAAGAGTTGTTCTTGTAAAAAGCCCATGCAGTTTTTTTGGTGTTCGCGGTCTACATGGGTATACACGGCACCGTCTTGATCGGCAGTTTTGTGGTATTCGTATACCCCACCGATATTGTTGGACACATGTCCCATATAACGTTGGAACTGCGCAATAATCTGTCCGTACATGGTTTTCAGGTCTTCATAATCCTTGCCATCCTCCGTGGTCCATTCCATAAGATTGGGCATAATGCGCTTAAGATTGGCAATACCATATAAACTGGCTTTTATGGCATCGTCCCCTAAATCCTCCGTTTGAGAGCTTGGGTCATGGATATCCCCAACTTGTTGATGTCCAAATCGGTACATGGGATCGTTCTCATGTACTCTGATCCAACTGTTCAGGATGGGTTTTTCCTCTTCAGCGGATGTATCCAAAATAGGCTTGTATCCCCATCGAATGGCATACTTGTCATATATGCCGATATTGGGCATAAGGGCCACACCTTCATCTCCGGGTTGGGCCACGTAGTTGAAACGGGCATAGTCCATAATGGCAGGTGCGGTACCATATTTTTGGGTAAAGCTTGCCGAACGTAGCGAATCCACGGGATAGGCCACACTGCTTCCCATGTTGTGTGGAAGTCCTAGGGTGTGTCCCACTTCGTGGGAAGATACAAACCGTATCAACCTACCCATAATATCTTCTTTGAACTGTACGCTTCGGGCATTGGGATTGATAGCAGCAGTCTGTACAAAGAACCAATTGCGCAACAAGCTCATGACGTTGTGGTACCAGTTGATGTCGGATTCCAAAATCTCTCCACTTCTTGGGTCGCTTACGTGCGGACCATTGGCATTGGGGATGGGGGAAGCCAAATACCGGACCACCGAATAGCGAACATCCTCGGGGGACCACTCAGGGTCTTCCTCCTTGGTGGGAGGGTCTTTGGCAATGATGGCATTTTTAAACCCAGCTTCCTCAAAGGCTACCTGCCAATCCTCAATACCCTTTTTAATATAAGGTACCCACTCTTTTGGGGTGGCACGGTCCACATAATACACAATGGGCTTTTTGGGTTCTACCAATTCACCCGCTTTATATTTTTCAATATCCTCATCTTTCACCTCCAATCGCCAACGATCCAAATAGCGAACAGTTTTGCTTTCTTGGGCATCCAGACCATAATCCACTTGGCCACGGGCAAACCATCCCACACGCTCATCAAAATATCTACGTTTCATGGGTTCCTTGGGCAATAGGATCATGGAATTGTTGATCTCTATGGAAATGGAACCTGTACTTTGGTTACTGGGAGGTTCCCCGGCCGCATATGTTTTTACGTGGCGTGCTTCTATGTTCAAGGGGTAACTTTTAATGGATTCGATAAAACTACGATCACCATCCACACGACTTACCTTATACTGCTTGCGAAATGCGTCGGGCATGCCCAAGGCATTTACATCTTTGGTGAAAAGCGGGTCTACCTCAATTACCGTTGCCGGGTTCAAGGAGTCTTTTTTATTGAATGCCTTTATATCGAATGCAAAGAGTACGGGTTCAAAATTGGAGTTGACCACCGCCTCATGTACGGGCAGTGAATCCGCGGCAACATTTCCGTAGGAAACCACACGGAGCAATACTTTTTTGGGCTTTTTCTCCCAACGGAGCACTTGGGTGTTGATTTTCCCACCTCCAAAACCTATTCCAGTGGCAGTTTTGGAAATACGGCTCACCATCAGCATCTCCCTGTTGAAAAGCGAATCTGGGATTTCATAAAAGTACTTGTCCTCTACTTCGTGTACACTAAAAAGTCCCGCATCGGTCTTGGCCTCTTTGGTAATGACTTTGTCATACGGTTGAATGTCACCGGGTTTCGGCTTGTCTTCTTTTTTTTGTTCGGTGTCCTTTTTTTTCTTTTTGAAAAGTTGCGCTTCAGCAGATTGAAAAGCACCCAATAAAACAAATGCAATGAATAGTTGAGGGAGTAGTTTTTTGATCATTTTCTCGTCGGTTTGAAAAATGCGATGGGGTCAAAGAACTAAAAAATGGACAAAATGAACTGTTAAATAAATATTAATGATTGTTTTTTTTGTGAAATGATGTAATTCATGGGAGTCCTGCGTTTTACTGATACTTCGCGTTAAAATCCTACCTATGACTGGGCTGAACGGCCATTCGGTTTTTGTGAAAAATTTCAAAAGACTGTAACAATCTAGAATATGAACAGTCTTATAAGCATATCATCAATCAAAAAATTCAATCAAAAAATGAACAAGTTATTATTAATGTATGGTTGTGTACTTTTAAGTAGTTCCGCCATAGCCGCTGACCAGCAACCCGGTATGGTCCAACAATCGAAACCGGAGACCAAAAGCACTTTTGAAAACAGTTTTACAGCATTGAATCTAAGTGCTGATTGGAACGAAACGACCTTTGATTTTTCCGATGGGACAAATGCATGGTTCTATGAACTGAATTTGGACGAAATAGAGTTTATGGAGGAAGAGATGGATATGGACCTTGGGTTCAACACCTCAGAGTATCTTCCCAAGGGTTTTAATCCCTATGAAACCTATTTTGATTTGAATTCCATTATATACCTAGAAAGCGAAGTTGAACTGGATTTAGGGTTTGATACCCAGAGTTATCTTCCCAATGGGTTTGATCCCTACACCGAAGTAGTGGATGTCCATGGAATCAACTTTCTTGAGGAAGAAGATATGGAATTGGGTTTCAATACCTGGGATTATCTTCCCGAAGGATTTTCTCCTTATGAAATCTATGTGGATTTGAACACCATTGCCTACATCGAGGATGATGTGGAACTGGAACTTGGTCTGGATACCGAGTACATGCTTCCTGAGGATTTTGATCCTTATACCAATGTTATTGAAATCGCATCGGTGAACTATATGGAAGATGACGAAGTGGAATTGGGTTTTGATACGTCCAAGTATCTACCTGAAAACTTTGATCCCTACGCGGATCAGACGAGGTAAAATGAGTTGGTTTTCATTTTACAATTTTTTTGAATTAGAAAGACCCTCTTTTTGAGGGTCTTTCACCTTCAAAGTACTGATTAACAAAAATATAACACAAAAATCAGCAAAGCGCAGAAAGCAAAGAAACGTAGGTTATTTTGTCAATCCATTAAATTTTGAAAAAAAAGGACGCAGGTCTTTCAACGGATGAGGCACAAGTTTGACGATGTTGTTTTCGTGTTGTTTTTCCTACTACGTTAACAAAAAACTAATTATAATAATCTTCACTATTTAGGGTTATATCTTTGTAGTGTTATTAATAATAGACGCCACGATGGTGAACAGGTGACGTCGCTTTTAAATCTTTCCGAAGTACGCTGAAAAGGTGAAAAAATGGATAAGTTGAACCGAGGGGGATTTAAAAAGTATGGATTAGAATAGAGTTGAGTTAGTTTCTACTATTTTTTTGAGTTAGTTAGTTTGTCAATGCCCTTCCCATCGGAGGGGCATTGTTGTTTAGAACAATACGGGAATCACAAACTGGAACACCAAAATCAACAAGACCACCGCTATCAGGTTCAAAATAACACCCACTCGGGCCATTTGGGCAATTTTTACGTGTCCGCTGGCAAATACAATGGCATTGGGCGGTGTGGCCATGGGTAGCATAAAGGCACAGCTACTGGCAATGGTAACCGGAATCAATAGGTAGAGTAGGGGAACATCCAATCCTATGGCAATACCGGCCACCACTGGGGCCAAAACTGCCACAAGGGCCACATTGCTCATCAGTTCCGTCATAAACAGCATCAGGAAAATCAATAGGGATGCGGTGAGAAGAATGCTTATCTCGCTTTGCGCAATGGCGTTGGCCACCATATCCACAATACCGCTGCTGGACATACCTTGGGCAAGGGCTAGTCCGCCTCCAAATAAAATCAATATGCCCCAGGCCAGTTTGCTGGTGTCCCGCCATTCAATAATAAAATCTCCATTTTTTAGGCTGTACGGAACGGAAAACAAGGCAAGGGCGGCAAAAATGCTGATCATGGTATCGGTAAGGCCCAAACTGGGGAAAATACTGTTGATCAAGGTTCGGAAGATCCATAGGAACACGGTAACCCCAAATATGGCCAACACCAGTTTTTCCTTTCCGGAAGTAGGACCCAATTTCTCCAATTCCGATTGTATGACCTCTTTGGAGGCATTGAACTTCAAATCCCTGTTGGGATACATCCATTTTACCAAGACCAGATAACAAATACCGATCATAACAATGGAAAAAGGGAGCCCTATGGTCATCCATTTTAAAAAGGATATTTCGGTATTGTATTCATTTTCCAAGAGCCCAATGAGTACCGAGTTGGGTGGGGTGCCGATTACGGTGGCTATACCACCCGCATTGGCCGAAAAGGCAATCCCTAGCATAACGCTCAGGGCAAAATTCTGGTCGTTTTTGGTAAAACCATCCTCATCATTGATCAATAGATTGATAACGGATAGGGCAATGGGCAGCATGACCACCGTACTTGCCGTATTACTGATCCACATGCTCAGTGAGCCCGTGGCAATCATAAAGCCCAAAATTACCTTGTTGGGTGTGGTCCCTGTCAATTTTATGATGTTGAGCGCTATACGCCGGTGCAGATTTACCTTTTCCAAGGCCAAGGCCATCACAAATCCCCCAAAGAAGAGGAACACAATGGGACTGCCATAATTGGCACCCACCTCGGCAATGGGCAATATTTTAAGTATGGGCAATAACAATAGAGGCAAAAGCGCAGTAACTGAAATGGAAACTGCTTCGGTGATCCACCAAATCAGCATCCATACCGCAACGGAAATTACGGCATCCCCTTTTTCGGAAACTAGTTCCATGGGCAAATTAACCAGAATCAGAAAGGCGATAGGCCCAAGAAAGAGCCCTAGTTTTTTGCTTAGTTCCATTGAGGTCCTAAACTATGCTTTTTTAAGAAAACTTGAAAATCCAGTTTTCATTTCAAAAAAAAGCCCCAACAAACGTGGGGCTTTATATGCGTTGCGATATAACAATTATCTTATTTTGAATGTGAGCCTTCCAAAAACGTGTCGCCCATTTGTGCCGAACTGCACGGATCGTCTTGAGTAAATGAACCTTCCATCAGATCTAAAGGCTGGGTCATTTTCATCGGGATAAACATCAAGTAGGTTGTTAGCCCCAACGGTGAGCCTTAGATTGCTTGAAAAATCATAACCTACAGTAAGGTCGGTAATGACCTTTCCGCCAAAGGTGGTATCTATGGTTGGGTCATCGTTATTGGTAGCTTCCTCTACTTCGCCAAAATATCCATTTCGCAAAAAGAAGTTCCAGTGGTCTCCTACCTTTAGGTTATGGGAAAGATTCCCTTTGGTGGTAGGAACGGCAGATTCCAGATAAATTCGACTGGTGGGGTCAAAATACGTATCGCTCAATCCTGCATTGGCAACAGCCTCGGGAACCTTTACTTTTTCTACCGTAGTTTCTGAAAAGGTAAAGGCCAAGGTATTGGTCAATGAAATATCGTCTGAAAGGGTTGCCTTATGATCAATTACAAGGTCTATCCCCTTGGTTTGGGTGTCCACCGAATTGGCAAAGAATGCTGCTTGGGTGGCGTTGGCCTGTTGAAACAGGTTGGCCAATTCCGCATTTCCATTGTCATCAAATTGTCCAGTCAATATAACGCGATCATCTATGTTGACCAAGTACCCATCCAGGGTGATTTTAAGGTTTGCACTGGGCACTCTGGCCGTGAAACCAACGGTTCCCCCAAAAGAAGTCTCTTCCTTAAGCGTTTCTATGCCCAAAAGGCGGGCTACCCTTGATGTGTTGGAGAAAATCCCCACCTCATTGGGAATACCGTCAACAAACAATGTGGATGTGGAGCTATAGTGAATCTGGTGCAGGGAAGGTGCCCTAAACCCAGTTTGCAGTCCACCTCTAATATTGAAATTTTCTGACGCTTTTATCCGGGAAGCCAACTTAAAATTTAAAGTTCCTCCAAAATCGGAGAAATTCTCATAACGGACGGCTCCGCTCACCAAAATACTTTCCGTGAAATCCGCCTCTACATCAAAATAACCAGCAATGGCATTTCTGAAAGCATCCACTTCATTATCGGGTTTAAAACCGGGGAACACTTGGATGCCACCAGGACGGGAAGAGCCGAAAAAGTCTGTGGGAACCATAGAATCGGGGTCCGTAGGATCATGCACGTTGCCTAAGGTATTGTATTGTGCATAGGACACTTCTTCCCCTGCCACAATGGAATAGTTCTCTACTCGATATTCTGCACCAAAGGCAATGTTGAGACCGGCTAAAATATCATCGAAAAACTGGCTCATATCAAAATTGGTGGTGTTTTCACTGTAGTTGAAACCTCCCGAATCTGCTTCAAAAGGTGTGGAGTTGGCCAAAGAGGCGTTGTTGGAGTTGGTAATGCGATACAGAAATTCGTTCCTGCCGTAGGAGTTGCTAAAATCAACATTCCAATCGCCCAACATACCTTTGATTCCAAATGCCACTGATTGATCGGAGATATTTGAGTTGATCTCTGGTAGAAATCCGTTGAGATAGGCAGGGGTATAGGTTCTGGATTGGTTGGGTAACCGGTAAAACCCTGCGGCAGTACCAGTTTTAAAGCTAAGCCCACCAAAACTGTACAGTTCCAGGTTTTCACCCAAGGGGATGGACAGGTTGGCGAAGAATTGTGCCCCGCGTATTTCGGACTGCCCTACCTGCATATTGAAATCGCTTCGTTGGAGACCTCTCGCAGAAAGTTCGGAATCCGTGGCATCCGCGCTGAGGATATCCTGAAGTTCTTCCTTGGTCTCATCGCCGTTAAGGGTGATTCCTGCACTTCCGGCATACTGGAAAATATCATCCAAATCGTCATCCAAAAGCAAGGAAATGTCATAATTATCATTGGAAGCAACCCTTTCAATACTGTTGTAGGCATTAAAAATGGTGCCCTCCCATTCCTGCATACGGTTGGTGGAACCTCTGTAATTAAAGTTTCCTGTGAAATTGATGTACCCACCATCCTTGCCAATGGGGAGACCGTAGTTGAGTCCAAGGTTGACCTTTTCACCATCCACATTTTTGTCCGGACCGTGTTCACTGGTAAAGTTGGCCCCAGTGGTCAGGTCTACCTGCAGTTCGTTCACGCTTTTTTTGAGTACAATGTTGATGACCCCTGCTATGGCATCGGAACCGTATTGTGCGGCTGCACCGTCCCGTAATATCTCTATACGGGATATGGAGTTGGATGGGATGGTTGTCATATCGGTTCCCACGCTACCGCGACCAAAGGTCCCATTTACATTGACAAGGCCGGTTTTGTGCCTTCTTTTTCCATTGATGAGCACCAATACTTGATCAGGTCCAAGTCCACGTAACGAGGCAGGAGCGATGTGGTCGGTACCATCTGAGATACTTTGCGGATTGGATGAAAATGAAGGTGCCGCATAGTTCAGGATTTCCGTAACGGATACTTGTGGGGCGGATTGCACCAATTCGGTGACATCCAAAACATCCACAGGTACCGGTGTGTCCGTGGCGGTTCTATTGGCATTCCGTGATCCCACCACCACTACATTTTCCAGTTCGAGCCCTGCTTGTAGTGTAACGTTCAATGTGCTGCCTGTAACGGTTGCTTCTTGGGTATTGAAGCCAACGTAAGAAAAAACCAAGATATCCCCAGTATTCGCTTCAATAGTGTAGTTTCCGTCAAAGTCGGTAATGGCTCCTGTGGTAGTTCCTTTTACTTGGACCGAGGCTCCCGGTAAGGGCACATTTTGGTCATCATAGACCGTTCCTGTGACTTCTTGTGCCATGCTTGTTAAGGTAGCCAAGAAGGCCAGAAAAAATGGTAGTTTCAATTTTTTCATGTTGTTAGTTTTTAAGTTAGATATTATGATGGGGGCTGCCGAAATTCCTTTCATATTCCGAAGGAATTATTCCTTAAGGTAAAGGTTTTTTTTGATATAGGTGTTGAAGCACAGGGCTTTAATGAAAAAAGAAAGGCCCCGAAGGACCTTTTATTCATAAAATATGTAGCTGGGAAGTAGTATCAATTTTTGGCCACCCGGAATCGATTTTTTAGTTCAATCCAGCGTGATGGAATAGCGCTTATCCGGTAAATTTGGCCAAAAGAGTATCGTCTACTTTTTCAATTTTTAAGAGTCCATGTTTGGATAGGCCTTTGGTGCTTTTGTCCCATTTTTTTCCACTAAGACCTGCTTTTTCCTTAAGTTCGGCCAAGGGCATTTCCCCTACAGGTTTCAGGATATCCATGATGATTTTTTCCTCCTCGGTAAGCTCCACTTTCTTCTTTTCGGGTCGCATTTGTGGGAAGAACAGCACTTCTTGGATGGAAGAGTTGTTGGTCATCAACATGACCAAGCGGTCTATCCCGATCCCGATTCCGGAAGTTGGCGGCATACCATATTCCAAGGCACGGAGAAAATCCTGATCTATGAACATGGCCTCATCGTCCCCTTTTTCGGAAAGTTTGAGCTGATCTTCAAAACGCTCCCGTTGATCAATGGGGTCATTGAGCTCCGAGTAGGCATTGGCAAGTTCCTTCCCGTTCACCATGAGCTCAAAGCGCTCGGTTAGCGCTGGATTGCTTCGATGTTCCTTGGTCAAAGGACTCATCTCCTTGGGGTAATCAATAATGAATGTAGGCTGTATGTAATGGTGCTCACATTTTTCCCCGAAGATTTCATCAATGAGTTTGCCCACACCCATGGTCTCGTCCACTTCAATGCCCAGTTTTTTGGCTGTTTCGCGAAGTTCACCTTCCTCCATTCCTGAGACATCAACTCCTGTATGGATTTTAATGGCTTCCAAAATGGGAACCCTGGGATAGGGAGCCTTAAATTCAATATCGTTTTCACCTACTTTTACCTTGGTGCTTCCTGTGGCATCCATGGCCACTTTTTCCAATAGTTCTTCGGTGGTGTCCATCATCCAGTTGTAATCCTTGTAGGCCACATAAAGCTCCATTACGGTAAACTCTGGATTGTGGGTACGGTCCATCCCCTCATTACGGAAATCCTTCGCAAACTCATATACACCATCAAAACCACCCACGATCAATCGTTTTAGATACAGTTCATTGGCAATCCGTAGGTACAATGGGATGTTCAAGGCATTGTGATGGGTCAAAAAAGGACGTGCGGCCGCTCCACCTGGAATAGGTTGCAAAATGGGGGTTTCCACTTCCAAATACCCCTTTTCGTTATAAAATTCACGGATACTATTGGTAATCTTGGTCCTTTTGATGAACGTATCCTTCACCTGTGGGTTCACCACCAAATCCACATAACGTTGGCGGTACCTCAGTTCCGGGTCATTGAAGGCATCGTATACCTTTCCTTCGTCATTTACCTTTGGTAAAGGCAAGGGTCGCAAGGCCTTGCTTAGCAAGCTGAAGTTTTTTACCATCACGGTTTTTTCACCTACTTGGGTCTTGAACAGTTCACCTTCAACCCCTATGATATCACCAATGTCCAAGAGTTTTTTATAGACTTCGTTGTAAAGGGTCTTGTCGTCATCGGGGCATATTTCATCCCGATTGAAGTAGACCTGGATACGGCCATCGCTATCCTGAAGTTCGGCAAACGAGGCTTTCCCTTGGATTCTGCGCGACATCAATCTACCGGAAATCACTACCTTCTTCCCTTCTTCAAAATCGTTCTTGATGCTCTTGGAAGTGGCATCAACAGGATACAATGCTGCAGGATAGGGGTTGATTCCCATTTCCTTGAGTTTGGTCAATTTTTCCCTTCGAACGATTTCTTGTTCCGATAGTTGCATAGTCTATAAAAAATTAAAGCGCAAAATTACACTTTTGCGCTTTAATATCTTGCCTTGTCCCTGTCTTAATGTGCATAATTGGGGATGTAGGGTCTTTCGTGGACGATTTGGGCGATGTCTTCCTCCAAATTTTCAATGGGCCGTTCCACGATACGGTTTACCTCCTTGCCATTTTTATAGAAGACCATGGTGGGGACTTTGATGATATTGAGCCCTTTTTCCTCACCGGTCGGGCTTTTCTTGTAATGCCCCTTCCTTCGGTCCAAGGCAATGATCTGCAATTGGTCCATGGGAAACTCCGCAGCCTCCAAAATTTTAACGAACCGGGGTGTTTCCCTTTTGCTGTCGCCACACCAGGTGCCCAAGAATAATGTGATGGTGTAATCGGAGAGTTTCTCCTTGAAAAGGTTCACCATGGTACTGTCCACACTATAGCTCTGATGCCCTTGAAGGTACCATTGTTGGTAGGGTTGGCTGCGTAGGCCATCCAAATTGATTTTACCGACCAGAAACCGTTTTCCGTCCTCTTGGACAATTTCCTGATTGAATTCTTGTGCAAATACCATTGCGGTACAGAGTAGCATACATGTTGTAAGAATGATGTTTTTCATAGTTCTTTCGATTATGGATTGGAGTCGAAAATTCTATAAAAACAACGCCCATGGCTGATTTTATGGGATGGAAATAGGGACTAGACCCCCGGTTGAAATGTTATTTCTTGAGGAGATGCGAAATCTCTTCGCGGGTGGAGACCCCCAATTTTTTGTAGAGATTGTTGATGTGGGTTTTCACCGTGCTCAGGCTTATGAACAGTTCCGTGGCAATCTCTTTGTTGCTCTTATCCTGAAGAATGCCCTGTGCAATTTTTCGCTCTTGGGGAGTGAGCTGTTGGTAATGGGAATGCACCTTTTTTTGCATCTGCATTTTTCGTGTGGCCAAGAAGTACACATTGGCCAATAACGATAGGATCAAAAGGGACCATACAACCCATTTCCATGGCCAAAATCTGGATGCGTCTGCACTGACCAATTGGCTGTCCATTTCAATTTCGGTAACAAATTCCTCAGTGAACCCTGCATTGGGATAGGTGGCCTCTAGCCGTTGCGAAAGTGCATTGTAGTAAGGGTTTGTGGCAATGTCCTTAAGATAGTGGGGGTAGGTTTCATTTCTTTTGTCCGAAAGAAAATCATAAATAAAGAGCTCCACCAGGGGTTCCTCCGAGCTTTGTCCGAAGGTATGCAAAGTCTTGAACCATTTTTTGGTATTGAGGTTTTGGTTGGTCGCACTGGGATAGGCCATAAAATCATACGCCATTTCATCTTTTAAGGCTTCCACTTCCAATAACAGGTTGGATTTTGGATTGGTGGAAGTAATGGTGCAAAGCGGTTGATCATCAAACGAAGAGGGGAAATATAGGGTGTCCTGATTATTGGCTATAAAGACCACACTTTGACTGTTATTGCATTCGCCCAAATAGTGCAAGGCGCCTCCCTCATCGGTACAGCCATCCATGTGAATCCGGTAGACCCTATTTTTTATAGGCAAATTATCCCCTGCAAATTGAAAATGCCCCAGTGAGTCCACCTGGGTTTTTTTGATGATCTGATCCAAATAAATGCGGGATGACTTCCTGTAATTCTCTACCAACGATAAATAGACCGTCTGTCCGGAGTGGTTCTGGGAAAGCTCACCGGAAAACTGGTACTGTCCCCAAAGTGTGGGAGAGGCAAGCAAAACCAGTAGGATCATCAATAGCCGCATATCAAAATCAATAGGGTTTAAAAGTAAGGGTTTTGTGTAACAAATACTCCGATGAGTATACTAATAGGTATCATCAATCAAAATCAAGATCATGAGTTTTTGGAGAGTTCTGTTGGCTATTCTTTTTCCACCCCTTTCCGTAATCGGGAAAGGTTGTGGCTCTTTTTTAATTGTGTTACTTTTGACCCTATGTGGCTGGGTTCCGGGAGTTATTGGGGCTTTGGTCATTCTTAATAACACTAACTAAAATCAGTATGAAACGTACCCAAATCCTGGCTTGTGCCCTCGTGGCCATTTTTACCTATTCCTGTAATTTTACCGAAGAGATCCATATCAAGGAAGATGGCTCGGGGAAACTGTCCATTAATTTTGACGGTTCGGAACTCATGCAAATGGCAGGGGATGAAATGGCACAGAGTGATGAGAAACCTATGGATTCCATCATTTCCTTCAAAGACCTTTTGGCTGAAAAGAAGGATAGCATTGCCCAGCTTTCGCCGGAAGAGCAGGCTAAACTGAAACGATTGGAGCCTTTTAACCTCCATATGGTGATGAAGCCTGAGGAAAAAATCATGAAGTTTGACTTGTTCAGCGAGTTCAAAAATGTCAACGAGGTCAACGATGCTTTCAATTCGTTCAAGGAGGCAGGGATGCTCGGTCCGGGCCAAAATAAACAACAACCCGCGCCCTTGGCAGGTTCTGAACAGGCCACGGAAGTCAATTATTCCTTCAAGGGAAATACCTTCTCGCGAAAGGCCAAAATAGTGGATGAAGAATTGTTCCAACAAGGTTTGGACAGTTTGGCGGGAGCCGAGATGTTCCTTTCGGGGTCTACCTATACCATTAAATACCATTTCCCAAGAAAGGTGAAGTCTACCAATTTGGAAGAGGCCACGTTCAGTGCCGATGGTAAGACCCTCATTTATGAGATCCCTTTTTTGGACCTAATGAGAGATCCTACCGCATTGGACCTTCAGGTAAAGCTGGAAAAATAGATTTCCGCCCAAGCCTTCGTATCTTTGTGCCATGAACAAGAAAGTAAGGGTTCAGGACCTTGGACATAGGGATTACAAGGAAACATGGGACTATCAAGAAGCGCTTTTCAAGGATATTGTTGACCTAAAGGTCAAGAATAGGAGGGAAGGCACCGAGGTGGATACCCCCAACCATTTTTTGTTTGTGGAACACCCCCATGTCTACACCTTGGGTAAAAGCGGGGATATAGGCAATCTATTGGTGGATGAACAGGTGTTGAAGGCAAAAGGGGCCACTTTTTACAAAATCAATCGGGGAGGGGACATTACCTATCACGGCCCGGGACAAGTAGTGGGCTATCCCATTTTGGATTTGGACAATTTCTTTACGGATATCCACAAATACCTCCGGTTTTTGGAAGAAATGGTGATTTTAACCTTGGCCGAATATGGCCTGAAAGCGGAACGCTCCGAAGGGGAGACTGGTGTTTGGTTGGATGTGGGTACTCCCTTTGCCCGAAAAATCTGTGCCATGGGCGTACGGGCCAGTAGATGGGTCACCATGCACGGGTTTGCCCTGAACGTCAATGCCGACTTAGGCTATTTTGACCTAATGATCCCATGTGGGATAAAGGATAAAGCCGTGACTTCCCTTAATGTAGAACTCGGGAAAAAAGAAGTGGATATGGAAGAGGTGAAGCAAAGACTCCTACATCATTTCCAGATACTTTTTGAGGCAGAGTTAAGACAAGAAAAAACCGGGACATGACCCCGGTTTTATTTTATAAGTGCAATTTTACTGGTTATAGGCTGTCAGTTCCATACTTGCGATGAGCGCTCCCTTTTTGTTGTAGGATTCCTGTTTTACCATTCCCACACCTTTGGCGAGCCATACCCGTGAGGGCATGGTCTGGTTGGCCATCATCATTTTGGTGCGGGTCTCGCTATAGATGACAAAACACTCAAAAGTGCCGGCCGGGGTGGTCACGGTTTCTTCTTTTTCCACTTTTCGGTTGATGGTCTCCACGTTCATGTTCATGTTCATGGCCCCGCCCATTTTCATCTGTACGTTCACATTGCCATCGGGGAGCTCCTGCCCCACGCCAAGATTGCCTGGGAGTTCCACATCCGTTCCGGAAACTTCCACTTCCATGTCGCCCATTTGCCGTAACATCTGCTCGTTCATCAGGGATTTAAAATCGATTTTGACCCTATCCCCGTCACAGGTAACTTGGTATTCCGAGTCGTAGGTGTTTCCTTTTTTGTCTTCCAATTGCATGACCATGGTTGCACTGACATTGTCCCCAGAACCATTTACTTGGGTGACCTTGTAGCTCATCTTCCCATCTTCATTGCCTTTTCTGTCATAACTGGTGTATTGGAAATTGGCCCCGTCCACCAAAGGATAATAATGGCTGCAGTTGGATTGCCCCAAGGCAATACCCAAGGAAAACATTGCGGTGAGCAATGCAAAAAAATAGTGCTTCATGATTTTTGTTCTTATTGTTTGATGAATTCAACCCTTCTGTTCTGTGCCTTGCCGTCTGGGGTGTTGTTGTCCCCCACGGGCTCGCTTTCCCCTTTTCCTTCGGAAGTCAATCGGTCTGCAGATACCCCATAAACGGATATCAAGGCATTTTTCACGGCTTCGGCCCTGTTTTTGGAAAGCTTTTGGTTGCTCTCATCGGAACCGTCCGCATCGGTGTGGCCTACAATCTTCAGCTTCATGGAAGCTTCTTGGGTGAGTACTTGTGATATTTGGCGGATAATTCCCATGGACTGTGGTTGTATGTTGGCCGAGCCCACATCAAAAAGAATCCCATTGGTGGATACCTTGCCATCGGAAAGGAGTTTTCTGCGAAGGTCCACGCCTCCTTCGGCCACTTTAAGATTGGAGATGAAGATTTTCTCCTTGCCATCTTCAAGTCCGTTGACATTGAACTTAAGGGTGGTCAACTTGTTCATGGGTACCATCTGCGGAATGTCCACATATTTTTCCTCGTTTACCCAAAGGCGGAATCGGGCCTTGTTTACCGCAATGGAGATATGGGGCTGGTTGAGCACGGCCTGTCGTATATCGGCTCTTACCTCACTATTGATGGTAACCCCCTCACCACGGGTGTGATTCCTTGCGCGTATTCCAAAAGCGGCATATTGACCAACGGGAAGCCAAGCCTCCGCATAATTGTTGCCGGCATTGAAATTTGGGTCATCACTTAGGCTGATTTCAATCCCCGCTGTGGACGATGTTTGGTTGTCCATACCGTAGGTCAACAAGTCGAACTCTATGGTGTATTCCTCTGGCAGTTCGGGCATGTTGGGAATGTAATGGATGCCGTATCCCGGAACAAGCTCCATCCAACGCTGTGGGGAATCATCAATGGTAACGACCTCGCCACTGCCATTGGTGTTCCATTTGGCAGGGAAGTCTCCTATAAAATCTTTGGAATAGTCGTCAAAGAACATGAGTTTGTCCCCCGGGACATAATCGAACTTACTGTATACGGTAATGCTCTTGGCCTGTGAAGCTGTGGCACTTCCGCTATTATTGTTGCCGGAATCGTTTCCGGTGTTTGTGGGCAAATCGTTTCCTTGTGGAGTTTTGGGACCTTGCTTTTGGCCAGAACCGGGTTCCAAAATGCTGTCCAAAGCCTGGTCGGTCTTTTCGCTGGTTTCTTTGTCAACCCTTCGTTCAATGGTTCGCTGAGCGGCTTGTTCGGCTTTTTTGCCCAGTTTTTTCAGGAATTGGGCGTTGATGCTGGAGCCAATCATCAGAACAATCAATAAACTGAAGACGGTTTTGTTGGAGGTTTTCATTATTGTGTACTTTACTTATGGTTTTTGATGAAAAATAATTCCATCCAAAGTACAAAACAGTACTCTTCATAGCTGGTTAAAATGTGTAACTCGTGCAAACCAATGTATAAGCCGCAATGAAGGTCTTCTTAATTCATTTTGTATACGATCAATGAATTTTCTTGGTCCTTGGCCACCAGCTCCAACTTTCGGTCGTTGTCCATATCGGTTAGATCAATAAGGGAGTTTCCGAACACGGGAAAATTGGGAATGGGCTCCGCTTGACTATCGAACAGGTATATTTTTTGGTTTTGGATATCGGTCACGCTTACATAAATCTTATCGTAGATGTAGAAAATCTTGGGTTTTGAATATACACCAAGGTCCAACTCCACTTTCTTGCCTTTAATGCTAAGGATATTGTCATCCATGAACACCAAAGTGTTGCTTGTGGCATACATGCCATGGTCTTTGTTGAGGTTGAAATTGGTAGCGGTGAGTTTGCCATTGGTGTCTATTTGGTGGAGCACCCCTTTTTTGTTGGTCATGGAGAACTTGTTCTTGTATAGGAACACTTCGTTGCTGGAGAAATCTATCTTTTCCGTAACCTTTATGCGGTCCTTTCCTGTCCTGTGTAGGATTTTGAGGGTTTGGTCTTCCAATTGGAAGACCAAATAATCCCTATTGGCCATCCTAAAATGTTTTGGGGTGGCAATGATGGGGCTGGAAGCTTCGGTAAAAGTGAATCCGCCCACAACCTTTGCCTTGTTGTTGTACATATGGACCTTTCTTCCTTGTGTGATTACAAATCGATAGTCTTTTCTTCCATCGTAATCGAAGATGGCCAATGGATTTAGGTTGCCTCCCTCAAAACTGATCTTGAACGGAGGGACATCCTCGCCGTTTCGATCTATGATCATAAACTGGTTGCTGGTACAGAATGCCAACTGTAGTCTTCCGTTTTTGTAAATATCAACTTGCTGGATTGGGCCTCGAATCCTACTGTCCAGTTGTTTGGTCCAGAGCACTTTGCCTTCGGTGGAGATCAAGTAAAGGACGTTGTTGCGGTCCTGTACCACGATTTCCTGCTTATTGGTCCTGTGGTTTTTCACAAATTGGGGGTCAATGGCCAGATCGGTATCCAATTCCAAAGTAAACAGAGGGGTCACGGTGTTGGAGGTTACCTTCTTTCCCACTTTGGAGACCAATATATTAAGATGGGCAAAATCGCTATCGGCCACTATCTGCGTAGCAAAGGCATATTCGTCCAAATCCGTGTTTTGGATAGGCTCAAAAAGTTTGGGAGCCAGTTCTTGTTCGGCAAAAAAATCAATGCCGGAATCTGTTGATGCGAACAACATGCTGGATTCGTTGGCCAAAGGAGCCTTTGCGGTTTGGAATATGGGACTGTTGCTAAACGAGGTGCCACTACTGTGATTGTTAATGATGGTCTGCAAGGCCTCTTTGCTTTCGGAAAAAACAAAGCTGTTTTCCAGAATGGTGCAATAGTTGGCCTCAAAACCGGAAACCAAAGGGGCAAATCCCTCTGTCAATAAATTTTTCTTTTGCAGTTCAATGATTTCACTGCCTTGGTAGGATTGTGAAGAAGCCTTGTCCCGATCCAAAAAGTCCGAGAAGCTTTCGGTGCCATAGGAGTTCAAGAGTACCACCTTTTGGTTGTTCAAATAAATAATACCCACCTCCTCAATGGTATTGAAAAGGGAATCTACGGGTTTTATTCGGTCCAGATAGGTGTTCTGGTTCTTGGCAAAAACCTGGTAATCGTCAAAGGTATATGAAAGAATGGCCTGCGCGTTCAAAGGGGCATACTGTGGGGTTTTATTGGCAAGAGGCGCCGTCCCTTTGAACAGATTGATAAAATTTTTGGTGGAATCCGGGGCCATGGCAATGCCGTTGAGACTCACCTCGTCCGAGTTGGCCGTAAAATCAAGGGACACCCATTCTGAGAAAGGCTTTACACTTTTGTTTTTCTCGTTCAAGGATAAAAGTGAGGGGTTTCCGTCCAAATTCATGAACAACGTGGCCGATTTGTTGATACCTGCAGTTTCATAAAGTTTCTCCAAAGTGGGATTGATGGGAGTACTGCCCTTGGCCCGTATCATGTTTTCCATGAGCATTTGGGAAGAAGCGAGGATCATATCACCATTATGGGCCATGGCAAATACCTCATAATCGTCCAGGCTGTATTTTGTTAGGTCTTTTCCTTCATAGGAAAGGGTCTCAACGGTTTTGTTGGTCACCTCTTGAACGTTGAAGAGGTCTGGATTTTTATTGGATATTAGGACAAAATCATAGTTGTCCTTGCCCATTTCATAAAAAGCAAGAACGCAAGGCTGGTCCGTTGAGACATGATTCATGCCATTTAGTTGGTCCATAAGTTCGTCATGAATGGAAAAACCTTTGGTCTTGGCCAAGAAGGAATTGTTCTTGAGTTCGCTCTTGAAATTGGCCAGATTATTGATCTTTATGATCAAAGCGGCGTTGGGAGGCAGGTGGTCCAATAACGAATCTTTGGTCTTTACCTCGGTTTTGCAGGATAGGATGAAAAGTGGGAGCAAGCAAAAAAGTACCTTACGTCTCATTTTTGAAGTTTGGAACAAAGTTAGAATTTTTAAATATCCAGAGTCAATTGTTCGGGCAGCTGTCTGAAGCTTTTTCTGTGATATGGCGTCAATCCGTATTTTTTTATGGCCTCTCGATGTTCTTTGGTGGGGTATCCTTTGTTCTTTTTCCAATTGTACATGGGGAATTCTTCATGGATTTGTGCCATGTATTCGTCTCGATACGTTTTTGCCAATACCGAAGCGGCGGCAATGCTCATGTATTTGCCATCTCCTTTGATGATGCATTCATGGGCAATGGCAGGGTAGGGTTTGAACCGATTTCCGTCCACCAAAATAAAGCTGGGTCTATGGGACATGGTGTCCAGTGCCCTGTGCATGGCCAGGAAGGATGCATTGAGGATATTGATTTCATCAATTTCATCCTGAAAAACATGGCATACCGAGAAAGAAACGGCTTCTTGCTCCAAAATGGGGCGTAGGGTATCCCTTTTGGTTTCCGTAAGCTGTTTGGAATCGTTTAGGACGTTGTTGGTGAAACCTTCGGGAAGGATAATGGCGGCCGCGGTCACCGGTCCGGCCAAACAGCCTCTTCCCGCTTCATCGGTTCCCGCTTCGTTCGGATGTTTATATAGTGCCTGTAGCATGTTGGTCAATGAATGTGAAAGATAAGGGCTCATTTGTTCAACACCAAATATTGGACTTCTCAGGGTGTGCCGCTATAGCTTGCCGGGAAATTTTTCACATTTCTTTAGAAACAAAACGTATACCTTTGTCAGACCAATACCATGGAATGAGATTTCTATTTTTTGCCCTACTCTTTTTTTTGGGACAGGTTCTTTTTGCACAGCAGGATTCCATACCCCCGCAAAAAGAGACAGACTCTTTAAAAATTGCCGAGAAGGATTCCTTGCTGATACAGCAGATGGATTCTATAAAAGTGGCAAAGAAGGGTCCCCCAAAAACAAAACAAAAAGATTCTTCGTCACAGGTTGATCCTGAAAAAAGGAGCAGGTTTATACGCATGGAGAAAAAAATAGTGGAGGCCGACTCTGTTTCCATTGCGGATTATAAGATTATTTCCTACGCTAGGGATACCACCATTCTGGATACGACCCTTACCATATATAAGGAGTACAAATACAATTATATAAGGGAGGATGATTTTGAGTTGATGCCTTTTGCCAATATGGGGCAACCTTATAATGAATTGGGAAAAACCTTTTCCAAAGGATCCTACTATCCGCGTATGGGCGCAACCGCGAAGCACGCCAGATATTTTGAGGTGGAGGATGTTGACTACTACAATGTGGCAACGCCCATGACAGAACTGATGTTCAAGACATCCATGGAGCAAGGGCAGTTTTTGGATGCCATGCTTACCTTTAATACATCAAAGCGTTTCAATGCTTCGTTGGCGTTCAATGGATTTAGGTCCTTGGGGAAATATAGGTATGAGCAGGCCCGATCGGGAAATTTCAGGACTACCTTTAATTATATCACCCAAAATGGCAGGTATGCGGTTCGAGGTCATATTGCGGCGCAAGAATTGGAAGGACAGGAAAACGGGGGATTGTTGAACCGAAATCAGTTTGAAGGGGATTTGCCCGATTTTCAAGATAGATCCAAGATAGATGTGCGGTATACCAATGCCAACAATCGGGTTTTGGGGAAGCGGTATTTCTTTGACCAGCGTTACAAATTGGTCAACCATAAAAAGGATTCCACCGATACAGACCCGACTACCTTGACCATTGGCCACGAATTTACCTATGAAACCAAACTGTATGATTTTGAACAATCAGCACAGAATGATACATTTGGGGATGACCCTTATGAAGTTCCCATTGAGGACAGGGCCAGATTGAAGACCATGTTCAATAAAGGGAGTGTGGAGTTTTCCAACAGGACCTTGGGTAAGCTGACGGGAAGCGCCAGCTTGTACAATTACAACTATTACTTCAACAGAATCATAATAACCGAAGAAGGAACCATCCAAAATAAATTGGATGGACAGGAAATTGCCATAGGTGGGGCATATTCAAAACGTATTGGTCCGCTGTCTTTGTATGGCGATTTAAACTATACGGTGGTAGGGGACCTTACGGGGAATATTTTAAATGCTGGAGTCCATTATCAATTGAACAAAAATAATGCAGTGTTTGGGGGGATCCACATGTCATCCCGAATGCCAGATTTCAATTATCTATTGTATCAGAGTGATTACAGGAACTATAATTGGCAGAACTCGGATACTTTTGAAAAGCAGCAAGTGCAAAGTATAAAGGCTGGGTTTGATTCAAAGTTGTTCGGAAGGCTCGAAGCTGAATTCAGCGCCATAGACAACTACACCTATTTCATGTCGACCGCCACGCAGGAACAAATAGATAATGCGCAGGAGACTGCTTTTGTGAAACCTTTTCAAGAGTCTTCCACCATAAACCATCTGAGGGCAAAATATACCAAGGAGTTCAAATGGAGAAAGTGGGCGTTGGTCAATACAATACTGTATCAAGAGGTAACGCAGGACAATCAAGTTTTGAACCTTCCCCAGCTATTGACCAGAAACAGCCTGTATTTTTCAAGTGATGTTTTTAAAAAGGCAATGTATATACAGACCGGGGTTACCTTCAAATACTTTACTTCATACAACATGAATGCATATAATCCTCTTTTGGGGGAGTTCTATATACAGAACAATGAGGAGTTGGGGGGCTATCCTTTGTTGGACTTTTTTATAAATGCCAAGGTAAGACAAACTCGCATATACCTAAAAGCGGAACACCTTAACTCGATGTTTTCAGAGCCCAATTATTATTCGGCCCCTAACTACCCGTACAGGGATTTTGTTATCCGTTTTGGGCTGGTTTGGAATTTCTTTTCTTAAAAGAAAAAGTAAATTGAAAACAATGGTATCTGAAAAACAGCGGCTTACATTTTTAATGCATTTTTTTGAAAAAAAATACCTCAAAACATTTTGCGGAAAGAAAATAACGTGCGTATATTTGCACCCGCTTAGCTGATAAGGCAGGGCGCTTCTGGGAGGCCGAGAGGCCGGAAACAGGAGAAAAAAGAAACAAGAAGTTCATATACATATTGTAACGACAGCGTAAAGAGAATTAAGAACCATTTTGATGCGGGGACTCTGGTTTCCGGGTG
>NZ_WELG01000024.1 GCF_009184425.1 Flagellimonas olearia | reverse complement strand
CTCACATACCTATGGATTCAGTATGTGATACCTGCCTTATGACAGGTGGGTTTCCCCATTCGGAAATCTCCGGATCAAAGTCTGTTTGCCGACTCCCCGAAGCTTATCGCAGGCTACTACGTCCTTCATCGCCTCTGGCTGCCAAGGCATCCACCGTGTACGCTTATTCACTTGACTATATAACCCAAAACAGTCACCTCAAATCCGCCTCTCGACAAATCCTCAATCACCGCCCAGGTCTTTCATCGTGATAACGATTCACCATAAAGACACAAATGTCAGAGATAATATCTAACGCTTGCATTCTCATTGAATACTTGGACTTCTCATTTCCCAAATTGTTAAAGAGCTTCTTATACCAGCAGATATAAGACCGATTAAAAAACCGGAAACAAATAATCCATTACCTTCCTTCAAAGAAAGAGAATCACTTGTTTCCGGCTTCTAGCCGGTAACAACAGACAAGCAAACGTGTGAGCCCTGAACGGGATGGAAATCTTTGTCGTTAAGGAGGTGATCCAGCCGCAGGTTCCCCTACGGCTACCTTGTTACGACTTCACCCCAGTCATGAACCACACCGTGGTGAACGTCCTCCCGAAGGTTAGACTATCCACTTCTGGTGCAATCCACTCCCATGGTGTGACGGGCGGTGTGTACAAGGCCCGGGAACG
>NZ_WELG01000223.1 GCF_009184425.1 Flagellimonas olearia | reverse complement strand
CCAAATATCCCTAACGCAAACCTTTTTTCTTTGTCAATAGGCTTATCCATCAACAGATCAATATTCAAGCTTGCGGTTTGATAAGAAGCTAAAGAATCGCTTTTAAACCCTTTCATCGCCCCCCCTAAATATTCCCCATAAAAGCGTAAGGCGCTAATCCCGTTAGCAAAATACTTTTGATACCCGCTCCTTAAGCCATACAACAAAGGAGAAGCTTGAATGTTGCTTGAAGGTTCAAAGCTTTCATAAGATCGAGCGTAAGAATGAGCGTTAATCCCTATATCGCCAAGAATGACGCCTATAAA
>NZ_WELG01000222.1 GCF_009184425.1 Flagellimonas olearia | reverse complement strand
TTTGGCTACAGAAATCAACACCCCATCTTCTTTAAGCATTCTTTTTAAACCATCAATTTGATGAATATCTGGCTCTTGCAAGCAAAGAATCAAATCGTATTTTTTAATGTCTAAATCTAAGAGTTGTTTAGCGTGCGTGAAATTTTTGTTGTTTTTCACTTCATGGAAATGGGGGAAAAAACTAATGAAGCTGTCTAAAATCTTCTCATCCGCTTGCACAAAATCTATATGCGTGTCGTATTTAAAAAGCTGGTGGGCTAATTCCAAATCAAACCCATCCACAATCAAAACCTCTTTAAGCTCTTT
>NZ_WELG01000221.1 GCF_009184425.1 Flagellimonas olearia | reverse complement strand
CTTTGTGATGTGAGCTTTATTTCTTTATATTGTATTTTAGAAGCGATTTTGCCTTTAAGCGATGAATTTTTGACGCTTTTCAAACCGCAATTTGAAGTGGGCAGAGCGACAAAACGCAATAAAAAGGGGGTGGTGGTGGATAAAGAAGCCATTTTGAACGCTTTAGAAAACTTTAAAAACCATTTAAAAACAAAGGATTTTCAAATCTTAAAGATCCAAGAAAGCTTAGTGAAAGGGAAAAACGGGAATGTTGAATTTTTTATCCATTTCAAGCGAGCCTAAAATTAAAAGCCTGGCTATCGGCAA
>NZ_WELG01000220.1 GCF_009184425.1 Flagellimonas olearia | reverse complement strand
ACGGGCGGCAGAGAATCGTTTACAGCAAAAAAAGAGTGAGTTGGAAGGAAGGACTGAAGTGAACCATGCTAATACAAATGAAGAAGTTCCCTCCAGGCGAACAAGAAGTAGAGACACAAATGCAAGAGGAGCATATAAATTACAAAACACCATCACTGAGGGCCCTAAAGCGGTTCCCACGAAAAAAAGGAGAGTAGCAACGAGGGTAAGGGGCAGAAAATCACGTAATACTTCTAGGGTATGATCCAATATCAAAGGAAATGATAGCATTGAAGGATGAGACTAATCCAATTGAGGAGTGGCAGC
>NZ_WELG01000219.1 GCF_009184425.1 Flagellimonas olearia | reverse complement strand
GGTATCGAACGAGTAATTATCTTTTAGATAACGGCGCGCCGTATCGGCAATCATCGTGGTATTTTCAGGTAACTTGAAATCCATGCCTCACCTCACAATCCGAGCAGCATCTTTGCCAATACGTTTTTCTGAATCTCGTTAGATCCACCATAGATAGTGCAGGCACGCAGGAAGTTATAGCGGCGACTGGCTTGATTAAATACTTCGTCTCCAATCGGTTGCTTATTATCCCATGGCAGAGACATCAGCCCACCGATCTCAACCATCGCCTGAGAAACTCTTTGCTGTAATTCGGTGCCTTTAATT
>NZ_WELG01000218.1 GCF_009184425.1 Flagellimonas olearia | reverse complement strand
CTAAAGAGCGTTTGATTTTATCTAGGGCGTCGGAGTTTCTGTTTGCATCGTTTTTTAGGGAATAATTAAAGGTATTCTCAATCGCAGAGCCTTCTTCTTTTTTTTCTACAATCCTTATCTCATCTAAATGATCCGTATCCACCAAAAAGGGGTCATGGGTGGCTAAAACAAAGGTGGTATTATGTTTATGAGCGTATTCTTTTAAAAATTTCCTAAACTCCTTTCTGGCTGGCACGCTCAAGTGGGTAGCTGGCTCGTCCATGACATAGATAATATTCTTGTTAAAACTAAAATTTGATCCCACATTG
>NZ_WELG01000023.1 GCF_009184425.1 Flagellimonas olearia | reverse complement strand
AATGGCACGACAGCTTCACATCCATAGACCAAGGAGAAGGGTGTGCTATGGGTCGGTCCTCGAACGGTGGTTCGATAAGACCACAAAGCTTCAGACAGTTTGTCGCTCCAGTCCCTTTTGTGATTAGAGACCATTTTCTTGAGGATTTTGCAGAGTGTCTTATTGAAGGCTTCTGCTAATCCGTTTGCTGCCGGATTGTATGGAGTCGAAGGACAGCTTTGGATTTTATATTTGTCGCAGAACCTGTAGAATCGATGATCCCGGAATTGTGGTCCGTTATCATGGACGAATCTTTTGGGTATACCAAAACGACAAATGATGTTGGTGCGTAAGAACTGAAGAACTGATGAGGTCTTCATTTCGTTGAACGCAAATGCTTCTGACCACTTGGAGAAATAATCCGTAGCGGCGAAGATGAAGCGATGACCTTTGCTTGAAGGGGGAGAAATAGGACCTATGATGTCCATACCCCATGCTTCAAAAGGCCATGAGATCGCTGTAGGATGCAGCCATTCTGGAGGCATGTGAATGTAGTCTCCGTGAACTTGGCATTGTTGGCAGCACTTAGCAAATTGCATTGCGTCAGCTACCATGGTAGGCCAGTAGTAACCTAACCTTTTGATCTGATTGTAGAGCTTGGGACCAGCCTGATGAGCTCCACAAAGACCAGCAT
>NZ_WELG01000217.1 GCF_009184425.1 Flagellimonas olearia | reverse complement strand
GGCTGATCGCCGCTGAGCAGGACAGTAACATGGAATCCGCCGTGGACAAGGTGGCGGCAAAAATGGCCGCCAGCACCATGCCGGCCAGCACATCAGGCAGATAAGCCTGAGCCATGGTGGGCAGTGTCAGCTCTGGATCAGACAGCTCTCCTGTGAGTAGTACGCGGGCGTAGAGACTGATGGTCACGGTCAGAAGCGCAAAGGGCAGGTACCAGGCAAAGTACACCTTGCGGGCCGCCGGGACGTCGTCCGGGCTGCGTAACGCAATGGTACGCACTAAAATATGCGGCTGACCAATAGCGCCAATGC
>NZ_WELG01000216.1 GCF_009184425.1 Flagellimonas olearia | reverse complement strand
ATGCAGGTATTTGGTTACAACGATGCACCCGAAGGCCATGCCGACGTTATTTTCGACAATGTGCGTGTGCCCAAGGCCAATATAATTCTCGGTGAAGGGCGGGGTTTCGAAATCGCTCAGGGGCGCCTGGGTCCGGGCCGGATTCACCACTGCATGCGTATGATCGGCGCGGCTCAGGAGGCGTTTGAGATGATGTGCAAGCGGGTAAACCAGCGTGAAGTGTTCGGTGCGCCCATGAGCAAGCAGGGCTCGGTGCGCGAAGATATCGCCAAATCTTACTGCGAGATTGAGCAGGCACGGTTGCTGACG
>NZ_WELG01000215.1 GCF_009184425.1 Flagellimonas olearia | reverse complement strand
GGCTACTCTACTAAAAGAAAGACTGCTCAAAGACTCTTGGTCAAGGCATAAGCTCTCCTTTGGAAATCTCTTCGAGGCACATCGACTACAAAAGTCAAGCAACTCGTCGCTGTACCTCGAGGGGGCATTTGTTGACACCAAAAATGTCACTTTGCCTCTTCAACATCAAGAAAGCTACATGAAGTCGCAGCCTGCCATAAATAGGCAATGCTACTTCTCCAAAAATCAAATCTTGTCAGAATCAAACAAAAACTGCAAGATCCTTCAAGACAACCAAGAGAGGAGTACACAAGAAGTTTTGGGCCATTT
>NZ_WELG01000214.1 GCF_009184425.1 Flagellimonas olearia | reverse complement strand
CCTCGGCTAGCCAGCGTCTTCAGCAACACACCGAACAGTTGTGGGCGGTGCTTGGGCAACTGCAAAACAACCCCGATATTGCCCTGCAAACATTGGACGCATTGTGGCTGAATTTGCCGGCCTTACCGCTGCCCAGCAGCGGCGTCCGCTCCGACGAATGGCGAACCCTGCTCAAAGCTAGACTGGATATCCAGAGTAACGGCCGCACCCTACGCTCGGAGCAATGGAAAACCCGGCCATTGCTGACCCAAATCGATAACCTGGGAGGACTGCGCCAGGCACCACAACTGTTGCAACACGAAAGCCAGCG
>NZ_WELG01000213.1 GCF_009184425.1 Flagellimonas olearia | reverse complement strand
AGCTAAAGTTTTAAGGGGCGATGCTAATCTAACTAAAAGCCTTTTACTCTCTCTTACTCAAAAACACAAGGCATGTGTAGGGTGCTTATCCTTTGAAGAGTCAAATATTGATGAGAGTTTAAAATACGAACTTATGGAAAGCTTTGAAAATGCTTTACTCACACAAGAAATGCAAGGGCGTTATAACATTTTATGGGTAGAACACACAGACAAGGGGCGTTTAGAGTTAAACTTTGTTATACCTAGAATTGACTTGATAATTCAAAAAGCCTTTACTCCTTACTATCATAGTGCGGACATTACACGCATT
>NZ_WELG01000212.1 GCF_009184425.1 Flagellimonas olearia | reverse complement strand
GTGGTAACCGCCGCTACTATCAGCGTCAAGACGTGCTGATGATTCGTCAGATCCGCAGCTTACTGTACGATCAGGGCTTTACCATCGGTGGTGCCCGTCAACAGCTTTCTGGCGGCGCCAACGCCGAGCAGGTCACACAGTATCATCAACTCATCAAGCAGATGATTGTGGAGATGGAAGAGGTTCTAGACGTACTTAAAGCCTCCTGATCCAGACAGATCTCTTGCAGGTGTTTGCCTGTAAGCAAGAAGCCCCGGCAGCCTCGCTTCCGGGGTTTTTCATGCCTGCTTCCCCGCAATCCGCTGACCTCG
>NZ_WELG01000211.1 GCF_009184425.1 Flagellimonas olearia | reverse complement strand
AATAAGCTGCTGAACAAACCAGAAAGACTGACATGCCTCATAAAAGCTTCCCGCCCCCTTTGCCGGGACACGGCTGCAGTTAAGAGCGATCACTTCAAGTTCGTTTCTTCTTACAGGATCACTGCATTCAGCAGCCATTTTTTCTGCCAGCGCCGCATAACGCTGCGCATATTCCATCACTGCCTGGCAGCTTAAGATCACTGCGCTTAAAAAGTGAGATCTCCTTGCATAATCGCCGTCGCCCACGTGACATCTGTCCAGCTCCGCCTGGGCTTTTGCCATGATGCCTTCATATCCGATAGCAAGAACTT
>NZ_WELG01000210.1 GCF_009184425.1 Flagellimonas olearia | reverse complement strand
CACTCTAATCCCAGCTCAACTCCAACCTACACCAAAATCCCATGGAAAATCTACTAAAAATCAACAAAATCTGAGAAAACAAAAAGTTATCCAAGAAATCCCTTGCATGCATGATAAAACAATCTTAAAGGAGTCAAAAAGACCATAGATGAGAGATGGGAACCATGGCTTACCTCTAGGAACTCTAACAAGAAGAAAAAGCTTTGAGATGAAGACAATCCCAGCTGGAATTCCACAAGAGTGTTATCCAAAGATAGCTTGGAAGATGAGGAAGAGTTTGGTGTGATTTATTTCTCAATGTGGCTGGGTTTG
>NZ_WELG01000022.1 GCF_009184425.1 Flagellimonas olearia | reverse complement strand
ACAAATGTTCAGATGTACTGCCACAGGCGTCGCTAGTTGACATTTGCCGAAACAACATGAGAGCTAGAATACGCTCCATGATCATCGGCAACAAATCAAAGAACCTGGGAGAACTCCTAGAAGCTTCCATGGAGGCTGAAACGGTGATCAAAGACCTCAACAGTCAGAAATCATCAAGGAAAGAGCCAACTGCCATTGCAACCTCTAAACCAAAGAAGAAAGAGGTTCTCAATGTGCAAACAAAGTCAGCTCCTCAGCCACCAAAGAAAGCTGAAAACAAAGCTGCGGGTAAGAGACCTGAACTCTCTGATGCCTTTAGAGAACGAGTAGAAAAGAAATACCCGTTCGATGAAGATGTTGAAGAAATCTTCGAGGCTCTCATGGCAAATGGCAAACTCACCTTGCCTGAACCCAAAAGACCGGGAGATATTGGCAAAACCAATGATCCTCGGTACTGTCCATACCACCAGATGGTCTCGCATCCTCTCAATCAATGCTTCGTTGTGAGAGAGAAGATAAACGAGATGTGGAAAAACGGAGTCATCACCTTTGACAAAAACTATGGGTCTGCCTCCGTCAACCTGGTGTCACGTGGACAAGCCTCAAAATCACCGAAGAAGAAGATCACTACTTCCTTCAAGGTGATAAACAAAATCCAAGCGTCCGAAGAACTGGTTCCTTTCCCAA
>NZ_WELG01000209.1 GCF_009184425.1 Flagellimonas olearia | reverse complement strand
GGTGAGAATCCTGTCCGCCGCAAGACTAAGGTTTCCTGGGGCAGGCTCGTCCGCCCAGGGTAAGTCGGGACCTAAGGCGAGGCCGAGAGGCGTAGTCGATGGACAACAGGTTGAAATTCCTGTACTGCACCGAATCGTTATGAGCGATGGAGGGACGCAGGAGGCTAGCAGCGCGTGGTGCTGGATACCACGTTCAAGCGTCAAGTCTGAGAGCGAGTCAAATGCTTGCTTTCATAAAGGACAAGGCGTGATGAGGAGCGAAATTAAAGTAGCGAAGGCTGCGACGTCACACTGCCGAGAAAAGCTTCTAGCC
>NZ_WELG01000208.1 GCF_009184425.1 Flagellimonas olearia | reverse complement strand
CAGTCAGCCACTGGAGAAGCGAATTCAGCTGGCGCAGGTTTTCAATGACCGGTTGGCGCCTTTGTTCGCCAACGGCCAATTGCGACCGCTGCCACTGGAAACGTTTTCCTTCGAAAACGCCATCGAGGCCCACAAGCATATGGCCAGCAACGACTTCAGCGGCAAGCGAGTGATTGTTGTCAAATAATAAAAGGGCCAGAGGAAGCATTGCGCCCCACAATAAAGCAGTATTTAAAATACTATTTCATGCTTGCTGCATCGTCCTCAATGACCAAAATGATCAGTGCCAATCCCTTAAGCACAGAGGCCTGCGG
>NZ_WELG01000207.1 GCF_009184425.1 Flagellimonas olearia | reverse complement strand
ACTTTGTGTTGGGCCAAAATTTCCATGGGGCGGCCTAGGCCTTGGCCTATTTCTGGGTCCGCCCCTTATCAGTGATTGTGGTGATGGCAGATTCACTACCACCACTACTATCTTTTAATAGTAGTAAAGATTTTGGTGTCATCTTGTAATTTTAAGATGTACAAGACGGTACCATAAATTGACTTTAAAGTGATTTGAATGGATGTGTAATGGGAGAAATCGCTTTTCAAATGTAAAATAATGCACTACTTGTATTAGTACTAAATTTTACATTAGAGAACACGATATATTCAGTGATTCTTGATAACCATAAA
>NZ_WELG01000206.1 GCF_009184425.1 Flagellimonas olearia | reverse complement strand
TTTTGAATATTAAAGCTATGATCTTATTAGGAAATATTGATTTGATCGCACAAGATTGAAAAACTTTAACGCACCACTATCAATACTAACTTAAATCTTATTATACGAAAAAAAAGACAAAAATAAGGCTTTTATTTAAAAAAATAGATTATTTTCATCTATTCATTTCACGCTCAAAACACCCACCCATAATTAAAAAACACCTTAAAAGCCCCTTTATTGAAAACAAAAGAGTTCGTATAATCGCCATTGCTAGAAACGATGCTGGCTTTTCTTTGGATTAAAGGAATGCTAATCCCAATATTTAGTGCTTAT
>NZ_WELG01000205.1 GCF_009184425.1 Flagellimonas olearia | reverse complement strand
GTCAATGCCAAATTGTTGCACGGCTTCTTTGTTGGTGGATACCGCTACAAAGTGCTTAGCGATATGCTTTTCATCGCCGCTTCTTTCTATAAACCATTTTCTAGCGGTTAGGGCGTTGGTTAAGGTTTCTTGAGTGGAAAAAGTCTTAGAAGCCACGATAAAAAGCGTGCTGGCTGGATTGAGTTTTTCTAAAACATCTAAAATCTGTGTGCCATCCACATTAGACACAAAATGCATTTTTAATCTCGGGTGGGCGTAGCGTTTTAAGGCGGTGCAAACCATTAAAGCGCCCAAATCTGACCCCCCAATGCCGAT
>NZ_WELG01000204.1 GCF_009184425.1 Flagellimonas olearia | reverse complement strand
TGTGGGGTAAAAGGGATCTTGCCTGGCACTTATTGTGAGCCAAAGGTTACCACCGTGGGCAGTCAAGACACCACAGGGGCGATGACTAGAGATGAGGTTAAAGAATTAGCGAGTTTGAAATTTGATGCACCTTTTGTGTTGCAGAGTTTTTGCCATACCGCCGCTTACCCAAAGCCTAGCGATGTGAGTTTGCATGCAACCTTGCCTGGCTTTATCACTCAAAGAGGCGGTGTGGCGTTGCATCCGGGCGATGGCGTGATCCATACATGGCTAAACCGCATGGGATTGCCTGACACTTTAGGCACAGGGGGGGAT
>NZ_WELG01000203.1 GCF_009184425.1 Flagellimonas olearia | reverse complement strand
TTTAAAAAAAGCGATAAAAATTGATAGGCTTAAAGAAGCGTTTCTTATCAAATAAGGAGTCCCTAAAATGAAAATGATTCTATTCAACCAAAACCCCATGATCACAAAGCTGCTTGAGAGTGTTTCTAAGAAATTAGAATTGTCTATGGAAGATTTTAACCGCTATCAAGAGCTACCCACACGCCTTAAAGAAGAGCCAGAATGGATTTTGATAGCCGATGATGAATGTTTGGAAAAACTAGACCAAGTGGATTGGCTAGAATTAAAAGAAATCATCTCTCAAAATAAAAACAGCGTGTGCATGTATAAAAAGGGG
>NZ_WELG01000202.1 GCF_009184425.1 Flagellimonas olearia | reverse complement strand
AAAAGCTAAAAATTTAGAGACTTTACAAGCCATTAAAGATATAGAGAGTGGGGCTAATTTTACAAAAATTGATAGTTTAGATGAGCTTACAGATGAACTAAAAAGAGAGATACATGCTGGATATTGAATATCATAATTTGTTTAGAAAAGACTACAAAAAGTATCTCAAAAATGGCTTTGATAGTAAGCTACTTGATGAAGTGGTTTTAGAATTAAGACAACAAAAACCACTAGCTCCAAAGCATAAAGACCACATGCTAAAAGGCGAGTGGTATCCTTGTAGAGAATGCCACATTAGACCTGATGTTTTGTTAGT
>NZ_WELG01000201.1 GCF_009184425.1 Flagellimonas olearia | reverse complement strand
CAATCAGATTTTTCTAATCCATTTCAATAAAACTTGATACAAGTTTTCCTTATACCTTAAACTCACACCCTTTTAAAGGGAATAATAGGCAATAACTCGCTAGCTAAACATTCACTCTCTGCTTGAGTGTAAGCCTTTCATTCCTTTTGACCTACCAAATATTAGCATTTCTCTCAATCAAGCCTTGAGAAATTCAATTACACCCTTGTTTAACATCGCAAGCCTAGTAACTTAAAGCTCTTTTTTAGAGATTGGGTTAGATTGATCCTTATCCTTAATTCAAGTGCATGCGCATTCATCTTTGTTATCTTTGAGCG
>NZ_WELG01000021.1 GCF_009184425.1 Flagellimonas olearia | reverse complement strand
GTGACTGTGTTGCACGGAGCATTTTCCGGGAGCAAGTCCTGAACAGCATCCAGCAACCTTTCTTCTGTGTTGACTATTTCATCATCCCAAGTATCATTATCTGGGTTTTCTTCATGATGATCAGTCGGGAAGAATGTGTATCCTGAAGTCACAGTCTCAGGAGAAGAAACCTGAGAGGGTGTCATCTCTGTGAAAGTCACGTGAGACGAGGTGGCTCCAGAAGATACATTGCTAGGCGTCGTCGGAGTATAGGTAATCTCATCAGACGACGCTTCAGAAGAGCTATAGCCCTGATATATTACATTACAGGAAGCTCTGGTAGGAGATGTTGCCTGCTCGGAGTCAGACTCATCCTCGGATGTAAGAGGATTGTCTATCCAGCAACTTTCTCCATTTTCAGGAGTTGAGGGAGAATGTACCTGATTTTCTTCAGGGACCTCATGCTCTGGGTTGCGAGGAGGTTCGTTGGCGTGGTCTTGCTCTTGTTCTAGAGCGAGATGCTGCAAGATCCTTGCATATTCTTCAAGATCAGGCATGGGAGCCAGATCCTCTTCTTCGTCTTCTCCTTGTGGCTCAACATGGTTGATTTCCACTGGAGCAATGACAGGTGCTGGGTTAACAGCATCTTCTTGTGCAGCCACTTGGTCTTCTTCGTCATCAGACCAGGATTCTTGTGGTGCATAGGGGTTATACCAGATTACT
>NZ_WELG01000200.1 GCF_009184425.1 Flagellimonas olearia | reverse complement strand
TGTGCTGCGATGTCTTTGTGTGCGTGGCCCTTGCTTGCCTACGCGGAATCTTCACCGCTTGATGCTGCTGTTCTGCGCGTTTCTATGCTCGATCCCGTGGTCGTCACGCCTACGCTGGCCAGCCATACTACAGAGGCGTCATTGGCCTCGGTAACGGTGCTCGATGAGAAGCAATTACGCGAGCGTCAGCCCCACGATATTACCGAGATGCTAAGAGGCCAGCCCGGCGTGGATATCACCGGTAATGGTGCCTTCGGTAAGGCCACCAGTGTTTATTTGCGGGGTACGGGCAGTAGCTCAACGTTGTTAATGGTTGAT
>NZ_WELG01000199.1 GCF_009184425.1 Flagellimonas olearia | reverse complement strand
ATTTTGTGAACTGGCCGATATACTGATAGATAACTAATGTGAGGGTATTTGAAGTCTTCTTCCCAAGAAGCACCATGGGCATATAGAAATCGTTCCACTGAGAAATTGCTGTGATCAACGCAACCGTCATTACGACCGGTTTACATAACGGCGCAATAATCTGAAAAAAAATACGGAAGTCCCCTGCTCCGTCTATCCGCGCTGATTCTTCTAGTGCCACAGGAATCGTGTGGAAAAATTTCTGGAAAATAAAGCAGGCCATGGAAATACCTGAAGCATACACTAACATCATTCCAAAAATGTTGTTCAGAAGGCCGA
>NZ_WELG01000198.1 GCF_009184425.1 Flagellimonas olearia | reverse complement strand
CCTTTAGAGGTATATGATATTGAAACTGGAAGTACTAAAAATTTGGATTCAATAAAAGAAACAGGGGAGTATTTAGGGGTTTCAGTTGAATCTATACGATTTTATTTAGATAATTTAGAAAATGATGATAATTTAATTTTTAGAGGAAGATATAAGATTATACCTAAAAGTTTATTACGAAAAACTCTACCTGAGGGATCTTTAATAGAAGTAAAGAAGAGGGTCCGCCCCTCATTAACAAGATCAATAAAGTTAAAGGTTGTTAATCTACAATCTAGAGAAGAAACTATATACGAAAGTATTAAAGAAGCTTCTAAA
>NZ_WELG01000197.1 GCF_009184425.1 Flagellimonas olearia | reverse complement strand
ATAGCCACGATCAAAAACACCTTTTTAGTGCCGCCCCCATTATTTTCTTCTTCTAAGATCACTTCATTCAGTCTTTCTTTTTCTGACATCAAAAATCCTTTCAAAAATTGTTATAAATGCTTCGCCCAAGAGCTCCCTCGCTCTTTTGCAAACACTTCATAAGGTAAAGCTAAAATATTAAATTCCTTAGGCCATTCATTGCTAGGGAAGACCCTCCATTCTTTAGGCAACCCTTGGGCTAATTTCATAGACAAAGTTTTAACCAACCTTTCACCCTCGCCCAATTCCGTATGCCCCTTATGCACATACAAATGCAAA
>NZ_WELG01000196.1 GCF_009184425.1 Flagellimonas olearia | reverse complement strand
TCATAAGCTTGTTGAAGGTCATCTTCATTTTCATCATTTTCTTCTTCTTTTAATTCAAATTTTGATTCATTAATTTCAATGTTTGAATCTCCAATGGAAGGAAGAAGGAGGGATCTAGAAGAATCTACACAAGAATCTACACAATCTAAAATAGTGGAATCCATTCTAATGATTTTCATAAAATATACAACACTAGGGTTTTGGACTCTAGGTTAAAGATCAACTCCGGGTTGTTAAGCCCTACAATGGAGTAACCTTTCTTTGATACCAATTGTAAGTCCGGGATCCTAACCCTAGAGGGGGGGTGGGGTGAATAGGG
>NZ_WELG01000195.1 GCF_009184425.1 Flagellimonas olearia | reverse complement strand
GCACTCGCTTCTGTTAAATGCGAAAACTCTGTATCGTAATAAGTGTTTTCGTAATTAGCTTTCGTGTAACGAGAAAAAACAAATTCATCATGCACCCTTTCAATGGCTTCTACATCCACGCCCATATTCACATTTTTAGTGCCATACATGTAAGCCGCTTGAGGCTTTGCGATCACGTGCTGACGGCTATAAAATTCATCGCTAGCGTTAGAAATATTATTCCCCGTAACATCCACCATGCTTTGATGGGCTTGTAGGCCGGTGTAAGAAGCGTTGAGTGAAGATAAAATCCCGCCCATTTTACGCCTGCACTCTTAAA
>NZ_WELG01000194.1 GCF_009184425.1 Flagellimonas olearia | reverse complement strand
TCTTAACTTCGGCTTTTAGGGGGGAGGGAGAGACTAATTGGTGAACTAAAGAAAGTGAGGTGTCTAAAGGTGGACCAAGGCAAAACCCCACCGCACCTATTTATAGGCAAATTTTAATTTAAATTCCTAGAATTATTTTTATTGCTTAATTGGCATTTAAGTCCTCAAAAGCAACAAAATTTTCCCCCCTAAAGTCCATAGAGTGGCCGGCCACTTGGTGTGGCTTGTTGGCCAATTTCCCCCCAAGGATAACATACTTTCCACATTTAAAAAAACAATCCTATTAATTCCTTTAATCATTACTAAGTGAGGTGTCCTA
>NZ_WELG01000193.1 GCF_009184425.1 Flagellimonas olearia | reverse complement strand
AGCAAACGTGTGGGACCTGTTCGGGATGGGATCTTTAAGAGATTTCAGTTCTGAACGAGTCAACAAAGTTTTTGTTAATTCAGATGGCGAACTGAGCATGTATTAAGTGCGTAGGCACTTTAAACGCTTTTCTTAACTGAAGAGTTTGATCATGGCTCAGATTGAACGCTGGCGGCAGGCCTAACACATGCAAGTCGAGCGGAAACGATCCTAGCTTGCTAGGAGGCGTCGAGCGGCGGACGGGTGAGTAACACGTGAGAATCTGCCCATTAGAGGGGGATAACCTGGGGAAACCCAGGCTAATACCGCATAATCCCTA
>NZ_WELG01000020.1 GCF_009184425.1 Flagellimonas olearia | reverse complement strand
GTTTTGATGCAAGATGGGAAAGTGATAGCTTATGTATCCCGGCAGTTGAAAGATCATGAGAAGAACTATGCAACACATGATCTTGAGTTGGCAGCGGTAGTCTTCGCATTGAAGATGTGGAGACATTATCTCTACGGAGAGAAGTTTGAGGTTCACTCAGACCACCGCAGTCTACAGTATTTGTTTTCCCAGAAGGATCTCAACATGAGACAGAGAAGGTGGATGGAGTATATCAAGGATTATGATTTTCCAATCAAGTACCACCCGGGGAAAGCAAATGTAGTTGCTGATGCTTTGAGCAGGAAGTCAGTGGGTTTGGCTAATCTCAGTGGCACTTGCATCTTTGAGCAGTTTGAGGAGTTGAGGATAGACCTCCAGCCACTGAAGAAGGGTGTTGTGCTAGGCCACATGTCAGTGTCAGAACCTTCGTTCATCCAGAAGATCAAGAGCAGTCAGTTGCAAGATCCAGAGTTGGCCAAGATTTCAGAGAGCATAGCAGATCGTCCTGATTTTCGTATTGTTGATGGAGTGTTATATTACCGTGATCGTCTCTGTGTGCCTAACATAGAAGACTTGAGGAATGAGATCATGGAGGAGGCTCACAGCACGAGGTATTCTATGCACCCAGGCAGTACGAAGATGTATCAGAATTTGAAGGGTAGATTTTGGTGGAACAACATGAAGAGGGAGATAGCAGCTTTTGT
>NZ_WELG01000192.1 GCF_009184425.1 Flagellimonas olearia | reverse complement strand
TTTCTATGCGCTCAAATAGCTCAACCGCAAAGGCCACTTCTTCCGGGCCGTGCATTTTCGGCTTCACAATGTAGACCGAACCGGTGCGGCTGTTACTCAGCTTGTTGATTTTTTTCAGGTCGTGCATGGCGGCCAGTACAGTGACCATGCCATCCATAATCCCTTCAGGCGTTTCTTCACCGTTGTGCAGAATGGCCGGGTTGGTCATCAGGTGACCCACGTTACGCACCAGCAGCAACGAACGACCGTGCAGGGTCAGGGAGGAACCGTCCAGCGCGGTGTACTCACGATCCGCATTCATGGAACGGGTCATCGTCTT
>NZ_WELG01000191.1 GCF_009184425.1 Flagellimonas olearia | reverse complement strand
GCAGAGGCTGTGGCCGGCGCCGATCTGGTGTTTGTTTCTACCCCAGTATCCGCCATGGGTACGGTGCTGTCGGCATTGAAGCCGGGGCTGTCGAACGGAGTTATCGTCACCGATGGGGGTAGCGTGAAAGGCAACGTGGTCAATGCGGCCCGCGATGCTCTGGGCGCCCACTACGCCCGCTTTGTGCCAGGACACCCCATTGCAGGCAAGGAAAAAAGCGGCGTAAGCGCGGCCGATGCGAAGTTGTACCGCGATCACCGGGTGATCCTGACCCCCACCGACGCCACCGACCCGGCAGCTACCGCCAGAGTGCGCGCCCT
>NZ_WELG01000190.1 GCF_009184425.1 Flagellimonas olearia | reverse complement strand
GTGCAGCTCAAGCCTTTAAAAGAGCGCAAAAAAGAGCATGAATTAGGGCAATTTGAGTTGATGAGCGCTTTAAGGAAAGAATTAAAAAGCATGCCTGAAGCTAAAGGTTTAGAGAACATTAATCTTTCTGAAGTCTCTCTTATAGGGGGCGGTGGGGATAGTTCGCCCTTCCAAACCTTTGTGTTTTCCCATTCTCAAGAAGCGGTGGATAAAAGCGTGGCGAATTTGAAAAAATTCTTATTGGAAAGCCCTGAATTAAAAGGCAAGATCGAAGGCTTTCATACGAGCACGAGCGAATCGCAACCGCAACTGCAACTGAA
>NZ_WELG01000189.1 GCF_009184425.1 Flagellimonas olearia | reverse complement strand
TATCCAAAAAAACTAATATTGTTAGATAAGGATACCGTTGATCCCAGCAATCTTAACCGTCAGTTCTTGTTTGACAAGAATTACATTTCACAATATAAAACATCTGCCATAAAGCAGGCTCTTTCTAGTAGATTTGACATCAATATTGAGACAGTAGATGATTTTGCCAGTGAAGACAATCTTGAAGAAATTTTTTCTAAACATAAAAAAGAAAATTTGTTTGGAATTGTTTCTGGAGATAATCCAAACACAGTGCAATTGGCAACGAGATTTTTTTGTAAGTGTCGCATTCCATTTTTAAATATTGGCTATTTAAATGA
>NZ_WELG01000188.1 GCF_009184425.1 Flagellimonas olearia | reverse complement strand
CAACTAACAAGCATCCATAAAAAATCTACAACATGCAAGGAAGTAGATTATACCTTTGAAGCTTGGTTGAGCTCTAATGGAGAAATTGAATCTTTCTTTGATGTAGAAAACTCTTTTCAATGATCCAAGCAAAGATCTCCAAAAACCCTTTTGATCTTCCACACTATGACCCTTTTAGAATCTCTTTACTCAAGAAGATGGGTGGGATCTCCAAGAGAAAGTATCCTAGAAAACTCAAGGAACTAGAAGAGAACTAGAAGGGAGAGAAAGAGAATTGTGCAACAACTTGCACTAGAGAGAGAACCAAGAGGGAGAGTAGGG
>NZ_WELG01000187.1 GCF_009184425.1 Flagellimonas olearia | reverse complement strand
CCTTTAAAACAGCGCTTTTTCATGCGGCTAAAAATCCAAAAAGAAATTAAGCCCTTGAATGTTGAAATTAAAGAGCAAGAAGAGCGATCCTTAAAAACCGCTCTTTTTAAAGCCCTAGAAAACTTTAGCGAACTATTGATTGAAGTCATTTTAACGCATAAAAAAAACATCATTCTGCTCGCTACTAAAGAGAGCCATTGCTTAGGGGATTTGCTTTTAAGGGTGTATGGAGGGGAATTGAACGCTCAAATTTTAGGCGTTATTTCCAATCACGAGATTTTACGCCCTTTAGTGGAAAAATTTGACATCCCTTATTTTTAT
>NZ_WELG01000019.1 GCF_009184425.1 Flagellimonas olearia | reverse complement strand
AGGTGCACTGTCATCCACAAAGATTTGGTTATCATCTCAATTTCAGATGAAGGATTTGGGTGAGGCAAGCTACATCTTAGGGATCAAGCTCCTGCGAGATCGCAAGAATAAGATGTTAGCCTTATCCCAATCTTCATATATTGAGAAGATATTGGTCAAGTTTAACATGCATGACTCCAAGAAGGGCTTGCTACCTTCTAGACATGGAGTACCACTATCTCGAGATCAATGTCCAAAGACACCTGATGAGATAGAGACCATGAAGAGAGTTCCATATGCATCCGCTGTTGGAAGTCTCATGTATGCGATGTTATGTACTAGACCAGATATTTGCTTTGCCGTTGGCATGGTTAGCAGATATCAGTCAAACCCTGGACCAATGCATTGGACAGCAGTGAAGCATATATTCAAGTATCTTCGGAGAACGAAAGATTATATGTTAACTTTTCGGGCAGATGATTTAACGCCTTTGGCGTACACAGACTCAGATTTCCAATCAGATACGGATGCCAGAAAGTCAACCTCAGGATATGTTTTTACTCTATCGGGAGGGGCTATTTCATGGAGAAGTGTCAAGCAAGATTGTACTGCTGATTCTACCATGGAAGCAGAGTATGTGGCGGCAGCGGAAGCTGCAAAGGAAGCAGTATGGCTCAGGAAATTCCTATTGGAATTAGGAGTTGTTTCTGCAGCAGAAAGACCGATTGTCATGC
>NZ_WELG01000186.1 GCF_009184425.1 Flagellimonas olearia | reverse complement strand
CGTGCCAGCGCTTTCTGGGTGGCCGGTACAGGGCCGTAACCCATGATGGCGGCGTCGCAACCGGCTACGGCCATGGAGCGGATTTTGGCACGGGGCTTCAGGCCCAGGGCTTGGGCACGCTCGGCGCTCATGACCAGCATGGCGGAGGCACCGTCAGACAGGGCAGATGACGTACCGGCAGTCACGGTACCGTTGGCCGGATCGAATACCGGACGCAGTTTCTGCATGTCTTCGATGCTGGCACCCGGGCGAATCACTTCGTCGATTTCGCACAGCACTTTGTGGCCGTTCTGATCGTGACCTTCGATGGGTACGATTTCG
>NZ_WELG01000185.1 GCF_009184425.1 Flagellimonas olearia | reverse complement strand
TAGCACCTCATCAATACTAGAGGGCATAGTGACCCGTTCTTTGCTAGGTTGTGTGAGTTGATAGAGCCTCTCTAGCGAATCAAGGGTCTGCCATAGCAACAGCAATTGGCGAAATGAAATTTGCCCGGTCAGCTCAAATTTCTTAATGGTGGCCGCAGGTACACAGCTTCGCTCAGCAAGCGCCGCTCGTGACAGCTTTGCCTGCTTCCGTAACTCACGTAAATAAGCCGCATAGGCTTGGCTTACATCGGTATCATCAAGTAAGGTAAATTTCATCCGCAAAGGCCAAATGGATACATTCATATCCATTATAGCGAAATAA
>NZ_WELG01000184.1 GCF_009184425.1 Flagellimonas olearia | reverse complement strand
AAAGCTAAAGACAAACCTACCATGATCGTTTTAGCGTCCATCCCGCCGCTCATGCCCATGTCATAGAAAATCACCATAATCCCTAAAACCGTCCCTAATAAGCCCACATAAGGCGCGTTAGAATAAATCACATAGAGAATGGTTAGATTCTTGGTTAAATCCAAATTCAAGGCATCTATATCATCATAAGCTTTTAAATTGACTTTAGAATAAAAAATAACCCTTTCAATCACAAACCACACAGCTAAAAAACTGGCCACGCCAAGCACCGCAAAAACAAATACATCCACATAATCTTTCAACATTCCCATTGAAAAACCGC
>NZ_WELG01000183.1 GCF_009184425.1 Flagellimonas olearia | reverse complement strand
CTACTTTTTCTTCATTTTTTCGAATACAGCGATAGACTCAACGTGGGTGGTATGGGGGAACATATCCATCACACCGGCCGCTTTAAGACGGTAGCCCAGCGCCATCAGTTCCCCGGCATCACGGGCCAATGTGGCGGGGTTGCATGACACATAAACAATCTTGGACGCACCAAGGCGGGGCATTAGTTTCACCATTTCCAGTGCCCCGGTACGCGGCGGATCAATCAAGATACGGTCATAGGTCTGTCTGGCCCAGGCCTGGCCGCTAACGTCCTGGCTCAGGTCCCAGGCGTGAAACTCCAGGTTTTCCAAGCTGTTACGG
>NZ_WELG01000182.1 GCF_009184425.1 Flagellimonas olearia | reverse complement strand
CTCTAGTCAGTTCCTTTATACGGAAATGCTGAGCTTGAAATTAACCTATGAAAGTGCTCTCCAACAAGATTTAAAAAAGATCTTAGGGGTTGAAGAAATCATTATGCTATCCACAAGCCCCATGGAATTACGATTAGCCAACCAAAAGCTGGGCAATCGTTTCATTAAAACCCTACAAGCCATGAACGAATTAGACATGGGCGAATTTTTTAACGCTTACGCTCAAAAAACCAAAGATCCCACCCATGCCACTAGCTATGGCGTTTTTGCGGCGAGTTTGAATATTGAATTGAAAAAGGCTTTAAGGCATTATCTTTATGCGC
>NZ_WELG01000181.1 GCF_009184425.1 Flagellimonas olearia | reverse complement strand
CCACTCCCCAAGTCCCGAATTCGGAAAAGCAATAAAAAAAATAGCAAACGTTCTCCGATGCCTCCGAAACTTTCCAGAATCCATCTACGCATTGTTCTTAGCTTGCCTGCAAAAAATCAGGTCAAAATTCAAAGCGTAGCATGGTGAACTCAACTAGTACCTCCTCGGAAAAAAGACGTCTCCTCCTGCCCAGCCTTAAAAAGCTTAGAAAGCTCTATAGGGGGGGTGTTCCAGTCAGCACCACCGACCATCGGCCCCTGTGGCTCGACCATGTGGCACAGCGGCTCGACCATCGGGCCCAGTGGCTCGACCATCTGGCACAG
>NZ_WELG01000180.1 GCF_009184425.1 Flagellimonas olearia | reverse complement strand
AACGTCAAGAATCCCTACGAGTATCCCAAGAAAGTGAAGATGCGCTCTTACTCTCCGGTGAGCCGCGGCCATTCCGGGCAGATCCGTAAGGCGCTGGACGAGTTGATGAAAGCCAAGCGCCCGGTGATTTATGCCGGCGGTGGCGTGGTGCAGGGTGAAGGCAGCGAGTTGCTGACCCAGTTGGCCCACCGGCTTAATTTCCCGGTGACCAATACCCTGATGGGGCTGGGGGGCTTTCCCGGTACCGACCGTCAGAACGTGGGTATGCTGGGCATGCACGGCACCTATGAAGCCAACATGACCATGCATAACTCGGATGTGAT
>NZ_WELG01000018.1 GCF_009184425.1 Flagellimonas olearia | reverse complement strand
TTTTAATGCAAAGGTTATTTACTTTCAAGATGACTTGAGTCATTAAGTCATGAATTTAATTAACCAAGTTTGCTAGATTTAAAAAGAGCTTTTGAGAAAACAAAGTAAAGATCAAAGGAAAGTTATAAACCCTAGTGATAAATTATCAAGTGGGAGAGGGGTTTAGGAAAAACCCCACGACCTTCCATTCTCGGTTCATATTAATCTCATTAGAAGTGTTAGTGGGAGCGGCCATCCCTTCGGTGGAGTTCTTTACTAAAGATCGCTTCGATGGGTTAATGGGTGAATTAATATGATTATTCATAATGAGGTGTTAGTGGGAGCGGCCATCCCTTCGGTGGAGTTCTTTACTAAAGATCACTTCTATAGAATGTCAATGAAGTGTTGGTGGGAGCGGCCATCCCTTCGGTGGAGTTCTTTACCAAAGTTCACTTCTAGACTTGGACATTCTGGGAATTTTCATAAGAGATGGTAACACACTTGACATAAGTTATTTATCTTATGAGGTCAAACCAATCAGTGATTGGACTGTCACTGGATATGTATCCAGATAGTGATAATCCAAATAAGAAGAGCTTAATTCAACGTTACTGTAGGCTCGGCCATCCTTTCGATGGAGGGTTTATGAGGAGGTTGAAACACTGATACGTTATGTTAAGGGTTGAAATAATGTAAAAAGTTTTTGTGCATGTTTTTCCTTTTATAACAAGCACCAT
>NZ_WELG01000179.1 GCF_009184425.1 Flagellimonas olearia | reverse complement strand
AGCAGGGCGATACTTGTCGCCCTGCTTTGCGTGTGTTCATTGTCCAGTGCGGCTGATGACATTAGCCAGGATGAGGCCTTGCAGTTACGTCAGCAGGGCGAAATTGTGGCGTTTTCCTCTTTGTTGGAAACCCTGAAGCTGCGCTATCCACAAGGGCGTGTGCTGGAGGTTGAACTGGAGCGCGACGATGGCCAGTTGATCTATGAGATTGAATTACTGACCGGAGACCGGGTGGTCCGTGAGATTGAGATGGATGCCCGCACCGGCCAGGTTCTTGATGACGAGCGTGACGACTGATGCGCATCCTGTTGGTGGAAGACAGT
>NZ_WELG01000178.1 GCF_009184425.1 Flagellimonas olearia | reverse complement strand
AAGGCTCGCCAGGCCATTATGAAATTAAAACAAGGAGAATTAGTCGCCATATGAAAAAAATAAAAGCTTTAGCCTTATTTAGTGGGGGGTTGGATAGTTTGTTGTCTATGAAATTACTCATTGATCAAGGTATTGAAGTGAGCGCTTTACACTTCAATATAGGGTTTGGGGGGAATAAAGATAAAAGAGAGTATTTTGAAAACGCCACCGCACAAATCGGGGCTAAGCTCTTGGTGTGCGATATTAGAGAGCAATTTTTTAACGATGTGTTGTTCAAGCCTAAATACGGCTATGGGAAATATTTCAACCCTTGCATTGATTGC
>NZ_WELG01000177.1 GCF_009184425.1 Flagellimonas olearia | reverse complement strand
TGAGATATACAAGTTTTCATAATATTCTGTGTAAATCATCAAATATAATTAAAACAAGTAAATGAAAAGTACAAATCAAGGTGGACTGTTTTCATGTAGGAACAAAGAGGTTTCATGATTTAAATACCTTAAACCAAACCATAAATTCACAATTTGTTGGCAAGCCACATCTGGCCAGATTCTCCTAATACCGAAGTAAAAAGAGCAAACAAACAAATAACCGTTGCCATACTAGGAGGCCGGTATTTCCAAATTGCCATACTAGGAGGCGAGTTCAGCACCGTAGCCATACTAATGGGACCGGCAGAACAAAGATAACCGTTG
>NZ_WELG01000176.1 GCF_009184425.1 Flagellimonas olearia | reverse complement strand
ATTGTTTCAAATTCTTTTACATGTGCTTAGCTGCTTCGAAGCATGGTTGGCGTTATTGTCGTCCAGTAATTGTGGTTGATGGATCAGCACTAAAGGCCAAGTTTGGAGGTATGTTGCTTGCAGCCTGCGGACACGACGCAAATGGCTCCATATTTCCCCTTGCATTTGGTATCGTTCCGTCGGAGAGCAATGAATCATGGACATGGTTTTTCGAGAAACTAAGGGATTCAATCGGCACGCGAGAGTCTCTTGCTATTGTGGCCGATAGGCATAAGGGTATCGAATATGCAGCCAACCTTGTGTATCCAGATGCTGCATTCGGGAT
>NZ_WELG01000175.1 GCF_009184425.1 Flagellimonas olearia | reverse complement strand
ATGGCAAAAACGTTCTGCCCATGGCTACCAGCCAGGATCACAAGCGAGCCGGCGACGGCGACACGGGCCCCAACACCGGCGGCATGGGCGCTTACTCCCCGGCGCCGGTGGTCACCGACGCGGTCTACAAACGCATCATGGACGAAGTCATCACCCCCACCGTAGAAGGCATGGCCGCCGAAGGCATGCCCTACACCGGCTTCCTCTACGCGGGCTTGATGATCAACCCAGACGGTGCCCCCAAAGTAATCGAATACAATTGCCGCTTCGGCGACCCGGAAACTCAGCCCATCATGATGCGCCTGCAGTCCGACCTGGCTGCGCT
>NZ_WELG01000174.1 GCF_009184425.1 Flagellimonas olearia | reverse complement strand
ATGCTTTGAGCTGCCAGACGTTTAAGCAGTTCCTGTACTACTTTAATGCGTTCTTCAGGTGTCTCGCTGTCTTCCACAAAACGCAGGGCGTTGGCACCTTCCAGCTTGAAACGGTTGGGGCCGGACTGGACCAGTTTGACGATGGTGAGCGGGTCCACAGGGGTGCGTTCGCCAAACTCTAACTTGCCGCCGGTGGCGTGGGCGTCCAAGCGGATAATGCCCAGTCGATCGGCCTGCTGACGTAGTTCTGTGACAGCAAACAGATTTTTTACCGGTTCGGGCAGCAGGCCGAAGCGGTCGATCATTTCCACTTTCAGCTCTTTCA
>NZ_WELG01000173.1 GCF_009184425.1 Flagellimonas olearia | reverse complement strand
TTCCGACAAACTTCCAAAATATAGAATGAGGTGATATGTGGTGATTGATTGATTTCTAGATGGTTGCCTCATTATCCATTTAATGTCTCAACGATAATACATGAATATAGTTTGATGCCTCTGAAAGTTTTCGACGTATAAGACACAAAATGTATATTGAGTACACTTATAACAACCTTCTAATAATCATACTCCCAATAGGGATGCCAGCCAAGCACAAGAAAACAATTCAACACTGTGCCCAGGTTCGCTCGAGCGGATGAAGGGTTCGCTCGAGCGGACCCTCCTAGAGGTTCCTTCGCTCGAGCCAACAAACGTTCGCTCGA
>NZ_WELG01000172.1 GCF_009184425.1 Flagellimonas olearia | reverse complement strand
CTTGTTGTTTTTTTCGTACGATCGTACCATGCTGGAATTTGGGCGCCACCCTGCTCTGTGAGCCGGCGCCCATTCTAGGATTATTCCGGGGTGTCGATGCCCAGTGAGGACCACATTTCATCCACCCGGGTTTTTACAGTGGGATCCATGGCGATGGCGCGGCCCCACTCGCGGGTGGTTTCGCCTGCCCACTTGTTCGTGGCATCCATTCCCATTTTGGAACCAAGGCCGGCCACCGGAGAGGCGAAATCCAGATAATCAATGGGCGTGTTTTCGATCATCACGGTATCGCGGGCCGGGTCCATGCGGGTGGTCATGGCCCAGAT
>NZ_WELG01000171.1 GCF_009184425.1 Flagellimonas olearia | reverse complement strand
TAATGAGTTTTATAAGCTTGCAATCAGCCTCTTGGCAAGAACCCTTAAGAGTGAGTATAGAATTTGTGGATTTGCCTAAAAAAATCATTCGTTTTCCTGCTCATGATTTGCAAGTGGGGGAGTTTGGTTTTGTCGTTACTAAACTTTCAGATTATGAAATCGTTAATTCTGAAGTGGTCATTATTGCCGTTGAAAATGGTGTCGCAACGGCTAAATTCAGAGCGTTTGAGTCTATGAAACAAAGCCATTTACCCACTCCAAGAATGGTCGCTAGAAAGGGTGATTTGGTTTATTTTAGGCAATTTAATAACCGAGCGTTTTTAATC
>NZ_WELG01000170.1 GCF_009184425.1 Flagellimonas olearia | reverse complement strand
GCAACTTGTTGATTAATTGCAAGTCTGTGTTCAGCCCTTTGGATCAATTTTTTTCAGAGATTTAAAGACTCCATATCATCAAGGTAAGAGTCTTTCATAATCTCCTTTAATTATACACATGTTGATCATGATTAGGTGGAGTTTTTATGCGATTCTTTATGGCTAATTTCCGCTGCACATTGCTGAAATCAGATTTGTAAAAATCTGTCAAAGATTGCATCAGCCATGGACGTCCCTGGCATGAGATGTTTCAGATCTGAATCGCGGTTTCCTTCATAATCATGATGAAGAAAACCCAGCTAATGATGCTTGGGACGATGAATTAGT
>NZ_WELG01000169.1 GCF_009184425.1 Flagellimonas olearia | reverse complement strand
TGGGGCTTCGGGGGCTTCCTGGAAGCCATTGCCGGCTTCGGGACCGCTGTTGCCATCCCGGCCAGCATCTTGATGACCTTCGGGATCAACCCGATTGAAGCTTCCGTTATCTGCCTGGTGGCAAACACCACCCCAACTGCCTTCGGGGCGGTCGGCCTGCCAGTCATCACCTTGGCCCAGACTGCCGGCCTGGACGTGATGAACACGGCCTTCGTGGTATCTCTGCAGCTGAGCGTTTTGATCCTGGTCATCCCTTACATCTTGGTTGGCCTGGTCGGCGGGGGCGTCAAGACTATCAAGGGGGTAGGCTTCATTACCTTCATGTCT
>NZ_WELG01000168.1 GCF_009184425.1 Flagellimonas olearia | reverse complement strand
CCAATATCAATTAGGTTTGCATGGTGATGTTAGAAATTGTGATTAAAGAAAATTTACGCTAGAAAACGTTGCATGTGTGTATTAGAGCTCCCGCGGTGGCTGGTTGAGCTAGATTCCACGTCTAGGACGTAAAACGAACTCTAAACCGAAAAACTGCCAGGTTCGGGTGGATCCTGACCAGTTTTACGGCAAGCCGATTTTGAGGCCTTTAGAGGCCGAATTTGGTAAAACTTAAAACACGAAAGTTTCTCGGAACAGTTTTTCCTAGGGGACAACGTGGACGGATTTGTAAAATGAGGCTCCAATGGCCTCCGTTTTTACGAAAATC
>NZ_WELG01000167.1 GCF_009184425.1 Flagellimonas olearia | reverse complement strand
GCGGTGGCCCCGCGCGCAAACCACCGCTTGATTGTCACTGATTCCTGGACCTTGGTCCTCCACATGGATGTGCAGCTCACGGGTATTCGCCACTACGCGAATCCACACTTCCTTGCCCTTTGGTGTGTAACGCAACGCATTCTCCAGCAAGTTGCGTAATGCCAGGCTGGCCAGGGAGGGGGCTGCCAGTGTTATCCCGGCACACGCGTGGTCATCACGCTGCACGGCTTGCCGCTGCGGGTGTCCGGCCAGCTGGGCCAAACTTTCATCGATCACCTTTCTCACTAGGCGCGGCCGACTCTGTGGTAGTCCGTCTAGGCGGGCCAAG
>NZ_WELG01000166.1 GCF_009184425.1 Flagellimonas olearia | reverse complement strand
CTCCACGCCGTCTTCCACGATTAACCCGTAGATGGCCACGGGGGGCAGTGTGGCCTCAATGGCAATAAGCCGGCCGGCGTGTACGGCCAGCCGCTCTGCGCTGGCGGGGTCAGATCGCAGGGCCGTGTTGATGGCTCGCTCCACGGTGGCCAGGGCGGTGGTAGAGAGCAGCCCGGGAGAGCGTGACTGGTCTTTCAGGCTCAAAATTTGAATCCTCTGTGCAGGGCCACGATGCCGCCAATCATGTTGAAGTATTCGGTGCGGGCAAAGCCAGCGTTGTCCATCATGCCCTGTAGGGTATCTTGGTCTGGGTGCATGCGAATGGATT
>NZ_WELG01000165.1 GCF_009184425.1 Flagellimonas olearia | reverse complement strand
ACTTAACTAAATTTCTTCATTTCAAAACGTAGAAGAAATTAAACCTCCAATTGGTCGAATAAAGCTTAATTAAAGTTTATCATAGTTTGAGTAGGAAAAGACGTTATTCATTTTGAAATTCATATTTTTGATAATTAAGCAAACCGTTGATACAGCTAATAATATCAAATCAGGTTTTCAAGAATAAAAATCAGATTTATATAGCATGATTGCGCATTAAACTTTGCTGAAATCTTAGTGTTAATTTAACACCAAACCTTGTCGAAATTTGAACTCATTTGTTCATAAAAAAAAAATCCTGCAGAAATTTGAACATGTTTGAACCCAA
>NZ_WELG01000164.1 GCF_009184425.1 Flagellimonas olearia | reverse complement strand
GTTTCCTCTCTATATCAATATCTACATCAGGAGCAATCATTTCAATAAACAGCCGACATACATCCCAGACGCTATAAGCTGTACGTGCTTTTACCGTCAGATTCTTGGCTGTTTCAATGTCGTCCATTTTGGTTTTCTTTTACCAGTATTGTTCGTTTGATAATGTATTCTTGCTTATTACATTATAAAATCTGTGCAGATCACATGTCAAAACAACTTTTTATCACAAGATAGTACCGCAAAACGAACCTGCGGGCCGTCTAAAAATTAAGGAAAAGCAGCAAAGGTGCATTTTTAAAATATGAAATGAAGATACCGCAGTACCAAT
>NZ_WELG01000163.1 GCF_009184425.1 Flagellimonas olearia | reverse complement strand
ACCATTTTTTCTTATAAATGGGTTCAATTGTTTGGGTTGTACCTACTAAAATAGAAATGGAGCTTGTGGGAGCGATCGCCATCAAATAGCCATTACGCATGCCATTGGCTTTGACTTTTTCCCTCAAACCTTGCCAATCGCAAGCGTGGTTAAAAAGCCCTTTTTCGGTGAGTTTTAAGGCTTCATTATTGGCTTTATCAATGGGGAAAATCCCCTTACTCCATTCTGAATTTTCAAAATCCTTATAAACCCCTTTTTCTTTCGCTAAATTCGCGCTCATGTCAATCGCATGGTAGCTGATTTGCTCCATTAAAGCGTCAATTTTTTCT
>NZ_WELG01000162.1 GCF_009184425.1 Flagellimonas olearia | reverse complement strand
CACATTAGTGGCCCCATGGCGTTTGCTTAATTTTTGCCCTTCTTCATTCAAAATCATCGGCACATGGAAAAAATTAGGGATTTTAAAATTTAAAGCCTTATAGAGAACGATTTGTTTAGGGGTGTTAGAAAGGTGATCATCGCCTCTAATCACATCAGTAATCCCCATTAAAGCATCATCAATGGTAACCACAAAGTTATAAGTGGGCGTTCCATCGCTCCTGGCGATAATAAAATCGTCCAATTCGTTAGTATTCACTTCCACTTCGCCTTTAACCCCGTCATTAAAACCAATGATTTCATTTTGCGGGACTTTAATCCTTACCACAG
>NZ_WELG01000017.1 GCF_009184425.1 Flagellimonas olearia | reverse complement strand
GCCAAGGTCGCAGGCGCCCTTGGGCCAGGGTCGCGGGCTGCGACCCCGGGGGGTTTTTCCCCTTTTTGGCCCGTCTTGCGGTCTTTTCTGCTGCCGTTTTCTTCTGTATTTTTCTTGACATTTTTCCTCATTTATTGGCTTGATTTCCCTGTAGAAAACATGATGAGAATCCTTGCATTTTGAGAGTGCAAAGTTTCCAATTTTCCGGGAAAGCCGAAGACTTTGTCGCGTAGAGCTGCTGATTTTCTGCCAGAAGCTGAAACTTGGTCAAACGATATCGGAATGACCTGAAATTTGAGGTGAAGCCTCCTGAGCAATAAATAAGACCAACCATAGGCTCTTTTTTGAGTTTTGAAGCCGTTTGGGGTCCTGTCGCCAGTAGACTTGATTTTGCCGCGAGGGAGATGCCGCGCGTTGATGTGCGGTCAAACGATGTCCGATTGACCTGAAATTTGACAGGGAACCTATTGGAGTCATTTTGAGATGATCCACAGGCTCTGTCTTGGTAACCATGGTCCCGGGGAGCTTCGCCGCCGGTAGCCTCGATTTTCTTTCGGAGCGTCGAAACCTGGTCAAACGTTGTCGGAATGACCTGAAATTCGACGTGCAGCCTTTTGAAAGTATGTTGAAGCCACTCATGTACTTGGTTTGATGAGTGAAGGCTTCGGTGGTTCCCGCCGCCGAGAGGCTTGATTTTGCTGTTTGAGCATTGATGGAGGGTCAAACG
>NZ_WELG01000161.1 GCF_009184425.1 Flagellimonas olearia | reverse complement strand
AGCCGGGGCAAGGAAAAAGGGGCCATCATCCGCCAGGCCAGAAAGGCCGGCGTTGAGATCCTGGGGCCCGACATCAACTTGAGCCAGGCAGAGGCCCGCTTGTTTGAAGGCCGGATCTACCTGGGCTTAAAGGACATTATGGGGATTACGCCGGCCTTTTTGGACCAGCTTCTGGCCCTAAAACGGCCAGTAACCAGCTTCCCGGCTTTTTTGCGGCAGCTGGATACCAAGGAGTTGAAAGAAAAGCAGCTGGTCCCCTTGATCGAAGCCGGCCTCTTTGACCAGGTCAGTCCCAACCGGGCCAGTCTTTTGGTCAACTGCGGCAACAT
>NZ_WELG01000160.1 GCF_009184425.1 Flagellimonas olearia | reverse complement strand
CTCAACAAGTGTGAATTTTGGCTAGAGCAGGTTGCATTTCTAGGCCACATCATCTCTAGTGAGGGATTATCGGTCGACCCTTCCAAGATAGAAGCAGTTGTGAATTGGGAAAGACCGAAGAATGTGGCAGAAATCAGGAGTTTTATGGGATTAGCAGGCTACTATCGGAGGTTTGTGCAAGGATTTTCGTCAATTGCGTCACCTTTGACAAAGTTGACGAGGAAGAATGAGCCATTTGTGTGGTCAGACAAGTGTGAAGCAAGTTTCCAAGAGCTGAAGAAGAGGTTGACCACCGCACCGATTCTCACTTTGCCATCCGGGAGCGGCGG
>NZ_WELG01000159.1 GCF_009184425.1 Flagellimonas olearia | reverse complement strand
CTTTTAGCTGGTCTGCGGCCTGTTGGCGAACTTCGGCCTTGGCGTAGCGGTAGTACTGCACCAAGGGAATATGGCTGGGGCATACATAGGCACAGGCACCGCATTCGATGCAGTCCATCAGGTTGTGATGCTGTGCTTTTTCCAGGTCGTCATTCTTGGCGTGCCAGTACAGTTGCTGGGGCAGCAGGTTGGCTGGGCACACTTCCGCGCAGGAACCACAGCGAATGCAGGGTTGTTCCGGTGGCGGTTCCGGCAGCTCTTCCGGGCTGGCAGCAATAATGCAGTTGGTGGTTTTGACCACCGGCACAGCCGGGTTGTGCAGGGTGAAGCA
>NZ_WELG01000158.1 GCF_009184425.1 Flagellimonas olearia | reverse complement strand
GCAGCCCACCCTGCCCGGCGACAAGAATGCCGCCCGCATCCCGGGGAAGAACAGCGGAGATTGAACGGCGGCCCGGCAGGTACCGTAGGGAAAAGGATTGACCACCATCGCGACTGGTAAGGATGCCGCCAGCATTTGTGACCAGCACCACCGTGCCATCCGCCAGTACGGTGCCATCGTTGATACCACGGGTCAGCTTTGAGGGAATTTTCACCCAGCTGCGCCCCCGATTAGCCGTCAACCACACATTGCCCTGCAAGCCATATGTCAGGACGTTGTTATCAGAAATCGGGGTTACACCGAACAGGGTGCCGCCATAGGGGCTATCTAG
>NZ_WELG01000157.1 GCF_009184425.1 Flagellimonas olearia | reverse complement strand
TTTAAAGACTATATTGCCATCCCTAAGGCCAATGGCTACCAGTCCCTGCACACCACGCTGAAGGCTCGCTCCGGGATCCCGCTGGAAATGCAGATTCGTACCGAAGAAATGGAAGCCATGGCTAACAATGGCATCGCCGCCCATTGGCTTTACAAGTCCGATGACGAGCCTGGCTCGCCCACCCACAGCCGCACCCAGAGCTGGATGCAACGGTTACTTGAGCTGCAGCAAAAAACCGGCAATTCCATGGAGTTCATCGAAAATGTGAAGGTGGACCTATTCCCGGACGAAGCCTATGTGTTCACCCCCACGGGGGTTATCAAGGAACTGC
>NZ_WELG01000156.1 GCF_009184425.1 Flagellimonas olearia | reverse complement strand
AAAGGCACCAAAATCAAAAGCCTTCTTCCGCAACTCCGGAGAAAGCTTCACTGAAGACTGCCCCATCTCGACGTCCCTGAACCGTCGGATCCTCATACGGGCAAACAGAAGAGATTCGATTACGGCTTTCCCCTTAGCCAATCGAATCATCAGAGGATCATCATCCTGTGCAACACCTAGCCGATGAAAGCCAGGACAGTGGTATACATACCACGAATAAAAGATGTGGGCTGAAAATACCCTATTCATAGGGAGCCCAAGCCGAACCAAGAAAGCAGCCGCCTGCAGTTCGGTACATAAATAGGAGTAGAGAGCCGGCACCAAAGCAAGC
>NZ_WELG01000155.1 GCF_009184425.1 Flagellimonas olearia | reverse complement strand
CACAATCGTAGGCGACATGGAGCTTAAAGGGCGCTTATTGGCTTCAATCGCATTCGCATCGCCCCCTACTAAACCATAGAGATTAGGATTTCCTGGCTTTATGGAAAAATCATCCATTTCATTGTTCAATAAAAATCCTGCCCCATCAATACTAGCAGCGCTTCCATAAGAAGCGTTAATGGTGTAAGTAACGCTGACTGCATTCCCCCACCTATCCGCTACAGAATAATGCGTGGTATTGCTCCCCTCATGCAACTGCCCCATTCCTGGTTTGATTTGAGAGCTTGGCGTAACCGTATATGGCTAGATAGTGTCTAAAATCTTTTGTTCTG
>NZ_WELG01000154.1 GCF_009184425.1 Flagellimonas olearia | reverse complement strand
CCTGTGTCCAATATCTACCCGCGCCGATAATTTTCAGCCCCAAGCATGTTTGACCGAAGTGCTCGGCGGCGTTGGCAGCATTCTTAACCTGTCCGGTGGTCTTGGCGAATTGTGCCCTGAAGATGCGGATCCACTAACCTGTCTGCTGGCCGCCGGTGAAAAGCTAGGCCCTGTGGGCGACCTGCTGGGCGGCGGAACCATCAACCCAGGAATCTTAACGGACCTGCTGGCTGGCCTTGCTGAGCCAGGCAACCTCGCGTTGCTGGAAACCCTCCCCACTCTGCTGGAGCAAATTCCGGTTCTGGGCGATCTGCTTGCTGGGCTACTGAACA
>NZ_WELG01000016.1 GCF_009184425.1 Flagellimonas olearia | reverse complement strand
GCAGAAGCTTTCAACAAGACACTCTGCAAAATCTTGAAGAAAATGGTCTATAGTCACAAAAGAGACTGGAGCGACAAACTCTCCGAAGCTTTGTGGGCCTATCGAACCACCGTTCGAGGACCAACCCATAGCACACCATTCTCCTTGGTCTATGGATGCGAAGCTGTTGTGCCATTGGAGGTACAAATTCCCTCTCTAAGGGTATCTCTACAAAATGACATGACCCAAGAAAGCAATGTGAAGTTACGACTTCATGAGCTGGACAATCTCGACGAGAGACGGCTCGAAGTTCGACAAAGCATTGAACTTTATCAGGCACGCATGGCAGGATCTTTTGACAAAAGGGTCAGGCAACGCGCCTACAAAAAGGGTGACTTGGTTCTTGCGGTAAAAAGACCAATGGTCTTCGCTCACAAGTCTAAAGGCAAATTTGAGCCAAAATGGGAGGGACCCTACGTCATTGACAAGGTCTTCTCCAACGGCGCATATGCCCTCCTAAACATGGAAGGCGACAGATGTATGCTGCCTATCAATGGCAAGTTCTTGAAGCGGTATTACCCTTGAAGACTTACCCAACTGGGTAAGAGCAATGCCTGTATGGCCAAAACCTATTCTCAGGTACTCGCTCGTCAAACCCACTCTCTTTAGAATTTTCATATCAAATTTCTAGAGATTCAAAACAATGCCTGCTTTTATCGTTTCATTGTTCAAAAACAAAAATCACCAAGTTTAGGATCCTCTCCCTGA
>NZ_WELG01000153.1 GCF_009184425.1 Flagellimonas olearia | reverse complement strand
CGGTACGGATTTTATTGTAGGGCATCCGGGCGAGAACGAAAGCGTTTTTGAAGAAGCGTTTAAAAATTTAGAAAGCTTACCTTTAACGCACATCCACCCTTTTATTTACAGCAAACGAAAAGACACCCCCTCTAGTTTGATGACTGATAGCGTGAGCTTGGAAGATTCTAAAAAGCGTTTGAATGCGATTAAAGATTTGATTTTGCATAAAAATAAGGCGTTCAGGCAATTGCAACTCAAGCTCAATACGCCCCTAAAAGCTTTAGTGGAAACGCAAAAAGACGGCGAATTTAAAGCTTTAGATCAATTCTTCAACCCCATTAAAATCAAAA
>NZ_WELG01000152.1 GCF_009184425.1 Flagellimonas olearia | reverse complement strand
TCCGCAGCAAGCTGCACCACCAATGCCATCGTTCCGCCGCTGAAGGCGCTGGAAGATAAGTTCGGCATCGAGTTCGGCCATGTGGAAACGGTACACTCCTACACCAATGACCAGAACCTGTTGGATAACTTCCACAAGGGGCCTCGTCGTGGGCGTTCGGCGCCACTGAACATGGTGTTGACTGAGACCGGTGCGGCGACGGCTGCCACCAAAGTATTGCCGAGCCTTAATGGCAAGCTGACCGGAAACTCCATCCGCGTTCCCACCCCGAACGTGTCTATGGCGATCCTGAACTTGACTCTGAGCAAAGAAACTACCTTGGAAGAGCTCAACGA
>NZ_WELG01000151.1 GCF_009184425.1 Flagellimonas olearia | reverse complement strand
TCTATTGTGTATTGCGGTGGTGGGGATTCCCATTATGACCGCAGAAGTCATGCTAGGTCGCAAAGGCGGTTTGAGTCCGATCAACACCATGCGCAAGCTTGCCAGTGAGAGCAAAGTCACCCAGCGTTGGGCTGGCATTGGGATACTGGGCGCGCTGTCGGCATTCCTGATTCTGTCGTTTTATTCTGCGGTGGCCAGCTGGGCATTATATTACACTTGGGAAGCGGCTCGTGGGGCGTTTGACGGCATTACGGCCACCCAGTCCGAGGCGCATTTTGACACCATGTTGGCCAACCCTTGGTTGATGCTAGGTTTCCATTCGTTGTTCATGCTGC
>NZ_WELG01000150.1 GCF_009184425.1 Flagellimonas olearia | reverse complement strand
ATGGCGCCGATCAATCAGGCAAAGAGCATGATTGAATCCGTGCGGATTGTATCATCCAGAACGCCGTCCTTATATAACCATGGATTAAACCTTGCTTATGGACTTGCCAATGGAATTTATGCCGGAAGCTCTTCGGTGGTTAATGCAGTAGCTTCCATGTGTGCGGCTGCTGTAAATCAGGCAACGGCAGATCTTGGTATTCATTCTCCGTCAAAAGTGTTTGAAGAGCTTGGTGGATATACCGCAGAAGGTTTTGGGATTGGATATGAAAAAGAAATATCTAAAGTAAACGATATGATCAGAGACAGCATTTACAGTCCGGAAACGGAAAGATC
>NZ_WELG01000149.1 GCF_009184425.1 Flagellimonas olearia | reverse complement strand
ATAGGCATCCCGCTCTTCCTTGGGCAAGGAGCGCGTGTAGGCTGCCTCCTTGGCCCGCTCTTGAGGGGTGCTTTTTTTGGAGCCACCACTGACCGGCAGGTCGCGCACGTGGCCGACGCTGGACTTCACGATGAAGTCGTCGCCCAGGTAGCGGTTAATGGTTTTTGCCTTGGCAGGCGACTCCACAATTACTAACGATTTTCCCATTCTCAGGTACTCAACATCCGGTCTAAGGCGTGTGATGGGCGCTATTTAGACAGCGCCGGTATAGGCGGGTCAAGCAGGAACTGCCCCCTTGCTCCTTTTTTAGTAGTAGTACAAGCCACCCTGTCAGG
>NZ_WELG01000148.1 GCF_009184425.1 Flagellimonas olearia | reverse complement strand
AAGCGGCTAATGCCGAGCAAGAGACTCAAACAACAACCCGCTTCACATCCCATTTTTTTGTCAACCAGAACAATACCAACATAGACATTAGTCACCTTGAAAAGGGGCAAGGTCTGATACCGGGGATTTACCCTCTCAGCATTTCAGTTAACGGTACTCAAGTCACAGATACAGACGTGGAAGTCATCTCTCAAGAAAATGGCACAGCACCATGCATCACTCACCCTCTCGCCGTGCAATTGGGGATCAATACCGCCTACTATTCTCGTTACACAGATATAACCATGCGCTGCATCGATATAGCTGCTGCACCAAACAGTTTCTTAACACTGAAC
>NZ_WELG01000147.1 GCF_009184425.1 Flagellimonas olearia | reverse complement strand
CGTTCTCCACCAGTATACTTGGCGCTCACCATTAGGCAAAGGGTTGCACATGTCGCCTTCTCCACGACAAGGAGAAAGCGTATTTCAGCAAAAGAATGTGGTTATCCGCCTCGGTTACCAGCAGGATAGTGTAGGTGCTCTCAGCAAAAGTCTATCAGTGAAGTTAGACGACCTAACCCTCCATGCCCAGATGGACGAAAGCACAGATTTTCAACCCATGTCTTTGTGCACCCGCACCGGTATTAATGGTTGGGTGTATGCCAATAAAGTGGCAGGCAAAGCCGTCACCGGATCACTGCAGCGCCAAGGCAAGCATACTGACCTGACTGCCTTAG